>NZ_JBIVXP010000004.1:444153-606628 GCF_044769305.1 Streptomyces sp. NPDC090499
AGTCCCGCCCGGTCTTCCCGCGTGGCAGTCCCGCCTGCTCTTCCCGCGTGGCAGTCCCGCCTGCTCTTCCCGCGTGGCAGTCCCGCCCGGTCTTCCCGCGTGGCAGTCCCGCCCGCTCTCCCCGCGCGGCCGTCCCGCCCGGCCTACCCGCGAGACCCTCCCGCCCGGTCTCCCCGCCCGCCCTTCCCCGCCCCGTATTCCCGCCTCTCCCCGCCCCCCTGGGCACACTTGACAGGCGGTCAGGACGCGGCAGCTTGAGGTCTCACCCCTCGGGGTATGACCCGGACATGCTCTGGCATTCAGGTGGCACACTGTCAGGTCGGCCGGAGAGCACTCGGGGGGCGCCTTGGTTCAGGAGCCGTATTTCTTCCTCAGCTATGCGCGGAAGGACAATCCTGACGAGTTCGTGAAGCGGTTCTACGACGATCTGGTGCTGGAACTCCGTCAGATCGGCGCCGATCCCGCGGCTCAGCCACCGTTCCGGGACGTCGAGGGGCTGGGCCTGGGCGACGACTGGGCGCGGGTGCTCGGCGCCGCGGTCGGGCACTGCCGCGCCTTCGTCGCGCTGTACTCCCCGGCGTACCTGAACAGCGAGTACTGCGGCAAGGAGTGGACGGCCTTCCGGGACAGGCTGCGCGAGTACCGCCGGGAGACCGAGATCGACGTGCCGGCGCTGGTCCCGGTCCTCTGGGCGCCCATGGAGGGGGACCTGCCGGACGAGATCGCCCGGTTCCAGTACCACGAGGCCGACATGGGCCAGGAGTACGTCACGCAGGGACTGCTGCAGATCCTGCGCACCGACCCGATGGGCCTGGCGTACCGCAGGGTCGTCCGGAAGGTCGCCGCCCGGGTGCGGATGGCCGCGGACCGCTTCCGGCTGCCTTTCACCTCCGGTCTCGACCTCGGCGAGGTCCGCGGCCTCTTCCCCGCGGGCGGGCACCCGCGGGCCTCCGCACCCGGTGCCGGGCACGTGGAGATCTTCCTGGCCGCCGGCGTCGCGGACGCGCTGCCCGAAGGGCGGCACCGGTCGGAGTACTACGGGCGCTCGCCGCGGGAATGGACGCCGTACCACCCGCCCAAGGACCCCACGGTCGCCCGGCGGGCCCAGCGGGTGATCATGGAGTCGGGCCCCTACACCAGCAGCGTCGAGGTGGTCGACGCCGGGCTGAGCAGCCGGCTCGACGAGTCGATGGCCAACAACCAGACGAGCATCCTGCTGGTCGATCCGTGGGCCGCGCGCAGCCCGGCCTACCGGGACGTGCTCGCGGACTACGACGGCCAGAACCGCCCGGCCACCGGCGTTCTCGTGCCCTGTCACGACGCCGACGAGGAGTCCGGCGGCGAGTCGATCTGGGAGGACCTGAGCCATGTGTTCTGGCGCAACTGGCGTCGGCAGAACGACCCGCACGATCCCCTGTTCCGGGTCCGGGTGGGCGGGGAGGAGTTCGACGAACGGCTCTCCGTGATGCTGGTGGTGGCCCAGAACCGGCTGATGGAGATGGAGAGCACCACACCCTTGCGGGTTCCCACGGGTCCGACCCCGCCCCCGATGACGGGGCTCACCATCCCGGGCCCGCCCATACCCGCCGACATGCCGCCGCGGTTCCCGTTCCTCGGCGGCGCCCCGACGCCCCGCCCGGACGCTGCCCCGCCCCCACCGCAGCCGCACGGCGGACGATCCGTTCCGAAGGACCCAGACGATGACCAGTAGCACCGGCGGACCGGGCAAGATCGTCACGTTCTACTCGTACAAGGGCGGCACCGGGCGCACCATGGCGCTCGCCAACGTCGGCTGGATCCTCGCCAGCGGCGGCCACCGGGTGCTGCTGGTCGACTGGGACCTGGAGGCCCCCGGCCTGCACCGCTATCTGCACCCCCTGCTGGTCGACCCCGAACTGCGCTCCTCCGACGGCCTGATCAACATGGTGCAGGCCTATGTGCGCACGGTGCTGAGCCCCGAGCCGCCCCCGGTCCGCGAGACCGTCGGCGGCCCCGGGCCGCGTCCGGCCGCGACCGCCGGCGCCGGCGACGACGGCTGGCTGCGGGAAGCCGCGGACCTGACCCCGTACACCGTCGGGCTGCTGCTGGAGTTCCCCTCCGGCGGCCGGCTCGACTTCCTGCCCGCCGGACGCCAGACGGCCGCCTACTCCGCCGCCGTGACCAGCTTCAACTGGCACAGTTTCTACGACCGGCACGGCGGCGGGTACTTCCTCCAGGCCCTGCGCGAGGAGATGGTCGCCACCTACGACTACGTGCTGATCGACAGCCGTACGGGCGTGAGCGACACCTCCGGCATCTGCACCATCATCCTGCCCGACGTCCTCGTCGACTGCTTCACGATGAGCGCCCAGAGCATCCGCGGCGGGGTGGACGCGGCGGCCGCCGTGCGGCGCTCCGCACCCCGTGACATCAAGGTGCTGCCGGTCCCCATGCGGGTCGAGGAGGCCGAGACCGAACGGCTGGAGGCCGGCCGGGACTTCTCCCGCTCCGAGTTCGAACCCTTCCTGAGCTGGCTCCCGGAGGAGGACCGCAGCCGCTACTGGGGCGAGATAGAGATCCCGTACAAGGCGTTCTACGCGTACGAGGAGATCCCCGCCACGATCGCCGACCGGCCGCGCCAGGAGCGCTCGCTGCTCACCGCGTTCGAGCGGCTCACCGAATGGATCTCGGAGGGCCGGGTACGCCGGCTCGCCCCGCTGCCCGTGGACCGGCGGGCCGAACTGCGCGCCGCCTATCTGCGCACCCCCCGTACCCTGCCCACCCAGATCTACATCAGCTACGCGCCGCTCGGCCGGGTCTGGGCGGAGTGGACGGCGGAGGCCCTGGAGTCGGTCGGCTACCAGGTCTCGCTGCACAGCACGGTCGCCCCGGACGGCATCGTCCTGCCCGAGGTGGCCGGCACCCTGAGCGGCCAGGGCCGGGTGCTCGCCCTGCTGTCGCCCGAGTACGCGACCCAGTCGCGGGCCGCCGCGATCCGCCTCCAGCTGGCCGGGCACGAGACGCTCGGCGGTCCCGGCCTGGTCGCCGTCCGGCTCCAGGACCTCGACCCGGCGGCCGCCGGCCCGTACCTCGACAGCACGGCCGCCGACCTCAGCCGGTGCGGTCCGGCCGAGGCCGTCGACCAGCTCCTGGCGGTCCTCGGACCGCCCGCCGGCCGGCGCCTCCCGGACGGAACCGCGGCGGCCGCGGCCGCGGCCCTGCCCGGCTTCCCCGGCTCGATCCCGGCGGCCCAGCGCCTGCCGTCGCGCAACCTCTCCTTCACCGGCCGCGGCCCGCTGCTGGAACGGCTCCGTGACCACTTCACCGCCGGGCCCACCGCCACCGTGCCCAGCCAGGCGCTGTACGGGCTCGGCGGCATGGGAAAGACACAGACCGCGCTCGAGTACGCGCACCGGCACAAGTCCTCCTACGACGTGGTCTGGTGGATGAACGCCGCCCAGCCCGGCCTGATCCGCTCCGCCCTCGCCGACCTCGCCCCCTACCTCGACCTGGAGGAGGGCGAGGACGTGGGCAGCACCGCGGAGGCCGTCCTGCGCGTCCTCGGACAGGGACAGCCCTACGACCGCTGGCTCCTCGTCTACGACAACGCCGGCAGCCCCAAGGAACTCGACGGACTCCTGCCCTCCGGACCGCCCGGCGGGCACGTGCTGATCACCTCGCGGGACCGGGCCTGGGTCAACAGCGCGGGCCGGGCCGAGGTGGAGGTCTTCACCCGGGCGGAGAGCGTCGAACTGCTGCACAGGTTCAGCCCGTTGCTCTCCGCCGAGGACGCGGAGCAGATCGCCCGCGAACTCGGCGACCTGCCCCTCGCGGTGGGGCAGACCGCGACCTGGCTGAGCGAGAGCAACATGCCGGTCGACCGCTATCTCGCCCAGCTGCGGGACCGCCCCGCCGACATCCTCGACCACACCCAGCTGCCGCCCCGGGAGTACCCCAACTCCGCCGCCAGGACCTGGCAGATCGCGGTGGAGGACCTGCGCAGGCGCGACCGGGCGGCCGCCGAGATGCTGGAGATCTGCTCCTTCTTCGGCCCCGACCCCATCCCCATGCGGCTGCTCTACGGCCGGGCGGTCACCCGGGCGCTCACCTCGGACACGGACGAACCCCGCGACGAGATGGCCGTCGCCCAGCTGCTGCGCCTCCTCAACCGGTACGGGCTGGCCCGCAGCGACCAGGGCAGCGAGACCCTCAGCGTGCACCGGCTGGTCCAGGCGGTCATCCGGGACGGGGTCGGCGAACAGCGCTGGGCGGAGCTGCGCAGGGTGGTGCACACCGCACTCGCGGACGCCAACCCGGGCAACCCGGAGGCCACCGCCGACTGGGACGAGTACGACGAGCTCCTGCCCCACCTGGAACCCTCCCGCGCCTCCGCCGACCCCAACCCCGAGGTCCGCAAGCTGATCACCGACTCGGTGCGCTACCTGTGGAAGCGCAGCCTGTACAGCACCGCGCACGACCTCGCCGTACGCACCCTGGAACGCTGGGGGCGCCGGGACTTCCCGGGCGGCCCCGACGACACGCACACCCTGCTGCTCCGTACCCAGCTGGGCAACGTGCTCCGCTCGCAGGGGCGGCTGGTGGAGGCGTACGAACTCGACGCCGACGTCCTGCACCGGTTCACCCGCACCCGGGGCGCCGAGTACCCGGCCACCCTCGCCGCGGCCGGCAACGTCGGCGCCGACCTGCGGGCCCTCGGCCGCTACCAGGAGGCCCGCGAGCTGGACCGCAACACCTACGAGGCGGCGTACGCCGAATTCGGCGAGGACCACCAGCGCACCCTGATGTACGCCAACAACCTCGGCATGTCCGAGTACCTGGCGGGCGACCGCCGGGCCGCCCTGGAACTGCACCGCAGCGCCTACGAACGGCAGCGGCAGAACCAGGGCAGCATGAAGCCGCGCACCCTGAACCTGGCCAACAACTACGCGCGCGACCTGCGCGAGACCGGCGAGCTCCAGCAGGCCCTGAGCCTGCTGGAGACGACCACCCGCCTCTACCAGCAGCTGCTCGGCGACGGACACAGCGACACCCTGCGGGCGCGCAAGAACCTGGCCGTGGCGCTGTGCCGGGACGGCAGGTACGCCGAGGCCCGCGACATCGACCAGGACATCTACAACCGCTACCTGCAGGCCCACGGCCCCGACCACTACGACACCCTCGCCGTCGCCTGCAGCCTGGCCGGCGACCTGGCCGCGCTCGGCGACACCACGCAGGCACTGGAGCTCACCGAACGCGCCCTCGGCCGCTACAAGGACTACCTGGGCGAGGAACACCCCGTCACCCTGGTCTGCGCCAACAACATGGCGGTGTACCTGCGGCTGCAGGGCCGCCTGGAGGAGGCACTCGCGCTCTCCGGACGCACCACGGCACACCTGCGCACCGTCCTCGGGGAGAACCACCCGTACACCTACTGCTGCATGCTCAACCACGCCAACGACCTGGTGGCGGCCGGCCGCGTCCAGGAGGCCGCCGCCATCGAGGCCAGGGCGCGGGAGGGGCTGCTGGCCGCGTTCGGGCCCGACCACTACGACGCCGTCGGCAGCGGCTCCAACCTCTCGCTGAGCCTGCGCGAGCTGGGCCGCACGGCGGAGGCGGACGCCCTGCTGGAGGACGCCCTGGCGCGCGCCCGACACACCCTGGGAGAACAGCACCCGACGACGCTGGCGATCGCACGCGGGGTCCGGCTGGACTCCGACATCGAGCCGCCGACCACGTGAGCGCAGCGCGGTCCGGGCGACCTGGCGGGCGGTAGGATGCGGCCACCCGCCAGCACCCGTTCCGTGTCGACCCGGCCGTCGGCGGGAGCGGCTCCGGTGCGCCCCAGCGAGGCTGGCCCATGGTCCCGTTCCGGCAGTTCCTGTTGAAGATCCACAGTCGCTGCAATCTCGCCTGCGACTACTGCTACGTCTACGAGTCGGTGGACCAGAGCTGGCGCGACCGCCCCCGCGTCATGGCCCCCGGCACCGTGCGCAGGACGGCCGCACTGATCGCCGAGCACGCCCGCCGGCACCGCCTGGGCGAGGTGCACGTCGTCCTGCACGGCGGCGAGCCGCTGCTGGTGGGGCCGGTGCGGCTGGACGCCGTACTGCGCGAACTCGCCGACGCCCTGCACGGGGTGGCGGAGCTGCGGCTCACGCTGCAGACCAACGGCCTGCGGCTGGTCGAGGACCCGGCACTGCTGCCGGTCCTGGCCCGGCACGGCGTCCGGGTCGGGGTCAGCGTCGACGGCACCGCCGCCACCCACGACCGGCACCGCCGCCGCCCCGACGGCCGCGGCAGCCACGCCGACGTGGCGCGGGCGCTGCGGCTCCTCGCCGACGGCCCCTACCGCGCCCTCTACGCCGGGCTGCTGTGCACCGTCGACCTGGCCGCCGACCCGGTCGAGACCTACGAGGCGCTGCTGGAGTTCGCCCCGCCCCGGCTCAACCTCCTGCTGCCGCACGGCACCTGGGACAGCCCGCCGCCCGGCCTCGCCGACCGGACCAGCCCGCCGCGCACGGCGCCCGGAGCCGCCCCCGACGGACCGGCGCCGTACGCGCGGTGGCTGTGCGCGGTCTTCGACCGCTGGTACGACGCACCGCACCGGGAGACCGGCGTCCGGCTCTTCGAGGAGATCCTGGCGCTGCTGCTCGGCGGCACCGCCCGCAGCGAGACCGTCGGACTGACCCCGGTCGACCTCGTGGTCGTCGAGACCGACGGCACGATCGAACAGGCCGACTCCCTGAAGGTCACCTACCCCGGGGCCCCGGGCACCGGTCTGGACGTCTTCCACCACACCTTCGCCGACGCCGCCTGCCACGAGGCCTTCCGGGCCCGCCAGCGCGGACTGGCCGGCCTCGCCCCCGTCTGCGCCGCCTGCCCCCGCGCGACGGTGTGCGGCGGCGGCCTGTACGCCCACCGCTACCACCCCGGGGCGACCCCGACCCCCTTCGCCGCCCCGTCCGTCTACTGCCAGGACCTCGCCGTCCTCGTCGACCACATCGCCGAACGGCTGCGCCGGGACGTCACGGCGCTGCGTGCGGCGGCAGAGCCGGCCGCGAGATGACGGCGCCCCGCACCCGGCCCGCCCGCGAGGAGCAAGCCCCCGTGCCCGTCCCACCTCCCGACCCGCGCCCCGTGCCCGACCCGCGCCCCGTGCCCGTCCCGCACTCCGACCCGCGCCCCGTGCCCGTCCCGCACTCCGACCCGCGCCCCGTTCCCGACCCGCGCCCCGTGCCCGTCCCGCACTCCGACCCGCGCCCCGTTCCCGACCCGCGCCCCGTGCCCGTCCCGCACTCCGACCCGCGCCTCGTTCCCGACCCGCGCCCCGTGCCCGTCCCGCACTCCGACCCGCGCCCCGCCCCGTCCGCCCCCGGCACCCTCGCTATGCACGACGTCGACCCGGACCTGTTCCACGCCGTCGCCCGCGCCCGCGGCGGCACCGCGGCCGTCGCCGGGCTGAGACGCGGTCAGCTCAGCAAGCGCAGGCTGCTGATGGCCGCCGTCCGCCGGGCACTGCCCCCGGGCTCGGGATTCGACGAGCCCTACCGGCGGCTGGCCGCCCTGCACCGCGACGATCCGGACCGCTGGCGGGCGGTGCTGCTCCACCCCTACCTCGACGAGGGCCTGGCCCGCGCGCTGGCCGGGTGCGCCGACGGCGACCGGCCCGACCTCTCCTGGTTCGGCGAGCTGACCGACGGCGGACCGGCCGCCCTGTCCGGACCGCACCTGCTGGCCACCGAGTGCGACGGCCTGGTGCTGAGCCTGCGGCTGGCCGACCGCGGCCCCTTCCGCGACGTCCACGGCCATCCCCTCGCCGGGCCGCAGAGCACCGCCGAGGCCGGGCAGTGGCAGCGCGCCCTGGACGGCGCCTGGCAGGTCCTGGTCCGCCGGCATCCCTGGCACGCTCAGGCCGTCGCCGCCTGCCTGTCCACCCTGGTGCCGCTCCGCCCCGGACCGGGCGGCACGGCGGTGAGCTCCGCGGCCCGCCGGGCCTACGGCGCCGTCGCCCTCTCCCCGCCCGCCGATCCCGTGCTCTTCGCCCTCACCCTGGTCCACGAGTTCCTGCACGTCCAGCTCGGGGCCCTGCTCGACCTGGTCCCCCTGTACGGTCCGGCGTCACCGGCCCGCTACCACGCCCCCTGGCGCCCCGACCCCCGGCCACTGGACGCGCTCCTCCAGGGCACCTACGCCCACCTGGGCGTCTGCGACTTCTGGCACACCGAGCGGAGCACTGCCGCGCCGTCTCTCCGGGCCGAGCGGGAACACGCCACCTGGTACGGGTACACCTGCGGTGCCGTCGACACGCTCCTCCGCAGCGGCGAGCTCCTCCCGGCCGGCCGGCGCTTCACCGAGGCCATGCGAGCCGCCCTCGCCGGGCTCAGCGGGGACTGACCTCGCGGCGGCCCCCAGCGGTTTCCCGGGGCCCCTGGGGCCCCCTAGGGGATGTCACAGCTCTGCCGCAATGGCGGGCTCCGCCGCCCGAGCCCGCACACGGTTCTCCGGGACCAGGTACGTTCGATGACGTGGCTGGATTCAGGAACGGACGCGGCGGCCGGGACGACCGCGCCCCGCAAGCGCGACCGCAACAACCCGCGTACGGGCAGCAGGCGCCGCCCCAGAGCTACGGTGGGCAGCCGGGGCCGTCGTACGGATACCCGTCGGCCCCGCAGCCGTACCCGCAGCACGGCGGCGGGTCCGGCTCCGGCTGGCCGCAGGGCCAGGCGCGCGGCGGCCACCCCGGCCGGACGCAGCCCGGCGGCGACGGCCCGGAGTACTTCGGCGACGACAACGGCTACGGCGGCTACGGCACAGGAGCCCCCGACCCGTACGCGGCGAACCACCCGGGCAGCACCCAGGCCTTCTCCGTCGACGAGGCCGAGGGCTACACGCAGGGCGCGACCTACCACGCGGGCTCGGCGGCGCCGTCCGGCCCGATCGGCCCGCGCCTGCACTGGAAGGACCTGCTGAAGGGGATCGTCCTCGCCCCGAACCAGACCTTCCTCCAGATGCGGGACTACGCGATGTGGGGCCCCGCCCTCATCGTGACCTTCCTCTACGGCCTGCTCGCCGTCTTCGGCTTCGACGGCGCCCGCGCGGACGCGATAAACGCCACCCTCACCAACGCGGTCCCGATCGTCCTGGTGACGGCCATCGCGATGGTGCTCTCGTCCTTCGTCCTGGGCGTGGTGACCCATACCCTGGCCCGCCAGCTCGGCGGCGACGGAGCCTGGCAGCCGACGGTCGGCCTCTCCATGCTGATCATGTCCATCACCGACGCTCCCCGCCTGCTCTTCGCCATGTTCTTCGGCGGCAACGCAGGCTTCGTCCAGCTCCTCGGCTGGGCCACCTGGGTCGCGGCGGGCGTTCTGCTCACCCTCATGGTCGGCAAGTCCCACGACCTGCCGTGGCCGAAGGCCCTCGGCGCGTCGGCGATCCAGCTGATCGCCCTGCTGTCGATCGTGAAACTGGGCACGTTCTAGCACCGAGCACGGCGCGGTTCTGGCACCGAGCACAGAGCACAGACGAAAAAGGGCCCCGGCACTGCCGGGGCCCTTCGTCCGTGCGCTCGTCCGCCCTCAGGCGTCCAGAACCTGCCCGGCCCGCTTCACGACGGGAGGCAGCACGGACCACGGGAAGTTGATCCAGTCATCGGTCCGCTTCCACACGTACTCGCACTTCACGAGCGAGTGGGACTTCTCGTAGATCACGGCGGACCGCACCTCGGCGACCGTTTCGAGGCAGAAGTCGCGGACCAGCTTCAGCGTCCTGCCGGTGTCGGCGACGTCGTCCGTGATCAGGACCTTCTTGTCGCTGAAGTCGATGACGTTGGGGACGGGGGCGAGCATGACCGGCATCTCGAGAGTCGTCCCCACGCCGGTGTAGAACTCGACGTTCACCAGATGCAGGTTCTTGCAGTCGAGGGCGTAGGCGAGCCCGCCGGCGACGAAGACGCCGCCGCGCGCGATGCTGAGCACTATGTCGGGCTCGAACCCGTCGTCGGCGATGGTCTGCGCGAGCTCGCGCACGGCGACGCCGAACTGCTCGTAGGTGAGGTTCTCCCGCACGGGACTGTCGCTGCTCATGACCGGCCCCTCACACCTGTGTCCGGTGGAAATTGAGGTAGGAGCGGGAGGCGGTGGGCCCGCGCTGCCCCTGGTAACGGGAGCCGTAGCGCTCACTGCCGTAGGAGTGCTCGGCGGGGGAGGAGAGCCGGAACATGCACAGCTGCCCGATCTTCATGCCCGGCCACAACTTGATGGGGAGGGTCGCGAGATTGGACAGCTCAAGGGTCACGTGCCCGCTGAAGCCGGGGTCGATGAACCCGGCGGTGGAGTGCGTGACCAGCCCGAGCCGCCCGAGCGAGGACTTCCCCTCCAGCCTGGACGCAAGATCGTCGGGCAGGCTGATGACTTCGTACGTCGAGGCGAGCACGAACTCACCGGGGTGGAGGATGAAGGGTTCGTCGCCCTCGGGCTCCACGAGCCGGGTGAGGTCCGGCTGCTCGACGGAGGGGTCGATGTGCGGGTACCGGTGGTTCTCGAACACCCGGAAGAAGCGGTCCAGCCGCACGTCGATGCTCGACGGCTGCACCATGGATTCGTCGTAGGGATCGATCCGTACCCGCCCGGCGTCGATCTCGGCCCGGATGTCCTTGTCTGAGAGAAGCACGCCCCGAGGATACGCAAGGCGCGCGGACCCACGACAATCGTGACGAGTCCGCGCGCCCGTGCTGCTGCTGTTTCTGTTCTTCTTCCGCTACTGCTGCTTCTCCAGTGCGACCGGCACGACGCTGCGCAGCCGGGCGCACTTGGGACACCGCACGAGCCGGCCGGGGCCGAGCCGCTCGGCCTGCTGCATCGGGAACGAAGCGGTGCTGAACACGTGCCCTTCGGCACAGCGGACGACGGTGCGTTCCATCAAGTCCCTTAAGTCCCTTCCCCAGGAGCCGCGTCGGGCTTACTGCCGTGACGACGGAAAGCCACATTACGGGATCAAAGGGACGGCTCTCCAGGCGGCACTCCGGCCTGCCGGGCCCCTCTCCCACACCTCCACCGTACGCCCCAACTCCGGCCTCCCGCACCCGGATCCCACCCCCGCACCACCCCTCGAAACGCACACGAACCCCACGGTCCGAGCACCGGGGGTCCGTCATGAGGTACAGTGAGCGAGCGTTCAGGCACCGACGTGATCGGCGTCTTACGCGGGTGTAGTTTAATGGTAGAACATCAGCTTCCCAAGCTGAGAGCGCGAGTTCGATTCTCGTCACCCGCTCCATGTGAAACCCCCAGGTCAGTGGCCTGGGGCTTTCTTGTTGTCCAGACCTCTTATCGCCCCTCGCGCTCCGGACACGGCTCGAGATAGGGCACGCGGAGGGCGCGGGGCCCCTCGGCGTATTTGGCCGCCACCTACCCTCTCCTCAACTGCGCCGCCTGGCACGCCCCTTGGCGCACGAGGCCATGGCACGACACGAGCCAAAGCCATCGGCCTGTCGTCCCCTTGGCGAAGGGCGACGACACCGCACATGAGAACCCGGTGCAGCAGGGCCTCTTCAGCGCCCTTGTGCGGCCTGCTCGCGACGGTGTCAGGTAGCCGCTGTCCGTGGTCTTTCCTGCTTCCAGGGTGAGGCGGCCGCAGCGACCGTGGTGGCCGCACGGACGAACGCGGCGACCGCCGTCGAGTGGGAGGTTTGCGGCCACGCCACGGCCAAGGTGGCGGGTTCCAGGTCGTCGACCGGCAGGAAGGTGATCTCGGGTCGCGGATACCGTCGGGTGAGCGAGGCGGGGAAGAAGCAGACGACACTGCCGAGTTCGACGAGCCTGAAGATCTGCGGCAGGTCCGAGGCGTTGTGCTCGGCGCTCTCCGTGAGGGTGTCGGTCCCGTCCGGGCCGGGCCGGTTGTCGTGTGCGCCGATCGGGCGGCGCCGGCCGGACACAGGCCCTCGGTCTGCAGGAGATCCGTCGGGAAGGCTGAGCCCTGCCAGGTCGGCCAGACACAGGGACGGCCGGGCGGCCAGCGGGTCGGCGGCGGCCAGGGCGAGCAGGAACGGCTCGGTGGCCAGCTGCTCGAAGTCCAGGCCACGGTCGTCGAAGGGGGCGAGCAGCAGCGCGGCGTCGGCGCGGCCGTCGCGTACTGCCTGCGCCTGCTCGCCGAACCGGCCGAGCACCAGCGCGACCGGCAGGGCCGCCTCCTGCCCTGCGTACGCGTCGAGGATCTGCGGCAGCAGGCCGCCGTCGATGTCGGGCTTGAGCGCTAGCCGCAGCCGAGGGGTGGGCTCGCCGGCGTGCTGGGCCCGTCGGCCGGCCGCGCTGATCACGTCCAGCGCGGTCCGGGCGTCCCGCAGCAGGGTCTCCCCGGCGGCCGTGAGCTCGACCTGGCGCGTGGTGCGCCGGAGCAGCGTCACGCCGAGCTGGCGCTCCAGCTCCCGGATCGCACGGGACAGCGGAGGTTGTGCCATGCCCAGCCGCTCAGCCGCGCGCCCGAAGTGGAGTTCTTCCGCGACCGCGACGAAGTACCGGAGCTGTCGCGTCTCCAGCTCACTCATACCTCCAGGGTATCAACAGCGCCCGAATCGGTCCTTCAGTCCCGCCGCTCCACAGCGTTGGCTGGCAGCGACGGCGGATCGAACGCCGAGGAAGAGGAGATGAGCCATGCGTGCAGTCGCGGTGCGCGGGATCGGTGGGACGCCCGAGCTGATGGAGCTTCCCGTCCCCGCCCCGGCGCCAGGAGAGGTTCTGGTGGAGATGGAGGCGGCGTCGGTGAACCCAATCGACATGGGCATCGCCGCGGGGACGTTCGAGGGTCGTATGCCGCATGTGTACCCACTCGTCCTGGGCGTGGACGGCGTGGGCCGGGTGACAGAGGCAGGAGAAGGCGTGTGCGGACTGAAGCCCGGCGACCTGGTGCACGGCCAGTTCTTCCGCTCGCCTCTGGGTCACGGCACCTTCGCCGAGTACACGGTCGTCACGGAGTTCCCGAACCACGGGGCGCTCCAGCGCGTCCCGGACGGCATGACCGCCGAGATCGCGGCGGCGCTGCCGACCGCGGGTATGACCGCGCTCGGCGTGCTGGAGGCCATGGGCCTGCGGGCCGGGCAGTCGCTCCTGATCGTGGGCGCCACCGGCGGGGTGGGCGTGTGCGCCGTCCAGCTCGCGGCCGCTCTGGGCGCGGAGGTGATCGCGACCGCACGGCCGGACGCCGACCGGTGGATCCGGCAGCTCGGCGCCGCGCAGACCGTCGACTACACGGCCGGTGACACAGCGGAGCACGTGCGCAAGACGCACCCCGACGGGATCGACGCCTTCCTCGACCTCACCCGCGACACGGCCCGGTTCGGTACCCATGCCGCACTCGTCCGCGACGGCGGCGCGGCCGCGTCCGTGACCTTCACCGCGCCGCCGGAACTGCTCGGCTCCGACCGGATCGCCGTGCACAACTTCGAGATGCGGGACAAGCCGGACCTGCTCGCCCGGATCACCGCGGAGGCCGCGTCGGGCAGGATCACGGTCCCCGTCCAGCGGGCCGTCACGCCACAGGAGCTTCCGGATGTGCTGGCGCGAGCGGGCGGCGCGCGCGGCAAGACGGTCGTACGGATCTGATCTTCGAGACGGAAGGAAGAGACCATCGTGGACTACGTCAAGCTCGGCAGCACGGGCCTTGATGTCTCGCCGATCGCGATCGGCGCGATGAGCTACGGCGAGCCCGACCGCGGCCATCCGGTCTGGTCGCTCGGCGAGCAGGAGAGCCGGCTGCTCATCAAGCACGCCCTCGACCAGGGCATCAACTTCTTCGACACGGCGAACGTGTACTCGCAGGGCTCCAGTGAGGAGATCCTCGGCCGCGCGCTGCGGGACTTCGCGGACCGCGACGACGTCGTGATCGCGACCAAGCTGCGCAACCCGATGCGCTCGGGCCCCAACGGCAAGGGCCTGAGCCGCAAGGCGATCATGACCGAGGTCGACCACTCGCTCAGGCGCCTCGGCACGGACTACATCGACCTCTACCAGATCCACCGGAACGACCACACGACCCCGCTCGAGGAGACCCTCGAGGCGCTGCACGACCTGGTCAAGGCCGGCAAGGTCCGCTACCTCGGCGCGTCCTCGATGCCGGCCTGGGAGTTCGCGAAGGCGCTGCACCTCCAGAGCGAGCACGGCTGGGCACGGTTCGTGTCGATGCAGGACCACTACAACCTGCTCGCCCGCGAGGAGGAGCGCGAGATGATCCCGCTCTGTCTCGACGAGGGCGTCGGCACGATCGTCTGGAGTCCGCTGGCTCGCGGACGCCTCGCCCGCGCATGGAGCGACGCGAGGTCGACCGCGCGAGGCGGCAACGACGGGTTCGCCGAGATGCTGTACACACCGCGGACCGAAGAGTCCGACCACGCCGTCGTGGACACCGTCGGCCGCATCGCGGAGACGCACGGCGTCGGACGGGCGCAGGTCGCCCTCGCCTGGCTGCACAGCAAGCCGGTCGTCGTCGCCCCGCTCGTCGGCGCGAGCACGACCCAGCAGATCGACGACGCGGTCTCCTCGCTGGCCATCGAGCTGACCGGCGAGGAGATCCGCGCACTCGAGGCGCCCTACACGCCCCGCCACGACTTCCAGGGTGTCTCCGACGACGCCGAGATACGGGCCATCATGGCCCGCCTGCCCCAGTTCACGCCCGCGAGCTAGGTGTGCTGTCCCGGGACGAAGCCGACGGCCGTTTCGGCTTCCTCGGCGCCGTCCTCGCGCGGGACAACCCGGCCTCAAGCACACAGACCCGGCGGCTACTGGGACGGCAGCCCGTGCAACCCGGGCTCATCGCTGACATCAAGAAAGGCCACTACTTCACCGGTGGGTGATGTGGAGACACTGGAGGACACTGAGATGGATTACGTTCTCGATCCCGAGCTGGCTGCGGCAGCACCGATGATCCCAGCTCTCGACCTATCCGATGTGCCGCGCATGCGTGCTCTGGCCAGGCAGTATCTCGGGTCTGCCCCCCGGTACGAGTCAGCCCGGGTGTTGCGTGTCGAGGACATCGCGATTCCGGGGTACCAGGGAGGGCCGGACGTCGGGGTGCGTCTCTACGCGCCAGCCGAACGGACCGACCCCGTCCCCGGACTGCTCTACCTGCACGGCGGCGCATTTGTCATGGGTGAACTGGACGGTGTGGACCATCAGGCCCGCCTGATCGCCGACCGGGCAGGCGTCGCCGTGGTGAGCGTGGACTACCGGCTGGCTCCTGAACACCCTTATCCTGCCGGGCTCGACGACTGTTACGCGGCCCTCGTCTGGACGGCCGGCCACGCGGCCCGTGACCACGGTGTCGACGGCACACGCATCGGTGTCCTGGGAGAGAGCGCGGGAGGCGGTCTGGCGGCCGCCCTGGCTCTTGCCGCCAGGGACCGCGGTGGGCCGGTTCTGACCGCGCAACTCCTGGACGCCCCGACCGTGGACGACCGGCTGCGGACTCACTCCATGCGGAACCTCCCTGACACCCCCACCTGGAGTGCTTCCAACTCGCCCTACAGCTGGAGGTACTACCTCGGCGACATCGCACAGCCCGGCAGTCCGGACGTACCCCTGTACGCGGCTCCAGCCCGCGCGGAGCTCAACGACCTGGTCGGTCTGCCGCCCGCCTGGGTGGCCGCCTATCAGATCGACCCCACACGCGACGAGGGTCTCGACTACGCGCACCTGTTGATCCAGGCAGGCGTGCCCACGGAGTTGCACCACTACAGCGGAGCCTTCCACCTGGCGCACATGATCCCCGGTACAGCCATGGGCAAACGTCTGATCGCCGCGCGGATCGACGCCATCCAGCGACTGCTGCCCGGACCCGCGAGCGGCAGTTAGCTCCAGATGTGGATCATCCAGGGTCACGTCCGCGGGAGTGGTGTATCCACGGCCACTCGGTGATCTCGTCCTTGAGGCTATGCGGTGAGTTCGGTGGGCACGGCCGTGTCGTCGGTTTCTGACTCGATCGGGTGGAGGCGGGCCCTGGCGAGGAGTTCGCGGCCCATGTAGCGGCGGGCCTCGGTCCACTCGTCGTTCTGCTCGGTCGGCACCCCGCCGACCAGGTGAATCAGGGCGGTGCGGTGCAGGAGCACACTGTCAGGTGCGGCTGATCGTTCTGTCCAGGTCGACCACCTGGTCATGCATCGCGTGAGATATCAGTGATGGCTTTGCTGATATCAACGGGAGGTGGGCGGTGTGGGCGGCGCGGCCGGATCGACACCCGGCGGCTCGGCGCCGACGTACGCCGGGTCGCGGCGGCGGCCTCCGATCAAGCCCCCTACCAGCGAAGACCCGCGGGTAGGGGGCTTGTCGCCGTGGACGCTGATCGGCGGTCAGGCTGCCGGTATCGGCGATCCCGCGATGGGGAAGTCCCGCGATCTGACGATCAGAAGGAGACGGTGACGCCGACCTGGTGGTACTGGCTGACGGTGTCCAGGACCCCGTCCTTGACCGCGCCGAGCTGAGCCACGAGGTCCGAGCTGCTGATCGCCGTGGGGCCGGCGGCGATGCCGACCTGCGGGCTCAGACCGCCGGAAACGGTGTCGAGTTCGGCGTCAGAGATTTCAAGGGTCTGAACCTGGGGAGCGGAGTTCATGATGAAACTGCCCTTCGTATGGATGTTCCACAAGGGGGAGCGGCCAAGCTGGGGATAGCCGGTGGGCCGCGACCGCAGGCCCGCGCCATCCGTTTCCGGACGCCTTGGCGCGATCCCGGCGGTGCGCAGGATCAAATCACGGAGCGTGCCCGGCATCCAGTCGCTCACTGCTCCCAGCGGGGCAGTTGAAGCAGTCGACTACTCATCCATGCGCGCATGCACACGAATTGAGGGCAGCTTCTCTACATGGAGCCCCGCATAGGAAACCGACAGCTATTGCCACGGCAGTTCCGACCAGGACAACTCCGCACCAATCGAACGCACCCATGCCGCAGTTGCGCATTCGCTGTGGAGATTCGGCCACGTATGCATCCGTGCGCCCTTCAGTACCTTGTTCACCGCGTTCCGCGGCCCGTACACCGCCAGCCCCATCAGGTCCAGCTTCTCCGTCGGCACGGCCCGGACAGCGGCACGGTTGGCGCTGTCGTTTCCGGTCGCGAAGAGGTCGGAGGTGAAGACGGCACGGGGCAGGGCAGGCAGCCCTACGGATCAGATGCTGCTCTCCCGCAAACGCCTCCAGGAGGCGGCAGCGGTGGTGAGTGTCCAACTGCCTGACAACGCGACGAGGTTGCGTCCTGAGAAGTGGTGTACGGGTGCGAACCTGATCCGAAGGTTTACTCCGGCGTCGGGATGATGCCCGCATAGACGAACGGCCACCGGCTGATCTATATCGCCCGCGCGAGTGGGACACGAGGGCCGGCACGTCGAACTGGCCATCCCCAAGCTCCGGTCCGGCAGCTACTTCCCGTACTGGCTCCTGGAACGCCGGCGGCGGGCCGAGCAGGCCCTCATCAGTGTGGTCGCCACCGCCTACCTGCTGGGTGTGTCCACCCGCCATGTCGAGCAGCTCGCCGAGAGCCTCGGCGTCACCCAGTTGCCGAAGTCCCCGGTCAGCGTGATGGCCAGGCACCTGGACGAGCAGGTCGCCGCCTTCCGTAACCGGCCCCTGGACGCCGGGTCATCTGCGTTCGTCTGGGTCGACGCGCTCACGCAGAAGGTCCGCGAGGGCGGGCGTGTCATCAACGTCCATGCCCTCATCGCGGTCGGCGTCAATGCCGACGGCCACCGCGAGATCCTCGGCATCGACAGCGTGTAGCCGATCACCTCGTCCAATTCAACGGCGCCCAGAAGTCCCCCCGTCCTCCGCCGCCTGGCGGTACGCAGGAGGCGTCAGCGGCCTCAACGTCATTGTGTAGCGATCGCCCAGCGCCGCGGCGTTGCCAATCAGCTCGACCTGCGTCGGCGACACTCGAGGCTTCGCGTCGAGTACGCCGGACCCGCCTTGCGCAGGTACGGTTCCGGCTCCTGCCGCCGTCCGGGGGCCGGAAGCCGGCTGTCCGTCCGCCGCATCGCGCGTCGGCAGAGGTGGGGCAGGAAGGTGTAGTAGCGGTCGGGAAGGAACGCGGTGTCCGCGACGATCACCGCGCCGGAGAAGAGAGGTAGCTCCACCGCCGCGCGCCGACAACTGGGACAGCTGGACCCGGCTCTTCGGACCGGCGAGCAAGGCTCTCGCCCTGGCCCGCGAGGCGCGATTCCGACGGGCCGAGGCGGACAGCCACCTGTGCCTCTCCCTCACCTACAAGGAAACGGGACGGTACGACGAGGCCCGCGCCCATGCCGAACAGGCGCTGGCCCTGGCCCGCGACCACTCGTTCCGCGTGGTGGAGGGCCAGGCCCTGACCGCCCTGTGCGCGACGGCGGAGGCCGAGGAAGCACACGGCGCAGCCGTCGCTCGGCCAGGATGCCCTCGCCGTACACCGCGAGACCAGCCACCGACTCGGCGAAGCCCGCACCCTCATGGCACTTGCCCGCGCCCCACCGGAAGACCGACGGGGGCGCCGCCGAACTGATGGGGCGGCAGGCGCGGGCCATCTTCTCGGACATCGGCGTGCCCGAGACGGAGTACGAGGATCTCGACCGGTGACGTCTCCTCAGCTGAGCCCGTCAGCCCCGTTCCCGACGTAAGCAGAACATGTGCTCCGGCCCAGAGCGGTAGGCGCGGAAGACCGCGTTCTGGCGCTGAGCATGCGTGGGGGCTCTCGCGGGGACTGCGCCACCGGTTGCGCACGCAACAGCGGCCGCACTCGCCGTACCGGACCTCCGCTTGGGGCGTCCTTCCGAGGGCGTGACGGCACTGCCGAACCGCCTGGCCCGAAGCCGTGCCCAATCCGTGCCCGTAAGGGAGGACAACCACGGTCGACAGGGGCGCGAGACGGGCCTCGCGGCGCCGCACATGCAAGACATCTAAGCAGGTCAAGGCCATGGAGACCGCCCAAGCGCCGTCGCTTCCCAAGCTGAGAGCGCGAGTTCGATTCTCGTCACCCGCTCCATGGAGAAGGCCCAGGTCGGGTAAATCGCTCGGCGTAACTCCCGATCATGGAGGATGAATCGGTGACCAGTGAGAACGTGGCTGAGCACGGGTCCGTTGAGTCGACGGAGGCTGTGCCGGTGAGGGCCGTGGGCGACCAGTTGATCGACGAGCCGGTGGGCTGGCGCCCAGGCGGAGGGCCTGCAGCTGACCGGCGAGGGCGGGCTGTTGCAGCAGCTGACCAAGCGGCTGCTGGAGTCCGCGCGCCCTGAGAACCGGCGTATGGACCGAGACGCCGGACCGGATGGGCGGGCCCCGGAACGCGGGCCTCGGCGGCCTGAACCGAGCCGGGAGAAGGATCAGGGGCGGGGCGTGAAGTGGACCAGGACCCGGCCCGTGTTGGCCGTGTCGATCTCCACGCGGTCGTACAGCTTCCTGATGTGCTTCTGGCCGAGGAACGCGAGGACGCGGCCCTTGAGCTGCCCGGTGCCCTTTCCGTGAATGATCTCCACGACGGGCTCTCCCGTGCGGTTCGCCTGGAAGACGATCTGCCGCAGCGCGAGTTCGATGTCGCGGTTGTTCCGGAAGATCGGGTGCAAATCCAATGTCAGCAAGGTACGGCCTCCTTCTGCCGCCATTTGTGACGACCCGGTTCGAGTGTGTCATCCGGCACCCCTGCCAGGGCGCCGATCCGGGCAGGGCCGAACGGATCGCGCCGAGTTCGGGTCGGGTCGGGTCGACTCCAGCAGTCGGCCCCATTCAGCTCCGTCCCGTATGAAACCCCAGGTCAGTCGCCTGGGGTTTGTCTGTCGTCCAGCCCGATCCGTTCCTCGCCTTCAATTGCGGGACGGGGCCGGTCTCCAGGAACAGGCATTCACGCGGCCGGAGCCTCGCCCGATTTGTCCGTGACCCCGACGTCCAGCAGTGCCTCGTCCGGCGAGCCCAGGAAGCCGAGGGACTTCTTGTCGAAGACCCAGACCGTGCGGCTGTCGCGCTCCTTGAAACTCAGACCGATGCCGGCGCGTCCGGTGTGGTCCTTGGCGTCGGCGACGACCGAGACGCCCGGGATCTTCGCGGCCGCGCGATAGAGCGCGGCGTCCAGTTCGGGTAGCAGCGTGGCGTCGGGCAGCATGTCGCCGATCTTCTCCAGCGCCGCGCTCTGCCTGGTCCGCCCCTGCCCCTTGGTGTCGGCGTAGATCTTCTCCAGCAGCGCATCGGGGTCGGTGGGCAGCGCCTGAAGCTCACGGAACGTGGTGACGTTCGAGTCGGGGCTCAGCCTCATGTCGTGAGTGCCCTTGGAGTACGAGGAGAACGGGTCCCGGGGCCGGAACGGCGGACCCACCAGCACCGTGACCCGGCGCAGTCCCGCGCGCTTGCCGTCCACGGCGGTCCAACTCGCTTCGCGCAGGATCCGGACATCGTGGTCCGAGAACTTCATGGAGCCCTGCGTGCGGACATAGATGTACTGGTCGTCCCTGACGGGCACGGTCTTCTTCGCGGCGGCGACCTCGGCGATGCGATTGAGGAGGTCGACCGCGTCCGCATCGGTCGTGACGGTGTTGGACCCGGCGGTGCCGGCAAGGATCGTGGCGACGACCGCTGCCGCCGTGGCGAGGGGTACGGCGATGGCGGCGATCCGGCGGCGGGGGGTACGCGCTCGTCGGCCGGGTGCCGTCGCGGTTTCGGGGAGGTCCGGGGCTTGCGCGGTGAGCTCTTTCATCAGATGGTCCTTCAGCAGGTCGTGGCGGCCGCTCGTCAGGACCGGGTCACCCGGGCTCGGCAGCAGCCTGGCCAGTTCCTCGCGCTCTTCGGGGTTCATCCGTGCTTCTCCTGTGTCGACCGGGCCGTTTCGGGACGGCCACCCGATACCTGTCCGGTGCGCCGACCGAGTCCCGGCCTCGCCTGCCGAGCCGGAAGGTCCGGTGCCGCCGCGGTACTTTGCTCCGCCGGGTACTCGGTCGGCCGCCCGGCGGACGTGCGCCGGGCCAACTCCGCCTCCGACAACGTTCGTAGACGCCGCCTTGCCCGGGCGAGCCGCGACCGTACGGTGCTCGGCGGCACGCCGAGGGCCTCGCCTGCGGCCGCGTAGCTCAGTCCTGACCAGACGCACAGTGCGAACACCTCGCGCTCTGCTTTGCGCAGTCGGCCGAGCGCGGTGTGCGCGGCAGCGAGCCGCTCGGCGTTCTCCATGCGACCGACGAGATCGTCGGTGAAGTCCGGCAGGGTGTCACGGTCCGCCGAGCGGTCGGGGAGCCGGGCGAGCGCGGCACTGTGCCGACGGGCGGCGCGGCGCGTGTTGCGCAGAACGTTGGTGGCGATGCCATACAGCCAGGGGCGCAGTCCATCGCCTTCGGGCACGTCGGCGTCTTCGTCCAAAGCCGCGGCTTCGGGTCTCAGCTTCTCCCTGAGCCGCCAGGCCTCCAGGAAGGTCAGGGACACCACGTCCTCTGCAGTGCTCCGGTCTGCCGACAGCCGGGCAGCATGACCGTAGACGGCCCGGGCATGCGCTCCGAACAGTTCGGCGAAGGCTTCCGGATCGCCGGCGCGTATCCGGTCACGCAGGGAAAGTTCCACAACCAGCCCTGTCCGCTCGGCACCGGTCATCTCTGTGGCGACGATCACATCACGAGCGGACCCACGAACTCGCCTCGTGTGCGAACGCGAGGTCAGCCGGCCCGGCCCTTATCGGCTGGTTCGCATGGAACCCAATTCTCAGAGTGCGTCGTCCGTCGCCTCCAGCATGCTGAGGCGTCACGGGGGAACAACCGCCCAGCCGCCTTTCATCTCGCATGTCACCAGAACCGACCGGGGCTCGGCGGCAATCAAGGCCGCTGCTGGTCTCACGCCGCCGGTCAGCCGGCCACGGAACAAAGGCCAGGTGTTCGCAGCCCGTCCCTGTCCGCAACCTGTCGGGCGACCACGCGGCTCAGGCCACGTCGTGGATCCGGATGCGGTGCTCGATCCCCTGGTCCGCGAAGGCCGCGCCGCCGCGCCACCGACGCGGCGGATGGGATGCTCGCCGCGCGGCAATGGCCCGGCAGCGTCACAGCGTCACCGAATACGCCGACCGACTGCTGGTCATGACCGGCGCTGCTTCCGCCTGTGCTCCGCAGCCGAGATCGGCCGCCTGATCACCGCACCAGCGCCCAGGAGCCTTCCCGCCCCATGACCGAGACCCACGCCCGCGAACTCAACCTCTGTCGCCGGTACTTCGACCTCCTCGCCGTCGGCACAGAGACCGTCGAGGTGCGCGTGAAGTGCCCGCACCTCGCCGGCCTCGCGGCAGGTGGCACCATCCGGTTCCGTACCAAGGGCACAGACGAGACCTGCGAGGTCAGAATCGTCCGGGCCACCGAGTACGCCGACTTCGCGGCCCTGCTGGACGGTGAGGGGACGGCCAACGTCGACCCGACCGGCACTCGCGACCAGCAACTGGCAGACATCCGCGCCATCTACCCAACTGAGAAGGAAGCCCTCGGCGCCCTCGCCGTCGAGATCGCTCTGCTCTGGCCCGCGACCGGTTGTCCGGCGACACCAGCACCATCGGGGGCGTCAGGTGCGGAGAGCCGAAGGCGCTGTCCGTGGTGCCGTGCGGGCGCCTGCCGTCCAGAGTGGTGACCACGGCGTCCGGGGAGGCGGTGGCGGTCATGGCGTCGCGGAATGCAGGCCGGGCGGAGGTGTCGGACACGGGGTGGCAGTCATGACCTGGGCAGGGACCTCTGCCGCGGGCCGACGACAGGCGCGGTCACCTGTGGGCGGCGCGGTTCATCTCGACGACGTCCTCCAGGGTGGGATCGGCACCGAGGGCGGCGAAGCGTTCCGCCATGCTCTCCCGGACGGCCGCGTCCTTGACACGGTCGGCAGCGGCCAGGGCTGCCGGCAACTCGTCCAGGGTCAGTTCGGTGCAGTAGGCCGGGCCCATCGGCTGCTGACGCCAGGAGTCGGCCAGTGCTCCCGCGTCGTAGGGGTCGAAACCGGTGTCGTCCACCAGACGCATGGCCACCCGCTTCGCTTCCTCGGCATCGCCGGCCACCGGGATGGCGATGCGGCCCGGAGTGCCCGCCGGGACACCCTTCGTTCGCTGGGTTTCGGCGAGGGCCGCGTTCCATGCCTTGATCACGGGGCGTCCGAGGAGTTCGGAGGTGTACACGCTCTCGACGGCGCCGGCCTCCACCGCCTCGACCCGTCCGCTGAGGTGCGGGTAGTAGTTGGAGGTGTCGATGACCACCGTCCCGGCGGGGACGGAGGCGAACAGATCGGCCAGCTGTCCCGCCGCCCCGAAGGGGATGGCCAGAATGACGGCGTCCCTGTCCTTGACGGCGTCGTCGAGGGCCACGGTGCGGGCGCCGGTCTCCAGTACGCCGGGTGCGACGGCCTCGGTCCCGCGGGCGTCGGCCACCTGGACGTCGTGACCGGCTGCACCGAGCCTGCGCGCGAGGTTGCCACCGATTGCTCCGGCGCCGATAACAGAGATTTCCATGATGTGTCCTTCCATGAGACGCACCAGCCCAGGGCGGCACGATGTGAGCACTGTGGAACTGTGAACGGTGGAATGGAGGCGCGCGGGACCGCCCGAAGTCCAGAGACCCCGGATGCTCCGGTGATCGGTCGACAGGGGCTTACGCCTCGGTGTTCCGTTCGCGGTAACCGGCGGCGATGAGCGCGCGAACGCGGTCCAGCGACTCCTCCTCCGCGGCGCCGGCCCTCTTGAGCCAGGCGACGGAGATGGCCGCGGACATCCGCGCGCGGCACCGTGCCGTCACGCATTCACGCCGGAACGTCGACCTCGATCTGGACCTGCGTCATGCGCTGCTCCTCAGGTCGGTGGCCGCGGCGGTCAGACCACCGCGTTCAGCAGGTCGGCCAGCACGTCGGGCCGTTCCAGGGCGATGAAGTGTCCTGCCTTCGGGACCTGTGTGAAGTCGGCGGCCGGAAGCAGTTGCCTGTTGGCTTCCCGGTCCGACGGGCGGGACCAGTCCTTCTCGCCGTAGACGAGGTGGACGGGCGCCTTGATCTCGGGGTAGTGCGAGCGGGCCGCGATGAGGCTGGGCAGGGCCTGGTACACGGCCCGGGCGACGGTCGGGTAGCCGGGGCGGCTGCCCACCCGGAGGAGTTCGTCCACGTAGTCCTCGCGCAGTGCGCTCTTGTCGCCGAGGCCGCCCTGAAGGATCTTGCGGAGGGCGGACTTGGGTTCCACCCCGGCGATCACCGGGCCCACCACCGGGGCGAGGGCACCGCTGACCACCACGCGGGCGAGGAGGCTGGACCGCGCGATTCCGTCGCGGAAGTCGTAGGCGTTGACCGCGACGACGCGTCGTACCCGCTCCGGTAGCTCGGCCGCGGCGGTCAGGGCGAGTACCGCACCCATGGACTCACCGACCAACGTGACGTCGTGCAGGTCGAGTTCGGTCAGCAGCCACTCGACGCCCGCACGCATCGCGGGCTCGTCGTAGGACGCCCCGGGCACGATCTCGGAGTAGCCCATCCCCGGCAGGTCGAGGGCATACACGGTGTACCGCTGCGCGACCAGTGGGATGAGGAGGCGGAAGTGCTCGGCCTGGGTGCGCACGGTGTGCAGCAGGACGAGGGGGGCGCCGGTGCCGGCCTTGAGGTAGCGCAGGGTTCCCTCACGGCCGTCGAGGCCTGCACGCGGGGCGATGGTGTGGCTGGTGGTCCCCGGGATGTGAATGGTGGGACGTGACTCCTGGCTGGGCATCTCGCCGGCTCCTTGGGTATGAGGGAGTAACCAAACGGTCATGACTCTCTCCGGAGAATCGGAAACCGATCGGTTTCCATCAAGGTAAACCGATCGGTTTTGCAGCGCAAGCCCGGCCCGCTCCGGCTGCGCGGGGGAGTTCCGCACCCATGGATCCCTGGGCTTGGCCGCCGTGTCCGCGGCCACCGCGCCGCCGGGTGGTGCGGCAGCCCCCGGGTCAGAACCGACCCGTTCGCTTGCATCGAGGAAACCGATCTGTTTTCCTAAGTGGAAACCGATCGGTTTCCAGCCGGCGGTCGACCCATGCCCAGCGACTGAGGAGAAAAGTGAGTACCACCTTCGACCGCGGAGCGCCCGCCTCCGGGAAGACAGAGTCGGGCCGCCGCGGCTCACATGCCGTGCGCTGGTGGGTGCTGGTCGTGCTGGGCGTGGCGCAGCTCATGGTCACGCTCGATGCGACCGTCGTGAACATCGCGCTGCCCGAGGCGCAGCACGCCCTCGGTTTCAGTGACGGCAGCCGGCAGTGGGTCATCACGGGGTACGCCCTGGCGTTCGGCAGCCTGCTGCTGCTCGGGGGCCGCCTCGGTGACCTGTTCGGCCGGCGTACGACCTTCGTGACCGGCCTGGTCGGTTTCGCGGCTGCATCCGTCGTCGGCGGCGCGGCCACCAGCTTCGACATACTCGTCGCGGCCCGCGTGGCCCAGGGCCTCTTCGCCGCGCTGCTGGCGCCCGCGGCGCTCTCGCTGCTCAGCGTGACCTTCACCGACCCGGCCGAGAGGCCGAAGGCGTTCGGCATCTTCAGTGCGTTGTCCGGTGCGGGCGCCGCCGTCGGGCTGCTGCTCGGCGGCATGCTCACCGAATGGGCGTCGTGGCGCTGGGTGATGTACGTGAACGTCGTCTTCGCGGCCGTCGCGTTGGCCGGTGCGCTGCTGTTGCTGGCCAGGCCGGCGGTCACCGAGCGGCCCAGGCTCGACATTCCCGGCACCGTCGTGGTGAGCGCGGCGCTGTTCGGCATCGTCTACGGCTTCGCGCACGTCGAATCCACCAGCTGGACCGATCCGGTGGCCCTCGGCTCCATGATCAGCGGCGTGGTGCTGCTCGCGGTGTTCGCCTGGCTGGAGTCCAGGGTCGCGCATCCGCTGCTGCCGCTGCGAGTCGTGCTGGACCGGACCCGAGGTGGTTCGTTCCTGGCGGTGTTCGTCCTGGGCATGGGGATGTTCTCGATCTTCCTGTTCCTGACCTACTACCTGGAGGCCAGCATCGGCTACTCGCCGATCGAGGCCGGCCTGTCCTTCCTGCCGATGGTCACGGCCATCGTCGCCTCGTCGACCACGGTGCCTTCGCTGCTGCTGCCCAAGGTCGGTCCGAAGGTCGTGGTCAGCGCCGGCTTCCTGGTGTCCGCGTCCGGCATGGCCCTGCTGACGCGGCTCACGCTGAACAGCGCCTACGTCGCCGACATCATGCCGGGCATGATCCTTTTGGGTCTCGGTATCGGCGCGGTGATGACCACCGCGTTCCAGGGTGCGACCGCGGGCGTGCACCACGAGGACGCGGGCGTCGCCTCGGCGCTGATCAACACCAGTCAGCAGGTGGGCGGCTCGATCAGCACCGCACTGCTGACCACCGTCGCCTCGTCGGCCGCGACCGACTACCTGTCCTCGCACAAGCCCGACGCTCTGACCATGGCCCAGGCCGGGGTCGAGAGCTACACGGCGACGCTGGCCTGGGGCGCCGGGATCTTCGTGGTCGGCGCGGTGCTCGCGGCCTTTCTGATGCCGAATGCGGCTCTGGCGGCGTCGGAGGGCGAGCCTGTGATCGCCCACTGAGCCTGAACCCGCCGTGCCGAGAAAAGCCGGGCGCGCCGAGCGCGGGCGCGGAGGGTGAGCGCGCCGATTCTGCAGACCGCGACGGGGGTGCCGACATCCGGACGCCACCACCGTCAAGGTGCTGCCCGGCTTCCACCGCTTCCTCGCAACACGCACCCGTAAACCGATCGGTTTCCATGAGGCCGGAATCGAGTTAACCTCGGAATATGACCACCGAAGCAATGCCGAGCTCCCGAGAGCGACTGCTGGAGGCAGCGGCCACACTCACCTACCGGGACGGCGTCAACATCGGCGTCGACGCGCTGTGCAAGGCGGCGGGGGTGTCCAAGCGCTCCATGTACCAGCTGTTCGATAGCAAGGGCGAACTGCTGGCGGCGAGCCTGGAGGAACGGGCCTCCGGCTATGTGACGGCACTTCTTCCCGCGGCGGACGACGACCGTCCGCCCCGCGAGCGGATCCTGCACGTCTTCGAACAGGCCGAGGCGCAGGCGGGTACGCCCGACTTCCAGGGCTGCCGGTACCTCGTCGTGCAGATCGAGCTCAAGGACCCGAGCCACCCCGCGAGCCGGGTGGCCCATCGGGTCAAGGAGAGTCTGACCGCCTTCTTCCGTGCCGAGGCCGAACGGGGCGGCGCGGGCGACCCGGACCTGCTGGCCCGCCAGCTGATCCTGGTCTTCGACGGCGCCAGTGCCCGTGCGGGAATCAAGGCCGACACGCAGGCAGGGCTCATCATCCCCACCGTGGTCGCCCTGCTCGACGCCGCGAACATGCGCTGACGTATCGCGTGACGAGCGTCTGCGGCGAGCGCATCGCTCGACGACAGCCGCGGCGAGTGCATCGCTCGACGAGTCGTGGCCGCCCTCCGGCGACTGGGCAACACCCATGGGCCCCGCGCCCGTTGCCGGCCGGGGCCGGGGCCGGGGCCGGGGCCGGGGCCGGGGCCGGGGCCGGGGGGCAGGGGCCTGCCTCCGGCCTGACCCGCGGGCTGGGTCCCGATCGCCTGACGATCGGTCGCCGGTGCCCCCGAGGAACCTGATCGCCGGTCCGAAGGAGAGGCTCGCCGCTTGGGCTTGCACGGCGAAACCGATCGGTTTACGGTGATGAAACCGATCGGTTTCCCGCCGACCGTGGCGAGCCTCGTACCCGCATCCCCAGGAGCACCGATGACTGCCGCGCGCGACGCCGAGGAACACCCCACTCAACCTCCGCTTCCGCCGAAGCTGGCGGCCCACCCGTCGGTACAGGCCGTACTCGCTCGGCGCAGGACCGGCGCCTCGGGTCGCCCGCCCGCGGTGATCGATGCGGCCTGGCTGCGTGAGCTGTGCCTGGCGGCCGGTGCGGACGACGCGGCGGCGGTCAGCCTGGACCACCCCGACCTGGCCGGCGAGCGTGAGTACGCGCGGTCCGCGCTGCCCGGCACCCGCACCCTGATCGCGATGGCGGTCCGGATGAACCGCGACAACTGTCGCTCGCCCGCCCGCAGCGTGGCCAACCAGGAGTTCCACCAGGCCGACGAACAGGCCAACCACGCCGCCCGCAGCGTCACCCGGGCACTCCAGGACGCCGGCTACCGCGCACTCAATCCCTCGGTCGGCTTCCCCCAGGAGATGGACCGCTTCCCCGGCGAGCGGATCTGGGTGGTGGCACACAAGACGGTCGCGGTGGCCGCCGGACTCGGTGTGATGGGCCTGCATCGCAACGTCATCCACCCGAAGTTCGGCAGCTTCGTCCTCCTGGTCACCGTGCTCGTGGACGCGGAGGTGAGCGAGTACGGGCAGGCGCTGGACTACAGCCCCTGCATCGACTGCAAGTTGTGCGTCGCGGCCTGCCCGGTCGGCGCCATCGCCAAGGACGGCGCCTTCGATGCACTGGCCTGCACCACGCACAACTACCGCGAGTTCATGAGCGGGTTCACCGACTGGGCGCAGACCGTGGCCGACAGCGAGGACGCCGCCGACTACCGCTCCCGGGTCAGCGATTCCGAGAGCGCCTCCATGTGGCAGAGCCTGAGCTCACCCCCCGGCTACAAGTCCGGCTACTGCCTCGCCGTCTGCCCCGCCGGCGAGGACGTCCTCGGTCCCTACCTGGACGACCGCAAGGCGTTCATGGACACCGTGCTGCGTCCGCTCCAGGACAAGAAGGAAACCCTGTACGTCCTGCCGGGCTCCCACGCGCAGGAGTACGCCCGGCGCCGCTTCCCCCACAAGCCCGCCAAGGAGGTCACCGGCGGCTGGCATCCCCCGGCGAAGCGTTCCGCGCCCACCGGACGAGAGACCCGTACGTCATGAGCGGCAGTCCCCCTTTCAGGGCCCCGAGAGCCTCAGGAAACCGATCGGTTTTCATTTCGTCCGCTTCGGGTTAACCTCACGGTATGAGCACCGAAGTGAAACTGAGCCCCAGGGAGCGCCTGCTGGAGGCAGCGGCCACGCTCACCTACCGAGACGGCGTCAGCATCGGAGTCGAGGCGCTGTGCAAGGCGGCGGGGGTGTCGAAGCGATCCATGTACCAGCTGTTCGAGAGCAAGGACGAGCTCCTGGCGGTGAGCCTGAAGGAGCGTGCCTCCGCCTACGCGGCAACTCTCCTCCCTGCGGCGGACGACGGCCGGTCGCCCCGCGAGCGGATCCTGCACGTCTTCGAGCAGGTGGAATCGCAGGCAGGAGCGCCCGAGTTCCGGGGCTGCCGGTATCTGGCGGTGCAGGTCGAGCTCAAGGACCAGAGTCACCCGGCGAGCCGCGTGGCTCACCAGGTCAAGGCGAATCTGACGGCCTTCTTCCGCGGCGAGGCCGAGCAGGGCGGGGCGGGAGATCCCGATCTGCTGGCCCGGCAGCTCAGCCTTGTCTTCGACGGTGCGAGCGCCCGCGCGGGAATTCAGGCCGACAACCTGACCGGCCTCGTCGCACCCACCGTGACCACCCTGCTCGACGCGGCAGGCGTGCACTGACGCATCCCTGTTCGGAAGATTTCCTCACCTCCAGGCGTTCACGGGAAGCCCGATGGCTGTGAGCGTGTTGCCGAGCATGCCGCAGGCGAAGAAACCTGCGGTCTTCTCGCCATCAGCACCCAGCGCCACGTGCACGGCTTCCCAGGTACTCGTCCAGCCGGCCCGGACGACCTCACCGATCAGGTCGTCGCCCTGCGCCTCGGCGGCCGCCACGGCGAGGTATCCCTGCATCTGCATCAGGAGCGTCTCGGGCTGCGTCGAGATCAGCCGCGCATAGGCGTCCGCCATCACCTGCAGGGCTCGCTCGCTTCCCTCCACCCCGTCGGCCGCCCTTTCGAAAGCCAGGCGAGTGTCTTCCGCACTCCGCACCAGAGCGGCGACGAAGATCGCCCTCTTGTCCCGGAAAAGCCGGAAGAGATACGGCTGTGTGACGCCGACCCGCTCGGCGATCGCGGCCGTGGTGGTGCCGTGGTGCCCGGCGATCGCGAACTCGGCGATCGCCGCGCGAATGACGTTCTCGCGCCGCGCCCGCGCACTTACTCCGCCCATGACCCCGCCCTCTGCTGGAACTTGCGCATGGAAACCGATCGATTTGCTGCGACACGCTGGTGGCGGCGAGTTCCGAACGGCCGCGCCGGCGCTGGCCGCAGCGCTGGCCGTGGACCGGCGAGGTCACTGCCGCGCACCATCAGCGCCGGAAAGCGAAAGGGTCCACCGACTCGTCGGTGGACCCTCGCGAATGATCGAGGCTAGGGCTTGAGCACCGCCAGCACATCGTCGAGCGAGACATCGGCGGGGTCACTCATGTCGGAACCATCGAAAGTCTGCCAGATATAGGACGCCGTCCCACTCTCCCGCAACGGATGCAGGTCAGCCAATTCCGGATCGTCCCGGAAGCTGTTGAACGCCTCTTCGGACTCCCATTCAACGAGGAACAGGACCTGCCGTGGCGCGAGGTCACCGGCCACGTTGTCTCGGAATCGACCAAACGCCACCATTCGGCCACCGTACTGCGGAGCGGCTTCGGGCAAGCGGCTGAAATATGCGAGGTATTTCTCCAGGTCGACCACGTCGAACATGTTCAGGGCATAAAACTTCTTATTCTCTGAATTCGCGCTCATTGCCGATATCCGCTCCGATGAATTGTGGTGGCGGTGGGTCCCGCCGCGGGCCCGGTCTACTTGGCGAGCTGGGGGTACAGCCCGGCCAGGTCACCGGCCAGGCCCGCCTTGACCTGCCGGGAGATGTCGTCGGCGAGGACCTCGTGGGCGCCGGCCTCGATGCCGTCGAGGGCGAGTGCGGCCACGTCACGGGGGTCGGACTTGGGGGCGTCGACGCCTGTCGTCAGGTCGGTGTCGACGTAGCCGACGTGCAGTCCGGTGACGGCGATGCCGCGCGGCTGCAGCTCCAGACGCAGGGAGTTGGTCTGCGACCACAGGGCGGCCTTGGAGGCGCTGTAGGAGCCGCCGAGCGCGATCCAGGAGAGCACGGAGTGCACGTTGAGGAGGTGGCCGCCGCCGTTGCGCTCGATGACCGGCACGAAGGCCCGGGCGATGAGGAGCGGGCCGTAGAAGTTGGTCTCGAACTCCCGGCGTACGTCGTCGACCGGGGAGTCGAGGAAGGACGCGCCGACCGAGGCACCGGCGTTGTTGATCAGCACGGTGACGTCCCCCGCCCGCGCGGCGGCCGAGGCCACCGAGGCCGGGTCGGTGACCTCCAGCGCCACCGGGACCGCGTCGGGGTGCGTCACGGTGCGCGGGTCGCGGGCGGTGGCGTAGACCTTGCCGGCGCCGCGCGCGTACAGCTCCTCCACCAGGGCCTTGCCGATGCCGCGGCTGCCGCCGGTGACGAAGACGTTGGCGCCCTTCAGAGCGGTCATGACTACCTCCGGAGAAATGGGAAACCGATCGTTTTCAAGAAGAGTAAACCGATCGGTTTCCCTGCGCAAGCTCAAGGGTCAGCCGATCCCCGCCGCGTCGGCAGGCGAGCTCGGGCCGGGGGTGCCCCTGGAGCACCTCCAGGGCCCTGCGCATCTGTCGAAGGCTGGGCTGCGCGGCGGCCACCGCAGGGTCAACGGGATTCCGTACCGGATTCGGGCCGGGGTGCCATGGAGGGTTCCTGCCTGCAAGTTCCGCGCAGTCGGCCTTGGCATGGACGGCCCACACAAAAAGTGGACCACTTCAGCACGGCACCTACCCGCCGGCGAGCGCCGTGCCCGAAGCGTGCCCGTAAAACCGGTGAACCACGGTCGACTACGGTGCGGTCGTGCGCTCCCGGCCGCCACGGCAGAGTGCGTATGCCCAGGTCACAGACCCGGGCCTTTTTGCTGTCCAGGGACGGCCCGGCCCGGACCATGGTGTCCTCGCGCGTGGCGCCGGAGCGGGTCGAAGCCGATGGACAGTCCCCGACGACGGTGCGTGAGCGCGCGAGTCGGCAGGACTCGCCGTCGTCGGTACAGACTGCCGTGAACGCCTCGACGAACTTCTCCTCGCCGGCGACGGGCCGCATGCCGGGTAATCCTGCGGCGTCGCCCTCGTCACCCCGGTCGAAGCCCGAGACCGGCGGGCGGCCGGAGAAGTCCCGGGCTCTCCGTCCGGGCCCTGTGCGCGGTCGCGTCGGAGGCCGGCTCTAGGATTGGCCGACCCGTAGCGCTCTGGGAGCGGCGCTGAAATGGCGTGGGTGGCGGGGCATTTGGTTTTCTTGGGGGGATTCATCGAGTGAGACTTCGCGTTGTTCTGCCTGCTCTGACAGCCGGTGCACTGCTGACAGCCGTACTGGCCCTTCCGGCAACCGCCGCCGACTCCGCGACATCTGTGCCGCACGACTCGGAGTCGGGTGCCACCGCGAGCCCGTCCGTCGCTGCGAGCCCGGGGCCGACGGACACACCGACGAGCCCCGGGGCCGCCACACCGACCGACACCGCCGGCCCGGTCCCGTCCGGGACCACGACGTCCGCCCCGACCGAGAGCAGCCCGGACCCGCACCGGTTCGAGGTGTACGGAGTCGGCAACTCCTGGCCGGACCACTGGAAACTCTCGCTGTCCGTCTACAGCGACACCGCGACGGTCACGGGCGTCACCGCCCGCTACCGGCTGCACGGGGCACCCGCGGACGCGCCCGACGCCGCCACGACGTCGGACTTCGTGCCCAATCCCTACTACGGCGGTCAGGTCTCGGCCGACCGGCCCGATCTTCCCGCCCTGGGCGTCTACGACGTCTCCGTGGACGTGACGGACAGCTCGGGAAACGTCGAGCACTTCCCCGACGCCGGCGAGTTCACCTACGCGGCGCAGGTGTCCGTCGGAAAGCTGGTGTCCGACCGGACTTCCGTGGACTACGAGCACCGCTCGTACACCGTCTCCGCCCCGATCACCGTCACCGACCCCAGCACCGGCGCGGTACTCGACCCGGCCGGTGTGTCGGTTGCCCTCGCCGACCCGGAGGCCGGGGTCCCGTCGGACACGGTCGCGGTCGCCACCGCGCGGGCGGACGGACGGGTGGCCGCAGCGGTCACGGTGAAGGATCGTGTCACCTACCGGACGGCCGGCGCCGACGGCACCGCCACCGCGGGATACCCGTATTTCCTCGACACCGGCGATCAGACATCGCTCACCGTGCCGGCGACGGCGGAGACCACCCGGATCCGCATCCTGAGCAAGACCGACGTCGACGTTCCCAAGGGCGGCCACACCACGATCACCGGGGTGCTCGAACGGAAGGTCGGGTCCACCTGGACAGGCACGCCGGACCAGAAGATCTACACCATGGGCCCGGCCTCCTTCTCCGCCACGGTCAAGACCACCGCGACCGGCACCTTCGCCGTCAGCACCGGCACCGCCGGTGCGTACTATTTCAACAACTACTGGGACTACGATCCCTTCCTCCTGAGCACCGACAGTGACGCGACACCGGTCTATGTGCACGTTCCGTCACCCAGTCGCGTCACCCCGTTCCATGTCAGCGAGGACGAGTACGGCGAGGCGGTGATCGACGGCCATCTGGACCTGCACGGGGCGGAGTTCGCCAGCGGCACGCACTCCATGACGATCCAGTACTCGTCCAACGGCAAGACGTGGCACACCGTCGGCAGCACCCGGATCGGCCGATCGGGTCTCGCCGGCGATGAGTTCATGACCTACGCGACCTACGACGGCCAGGCGAACGGCTACTGGCGGGCGTACTTCCCGGGCACCCCGGACTACTCGCCCTCCTACAGCGCGGCGGTCAAGACCTACCGCACCCCCACCCGCGTCACCGGCGGCAAACCCAGCCACACCACGGTGCGCAAGAACACGTACGTGACGTTCGGCGGCCATCTTCAGCAGCGCAGTTCTTCCGGCGCCTGGTCCGGCATCTCCCATACCTACGCGTACCTGGAGTTCCGGGCCGCGGGAAGCAAGACGTGGCACTACGTCACCCGCGTGAAGACCGACACCAAGGGCACCTACCACCTGAGCGGCAAGGCAACTCGCGGCGGCACCTGGACTGTCGTGTGGTTCACCTCCGACAGCCACCACATCGACTCCAGCGGCCCGGAGACGTACGTCCACGTGCACTGAGTTGTTCCTCGGGCCGAAGCCCGAGGAACAAGCCAAGCCATGACACCTCCGCACACGGACCGCTCCTACGGTGGGAGCGGTCAGCGGGATCCAGCACTGCGGCGAGGCCGGCCGGCCCACTGCCGCCGGGGCAATGGCTTCTGTCGAACGGCGCTCGCACTCGGCCCGGGGCGCCTTTCGGTTGCCGTGCGGGGGCTCCCGCTGCCTTCGGCCGGACGGCGTGCCCATAAGACCGGTCGGTCACGGTCAACAGCGGTGCGATCCGCTGTCTTCGAGTGCCAGGTCGGAGTGCATATGGCCAGGTCAGAAGCTACCCAACTCCCCAAGCGCCGTCGCTTCGCAAGCTGAGAGCGCGAGTTCGATTCTCGTCAGCCGCTCCAGTGGAAACCCCCAGGTCGTGGACCCGGGGGTTCTTTGTTGTTCGGACCGGTGGGCGGGTGGCGCGCCGCTTGTGCGCCATGGGGCCGCTGACGGCTCCTGCTGGTGGCGCGGGCCGCCGGCGTTGTGGTGCTTCGCACGCTCGGAGCGCACCATGTCGTCCAGCCCTGCGGCGACCTCCCGTTGGCGTTTGTCGTCGGAGTGCCGGTCGATCATCGCCGCCCTCTCGGAGGGCTGGCCGGCGTGGACCATCGTGTCCTTGAGGGGGGCGCCGGGCCGGGGCGGGAGCGCACGCTTCACTGCCGGCTGTGCCGTTCTCCGGGTGTGAACCCGTGAACAGCGCCGGTCTGGGCCGGTGGACGGGCCTCGTAGGACGTCGGCTGCTGGACGGACTCGTGCGGTACCGGCTCCGGGGCGGGGGTCTGTCCGCCCGCCGGGGCCCGGAGGCTGCCGTAACGCTCCATGCGCTGCCACCGCAGTCGTGAGCCGGATACGGCGGTGAAGACGGACTGGATGACCACCAGGTACATGAGCTGGCGGTACACGAACTGCTGCAGCGGCAGGCTCCACAGCGGGCCGGGCCGCTCGCCGTCCAGGCGGAACGCGTACAGGCCCATCAGCAGTTGCAGGAGCAGGAAGGCGAGCCACAGGGCGGTGATCCGCAGTGGGTCGAGGAAGAGCAGGCCGTAGACGGCGAAGACGTCGACGACGGGGGCGAGCAGGGGCAGCAGGACCTGGAAGAGGAGGAGGTAGCCCAGGCCGCGCCGGCCGAGCTTGCCGGCGGCGCCGCGCTGCGCGAGTGCGCCTCGGTGTTTCCACATCGCCTGAAGGGTGCCGTAGCACCAGCGGTAGCGCTGCCGCCACAGGGCGTTCAGGGAGGCGGGTGCCTCGGTCCAGGCCACCGCGCGCTCCTCGTAGACCACGCGCCAGCCGGCGCGGCACAGCGCCATGGTGAGGTCGGTGTCCTCGGCGAGGGTGACGTCGCTGACACCGCCGAGGGCGAGCAGTGCCCGGCGGCGGAAGGCACCGACGGCGCCGGGCACGGTCGGCATGCATTCGGCGAGGTCGAACAGGCGACGGTCGAGGTTGAAGCCGACCACGTACTCGATGTGCTGCCAACGGCCCAGCAGACCGCCGCGGTTGACGACCTTCGCGTTGCCGGAGACGGCACCCACCCGGGGGTCGGCGAAGGGCTGCACGATCATGCGGACGGCGTCGGGTTCGAAGACCGTGTCGCCGTCGACCATGACCACCAGGTCGCAGGTGGCCGCGGCGAGTCCCGTGTTGAGCGCGGCGGGCTTTCCCGCGTTCGGCTGCCGGATCACCCGCACCCGGGGCAGCCGGAGCGACTCCACCAGATCGGCGGTGCCGTCGGTCGAGCCGTCGTCCACCACGATGATCTCGACCGGATGGTCCGAGGCGAGCAGTGAGCGCACGGCCGCCTCGATTCCGGCGCTCTCGTTGTAGGCGGGGACGATCACGCTGACCCGTTCGGTCACCGCAGGCCCCCAGGCCCTGCCGCGGCGCCCTGTGCGCTGCCGCCGGTGGCGGTGGGCCGCGGCCAGCACGACCGCCGCGCGCAGCACGCTGAGCGCCCCGGCCGCGTACATCAGCCAGCCCAGCAGCCGTACCACCCAGTCGCCCCCCTGCAAGAGGCCGATGAGGGCCATTCCCTGGAGGCGGTCGCCCAGCCCGGCGGGCTGGACGGGGCCGGCCATGCCGACCGCGGCGCCGACCGTCGCGAACCGGTAGCCCTGCGTCTTGAGCCGGGGTATCAGGGTGTTCAGCGCGGCGACGGTCTGGGCGCGGTCGCCGCCGCTGTCGTGCATGAGCAGGATCTGTCCGGCGCGGCCGTGCGGGGTCGCGTTCGCGAGGATGCGGTTCGTGCCGGGGCGCTGCCAGTCCTCGGCGTCCTGGGTGGAGAGGACCGTGACGTAGCCTGCCGCGTCGGCCTGCTTCAGGACAGTCCAGTCGGCGTTGGTCAGCGCGTCGTTCCCGGACGAGTACGGGGGTCTGAGCAGCGCGGTGGTGACGCCGGCCGCGCCGGCCACCGCGAGCTGGCTCTCGCGCAGTTCCAGCGAGCGCTGCCACGGGGCGAGGCGGGACAGGTCGGGGTGGGTGAAGGTGTGGATGCCGATCTGGTGGCCGTCGGCGACGATCCGCCGGACCAGTTCGGGGTGGTCCACGACCTCGGTGCCGACGACGAAGAAGGTCGCGTGGACGTGGTTGCGGCGCAGCACGTCGAGGATGCGCGGCGTCCAGGTGGGGTCGGGGCCGTCGTCGAAGGTGAGGGCGATGGTGCGGGTCTTCGGACGGGCGGTGTGCGGGGAGCCGGCGGCGTCGGCGATCACGGGGCCGCCGTCGGACACCTGCGTGGGCACGGCGTCGTTCCGGCCGCGGGGACCGGTCTCGTCGTCCGAGGTGATCCCGAACATGTGGTGGGTGTAGCCCTGCAGCAGCAGGGCCGTCGAAAGGGTCACCACGAACACGCACAGCAGCAGCCAGTGCGTGCGGGGGGTGATCTGACGCGTACGGATACGGGTACGAGCGCGGAAGCGGGGCGGAGCGATGCGGCGCCGGCGATCGGTCATGTCAGGGCCTTGGCTCACTTCACGGGCTTGTGGGACGAGGCGATGGAGCGCCCCTTGGCGGAGTGTGCGGTGGTGGGGGTGGCGCTGGGAGTAGCGGTGGTCGTGGCGGTCGGGGAGGCGGTGCCGGTCGGCGTCGCCGTGGGCCCGGCCGTGGCCGCAGCTGAGGCCAAGGTGGTCGGGCGGCCTGCCGCACCGGAGGTGGCCCCCGGCGCCGTGCCGCGGGAACTGCCGTGCCCGGCGCCGGAGCCCGCGGTCCCCGCCGCGTGGCCCTTGCCGGACGAGGAGCCGGAGCCGGGGGCGGTCGCGTGGGGCGCGGCCGGGTGCGTCGGGTCCGGCAGCGGCACGAACGGGGAGCTGATGGTGGGACCGCCCAGGACCGTGCTGATCAGCAGGACGACATAGCCGACGGCAGGAATCACCAGCAGACGTGCGGCGCGCCGCACGCGGCGCTGACGGCGCCCCGAGGCGTCCACGAAGACGGGCCGCACCGAATCGTCCTCCGGCGTGCCCTGGTCCGGGGGCAGCACGGTGATGACGTCACCGTGCGGAGAGTCCCACTCCGCCGTGGCGAACTGGTCCGGCCCGGTCCGGGGGAGCGGCGTGTCGGTGCCCCAGGGCTCCGGCACGCCGGCCTTCGTGATGGTGGTGGCAGTGCTGCCACCGCTCGCGTGGCTGTGGGCACGCCCGTACCGGGCATCGCCGTACGATTCGCCGCCGTACGACTCGTCGGCGTACGACCCATCGCCGTACGCTCCGCCGCCTTCGTCCGTCACCTGCACGAGCCCCGCCCTTGCCCTGGCCGACGACCGACCTGGTCGCCTGCATGGAAAGAGCGCGAGAGGCCGAAACTGTTACACCTCCCACCTCGGACAGCCACACGTCCCCCTTCGGACACTCACGTGTCCCGCCGGGGACGGCCGCCCTTCACGCCTCGGCCAGCCACTTCACCACCGCGTCCCCGTGCCCGGCCGTGTGCGCGTAGAACGCCGTCAGTTCCCTGTGCGCCTCGGCACACACCCGCCGTGTCTCGGGCTCCGCGCTCTCGCCGCCGTAGCGAGGCAGCAGGGTGTCCCGGGCGGTGTCCCACAGGGCGTCGAAGTCGGCCGCCGTCAGGAACCCGGCCACCCGGCGGGTCTGGGCGGCCGTCAGCACCAGCAGCGGCGGTCTGTGCCGGTCGGCGCGGAACACGGGGCGGCCACCGAGCACCACGTCGGGACCGTGCGGGAGAGCACCGGCGTAGAGGCGCTCCTGGTCCAGGCAGCGCTTGTCCAGCACCCCCTCGCCGGGCCGGCCGGCCCGGCGAGGGACGGTCTCCGAGTCGCTTGCGAAGAGCTGTTCCAGCCAGGTCGGGCTGTTGCGCAGCGCCGGGGCGGGCACTGCTCGCAGACGGAGGTACGCACTCATGCCAGGAGGAGCGCACGGGGGAGGCAAAGCATCACGCGGACGGGTGGCGCCGGTTGACGGTCAGGCCGCCGGACGGTCACGCGGGGCGGCCGGAATCCCGCACAGCGGTCGGGATTCCGGCCACCCCATCCCTTTCCGTACCGCTCACGGGGGGAGACCTGAACGGCACGGAGAGGGGTCAGGGGAGCGGGCCGCGGTGTCGGCGGCGGGCCGGCCCGCACGGTTTTGCGCCCGGCTACTCCCCCAGCGCAGGGCCCGAGGGAAACGTCACCCGGCCTGGTCGGAGCCGGTCGGGCTCCGCCATCCGCACACCGGATCCGGCGGCGACGACGTGGGGAGGCTCCCGGGACGTTGTGACACTTCTGTGAGGATGCGCGCTGGTTACCATGGGGCCGTCGATGCGACCGGAGCACGGCGGAAGACGTGGACTCGGCTGTGATCGGTGCGAACGAGGGCAATCTTGGGCCAGGTACGGCAACCCCGGCGCGTACAGGAGTACGACGGGGAACTGGGCGCTGCGGTCGCGCGGGCCCAGGAGGGCGACGAGGCCGCCTTCGCGGTCGCCTACCGGATCGTGCAGCCGGGCCTGCTCGGCTACCTCCGCGGCATCGTCGGTGATGAAGCGGAGGACGTGGCGTCCGACGCGTGGCTGGAGATAGCACGCGACATCGGACGTTTCAGAGGCGACGGGGCCGGCTTCCGGGGCTGGACCGCCACCATCGCCCGGCACCGGGCGCTGGACCATCTGCGTCGCCGGAGGGTACGCCCCCAGGCGGACTGGACCGACCAGGACGTACTGGACCTGGCCGGCCCGCACAACACCCCGGAGCTGGCCCTTGAGTCCCTCTCCACCCAGTGGGCCCTGGAACTGGTCCGTGGACTGCCACAGGACCAGGCCGAGGCCGTGCTCCTACGGGTGGTCGTCGGCCTGGACGGTCCGGCCGCCGCACGGGCCCTGGGCAAGCGTCCGGGAGCGGTGCGCACGGCCGCCCACCGGGGCCTGAAACGCCTCGCCGCTCAGCTGGGCATCGGCGGTGAGGCGGCAGAGAGTGTGACGGACGGGACGTCCCGCACGCTGGGGGAGTCGACATGAACGACGATGCCGGCAGCGGCCACCCCAAAGGCATGAGGCCCAGCACACCGTACGAAATCGCAACGGTCGGACAGGAACGGAAGACGGACATGGGCGAGCGGCTGAGCGGCGAAGGAGTACCGGGCCGTCGACCTGCACAGTCCGGTGGTGCCCTGCCCGGCCCCGCGAACGTGCATGACGCCGACGCGCTGGAGACGGTCCTCGCCGCCGCCATCCGGGCCGACGGTCTCGCCCCCGAGGCCGAGCAGCGGGCCGTGGCCGCCTTCCGGGCCGCGCATGCCGGGGGCGCGCACCGAGCACGTACCCGGCGCCGGGACGACTGGCGGCCGGCGGAGCAGCGGCGGGCCCGGCGCCCGGTGAAGATGACGCTCGGCGTCGTGTTCGCCAGCCTCACCCTGGGTGGCGTCGCGGTCGCGGCCATCGGTTCCGCAGGCTCCTCCACCGACAGCACCGGTGACGGTCCGGGCACCACCCGTCCGTCCGCGGTTGCCCCGAACCGGCCGGGCGATGCGGCCTCGTCACCGTCCTCCGGCAGCGCTCGCCCGACGGGTCGGCCCCCCACTGCTCAGGACATCGAATCCCACTGTCGCGCCTACGAGAAGGTTCAGGGCAACGGCAAGGCGCTGGACTCGACAGCCTGGCAGCGGCTCATCGCGGCCGCCGGAGGCGAGGAAAAGGTCGCCGCCTACTGCTCGGAGCAACTGGCCGGGGCGACGGCCGCACCGAGCGCGTCGACAGGGACGGGCAGGTCCGGCAAGGGTGCCGCGAAATCCGCCAACGGCACGGGGGGCAACAGCGGCGCCTCCGGCAACAGCACGTCCGGGAGCAGCAGCAAGACGAACAGCGGCCGGGGGAACGGCGAGGACAAGTAGCCCGCGGACGCCCCGACAGGGGGCGCGAGGAGCGCACTCCCGTGTACGCGGCCACCACTGGTCCCACACCGGCGAACGTCGCTGACCATCTGAGACGAGCGGATCTCTGGTTCCAGTTCTGGTTGCATCCCCCCAGCTCTGGTTGCATCCCCCCAGCTCTGGTTGCATCCCCTGTTCAGCACCGTCCGGCACGCTCCTGGGGCCGCCGCTGCGTGTGTCAGGCCCTGGCCTGCGCACCGAGGTCGGCGAGCAGGGTGCGGATGCGGTGTTCGATCTCGTCGCGGATGGGGCGTACGGCGTCGACGCCCTGCCCGTCCGGGTCGTCCAACTTCCAGTCCAGGTAGGTCTTGCCGGGGAAGACGGGGCAGGTGTCGCCGCAGCCCATCGTGATCACCACGTCCGATGCCTGGACGGCCGCCGTGGTCAGGACCTTGGGGGTCTCGGCGGAGATGTCGATGCCTGCCTCGCTCATCGCCTCGACGACGGCGGGGTTGACCGCGTCCGCCGGGGCGGAGCCGGCCGAGCGGACCTCCACCGCGTCTCCGGCGAGGTGCGTGAGGAAGGCGGCGGCCATCTGGGAGCGGCCCGCGTTGTGGACGCAGACGAAGAGGACGGAGGGGCGGTCGGCGGCGGGAGCGCTGGTCATGGTGATGTCTTCCTGGGTGGTGGGTCAGGGGAGGGTGGGGGTGGTGAGTTCGGACTCGCCCTGAACCGTTGGGGTGTGGGGCCCAGCGGGGGCAGGGCGGCCGAAGACCGCTGCCACGAGCGCCAGGCCGAGTACCGCGCCGCCGGCCTGTGCGGCCGTGAACGGGGCGATCGAGCCGGGTGCGATGCTGGCGAAGGTGTCGGTGAAGGTGCGGCCGATCGTCACCGCCGGGTTCGCGAACGACGTCGACGACGTGAACCAGTACGCGGCGCCGATGTACGACGCCACCAGCACCGGGGCGAAGCGGGCGCGGGCGGTTTGGGCCAGGCCGAAGACCAGGAGGACGAGGCCGGTGGTGGCCACGGTCTCGCCCAGCAGCAGGTGACCGGCCGAGCGGTCGTGTGTCGACCAGCGCACCAGCGGTTTGCCGAACATGGCGTCGGCCAGGACCGCGCCCGCGATCGCTCCCGCGATCTGGGCGGGGACGTACGCGGCGACGTCCCGCCCGCTGAGCCCCTCGTCGTCGGTGCGCCGACCGGTGAACCAGGCCGCGAGCGTGACGACGGGGTTGAAGTGGGCGCCCGAGACGGGACCGAGCAGCGCGATGAGGACGCCGAGTCCGAGGACGGTGGCCAGGGAGTTGGCGAGCAGTTGGACGCCGGCGTCCCGGGACAGTTCGGTGGCCTGGATGCCCGAGCCGACCACGACCGCGACCAGGGCGGCGGTGCCGACGGCCTCGGCCAGGGCGCGGCGCCCCAGGGAGGCACCCATCACGCCGGAGTCTTCGCGGTCGCCGGGGCCGCCGGAGTCGCCGGAGTCGCCGGGGTCGTGAGGAAGGCGGAAAGTCGGTCGAGAGCCTTCGGGAGTACCCAGTAGTAGACCCAGGTGCCGCGGCGCTCGCAGTCGATGAGTCCGGCCTGCCGGAGGAGCTTGAGGTGGTGGGAGATGGTCGGCTGGGACAGGTCGAAGGCCGGGGTCAGCTCACAGACGCAGACCTCGCCACCCTCCCCGCGCGAGGAGGCGATCATCGACAGCAGACGGAGCCGGACCGGATCCCCGAGGGCCTTGAACACCTTCGCCAGGTCGGCCGCCTGGTCCTCGTCCAGCGGCGAGGCGGTCAGCCCCGGGCAGCAGGCCGTGTCCTGGCCCAGCACCTCAAGCTCTTGATTCGACATGCCTCTATGTTGACGTTCTTCGATGCAGGGCGCAAGGTTGTATCGACGGACATCGATACAGGACGTTGCGGGGCGCCGCTGTGCCCCGTCTCACCCGGGAGTGATGCCATGAGCGAGCAGCCGACCGACCTGCGCGAAACGGTCCGGCAGCGGTACGCCGCCGCGGCCGTGCAGGTCACCGAGGGCGGCGGCAGCGCCTGTTGCGGGCCGCAGCCGGTCGAGGCGGACGTGAACTTCGGCGCCGCCCGCTACGCCGCCGACGAGCGGGCGGCCCTGCCCGCCGAGGCGGTCGCCGCGTCCCTGGGCTGCGGCAACCCGACCGCCGTGGCCGAACTCCGGGAGGGCGAACGGGTCCTGGACCTCGGCTCCGGCGGCGGCATCGACGTCCTGCTCTCCGCCCGCCGGGTCGGTCCGACGGGGAAGGCGTACGGGCTGGACATGACCGAGGAGATGCTCGCGCTGGCCCTGGCCAACGCGGCGCGGGCGGGCGCGACGAACGTGGAGTTCCTCAAGGGCGCCATCGAGGCGATCCCGCTCCCCGCGAGCACGATCGACGTGGTCGTCTCCAACTGCGTGATCAACCTGTCCGTCGACAAGCCCGCCGTCTTCGCCGAGACCTTCCGCGTGCTGCGGCCCGGCGGTCGTATCGGTGTCTCGGACGTCGTCGCCGACGACACCCTCACCCCCGGACAGCGGGCCGAGCGCGGGGACTACGTCGGCTGCATCGCCGGGGCCCTGTCCTTCGCCGAGTACCGGGCGGGACTGGAGGCCGTCGGCTTCACGGAGGTCGAGATCACCCCGACGCATCCGGTCGCCGACGGCCTGCACTCCGCCGTCGTCCGCGCGGTCAAGCCGTCCGGCGCTGCGGAAGAGAGCGGTTCGGCTACGACAGCGGGTTCGTGCCGCGGGGTCTCCGCGTGCTGTACCTCGGACGAGCAGGCCGGCGACCCCTCGACCACGGCGGCCTCGACCACGGTGGTCGTGGTTAAGGCCGCATCGGGATGCGGCTGCCAGGGCTGACCTGCCGCTGCCCCGACATGCCTCTATCGAACGCCGGGTCGAACGATGCCGACGCCGACGTCACCGGTGACGTCGGCGAGGAAACGCAGGCGCTTCTTGCCCGTCCATGCTGCCCGGCAAGGGGACGAGGTCACCGCTGAGAGAAGGGGAGGGCTCCCGCAGGCATCGGGCCTGCGGGAGCCGTCCGTTGTGCCGCCTGCGGTCGCGAGTCCTGCACTGTCCGGCGCGGCAGTAGAGAGTCGTCGTCAGTGCCTGTACCGCGGCGAGGAAGGCCGTGACATGGCCGTCGGAAGCCCCGCGTCGATCAAACGGGCGCCCCGCTACAGGGGTTGATCAGTGCACGGAGTCGGCGGCGGCGACGATGGCGCGGTCGACCGCTCCCGGGCTGATCGAGGGAACGTCGTGGCCGGAGCGGGTGTAGACGATGTGGGCGCCCACTCGGTCGGCCTCGAACTTCTGGGCGGCCGTCGGCACGGCGTGGTCCGCGGTCGCGATGACCGCCCACTTCGGTGTCCTCGCCGGCGGATTGACGGTGGCCTTGTCGGTGAACGCGGAGAGGGCGACCGGTTCCTGGGTCACCGAGGCGGTGCGGATGGCGGACTTCGACAGCCCGTTTCCGTAGACGGTCCCGTACTTGTCGGCCTTCAGGTACACGTCGGTGTCGCCGCCGGGCAGGGGAACGGTGCGGAAGTTCTCCGAAACGAGCTGCGACCCGGGGAACTGTCCGATCAGGGAGCCGGCGGTTTCTCCGGCCTTGGGGATGAGAGCCGCCACGTACACGAGGGCCTTGACCTTCGACGTCTTCGCGGCGACCTGGCTGACGACCTCTCCCGCGTAGGAGTGGCCGACCAGCACCACGGGGCCCTTGACGGTCTTGAGCTGAGCCTCGACATAGGCGCTGTCGAAGGCCAGGCCGCGCAGCGGGGTGTCGACCGCGAGAACCGGGTAGCCGTGGCGTCGCAGGTAGCCGATCTCGCTGCTCCAGCTGGAGGAGTCGGCGAACGCCCCGTGGACCAGGACCACCGTCGGCTTCGCGCGGTGCGCCGCCTGCGAGGCGACGGCGTGGCCGTTCGCCCGGGGCGTGACGGCGCTCGCGTTCGTCACGGCCAGCGAGGCCACGACCGCGCCACTCACGAGCCCGGCAGTGGCCAGCGCTTTGATTCGAGCGGTGGACTTCATGTGGTGTTTTTCCTCTCGGGTTGTCGAGCCGAATCGGCAGAGGAAGCGGCGTGGTCCGCAGGGACACGGAAACCGTATGTGGTGCGGCCGGTGGCGCTTCGCAGAATCGACTATGGCGGCTGTATCGGCGGAGGGCTAATGCCAATTCTGCTTCTTTCCATGTCGATCCGGCATGAGCCAGTTGACGGCCCCGCTGTTCTTCGATATTTCCGGTGCCGAATTTCTGACGCCTAAGGCGGGGAGCGTCGTTGGCAATTGGGCGGGATGCGCGCTGTCCAGCGCGGTTGATTGCCGTTATCTGTCTCACCTGCGCAGTGGTGGGGGCACTGCGACGGGTACGAACGGGCACGGTCGCCACTGGGCTGCCGTCGTCGCGGAGACCGGACGACGACGATGTGAAGCCGTGACGTCGCCAACATGCCGAAATCTGCCCCGGCAGGGGGCGAACCCCCTGCTTCTCCTCGCGGACTTGGAGCCGGAGTGCGCATACACAAGCTGAGCTCTGCCCTGGTGGGGGTCGTCGCCGTGCTGGCGCTGACCGCCGGGACACCTGCTTCCGAAGCGGCGGCCTCCGCCCGGCCTTCCGACGCGGCGGCTTCCGCTCGTCCGGACTCCGGCTCACCCGCACCCGGTGCCCGGCACAGCGAGCGCGTGGTCCCCGGTATGACGGGGGCGGCGCTTCGCAAGGGACTGCCCGCCGAGGTCTCCCGGCGGTTCTACGAACTCAACGCCTCCGGGCACGTCAGTTCGGGCGCTGTCGCCAAGGACGCCCCGTCCGCAACGGATTCAACCGCCGGCGCCCTGTCCTCCTGGACCGGGAAATACCACGCCTACTGGGGTGTCTTTCCCACCGGCGGGACCGTGCACGGCGCGCAGGCCACGCACAGCGTGAATCTCTCGACCCCGGTCACCGGCGACGACACCGTCTATGCGCCGACCCTGGACCCGAGCAACGCCACCTGCATCGAGATGACCACGATCTACTCCGGGGGCACGATCTGGGTCGGAGCGTGGGACTGGTGTGCGGCAAGTCCGGGCTGGGGAAAGTACGTGGTCGTCGACTCCGCTTTCCTGGACACCTACACGAAGAAGGTGAACGGCCGGCCGTCGTACTCGGTCCAGGACGTTCAGACCAATGCGGCCACCAACGAATGGACTTCGTACCTCTACAACTACGACACGCACGACTGGGAGACCTTCTTCAAGAGCGCGAACACCGGCAAGCTGAGCAATTCCGGCGGCGGCTGGGACATGATGGAGGTCTACACGCACTACGACCCCACGACCGGCGAGGGCCAGTACTGCGCGGAGACCAAGGGCGCGGTGTTCCAGACGACGGGACTCAAGTACCAGACCTCCTACGGCGGCGGCTGGACGGCCGCCACGGAGGCCAACTCGAGCGTGGCGACCACGGTGAAGTCGTCCGACCTCGGCTGCTCGGACCTGTCCTACGCGGTGCTGACGCCGAACAGCGGGTTCTCGTTGACCAACGAGAAGAACCCGACGGGTCCCATCGGCAACTCCGCCGGGATGTGCGTGGACAGCCGTTTGGGGAACACCGCGAACGGCAACCCGGTCCAGCTGTACTGGTGCAACGACACGAACTCGCAGCAGTGGACGCTGAACCTCAACGGCACGATCACGGCCGAGAGCAAGTGCATGGCCGTCAAGGACGGGGGCACGGCCGACGGCACCGTAGTGGAGCTGTACGACTGCGACGGCTCCGGCGGCCAGGACTGGCAGGCGCGTGCCGACGGCACGATCTACAACCCGCAGTCCGGCAAGTGCCTCGACGGCACCGCCGACTACGCCACCGCGCTCACCCAGCTCCGGATCTCCACCTGCGCCGGCGTCGTCAACCAGCGGTGGAACATCCCCGCCTGACCCATCGGCGGGGGCGGCTTGCCGGAGACGTGCTCAGGCACCCGGTAAGCCGCCCTGCGGAGGAACCCCCCGAAGTCTCCGACGGGGGCCGCCGGCCACACTCGTGCCACCCCCTGCCGTCCAGCCCGCTGTCCAGGCGTTCAGAAGCGCGGCCCGCACGGCCTCCTGGGATTCCTCCGGTTCCTTCGGCTCCTCCCGTTCCGCATCGTCGCCAGGTGTCGCGGCTCGCTCGTCCATGTTCGTCTCTCCGTAGGTCTGTTCATCTGCGATGCCTGCCGCGCTCCCGCTGCCCAGGCTTTCCCCGGGCCTCCTCGACGAGGCCCAGGAACGTCGTGCGCCCCCATTGGGTCGTGCAGTCGACCGACAGCCCGTCACGCGCGAGCCGCTCGTTGAGCCGTACGACTCTGCCCTGCAGCGCTCGGCGGCTCATCGGTTCCCCTGCTGTGCCGAGCAGGAGGCGCAGGTCGTGGCAGCACCAGGGCCGCGAGGCGGAACAGAGGATGTCGAACAGCACCTGCTGGGAGTGCTGCTGGGGGCGGACAGCGCGAAACGGTGGCGCGTCCGCGGTCCGGCGCCGCGGCGAGCGCCGCATGTCAAGCCATCGCCGCTCGGCGGCGATTCTGCTGGCGAGTTCCCTGGGCGGCGCGTCGCGGGGGAGGACGTTGGCGGCACCCGCCAGCAGAAGCCCCACCGAGTCCGTGTGATCAGGCGTGAGCACCACTACGGACGAGATGTTGCTCAGCGCGCGCACGCGTTGCACGAGACCGTCGCTCCACTGCGAACCGGGTACGTCCAGGACGGCGAGGCGAGTGCCGGCCTCGTGCAGCAGGGCGCCGTAAGCCCGTTCGGAGCCCCAGGTGTGCGTCTGGGCGGGCAGCACATGCTGGCTGCGCATGGTGCGGAGCAGGGACGCCGTCTGCTCGCGCTGAAGGGTGAGCACGATGCTCACCGGATAGGTGACGTCCTCCTCTTCCACGAGGCCGACGGGACCTTGGGCGACGCTGAGGTCAGTCATGTTCGGTGTTCGTCCTCCGGGGTTGCAACGCCCGGACCTGGGCCTGGAGGCGTTGGCGAAGGCCGGCCTTCTCGGACATCGGCGGGCCGCCGGGCGACAGAGGCAGACCCGACCCGCAGGCCGATTCTCGGTCGGGTCCAGCCGATTCCGCCCATACCGACCAGGGCCGTTCTGATGCCGGATCGGCATGTCACCAGCTTGCCGACGCACCGTCCGCCGCAGCTGCCGTGCCGGAGTGTCCGTTCGGCCCCTCCCGAGGTCCCGTCGGTACCCGATGCGCTCCAGCGGCCGTGCGCGCACCAGCCCGACCCCTAGCGTGGTTCCCCGTCGGCCTCCCCCGGTCCCCCTCGGCGGGAGGCCGCGTCGATGCCTGCCGAGTCGCCTGCCGCGTCGGAGCCATGGCGATGACTCCCCGATGCGCCGACAGGCCAAGTGACGTGCGCCCCGCGGGTGCCGCTCGCGTGAGCCACTCCGCCCTTCCCGTAGAGAGAGCCGAACAACGATGCTCGAAGAGCTTCATGCCAAGTCCGAGGCAAGGGCCGGGCCGCCCAGCGGGTGGGCCGACGACGCGGTCACCCGCCGGAGGTCGGCTGTCTTCCTGTCCACCGTCCTCATCACCTTCCTTGTCGCCTCCAGTGCGCCCACTCCGCTCTACCCCGTCTACCGGGCGAGTTGGCACCTCTCCTCCGGCACGGTCACCGTGGTCTACGGCGTGTACTGCCTGAGCGTCCTGGTCGCGCTCCTGACCGTCGGCGCGCTCTCCGACCATGTCGGCCGACGGCCGGTCATCGGCGCCGCCCTCGCCCTCGAAGCACTGTCCATGCTGCTTTTCCTGCAGGCCGGCGGCGTGACCTCGCTGATCCTCGCCCGGACGCTCCAGGGGCTGGCCACGGGTGCCGCGACGAGTGCACTGGGTGCTGCCCTGCTCGACGTGACCAGACGGTGGGGCCCCCTGTTCGTCAGCATCGCTCCGCTCGTCGGCATGGCGTTGGGGACGATCGGCACGAGCCTGCTCATGGACCTGATCCCGGCTCACCTCGGCAGCGTGTACATGCTGTTGTTCGGTGCGCTGGCCGTGCAGACGCTCGGTCTGGCCTTCCTTCCGGAGTCGAGGTCGCCGAGGCCGGGAGCCTGGCCTTCACTGCGACCACGGATCCGCGCGCCCCGGTCGAGTCGTCGAGCCCTCCTCGTCACCGCCCCCGTGTTCGTGGCCGTCTGGGCCCTGGGCGGTTTCTATCTGTCCCTCGGGCCCGATCTGGTCGAGGGCATCACAGGATCGGCATCGTCGGCCGCCGACGGCCTGATCGTGTCGCTGCTGACCGCCAGTGCGGTCCCTGCCGTGCTGCTGACCCGGCATGCCGACGCCGGCCGAACGGCCTTGGGCGGCTCCCTGCTCCTGACGACGGGCGTGGCCGTCACGCTGCTGGCCGCGCACCGCGACTCCTCCACGGCCCTGTACGTGGGGACCGCGGTGGCCGGTGCGGGATTCGGCCCCGCGTTCCAGGGCGGCGTCCGTCTGGTGACGGCGAACGTCCTCGCGACGGAACGGGCGGGCCTGATGGCCGCCGTCTACACCATCACTTATACGTCGATGTGCATTCCGGTACTGGTCACGGGTCTGCTCGTCGGCGAATACGGTCTCCTGCACTGCACCTTGGTCTTCGGTATTTTCGTCATGGCGCTCTCACTGACGCCGTTCGCGGGCCTGGGGAAATTCTCCGCCCATGTATCAAGTAAGGGTAGGGCATAGTGATAATCGACAATGCGCGTACGCGTGTCCCCACGCTGCTGGCATTTCTGGCGGCCGTCCTTGTCACGGTGACGAGCGCGTCCGCCACCGCCCAGGCCGCCGACGCGGAAAGCAAGGCACCCGCCGATTTCGTGGCGCTCCACGACGTGGCCCCCGCGATTCTGCAGGAGATCCGTTACGCCACGCCCCACAATTTCATCGGCACGCCGATCAACGGCTACACCGAACCGCTGTGCATCGTCACCGCGCCGACGGCACAGGCCCTGGCGAAGGCCGAGCGCTACTTCCTGACGCAGGGCTACACGCTGAAGGTGTACGACTGCTACCGGCCGCAGCGCGCGGTGGACCAGTTCGTCGAGTGGGCCCAGGACCTGACCGACCTGAAGATGAAGGACGAGTTCTACCCGCAGGTGGACAAGGCCGACCTCTTCGCCGACGGGTACATCGCGGCGAAGTCGGGGCACAGCCGTGGCAGCACGATCGACCTCACACTCGTGAAGCTGCCGGTCCACCCGACGCGTCCCTACGTTCCCGGGGAAAAGCTGGAGCCGTGCTACGCGCCCGCGGCGGAGAGATTCCCGGACAACTCGATCGACATGGGCACCGGGTACGACTGCTTCGACACGCTCGCGCACACGCTCGACCCGCGCATCGTGGGAGTCCAGCACAGCAACAGACTGCTGCTCAAGAACGAGCTCGAGTCGCTCGGATTCGTGAACCTCGCCGAGGAATGGTGGCACTTCACCTTCGCGGCCGAGCCCTACCCGTCCACCTATTTCGACTTCCCCGTCTCCCGGTCCTCGCTGGCCGGCTGACCGGACAACCGAGGACCTCGGTCCACCCGTGTGCGGCGCCGGCCCTCCGAGCGGAAGGCCGGCGCCGCACAGCGAAGGAGGCAGAAACCATGACCGAACCATCCACCTCCCCTCCGTCCGGATCGCGCCGCAGGCCGCTGGTGGTGCTCCTCTTCGGTGGCCGGAGCTCGGAGCACGGCATTTCCGTCGTGACCGCGGGGGCCGTGCTGCGGGCCATCGACCGGACGAAGTACGACGTCCTGCCGGTCGGCATCACCCGGGACGGGCGCTGGATCCTGACGGCGGACGATCCCGGGCGCATGGCGATGGCCGACGGACGGCAGCCCACGGTCGAGCAGCTCACGGATGCGGACCGGGGCAACATCGTCGTCTCCGTCGACCCGACCGACCGGACCGTCGTCCGCAGCGAACGCGGCACGGAGCCCAAGGTCCTCGGGGAAGTGGACGTGGTCTTCCCCGTACTGCACGGACCGTACGGCGAGGACGGCACCGTGCAGGGTCTGCTGGAGCTGTCCGGCATCCCCTACGTCGGAGCGGGCGTCCTCGCCTCGGCGGTCGGCCAGGACAAGGAGTACATGAAGCGGATATTCAGCTCGTTCGGCCTGGCGGTCGGGCCGTACCTGGTGGTCAGACCCCGTGAGTGGCGGTCCGACGCGGCGGGTGCCCGCGCGAGGATCAGCCGCTTCGCCGGTGCGTACGGCTGGCCGCTGTTCGTGAAACCGGCGCGCGCCGGTTCCTCGATCGGCATCACCAGGGTCGACGGGCCGCCGGGCCTTGAGGACGCGATCGCGGAGGCGCACCGGCATGACGCGAAGATCATCGTGGAGGCCCTCGTGCGGGGCCGCGAGATCGAGTGCGGCGTGCTCGAGTTCCCCGAGGGGCCGCGGGCCAGCGTGCCGGCCGAGATCCCGGCGCCCGAGGCACGCGCGTACTACGACTTCGAGGCGAAGTACCTCGCATCCACCCCCGGAGTGGTGCCCGCGGCGCTGACCGAGAGCCAGACCGGTGAGGTGCGCCGACTGGCCCTCAGGGCGTTCGAGGCGGCCTCCTGCGAGGGGCTGGTCCGTGCGGACTTCTTCCTCACCGAGGAGGGGCAATTCGTGATCAACGAGATCAACACCATGCCCGGCTTCACCCCCGTCTCGATGTACCCGCAGATGTGGCAGGCCAGTGGCATCGGGTACGGCGACCTGGTGGATCGTCTGCTTCAGGCGGCGCTGCGACGGACCACCAGGCTCAGGTGATCCGAGCCGAATCGCCCAGCCCCGCCTCCCGGAATACATCGGCTCGCAGTGGATTCACCGAGGGGCGGCCGGACCATAGAAGTCGGGGGTTTGCCGATTGTTGCGCCGAGGTGGAGCGGAATTTCTTGCACGCCGGTTCCGAATTCCGGCTGCCTGCCGTGGTTCACCGCAGGCAGAAGCGGCACGGGAGCCCGTTCTCCTTCAGGTCGGCACCGTCGGCGCGCGGCGGAGAATGCGGGCAGGGCTGCGTGCATGGCTGCGTGCACGGCGGGGCAACCATCCGCCGACGGGGGGCCGCTTTATGCCGGTCAATCATGGTCATGGATGCCTGGTGGTGCCAATGCCGATTCGCGCAGAAGTCATGCCGGTTGGGCATCGCCAAAGCCCAAGACGCTTTTCCGGATCGCAGTTCGACAGGAAAAGCGGCGTGGCTAACATGGCGCCATGGATATCGACCTCCGGCGTCTCCGCTATTTCGTGACGGTTGCCGAAGAGCTCAGTTTTGTGCGTGGCGCCGAACGACTGAAGATGACGCAGCCCGCACTGAGCCGACAGATCCGTGCTCTTGAGGACGATCTCGGAGCGTCGCTGCTCCAGCGCGGCCCGCTGGGTACGGCGCTCACGCGTGCCGGCGGTCAGCTGCTGGAGGACGCGCGGCCGCTGCTCGCGGCATCGCTGGCTCTGCAGCGGCGAGTCCGTCTCGCCAGCCGTGAAGGACACCACTTCACCATCGGCTTCATGCCAGGGGTCATAGTCACGCCGATCGTCCGGCAGTTCCGGGCGCTGGCGCCGGAGGTCAATGTGCAGGTGCTGCACACGGCGCCCACCGACCAGGTCGACTATCTGCTCGACGGTCGCGTCGATGTCTGCTTCGTCCGGCTGCCGCTGCCGGTCGACACCTTCGAGATCGTCCCTCTGTTCCCCGAGTCCCGGGTCGCGGCGCTCTCCGACGAACATCCGCTGGCGCAGGCGCAGACCGTCCACATCACGGAGCTGACGCCGTACCGCCTGCTGCAGGACTCCGCCGACGTCCCGGAGTGGCGCGGCACCGACTTCGACGCGGCAGCGGCACGCAACCGTCCGGAAACCGAACGGCCCACCTCGATCGAGGAGAGCCTGGAAGCCGTCGCGTCCGGCACCGGGTTCATCGTCGTCCCGGCCGGCCTCGCCGGTTTCTACCGTCGCCCCGACATCCGCTACGTCCAGCTCGCAGGGGTCGCCCCGCGCATGGTGGCGCTGGCGTACGCCAAGAACCGGAAGATGCCGTCCATCGACCAGTTCGCCAGGATCGTGATCGCGGCGCTCGGTTCGGCATAGAGACACGCGCACAGGCGAGCAGAACCGCACTGTCCTGTCCCGATGCCCGATCGGCATGACGGTTCGGTTAATCGGCATTGGCGCGACGAGCCGCGGCCCGCAAAGCTCATCGGCAGAAGGAACGTGAGCTGACAGAGAAGGTTTGTCGGCACCTGCCGGATCGGGACGGACGAGCTTGCTGTCGTCGCCCCGGACCTGAACGTGCACGGTGTCGACGGTCTGCGGCTTGCCTCGTACCGGTGTCGTCCGTGCGAACACACCACAACCCCGAACGCCCGTACGGCGGGGCTGAATTCCATGCGCGCGGACACCGGCGCCGGGCTGTAAACCGTCTTCTGTCCGACAGAGGGCCCGAACATCGAGAAGGTATTCACATGCCGAGCACTCAATGGCACGAAGTCTTTCTGCCCGACGAGAGCACCCAGCACGTGGAACAGGCGCACGTTTTCGACGAACTGCAGCGTAAGCGCCTGAAAAAACAAGGCCATGGGAGGGCGCTGCACCGCAATCAAGTGGCCGCCCTGAGGGCCGTCCTCGCGGTGGAAGAGGACCTTCCTGAATATGCGAGGCAAGGAATCTTTGCCGCCCCTGCGGTCCTTGAGGCACATGTTCGGCTGTCCAACGGGAATTTCTCCGTCGACCGGGCTCCTGATATCCGTGGTTTCGCGATCAAGGTGCTCGGGGCCTCGACGCCGTCGTCCGTCGCTGTCGAGCAGAACTTCACCCTGGTCAGTCAGGAGACCCTGAAGGTCGGCGGCAGCGCGGACATCGTCGGAATCGTCGATCTCTCCACGAGTACGCCCGGCGCCGCGCTGCGCAAGGCTGCAACCAAGCCGCAGCTCACCCGCAGCGCTGTCGCGAACTTCCGGGACATGGCGAAGCCGTTCAGCGGATTCGCCACGCATGACTTCTTCAGCATCATGCCCGTCACGTTCGGCGACTACGCGGCCCGGTTGAAGCTGTGCGCCGCCTCAACGAAGATCAACAAGGCGGCCCGAAAGGACCTGGCCGCCGACATCCATACGCGACTCGCGGACGACGACCTGGAGTTCCTTTTCCAGGCCCAGTTCTTCGAGGACGAGAGTCGTACGCCGATCGAAGACTCCTCCGTCCGCTGGGACGCGCCGTGGCTCACCGTGGGGCGACTGCGCCTGCCTCGGCAAGCACCGGACGAGGCACTGGCCGAGACCGTCGAGAAGAGCAGCTTCAACCCGTGGATCGCGGCACCCGAGCATCGGCCGCTGGGAGAGTTGATGCGCGCTCGCCGAGCCGCCTATTCGCTCAGCTGGCGCAACCGGGACGTCGCTCCCTGATCTGTCCGTGACCTCGTCGGCCACCCCTCGCACCAGCAGGGCTGATGCCGAACCGGCATGCCGGACCCCCGGACAGGCATTGGCGACGCATGACAGGCCTGGGCCAGGATGTTCGACGTGACCCACTTCGACCTCGGGTTGCCCGGCTCGGCAGCGGTAACACGCTGCCTGGCGACGACCTTGAGCACCTGAGCGCGGCGATCGTCGAGCCGGAGCGCTCAGGCGGCAAGTGGGTCAACGGCGGCCGCGTCAAGCGGCAACCGCCTCGGCGCAGGCCCTGAACGGACACCGCGCCACGAGCCGCCCTCGACCGATCGAGGCGGCCGGTACCGCAGCAGCTTCCCCGGGTTCGCAGAACCGGACCTCTCGATTGCTGCACACACAACAACTGCCGGGTCGGCAAGGCATCGCCGTGCCCTGTCCTGCCCAGCCCTCACGGAAGGCCGATCGATGTCCCACCACCAGGATTCAGCTGCCGCGAAACAGGACCCCCGCCTGGACATCAGCGATGTCTACCTGTTCAGGGGACGGACCGGCACGGTCCTCGTCATGAACACCAACCCGGTGTCGGCCGACAAGGGCTTCCACCCCGAGGCGCTGTACGAGTTCCACATCGACACCGACGACGACGCGGTGCAGGATCTGACGTTCCGGTTCAGATTCCTCGCCCCCGAACCGGACGGCCGGCAGGCATGGGTGCTCGACCGGCTCACCGGTGCCGAGGCCGCCGACCGCAACGCCTCGGGAGCCCTCGTGGCGACCGGCAGGACGCAGGAGATCGTCACCACGGCGGACGGCGTCAACGTCTTCGTCGGCCGGGCCGGAGACCCGTTCTACCTCGACGGCACCGTCGTCACGGCGGTCCTGACCGCACTGCGGAACGGTGCGGCGGTGGACCTCTCCGCGTTCGACCCGCAGCAGGCTTCGAACCTGTTCGCCGGCACCAACGTCACCGCCCTCGTCCTCGAACTTCCGGACGAGCTCGTCGGATCGGGGACGATCGGTCTGTGGGCCACCACCGCCCTTGACGACCACCACGGCGGCTGGCTGCAGATCAACCGGTGCGCGAAACCGCTCGTCAGCACGTTGTTCGACGTCACCGAGGCCGGCTTCGACGACTACAACGCCACTGATCCACATGCTGACCTCGACAACTACGGAGACCTCGTACGCCGGAAGGTCGCGGGTCTCGTGTCCGCCAACGACACGCACTCCGACCCGCAGGGCTACGGCGCCGCGACGCGGGACGTCATCTTCCCGGACGTCCTGCGCTACCAGGTGGGCACCGAAGCCTGTTTCGGTGCGGAGGCCCGCAACGGCAGAGGGCTCACCGAGTCCACGCCCGAGGCGATGTTCGAGATCGTGCTGAACGCTCCCGTCCCCATGGGCCTGGACGCCGGCCACGCCACCGGGACGCTGCGCGCCGTGTTCCCGTACCTGAGCGCACCGGCCTGACGCCACCAGGACTCCCACCCTCTGATCCTCCCGTCCTCAGGTCCGAGCAGCGAAGCCCGCTCCGTACCCGTCCCTTCCGGAACCAGGAGATTCCCCCATGTCCCGCCGAATCCTGACCGCCTGCGCGAGCTTCGGTTACCTGTTCATCGCGCTGTTCTTCGCCGCCCTGCTGATCGCCCACTGGATACCGCCGATGGCGCCGAACTGGTCGGCGGGGCGGGTCGCGGCCTTCTACACGGACCACGCCAACTCGATCCGTGCCGGGCTCGTGGTCATGCTCGTCGGCGCGGTGACGACCGCACCCTTCGTCGCGGCGCTGTCGAGCCTGATCCGGCGTATCGACCCGCGGCTGGCGCCGCTGGCCGCCACCCAACTCGTCTGCGGTGCCGCCAACGTGGCCGCGATCTTCGTACCGGTCCTGATCTTCACCGCGACGGCCTACCGGCCGGACCGCTCGCCCGACATCACGATGGCGCTCAACGACACGGCCTGGATCACCCTGGTCATGAACGCCTTCCCGGCCGTCGGGCAGGCCGTCGCGGTCGGAGTGGCGATCCTGGCCGACAAGCGCCCCACGCCGCTCCTGCCGCGCTGGGCCGCGTACCTGAACTTCTGGATGGCCTTCCTCTTCCTGCCGAGCATCCTGCTGACCTTCTTCAAGACCGGCCCCTTCGCCTGGAACGGCATCCTCTCGTTCTGGGTCGCGGCCGGCGCCTTCGGCGCCTGGTTCCTCGTCATGACACCCCTGATGGTGCGGGCCGCGAACCGGGTGGACGACGACCGGGCCCCGGCCGGCCTGGAACCCGCGGTATGACCGCCACGGCGGCCCGGACCGAACACCCGGCGCCCCAGGGCGACCGCCACATCCCCGGCGAGGCCGGACTGTGGGTCTTCCTCCTCGGCGACATGATCATGTTCTCGGTGTTCTTCGGCTTCGTCGCGGTACTGCACGGCCGGCACCCGAGGATGTTCCGGGCCTCTCAGCAGGCCCTCCATCCAGACCTGGGACTCCTGAACACACTGCTCCTGCTGACCGCGTCAGCGCTGGTGGCCCGCGGACTGCGGCAACTGCGGTCCGGCAGACCCGCACGGACACTGCCATGGGCGCTCTTGTGCGCGCTCGGGTTCGCCGCCGTCAAGGGCGTCGAATACGCGCTCGTGATCCACGACGGACACACACCGAGCAGCAACGACTTCTTCATGTACTACTTCGTCTTCACCGGCATCCACCTGGCCCACCTGGCGATCGGGATCGGCGCGCTCACGGTTCTCATCGTCCTGTCCCGTCGGCCGGCCCTGAGCCGGGGCCAACTGCTGGCCGCCGAGGGAGCGGCCGCGTACTGGCACATGGTGGACCTGCTCTGGCTCGTCCTCTTCCCGCTCTTCTACCTGGTGGCGTGACACATGTGGGTCTTTCCGGTACTCGTCCTGGCCACGCTGTCGAGCTGGCTGCTGGGCATCGAGGGCAGCACGTCGACCCTGGTCGGCTGCGCGGTCGTCGCGATCGCGCTGATCAAGGTACGGCTGGTCGGCCTGCACTTCATGGAGCTGCGCAACGCCCCGGCGGCCCTCCGCGGCGCCTTCGAGGCGTACGTCGTGGCCACGGGCGCCACTCTGCTCACTCTCTACGTGTTCCTCTGAAATCGCCGGACAATTCGCCAGGCCGATTCGGCATGAGCGGCGACAGCATCGGCATTAGCGATACGCGGCGACTTCCCCGATAATTTTCCCAGCAACTCCCTTATGGAGGGGAGTTCATGAGCAGCGGAGGTGAGAGATGAAGAAGCAGCACTCCTGGTAAATTCATCGACCGCTCCGGCTCCCTTTTCCGGAGCCGGAGCGGTCGCATATTCCGCGCAATATCCGTCATCGCGAGAAACAGGATCCATCACCTTGCGGGCCCTCCTTCCTTCGGTGCCGGCGCCGCTGCGCCATCCGGCGTTCAGAAAGCTCTGGTCCGCCACCACTCTGGCCGCCCTGGGCGATGCCATCTCCTCGGTGGCCCTGCCGTTGGCCGCGATCGAGGTCCTGGGCGCCGACGCCGTCCAAAGTGCCGTCCTGTCGGCCGTGATCTGGCTCCCGAGCCTGTTCCTGGCCATACCGGCCGGCTCGTTCGCCGACCGTACGGGACACCACCGCAGGCTCCTGGCCGGCGCCAACCTCCTGCGGGTCGCCGCCCTGAGCAGCGTGCCGATCGCCACAGCCTTCGGCCTGCTCTCGCTCATCCAGCTGGCCGTCGTCCTGGCCGTCATCGGCCTGTGCACGGTGCTGTCGAACGTCAGCGAGAGCGGTCTGTTCGCCACCACCCTGCCGTCCGAGCTCTACGTGGCCGGACAGGCGGCCTCCTACACGGGCCGGACCGCCGCGATCCTGGCCGGACCCGCCATCGGTGGACTGCTGGTCCAACTCGCCGGTGTACCGGCAGCGGTCGGCGTGGACGCGGCCACCGCCGTCACGGCCGCCCTGTTCCTCCTCCGGCTGCGTCCGGTGGAGCACCGCCGTGAACCCGGCTCCCCGGAGAGCCGCGACCGTCGGCCGGGCCTGGCCTTCATCCGACGGAATCCGCTGATCAGGACGGCCCTGTCGGTCACCGCCACCGGCAACTTCTTCAACATGCTCTTCCTGTCGGTGCTCGTCTGGTACTACGTCCACAAGCTGTCCCTGACCAGCGCCCAGATCGGGTTCGTGTTCAGCGTGCAGGCCGTCGGCGGACTCGCCGGCGCGGCCCTCGCCTCCCGGCTCGCCCGCCGCATCGGCCTGGGCCGGATGCTCCTGGTCGGCTGTGTGCTGTCGCATGCGCCGCTCCTCGTGATCCCCGCGGTCGGCGCCACCGGGAGCCTCGTCTTCGCCCTGGTCCTGGCCTCGACACTGCTGGGCGGTGTCGGCGAATCCGTTCAGGACATCTCCGTCGGCTCGGTGTTCGCGCTGGTGGTGCCCCCTCACCTCCGCTCACAGACCCGGGGTGCGTACCAGACCGTGAGTTTCGGCCTCCGGCCACTGGGCTCGGTCGCCGGCGCCCTCATCGCCGCGACAGCGGGCATCCCCGTGGCGCTGTGGGTCGGCGCGATCGGCGGAACCCTTGCCTGCCTCTGGCTTCTTCCCTCACGCCTGCTGTCGTTCCGCGGTCAGGACGACCCGGCCGAGCAGCCGGAGAGTGCCACCGCCCTCTCGCAGTGAGGCAGGGATCGTCGACGACACCCGACACCGGCCTCGGGGCCTTCGCCGCGCCGAACGGATCACCCGGGGGTCGAGGCCCACTGCCGTCGGCGCCGTGTCCGACACGGAGACCGGCACGCGGCCGCCCCGCGGGAGCCCGCTCGGCCGGCCGGCGCGCGGAGGCGGCGCGTGCTCGGTGAGCCTCACCCGCACCAGGCCCGCGACCCGCACGTTCCCGGTGGGTACGGCCCACCGGGCGGGCTCATATGAGTTTGTTGCGGATGGCGTAGGAGACGGCGTGGACGCGGTTGCGCAGTCCGAGGCGGTTGACGACCCCGTAGAGGATCTTCTTGATGTTGCGTTCGGAGTAGCACATCGTGGTGGCTATCTCGGCGAGGTCCAGGCCCTGCGCGACCAACCGGAGCACGTCGATCTCCCGTGTGTTCAGACCGGACGGCGTCAGGCCCTTGGGCAGCAGCACGGTGCGCTGGAGGCGGTCTGCCTGGTCGAGCAGTTCACCCTGTACCGCGGACGGCAGCAGCGCATCGCCGGCGGCGACCGCCAGCACAGCACGGATCAGCGACTGCGGCTGCGCCTCGGCCCGCCAGAGCACGGCCCGTATCCCACTGTGGGCGGCCACCGTCAGGTCGGCGTACCAGCCGTCGCTGACGACGAGCACGATCCGTGCCGGAGGCGGCATGGGCAGCCTGCTCAGCGCTTCCAGCGTGGAGTTGTCGGCCGTCTGGATCGCGGCGACCACGACGTCCGCCTCCCGCACCGCGGTGAGCGCCACGTTCGGTCCGCGGCTCAGCCCGGCCGCCAGCCCGGCGTGTGTCACCGGGTCCGCGGCGTCCACGGCCACCGACACCGAGGACGCGGGGAGCCGTCTTACGGCATCGGCGTGCGGCCGCGGGCCCGGTCTGCCCACAGGGTGCGGACGCCTGCTGCGCGGCGAGTCGGTGGCTGCCGGACTGATCGGAAGACGCCGGTCCGATTCGGCCTGGCGCCGCATCGGCACCGGCCCTGCCGGAGCTTCCGTCGGACGGCTTGTCATCGCTGCTCGCTTTCTGAAGTGAACGTGCCTGCTGGGCCGCTGCCGTCGGATGCAGCCGGCAGCCGGTGGTTGCGCACGGATCGCGATCCGACCGGTCGGGAGGAGACCTGCGCCCAGATGACCGCGAGCCACACCAGCGCGCGGTCGCCGTGCCGCTGCAGGTCGAGGCCGGTGAGCTTCTCGATCTGCTTGATCCGGTACAGCAGGGTGTTGCGGTGCAGGTGAAGGGCGGCCGTGGTGGAGGCGCTGTCGAACTGGTTCTCGGCCAGGCAGGCGAGGGTCGCCGTCAGTTCGCCGTGGTCCCCGCCTGCCAGCGGTCCGAAGACACGGTGAGTCACCGCGTCGGCGAGTTCGGGAGAGCGCGCCAGGAGCAGCTGAGGCAGGAAATCCTCGGTTCGGACATGCCCACGCCGAGGGGACCGCGATGCGACCGCGACCAGCAGACGCAGGTCGTCGACGGCGGTCCGGAGGCCGGTCCGCCCGGTCGGCCGGCCCGGTGCCAGGAGCAGGCGTCGGTCGGCCATGAACGCCGACCAGTCGAACGCGGGCCCGGTGAGTCCGGTGACGCGGACGCCCTCGACGAAGGCCAGGGCTCCGGCACCGCGCAGGCGGGCCGCCAGCTCGGCGCGCCCGGCAGGAGCGGACCTGTCGAGCAGCACGACGAAGGGCACGTACGGAGGTGTCGGATCGAAGCCGAGCCGAGCGGCACGCTCCTGGTCCTCCACCGTGACGGGCAGGTGGGCGCAGAGGCGGTCGAAGAGGGTGCGTGCCCGGCGGTCGCCCTGTGCGGACGGCAGGTCGGCCTGGTCCGCGTACGCCTGAGTGAACACCCGGGTGACCATGTCGAGGTAGCTGTCGACATGCCCCCGCCCCTGGTCGGTCCAGTCCGCCAGGTGTCCGCGTTCCTCTTCGGCGGCCAGGCCGAGCACGGCGTCCCAGAAGACGCTCGCGGCCCGGTGATGCAGGAGCAGGCCGTCGTCCAACGGCTGTCCGGCGGCGGCGCACTCCCGCGCCTGCTCGTAGATCTCGGACAGGACGTACGAGTCCGGAGGTGTGCCCCTCACCATCCAGTGCAGGAGCAGGCCGGCGTGCCGGCGCAGCGAGGCACGGAGAGCGGAGGCCCCGCACTCGCGCGCCCAGCGCATGTATTCAGGCGTACGGCGAAGTACGGGGTCCATACGCTGGACCACGGCATCGGCGTCGATGTGTTCCAGGACGTCCCGCAATGCCGCCGTCGCGGCGGCAGCGCGCTCGGATCTGCCGGTCATGCCGGACAGGCACGAACCGGGGAGAGAGCCGACCGCCGTGCCGTGCCGTCGTATGCCGCGGCGCTCGGGGTGTGTCCGGTGGACGGCGTGATCCTGCCCCTGCCCCGGTGCCGGGTCGATCCCATGGTGATTCCTTTCGTGGGGCCCATCCGCCCCGCGGGCCGGATGCGGGGCCGATGCCCGAAGGCGCGGGCGTGCTCCCGCGAGGAGACGGTCGTGCGACCGCGTCCGCGCTCGACGCGCGAAGGGCCGGTCGCCCCGCGGCCGTTCCCGACCGGCGGGGTGCGTACCCGCGGCCCACGACGCCGGCCGGCTGCCCACGCGAGCCCGGCATCCTGCACAACTGCTGTGACAGCGGCGGACGTTGAGGTTCTTCCTCTCGGTCCGACCATGGTGGACCGGTCGAGGGGGACCGCGCCAATGCCTATCTGTTCGATTCTGAAGCCGTTTCGGCATATGCCGTGATGGGCCTGGCTACGATGGGCCGCATGGACCTCGACATACGCCGGGTGCGCTACTTCGTGGCCGTGGCCGAGGAGTGCAGCTTCGTGCGGGCGGCGAGCCGCCTCTACATGACGCAGCCGGCGCTCAGCCGTCAGATCCGGGCACTGGAGGAGGATCTGGGCGTGGTCCTCTTCCTGCGTGACCGGCAGGGCACCGTACTGACGCGGGCGGGGCACCAGTTGCTGGAGGACGCCCGGCCGATGCTGGCGATGGCGCAGGCGGTGCAGCAGCGGGCGCGGACGGCGAGCCGGGAGGTGAACCAGTTCACCATCGGCTTCATGCCGGGTGTCATCGTGACCCCCATCGTGCGGGAGTTCACCCGGATGGCGCCGCAACTCGACATCGATGTCGTCCACACCGCGATCACCGACCAGGTCGACTTCCTGCTCGACGGGCGGGTCGACGTCTGCTACGTCCGACTGCCCCTGCCCGAGGGCATGTTCGAGGTGGTCCCGCTCTTCCCGGAGCCCCGTGTGGTGGCGCTGTCCAGCGAGCACCCGTGCGCGGAACTCAAGGCGGTGCACGTCGAGGACCTGCGGGACATGACCCTGCTGCAGGATCCGAAGGACGTACCGGAATGGCGCGGACGTGTCCCGTTCGATCCGGTGGCGCCGCCGGGGGACACCGGACGGTTCCCGGCGACGATCGAGGAATGCCTGCAGACCGTCGCCTTCGGGTCCGGGTGCTATGTCATGCCGGCCGGCATGGCCGGCTTCTACCGCCGTGACGACGTCGTCTACCTGACGCTGGAGGGCGTCGCACCGCGCATGGTCGCCCTGGCCTACTCCAAGCACCGGACCATGCCCGAACTGCTCCAGTTCGCCGAGCTCTCGCGCCGCATGCTCGGCCCGGGCCCGGACTGACGCCCGGCAGCAGCGCATCGTCCGGCCTGACCGGCATCCGTACGGGCAGCCGGTCGTGCTGCGCGGCGTCCCCTGCCCGCAGGGCACGTGGTCGGAGACCGCGCTCCCGGCAGGGCCGTTGTGCCGGTGCCCAAAGGACGGAGGTCATGCTGGTCCTGTGCACGTTGTGCGCGGCCGCGTCACGCGTCGACACTGACACGCAGGCATCTGCGGTCGCAGGACCCGGCATGCCGGAAGGGCGCCCGGCAAGGTGCCCTCATCGTCTCCGCGGTACGAGGAGGCGACCGGCACCGGACGTCGCTCAAGGGCGGCGCAGCGGCAGGCGCCGAGTCCCGCCACCTCCTGGTCGGGTCGAACGTCGAACGTCGAACGGCAACTGCGCTGGAGTTCCGCCCTCATGTCAACACTCGTCACTGTCGGACGTCACCGCCTGCAGCGCCTTCTGGGCTGCGGAGGTTTCGGCATGGTCTGGCTCGCCTACGACTACATGCTCGAAGCCCCGGTCGCGGTGAAGGTCATGGCGGAGAAGTGGGTTCACCGGCCCGACCTCAGGGAGCGTTTCCTGGACGAGGCCCGGCTGCTGCGGCAGGCCGCGTCGGACCGCGTGGTGCAGGTGTACGACATCGGCGAACTGCCGGACGGACGGCCGTACTTCGTCATGACCTACGCCGACGGCGGCACGCTGGCCGACCGGGTGGCCCAGGGGCCGCTGCCCGTCGACCAGGCGCTGCGGTTCGCGGTGCAGGCCGCCCGGGGCGTGGCCGACCTGCACGCGGCCGGCATCGTGCACCGTGACATCAAGCCGTCCAACATTCTGCTGCAGACCGTGTCGGGCGGCCGTGAACGGCTGCTGGTGGCCGACCTCGGCCTGGCCAAGAGCCTGGCGCACGCCTCGGGACTGACGCAGGGCGTGGGATCACCCGGCTACATGGCGCCGGAGCAGGTCCCGGAGGACCGCCTGGTCGATGTCGACGAGCGGGCCGACGTCTACGGTCTGGGCGTACTCACCTACGAACTGCTGACCGGGCGCCTGCCCGGCTCGACGGAACAACTCGACTGGCCCGGGCCACCGCGCCCCCGGGTGCCGGCGGCTGTCCGGCGCGTGACGCGACGCGCCCTCGATCCGGAGCGGGAGGGGCGCTGGGCCGATGCCGCCGAGTTCGCGGACGCACTCGAGGCCGCCGGCGCCACGACCGTCCGCAGCCGCCTGTTCCGAACCGCCGTAACCGGCAGGGGCACCGGCGCACGGAGAGCGGGAGCCGTACTCGCCGGGGCCGCCGTCCTGGTGACCGCGGGGTTGGTCACGCGTGCGGCCTTCGAAGCGGACCCCGCCGTCGGCACGAAGCCCCGCGCCGGGGCGGGCAGCACGGCGATCGCCGTGCCGTACGCGACGGCTGCCGCCGCGACATCCCCGTCCCCGCACCGAGCACCCGCCGCGGGAGCTTCTTCGTCTTCACCCACGCGGTCCGCCGTGCCGCCGTCATCAAGCTCCCCGGCCGGATCCGGCGCCGAGACGACGAAGACGACGGCCCCTACGGGCAAGGCGGCGGACCCGGACCCGAGCAGGACGGCATCGGCCTCGCCCGGATGGACGACGTTGACCGTGCGTCGTGACCAGCAGCTGATGCCGGGCGAGTCCTGGCAGACCAACCGGACCACCATGACGATGCAGACCGACGGCAACCTCGTCGTCTACGACGAGAATCACCACCGGCGCTGGTCCTCGGGCACCTCGGGCACCGGATACCTCGCCATCATGCAGGCCGACGGCAACCTCGTCGTCTACGACAAGGACACCTGGGGAGTCTGGAGCTCCGTGACGTCCGGGCACGACGGCGCCTTTCTCTACTTCGGTACCGACGGCGGCGTCAGCGTGGTCTACCAGGGCACCACCCTCTGGTCCGCCGGTACCCAGCACTGACTCGACCCGTTGTCGGCCGGCTGCGCGCCTTGTGGTCGGCACGTCCGTGGAGTGGCCGGGGGCCGAGGGGGCGTCAGGACCAGTTCCACACCTGGTTGACGCTGCCCGCGCATCCCCAGCCCTGTACGGGCTGGCCGTCCTCTCCGGAGGAGGGCGCATCGGCGTCGAGACAGAAGCCGTCCGGGACGCTGACCAGCGTCCCGCCGCTGCCGAGCCGCCATCTCTGCGCACTGAGCCCGTCGCAGCTCCTGGCCCGCACCTTCTGACCGTTCCGGCCGATCGTGCCGGCGTCGGCGTCCAGGCAGAGATGGCTGCCCCGGTTGACGAGGAGGTACTGGGAGTCCTGGCCGGCCACGCGATACAGCGCCCACTTCTGGGCGGCCGTGGCATTGCACCCCCACACCTGGGCGTTCGACCCACGGTTGTCGAGGCATCGGGCGACGGAGGTGGCGTTGACGCTCTCGGTCACCGTGACCGAGCCGGCCCGGACCGCCCCGCGGTCCAGGGCGTACAGGAGTCGCTTGGTCTGTGCGTCGGCCTTCCCGTCGGCGGTGAGGCCGGCCTCGGTCTGGAAGGCTTCGACCGCGGCGACGGTCGCCGCGTCGAACTCGCCGTCGGCCGGGACATAGAGACCGTGGTCGGCCAGGAGAAGCTGCAGGGCCTTGACGCAGGCGCCGGTGGCCCCCGACGCGAGCACGGCGGGGCATGCGGCGGTGCGGAGGTCCGCTGTACCGGAGCCCTGGCCGGTGGGGTCCTTCGTGGGCGCCGCGCTCGGCGACTCCCTGAACGCCTGGTCCGTCGTCGACGGGCTGGACGTCGGTGTCTCTTTCCGTGAACTGCCGGGCGTGGTGACAGGGCTGTCCGTCACGATCGCCGACACCCCGGGGCCATGGCCGGGGTCGGCTGTCGCGCTGGAGTGGCCCTGCGACATCAGTGCCGCGGTGACGGCCGCGGCCGCCACGAGACCCGCGGTGACGGCCGCGGCCACGACCAGCTTCCTGCGCTTCCCCGGAGCGGGCGCGGCGGAGCCGACGGAGCCGGTGGAGCCGACGGAGCCGGTGGGCGGCTCCACGGGCGGTGCGGAGGCGTCGGGTCGGCTGTCGCGCAGGAGCGCCCGCTGCGGCGCGCGCCGTGGTGGCGGCTCGGTCGGCGCGGGCAGCTGGTGCCCGATGGCGGTCCGGAACACCGCCTCCGGTGACGGGCGAGCCTCGGGTTCCTTGTCCAGACAGGTGCGGATGAACGCGGCCAGTTCCGTGTCGACGGCCGCGACCTTGTCGAGGACCTGTTCCTTCGGCGGTTCGAAGGCGACCCGGTGCAGGACGTCGACACCCGTGCCGTCGCCGAACGGCGCGTGCCCCGTGACGGCGTAGGCGAGGGCGGAGGCCAGCGCGAAGATGTCGGAAGCGGCCGTCACCTCCTTGCCCCTGACCTGCTCCGGGGACATGAAGGCCGGCGTTCCCACGTTCTGGCCCGTGACGGTGATCGAGGTGCCGTCGGTGGCCTGGACGACACCGAAGTCGATGACCCGGGCGCCGTCGGCGGCCAGGATCACATTGGAGGGCTTGAGGTCACGATGGACGATCCCGGCGCGCCAGATGGCTTCGACCGCACGCCCCAGGTCGGCCAGCAGCCGCCAGGCGGCCGGTGCGTCGATCGGTCCCCGCGCGTCGACCACTTCGGCGAGGGTGGGCCCGGGGACGTACTCGGTGGCCACCCACACCAGGTCCTCGTCGCAGCCGCTGCCGAGCAGCCGTACGATGTGCGCCCCCTGGACGCGGTCCAGTGCACCGACCTCGCGTGCGAAGCGCTTGCGGAACTGGGGGTCCTCCGCGTATTCGGGCCGGATCACCTTGACGGCGGCCAGGCCCGGACCGCCGGTGGAGTCCTGGCCCAGATAGACTCGGCCCATCCCTCCACTGCCCAGCACCGACATCAGGACGTACGGGCCGACCCGAACGGGGTCGTTCTTCCTGAGCGGGACCGGCGGCGGAGGTTCCATCCCGGCCGCCGCGTAGGCGAGCGCGCTGGACCGGCTGGGTTGGGGGACAGGCATGGGAATCCCGGACTCTCACGTGACATGTGCGACGTATGGCGACTGATGTCGGGCAGCGCGAGAGTATCCCAACATCCTTGCGTAAAAGGCGAGTTGATGTTCGATGTAACCGCTGCTGCTCCGCCGGCGGCGCCTTGGCCCCGATCACCTGCCGGATCTGGCTGGTGCTCTCGTAGGTGGTGTCTCATCGTGCCGGTTGTCGGCGGCTCTTCTCCGCAGAGCTTCCTCTCCCACCCCGCGCCACTGCCTCGGTACAACGGCCGGTAGCAGCCCCCGGGCCTCGGCCAAAAGAACGACGGCCGTTCGAGGACCGCCCCGCCGGTCCGGTGTCAGCCGATCCTGTCCCGGCATCCCCCGCAGTGGTGCGATCACCACAGCGCACCGCTTGCGCTGGGCGGCGGTGCCCGGCCTCCGGCGCGGCCATCGCCGTCTCGATCCCCTCCAGCGCCTGTGCCGACGGCGCCTCGACCCGCCCTGCGGCCACCAGTTCATCGGCGCCGGGGAAGTCCGACGACACCGCCCGCTCCGCCGTGCCGGCCGCCGCGGCCCTCGGGCGCAGCGAACGGCCGTCGTCCTTTCGGCCAGGACTCGGTGGCCACAACCGGCCGTTGTACCGAGGCAGTTGAGCAGCTGGCGGAGGAGGCTCCGTGAGGAACAGCCGGTAGGGTCCGGCCGTCTCAGAACCGAAGGAGCACCCCATGAAGCGCATCGTCATAGCCCTGGTCGCGGCGGCCGTGCTGGCGGCAGGCGTGGTGACGGCGTGGAACGTGTTCGACAATTCCTCGACCGCCACCGCGGACGGAGCGGATCACACGGTTCCGAGCACGGTGGTCGAGAAGCTGGCCAAGGAGAACTACGGCATCCCCTTCGTCCAGGACGGCCCGCAGTCCGTGAGCTGCCCGAGCGGGCTGCGCGCGAAGATGGACTACACCGTGCGGTGCACCGCCGTTTTCAAGGGCGAGAGCAAGACGATGCTGATCTCCGTGACCGGAGTGCACGGCGACCGGGTGAGCTTCGACTACGGCCTGGAGAAGTAGGGTTCAGCGGTCGCCGACCACGCCGCACCGCCATGCCCAGGCCGCGATCTCCACTCGGTTCCGCACCCCCAACTTGACCTGGATGTTCGTCAGATGGGACTTGACGGTGGAGAGCGAGACGCACAGCTCGGCGCAGAGCTCCTGATTGGTCCGTCCGTCGGCGACCAGCCGGGCCACATCCAACTCCCGGTCCGTCAGCGGGCCGGAAGTAACCTCGCGGCCGGCGGCGGGCCGCTGCTCGCCGATCCGCCTCAGGAGCCGTACGGTCACGGAGGGCGAGATCAGCGCGTCGCCGCGCGCAGCCGCCCGCACGGCCTCCACCAGCAGTCCGGGGCCGGCGTCCTTCAACAGGAACCCGCAGGCACCGTTGCCCAACGCCCCGTAGACGTAGTCGTCCTGGTCGAAGGTGGTCACGACCACCACGCGCAGCGGATCGACGGCCTTCGGGCCCGCGAGCAGCCGGGTCACTTCCAGCCCGTCGAGTTTCGGCATGCGGATGTCGACCAGGCACACGTCGGGGCGCAGCCTCCTGGCCAGGTCCACGCACTCCGCGCCGTCGGCCGCCTCGCCCACGACCTCGATACCGGGCTGTGTCTGGAGGATCAACCGGAAGCCCGTGCGCACCATGTCCTGGTCGTCGGCGATCAGGACCCGGATCGACGGTCCGCCTGATCCGCCTGCTCCGGCTGATCCGCCTGATCCCTCCGATGCGCCCGATGCGCCCGAGGAGCCCGATGCGCTGGATCCGCCGACGTTGGTCATGCGGGGGATCCTGCCACAGCGCCGCGCAGCGGGAACTCCGCCGTCAGTCTCCAGCCGCCGTCCTCGGCCCGGCTCGCGTGGAGCGTGCCGCCGACGGCCTGGGCGCGTTCGGTCAGCCCGATGAGGCCGAGGCCGCCGCGCCCGCCGAGAGGTTCGGCGTTCGGCGCCACCGGCCGGGGCGGCGGTGCGTTGTGCACCTCGACCCGAAGCCGCCGGGCGGCCGCGCGATCGCCGCTGTCGCCGCTGCTGCCGTGATCACCGTGATCACCGGCACCGTCCGCCAGGGCGACCCGTACGGAGACGGACGGTGATCCCGGCGCGTGGCGGCGTACGTTCGTCAGTGCCTCGCGCACGACGTTGCGCACGGAGGTCTCCACCTCGGGGGCCGGCCGCGCCTGCCGGGCCTCGGCCGCGACCTGGAGGGTGGCGGGGGCGTCGCGTTCGGAGAACGTGGCGACCAGTTCGCCCAGTTCGGCGTACAGCTCCCCCGGCCGTACCGCCCGTGTGCTGTCGTCGCGCAGCACGCGCACCAGCTTGCGCATCGACTGCAGGGTCTCGCCCCCGGCCTGCTCGATGCCGCGCAGCAGCGGATCCACCTGCTCGGGCGCGATCTCGCGGATCGCCTGGGCCGCCTGGGCCTGGACGACGATGCCCGTGACGTGGTGGGCGACGAAGTCATGCAGTTCGCGGGCGAGTTCCAGACGTTCGTTCTGACGTGTCTCGGTGACGGCACGGCTTCTGCGGTCGTCGAGGCTGCGGAGGTAGGAGCCGATGCCCACGGCGCCGCCCGTGAAGAAGATCAGGAGGAACGAGAAGTAGACGTTGCCGCTCTCGTCGTCCATCCGCATCGGTGCCGCGATCACGGCGGAGGCGAGTGCGGTGCCCAGCGTGGCGGACAGCCAGGGCCGCGGTACGTCTCTCGTGGTGCGCACCAGCAGAAGCAGCAGGCACACCGTCTCCAGCAGACCCCAGCCGACCGGCAGCGACGACGTCACGGACGTGAAGAAGACCAGCGTCACCGTCCAGGAGACGAGCACCGCGGCACCCGCGCCCCAGGCCGGCGCGAGACGTCTGCCGGGCAGCAGCAACGCGACGGCCGCCACGAGGCCCGGTGCCAGCCTCCACCACGCGCCGTCGCCCTCGAGTCCGGCGCCGGACGCGACGCCGGCCACGTCGACCACCCACAACAGCGCCATGACCACCCCCAGCGCGGTGAGGGCGGTGCGGTGGGGCGGCGGGGAGTTCCGGGTGTGATCGTCTGTGTCTCTCGTGTCTCGCACGTCTCGCAGCGTAGGGGCGGCCCCGCCGTACGGCCTCGGCCGAAAGGACGACGCGGCGGCTCCGAACCGGTCGGCCGACCGAGGTGACGGGCCCTGCCGGAAGCGGATGTTGGACCGCATGAACACCACCTCTTCGCCGCCCGTGCTGAGCGGCATCGGACTGTCCAAGTCCTTTGGGCCCACCGGATCCACCCGCGCGCTCGACGGCGTGGACATCGCCGTGCGGGCGGGCGAGTCGCTGGCCGTGATGGGCCCCTCCGGGTCCGGCAAGTCGACGTTGCTGCACTGCCTCGCGAACATCGAACGCCCGGACAGCGGCCAGGTACTGCTGAACGGCGAGCGCATCGACCAGTTGCGCGAGCCGCACCGCAGCGAGCTGCGCCGTACCCGCTTCGGGTTCGTCTTCCAGTTCGGGCAGTTGCTGCCCGAACTGCCGGCCGTGGAGAACGTGGCGCTCCCGCTGATGCTCGGCGGTACCGCGCGGCGCGAGGCGGAGCGGCGCGCACGCCAGTGGTTCGGGCCGCTGGGCCTGGCGGGCAAGGAGGACAGCCGTCCCGGCCAGCTGTCCGGCGGGCAGGCCCAACGGGTGGCGCTTGCACGGGCGTTGGTCGCGGGTGCCGAGGTCGTCTTCGCCGACGAGCCGACGGGCGCGCTCGACCAGGCCACCGGACAGGACGTGATCCGGATGCTGACGGAGGTCACCAGGAGGCAGAACACGGCGTTGGTCGTGGTCACCCACGACCGGGCGGTGGCCCGCTGGTGCGACCGTACGGTGCAGATGCGGGACGGGCGGATCGTACGGGACGCGGACGCGGATGCGGATGCGGATGCGGATGCCGACGCGGGCCCGGCCGGGACCTGTGCAACGGCCGCCGTGTCGTCCGCCGTGACGGCCGCCGTGACGTCTGCCGTGACCGGCGGAGTCGTGCGATGAGGACTGCGAGGGCCCTGGACCGCACCACCTGGACGCTGACCTGGCGGCTGCTCCGCGGCGGCGGCCGGCTCGGCCGGCTCGGCGCCGGGCTGTCCGTCGCCGCCGCGGCGATCTGCACCACGCTGCTGCTCCTGTGCGTCGGCGCCAACCTCGGCTTCGGCTCACGCGCCGCGCACGCCGACTGGCGTACCCCTGTCAGGGCCGGGCTCTCGCGCGCGGTGGCCGTCGAGGCGGTGGGCACCGCCTTCGTCGGCGGTGAGCCCGTGACCGTCGTCGATGTCGCGGCGCTGCCGGGCCGGAGCGGCGAGGCGCCCGCGCCTCCCGGTATGCCGCGCTTCCCGAAGCCGGGCGAGGTATGGACCTCGCCCGCGCTCGGCGAGCTGCCCGGCGGCAGGAGCACGACCGGCACGCTCGGCCGCGCCGCGCTGGTCGACCCCGGCGAGAAGGTGGCCGTCGTCGGGCACCGCGCCGACGACCCGGCGATGACCGTGAGACGCGGCACCGACCCGCGCCGTCCGGGGGACATCGTCACGCCCACGCCCGTCGCGGACTTCGCGGGGAAGCGCACGGCGGACGGCCTCGGCGCGCAGTACCAGGCCCTGGTGAAGATCGCCACGGCCTTGCTGATCGTGCCGCTGCTCGTGCTCGGCGCCTCCTCGGCCCGGCTGTCCGTCTCCCGTCGCGACACCCGGCTGGCCACGCTGCGGCTGCTGGGCGCCGCGCCGGGCCGCATCGCGGGGATCGCGGTGGCCGAGGCGGCGCTGACCGGCACGGCAGGGGCCGTCGCGGGCGCGCTGGGCTATGCGGTTCTGCTGCCGCTCGCGGCCGAGGTCCCCCTGGCGGGCGGCAGTTGGTACGTCTCCGATCTCTGGGTCGGTACGGGAGTCCTGCTCGCCGTGCTCGCCGGCGTGGTGCTGATGGTGGCGGCCAGCGCGCTGGCGGGGCTGCGGCAGGTGGTCGTGGGCCCGCTCGGAGTCGTACGCCGCTCGCGCACCCCCCGTCTGAAGGCCGTACGCGCACTGCTGTTCGTCGCCGTACTGGCCGGCTACGGGCTGCTGTCCAAGGGCAGGTCGATGGACATCGACGCGGTGGTGTACTGCTGCGCAGCCGTCTTCGCCGCACTGTCCGTCATCGGTCCCTGGGTGGTCGGGGTACTCGGCGCTCTCGTCGCCGGGTCGGCGCGGCGACCGGCGACGCTGCTCGCGGGGCGCCGCCTGCTCGACGACCCCAAGTCGGTGTGGCGTGCGGTGTCGGCGCTGACGCTGGCGGCCTTCGTGGCCGGTTTCTTCGCGCTGTTCAGCCTTGGCGGCGCCTCACCGTGGGGCAGTGCGGACCAGCTCGCGCTGTCCGTGCCGAAGGAGCGCGTCGCCGCCGTACGGCAGCAGGCCACCGCACGCCTGGAGCGCGCGGGCATCCCCGCGACCGTCGGCACGAACGACGACTGGGTCGCCACCGGCGCGGGCGGAGACGGCGAGCGCCAGGTCACCGCGACCGTCACCGACCCTGGCCGACTGGACGCGGCGCGCGGCGTGCTCACCGGCCTGGCGCCCGGCCAGTACCCGGTCACCGGTACCGATGTCGCCTGGCAGTCACGGCAGTTCGACCGCGATTTCCACCTCGTGACGTCGGCCGTGCTCGGTGCGAGCTTCGCCATCGCCATCGCCGCCACGGCCATCACGGCCGCCTCCTCCGTCCTGGACCGCCGCCGCACGTACGGCCTGCTGCACCTCGCGGGCACGCCGTTGCGGGTCCTCGACACGGCCAGGCGTACGGAGTCGGTGCTGCCGGCCGCCGTGCTCGCGGGCGGCGCGGTGCTCACGGGGGTGTTCTGTGCGGCGCCGCTGACGCTCGCCGGGGGCGCCCCGCACCTGGACGGCCGTAGCGCACTGCTCCTCGCCGGTTGCCTGGCGCTGGGCTTCGCGGGGCTGGCCGGCGCGAGCGCGGCGAGCCGCCCGCTGCTGCGCACGGTCGCCGGAGAAGCGGGCCCCCGCCCGGACTAGCCGGAGCCGTGCCGCCGACCTCGACCTCGACCTCACTGACCGGTTGTGACGGTCATCCACGGACTCCATGAACTCCTTGTCGCAAGCAGGTTCCCCACGCCATGCGCACCAAGCTCGATGCCGTCTCCGTCACCGCCGTGCTGGTGACGGTCGGTGCGTTCTCCGCGACCGCGCCGCGGGGCAGTGTGCCGGCAGGACCCGTGCTCCAGCGCGGAGATGCTTGCCACCCTGGACAGACGCCTGCTGCGGTGTCATGGCGCCGCACGAAGCTGCGCGGCCTCGTGGCGCAGCGCCTCCACGGTGGCCGTCACCTCGGGAGAGCGGTCGCGGACCGTGACGGCGACGACGGCTCGGCCGAGCCAGGCGGGGTCGTCGACGTGGACGGTGCGGACTCCGGCGGGGACCGCGGCTGCGGCTACTTCGGGGAGTACGGCGATGCCGAGACCGGTGGCGACGAGGCCGAGGCGAGTGGGCCATTCGCGGGCCGCGTAGGCGATCCGCGGGTGGTCGAGGGTCGGCCAGGCGCCGAACTGGGGGTCGTCACGCAGACCTTTGCCGACGATCCAGGGTTCGTCCCGCAGCTCGGTCACCGGGACGGTTCCGCGGCCGGCGAACCGGTGGTCGGCAGGGACGGCGAGGAGAAGGCCGCCGTCGAGGAGCAGGTCGCGGCGCAGTCCCTCGACATCGTAGGCGGGCAGGTCCGGTCCCATGCCGATCACCGCGACGTCGATGCGGTGGGCGCGGAGTTGGCGAAGCTGCGTGGGCGAGGACGCCTCGCCGAACTCGACGATCAGACCCGGGTGTTCGCTTCCGAGGCGGGCCAGTGTCCTGGGGACGAGCACGGCGGCGGCCGAGGGGAACGCCGCGATGGTGACCCGTCCGGTGACATGGTCCTGGAGTCCGGCGAGGTCTGTGCTGACGGCGTCGATCTCGTTGAGGGCCGTCGCGGCCCGGCGGGCCAGGATCATGCCTGCGGGGGAGGGGGCCACCCCGCGGGCGCCCCGGACGAACAGCGGTGCGCCCGCGGCGGCTTCCATCGCCGCCACCTGACGGGACACCGCTGACTGCGTGTATCCGAGTGCGTCGGCCGCCGCGGTGAACGATCCGGTGTCGACCACGGCCTGGACGACGCGGAGACCGGTGAGGGTGAAGTCGGCCATGCCGTCACCCTGACACATTCCGGAATCGCATGTCTTCCATGAAAGACCTTCGCTGGTGGAATGCCTCGGTCGGCAACACGATGGAGGGGCAACAGCAGGCAAGCCGCAAGCCGCACACAGGGAGTACCGGTCATGGCGAAGACGTGGTTCATCACGGGCAGTTCGAGGGGGTTCGGCCGCGAGTGGACTGAAGCGGCGCTCGAACGCGGCGATCACGTCGCGGCGACAGCCCGGGACTTCAGCCGGCTGACCCCGCTGGCCGAGCGGTACGGGGACGCGGTACTGCCCCTCCGGCTCGACGTCACCGACCGCGCCGCGGTGCATGAGGCGGTGCGGCGCGCCCACTCGCATTTCGGTTCGCTGGACATCGCGGTCAACAACGCCGGCTACGGGCATTTCGGCATGGTCGAAGAGGTGGACGAGGACGACCTCCGGGCCCAGATGGAGACCAACTTCTTCGGCGCGGTGTGGGTCACGCAGGCCGTGCTGCCCTTCATGCGGTCGCAACGATCGGGAAGGATCCTGCAGGTGACCAGTGAGGGAGGCGTACGTGCGTTTCCCGGCATCGGCGCCTACCACGCCTCCAAATGGGCTCTTGAGGGGCTGTCGGAGTCCCTGGCGCAGGAAGTGGCGGCCTTCGGCATCCACGTCACCAACGTCGAGCCCGGTCCCTATGCCACCGACTGGCTGGCCCGCGGGGCCCGGCACAGTGAGCCGCACCCGGACTACACCGACGTCCACGCGGCCACCGCACCGGACTTCGAAGTCGGCGACCCGCGCGCGACCCGCGACGCCGTTCTTCGGATCGTCGACGCGGACCAGCCTCCACTGAGGATCTTCCTCGGCAGGTCCTTCACCGATGTCGCCGGTCTCTACGAGGAGCGCCTGAACACCTGGCGCCAGTGGCAGCCGGTCTCCCTGGCCGCGTTCGGTTGAGCACACGGGTGTGCATCTGCAGTCCACCATGCCTGGGACGTCCCGCACGGTGCGAAGCCAACCCCTCCGGAGCCGAGGAGATCACCGAGCTGCTGGGCTCTCCCGAGTGGGACCTGGGTGACGCCGCGCGTTCATGGCTGCGGTCGCGGGCGCCGGGGAAGTTCTGCGCGACGCGTTCGACGCCGAACTGCTCCGCGCCCTGCTGAAGCCGGCCGAGCAAGGCCGCGGTGAGTACGACGACGACCTCATGCGGCGTCTCGCGGTGGAGGCGATCGCCAGAGCGCTGGGTGCCGGCCAGGCCGAGTCGGTGGGACCGCCCGAGGGCGTCACGCGTGCGGAGTGGTCACAGGGCCTGCTGAAGGCCGCGCGTGATCGGCTGCGTGGGGCGGCGCCGCAGCTATGAATCCGCTGATACCTGGTCCTGCGTCGGTCCCCGCAGGCCGGGCCCGCTCCGTCGGCCGATGGCTCCGTGGGCCCTGCGGTCAGTTGCCTGTGAGCCAGTCCGCCAAGTCGTGGACGGTGTGGCAGTAGGGGTCCTGGACGTCCTTGCGGATGCGGTCCAGCTCGCTCAGGAGAAGGACCGGGAGTGCGGTGTGCAGCGCTGTTGCCCCGACCGTGACGGAGCCTTTCTCGTCTTGGAGGGGGAGGTCGATGCCGAACGGTGGTGCGTCCTGTGATTCGGGGGTGTCCAGGTAGAGGCGGCACCTCGTCCGGTCGAGAAGGAGGAAACCGCGCAGGCGCAGTTCCGGGGGTTCTTCCGGCTCCGGGGGGAGGGAGAACACAGCCGCTGCGGCGTGCAGTGCGTCCGGCACCGTGAAGCGCGGCTCGGCGACGAAGGCGTGCACGGGGGCGGATGCGTCGATCACGGGGATCCCGAAGGCGTCGCGCGGTGCCGCCTCGATCTCGCGCTCCGAGCAGTCCGTCGCCACGCCGCGCAGGGCGGCGGCGAGATCCTCCGAGGGGATGTTCCCGCCCTGGGTGTCCGTGAGCGGCACGTCGAAAGCGACGGAGCTGTCGAGCCGCTGCCCGTCCCAGAGGACGACGCGGCCCGTGCCGGGGCGGTCCGGGGAGGCCACCACACCTCGGACGAGCCGCACTTCCGGTCCGAACGTGAAGGCGGTGACACGGCTCAGCATTTCGTGCGCCAGCTGCGCCTGCAGACCGGACAGGCCCGTCTCGTCCCATGCCATGGAGTGCTCCGTCATACTCGGTTCAACGCGTCCGGGTATGTGTTGACACCCTGCCGGAACGCCGTGATCGCGCCGATCCTGTCGTCGGTGTCTGCGAGCTTGTACTTGTGATCGCCGGTCTCCCAGTAGTACCGCGCGATGACCTTGACCTTGGCGAGGACGATCCCAAGGGTGTCGTACGGCACAGCGCCGTACGCCTTGCGCGTCTTGGTGCTCCCTCGCTCGGGATGCTTGTTCGCCGCTGCGTGCGGACACGATCCCCCTCGATGACGGCCGGTCCTTCTTCTTCGGCGCCGTCCGCCGGGTGGCCGGCGTGCTCACGGCGGCGGTGTGTGCCGTGGCGGCACGCGAAAGTGTTTCGTAACCGAGGAATTTCTCCTCCTTGTCCGGGCCGTGAATTCCGTGTCAGTGTCCCGGTCCAGCAGGCAGGCCGTCCGCGGTGATGACGTCCGAAAGCTTTTCGCACCAGTCGCCCATCTGCCTGGCGCGTGACTACGGCATGCCGAGAGAAGAGAGGCAGATTATGCGCGGATTTCCGGCACCAGGAATGAGCGGGGAAAGCGGTGCGGGCATTCCGGGAGTGCGCCGCGGGATCGGTGTCGCGATCGTCGTCGTGGCAGCCATGTCCCTTGCCGCGTGCGGGACTTCGGGGCCGGCCGGCTCGTCCTCGGGTTCGTCGTCGAAGGGCCTGACGATGTGGGCGCTCAACGACCAGACGATCCTCAAGGAGTCGGTGGACGCCTACAACAAGGACCACCCCGACGAGAAGATCACGCTGCGGCTGTTCGCCGGCGACGACTACAAGCAGAAGCTGCGCGTGGCCTTCGGCGCGAACCAGGCCCCCGACATCTTCTTCAGCTGGGGCGGCGGCGCGCTGGACGACTACGTCAAGGCCGGCAAGGTCGACACCCTCACCGACGCCCAGGTGGACCTGCTGCGGTTCACGCCGAGCGTCCTGAAGAGCGCCACCTTCGACGGCCAGGTCTACGGCGTGCCCGCCAACGGCCTCGCCCCGGTGGTCCTCTACTACAACAAGAAGGTCCTCAAGGACGCGGGCGTCGAGCCCCCGAAGACGTACGACGACCTGCTGGCGGACGTGAAGAAGCTCAAGGGCGCGGGCGTCACCCCGATATCCCTCGCGGCGAACTCCAAGTGGCCGACGCTGATGTACCTGGAGTACCTGCTGGACCGCGAGGGCGGCTCGGACGTGTTCGACGGGATCGCCTCGGGGAACGCGGCCGGCTGGAAGGACGCCTCGGTCACCGCGGCCGACACCCGCCTCCAGGAACTCGCCAAGGCCGGTGCCTTCGGCGACAGCGCCTCCTCCGTCAGCTACGACCAGGGCGCCTCCACGGCCCTGCTCTACACCGGCAAGGCCGGCATGGAGCTGATGGGCACCTGGGAGTACGCGAACCTGGTCAAGGCCGCGCCGGACTTCGTGAAGAAGGACCTCGGCTATGTCGCCTTCCCGGCGCTGTCGGGCGGCAAGGGCGACGCGAAGGACATCGTCGGCAACCCGTCGAACTTCCTGTCGCTGAACTCGAAGAGCAGGAACAAGTCGGCGGCGCTCACCTACTTCAAGAACTACGTCCTGAACGACTCCCAGGTCGACGCCTACCTGGCGGCCGGCAGCGTGCCCCCGGTCAACAAGCTGGACGCCAAGCTGGCGGCGGTGAAGTCGGCCGACGACAAGAAGTGGCTCAGCTTCGTCTACGACCTGGTGCAGAACTCGCCGAACTTCCAGCTGTCCTGGGACCAGGCCCTCTCCTCCGACCAGGCCGACCCGCTGCTGACCAACGTGGACAAGTCGTTCCTGCGACAGATCACACCCGAGCAGTTCGGCACCAACATGAGCAAGGTGGCGCAGTAGTGGCCACCGTGGTGCGTACGTCGCGGCCGGTCGCGTCCCACAGGGCGCGGCCGGGCACGGCCCGTGGTGGGCGCCGCCGCCGTTTCAGCGGTCTGCTGATGGCCGCGCCCGCCCTGCTCCTGTTCGGCCTGTTCGGCCTGGTCCCGCTGGTCGGTGTGCTGGTGCTCAGCCTCGCCCGCTGGGACGGCCTCGGCTCGATCGGATGGGCCGGACTCACCAACTGGACCGGCGTCCTGACCGACGGCTCCACCTGGCAGGCGCTGTGGCTCACCGTCAAGGTGATGGTGGTCAGCTGGCTGGTCCAGACACCGCTGGCCCTGGCGCTCGGCGTCTTCCAGGCCCCCCGGGGCCGGCTGCGGGCGTTCTTCGCCGTGGTCTGGTTCCTGCCGCTGCTGCTGTCCGCCGTGGCGATCGGTCTGACCTGGCAGGCGCTGCTCGACCCGTCCTTCGGCATCGGCGCCGCCCCCGGGCTGCACTGGCTGGCCAAGCCCCTGCTCGGCTCGCCCGACCTGGCGCTGTACACGGTGATCTTCGTGATCGCCTGGCAGTTCGTGCCGTTCCACGCGCTGCTCTACCAGGCCGGTGTGCGGCAGATCCCGGTGTCGCTCTACGAGGCCGCCGCCATCGACGGCGCCGGCCCCGGCACCCGGTTCCTGCGGATCACCCTGCCGCAGCTGAAGTACACGTTCGTCACGTCGAGCACGCTCATGCTGGTGGGCTCGCTGACCTACTTCGACCTGATCTACGTCCTGTCCGGCGGCACCGGCGGTCCGGGCACCGCGACCCGGGTGCTGCCGCTGGCCATGTACATCACGGGCTTCCAGGTCCACGACATGGGCCGGGCCAGCGCGCTGGCGACGCTTCTGGTGGTCTTCGGCCTCGGGCTGTCGCTGCTGACCACCCGCCTGTCCGGCTTCACCCGGATGGACAGCCAGCAGGAGGGCATGTGAGCACCGTCGTCGCGACCCTGCGCCGTACCGCCACCGGCGGCGCCACCCTGCTGTGGACCGCGCTGGTCGTCGTACCCCTGTACTGGGTGGTCGTGACCAGCCTCCGCGGCCAGGCCGACTTCACCACGGGCAGCCCCCTGGCGTTGCCCGGCCGTCCGACCCTGGGCAACTACCGGACCGTCCTCGACGGCGATTTCACCACCTACCTGCTCAACAGCGTGGTCGTCACCGCCGCCGCGGTGGCGATCGTCATGGTCGTCGCCCTGATGGCCGCGTTCTCGATCGTCCGCTACACCAACCCCTGGTCCCGGCTGACCTTCCGCCTCTACCTCCTGGGCCTGGCGATCCCGCTCCAGGCGGTGATCATCCCGGTGTACCTGCTGATCATCCGCATGCACATGTACGACAGCCTGCTCGCGATCGTGCTGCCCTCGGCGGCGTTCGCGCTGCCGGTCACCGTGATGATCCTGGTCAGCTTCCTGCGGGACGTGCCGCGTTCGCTGTTCGAGGCGATGGTCGTCGACGGCGCCGGCGACTGGCGGATGCTGGTCTCGCTCGCCGCCCCGCTGGCCCGGCCCGCGCTGGTGACGGTCGCCGTCTACGACGGCCTCCAGGTCTGGAACGGCTTCCTCTTCCCCCTCATCCTCACCCAGAGCGGCGACAAGGCCGTCCTGCCGCTGGCGCTGACCCTCTACCGGGGGCAGTTCGGCATCAACGTGCCGGCGACCATGGCGGCGGTCGTCCTCTCCACCCTGCCCATGCTGGTCGTGTTCGTCCTCGCCAGGCGCCAGTTGGTCGCCGGACTGACCGCCGGATTCTCCAAGTAGCCAACACGCAGAGGGAATCGGCCGGGACCACAGGGTCGCCGGCCGCCCTCGGCATGCCCAAGTGACCACCCCCACGAGGAGTCGTGCATGACGACCACCACGCCGGACAACCACGCCGATCTCTCCCCGGCGGGAGACGACCGGCCCTGGTCCGACCACACCCGCCCGGTCGACGAACGCGTCGAGGCGCTGCTGGCGAGGCTCACCCTGGCGGAGAAGATCGCCCAGCTCAGCAGCGCCTGGGAGGACGTCGAACCGGCCGGGCCCGAAGTAGCCCCCGGAACGAACCTGTTCGGGCGCGTCGGCGACCTCGACGAGACCGCCCGGCACGGCCTCGGCCAGCTCACCCGCCCCTACGGCACGGTCCCCCGCCCCGCCCTGGAACACGCCCGCCTGCTGGCCGCACGCCAGCGCCGGATCATGAGGCGGAGCCGCTTCGGCATCCCGGCGATGGCCCACGACGAGTGCCTCACCGGCTTCACCGCCTACGGCGCCACCATCTACCCCACCTCCCTGGCCATGGCCGCCACCTTCGACCCCGCCCTGGTCCGCCGGGTCGGCGCCGCCATCGGCGCGGACATGGCCGCCGCCGGTGTCCACCAGGGCCTCGCCCCGGTCGTCGACGTCATCCGCGACTACCGCTGGGGGCGCTGCGAGGAGACGTACGGCGAAGACCCGTACCTGGTGGGGGAGATGGGCGAGGCGTACGTCCTCGGGCTGCAGGGCGCCGGGGTGTACGCCACTCTCAAGCACTTCGCCGGGTACTCCTCCTCCATGGGCGGCCGCAACCACGCTCCGGTCGGGATCGGCCCTCGCGAGCTCGCCGACGTCGTCCTGCCGCCCTTCGAGCGGGTCGTCGCCGCCGGAGTGGGCTCGGTCATGAACTCCTACGCCGAGATCGACGGCGAGGCCCCCGCCGCCAGCCGCCGGCTGCTGACCGGGGTGCTGCGCGAGCAGTGGGGTTTCCAGGGCACCGTCGTCTCCGACTACTGGTCGCTGCCGTTCCTGGTGAGCGCCCACCGGGTGGCCGCCGACCTGCCGGGCGCCGGGGCGCTGGCCCTGCGTGCGGGCCTGGACGTCGAACTGCCCGACCAGCGCGGATTCGGCGCGTCGCTGGTCGACGCGGTAGGAAGGGGGGAGGCCGACGAGGCCGACGTCGACCGGGCCGTGCGGCGGGTGCTCCGCCAGAAGGCCGCCCTCGGGCTCCTCGACGCCGGCTGGGATCCGGAGCCGCCCGCCCTGCGCGAGGGAACCCGGACCCTGGATCTGGACAAGCCGGAGAACCGACGACTCGCACACGCCGTGGCCCGGTCCAGTGCCGTGCTGCTGCACAACGACGGGGGTCTCCCGCTGTCCTCGGCCGGCCGGATCGCGCTGATCGGCCCGTGCGCCGACGACGTCCGCACGATGTTCGGCTGCTACAGCTTCCCCAACCACGTCCTCTCCGACCGCGAGGACCTCGGCAACGGTGTGGAGGCGGTGTCGCTGCGGGCCGCGTTGGCCGATGAACTCCCGGACGTGGAATGGCTGTTCGAGCCCGGGTGCCCGATACGCGACGAGGACCGGGGCGGCATTCCGGCCGCGGTGGAGGCGAGTCGCGCGGCCGACCTCACCGTCCTGGTCGTCGGCGACAGGCCCGGCATGTTCGGCATCGGCACCTCGGGCGAGGGCTGCGACGTCGAGGACCTGCGGCTGCCGGGCGTGCAGGAGGAACTGGTCGAGGCGGTGCTCGCGACGGGCAGGCCCGTCGTCCTCGTCGTCGTCAGCGGCCGTCCGTACGCCGTGGGGCGGTTCGCGGCCGGTACGGCGGCCATGGCGCAGGTCTTCCTGCCGGGCGAGGAAGGCGGCCGGGCGGTGGCCGAACTCCTGTCCGGCAGGGCGAACTTCAGCGGCAGGCTGCCGGTGCAGATTCCGCACTCGCCCGCCGGACAGCCGTACACCTACCTGCACCCGCCGCTGGGCGACCGGCAGAGCTGGCTGTCCAACCTGGACCCGAGCCCGGCGTTCCCCTTCGGGCACGGCCTGTCGTACACGTCGTTCGAGATCGACGGGCTGGCGGTCGACCGCGAACAGGTGCCCACGGACGGCGAGTTCAAGGTCTCCGTGCGGGTGCGGAACACCGGAGCCGTGGCGGGCGCCGAGACCGTCCAGGTGTACTTCACCGACCCGGTCGCCCAGGTCACCCGGCCGGTCCGGGCCCTGCTGGCCTTCGCCAAGGTGCCGCTGGAGCCGGGCGCGGAGGCGACCGTCCGCTTCGACGTCCACACCGACCGCCTGGCCTTCACCGGTCTGGACGGCCGACGCATCGTCGAGCCCGGCGAGATCCTGCTCTGCGCCGGGTCCTCCAGCGGGGACACCCCGAACGAGGCGGGCGTCCGGCTCGTGGGCGAGCAGCGGGACGCGAGCGTCGTACGGCAGCACGGAGTGCCGGCGGTGGTCGAGAGGGACTGAGGCCGGGCGTGCACCGCGGGGCGGGCGGTCTCGACACGGGACCGTCCGCGCTTGCGTGCCGCTCAGCGCGCGCTGCGCGGGGCGGACGTGGAGGCGCGGAGGATCAGCTCCGTGGCCAGTTCGATGCGCGGGGAGGCGGGCGGGCGCCCTTCGGCCGCCGACAGCAGCACCCGGGTGGCCTCGCGTCCCAGTTCCTCGAACGGCTGGCGCACCGCGCTCAGCGGCGGGGACGCCATGGCCGCCACCAGGGTGTCGTCGAAGGACATCACCGCCAGGTCGTCCGGCACCCGCAGCCCCAGCTGCCGGGCGGCTTCCAGCACCCCGAGCGCCTGGGCGTCACTGGCCGCGAAGACCGCCGTGGGCGGGTCCCCGGTACGCAGGATTCTGAGGCCGACGGCGAGCGCCTCGTCGTAGTCGAAGTCGGTCGAACCCACGATCGCCGGGTCGTAGCCGATGCCCGCCTCCTCCAGCGCCGCCCGGTAGCCGTGCAGCCGCGCCGCGCCGGCCAGCGAGTGCGAGCGCCCCGCGACCATGGCGATCCTGGTGTGGCCCAGGCCGAGGAGGTGCTGGACCGCCTCCCTGGCCCCGCTCCAGTTCGTCACCCCGATGCTCGGGATGTCGGCCGACGGCGCGCTCAGCGGGTCCACCAGCACCACCGGCAGTCGCTGCTCGACGATCCGCCGCTGGTCGTCCTCGGCCAGCATCGAGATCACGATGATCAGCCCGGCGGCGCCGAGCGCCACACATTCCTCCAGCCACTGGGAGATGGACCGCCGGCTCGTGGTCCCGGTCACCACGTCGACGTCGAGTTCACCGGCCGCGTCCACGATGCCGCGGACGACCTCCAGGGTGTACGGGCCCGACAGGTCCCGGAAGACGGCGATGATCTGCCGGGACGCGGCGGACTCACGGTCCCAGGAGCGCACGTACCCGTGCTGCTCCAGCAGTTCCTCGACCCGGGACCGGGTCTTCGCGCCCACGTCACGGCGCCGGTGCACCACCTTGGACACGGTGCTGAGCGACACCCCCGCCTCCTGCGCGATGCTCGTCAGCAGGCCGTACTGCGCGTCCAGCTGCCCCTTGTCCTGAACGGTCACTGTCCTCGTTCTCCCCTTGGCAACCCGGCGCCATGCAACAGCAGCGGGCGCCGGCGGACAAGACTCCGGCGCCCGCCGGTGCTCCTACTGGACCGTGCTCCACTGCTGGGTGGCGTTGCCGAGGCCGGTCCACAGCTCGACCTTCGAACCGTTGGCGGTGCCCCAGTCGGTCACGTCGATGACCAGACCGTTGGAGCGGTTGACGATCGTGCCGTCCACGCGGAACGCCCACTGCTGGCTGGTCCCGCCGTTGCAGGCCCACAGGATCAGCTTGGTGCCCGCGGTGGTGCCGTCGCCGTTCGCGGCCAGGCACTTGCCGGCGATGCGCAGCTCGCCCGCGGCGGTCCGGGTGATGGTCTGGTTGGCGTTGCCCGAGCAGTCGTAGATCTGCACCTGGACGCCGGTCTGGCCGTTCGGGACGTCGAGGCAGCGGCCCGAGTTGCTGCCCTTCAGCGTGAACGCCGAGTCCGTGGGGAGCGGGTCCTGGACCAGCTGCCAGTCCTGCGAGCCGTCGTCGGCGGAGGCGGCCAGGGTGACGGAGCCGCCCGCGGTCGCGCCCGACATGTAGAGGCCGGTGTTCCGGACCGAGCGGAGCTTGTAGTACCCGCCGGTGGAGGCGGCGACCAGGGTCCAGCGCTTGTCGGTGGCGTCGTCGTCCACCCACTGGGCCAGCTTCTGTCCGGCCGTCGCGCTGCCGGTCCAGACGGCGACCGCGCGGCCGCCGGCCTTGTCGAGCAGGGTGATGTCGGAGCCCTTGGCCTGGGTGTGCCAGCGCTGGGTGGCGTCCGAGGAGCTCACGGCGCTCGTGACCAGGTCGGCGACGTTGCCGGTGAGGTCGGCGTCCTGCGTCTTGCCGGAAGCGGGGGCGAGGGCCTGGCCGGTCAGCCGGTTGACGAGGGTGTAGTAGGCGCCGTCGGACCGGCCGAGGTCGACCTCGGCGTACTTCACCGGTCCGACGCTGGTGCCGCTCCAGGACGCCTGGAGGACCAGCACACGTCCGGTCCCCTCGACGTACTGGAGGGTGCGGCTGTACCCGGCGGCGATCGGTGTCCGGTACTGCTTCCAGGTGCCGGTGCTCGTGCCCGACTCGTTCACCCACACGCTGCCGCTGCCGGCCGCGTTGTAGACGATCCGTCCGTCGGGCATCGGGAGGAGCACCGGACTGCCGCCGGTGGCGAGGGTGGTGCCGCCCGACGGCACGGGCAGCGAGGTGATCGCGGCGTCCGTGCCCGCGAAGAACCTGGTCGGGTCGTCGGCGATCCGGTACCGGACGTTCGTGCCGCCGCCCCAGTACTCGTACGTCATGATCCACTTGCCGTCGGTGGTCGGCGCGACGGTCGTCATCCCCGGGCGTCCGCCGCCGATCTCCGTCTTGCCGCCGCCCATGTCCACCGTCGAGCCGGGGACGTCGACGACCGGGCCGCTCCAGGAGGCGCCGGTGCCGTCCCAGGTCCGGTGCATCAGGACCTGGCCGCCGGAGTCCGCCGCCGTGGCGTTGCCGGGGTCGAGGGTCGGGGCGCCGGTGCCGGTGTCGTAGCCGGTGTAGTCGTTCTCGTCGGAGTAGTAGGCGATCAGCCGGCCGTCGTGGGCGAGCAGATGCGGCTCCCACACCGGGTCCACCTGGTGGTACGTGTTGGCGGTCGAGGTGCGTCCGACGCTGCCCGCGCTGCCGCCCTGCCAGCCGCCGGCGGCGATGATGTTCTGGAAGCTCCAGGTCGCCCCGTCATCCGTGCTGGAGTACAGGGCCAGCGCCACGTCCTTGCGGTCGCCGTCGCTGGTCGGCGTCCAGCCGGAGTTCGCGGCCTTCTGCTCCTCGTAGTAGGAGTCGTCCCCCGAGACGATGCTCGCGAGCAGCAGCGTGCCGGCGCTCAGGTTGCCCACGCTCTGCGGGAGGACGTAGAGGTACGGGTTCGTCCAGTTGCTCGTGTACCTCGCGTAGGCGGAGTCGGTGGACAGGTAGGCGGGGGCCTTGACGTCGGCCAGTTTCGCCCAGGTCGTGCCGTCGTCGTCGCTCTTGTAGACGGGCAGGGTCTGCCCGACCGGAGCGGTCTCGCTGTCCTCGAACGTCGCCACGATCCGGCCGCTCGGCAACTGGGCCGACTTCGGGTAGAGCACGCAGGGAGTCTTGTTGCACGCGGCCGGATTCGTCGCCGTGTAAAGGTTCGCGGGACTCGGCTGATATGCCGACGCGGTCCCTGCGGAGGCGATGGTGAATGCCGTACCGATGCCCGCGGCCGCTGCCGCCGCGAGCGCCTTGCGTATCAATGAAGGGATCAACGCGGTTCCTTTGGGGCATGGGCCGGGCCGTTCCGCCGGCAGGAATTGCCGGGTGAAGGGCGAGGAAGGTGAGGACAGTATTGGGACGCGGCAGCGGTGTGTCACGGGCACGTTTCCGAAAGTGTTTCGCGCAGAGCGGCCACCGGGTGCCTGCCGGACGGCCCACGTGTGCTGCGGAGTGCCGGCGGTCAACGGGAGCAACGCCGTCATCACCCTGGACTGCACCACCGTGGGACGCCGGGTGCTCCCGGCGGTCCCGCCCGCGGAATCCGTCGGCACGGCCGCCCGGCGGCCGGCCGCGGTCGACGACACCGGGGCGGCCGGCCGGATCCGTGTCGTCCACGGCAACCACACGGTCGGCCTGGTCCTCCGCCGCACCGGCAGGCCCGACCGCCTTCCCCCCCCGCACGGGCGCACAGGACGCCCGGGAGGGGTGAACGGGTTTCGCGCGGGAGACCGGCGGACGGACATCGAGTGGGCCCGGAAGGAAATCTGTCACGGCGGGGCCACATGTCCGTGCCCGCCGGAGATAGGGTTGTGGCACGACGCAGATGGTGCTGATTCCTTCGGAGCACGGGTGCCACGCACACCTGGGTCCTCCGCAGCGCTCCCGGAACGAAGGTGTCATGCCCGCCGAGAACGACCCCGTCGTCGGCAACCTCGACGATGACGACTACCCCGCCTACACCATGGGTCGGGCCGCCGACGCGCTCGGCATCACGCCCGCGTTCCTGAGGGCCGTCGGTGAGGCCGGGCTGATCACCCCCCTGCGCTCGGAAGGCGGTCACCGCCGCTACTCCCGCCGCCAGTTGCTCGTCGCCGCCCGCGCCCGCGAGCTGGTCGGCCAGGGCACCCCCATCGAGGCCGCGTGCCGCATCATCTCCCTCGAGGACCAGCTGGACGACGCCCTCCGCCTGAACCGCGAAATACGCCGGAGGCTGGACGAGGGCGACGCGAATATCTAGTTCCGCCGGTGCAGAAATCCTGGCTCCGGCGGGATGAGAATCGCCGGGCGGACGCGAAAGTGTATGGCCGGTTCCTCCCGGGCTGTGTTAGCGTGATAGGCGTTGCAGTTTTGGTTACCAGAGGTTTTTTCTTTGCATAGCTTTCCGGATCTTTCCGGAGGGGTGATCATCGCGGCGACTCGGCTCCGTAAAGTGCGGGTCCGAATACTGCCCCCCGAGGGAGATTCAATATGGCATCTGGCACCGTGAAGTGGTTCAACGCGGAAAAGGGCTTCGGCTTCATCGAGCAGGACGGTGGCGGCGCTGACGTGTTCGCCCACTACTCGAACATCATCAGCAACGGCGGCTTCCGCGAGCTTCAGGAAGGCCAGAAGGTCAGCTTCGACGTCACGCAGGGCCAGAAGGGCCCGCAGGCCGAGAACATCGTCCCTGCCTGAGACTGACTGACGCTCAGCGTCGCGAGCCGGTGGCTCGCGCTTCAGGTGGCTGGGGCCCGCGCTCTTGGGGTGCGGGCCCCAGCCATTGCGTTGGCCGTGCACCCCGGCACCCGGATATTCGTTTTCCGGGGTTTCCGAATTCTCCGGAGCGCCGGGACCTTCGGGTATCCGGGATCTGTGGGTCTCCGGATTGATGACAGCCCCGGCTTCGGTACCGAGAGGCCCGGCGTTCCGTTTTTCTTCGGCTCATTCTTGTGATTCCTCGTACGGCCGCCCGCCGTCGGACGGAATTCCTCGATACGCCGTGTCGAGGAAGGTTCCACCTTGAACCGCACCCGTCACACCACCGGCACCTCCGGTCGCTCCCGCGTGAACGGGAGTGCCCCGCACTCGACGGACTCCACGCGCGGAAGCCGCTTCCGCAAGCAGGAGACGGGCCACCAGGGTCCTCGTCCGGGCGCCGGGCGCAAGAGCCGTCAGGGAGCCGGCCCCACCGCACGGCGACAGGAGTTCGCTCCGCCCGTCACCCTGACCGAGCCGCTGCCCGCCGTCGAGGCGTTCGCCGAACTGGACATGCCCGTACGGCTGCTGGCCGCGCTCCGCGCCGAGGGCGTGACCGTGCCCTTCCCGATCCAGGCGGCCACCCTTCCGAACGCGCTTGCGGGCCGGGACGTGCTGGGCCGGGGCCGTACGGGTTCGGGCAAGACGCTCGCCTTCGGCCTGCCGGTGCTGGCCCGCCTCGACGGGCGGCGCGCCCAGCCCCGGCAGCCGCTCGCCCTCGTCCTCGTCCCCACCCGGGAACTGGCCCAGCAGGTCACCGCCGCGCTCGGGCCCTACGCCCGCGCGCTGGGACTGCGGCTCGCCACCGTGGTGGGCGGCATGTCGATCGGCCGTCAGGCGAGTGCGCTGCGCGGCGCGGCCGAGGTGGTCGTCGCGACGCCCGGTCGCCTCAAGGACCTCATCGAACGGGGGGACTGCCGGCTGGACCGGGTCGCCGTCACCGTCCTCGACGAGGCCGACCAGATGGCCGACATGGGCTTCATGCCGCAGGTGACCACGCTCCTCGACCAAGTCCCTTCGGGCGGGCAGCGGTTGCTGTTCTCGGCCACCCTGGACGGTGACATCGACCTCCTGGTGCGCCGCTACCTCCACGACCCCGTGGTGCACTCGGTCGACCCGCCGGCGGGCAGCGTCTCCACCATGGAGCACCATCTGCTGCACGTGCGCGGCGTCGACAAGGACACCACGGTGACCGAGATCGCCGCCCGCGACGGCCGAGTGATCATGTTCCTGGACACCAAGCACGCGGTCGACCGGCTGACCGAGCACCTGCTGTCCGTCGGCGTGCGCGCCTCGGCCCTGCACGGCGGCAAGTCCCAGCCGCAGCGCAACCGGACGCTGGCCCGGTTCAAGGACGGCCACGTCACGGCCTTGGTGGCCACCAACGTCGCGGCCCGCGGAATCCACGTCGACCACCTCGACCTGGTCGTGAACGTCGACCCTCCCGGCGACCACAAGGACTACCTGCACCGCGGCGGCCGCACCGCCCGCGCCGGCGAGTCCGGCACCGTCGTCACCCTCGTCCTGCCGCACCAGCGCCGCGCGGTGGACCGTCTGATGGCCGACGCCGGCATCACCCCGCGTACGGCCCGGGTCCGCCCCGGCGCGGCCGAACTGCAGGCCATCACCGGCGCCCGGACCCCGTCCGGCGTGCCGGTCGCCGTCCCCGCGCCGGCCGCCGGGCCACGCGAGGCCAGGGGAGCCGCCGGCCGCGACCGCCGGGGCCCGGCCGCCGGACGGGGCGGGAACGGCCGTGCCGCGGCCCGCGCGCGGCGCTCCGCCCCCGGGCCGACCGCATAGCCCGGCCACGGGGAACCCGCCCGCTCTCAGCACTCGGGCCGAGACGCCGCCCTCCCGCCCGCCCCGACGAAGAGGACAAGCCCTTGACACCGAGTACACCGAGTACGCCGATGGCACCGGTTCCACCGGTTCCACCGGTTCCACCGGTTCCACCGGCGCCGCCCCGGACCCCCCGGTCCGGCGAGGCCGACGACGGCACCGGTCTGACCGCCCGCGACGCCATGCTGTACGCCCCCGGGCCGCAGGTCGACGACCACATGGCGGTCGACGTGGCCCTCTCCGTGCTGATCGGGGCTCGCGTCCCGCACCTGCTCCTGCAGGACGAGGACGGGCGGTGCGCGGGACTGGTCACCCGGGCCCAGCTCACCGCGCACCGCGGCGGCTCGTGGTTCAGCGACCGGACCCGGCTGCGGGACATCCCGCTCGACCGCGGTCCGTTCACCGCGTCGACGGCCGTGCTCGGCGACGCGGAAGCCGCCATGCGGATACGGATACTGCACGTTTCTCCCGTGGTCGACGACCACGGCTACGCCCTGGGTGTGCTCGCGCTCACCCCCTGACCGTCCCGGAGTCGTTCTCCGGCGTTCTCACCCATCTCCGCGGAGGAATCCATGCGCTGTGTCATCGCCCGTTTCCCCTTCGACCTCACCAAGAGCGAGGTCGAGCAGTCGATGGACGGCATCACGCCCGAACCCGTCACCGGTGTGTCCGTGACCATCGGGAGCCGGGTCTACCCCGTGATGCAGGTCGGGGAAGTGATCACCAGGCAGAACCGCCGGGACTTCACGTCCTTCGAGATGCGCCGCGCCCTGACCCGGCTCGGCTTCACCTGCCACGACGCGCCCCCGGTGGCGCCGCCCCGGGGCGCGCGGGCCGACGAGGACGCGCTCGGCTGGTGACGTTCTCCGGGGTCACGGTCATTCTTGCGCCGTTCGTCGGTTGAAAGGCCGAGGACCTGGCACCCGGTCCGTGAGCGGGCCGGACACGTGAACCCGCTCCCGTGCGGTCGGCCGGTTCGGCAAGAAGCCGCGGACCGCACGAGACCGGCACGGCTCGCCCTGCCCGGTTGCCGCCGTGAGGACGCCCGGCGGCAACCGGCGCGGCCCGGCCGCGCCCCTCGTACGCCGTCGCTTCCCGAGCCGGGGGCGCCGGCGCATGCCTTGGCGCTCCGAGGAGTCAGAGGAGTCAGAGGAGGTCCCGCCAGAAGCGGGCCGTCGCCCGTGGGTTCCAGGTCTCGTCGACTTCGCCCCGCGCCTCGTCGAACTCCTGGTGCATGTAGTCGGCCAGGTCCAGGCCGTAATAGATGATGTCGGTCTGCCACATCGAGAGCACCGGGTGCCCGAAGCTTCCCCGGCCGGCGGGCAGGTACCGGTGGGCGTACACGGGCACCAGCACCGGCACACCCGACAGGTGCTGCCGCGCCGCATCCAGAGCCGCCGCCCCGTCGGGCGGACGCTCACCCCAGCCCTCGTACCAGAACCCGTTGTGCTCGACATCCAGCAGAACACCCTCGACCGGCCAGTCGAGCTGACTGCGCAAGCTGTCCAGATCGCCGCCGCGCCACTCGGGCCAGGGCCTGGACCAGGCCTGCCCGTCCCTGGGAGGGACGTTGACCGGGAGCCCGGCCGCCAGGAAGGCCCGGTGATCGTCCGCGAACTCGAAGCCGTACTCGCGCTCGATGCGCGTGAACTCGGCGTCCGTCAGTCCCGGTTCGAATGCGTAGCGGCCCGTCCGGGCCAGGCGGCGTGCGGCGTCCGCACCCAGGCGTTCTCCCTCATCGCTGATCACCGCCGAACGCTAGCGCCGACCGGGGCCGGCCGTCACCCGAGTTGTGCGCGGCGGCGAGGGAGGCGTTCACACGTCGGCACCAGTGGGCCGCGACGAGGTCAGGAAGCCGGCGAGCCGGTCCGGCACGCCGGGCGGCACCCAGTGGTGGACCCGGATGCCACGGCGCTCGGACCGCTTCGGGCTGCTGGCCGCGGCCGGGGCCGTGCGGCAGCGTCGCGTGGGGGCGTTTAGGGTGTTTCTGGTAGGTATGTTCATCGACAAGGTGTGGGTTCGGCCCGTGGAAAGGAACGTTCGTGACCGCAGAGCTCTCCGACCGTCTCAAGCAGTCCCTCGACAGTCCGGTCTTCGTGACGGTGGGGACGGTCCAGCCCGACGGCAGTCCTCAGCTGTCCCCGGTCTGGGTGAAGCGGGACGGCGGCGACCTGCTCATCTCCACGACCGTGGGCCGCCGCAAGGAGACGAACCTCCGGCGCGACCCGCGCGTCTCGGTCGTGCTCCAGCCTTTCGACAGCCCGTACGAATACGCCGAGATCCGCGGCACGGCCGAACTCAGCACCGAGGGAGGCCAGGAGCTGATCGACGAGCTGTCGGTGAAGTACACCGGCAAGAAGTACCGGGAGTTCAACCCCGCCTCGGCCGACGACGCCGAGCGGGTGGTGGTCCGGATCACTCCGCGGAAGATCGTCGGCAGTCTCTGACACCGCCGCGGCCCGGTGGTCGGCGTGCCGCTGTCCCGGCGCGAGTCCGGCGCTCGTCGGCGCCGTCATGCAGCCCCACGTGATCTTTTTTGTCACACCTTGATCCGGAGTAGCTCCTCGCTTGGCCCGGCGTGTCTGTGACGTGCCTATGATTGGCCGACTTCGGGGTTTCAAGGGGGAGTTGTCGATGACGCGACGCAGGTCGCTCGCTTTCGCCGGTGTGGCCGTGCTGGTACCGCTGGTCGCTTCCGCCGCCTCCGCGCAGGCGGCGTCGGGCTCGCTGACCGTCACCACGCTGGGGCGGCACGGCGGCAAGGTCTCCACGACGGTCACCGTCGTCGCCGTGCCGTCCGGCCAGACGTACAGTGCCAAGTCCGGCAAGCGGATCAGCCTGCCGTCGGGGCGCTACATCGCGATGACCGACATCTGGGAGCAGGACGCACAGGGTCTGGGTACGGACACCATCGGGGCGCAGGTCGTACAGGTGTCGGGCAGCAAGTCGGTGACGCTCGACGCGCGCAAGGGCAAGGCCGTCAAGGTCTCGCTGGACACGCCCGCCGACGTGACCGGCCCGCCGCGGATCAGCGCGCAGGTGTGCGCCGCCGGCATGGGCATGCCCTCTGCCTACAGCGCGGGCGGCTGGAACGACGAGGGCGCCCTCTACGCCATCCCGAACTCCTCCAAGCTGCTGCAGTTCGGGTACCTCGCGCAGTGGTCCGGCAACGACAGCTATGTCGCCGTGAAGAAGACCACGGGCATCCCGGCGGCGCCCGGCGGGTCGTTCAAGCGGTCGGGGCTTGCGACGATGCGCTTCTCGGTGCGCGCCGGAACGCAGATGGGCACGCAGGTCGACACCGCGCTCCAGGCGATGCCGAAGACCGACGACTGCACGACCGACCTGATGGCCCAGGTGCGCGACGACAACGCCCCGTACAGCGCCACCGTCCACCTGACTCCCGGAACCTGGCAGCCGCGCGACGACATCTTCGGCAGCAACGGCGACGACGTCAGCGGGGGCTTTCCGAAGCTCAGGACGCTGAAGGCGGGGCAGAGTCTCACCCAGTCCTTCGGCCGGGCCGCATGGGGCCCCATGCAGAATCTGCCGTTGCTCGGGCGGAAGTCCGTCACCTTCTCTCCGGACGCCATGATCGGCGACCTCGACATCGGCGGCGGCTGGGGGGACGTGACGAAGGAGACGGTGGTCCTGTCCAAGGGCAGCACCACCGTCAAGAAGCAGACACTGACCGACTGGCGCACCGGGCCCGCCGAGTTCGACGCCCCTGTCCGCTCGGCCGGCTGGTACCGCCTGACCGTCGACGCCCACCGTTACCGTCCGGGCATCACCTTCCCGGCCGGCATGCTGTCGCCGCGGGCGACCCTCGACTGGCACTTCAAGGTGGCCGACCCGGCCAAGGCGATCGTCGCGCCCGTCTTCCTGACCCGCTTCCTGCCCGCCGGGCTGAACAGCCACAACCAGGCCGCGCCCAACAGCACCACGACGGTCGACGTGAGCGCCGGGCGCGCCTCCCAGGGCCCCGACACCAAGCTCACCAAGGTGACCGCCAAGTCCGTCCGGGTCTGGTCGTCCGCCGACGGCGGCAAGACCTGGAAGGCGGCGACCGTCAAGCACTCCGGATCGACCTGGCAGGCGTCCGTCCACAACCCGGCCTCCGGCGCCGTCGCCCTGCGCTCGGAGGTGACGGACTCCGCCGGGGACCGCTCGGTGGAGACGGTGTACCGGGCGTACGCCATCGGCTGAGACCGCTGCTGCTTCGTGCGCGGGGCGGGCGCGAGGCGGGCGCGGGCGCCCCGGGCCGTCCACGATGGCCCTGGGCCGGGCGACGTTCGTGCTGGACGGAGGCCCGGGACTGCTCGGTACCGGAACCGGGGGTCAGACGAGCGGCTGTCCGCCGTCGACGGGCAGGGTGACGCCGGTCAGGAACGTGTTCGTCAGCGCGAAGAGGACCGCGTGCGCCACGTCCTCGGGGGTGCCGATGCGGCGCGTGGGGTTGGTCGCCGACAGCCGGCCGAAGAACTCGGCCTTCCCGTGGTCTCCGAGGGCGTCCCACGCGCCGGTGTCGATCGTGCCGGGCGAGACGGCGTTGACCCTGATCGGCGCCAACTCCACGGCCAGGGACCGGACCACGGTGTTGACCGCGCCGTTGGTCGCGGCGACCGCGAGGAATCCGGGGTCGGGTTCGAGCGCGGCCACCCCGGAGAGCAGGACGAAGGAGCCGTCCCCGGGCATGGCGGGCGCGAGGTGCTTGGCGAGCATGACCGGGCCGACGACCTTGGTGTGGAACGACTTCAGGATCGCGTCGGCCTCCAGTTCCGCGACGGTGCCGCGGGCTCGGGCGGAGGCGGCGCAGACCACGTGGTCGACGCCGCCGGCTTCTGCCGCCAGGGCCCTGACCGACGCCTCGTCGGTCACGTCGAGCGTGGCGACGGTGGCGGCGGTCCGCCGGTAACTCTCCTGCAGGGCCGCCCGGTTGCGCCCGGCCGCGATGACGCGGGCGCCCTCCCGCAGGGCGGCGTCACCGACCGCGCGGGCGATCCCGCTCCCGCGGCCCACCACGAGAACCGTCCTGTTCCGCAAGGCTGTTGTCACGGGAATCCCTCCTTCGGTGTGCCTGTACGGGTCAGCGGGCTCCGGCCCCGGCGACGTCCGGGCCGCGGTCGGCGCCGTGGCGGTACGCGGCCGCCTCGGTGCCCCGCGCGTCAGGCGAGGACGCGGGCGAGGAAGTCGCGGATGTGCTCGGTGATGACGCCGAGGTGGCTCTCCAGGGCGAAGTGGCCGCTGTCGACGAGGTGGATCTCGGCGTCGGGCAGGTCCTGGCGGAAGGCCTCCGCGCCCGCGGGGCCGAAGATCTCGTCGTTCGCGCCCCAGACCGCCAGCAGCGGGACCTGTGAGTCGCGGAAGTACTGGTGGACCCGCGGATAGAGGTCCACGTTGGTCGGGTAGTCGCGGAAGAGCCCGAGCTGGATCTCGTCGTTGCCGGGCCGGTCGAGGAGAGCCTGGTCGTGGACCCAGTTGTCGGGGCTGACCAGGCTGGGGTCGGCGACCCCGTTGACGTACTGCCAGCGGGTGCTCTCCAGGGTCAGCGCGCCCCGCATCGCGGACTCCGTCTCGGGTCCCGGGTTGCCGGTGTAGGCGAAGACGCCGTCCCAGAAGGGTTTGACGAAGCCCTCCTCGTAGGCGTTGCCGTTCTGGGTGATGATCGCGGTGACACGGTCCGGGGCCCGGAGGGCGAGCCGCCAGCCGATGGGGGCGCCGTAGTCCTGCACGTACATCGCGAACCGGTCGGCGCCCAGCTGCCGGAGCAGGCCGGCCGTGACGTCGGTGAGGGCGTCGAAGGTGTACGGGAAGTCCCCGGGGCCCGGCATGGCGGACTGGCCGAACCCGATGTGGTCGGGGGCGATCACGCGGTAGCGGTCGGCGAGTGCCGGGATCAGGTTGCGGAACATGTGCGAGCTGGTCGGGAAGCCGTGCAGGAGGACGACCACGGGGGCCTGCGGGTCGCCGGCCTCCCGGTAGAAGACCTCCAGGCCGTCGACGGTGGCGGTGCGGTGGTGGACTGCGGGTGCCGCGGGTGTCATCTCCCTAACCCTTCTGTCGAGCCTGAGTGGTTACATGGCCAGTCGAGCACGCTGGATCTAACCTGTCAAGGTGACTTTTGTGGTTAGGCTGAGGTGTCGTACGGCCGCTCCGCCGGCGGCTCGGCTCACGGGGTGACGATGGCGAAGTCCGGGTCGGGCATGCCGAGCCGGCCGACGAGTTCGGTCAGCCGGCGGGGGTCGCCGGTGATCTCGACGGTGTCGCGGGCCGCCAGGTCGGCCGGTCTGAGGGTGCCGAGCAGGAGGGCGCGCAGGTCGGTCTCGGTGAGGGTGATCTCGACGTCCGGGTCGGCGGCGGCCGGTCCGGTGCCGGTGACGTGGGTGAGGACGCCGTTGCGCAGCCGCACGGTCACGGTGTCGCCGTCGGTGATGTGCAGGCGCACGGCGATGTCCACGTCCCAGCTGCCCGGCCCGTCCACCCGGATGGCCAGGGCGTCGAAGAGCTGGTCCAGGGTGAGGGCCGCGATCACGTCCGGGGACGCGGTGACGGTGGGCGTGCCGGCGGAACCGTTGCGCAGTTCGTAGGCGCCCATCAGGTAGAAGTTGCGCCAGGCGCCGTTCTCGCTGCCGTAGCCGAGCTGTTCGAGGGCGTCGGCCTGGAGCTCGCGGGCTTCGGAGTGGTCCGGTTCGGCGAACAGGACGTGGCCGACGACCTGCGCCGTCCAGCGGTAGTCGCCGTCGGCGTACGACTGCCGGGCCCGGCGCAGGACCTGGTCGGCGCCCCCCATGAAGTCGACGTACCGCTTCGCGGCCTCGGCCGGCGGGTGCTCCCACAGGTGGGCCGGGTTGCCGTCGAACCAGCCCAGGTAGCGCTGGTAGACCGCCTTGGTGTTGTGGCTGACCGAGCCGTAGTAGCCGTGGGTGTGCCAGGCCCGCTCCAGGGCCGGGGGCAGCTCCATCCGCTCGGCGATCTCCGGGCCGGTCAGGCCCTGGTTGAGCATGCGCAGGGTCTGGTCGTGGAGGTAGGCGTACAGGTCCCGCTGGGTCGAGAGGAACTCCACCACGCGGTCGCGGCCCCACGTCGGCCAGTGGTGGGAGGCGAAGGCGACGTCGGAGGCGCCGGCGAACAGGTCGACGGCCTCGGTGAGGTAGCGGGCCCACGCCCGCGGGTCGCGGACCTGGGCGCCGCGCAGGGTCAGCAGGTTGTGCAGGTTGTGGGTGGCGTTCTCCGCCATGCACAGGGCCGCGCGGTCGGGGAAGTGGATGTTCAGCTCGGCCGGGGCCTCGGTGCCGGGAGTGAGCTGGAAGACCATGCGGATGCCGTCGACGGTCTCCGTCTGCCCGGTGCGCGTGACGGACACGGTCGGCGGGATCAGGGTGACCGTGCCGGTCGAGGTGGTCTGCCCCAGCCCCGTGCCGATCTGCCCGCGCTCTCCCTTGGGCAGGGCGGCGCCGTACATGTAGGCGGCACGGCGGCCCATCGCCGTACCGGCGTACACGTTCTCGCTGACCGCGTGCTCCAGGAAGCCCCGCGGGGCGAGGACCGGGACGCCGGCCGCCACGTCCGCGTCGGTGATGACACCGCGCACCCCGCCGAAGTGGTCGACGTGGCTGTGCGTGTAGAGGACGGCGGTCACCGGGCGCTCGCCACGGTGGGCGCGGTACAGGGCGAGCGCGGCGGCCGCGGTCTCGGCGCACAGCAGCGGGTCGATGACGAGGATCCCGCGCTCGCCCTCCACGACGGTCATGTTGGACAGGTCGAAGCCGCGTACCTGGTAGATGCCCTCCGTCACCTCGAACAGCCCGTGGTCCGAGCACAGCCGGCTCTGCCGCCACAGGCTCGGGTTCGCGGTCGCCGGGCACTCCCCGGCCAGGAACCCGTAGGCGTCGAGGTCCCACACCACCCGCCCGTCGGCGTCCTTGACGACACTGTCCTGGGCGGTGCCCAGGAAGCCGCGGCGGGCGTCCGCCAGGTCCCGGGTGTCGTCGAAGGGGAACCGGCGCAGGACGGCCGCGTTGGCCTGGGCGACGGCCGGTTCGGCGGGCCCGGCCTCGGTGTGGGGGGACATCGGGAGGCTCCCTCGCTGACGGCGGCACCGCGTGGGCCGCCATCCGGACGGCCGGGGCCAGTGCCACCCTCGCCCGGTGCCCCTGCCCGCACGACCGGAACCACGCCGTACGGGTGAACGGCGGCCGAGCCCGGTTCCGTCGACCCCGCGGAAGCCGGGGGACGGCACGGGGCCGGGCGGGGAAGCCGCCGCTGCTCGGGCTGTTGCGCCGCGTCGCCGCCGTCCCCCTGGCGACGGGCGCTAGCGCGGCACGGCCGCCCGAGGGCGTCACGTGCGCCGTGCGATGGCGCGCGGGCCCCGGCCGGTGCAGGCGATCGGCCGGCCGAGGCTCGCGTCGGTGCCGGAACTCCACCGGAAGGCGGTGTCCGCCCGCAGCGTCGCGAAGCCGTGGCCGAGGCTGCGGAGTGCCGGACGGCGCCCTCGGCGGTGACCGGCCGGTGGCCGGTCGGTGATGAGTCCGGGAATTGCTGCCGCACGGGTCCAGGTCGGCCGAGGTGTGCGCCAAGTGGGTGGGAGAGAAAGGGAGTTGAGAGGAACCGGGACCCTAGGATGATCCGCTGTGACGCTACGTTGTGCACTGGTCGGGTACGGTCGGATGGGGCGCCTGCACGCCGCGAAGTGGCGCGCGCTCGGGGTCGAGGTGGCCGTCGTGGTGGATCCGCGGACCGGTGACCGCGCGGAGTCCGACGGCCTGCCGGTCGCCGCCACCGCCGCACAGGCGGTGCGGGCCAGGCCGGACTTCTGGGACGTCTGCGTGCCCACCGAGGCCCATGCCGGCGTGCTCGCCGAGGTCTGCGGGCTGGACGGGAACGCCGATCTCGTCGTGGAGAAGCCCCTGTGCGCGCCGTCGGACACGGCCCTGGTGCGCGGCCTGCTCGCCGGGCACGGCGGCCGGGTCGTGGTGGGCGAGAACTACCACTCCTCCGTCGTGACCGCCGAGGTCGCCCAGGTCGCCGGGCGACTGGGGCTGACGGTGCGCCGGCTGGTGGTGGAGATGAGCAAGCACCGCGACGCGGATATCCACGCGGGCCGTTTCCAGGACCTGTCCCTCGGAGCCCTCGGATACGAAGGCCCCCATCTGCTCGCCGTCCTCGCGGAGTACGGCGCCGCCGCGGGTGTCGACCCCTGGCCGGCCGGCGCCCCGCGGATCGACTTCCACGACAGGGCGGCGGCGGACGTCCCGCCGCGGTCCGGAATCGACGTCCGGTACACGACGGCCCTGGGCCTGGAGGTCGCCCTGTCCACCTCCGTCGCGGGCTTCGTCAGCCACCCGCTCGGTCCGCACGCCCCGCGTCCGCCACGGCTGCCCGCCGAGGACCGGACGACCCGTCACCGGGTGCTCGGTGTCCGGGGCACCGACCGCCGGGGAGACGCCTGGGAGGTGGTCGGCACCTTCGAGCCGGTCGCCGGGCTGCCGCGCTGCGCGGCCACCGTCTCCGTCCGCCGGGCCGGCGGAGCCTGGCGGCCGGTCCGCACCGTCGCCGACGACAGTCTCGCCCGTCATTTCGCCCGGACCGCCGACCACTTCAGCGGCCGCGGCCCCAACCCCGCGCCGCCCGGCCGTGCCCTGGACCACCTGGCCCTGCTGCACGCCTGGTCCCGGTCCAGCCCCTCCCTGCTGCCCCAAGGAAGCACGTCATGACCTTCTCGCTGCCGGCCGGTATCGGCATGTCCCGTGTCCACGTCTACTCCAGCGAGGCTCCCGACGGCCAGTGCGGCGGCACCCCCCACATGCACCTGGCCTGCACCGAGCTGTACGTCGCCCTCGAAGGGCGGGGCGCCGCCGAGTTCCTCACCCCGGACGGCCTCCACCGCACCGAACTGCGGCCGGGCGACGCGGTGCAGTTCACTCCGGGGACGATCCACCGCCTGATCACCGGCCCCGAGCCCGAGACCGCCCTGCGCATCCTGGTGGTGATGGAGAACGGTCACCTCAACGAGGAGGGCGACGTGGTCTTCGCCTTCCCGGACGAGGACCTGGCCGACCCGGAGCGGTACGCGGGCCTGGCCGCGGCGGACACGCTCGAAGCGGCCCGCGCCCGCCGGGACCACGCCGTACGCGGGTTCACCGGGCTCGTCGACGCCTGGCACGCCTCCCCCGACCGCGGCCGGGAACGGCTGCTGGCCTTCTACCGGCGGGCGGCCACCCTGGTCCGGCACCGCGCGGCCGCCTGGCCCCGGGTCGTCGCGGAGGGCCCCGCCGGGTCACTGGCCCGGCTCGCCGCGCGCGCCGAGGCCGTGGCGGCCGGAGACGTCTCCCATCTGGAACAGGCCACCGTGACCGAACTCGCCGCCCCCAGGCCCGCTTCGATGACGCCACGCATGTGCGGCACCCTGTGGCCCTACCGGCCGGACGGGACGGCCGGCACGTCCCGGGGAACGTCGTGACCTCGGGTCGGGACCGCGGCGGTGCCGTCGTAGCCGGGCACGGGGACACGAGGGCGCGGCTCCGCCGCCGGAGCCGCAGGCCCTACTGTGATCCCCGTGAGGCAGGCGAGCGCTGGGAAGGATGATCGGCGATGACGCCCCTGAGCACCGGGGACCCGGAGTCCATAGGCGGGTACACCCTGCTCGGCCGGCTCGGGGCGGGCGGCATGGGGGTCGTCTATCTGGGAGTCTCCGCCTCGGGACGGCAGGTCGCGGTCAAGCTGGTGCGCGGGGCGTATGCCCAGGAGGAGGAGTTCCGGACGCGCTTCCGGCAGGAGATCGCGGCGGCGCGCAGAGTCAGCGGCGCCTTCACCGCGCCGGTCGTGGACGCCGACCCGGACGCCGAACGGCCGTGGATGGCGACGCTCTACGTGCCGGGGCTCAACCTCGCCGAAGTCGTCGAGAAGGACGGCCCGTTGAGCCCGGGGGAGCTGCGCGCGCTGGGGCTGGGGCTCACCGAGGCGCTGCGCGACATCCACCGGGCGGGCCTGGTGCACCGCGACCTCAAACCGCGCAACGTGCTGATGACCGACGACGGGCCGCGCGTCATCGACTTCGGCATATCGCGCGCCGACGACCACCAGAGCCTCACCACGACCGGGCGGATGATCGGCACCCCGCCCTTCATGTCGCCCGAGCAGCTGGCCGCCCCCCGGGACGTCACCCCGGCCTCGGACGTGTTCTCGCTGGGGTCGCTGCTGGTCTTCGCGGCCGTCGGCACGGGACCGTTCGACGCCGACAGCCCGTACATCACCGGCTACCAGGTGGTGCACGGAACCCCGGACCTCGACGGGGTGCCCGGTGATCTCCTGGACATCGTCGAGCGCTGCCTGGACAAGGACCCCGGCGCGCGGCCGGAGTTGACGGACATTCACCGCATGCTCCGGGCGCTGCCGGAGTCCGGCAGCACCGCGCCCCGGACGACCGGGCGGTCCGCGAAGCCCGGGCACCACCCCGCCGCTCCGGGCCCGGCGGCCACGGCCACGTCCGCGGGCACCTCCTCCGCGGCGGCCACGTCCGCGGGCGCCGAGACCGGAACCGCTACCGGCAGCGGCGGCGCGACCGGAACGGCTACCGGCACCGGCAGGCGACGCCGGGCCCGCATGCTGCTCACCGGCCTCGGCGCGGTGCTGGCCGTCGCGGCGCTGGGGGTCGCAGCGGGCTTCTTCATGCCCGACTCGGACCCCGCCCCCGCCTCCGGCGCCACCGCCACGGCCACCGCCCGTGCCGCGTCACTGCCCGCCGGCTGGCGGCCGTGGCGGACGGCGCTGCGGTACGGCGTGCAGGGCATCCCCCTCGACTACGACAGCCCCGGATGCGTGACCTCGGGAACCGCCCTGTTCTGCGGCGGTACGGGATTCACCGCTGCCAGGATCGACGCCTCCTCCGGCCGCGTCCGGTGGCGGACCGGCACCCGCCCGCAGGGGGCTGAGCCGATCGGCGTGCGCGACGGACTGGTCTACGTGTACGAGGACCCGGACGACAGGACCAGGCGCGTGGTGGCCCTCGACGCCACCACCGGGCACCGGCGGTGGCAGCGCGACATCAACAAGTCCGAGGCGGCGGTCCTGTACGACGGCGGGCTGCTGACCCTGTCGCCCGACTACGCGTCGTTCGTGGCCTACGGGCCCTCCGGCAAGGAGCTGTGGCGGGCACCCTCGCTGGACGAGTACTGCACTCCGGCCGCGCTCGGCGGCGCCCCCTACGCCCTGTGCTCGCAGGGCGCCGACGCCGGCCAGGCCCCGGTCGAACTGATGCGGCTCGGACCCGGCAGCCTCACCGAATCCGCCACCCTGCCCAGGAAGTCGGAGGCGCTCGGGGCCGTCGGCGGGCGGCCCCTGTTCCTCGCCCCGCAGACCGCGAAGGACGTGTACGAGTCCGGGTACGAACGGCCGTACAACGCGCTGCTGCGGGTGGACCCGGAGACCGGGCAGGTCAGGCGGACACCGCTGGCCCGTCCGCTGACCGGCGCGGCCACCCTGGTGGACGGCGTCGTCTACTTCGTCCGGTCCGACGGGTCGGTCACCGCGGTGTCGGCGGACACCGGCAGGGAGCTGTGGCGGAAGGTGACGGACGTGGAGAGCCTGTCCGCGCCCGCGGTGTCGGCGACGTACCGGCGGGTCTATTTCGCCAACCGCTTCGGCCGGCTGCTGGCGCTGGACAGCCGCACCGGAGCGGAGGTCTGGCGCACCTCGGCACTGGACGACCCCGGGGACAAGGCGCAGAGCTACCCGCCGCGGGTGCTGCTCGTCAAGGACGCGATCGTGGCGACGGCCGGCGACACGGCCTTCTCCCGGGGCCCGGACGGGCCCGCCTGACCGGACCGCACACCCCCGTCCTGGGCGCTTCCGACGTGCTGTGACGGGCTTCACCGCAAACATGAGGCACCCCTCAAGTACGCTGACAAGGTCGAACATGAGGGACCCCTCCGGATGCTCCCCGAGGTTCGGCACCCGACGGCCGCTCCGGAATCTCCGGAGCGCCGCACAGCACACGGAAACGGCAAGGAAATGACCATGAACAGGTGGATCAGGCGCGTCTCGATCGCCGTCGCTACCACGGCAGTGGCCGGCGGAGCCCTTCTCGGAGCCGTCGGCCCGGCGTCGGCGGCGACCACCTCGGCCCCCGCGGAGCACGCGCGGCCGGCGGTCACCGTAAGTGCCGACCGCTGGTACCTGGACCAGCTCGACTGGTACCTCCACCAGCGCTGATGCGGCCGCAGGCCGGCACGGCCGGTTCGCCGGTCCGGCGTCGGCGGGACGCAGGAGTGAAGCAGTGAGAGCAGTCAGAACCGTGGCGTGCGAGCTCCCCGTGGAGCTGGTCCTGTCACCCGAGATGTCGGTGCCGATGCACGCGGCACTGCGGTACGAGACGGACGACCCCTATGCCGTCCGTACCGTCTTCCACCCTCCGGGCCAGGAGCGGACGGTCGAGTGGCGCTTCGGCCGCGACATGCTGGCCGAGGCGCTGAGCGGGCACACCGGGCAGGGAGACGTGCACATGTGGCCCGGCGCCGACTCGGGACACGACGTGGTCCACGTCGCGCTGAGCTCACCGGCCGGATCGGCCCTGCTCCGGTTCCCCGCGCAGGACGTGGAGTCCTTCCTGCGCGAGACGTGGTCCGCGGTGCCGCCGGGGTCCGAATCCGCCCGGCTCGACCTGGACGCGGAGCTGGCACAGCTGCTGGCGGGGAACTGAACCCACCCGCGGCGGCTCATGGCTCACCCGCGGTGGCTGATAGCTCACCCGCGGCGGCTCATGGCTCACCCGCGGTGGCTGATAGCTCACCCGTGGTGGATCATGAATCGCCCGCGGCGGCTCATGGCTCACCCGCGGCGGCTCATGGCTCACCCGCGGTGGCTGATAGCTCACCCGCGGCAGCTCATGGCTCACCCGCGGCGGCTCACGCCTCCTCGTGGCACTCGTGGCATTCCTCTTCGGGGCACTCGAGTGTGGTGAGGGTCTGGTCGAACTGCTGCGGGGTCAGCGGCGGCTCCGGCAGCTCATGGGCGCACTGGGCGCGGAAGGCGTCGAGCAGCAGGTGGAGGTGGCGCCGCCAGGCGTTGGGGGCGACGGCGCGCGTGGCCTGGATGATCCCGGCCTGGGACCAGATCACGAAAGCCAGGTCCTCCGGGGTGACGTCGTCGCGGAGGGCGCCCTGCTCCTGGGCGGCGCGGAAGATCTGGGCGGCCTGCGCCTCCGCGCGCTCGAACATTCCCCTGCCGAGCGCATGGACGGGCAGCCGGGCCGAGACCAGGTCGTTGAAGGCGCGGTCGCAGGCCTGCAGCTCGCAGAGCCGTTCCAGGTAGTGGCAGAACCCTTCCCAGGCGTCGTCCATGGCCGCGGCCTCCTCGGCCGCGGCCAGCAGCTCCGTGAACTTCGCGGTGAAGAGCTCCTCGACCAGGTCGAGCCTGCGGGGGAAGTGCCGGTAGAGCGTCCCGATCGCGACGCCCGCCTCGCGGGCGACACCCTCCAGGGACGCGTCCAGCCCCTGCTCGGCGAAGGCCTTGCGGGCGGCGGCCACGATCGCGTCCCGGTTGCGCTGCGCGTCACGGCGCAGCGGCTTGGCCGGCGCCTTCGCCGCGGACAGGACGTGCTGCTGGCTCATGCGTCCAGGCTAACATGAGGGGCCCCTCGGATTAGGGCCGTGTGGTCCTGTTCACGACACGAAGCCCAGGCCGCACCCGCACAGAAGGCAGCGGTATGCGGTATGCGGTATGCGGTATGTGATGACAGCGGGCCTTCCCGGAAGCGAACCGGGAAGGCCCTTACCGGTTGTGCCGGTATCGCGGCGCTTTGCCGGATCGCCTCATGAACGGGGAACCGGCGGGTAGGCGAATGCACAGAACGGTGAGATCGCCTGTGACGAGACGACAAGGACGCCTACGGAGAGCCCTATGGTCACCCCGCTGAAGAATCGGGCCTCGGACGGACAGGAACCCGGGGCGCCGCTGCGACACCGCGTCACCTGGGACACCGCGGACAGCCCGATCGCCGACGCCCGGGTCGCCGTACGCGCCCTGCTGGCGCGGGCCGGGTACCAACCGGACCACCGGCCGAGCCAGGACGCCCAGCTCGTCGTCAGTGAGCTGGTCACCAACGCGGTGCGCCACGCACCCGGACCGGGCGGTCTGGCCCTGGAGGTGTCGCCCGACGCCGGCCTGCTGCGCATCGTCGTGAGCGACAGTTCGCCCCGGCCGCCCGTACTGCCCGCCCACGACCCCGGCCGCGTCGGCGGACACGGCCTGCACCTGGTCACCCGGTTGTGCGGGCGGCTGAACACCGTGGCGCAGGAGACCGGCAAGCTGGTCGTCGCCCACCTGCGGCTGCGCGACCCCACCGCCCGCTAGGCGCCGGCGTTCGGTTCCGTACCGCGAGGACTCGCTCACTCCGTGGTGTGAAATTCCCCCGGTGAGCCCTCAGTTGCTTGCGGAGCCGGGGTTTCGGGGTGTGGCGCCCGCCCTAGACTCCGGGCCCATGTCGCTCTGGCTGCTCAACCATTTCAGTACCTTCACGCTGGCCGTCGTCACCGTCGGCGGAACCGTCGTTCTGGCCGTCGCCGGCAGCGTGCTGCTGCGGCGCAGGTATCCGTCACTGGCCGGCGGGGAGCACAACGACATGGTCGGAGTGACGCTCGGGATGTTCGGCGCCATCTACGGGATCATCCTCGCGTTCGTGATCGTCACGCTGTGGACGCAGCTGGAGGACACCCAGACCATCGTCGCCGCCGAGGCCACCGACGCGGCGCTCATCACCCGGGACGCGGCCGCGTTCCCGGCGGCGGTGCGGGACCGGCTCGATTCGGCCGTGAGCGGCTACGTCCACGCGGTCGTCGAGGACCAGTGGCCGCGGATGCGCGCGGGGCACCCCAGTTACGGGACCACGGAGACCCATCTCCAGGCCGCCTTCAAGGTGTTGCAGACGTACGACCCGAAAGGCGAGCAGGAGCAGGTCTTCTACGAGCAGACCGTCAGCCGTCTCGACGACGTCGCCTCCCAGCGGCGCGCCCGCATCACCATGGCCCGCCAGGAACTTCCCCCGCTGCTCCAGGCCCTGGCGGTCGGGGGCGCACTGGTCCTGGTCCCGCTCACGTTCCTGTTCGGCATGCGCAAACTGAGGGTCCAGATCCTGTTCGTCGCCTCGGTCGCCGGACTCGTCGGCTTCAGCCTGCTCCTCGTCTTCGTCCTGGACCGCCCCTTCTCCGGCGACCTCAGCGTCAGCCCGGCCCCGTACCGCGAAGGGGCGCTGGCCCGGTACTGGCAGCCGACGCAGCGCTGACCCCGGCCGGCGGCGTCCGGGGCCCCGCCCGACGAGCCGGAGCAGGGGCCGCGGCATACGCTGACCGGGGGGGTGCGTTCGGGTGACTCGCACACCGGAAGGGGCGCCCCGATGGACGACTACCCGCTGATCGAGAACCACGGGCTGATCGGCGACCTGCAGACCGCGGCGCTGGTCACCACCGACGGGGCGGTCGACTGGTTCTGCTCCCCGCGGTTCGACTCGCCGAGCCTGTTCGGGGCGCTGCTCGACAAGGACAGGGGCGGCCACTGCACGGTCCGGCCGGCGTACCCGACCTGTTCGACCAAGCAGCTGTACCTGCCCGACACGGCGATCCTGGTCACCCGGTTCATGACCGAGGCGGGCGCCGGCGAGGTGGTCGACTTCATGCCCGTGACCGGTACGACGGCCACGGACCGGCACCGGCTGGTGCGCCTGGTCCGCTGTGTGCGCGGCACCATGACCTTCGACGTGGAGATCGCCCCGCGGTTCGACTACGGGCTCATGAAACACCAGTTGCACCTCACCCCGCACGGAGCCGTCTTCGCCGCGGAGGACGGTACCCAACTCACCGTGCACCCCGTCCGGGAGCCCGAGGACCCCCGGCTCGCGGACGTCATGACGGACCAGGACGCCGACCTGCGGGTCTCGCTCACCCTGGCCGCCGGTGAGCAGCGCGGGCTGGTCCTGGAGACGGGCGCCGACGGCCCGCCCCGGGAGATCCGGCGGGCCGAACACGAGCAGCTCTTCGACGAGACGGCGGCGTTCTGGCGGACCTGGCTGGCACGGTCCACCTACACCGGGCGCTGGCGGGAGGTGGTGGAGCGGTCCGCGATCACGCTGAAGCTCATGACCTTCGCCCCGAGCGGCGCGGTGGTGGCCGCTCCCACGGCGGCGCTCCCGGAACAGCTCGGCGGCGAGCGCAACTGGGACTACCGCTTCACCTGGATTCGGGACGCCTCCTTCTCCGTGTACGCCCTGCTGGGACTGGGCTTCACGGAGGAGGCCAGGGCGTTCATCGGCTGGCTGGGCGACCGGGTCAGGGAGGGGGCCGGCGGTGACGGGACCACGGGCCCGCTCAACATCATGTACAAGGTCGACGGCTCCTCCGACCTGGACGAGCGGATCCTGGACCACTGGGAGGGCTACGCCGGTTCCGCGCCGGTCCGCATCGGCAACGGCGCCGCCGGCCAGCTCCAGCTGGACGTCTACGGCGAGGCCCTGGACAGCATCTACTTCGCGCACCGGCACGGCCTCACGCTCGGGTACCGGGGCTGGACCTCGCTGCGCACGGACCTGGACTGGCTGGCCGACCACTGGGACCAGGCGGAGGAGGGCATCTGGGAGACCCGCGGCGGCCGCCAGGACTTCACATACGGCCGGGTGATGTCATGGGTGGCGTTCGACCGGGCGCTGCGCCTCGCCGAGTCGAAGGGGTGGCCGGCGGCGACCGGCCGCTGGCAGGCGGAACGGGACGCCGTCTACGAGCAGGTCATGGCCAGGGGCTGGAGCGAGGACCGGCGGGCCTTCGTCCAGCACTACGCCAGCGGGGTCCTGGACTCCTCGCTGCTGCGGATGGCGACGGTCGGGTTCCTCACCCCCGGGGACCCGATGTGGTCGACCACCCTGGACGCCATGGAGGACGAACTGGTCAGCGACAGCCTCGTCTACCGCTACGACCCCGACGCCTCGCCCGACGGCCTGCGCGGCTCGGAGGGCACCTTCTCGCTGTGCACGTTCATGTACGTCGACGCGCTGGCGCGGGCGGGCCGGACCGACCGGGCGCGGCTGGTGTTCGAGAAGATGATGGGGTACGCCAACCATCTGGGCCTGTACTCCGAGGAGATCGACCCGACGGGCCGTCAGCTCGGCAACTTCCCGCAGGCGTTCACCCACCTCGCCCTCATCGACTCGGCCCTCACCCTCGACGAGGCGCTCGACGGCCGGCGACCGGGGCTCGTCCAGCACGGGTAGCCCCGCCGGAAGCGCCGGAAGCGCCGGAAGCGCCGGAAGCGCCGGAAGCGCCGGAAGCGCCGGAAGCGCCGGAAGCGCCGGGATCTGCCGTCTGCTCTCTGCCGTCTGCCGCCGGGCCCGCTCGGCGTCAGCCGCCGGTGGCGAAGCCCGGGAAGAGGGTCATCCCGCCGTCGACGTACAGGGTGGTGCCCACCACGTAGTCCATGAGGTCCGAGGCGAGGCCCACGGCCGCGTGGCCGATGTCCTCGGGGTCGCCGATGCGGTCGTAGGGGATCAGCCGCAGCAGGTCCTCGCGGGCCTCGGGCGTCTCCCAGGCGCTGCGGTTGATGGGGGTCCTGATGGCCCCGGGGGCGATCGCGTTCACCCGGATCTTCTTCGGGGCCAGCTCCTGGGCCAGCGTCTCCATCATCATCTGCACGCCGCCCTTGGAGGAGGCGTAGTTGACGTGTCCGGCCCACGGGATGACCTGGTGCACCGAGCTCATGCAGATGATCTTCCCGGCCGCGCGCGACACCTCGGGTACGACACCACGGCGCAGGAACTCCTTGGTCGCCTCGCGGGCGCACAGGAACTGTCCGGTGAGGTTGACCTCCAGGACCTTCTGCCACTGGGCGAGGGTCATCTCGGTGACCGGGGCGTCCCGCTGGAGTCCGGCGTTGGCGACCAGGATGTCGATGGTCCCGAACTCCCGGACCATCCGGTCCGTCATGGCCACGACCTGCTGCTCGTCGGAGACGTCCGCCTCGTAGGCGGCGGCCCGGACCCCGAGGGCGGTGATCTCCTCGACCACCTCCTCGGCCTCCTCGCGGCCGGCCACGTAGTTGACGACGACGTCGGCCCCCGCCCGGGCCAGGGCCACGGCCGTCGCCCTGCCGATGCCGGAGTTCGCGCCGGTCACCAGGGCCTTCTGGCCGCGCAGCAGATGAGCGGGGACGACGCCCTTGGCCGCCGCGGAAGCGGACGGCCCCTCGGTGGAACTCACGATGTCCTGACCCTCCGCCGCGTGCCCGCCTGCACCGGGCCCGTCGCCCGGAGATCCGGACCTCAGCCAAGCACCGGAGCCGGGCGGCGGCATGCCGTGGCGGACCGCGTTGCGCCGCGCGGCGCAGGATCTTCGCCCGGCCGGGCCCCGGGCGTCCGGCTTCCCGGGGTGCGGGCGATGTGCGCGCGGAATACGCTGAGCGGGTGAAATAGCAGGATTCACAGGCGGTCTCAGCACCGCCGGTCGCCTTTGCGTGACGACCGATCTTTCTCGCTTTTCTCTCGCGTTCCTTCTCGCGAGCACCGAATTCTTCCTGTGGAGGCCGGGATGCGAGTCGTCGTCGATCTTTCCCGATGCGAAGGGTATGCGCAGTGCGCGTTCCTGGCCCCGGACGCGTTCCGGATGCACGGCGAGGAGGCGTTGATGTACGACCCCGAGCCCGATGACGCCCAGCGCGACCGGGTGCTGCGCGCCGCTGCGGCCTGTCCGGTCCAGGCGATCCTCGTCGACCGGCTGGAGGGCCGGGCGGAGCGGCGGGGCGCGCCGTTGGAGGCGTCGAGGCCATGACCAGCGCCGACAATCTGCGTGCGTTCAGGCGTGACGGCCGTATCGTGATCGTCGGTGCGTCGCTGGCGGGGCTGCGGGCTGCGGAGTCCCTGCGTGCGGAGGGGTTCACCGGGTCGCTGACGATGATCGGCGACGAGCTGGGCGAGCCCTACGACCGTCCGCCCTTGTCCAAGCAGGTCCTGACGGGGTGGGTGCCGGCCGACGGTACCAGGCTGCCGCGGCGGCGGGACGTCGATGCGGAGTGGCTGCTGGGGGTGCCCGCGAGCGGTCTGGATCTGGCCACCGACCATGTGCGGCTGGCGGACGGGCGGGAGGTTCCCTTCGACCGGGTGCTGATCGCCACCGGGGTGCGGGCCCGGCCGTGGTTCGTGGAGGCCGAGGCGGCGCTGGACGGAGTGTTCGTCGTCCGCACCCGTGAGCACGCCGAGGGGCTGCAGCGGGCGCTGGCCGCCGGGCCCTCCCGGGTGCTGGTCATCGGCGCGGGGTTCACCGGCTCCGAGATCGCCTCCATCTGCCGGGAACGGGACATCCCGGTGACCGTCGCCGAACTCGCGCCGTACCCGCTGGTCGGGGCGCTCGGCGCGATGGTCGGCGAGGTGGCGGCGGAGATGCAGCGCGCCCACGGCGTCGACCTGCGGTGCGGGGTCAAGGTCACGCAGCTGGAGGGCGACGCGCAGGGGCGGCTGCGCCGCGCCCACTTCGACGACGGCAGCACCGTCGACGCCGACGTGGCGGTCGTCGCACTCGGCGGCATCCGCAACACCGAGTGGCTGCAGGGCTCCGGACTGGCCGCGGGCGTCTGGGGCGTAGCCTGCGACACGGGCTGCCGCGCCATGGACCTCAACGGGCTGATCACCGACGACGTCTTCGTCGCCGGGGACGTGGCGCGCTGCCCGAACCCGGTGTACGAGTACCGGCTCATCTCACTGGAGCACTGGGCCAACGCCGTGGAGCAGGCCGAGGTCGCCGCCCACAACATGGTCAACGGCCAGGCGGAGCGCTGGCCCCACCTGTCCATCCCGCGGTTCTGGTCGATCCAGTTCGGCGTCAACATCAAGTCCGTGGGCGTGCCGACCTTCGCGGACGAGGTGGTCGTCACCCAGGGATCGGTGTCCGACCAGCGCTTCGTCGCCGCGTACGGCTACCAGGGCCGGGTCACCGCGGCGGTGACCTTCAACAACGCGAAGTGGCTGGACCACTACCGGCGTCTCATCGAGACGGCCGCGCCCTTCCCGCCGCCCTGCCCCACGCCGGACCAGCCCGTCGACACCAAGCCGGTGCCCGTCGACTTCCCCGGCCCCACGCTGCTCGCCCAGGGCGCCACCGTGGTCGTCACCGGACACGACCCGGGCGAACGACGCGTCACGGCCGCGCACCAGCACTGCCGGTAGGACCCCGCCGCCAGGAGTCCACCGCGGCGGGAGCGCACCGTCAGGAGGAAAGGACGAGGAAAGGACAGCGAGATGACCACGACCGAGGCGCCCGACACGCTGCGCCGGATCCTCGACTACGCCTCCCGCGCCGACCCCTACCCGCTCTACGCCGAACTGCGCGAGACGCCGGTGGCCCGGCGGGACGACGGCAGCTACGTCATCAGCACGTACCGCGAGCTGGCGGACATCCTGCACAACCCGCACCTCAGCTCCGACGTCCGCAACCTGGCGCACCCGATGCCCTCGGCCGAGGGAACGACCACGCCGGCCTTCATCAACATGGACCCGCCCCAGCACGACCGGCTGCGGCGGATGGCGATGCGTCACTTCGGCCCCCCGCACACCCCGGGTCTGGTGACCGGCCTGGAACCCGCCCTGGCCGACACCGTCGGCGGGCTGCTGGACGGCGTCACGGACAAGGAGCGGATCGACATCGTCGACGACCTCGCCTACCCGTTCCCCGTCACGGTGATCTGCCACCTGCTCGGCGTGCCGCGCGAGGACGAACCGCGGTTCCGGGTCTGGGTCAACGACATCATCAACGCGATCGACTACGACGCCAGGACCGACCCGCAGGAGAAGCTCGACGACGGCGTACGGGCCCGCCAGGACCTGCGCCAGTACCTCGGCGGACTGGTGGAGCAGCGCCACGGCCACCCCAGCGACGACCTGCTGTCCCGGCTGGCCAACGACGACGGGCCGGACGGCCGGATGACCGACGAGGAGATCATCAGCACCGCCAACCTGCTGCTGATCGCCGGCCACGAGACCACCGTCAACCTCATCACCAACGGCATGCTGACCCTGCTGCGCCACCCGGACGTGCTGCAACGGCTGCGCGGCGAACCGGACCTGATCGTGCCCCTGGTCGAGGAACTCCTGCGCTACGAACCACCCGTGCACATCATCCCCTGGCGGGCCGCGTACAGCGACATCACCGTCGCCGACACCGTCATCCCCCAGGGCTCGCAGATCATGCTCATGCTGGCCTCGGGCAGCCGCGACCCCCACCGCTTCCACGACCCCGACCGCTTCGACCCCGACCGGCACGACAACCAGCACCTCGGCTTCGGCAGCGGCATCCACCTCTGCTTCGGCGGCCCCCTGGCCAGACGCGAGGCCCAGATCGCCCTCACCGAACTGGTCCGCCGCCTCGACCGGCCCACCCTCGTCGCCGACCCACCGCCGTACCGGCGCAGCCCCGTACTCCGGGGTCCGATCCATCTGGACATCGAGCAGAACGGCGGGTGAGCGCTCCGCTGCTCGGGCCGCCCGTTGTGCCGCGGGCGGGTGGGGGCCGGTCGCGCAGCTCGCTCAACTCTCCTTAATTCCCATGCAACTTGGTGCGGCACACCCATACGATCCTCCCGCCGCCCGTACACCAGTGCGCATGCAAGCGCGGTTGCGGGCATCCAAACGGGAGGGATCACTTGACCATGTCCTTCGGCGCGCGCCCGCGTGCCGTCCTCGCTCTGCTGGGCACACTCGGCCTGTCACTGGCCGCGGCCGCCTCGCCCGCGAGTGCGGCCGACGGGACGCCCACCACACCGACCCAGCTCTTCAACGGCTACCGGAACTGCTCGACCGACGCGGACCGGCCCACCTACCTTCCGTCTCTCGGCAACGTTGTCGTCGAGGGCGTCCCCGGAACCACCGACGCCACCGGCAACCCCCCGGTCAGCGTCCGGTACCAGGCCTGGCCGGTCTCCGACCCGTCGCAGACCGAGACGGTCACCCGTGACCGCGCCACCCCCGGGTTCGAGGCCACCAGCATCCTGCCCGGCGACATGCTCGCCGACGGGCAGACCTACGCGTGGCGGGCGCAGACCGTGGCCGGGACTGCGGCCTCGGACTGGTCCGTCCCCTGTTACGTCACGATCGACGACACCCGCCCCGCGAGCACGCCGGCCATCGCCTCGCCGAACTACCCGCCGAACCAGTGGAACCAGGGCGGCGACCCGGTCAGGTTCACGTTGGACGCCAACGGCGCCGACGACGTCGCCGGGTTCCAGTACTCCTGGACAGGGTCGTTCGAGTCCATCGTTCTCGCGGACTTCGACGACCACCACATCCCGCAGCCCCGCGACCCGTACGCGGACCCGGGGCACTTCGTACGCGCCGACGCCACCGGCGGTTCGGCCACGGTCGACCTGGTTCCGCCGTACGGCGGAGCCGTGACCCTGTGGGTGCGCAGCCTCGACCGGGCCCTCAACCCGTCGGAAGCCACCAGCTACCACTTCTACGTCAGTCCCACGTCGCCCACCGTCACCCCGGCCGACCCGTCGCCCGAGTTCGGCGACACGACCACGTTCACGCTCCGGCCGGACGCCGGGCTCCAGTCGAGGAGCCCGGTCGTCAGCTACTCCGTGCACACCGTCAACGGCCCGGACGGCGACAGGACCTTCGACGTCGCCGCGGCGGCCGACGGCACGGCGACCACGGAGCTCACCATGGACGGCATCAACGGCGAGCATGTCGAGGTGACCAGCAAGAGCGCCGACGGCTGGGTCAGTGATCCGGCGTTCTGGGACATCGACTACGACACGACTCCCACCGTCGCCTCCGACGTCTACCCCGAGAACGGTTCCGGCGGCGGTGCGGGCGTCCCGGGCACCTTCACGTTCACGCCGAAGGCGAAGGGCGTCGTGAGCTACACGTACGCCTTCGACTCGGAGCCGGAGGTCACGGTCGCCGCGGGCGCCGACGGCACCGCGAGCGTCGACTGGGCTCCGGACTCGGCCGGCCCCGACGGCCTCCAGGTCTACGCCACCACCCGCTCCGGCATCCAACTGGCCACCTACTACTACTCCTTCACCGTGAACTGACCCCGCGAACCGGCTCGCTCACCGTCCCGTGCGTCCGGTGCCCGGCTGCGCGTCGATGCGGTACCCGGCGCCCGGGACGGTGGCGATGATCCACGGCTCGCCGAGCCGCTTGCGCAGGGCCGAGACGGTGATGCGCACGGCGTTGGTGAACGGGTCGGCGTTCGCGTCCCAGGCGCGTTCCAGGAGTTCCTCGGCGCTGACGACTCCGCCCTCGGCGCCCACGAGGACCTCCAGCACGGCGAACTGCTTGCGGGTCAGCGCGACGTACTGCCCGTCCCGGTAGACCTCCCTGCGGAAGGGATCCAGCCGCAGTCCGGCGATCTCCCGTACGGGGGGCCTGCTGTGGGCGCGTCTGCGGTCCAGGGCCCGGAGCCGGAGCACGAGTTCCTGGAGCTCGAAGGGTTTCGTGAGGTAGTCGTCGGCGCCGAGTTCGAAGCCGGACGCCTTGTCGTCGAGGCGGTCGGCCGCGGTGAGCATGAGGATCGGCATCCCGCTCCCGGAGGCGACGATGCGCCGGGCGATCTCGTCCCCCGACGGCCCGGGGATGTCGCGGTCGAGGACGGCGATGTCGTAGCCGTTGACGCCCAGCAGCTCCAGCGCCGTACCGCCGTCCCCCGCGATGTCCGCGGCGATCGCCGCCAGGCGCAGGCCGTCGCGGATGGCCTCCGCCAGGTAGGGCTCGTCCTCGACGATCAGCACCCGCATGTCATCGAGGCTACGTCACCTGGTCGGACGGATCCGGTGTGACCTCCCCGCTGCGGGGAACCCGGCAATCCGACAGAGGCCGTGGAACGCGCTAGGAGGTACGGTCATGATCGCACTCGGTGTCATCCTGCTCATCGTCGGATTCCTCACGGGCATATCGATCCTGTGGACGCTGGGCATCATCCTGCTCGTCGTCGGGGCGGTCTTCTGGATCATGGGATCCATGGGGCACGCGGTCGCCGGCCGACGTCACTATTGGTGAGCGTGGCAGCGCTCAGGAGGTGAGGACGGAGACGCCGTCTCCGAGCAGCTTCAGCCCGAGCACGAAGAACAGGACCGCCATCACGGCGACGTTGTGCTGAGCCGCCCAGTCCTTCCAGTTGCCGAGGGTGGTCCTGGCCCGCTCGCCGCCGAGCAGGAAAACCCCCAGTGGGGCCAGCAGACCGAGGGTGGCGACCACCACGAAGACCGCCAGGGACCCGATCTGCTGCCCCACCGGCAGGCCGGCCGAGCCGATCGCGGCCCCGGCGGCGATCGTCAGCGGGGCGTTCTTCGCGTTGAGCGCGGCCAGCGCCACCCCAAGAGCGAAGACCCTGACCGGGGTCAGGCCGTCGATCGCGCTCATCCACTTCGGCAGCCGGGCCTCCGCGGGATCCCTCGGGCGCCGGTGCCACAGCCGGGCGCCGAAGACCACGAGGAACACGCCCAGGGCGAGCTTGAGCGCTCCCACCCAGGTGGCCGGGTGCTTGTGGGCCGAGGCGTGCGCGGGGGAGGCGATCGCCAGCATCACCGCGCCCAGCACCGCGAGCCCCAGGATCCAGCCGACGGTGAACAGAACGCCGTTGAGGCGCCCGCGGGGCGTGGCGAGGATCAGGATCACCGCGATGATCGGGAGCGGGCTGACCGCGACGGCGGCCGCGAACCCCAGCACGTCACCGAGAACCGCACCCATGGTCGCCTCCGGCGTACTCGGCACATCCTCGTCTCCATCCTCCTGCGCCGAGCCGGATCTGTCCTCGGGAGGATCTTCCCGGGCGGCCGGCCCCGGCACCCTGCTCAGCCGCGGAAGCCCCCGCAGGAGTCCCCGCAGGAGCCCTCGCAGAAGTTCTCGCAGAGGTCGAGGATCCGGACGAACGGCCTGCGCAGCACCACGGCCGTCGGTTCCCGGTCGTTCTCGGCGTACCGGGCCAGTGCGGCGCGGGCGGCTTCCGTGTCGGCGTGCGCATCCCGCCCCGCGAGGATCGCCTCCAGGGCGTGCCCGGTGGACTCGGCCACCGGCAGGAGCGAGGTCCGGGCCCGGCGGAGCACCGGGGCCGGGCCGTCGCGCACGCTGAAGAACTCGGCCTCGACGGCCAGGGAGAGGAGCTGGGGGACCGCCCGGACGGCGAGGTCGATCCGGGCGCCCAGTCCGGTCACCTCGGCGCGGTGGCGGCGGTGCAGCGGGTTGAACCGCAGGGCCTTCTCCGCCTCCCGCGCCTGCGCCCCGTACCCGCGCAGCCGGTCCGCGGCCGCCTGCGCCGACACCCGGTTCGCGCGTGCCGCGTCCGGGGACCCGATCGCGCGCGTGGTGCGCACGAGGCACTCCGTGAGGCCGTCCGCGCACCCGCGGGCCAGCGCCGCCGCTTCCCTGCGGGGGTTCCGCGGCCAGAGCAGCGGGGCGAGGACGGCGGTCACGGCACCCCCGAGCGCGTTCTCCCAGAGCCGGGCGAAGCCGTACGACTCCGGCGAGGGGTTGGCGAAGACCAGTAGCGAGGTCACCGCGACCTGCACGTTCAGGGTCGTCCCGGAACCGATGACGGTCCCGCAGAGCAGGGCCAGCCCGATCACGACGGCGAGGACGAGCGTGCTCGGCCGGAAGAGGCTGACCACGGTGATGCCCAGGGCCACGCCCGCCAGCACGCCGAGGATCCTCAGCAGCAGCGCCGCCAGGGAGGTGGCGGAGTCACCGCGCAGGCACAGCAGCGGGACGATGGCCGCGAACACCGGCGGCTGGTCGGCACCGGCCCACAGTGCCGTCTGCCAGCAGAGCACCGCGATCACCAGGATCCGGGCCGCCGCCGGCCCCTGCGCCCGGAGCCTGCGGCCCACCCGCGCCCCGGGGGAAACGCCCGTCACCCGCCCACTCTAGGCACACCTCACGCTCTGTCGCGCTGCGGTGACACCACGGCGCCGGGGCGCCCGGCTCAGTCGTCCGCGGGGGCCGGTGTGATCGGCTGCAGGAGCCGCCGTGGCGTGTTGATCGCGTCGGAGACGGGGTCCGCGGCACCGCCCGCCGGCCGGTGGCCGGGGCCGGGTTCGCTCCGGATCTCCGGGACCGGGACCGCCGCGCCGCAGTCCCGGCACCGCCCGTCGGGGTCGAGGAGCCCGCCGTCCAGGTCGTGCCGGAGGAGGCGCTTGATGCCGTTCGGGGAGTAGAAGGCCTCGCCCCAGTTCATCAGGGCGTGCACGGCCGGCCACAGTGCGACGCCCTTGTCCGTCAGCAGGTACTCGACGCCGCCGGCCCCGTCGCTCTCGCGGCTGAGCACGCCCTCCTGCACCAGCGACTTCAGCCGGCCGGTCAGGACGGCCCGCGGGATCCCGAGCTGGGTGGCGAAGTCGCCGAACCTGCGGACCCCGTAGAAGGCGTCCCGGACGATCAGGAGCGTCCAGCGCTCTCCCACGACCTCCAGCGTGCGCGCGAGGGGGCAGTTCCCGTCCGCATAGGTGTTGGGAAGGGTCATGCCCGCCATGCTACCAGCGGCGGTTCACTCACTGAACTGGCGATGCTACGGTGTTGACCAGGAGCAGTTCAGTCACTGAACTGGACGGCTGGGCTGTGTCGACCGTGAGGAGAGCACCGCATGTACCAGTTCCTCGTTTCCTTCACCGTCCGGCCGGAGCGCCGCGACGACTTCGTCCGGGCGGCCCGCAGGACCGCCCGCGACTCCCTCGCGAACGAGCCCGGTTCCCACCGCTTCGAGGTCGTCGCGGACGAGGAGGACCCGGACCTCTTCTACCTGAACGAGGTCTACGCCGACCTCGACGCGTTCCAGGCGCACGCCTCCGGCCCGTACTTCGCCGCGTTCTTCGCCGAGGCCGCCGAATACGCCGAGGGCCCGACGTGGCTCATGAGGGGCAACCTCGTCGGCGACGAGGCGGCCGCCTGAGCCGCCGGCCCCCCGTTTCAGCCGCTGGCCCCGCTGCCGCCGAGGCCGCCGTCCGCGGAGCGCCCTCCGCGGAGCGCCGTCCGGGAAACCGCCGTCCACCACCCACTGTTCACGAAAAACGAGGTGCACCATGTCGTCCGTGCTCATCACCGGCGCGTCCAGAGGCATCGGCCGGGCCATCGCCGTCGAACTCGCGGGCCGGGGCCACCGCGTGATCGCCACCGCCCGCCGGCCGGAGACCCTGGCCGACCTCCCCGCCGACCTGCGCCTGCGCCTCGACGTCACCGACCAGGAGAGCGTCGACCGGGCCGTCCGGGCCGCCGGTGACATCGACGTCCTCGTCAGCAACGCCGGGGACACCATCCGCGCCCCCCTGGAGAGCGTCCCGCTCACCGAGGTCGAGCGGCTCTTCCAGCTCAACACCCTGGGCGCCCTGCGGGTGGCCCAGGCCGTGCTGCCCGCCATGCGGCAGCGGGGAGCGGGCCGTCTCGTCTTCGTCTCCAGCATCCAGGGGCGCCTGGTGCTGCCGCTGATCGGTCCCTACGGGGCCAGCAAATGGGCGCTGGAGGCGCTCGCCGAGACGCTCGCCCTGGAGACGGGCCACTTCGGGGTCAGAGTGAGCGTCGTACAGCCCGGCGCGGTCTCCTCGGGCGGTGCCGAGCGCGCCAGGGTGTTCCTCGGGGAGGACGATCCCTACGCCCCGCTCGCCGCGGCGCTGCCCGCGCTCCGCGGCGAAGTCGTCACCCCGGAGCAGGTGGCCGCCACGGTGGCCGACACGGTCGAACACCCCGAGCCCCCGCTGCGCGTGCCGGCCGGTACCCCCGCCGAGCGGGTCCTGCGGGCCCGCAAGGAGGCACCGGAGGACGAGCCCTTCCTGGCGGCCCGCATCGGCTGGTAGGCGGCTCCGCGGTCCGTCCCCCCGCTGCCCGCTACCCGCGGCGGCGGACCGCGGCGGCCTGCGGCAGGGTTTCGGTGCCGCCCAGCAGGACTACCTGGAAGGCGGCGCGGAGATAGGCGGTCACGAAGCGGGAGATCCTGCGGGTGCGGTGCATGGCGGGTCACCTTCCTGCCGGGGGCTGTCCGAGGGGCGGTGCTGCGAACGGGGGCCGGGACGTCACCAGTTGACGGCGTCGTCCATCGACTGCTGCCAGTACGTGACCTTGAGCGAGTCGTCGACGTAGACACCCTTCGCGGGCAGCGCCGGGTGGGCGCCCGTGCCGACGCTCTCGTTGCCGGAGCTGCCGTGGAAGTAGACGTACAGGGAGTTCACGGTGTGGCCGTGGGCGCCGCTGCCGTCGGTGGCGGACAGGTTCACCGAGGCGTAGCCGGACTCGCCCGGTGCGAGGGTGACGACGGCCTGCGGCTTCGAGTCCTCGATCACCGGCGGGACGGACTGGGCCTCGCCGAAGCGGACGGCCGGGTAGGAGTGGAGGTAGCAGGTCCTGCTGCCGGTGTTGGTCACCGTGAGGAGCATGTGGTTCACGGGGCGGTTCAGCGGGGCCGCGACCGTCTTGGTGTTGGACCCCTCGCAGGTGACCGGCTTGGCGGCCGGGGCGGCCGCCTTCGACCCGGTGGTGCCCCCGGCGGACTTCTGCGTGCCGGTGCCGGTGCCGGTGCCGGCCCCGGCCGTCGGGGCGGAGGTGGCGGCGGAGGTGGCCGCACCGGCGGCGGAGGACGGCGTGGGGGAAGCGGTGTGCGCGGTCGTCGGCGTGGCGGCCGCGACGCTCTCGGCGTGGACGCCGGTGCCGTCGGTGCAGGCCGTCAGGGACAGCGCGGCGAGGACGACGGTGGTGGCGGCGCCGGCGAGACGGATGCGGGAGGTGCGGAGGCTGGACATGTGGACGTGCCCCTTCGGTGTTCGGGTGGCGGTGGTGATTGGATGACCGAAGCCTGCGAGGCGATCCGTCCCAACCGCCAGGTACGGCGGGCAGTTGGGGACGCTGGAACGCGGAAACGGGCTCCGACCAGGGCGAACACCGTGACCCTGGAACGCGGGACTGGGACGTGAGGGGATGGGGGAACGGGTGTCAGGGGCGACAGGGGCCGACGCGGTGGAGGCGTTCGCGCTGCTGCTGCGGGAGCTCAAGGACCGTTCTGGGCTCAGCTACGGGGTACTGGCCAAGCGGCTGCACATGAGCACGTCGACGCTGCACCGGTACTGCAACGGCACGGCGGTGCCCGTCGAGTACGCGCCGGTGGAACGCCTCGCACGGGTCTGCCGGGCGACGCCCGAGGAGCTGGTGGAGCTGCACCGGCGCTGGATCCTGGCGGACGCGGCACGCGGGAGCAGAACGGACCAGGCCACGGCGGCGGCCGCACCGCGGAAGACCGGTGCCGGCGTGCCGTCCGGCCCCGCCGATGCCGGTGGGCCGGTGGTCACCGGCTCCGACGCGCCACCCGGCGCCGACGGCAGCCACGGCGGCCACGGCAGCGGCGACAGCGGTGAGCCGGTCGTCGTCGACCTGGCGCGGGAGCCCGCGCCGCCGCGCCGGCGCCGTACCGCGCTGATCGCCTCCGTCGCGGCGGCCGCCGTGCTGGGAGCCGTGGTGTTCGCCGTGCGTCCGTCGCTCGGCGGCGGGCACGGCGGCACGGGCCACCAGCAGGCGGCCGGGGACGCCGCCGCGGTCACCGGCGTGCCGGAAACCGGGAAGGCGTCTGTCTCCCCGTCCCCGAGCAGAACCGGACGCAAGCCCTCCGCGTCGTCCTCCGCCACCCCCACCGAGTCCGCGTCGACCGGGACCGGCGGCTCCGCGGCCGACGGCAAGCAGGGCGGCGGGGCCCAGGGCGCCGACGGCGGTACCACCGGCACCGCCGTACCGCTCACCGTCAACACCCGTCCGTACGTCTACGACGACCCGTGCAGCCAGCACTTCCTCGTCGACAGCGAGCCCGCGCAGGTCGGCCCGCCGGCGAGCGAGCAGGACGCCCCGCGCTGGGCCGCGGCGTACGGGGCGGTGTCCTCGGGCGAACAGGAGGTCGCCCTCACCGTCCAGGGCACCGGCGCGGAGACCGTCGTCCTGGAGGCGCTGCACGTGCGCGTGCTCAGCAAGGGCGCACCGCTCGCCTGGAACGACTACTCGATGGGCGTCGGCTGCGGCGGCGGCGTCGGGACCAAGTCGTTCGACATCGACCTCGACAACGGCAGCCCCACGGTCACCGCCAAGAACGGCCAGCGCGACCTGCCGTACAAGGTCAGCGAGTCCGACCCGGAGGTCTTCTACGTCTTCGCCCGGACCACGGCCCACGACGTCCGCTGGGACCTGACCCTGGACTGGTCCAGCGGCAGCCGCCACGGCACCGTCCGCGTCGACAACGCCGGCACCGCCTTCCGTACCAGCGGCGACGCCGGCCGGCCGGGATACGACTACCCGCTGGGCGGCAGCGAGTGGATCCCGCGGGAGGGCGGCTGACGGCGCGCGGCGCCGGGTGCCCACGGGTCGTAGCCGCTCGCGCGCGGAGCGCGTCGGTGCCGCGGACGGATGCGGTCCGGGGGTGATGGATTCACACCTGCGTGGTGTTATATGAGCCGTATGCGCCAAATGCTCCGGCAGGTGCGGTCCTGGTACGGGATACGCGGCGTCGCCGGTCAGATGTTCCTTCTGCAGGTCGGTGTCGTCCTGGTGCTGGTGGCGACGGCGGTCGCCGCGCTCCTGGTGCAGTCACGGACCGACGCCGAGCGGGACGCGCGCAACCACACGCAGGCCGTGGCCGCATCGGTCGCCGCGGACCCCACCGTGCGGCAGGAGCTCGCCGGGGGCCGTCCGACCGCCGCGCTCGAGCAGCTGGCCGAGGAGACCCGCCGGCACGCGCACGTGGACTTCGTCGTCGTGATGAGCCCCGCGGGCATCCGCTACACCCATCCGAACCCCGGCGAGATCGGCCGCCGCTACATCGGCAGCATCGGGGCGGCGCAGCACGGCGGCACCGTCACCGAGACGACGACCGGGACGCTCGGCCCCTCCGTCCGGACCGTCGTCCCGGTGACCGCCCCCGACGGCAAGGTCGTCGGACTGGTCTCCGCGGGCATCACCGTCCACCGGGTGAGTCTGGCGGCGGCCCGCCAGGTGCCGCTCGTCCTGACCGGCACGGGGCTGGCGCTCGCGGCCGCCACAGCAGGCACGGCACTCGTCGGCCGGCGCCTGTGCCGCCAGACGCGCGGTCTGGGGCCGGTGCAGATCACGCGCATGTACGAGCACCACGACGCCGTTCTGCACTCGGTGCGCGAAGGCGTCCTGATCGTCGACCGGCACCGCCGGCTGCTCCTGGCCAACGACGAGGCGCGGCGCCTGCTGGGACTCGCGGCCGACGTGGACGGCCGGCCCGTCACCGACCTGGGGATCGCCCCCAGGGCCGCGGAACTCCTCGCGTCCGGCAGGGCGGCCACGGACGAGGTGGTCGAGGTGGGCGACCGGCTGCTGGCCGTCAGTCAGCGCCCCACGGACGGGCCGCCCGGACCGGGCGGCTGGGTCGCCACCCTGCGGGACACCACCGAACTCGCCGCGCTGACGGGCCGGATCGAGGTGGTCCAGGAACGGCTCGCGCTGCTCTACGACGCCGGACTGCGCATCGGCACCACCCTCGACGTGACACGCACCGCGGAGGAACTGGCGGAGTTCGCCGTGCCCGGACTCGCCGACTACGTCACCGTCGACCTGTCCGACACCGTGCTGAGCGGCGAGGAACCGGACGAGGCGGGCGTGGCGGAGCTGCGCCGGGTCGCCCTGCACGGCATCCGGCCCGGCGTGCCGCTCTACCCGCCCGGTGCGCTCATCCACTTCGACCCCTTCACCCCGCAGGGCGAGGGCTTCGGTTCCGGGCGGATGGTGCTGGAGTCCGACATGGCGGCCTTCTCCGGCTGGCAGGCCCAGGACCCCGACCGGGCCCGCCAACTGGTGGCCTACGGCATCCACTCGATGATCTCCGCCCCGCTGCGGGCCCGCGGTGTGGTCCTCGGCGTGGCGACCTTCTGGCGTTCCAAGGAGCCGACCCCCTTCACCGACGAGGACCTCTCGCTCGCGGAGGAGCTGGTCGCCCGCGCGGCCACCAGCATCGACAACGCGCGCCGCTTCACCCGGGAGCGCACCATGGCGGTCACGCTGCAGCGCAGCCTGCTGCCGCACGCCCTGCCGGAGCAGAACGCGGTCGACGCGGCGTACCGCTACCTGCCGGCGGGGGCCGGGCACGGCGGTGTCGGAGGCGACTGGTTCGACGTGATACCGCTGCCCGGGGCGCGCGTCGCCCTCGTGGTCGGCGACGTCGTGGGGCACGGACTGCACGCCGCCGCCACCATGGGCCAGCTGCGCACCGCCGTGCACAACCTCTCGACGCTCGACCTGCCGCCCGACGAACTCCTCTGGCATCTCGACGAGTTGGTCACCCGCATCGACCAGGACCGGGACGGCGAGGGCGGCAACCGCACCCTCACGGGCGCCACCTGCCTGTACGCGATCTACGACCCGGTCTCCCGGGTGTGCAGCATGGCCAGGGCGGGGCACCTGGAACCGGTCGTCGTGCTCCCGGACGGCGACGCCCGCCTGCCCGGCGTACCGGCCGGGCCGCCCCTGGGGCTGGGCGGCATGCCGTACGAGACGAGCGAGGTGCTGCTGCCCGAGGGCAGCGGCGTCGTGCTCTACACCGACGGCCTGATCGAGGACCGGCGCGAGGACATCGACGAGGGCATCGAGCGCCTGCGCCGGGCCCTCGCGGTGCCGGGGCGCACGCCCGACCGGATGTGCCGGGCGGCCCTGGACGCCATGCCGCCCGGGGCCTCCCGGGACGACGTGGCCCTGCTCGTCGCCCGCACCCGGGCGCTGGACGACCGGCACACCGCGTACTGGACCGTGCCGTCCGACCCCGCGGCCGTCGCCACGGTCCGGGCCGCGGCCACCGAACTGGTGCGGGACTGGGGCCTGAAGGAGGAGGCGTTCACGCTGGAGCTGATCCTGAGCGAGCTGGTCACCAACGCCATCCGGCACGCGACGGGCCCCGTCGGGGTACGGCTGATCCACGACCGCTGCCTCATCTGCGAGGTCTCCGACGGCAGCAGCGTCTCCCCGCACCTGCGCCGGGCCACCACCATGGACGAGGGCGGCCGCGGCCTCTTCCTGGTGGCCCAGTTCGCCGACCGCTGGGGGACGCGCTACACCCCGGCCGGAAAGGTCATCTGGACCGAGCAGTGGCTCGGCCCGGAGCCGCCGGCGGACAGGCCCCGCGCGGAGGTTGCGCACGCGGTCGGCGCCCGGGAAGGATTCCCCGGGTCCGATGTCCCGTGATCGAGCCCGGAGGCGGCGCGGTGGGCAAGCCCGAGCTGGAGTTCCACGTACCCGACGGACCGTGGCGGACCCCGGCCGGTGCCGGTCCAGGGGTCGAGGAGCGCGTCCTGGCCGACGACCCCGAGCACGGGTCCCGCACCGCGCTGGTCCGCTGGGCCCCGGGCACCGACACCTCGGCGGACGGGGTGACCCGCCACGACTTCTGGGAGGAGGTCTACCTCGTCGAGGGCGCCCTGCACGACCTGACCCTGGACCGCACCTTCGCCGCCGGCATGTACGCCTGCCGCCCACCCGGCATGCCGCACGGCCCCTGGACCGCCCCGGAGGGCGTCACCATGCTGGTGGTCACCTACCCCGCGCCCCGGCGGGGCGTGGGGGACGGCGCGACCGGCCGCGACGGCGCCGCGGCCGGATGACCGCGCGGCGCGGCGGCGCCGGGCGAGCTCAGACCAGTTCGGCCTGCGGTGCCGGCCGGTGCACCGTCGGCGCGGGCCGCGGGTCCCAGCGGTTGACGGTGCGCACGTAGTCGTAGACCACCGACGCCGCCGCCAGCACCAGCAGCGGTCCCGCCACCCAGCGGTGCGTGGCCATCTCCAGCGGCAGCCAGCGGTAGGAGAGCAGGAGCGCGGCGAAGACCGCCGTGCCGTGGGCGACCAGTCTCAGGCCCGAGCGGTCCCAGTCGCGGTCGAAGGTGCGCAGGGCCGCCTCGACCGTGAGCGCGAACACCACGCCGGCGAGGAGGTCGGCGCCGTAGTGGTAGCCGAAGCCCAGCGTCGCGGTGACGGTGGCGGCCAGCCAGAACGCGCCCGCCCAGCGCAGCGCCCGGGGGCCCCGCCGGGAGTGCACGAAGATCGCGGTGGCCCAGGCCGTGTGCAGGCTGGGCATGCAGTTGCGGGGGGTGAACCCGTCGTACCGCACGGGGTGCGGGGCGGTGATCCGCGGCACCGTGCGCGGCCACAGGTCGGCCGCCGGCCAGTGCCCACCGTGCGGGGGCCGCTCCGGCCAGAGGCTGACCGACGCCCAGTGGTCGGCGCCCGTGCCGTAGGCGAAGACCGGTCCGACCACCGGGAAGACCATGTAGACGGCCGGTCCGAGCAGGCCTATCAGCAGGAAGGTGCGGACCAGGTGGTGGCGCGGGAAGCGGCGGTCGGCCGCCACGCCGCGCAGCTGGTGGAGCGCGACGGCGACCGCGGCCACGGCGAGCTGGCCGTAGACGATGTCGAGGAGGTTGAAGCCGGCCGGGCCGGTGGCGGTGACGAGCCGGCCCACCAGCCACGACGGGTTGCCCAGCGCGTGGTCGGCGGTGGCCACGTACGGGTCGAGGACCATCGGGCGGGTCTTCGAGGTGATGAGCAGCCAGGTGTCGCCGGTCTTGCGGCCGGTCACCAGGAGCAGGCCGAGACCGACGCCCTTCAGCAGCAGCGCGCGCTCCGGGCCGGTGCGGCGGGTCACGGCGACCACTCCGCAGCCGACCAGCACCCACAGGGCACCGTTGCCGAACGGCTGGCCGTGGGCCACCTCGGCGCCGGTCGCCCACCGGACCGCCGCGAAGGCGAGGTCGATGCCGATCGCGGCGCCGAGGGCGGCGAACCGCTGCCGCCAGGTGAGCACCACCATCGTCAACGCCAGCCCGGCGTAGAGCAGGAAGCCGGACTTGGGGGCGCATATCACCTCCCGGGCCTGGTTGGTGAGCGGACCCGGCAGACCGTAGTGGCGTGCGGCGGCCTCCAGGGCGACGAGGAACGCGAAGGCCGTGGCGCCTGCCACGGCCCAGGGTCTCAGTGATGTGTGTCTCAAGTTCCGGCCGATTTGCTAGAGGTTGAGGGAAGGTTGAGGTCCCGTTCGACGAGGGAAGACGGAAAGACCGCTACCGGGGTTCCAGCCCTGCTCTCGACGGCTGGAAGGCTAATGGCGGGATAACGCAGGGTAAAGGGTTCGGCATCGTCGGTTCAACGCACTTGATCTGTGCATGACCTCTCCGGTGTGATGCGCGAAGACCACTTCGAGATCACTTCGTGAGACTCCGAACCACAGGGGGATCCATGCAGATAGCCCGTACCGGGCGGGGCGTCGCGGCTGCCACGTCGGTCGCCGCCCTCGCGGCCACCGCGCTCACGGCCGCCGCGCCCGTCGCCGCACCGCACACCCTCGCGGTGCCGGCCGTCGTCGGGCACACCCTGGCGCACCGCGTGAGCAGCCCGCTCTCCGACGCTCAGTGCCAGGCCAAGTGGCAGATCAACTGCTACACCCCGCTCCAGTACCGCACCGCGTACGACCTGAACGCCCTCTACCGCAAGGGCGTCACGGGCAAGGGACGCACGATCGTCATCGTGGACTCGTACGGTTCGCCGACCGTCCAGCACGATCTCGACGTCTACAGCAAGCAGTTCGGGCTGCCCAGCACCAAGGTGAAGGTCGTCAAGTGGGGGCACGTGCCCGCCTTCGACCCGAAGAACCCGGACATGACCGGCTGGGCCGGCGAGACCACGCTGGACGTCGAGATGGCGCACGCGGTGGCGCCCGCCGCGAAGATCGTCGTCGTCGAGACGGCCGTCTCCGAGACCGAGGGCACCACCGGTCTGCCGGAGATGATGGACGCCGAGAAGTACATGATCGACCACGGGGTCGGCGACGTCATCAGCCAGAGCTTCGGCGCCACCGAGAACACCTTCCCCGGCTTCGCCAAGGGCGACTTCTCCAGCATCAAGAAGCTCCGGTACGCCTTCCAGGACGCGAACCGCAAGCACGTCACCGTGCTCGCCGCCTCCGGTGACGGCGGCGCCACCGACCTGCAGGCGGACGGCAAGACGTACTACAAGAAGCGCGTCAACTCCTGGCCGTCCTCCGACCCGCTGGTCACCTCGGTCGGCGGCACCCAGCTCCACCTGGACGACAAGGGCGACCGCGTCAAGCCGGACAGCGTCTACAACGACTACGGCTCCGGCGGTGGCGGCCAGTCCCACGTGTTCACCCGCCCGTCCTTCCAGAACGGCGTGAAGAAGGCGGTCGGCACCCGCCGCGGCACCCCCGACATCTCGATGTCCGCCGCGGTGAACGGCGGCGCCTGGATCTACTCCAGCTTCGACCCGACCGCCACCGGCTGGGACGTCAGCGGCGGCACCAGCGAGGCCACCCCGCTCTTCGCGGGCATCGTCGCCCTCGCCGACCAGGCCGCCGGCCACCGGCTGGGCAACATCCAGAAGCGGCTGTACGACCTCTCCGCCCGCCACTCCGGGTCGACCGGCATCGTCGACGTCAACGACGGCACCGACAACAGCTACGAGGGCGTGACCGGCTACAAGGCCGTCAACGGCTACGACCTCGCCACCGGTGTCGGCACCGTGGACGCCCTGCGCTTCGTCCCGGCCCTCGCCCGGCAGAAGCCCTGACGGAGCCCCGCACCGCACGGAAACGGCCCGGGTCCCGCACCCGGGCCGTTTCCCGTTCCCGCTCCGGCCTCGTCGCCGCGTGGGGAGGGCGGCGGGCGCGGAGGTGACGTGCCGGGGCGGGCGAAGGACGATGGAGGAGAGTGCGAGGGCGACGCGGCGAGACCGGCCGGCTCCGAGGCCCACGGCCCACTCGGCGTTCGCCCGGGGCCCTGGCGGACGGGCCGGCAGAACGGGCGGTGACCGGCATGAGTGATGTCACCCCGAGCAGCGGGACCGGCGCCGTACCGCCGGATCGGTCCGATCCCGCGGACCCGGCGGCCCCGGCGGACCCGGCCACGGCGGTCGTCGACGACCGGGGAGTCGTGACGGGGTGGAGCGCGGGCGCCGAGCGGCTGCTCGGCTACCCCTGCCATGAGGCCGTGGGCAGCCCCGTCGGCCGCCTGGTCGCCGTGGACGGCCTCGCGGCCCCGGCCGGTACCCCGGCGACCGCCCTGTTCCGGCACCGGGACGGCAGCTCCCTGCCGCTGTGGGTGCGGGCGTATCCGTCGGTCGACGGCGCGGGCCGCGCCCAGCGGCTCCTCGTGGTGACGCCACCGGAGTCACCGGAGCGGCCGCGGCCGGACGGGGTGACCGGGGACGAGGCGTTCGCCCAGTGCAGGGTGGCCCTGATGGTGTACGACTCCGCGCTGCGGGTCGTGCGGGCGAGCGCCGGTGCCGTGCGCGAACTCGGCCTGCGCGAGGAGCGCATGCTCGGCCGGCGCGTCGCCGACATCCTGCCGGCGAGCCTGTGCCACCGGGTCGAGGACGGCATGGTCCGGGTGCTGGCGACGGGCGAGCCCGAGGAGTTCCGCCTCCGGGGCCGGGTCCGTCCGGACGGACCCGAGCGGGTCTGGTCCGTCACCGTCTCCCCGCTCGTCACCCCGGCGGGGCGGGTCCGGCACGTGGAGATCGCCGCGCTGGACGTCAGCGAGCAGTACCTGGCCAGGGAGCGGCTCGCGCTGCTCAACGACATCAGCGCCCGGGTGGGCAGCACCCTGGACGTGATGCGCACGGCGCAGGAGATGGCCGACGTCACGGTGGAGCGGCTCGCCGACTTCATCACCATCGACCTGCTCGACTCCCTGTACCGCGGCGTCGAGCCGAAACCCTCCGGGACCGGCCGGGTCCCGCTGCGGCGGGCGGCCCAGCAGTCCGTGCTGCCCGGCGTTCCCGAGGCGGTGACCGAGCCGGGGGAGGTGGACGACTACCCCGCGTCCGCGCCCCCCGTCCGCGCCATGGCCACCGGCAGGTCCTCGCTGCACAGCACCGGGGACGAGGCGATCCGCAACTGGGAGCTCGTCGACCCCGGGCGGTCGGGTGTGGTCCGCAGGTTCGGGATCCACTCGGTCATGGTCGTCCCGCTGCGCGCCCGCGGCATCACCCTCGGGGTGGCGGTCCTCGTCCGGCACCGGCGCGAGGAGCCGTTCAGCCACGACGACCTGCTGCTGGCCGAGGAGATCGCCGCCCGTGCCGCCGTGGCCGTGGACAACGCCCGCCGGTACACCCTCGAACGCAGCACCGCCCTGGCCCTGCAGCGCAGCCTGCTGCCCAGCCGGCTCTCGGCCCAGGACGCGGTCGAGGCGGCCCACCGCTACCTGCCGGCCCGTACCCGGGCGGGGCCGGGCGGCGACTGGTTCGACGTGATCCCGCTCTCCGGCGCCCGGGTCGCGCTGGTGGCCGGCGACGTGGTGGGCCACGGGCTGCGGGCCTCGGCCACCATGGGACGGCTGCGGACCGCCGTGCGCACCCTGGCCGACGTGGACCTGCCCGCCGACGAACTGCTCACCCACCTCGACGACCTGGTCACCCTGCTCGCAGCCGAGGAGGAGAGCAGCGCGGAGCACGAACCCGACGCCGAGGCCTGCACCGACCTCATCGCCACCTGTCTGTACGTGGTCTACGACCCGGTCTCCCGCCGGTGCACGGCCGCCAGCGCGGGCCATCCGCCGCCCGTCGTCGTCGGCCCGGACGGCCCGGCGGACTTCCTCGACGTGCCGCCCGGACCGCCGCTGGGCGCGGGCGGGCTGCCCTTCGAGACCGCCGAGCGGGTACTGCCCGCCGGCAGCCTCCTCGCGCTCTACACCGACGGTCTGGTCCAGGACGCCGCGCACGACCTGGCCGGCGGTCTGGCGCGGTTGCGCCGAGCCCTCGGCCGGGCCGCCGCCCGGCCGCTGGAGGAGCTGTGCGACGAACTGCTCCGGACGCTGCTGCCCACGCAGCCCCAGGACGACGTCGCCCTGCTCGTCGCGCGCACCCGGTCCCTCGACGCCGACCAGGTCGCCACCTGGGACCTGCCCTCCGACCCGGCCAGGGTGGCGGACGCCCGCGCCCAGGTGCTGGCCCGGCTGGAGGCCTGGCACCTGTCGGACGTGGCGTTCAAGGCCGAGCTGGTGGTCAGCGAGCTCGTCACCAACGCGATCCGCTACGGGCAGCCGCCCGTCCAGCTGCGGCTGATCCGGGGCGTCGCGCTGATCTGCGAGGTCTCCGACGGCAGCGGCACCGCCCCGCACCTGCGCCGGGCCCGCACCTACGACGAGGGCGGCCGCGGCCTGCTGCTCGTCGCCCAGCTCGCCCGCCGCTGGGGCACCCGCCACCAGGCCGGCGGCAAGACCATCTGGGCCGAGATCGAACTCCCCGCGCCGGACGGGTGACGGCGGGGGCGGCGGCCACCGCGTCCTCCCACCGGTCAGCAGAGCGCGCAGCACCGGCCGGGCGGCGGAGTCCCGGTCGTTCCTCGCCCCGCACGGACGCCGGCTGTGAAGGTGGGGTAGCAACTGCGAAGGCTCGGTGAAGTCCCTGGCGTGGACGGCCCGTTGGCCCGCCCTGCCGCCCGCTCCTCCCCGGCCCCTGTCCCGGCGCCGCGCCGAACTCCCGCCACACCGGCCTGACCTGGGGCAACGGCAGCGCTTCGGGTGTGCCGGAGCGCGGTGCGGGACCACCCTCAACTGCCGCGTTGTCCATACGTCTTGACGTATCCGGCCGCTACGCGTTTGCTTCCTTCACACCATCGGTTGCGCATGACGCTCCCCCCACTCGGAAGGCGCCTGATGTGAGCGTTCCCACCCTCCGCGGGACCCCCCTGCCCCGCCTCGCGATCACCCTGGCCGCCGCCGCGTCCGCTCTCTCGCTCACCGCGTGCGGCGTCGTCGACGGCATCGGCGGGAGCGGCGCCTCCGCGTCCGCGACGAAGGGCGACGACATCACGGTCGGGCTGCTCCTGCCCGACAAGGACACCGCACGGTTCGAGACCTTCGACCGCCCCATCATCGAGAAGGAGGTCGCCTCCCTCACCCACGGCAAGGGCACGGTCGACTACGCCAACGCCGAGGCGAGCCCGGCCACCCAGAGCCGGCAGCTCCGGCAGATGGTGGACCGGAAGGTCGACGTCGTCCTGGTCGACTCGGTGGACGCCAGGGCCATCGCACCGGACGTCCGGAAGGCGAAGGCCGCCGGTATCCCCGTCATCGCCTACGACCGGCTCGCGCAGGGCCCGATCGACGCGTACGTCTCGCACGACAACGAACTCGTCGGCGAGGTCCAGGGCCGGGCCATCCTCGGAGCGCTCGGCGGCAGGGCGGCGACCAGCGAGGTCGTCATGATGAACGGCGACCCCGCGGACCCGAACACGGCGAGTTTCAAGAAGGGCGCCCTCGGCGAACTGAAGAACAAGGTCCGCATCGCCGAGGAGTACAACACCGACAAGTGGTCGCCCGCGGTCGCCGCCGCGAACATGAAGAAGGCGATCAGGGCCGTCGGCCTGCACAACATCGCCGCCGTCTACTCGGCCAACGACGGCATGGCCGGTGCCGTCATCGACACCCTGAAGGACGCGGGGGCCACCACGATTCCCCCGGTGACCGGGCAGGACGCGAACCTGGACGCGGTGCAGCGGGTCGTCTCGGGCGAGCAGTACATGACCGTGTACAAGTCGTTCCTGGACGAGGCCACCGACGCCGCGCAGATGGCGGTGTACAAGGTGCAGGGCCGCGACATCCAGTACGACGCGCTGGCCCAGGACAAGGTCGACAGCCCGACCGGCAAGGACATCCCCGCGACGCTCGTCCCGGTGGTCGCCCTCACGAAGGACAACATCGAGGACACGGTGATCGCGGACGGCGTCTACACCGTGGCGCAGATCTGCACCCCGAAGTACCGGTCGGCCTGTGCCGCGATCGGACTGACCTGAGCGGTCATGGGAAGTGCCGCGAGATGCCGTGTCCGTCTGCGGCGCCGTCGTGGCTGATCGCGCCCACGCGGCGGAGCCGCATATTGATACAGCCCCGCGCCCCTCAAGGGACGCCAGGGTGGGCCGGGGTCCGATCGGCGGCCAGGAACTCCACCACCGCCAGGACGAACAGCAGGCACAAGGCGATCCCGACCACCACCCAGCCGGTGGGGTAGGGCCAGAGCAGGTAGCTGAGCACCGCCGCGGCCACCAGGAGCCAGGTGATCCAGGTGCGGTGGCGGCGGACGAAGGGGCCGGTCGGCCCGGTGCGCAGTCCGGCGTGGCCGGCGGTGCCGCGGACCGCGCCGATCCCGGACGTCCACAGGCCCCGGACCAGACCGGCGTACCGGCCGGGGCCGGAGAGCCAGGCAGCCAGGGCGACGACGACGGCGAGGGCCACCACCATGCGGACTCCGGTGCGCAGGAAGTGGGTCAGCGCGTCGTAGACGGCGGCCGCCGCGCCCGGGGAGACGCCCGCGGGCAGCCGGTCCAGGTAGAAGACGCGGAACACCCGCAGCCCGATGCCGAGCAGCCCGGTGGTGACGGCGACCGCGAGGCAGCCCGTCACCAGGGCCCGGCGTCGCCGGACCGCCAGCAGCACCCCGGCGGCGACCAGCAGCACGGCCAGCACGGGCAGCCAGTTCCCGGCGAGCTGCAGCAGCCGTACATAGGTCTTGACCTTGCCGACCTGGTCGGACCTGGCGAGGGTGAAGTCGGTGTGGACGGCGGGGATGTGCTCGGCGGGGGTCAGGCCGGCGTCGACGAGGCGCTGCTTGACCTGGTCCACGACGGGGCCGATGTCCAGGGTGACGCTGTCGTTCGTCAGCTGCACCGCGCCGCCGCCGCTGCCGGTGAGGGCCTTGTCGAGGCTGCTGTGGATCTTGCGGTTGGCGTCGGTCCAGACGGTCCGGAACGCGCCGGACGCGGCGACCTCGCGGGCCTTGTCGTGGACGAAGCTGCGCACGGCCCCTTCGAGGGCGTCACCGAGTCTGCCGCCGAGCGCCTGCTGCAGGCGGGGCCGGTCCGCGGGGGCCACGTCGGCGAGCAGGGCGGGCAGGTCGAGGTGGGACATGAGGGCGTCGGTGGCCCGGCTGGCCACGGCGTTCTGCACGTCGGTGTTCGAGGCGAGCGGGGCGACCGTGCTGACGTAGCGGTCGGTGTCGCCCACCTGGTCGGCCGCCCACGAGGCGACCACGGCGAGCGGGGCGAGCAGCGCGCCGACGAGGACCAGGACGACGGCGAGCAGGGACCTCACGTGGTGCCGGGGCGGCCGGGCCCGTTCGCCCTCCAGGGCCGCGACCCGGGCCCGCAGTTCCCTTACGTCGTCGGAGCGGTCCCCGTCCCCGTCGTCGTGCGCACTGTCCTCCGCCACCCGTACCTCCCGCTCGATCCGGCCCTCCTGCCAGCCGAACCGCCGGGGAGCACGCACGCGAGCAGGAGAGGGCCGTCCGGGCTACGGACGCGGTCGGCCGTCCCCGACGCGGGCCGGAGACGACGGGCACGCCCCCGCACACGACGGCGCCCCGTGCCCGGCGAGGGCACGAGGCGCCGTGACGACCGCGGGAAGAACTACTTCACCGGCTCCGGCTCCGGCTCGCTCTCCTGCTCGGCGGCGCCCGCCGGGTCCACCGGGGTCTTCACCGAGTCGAGGAGCAGCTGGGCCACGTCCACGACCGTGATGGACTCCTTGGCCTTGCCGTCGTTCTTCTTGCCGTTGACCGAGTCGGTGAGCATGACCAGGCAGAACGGGCAGGCGGTGGAGACGATGTCGGGGTTGAGGGAGAGGGCCTCGTCGACGCGCTCGTTGTTGATGCGCTTGCCGATCCGCTCCTCCATCCACATCCGCGCGCCGCCGGCGCCGCAGCAGAAGCCGCGCTCCTTGTGGCGGTGCATCTCCTCGTTGCGGAGGCCCGGGACGCTGGCGATGATCTCGCGCGGGGGCGTGTAGATCTTGTTGTGGCGGCCCAGGTAGCAGGGGTCGTGGTAGGTGATGATGCCCTCGACCGGGGTGACCGGGACCAGCTTGCCCTCGTCCACCAGGTGCTGGAGCAGCTGGGTGTGGTGGACGACCTCGTAGTCGCCGCCGAGCTGCGGGTACTCGTTGCCGATGGTGTTGAGGCAGTGCGGGCAGGTGGCGACGATCTTCTTGGCCGACCTGGGCTTGGCGGACTCGGGGACCACCTTGCCGTCGTCGTCGAGCTCCTCGCCGAACGCCATGTTCAGCGCCATGACGTTCTCCATGCCGAGTTCCTGGAACAGGGGCTCGTTGCCGAGGCGGCGGGCGGAGTCGCCGGTGCACTTCTCGTCGCCGCCCATGATCGCGAACTTGACGCCCGCGATGTGCAGCAGCTCGGCGAAGGCCTTCGTGGTCTTCTTGGCGCGGTCCTCCAGGGAGCCCGCGCAGCCGACCCAGTACAGGTACTCGACCTCGGTGAGGTCCTCGATGTCCTGGCCGACGACCGGGACCTCGAAGTCGACCTCCTTGAGCCACTCCAGGCGCTGCTTCTTCGCCAGGCCCCAGGGGTTGCCCTTCTTCTCCAGGTTCTTGAGCATCGTGCCCGCCTCGGACGGGAACGCGGACTCGATCATCACCTGGTAGCGGCGCATGTCGACGATGTGGTCGACGTGCTCGATGTCCACCGGGCACTGCTCGACGCAGGCGCCGCAGGTGGTGCAGGACCACAGCACGTCCGGGTCGATGACGCCGTTCTCCTCGGCGGTGCCGATCAGCGGCCGCTCGGCCTCGGCGAGAGCCGCCGCGGGGACCCCGGCGAGCTGCTCCTCGGAACCCTTCTCCTCGCCCTCGGCGGTCTTGCCGCCGCCCGCGAGCAGGTAGGGCGCCTTGGCGTGCGCGTTGTCCCGCAGCGACATGATCAGCAGCTTCGGGGAGAGCGGCTTGCCGGTGTTCCAGGCCGGGCACTGCGACTGGCAGCGACCGCACTCGGTGCAGGTCGAGAAGTCGAGGAGGCCCTTCCAGGAGAACTGCTCGACCTGGGAGACGCCGAAGACGTCGTCCTCGCCCGGGTCGGTGAAGTCGATCGGCTTGCCGCCCGAGGTCATCGGCAGCAGCGCGCCCAGCGAGGTCTCACCGGTCGCGTTCCGCTTGAACCAGATGTTCGGGAAGGCGAGGAAGCGGTGCCAGGCGACGCCCATGTCGGTCTTGAGGGCGACCACGATCATCCAGATGAAGGAGGTCGCGATCTTCAGGCCGGCGAAGAAGTAGGTGAGGTTCTGGAGCGTGGAGACGTCCATGCCCCGGAACCAGGAGACCACCGGGTACGAGATGAAGAACGACGCCTCGTAGGAGTCCACGTGGTGCTGGGCGCCCTCCAGGGCGTGCAGCGTGAAGATGCAGACGCCGACGATCAGGATGACCGTCTCGACGAAGTACGCCTGGCCGAAGTTGGAGCCGGCGAAGCGGGACTTGCGGCCCGGCCGGTTCGGCTTGCTCAGCTGGCGGATGACGATCAGCACGAGGATGCCGAGGACCGTCATGGTGCCGATGAACTCGACGAACATGTTGTACGGCGCCCAGTCGCCGATGACCGGCAGGATCCAGTCGGCCTGGAACAGCTGGCCGACGGCGTTGACGATCGTCAGCAGCAGGGAGAAGAAGCCGACCGCGACGAACCAGTGCGCCACGCCCACGATGCCCCAGCGGTTCATCCGGGTGTGGCCGAGGAACTCCCTGACCACCGTGACGGTCCGCTGGACGGGCTCGTCGGTGCGGGTACCGGCGGGCACGTTCTGGCCGAGCCGCATGAAGTTGTAGATCTGCAGGACGGCGCGGGCGAACAACGCCACGCCAACCACGATCAGAACCAGCGACACGATGATCGCGGCGAGTTGCATGGGGGCTCCTCGGGCCTGCGAGGGGTGGTCTCTTCGGGTCTCTTCGCAGAGGGTTCCCGAAATTACTAAGCGGTAACTTATCCAGTCGGTTCGAGACTACCCGCATCTTTACCCGCACTGTAGCCAGGTGCGGGGTGATCTGGATCGCTGAGGTCTGCCTGGGCGGTACGCCCCAACCCGATCGTGTTATTCGTACATAATTGTTACATTTAGGTCTAATTTGGACCCGTGCTCTACGGGATCGCCGCCGCCACCACCGCCTTCCTGCTCGCCGCCTTCCTCGCCGCGCTGATCCGCCCGTGTGCCCTGCGGCTCGGGCTCGTCGACCGGCGGCGGGCCCGGCGGGTGCCCGCGCTGGGCGGCCTCGCCGTGGTCGGCGCCACCTGTCTGGTCGCGTTCGCCGGCGACTGGACCGGTGTCGCCCCGCTCGGCACCGGCGTCGGGGAGCTGGTGGCCGCCGGGGGCGCCGTGGCGCTGCTCGGGGTGGTCGCCGACGTGTGGCGGCTCAAGACGCGGTTCCTGCTGTTCGGTACGGCGGTGGCGGCCGCGTGCGTGGTGCCGTACGGCGAGTTCGGGATCGTCGGCGGGGTGCTCGGGGCGGCCTGGATCGCCTTCGTCGCCGTCGCCTTCAAGGGGCTCGACCACGCGGACGGGCTGGCCGGGACCGTCGGGGTGGTGACCGCCTTCGGGGTGGGGGCCTGCGCCGCCGCCGAGGTGATGGACGGTCTCTCCGTACTGCTGAGCGTGCTCGCGGCCGCGCTCACCGGGTTCCTGCTGCACAACTGGGCGCCCGCGCGGATCGCCCTCGGCGCCACCGGCTCGCTGTTCACCGGGTTCGTGCTGGCCGCGGCCGCGCTGGTGACCCGGTCCGGCTACGACCCCGCGGCCAGCGCGGGTGTGCTGTTCGCGCTCACGGCCGTGGCGAGCGGTGACGTCCTGCTCGTCGTGCTGTCGCGGCTGCTCGCCGGACGCCCGGTGCTGCGGCGCGGGCCCGACCATCTCGCGCACCGGCTGCGGCGCCTCGGGCTCACCTCGCAGCGGGCGACCGTCGTCCTCGGTGCCGCGTCCTTCGCCGGGGTGCTCGTCGCGGTGCTCGTGCACGGCGGCTGGGTCGGCCGCACCGGAGCCACCTGCGTCGCATGCGTCACCTTCAGCATCGTGCTGCTACTCCTTCGGGTTCCGGTGTACGGGCCAAGGAACGCCGTATCGACGCAGGTCAGCGGGCACTTGCGTGTAAGGAACGGATAAGACTTGAGCCGGTTGGACTCAGGTCTGTTGACCCCGGGCGCGGCTTGATGCACACTTGAGTCCGTTCCACTCAAGTCAGCTGGAGGAAATCACCATGGCACGTGCGGTCGGCATCGACCTGGGCACGACTAACTCCGTCGTCAGCGTTCTTGAAGGCGGCGAGCCCACCGTCATCACCAACGCCGAGGGTGCCCGGACCACGCCGTCCGTCGTCGCCTTCGCGAAGAACGGCGAAGTCCTCGTCGGCGAGGTCGCCAAGCGTCAGGCGGTCACCAACGTCGACCGGACCATCCGGTCCGTGAAGCGGCACATGGGCACCGACTGGAAGATCCAGCTGGACGGGAAGGACTTCAACCCCCAGCAGATCTCCGCGTTCATCCTGCAGAAGCTCAAGCGGGACGCCGAGGCCTACCTGGGCGAGAAGGTGACCGACGCGGTCATCACCGTCCCGGCCTACTTCAACGACTCCGAGCGCCAGGCGACGAAGGAGGCCGGCGAGATCGCGGGCCTGAACGTCCTGCGCATCGTCAACGAGCCGACCGCCGCCGCGCTGGCGTACGGCCTCGACAAGGACGACCAGACGATCCTCGTCTTCGACCTCGGTGGCGGCACCTTCGACGTGTCCCTCCTGGAGATCGGTGACGGCGTCGTCGAGGTGAAGGCTACCAACGGCGACAACCACCTCGGTGGTGACGACTGGGACCAGCGCGTCGTCGACTACCTGGTCAAGCAGTTCGCGGCCGGCCACGGCGTGGACCTCGGCAAGGACAAGATGGCCCTGCAGCGCCTCCGCGAGGCCGCCGAGAAGGCCAAGATCGAGCTGTCCTCCTCCACCGAGACCTCGATCAACCTGCCCTACATCACCGCCTCCGCCGAGGGCCCCCTGCACCTCGACGAGAAGCTCACCCGCGCCCAGTTCCAGCAGCTGACCGCGGACCTGCTGGAGCGCTGCAAGACCCCGTTCCACAACGTCATCAAGGACGCCGGCATCAACCTCGGCGAGATCGACCACGTCGTTCTCGTCGGCGGCTCCACCCGCATGCCCGCCGTCGCCGAGCTCGTCAAGGAGCTGACCGGCGGCAAGGACGCCAACAAGGGCGTCAACCCGGACGAGGTCGTCGCCATCGGCGCCGCGCTCCAGGCCGGTGTCCTCAAGGGCGAGGTCAAGGACGTCCTGCTCCTCGACGTCACCCCGCTGTCCCTCGGTATCGAGACCAAGGGCGGCATCATGACCAAGCTCATCGAGCGGAACACGACGATCCCGACCAAGCGGTCCGAGATCTTCACCACCGCCGAGGACAACCAGCCCTCCGTGCAGATCCAGGTCTACCAGGGCGAGCGCGAGATCGCGGCGTACAACAAGAAGCTCGGCATGTTCGAGCTGACCGGTCTGCCGCCGGCCCCGCGCGGTGTCCCGCAGATCGAGGTCGCCTTCGACATCGACGCCAACGGCATCATGCACGTGACCGCGAAGGACCTGGGCACGGGCAAGGAGCAGAAGATGACCGTCACCGGCGGCTCCTCGCTGCCGAAGGACGAGGTCGACCGGATGCGCCAGGAGGCCGAGCAGTACGCGGAGGAGGACCACCGCCGCCGCGAGGCCGCCGAGACCCGCAACCAGGGCGAGCAGCTCGTCTACCAGACCGAGAAGTTCCTCAAGGACAACGAGGACAAGGTCCCGGGCGAGATCAAGACCGAGGTCGAGGCCTCCCTGGAGGAGCTCAAGGAGACCCTCAAGGGCGAGGACACCGCCGAGATCCGCACCGCCACCGAGAAGGTCGCGGCCGTCTCCCAGAAGCTGGGCCAGGCCATGTACGCCGACGCCCAGGCCTCGCAGGCCGCCGCCGGCGGTGCCCCCGCCGGTGACGCCGCCGACGACGTGGTGGACGCCGAGATCGTCGACGACGAGCGCAAGGACGGTGCCGCGTGACGGAGGAGACCCCGGGCTTCGAGGAGAAGCCCGACGTCCCCTCCGGCGCCACCCCCGAAGACGCCGGGCCGAAGGCCGCTCCCGCACAGGGGGCGGCCCCGGCCGGGGACTCAAGCGCACAGCTGGCCGGTCTGACCGCGCAGCTGGACCAGGTACGCACCGCGCTCGGCGAGCGCACCGCGGACCTCCAGCGCCTCCAGGCCGAGTACCAGAACTACCGCCGCCGGGTGGAGCGCGACCGGATCACGGTCCGGGAGATCGCCATCGCGAACCTCCTGACCGAACTCCTGCCCGTGCTCGACGACATCGGCCGGGCCCGGGAACACGGCGAACTGGTCGGCGGTTTCAAGTCGGTGGCCGAGTCGCTGGAGACGGTCGCGGCGAAGATGGGCCTGCAGCAGTTCGGCAAGGAGGGCGAGCCCTTCGACCCGACGATCCACGAGGCGCTGATGCACAGCTACGCGCCGGACGTCACCGAGACGACGTGCGTGGCCATCCTGCAGCCCGGGTATCGCATCGGCGAGCGCACCATCCGCCCCGCGCGGGTGGCGGTCGCCGAACCGCAGCCGGGAGCGACCGCGGTGAAGGCCGACGGGACCGAAGAGGCCCCGGCGGCCGGTGACGACAAGGACAACGGCCCTGAGGAGGGCTGAAGTCGTAGGTAACACGTGGAAGGAGGGGCGTCGGGGATGAGCACCAAGGACTTCATCGAGAAGGACTACTACAAGGTCCTCGGCGTCCCCAAGGACGCCACCGAAGCCGAGATCAAGAAGGCGTACCGCAAGCTCGCCCGCGAGTTCCACCCGGACGCCAACAAGGGCAACGCCAAGGCCGAGGAGCGCTTCAAGGAGATCTCCGAGGCGAACGACATACTCGGCGACCCCAAGAAGCGCAAGGAGTACGACGAGGCCCGCGCCCTCTTCGGCAACGGCGGCTTCCGCCCCGGGCCGGGCGCGGGCGGAGGCAACTTCAACTTCGACCTGGGCGACCTCTTCGGGGGCAACGCCCAGGGCGGGGGCGGCTTCGGCGGGGGCGGCGGCGGCTTCAGTGACGTCCTGGGGGGCCTGTTCAACCGGGGCGGCGGCACGGCCGGCCGTACCCAGCCCAGGCGCGGCCAGGACATCGAGTCCGAGGTCACGCTCAGCTTCACGGAGGCCATCGAGGGCGCCACGGTCCCGCTGCGGATGTCCTCGCAGGCACCCTGCAAGGCCTGTTCGGGCACCGGCGACGCGAACGGCACGCCCAGAGTGTGCCCGACCTGCGTCGGCACCGGCCAGGTGGCGCGGGGCTCCGGCGGCGGCTTCTCGCTGACCGACCCCTGCCCCGACTGCAAGGGCCGCGGCCTGATCGCGGAGAACCCCTGCCCCGACTGCAAGGGCAGCGGCCGCGCCAAGTCCTCGCGCACCATGCAGGTCCGCATCCCCGCCGGGGTGACCGACGGCCAGCGCATCCGCCTGCGCGGCAAGGGCGCACCGGGCGAACGCGGCGGCCCCGCGGGCGACCTGTACGTCATGGTGCACGTGGACACCCACCCGGTGTTCGGCCGCAAGGACGACAACCTCACGGTGACCGTCCCGGTGACCTTCACCGAGGCGGCGCTCGGCGGCGAGGTCAGGGTCCCGACCCTGGGCGGACCGCCGGTCACCCTGAAGCTGCCCCCGGGCACGCCCAACGGCCGCACCATGCGCGCCCGGGGCAAGGGCGCGGTCCGCAAGGACGGCACCCGCGGCGACCTGTTGGTCACCGTCGAGGTGAGTGTCCCGAAGGACCTGTCGGGGAATGCTCGGGACGCACTGGAGGCGTATCGCGAGGCGACCGCGGGCGAGGACCCGCGCGCCGAGTTGTTCGAGGCCGCGAAGGGAGCATGACAGAGATGGACGGCCGTCGACGTAATCCGTATGAACTGACCGAGGAGACCCCGGTCTACGTCATCTCGGTGGCGGCCCAGCTCTCCGGACTGCACCCGCAGACGCTGCGCCAGTACGACCGGCTCGGCCTGGTCTCCCCGGACCGCACGGCCGGGCGCGGCCGCCGCTACTCGGCCCGTGACATCGAACTGCTCCGCCAGGTGCAGGCGCTGTCCCAGGACGAGGGCATCAACCTGGCCGGCATCAAGCGCATCATCGAACTGGAGAACCAGGTCATGGCGCTCCAGCAGCGCGTCGCCGAACTCCAGGCGGCCGTCGACGGCGCGGCGGCCGCGATGCAGCAGCGCGAGGCCGCCGTCCACGCCTCCTACCGCCGAGACCTGGTCCCGTACCAGGAGGTCCAGCAGACCAGCGCGCTGGTGGTGTGGCGGCCGAAGAAGGCCAAGGACTGACCGCGACACGCGTACGAGAGGGGCCCGGAGGTTCACCGACCTCCGGGCCTTTCGGCGTCGTTCGGACGGTGAAGAGCGCCATCGTGTCGCCCATAAGGGTGAACGGGGGGGATTGTCAGGATTCCTGAGCTCTTGGAACGCATGATCGGCGGTGGCCGCTGAGTTCGCAGTGATCCAGAGGGGGAGAGGTCGACGGTGGCAGGCAAGCGCGGGAGGAAGCGTGCATTGCGTGTGCTGGCGACTCCGTTCACGGTTGCCGCGCCGTCAGGGACGCGGATCAGAGATCGGCTGCGTCCGGATCCCGCCGATGAGAAGGTGCTCCGCCTGCTGGGCAGGCACCTTGGTCACCATCAACGGGCCGACCTGGTCGAGCGCATCAGGCTTGGGCAGGTCAAGGCGAAGGACACCAAGCGGGCAGAGCGGAAGAAGAAACTCACTGCGGTCTCCTCGTCCCGTTGGGCCGGGGCAATGACTCGTGTCTCGGAGGATCAGTACCAGCTGTCGATTCGCTGCCTGAACGACGAGCGGGTCGGACTGCGCCGATCCATCCGCATCATCACCCGGCGCCTGGCCGCTCCCTGCGGCAAGCGGTCGAAGGACGGTGTCCGCGGTTACGCCGACCGGAATGAACGCGTTCAGAAGCAGCATCGCGTGCAGGCGCTCAAGGCCCGGCTCGCCGTCGTGGAGCAGAAGATCGCCTCGGGGTGCCCTTCGGTTGTCGTCGGTGGTAGGCGCCTCCTAAAGCTGCGGCACAACCTCGCCGATGCCCGGCTGACCGAGGCCCAGTGGCGCGAGCGGTGGGAGGGCGTGAGGCTGTTCCTGACTGCGGATGGCGAGTCCGGCGCCTCGTACGGCAACTACACCATCACGGTTGATCCGTCCTGTGGCTCGGTGACGATCGTGCTGCCTGAGCCGCTGAGACACTTGTCCAATGCGCCTCGGGGTCGCTACCAGCTGACTGGCACGGTGCGGTTCTCGCACCGTCGCGAGGAATGGCTGGACCGCGTCACCGCACATCGGGCCGTGCGCTACGACATTGCCTGCGACCCGGCAAGCGGCCGTTGGTACCTGGACGCAAGTTGGTCGGCCGACTTCACCGTGTTGCCCACTCCGGAGGAGCTCAAGACGCGAAGCGCGCGGCTGCTGGGCGTCGATCTGAACGCCGACCACCTCGCCGCCTGCGTGCTCGATGTGCACGGCAACCCGATCGGCGATCCGGTCACCATCCCGCTCGACCTGACGGGTCCCACCAGCACCCGGGACGGACGGCTGCGCGCCGCGATCAGCGACCTGATCGAGCTCGCCCGCAAGCACGGCTGCGTCGGGATGGCCATCGAGAACTTGGGATTCGCCGACGCTCGTGCCACCGGGCGGGAGTCCATGGGCAAGGGCAGACGCGGCAGACACTTCCGCCATACGGTGGCAGGAATCCCCACTGCCCGCTTCCGGGAACGGCTGCGCGGTATGGCCAACCACCGGGGCCTGGTGGTCGTAGCGGTCGACCCCGCCTACACCAGCCGCTGGGGCGGGCAGCACTGGACCAGGCCGTTGCAGCGGCAGTCGAAGAAGATCACGGTCACCCGGCATCATGCAGCTGGAGTGGCCATCGGCAGGCGCGCCCTTGGGTATGGGATTCGGCGTCGGCCAGGTGTGACCCCCGCTCACCGGAGGATGAGTGTGGGGAGAGCTACCGGCCAGGCCGTGTCCACACCAAGAGCGTGCGGAACCGCGAGCCCACCCAGGACGGCAGGCACGCCCGAGCCAGGCGGCAAGACCCGACCGTGCCGAGGTGACCAACTCGCGCTGTTCCCCGACCTCGAAGACCGTTCGCGAGGTCACCCGGACCAGGGGTCCGGAGCACGGCGAGTTGGCCATCACGGTCCAGCAACGCCAGGAGCGGTTCATTCGATCCTCTGGTCGCGTCGTACAAGTGAGTACGACCGGGATGGCCGTTCCTGATGTCGACTCGCGAGGAATGGACTTGGTTGTACTGATCTTTGCCTCCCGATGAACTCCCTTTGGATGGAGGGTCCGTAAAGAGTGTTTGGAGGGGGTTCCGCTCCTCCTTCACAGGTGCAGCGGAGCGTGGTGTTGCGCACTCGTTAAGTGATTCCGCTTGACGCCGGGTGTTGCGTACGCGTTGTCTTTTCAGACATCTGGGTCGCAAAGCAGCCCACGTCCGGAACGCACCTGAAGTGAGCCCCCGTATGCGTCGTATAGCCATGTTTGTGGCCGCGTCCACGATGACCCTTTCGCTTGCCGGCTGCGGCGCGCTCAACGCGACAGGATCGTCGACGTCCGCGACCCCGACGAAGGGCAACGACATCACGGTGGGTGTGCTCATGCCGGACAAGATCAACACCCGGTACACCAACTTCGACTACCCGATCATGAAGTCGAAGATCGCCGAGCTCACCAACAACCAGGGCAAGGTGGACTACCAGAACGCCGCCTCGTCAGCCGCCACCCAGGCGACGCAGATGCAGCAGATGATCGACGACAAGGTCGACGTGATCATCCTGGACTCCGTCGACGCGCACGCCATCGCGAGCGCGGTGAAGAAGGCCAAGGCCGCGGGCATCCCGGTCATCGCCTACGACCGCCTCGCCGAGGGCCCCATCGACGCCTACGTCTCCTTCGACAACGAACTGGTGGGCGAGGTCCAGGCCCGCACCCTCCTGGAGGCGCTCGGCTCGAACGTCGACACCTCCGACAAGGTCGTCATGATCAACGGCTCGCCGACCGACCCCAACGCCAAGCAGTTCAAGACGGGCGCCCTGTCCGAGCTGAACGGCAAGGTGACGACCGCGGGCTACTCGTACGACACCAAGGACTGGAACCCGGACATCGCCGAGCAGGAGGTCACCAAGGCCGTCGGCCTGCTCGGCAAGGACAACATCGCCGCCGTCTACTCCGCCAACGACGCGATGGCGGGCGGTGTCGTCAAGGCCCTCAAGGCGGCGGGCGTGACCGACATGCCGCCGATCACCGGCCAGGACGCGGACCTCGACGCCATCCAGCGGATCCTCGCCGGCGAGCAGTACATGACGGTCTACAAGCCGTACCCCGACGAGGCCGAGGCCGCCGCCCAGATGGCCGTCTACAAGGTGCAGGGCAAGGACATCCAGTTCGACGCGCTCACCCAGGACACCGTCGACAGCCCGACCAACAAGGACATCCCGTCCCAGCTGGTGCAGGTCAGCGCCGTGACCAAGAGCAAGATCAAGGACACCGTCGTCGCGGACGGCATCTACAAGATCTCGCAGATCTGCACGGCCGCGTACAAGTCGGCCTGCGAGGCGGCCGGCCTCAGGTAGGCCCTGCCCAAGGGCGGCGGGCGGGGAGGCACCCCGCCCGCCCGCACGCGCCCGCGGACGGCTACGCGACCCTCGTGAACTCCACGGTCACCTCCGGCGCCCCTCCCGGCACCCCCCGGTAGATCCCCTTGTGGGGGGTGACGTCGTCGTAGTCACGGCCCCGCCCCACCACCACGTGGTCCTCGCCGGCCCGCACCCGGTTCGTCGGGTCGTACCCGCACCAGTCGCCGGCCCAGTACTCGATCCAGGCGTGGCTCTGCCCGGCGACGGGCCGGTTCAGCTCGGCCTCCCGCTCCGGGTGCAGGTACCCGGAGACGTACCGGGCCGGCAGCCCCAGCCCCCGCAGCAGGGCGACGGTGAGGTGGGTGATGTCCTGGCAGACGCCCGCCCGCTGGGCCCAGGCCTCCGCGGGCGAGGTGTTCACCCCGGTCGCCCCCGGCAGGTACGTCACCCGGTCGGCGACCATCCCGGACACGGCCACCGCGGCCTCGTGCGGCCCCAGCCCCTCCGCGGCCCCCGACGCCTTCTTCACCAGCTTCTTCGGCACCGACGTACGACCGGTCGGCGCCACGAACTCCAACAGCCGCGACCCCGAAGCCCGTTCGGCCAGCTCGGCCCACCCCGGCGCGGTCGGCAGCGGCCCCGGCGCCATCGTCTCCACCAGACTCGACGCGGTGATCGTCAGATCCTCGTGCGGGTCGAGGAGGTCGAAGCCGGTGACCTGGGTGCCCCAGTAGTCCCAGTACGACCAGACGGCGGTCGCCGGCTGCACCATGACCCGCGCGTCCAGCGTGGTCTGCCCCGGCAGGGTCAGCGGCGTCATCCGGACCTCGTTGTGCGAGGAGGCCGCGGGCTGTGCGTAGGAGACCCGGGTGGTGTGCCGGATACGGAGGCGACGAGCCATCTCAGGCCCCTTCCTGGGCCCACTGCACGGGCCCCTGGTACGGGAAGAACCGCTCGGCCACCGCGTCGGCGCACGCCATGCAGGCCTGCTGGAGGTCGCGCAGCAGGACCGGCAGCTGCTCCTCCAGGGAGACGGTGTCGAGGTATTCGAGGCGGGTGCGGGCCCGGCCGACGGGGGAGCGGGCCGGGTCCTGGCGGGGCCGGCCGAGCGCGGCCAGGCACTCCTCGGCCGTGGTCAGCGCGTGCAGCGCCGAGCGCGGGAAGTCCCGGTCCAGGAGCAGGAACTCGGCCACCCGCGGGGTGTCGCCGAAGCCGGTGTGCACCCGCGCGTACGCCTCGTCGGCGCCGCTCGCGCTGAGCAGCGTCGGCCAGTCCGGCGCGTGCGCCGCGTCCAGCACCCGCACCGAGAGCAGCCGTACCGTCATGTCCACCCGCTCCAGGCTCCGCCCGAGGACGACGAACCGCCAGCTGTCGTCCCGGCTCATCGTCGAGTCGGCCAGCCCGAAGAAGAGCGCGGCCCGGCTGCGCACCAGCTCCAGGTAGGCGTAGGGGCCGGTACGGCGGGCCGCGCGGCGCCGGTCGCCGAGCGCGTGCCAGGTGGAGTTGAGGCACTCCCACATCTCCGAGGAGACGGCCTCGCGGGCGCTGCGCGCGTTCAGCCGGGCGGCGCCCAGCGCGCCCTCGATGGAACAGGTGGAACGGGCGTCGAAGGCGAGCTGGTCCAGGACCTGCTGCATGTCGACCCGTGCCGCGCCGGCGTCCACGCCGAGGATCGCGTACAGCGACCGGCAGGCGGCGTCCTCGTCGCGCCAGGGGTCCTCCAGCATCCGGTGCAGGTAGGCGTCGAGGATCCGGCCGGTGGCGTCGGCCCGTTCGACGTACCGCCCGGTCCAGGTCAGCGACTCGGCGATACGGGAGAGGATCACGTCGTTCACTGCTGCTGCGCTCCTTCCGCCCCGACCGCACGGGTGCCGTCGGGGCCGAGGCGGCGCGGGGCGACCGCGGGGATCGGGCCCGCGCCGACCGGCTCGGGTCGCTCCGCCGGGCCCTCGGCGAGCACCCAGGTGTCCTTGGAGCCGCCGCCCTGGCTGGAGTTGACGATCAGGTTGCCCTCCTGGAGCGCGACCCGGGTGAGGCCGCCGGGCAGTACCCAGATGCCGTCGCCGTCGTTCACGGCGAACGGCCGCAGGTCAATGTGGCGCGGGGCCATCCGTTCACCCGAGAGGGTGGGGGAGGTGGAGAGGGCCACCGGGCGCTGCGCGATGAAGCCGCGCGGGTCGGCCGCGACGGCTTTGCGAGTGCGTTCCAGGGTCGCCCGGTCGGCCTTCGGGCCGATCACGATGCCCTGCCCGCCCGCCCCGTCCACGGGCTTCACGACCAGCTGGTCGAGCTGGTCGAGGACGGCCTCCAACTGCCCTGGTTCGTCCGGCCGGTAGGACTCCACGTTGGGGAGGACCGGCTCCTCGCCGAGGTAGTAGCGGATCAGGTCCGGGACGTAGGTGTAGAGGAGTTTGTCGTCCGCGATGCCGTTGCCGACGGCGTTCGCGAGTGTGACGTTCCCCGCGATGGCGGCGTTCAGGATGCCGGGGCAGCCGATCACCGAGTCGGGGCGGAAGTGCAGGGGGTCGAGGAAGTCGTCGTCCAGGCGCCGGTACACGACGTGCACGGGCACCTCGCCGCGCGTCGTCCGCATCCACACCCGGTTGCTCCGGCACACCAGGTCGTGCCCCTCCACCAGCTGCACGCCCATCAGGCGGGCCAGCAGGGCGTGTTCGAAGTAGGCGGCGTTGCTGGGCCCGGGGGTGAGGACGACCACCCGGGGATCGTTCGCCGCCCCGCCCGGTGCGGCGGCCCGCAGGGCGGCGAGCAGCCGTCCCGGGTACCCGTCCACCGGGAGCACGTGCTGCTCGGCGAAGAGCGAGGGGAAGATCCGGGTCATCGCGCGCCGGTTCTCGATGACGTACGACACCCCGCTCGGCACCCGCACGTTGTCCTCCAGGACCCGGAAGGCCCCGGCCTCGTCGCGGACCAGGTCGATTCCGGCCACATGGATGCGCACCCCGCCGGGCGGCTCCACCGCGTGCGCGGCCCGGTGGAAGTGCGGCGAGCCCAGCAGCAGCCGCCAGGGCACCACCCCGTCCTCGAAGGCCCGCGCGTGTCCGTAGGCGTCGGCCAGATAGGCCTCAAGGGCCCGCACGCGCTGGGCCACGCCTCTTCGTACGAGATCCCACTCCAGGGCGTCGAGGATCCTCGGCACCAGGTCCAGTGGCCAGGGCCGTTCCTCGCCCGCGAAGGCGTAGGTCACCCCCCGGTCGGTGAAGGCCCGCGCCATCTGGTCGGCCCGGAACCGCAGTTCACTCGGTTCGATCGGCTGGAGCGCAGCCAGTACCGGCTCATAGGCGGTCCTGACCTCACCCGGCCGCACAAACATCTCGTCCCACGCGTCGGCCAACGCGTACGCGTCGAATATGTCCGCCATGCAGGGACGTTAGAGCGGGCACGTAACGCGGCGATCACTGGCGGATTTCGGGGATTCGCCGGGACCGCCGCGCCACGTGCCCGCGAGCGGCCCTCCCTGCAACGCATCTCCCCCGTGGGCGCGTTGCACGGGGCCCCGGACCGATCGGGGGAGGATGGCCCGGGGCCCCGCCGGGTGTCCGGCGACACCCGTGGGAAGCGGCTCCCACGATGCCGCGCCCACCCCCCTGCCACCACCGTCATCTTGTTGCAACGCGGTCGGCGGAGGCGGTGTGATATCCGGTCGCATCCGGGCATTACGGCGCCCCGTGTGAGGGGAGCCGTGTTGCGGACCCGGTCCGGACCGCTCATAGTTGCGCTGCGGAAGAGGCAGCAAACCGGGGGTGGAATGGGCGATGGCCGGGCACGGGACGGAGGAGCATCCACACGGTGCCGACCGGCTGTGCACCGCCGGGGACCGGGTGTACTCCCGGGCCGTGCGCCGGGGCCGGGTGCCGCGCACGGATGCCGACGCGGTGCCCTGCCTGCTTGAACTGGCGCTGCTGCACCCCGATCCCGACGACATGGACTGGCTGGTGCCGACCGCCCCGCAGGAGGTCATGACCCGGCTGCTGCGCGGGGTCTACGACGAGGTGACGGACAGCCAGCGGCGGATGGGGTCGGCGGTCGCGGCGTTCGAGTGGTACGCGGGTCTGGGACGGCATCTGCAGGCCGTCTCGGCGTCCGCGGAGGGCACGGCGGCCATCCGGGTGCTCGACGGGCTGTCCCGGATCCAGGCGGCCATGGACGAGGCGACGGAGGCGTGCACGCAGGAGGTGCTGACCGTGCAGCCGGGCGGTATCCGGCGCGAGTCGGAGCTGACCGAGGGCCTGCACCGGGCCGTCGCCCTGCGCGGGCGGGGCGTGCGGATGCGCGACCTGTACACGCACGTCGCCCGGCACGGCCAGGGCCTGCTCAACTACCTGGAGCTGATGGGCGACGCGGTCGAGGCCCGTACCCTCGACGAGGTCATCGACCGGCTCATCCTCTTCGACCGCACGGTGGCGTTCATCCCCGCGAACGCGGACCGCACGATGGCCCTGGAGCTGCGCCACCCCGCCCTCGTCGAGTACTTCGTCACGGTCTTCGAACGCCTCTGGCGCCTCGCGATCCCGCTCACCGCCCCGCTCCCCGACACCGGCATCGAGGGCATCTCGCACCGGGAGCAGTCCATCGCGGCACTCCTCGCGGAGGGCCACCAGGACGCGGTCATCGCCGAACGCCTCGGCATCAGCGTGCGCACCTGCCGCGCCCACATCGCCCGCCTCTCGGAGACCCTGGGCGCGGCCAGCCGCACCCAACTCGGCGTGCGGATAGCACAGGTGGGGCTGGACCGGCCGCCGGGCGGGGCGGGCGGGACCCCCGACCCGGCCTCGGACGCGGCCTCCGACTCGGTCAGCCTTCCTGATCAAGGATCCCCGAGCGTGCGATGAGGTAGCCGAGCTGGGCGCGGCTCTCGCTGCCGAGGGTGTCGGCGAGTTTGGCGATGTGGACCCGGGCGGTGCGGATGTTCATGCCGAGGCGGTCGGCGATGACGGCGTCGGTGTGGCCGTCCACGAGGAGCGCGGCGATGGCCTGCTGGCGGGGGGTGATGCCGTTGACGGTGGGGCGGCGGGCCGGTTCCGGGTACATCGGGGTGGCCAGGTCCCAGAGGCGGTCGAAGGTGGTGGCGAGGTACCGGACAAGGGCGGGGTGGCGGATCTCGAGAGCGACGGTGCGGTCCTTGCTGGCGGGGAGGAAGGCGACGGTGCGGTCGATGACGATGAGGCGTGCCGTCACTTCGTCGAGCGTGCGGGCCTCCACGTCGCCGTGTATCTGCTCGTAGCGTGCGATGACTGTGGGGGAGTGGCGGAGGGGGTGCTGGTAGAGGGTGCGGATGCGGCCCCCGCGGTCGAGCAGGGCCTGGTCGCGGGCCAGGGCTTCGACATGCATCTTGGAAGGGGCTTGGGCCACCATGTTGGTGGTGTGCGGCTGGACTGCGAGAAGTTCACCGGAAGTGGCGATCATGGCCTGGGTGATGACCTCACCGATGCGATCGAGTCCGCTGAGGACGCTGATCGTCGGGATGTCCGGGGAGACGCCGCGCGGGCCGTCGGCCCCCATGAGCGGTGCGAACAGGTCCACCAGCCGTTCCTCGCGGCGCCGTTCGGCGGCGATCCGGTCCCGGGCGGAACGCAGCAGCCGGTTCAGGGCTGCGGCGGGCGCCACGGGCTCCAGCCGGTCCGGGTCGTCGAGGGCCGGATGGAGGAGGCCGAAGTCGGTGAGACAGGGCGTGTCCGCGGCCTCCTGGGCTTCGACCTGCCCGGTGCGCAGGGCGCGTTCGTACAGCTCGGCGCCGGCCGCGCACAGCTCCTCCACACCGTGCTCGCACCGGCTCACGGGGTGGACTCCGCATCGTCGAGGACCCCTGAGCGTGCGATGAGGTAGCCGAGCTGGGCGCGGCTGTCGCTGCCGAGGGTGGCGGCGAGTTTGGCGATGTGGACGCGTGCGGTGCGGATGTTCATGCCGAGCCGTTGGGCGATGACGGCGTCGGTGTGGCCGTCCACGAGGAGGGCGGCGATGGCCTGCTGGCGGGGGGTGATGCCGTTGATGGTGGGGCGCAGCTCGGCCTTGGGGAACATCGGGGTGGCCAGGCGCCAGAGCCGGTCGAAGGCGGTGACCAGGTAGTCGATCAGCGCCGGGTGGCGGACTTCCAGCGCGAGGGAGCCGTCCTCCTTGGCGGGGAGGAAGGCGACCGTCCGGTCGATGACGATGAGCCGGTCGGGCACCTCGTCGAGGCCGCGGGCCACGTTGTCGCCCTTCAGGACCTCGGCGTAGACGAACACGTTGGGCACATGGCGCAGGGTGTTCTGGTAGAGCGTGCGGAACCGGCCGCCGCGGTCGAGGAACGCCTGGTCGCGTTCGAGGGCGGCGGGCCGGGCCTGGGCGCCGCGCTCGCCGACCAGGCCGGCATGCGGCTGGACGCACAGGACTTCCTGCCGGGCCTCCGCCATGGACTCCCCGATGGCCTGGTTGATCCGTCGCGTGCCGCTCAGCAGCCGCAGCGCCGGGGAGTCCGCCGCCGCGCCGGGCGGCCCCTGGACGTTCATCAGCGGTTCGAAGAGCTCCACCAGGCGCTGCTCCAGCCGCCATTCCTCGGTGATGCGGGCGCGGGCTCCGCGCAGCAGCCGGGTCAGGGCGACATCCGGGGCGACGGGCTCCAGCCGGCCGGCGTCGTCGAGCGCCGGGTACAGCAGGCCGAGGTCGACGAGGCAGGGCACCCCCGCGGCTTCCCGGACGGAGACGTGCCCGTGGCCGAGGGCGCGCTCGTAGACCTCCGTCCCCGCGACGCACAGATCCTCGACGCCGTGCTCGGTGTGCGGGGCCGGCGTCACCGGTCGCCGCCCTCCCCACGGAGCTTCTGGTCCAGGAGCCCGGACTGGGCGATCAGATAGCCGAGCTGCGCACGGCTGCCGCTGCCGAGCGCCTGGGCCAGCTTGGCGATGTGGGCGCGGCAGGTGCGGACGTTCATGCCCAGCCGGCGCGCGATGGCCTCGTCGACATGCCCTTCGACCAACAACTTGGCGATCGAGTGCTGAATGTCGGTGATGCCGTCGGGAGCGGTCTCGTAGGGGGCGCCGGCGCTGAGCGGTACGGCGCGATTCCACATGAACTCGAATACTTTGATCAGGTACCGGACGAGGCCGGAATGGCGTAGTTCGAGGGCGACCTGGCGGTCGTCGCGGGTGGGGATGAAGGCAACCGTCTCGTCGCAGATGATCAGGCGTTCGACGAGTTCGTCGATGGTCCGGTACTCGGCCTTGCCGTCGGAGAACTGGTCCACCCAGGCGAGCCGTTCGGGGCTGTAGCGGGCGGTGTGCTGGTAGAGGGTGCGTATCCGCACGCCACGTTCGATCAACGGTTTGTCGCGCTCCAGCGCCTCGATGAGTCTGCGCTCGGGGTGGCGGTGGCTGGGCTGGACGGTGAGCATCTCGTTCCGGCACTGGGCGGTGGCGAGGTCGAGCGCGGCGTTGATGCGGTCGAGCCCTTCCAGCACGGTGATCGAGTCCGTCGACTCCGCCGTCTGTGCGCTCAACGCCATGAACGGCTCGAAAGCGTCGGCGAGGTCGATGGACAGCCGTCGGCGGTCGGTGATCTCACGTTCGATGGGGTTGAGCCGCTGGGCCAGGGCCACCGCCGGGGGAACCGGGCGCAGCCAGTTCGCGTCGTCGGGATCCGGATGGAGCAGAGCGAACTCCATGAGACAAGGAGCGCGTTCCACGTCGGCGCGGGCGATACGTCCTGTGCGGAGCGCGTTCGCGTACAGACGGCCGCCATCCTCACACAGTTCCGTCACCGCATGGGGATGCGTAGCTTTCGCCCGATTCGTTGTCAAATCTCCACCCCCCAGGGTCCTGAACATGCAGGAACATGATGCACCGATCGTGTGGCCATGATGTGCCCGAATGAGCCATCGTCTTACCTGGACGGGGGAATGAGGGGACCTTCAAGTGAGGACGAAGCCGGCTATGCCTAAGAGAATGCTTCGCTCGGTGCTTGTCGCCGCCTTCGCCGCCATTGTGGCCTTCGGTTCTCTGAGTGGCCTCGCCGGCGCGAAGGGTGAGGTGCGGGCCGACAGTGCCTGGTCCGTGGCGGCTCCCGACGCGACTGTAAGTGACAGCACTAGCGTCACCCCGGACGACAGTGCGTGGAGTTGACGTGACCACTCCTCCTGATGACCGTTCCTTCCGGCGCGAGATGGCCACGGCCTACCGCTCCGGCTGGCACTTCATCGACCTGGTCACCGCCATCCCCCACAGTGGCGACTCGCTGATGGTGACCGTCTTCGGTGAGCCGGTCGTCGTCACGCGCGACGAGGATGAGGACGTACGGGCGTACCGGTGCCTGCGCAAGCCCAGGGGTGCCCCCCAGCCCGTGCGGTGCGCGATCCGGTACGGAATGATCTTTGTGAACCTGGACCAACGGGACCATCGGCTGGCTGAGCCGGACGTCCCGGACGTGCGGACCATCTCGGCCACCCCCCGCAGTGCCTGACGCGATTCCCCCGTCGTAAAAGATCGCTCAGGTGCTTCCCCCCGCAGCGGCGTCACCGTGACCTGAACACGGTGACGCCGCTGCAGTTTTGGGGGGACATTTCGATTTTTCGGCCAGTTTCGGCCGTGCCCCACAGTGGCTGAAACCAGTCGCCGGAACCGGTCGGCCGCCCCGCCCGTGTCCGCCCCTCAGCCGCGCCCCCGCGCCCGCTCCACCGCGATCTCGATCACCACACTCGACGGTTTCCCCCCGGGCGTCCTCCCGCACCGCTCGGCATACCGCCGCTCCGCCTCCGCGATCCTCGCCGGCTCGGTCCGGACGGCCGCCCGGCCCTCCAGCGTCGCCCACCGCCGTCCCGCCACCTGGCACACCGCCACCCATGCCCCGTCCGGCCCCGCGGCCGGCGGATGAGACACCTTCGCGTGGCGTTCCAGCCAGAAGCGCAGGTGTGCCTTGTTCGGCGCGGCGGGGTTCACGCGGTAGGTGCTCATTGCCCGAAAGGTGCTTCCAGGAAGGGCTCCCACTCGCATCTTGAGTGGAATAGACTCAACTTTATGTACGTTGGCTGAGTCAGCCGAACGATGCCGAGGAGGAGAACGCGAACGTGGACGCCGAGCTGACCAACAGGAGCCGGGACGCGATCAACGCGGCCAGCAGCCGGGCCGTGACCGAGGGGCACGCGGACCTCACCCCTGCCCACCTGCTGCTGGCTCTGCTGGCCGGGCAGGACAACGAGAACATCACCGACCTGCTCGCGGCCGTCGACGCCGACCAGGCCGCCGTACGCCAGGGCGCCGACCGTGTGCTGGCCGCGCTGCCCAGTGTGACCGGTTCGACGGTCGCGCCCCCGCAGCCCAACCGCGAACTGCTCGCGGTCCTCGCCGACGCGGGCGAACGCGCCAAGGAGCTCGGCGACGACTTCCTTTCCACCGAGCACCTGCTCATCGGCATCGCCGCGAAGGGTGGCGCGGCCGGCGAGGTGCTCGACCGGCAGGGTGCCAGTGCGAAGAAGCTGGCGGAGGCCTTCCGGAAGGCGCGCGGCGGGCGCCGGGTGACCACCGCCGACCCCGAGGGCCAGTACAAGGCACTGGAGAAGTTCGGCACCGACTTCACCGCCGCCGCCCGGGACGGCAAGCTCGACCCCGTCATCGGCCGCGACCAGGAGATCCGCCGGGTCGTGCAGGTGCTGTCCCGCCGGACGAAGAACAACCCCGTGCTCATCGGCGAGCCCGGCGTCGGCAAGACCGCCGTCGTCGAGGGGCTCGCCCAGCGGATCGTGAAGGGGGACGTGCCCGAGTCGCTGAAGGACAAGCGGCTGGTGTCGCTGGACCTCGGCGCGATGGTCGCAGGTGCGAAGTACCGAGGCGAGTTCGAGGAGCGGCTGAAGACCGTCCTCGCCGAGATCAAGGACTCCGACGGCCAGATCATCACCTTCATCGACGAGCTGCACACGGTCGTCGGCGCGGGCGCGGGCGGCGACTCCGCCATGGACGCCGGCAACATGCTGAAGCCGATGCTGGCCCGCGGCGAACTGCGCATGGTCGGCGCGACCACCCTCGACGAGTACCGCGAGCGCATCGAGAAGGACCCGGCGCTCGAACGCCGCTTCCAGCAGGTGCTGGTCGCCGAGCCGACCGTCGAGGACACCATCGCCATCCTCCGCGGCCTGAAGGGCCGTTACGAGGCCCACCACAAGGTCCAGATCGCGGACGCGGCACTCGTCGCCTCCGCGACCCTCTCCGACCGCTACATCACCTCCCGCTTCCTCCCCGACAAGGCCATCGACCTGGTCGACGAGGCGGCCTCCCGGCTCCGCATGGAGATCGACTCCTCCCCGGTCGAGATCGACGAACTCCAGCGTTCCGTCGACCGGTTGAAGATGGAGGAGCTGGCGCTGGAGAAGGAGACCGACCCGGCCTCCCGGGAGCGCCTGGAGAAGCTGCGCCGCGACCTCGCCGACAAGGAGGAGGACCTGCGCGGCCTCAACGCCCGCTGGGAGCGCGAGAAGCAGTCCCTGAACCGGGTGGGTGAGCTGAAGGAGAAGCTCGACGCCCTGCGCGGCACCGCCGAACGCGCCCAGCGCGACGGCGACTTCGACACCGCCTCCAAGCTCCTCTACGGCGAGATCCCGCAGCTGGAGAAGGAGCTGGAGGCCGCGTCCGAGGCCGAGGAGGAGACGGCCAGGGACACCATGGTCAAGGAGGAGGTCGGCTCCGACGACATCGCGGACGTGGTGGCCGCCTGGACCGGCATCCCGGCCGGGCGCCTGCTGGAGGGCGAGACCCAGAAGCTGCTCCGCATGGAGGACGAGCTGGGCCGCCGCCTGATCGGCCAGACCGAGGCCGTACGCGCGGTGTCGGACGCCGTACGGCGGTCCCGCGCCGGGATCGCCGACCCGGACCGCCCCACCGGCTCCTTCCTCTTCCTCGGCCCGACCGGCGTCGGCAAGACCGAACTCGCCAAGGCCCTCGCCGACTTCCTCTTCGACGACGAGCGGGCGATGGTCCGTATCGACATGTCGGAGTACAGCGAGAAGCACAGCGTGGCCCGGCTGGTCGGCGCCCCGCCCGGCTACGTCGGCTACGAGGAGGGCGGCCAGCTGACGGAGGCGGTCCGCCGCCGCCCGTACACCGTGGTCCTTCTGGACGAGGTGGAGAAGGCGCACCCCGAGGTCTTCGACATCCTGCTCCAGGTGCTGGACGACGGCCGCCTCACCGACGGCCAGGGCCGCACGGTCGACTTCCGCAACACCATCCTGGTGCTGACGTCCAACCTGGGCAGCCAGTACCTGGTCGACCCGGTCCTCGGTGAGGAGGAGAAGAAGCGGCAGGTCCTGGAGACGGTCCGGCAGTCCTTCAAGCCGGAGTTCCTGAACCGCCTCGACGACCTGGTGGTCTTCTCCGCCCTGGCCAAGGACGAACTGGCCCGGATCGCCCGGCTCCAGATCGACCGGCTGGCCAAGCGCCTCGCCGACCGGCGGCTCGCCCTGGAGATCACCCCCGAGGCCCTGGCCTGGCTCGCCGAGGAGGGCAACGACCCGGCGTACGGCGCCCGCCCGCTGCGCCGCCTGGTCCAGACCGCCATCGGCGACCGGCTGGCCAAGGAGATCCTGGCCGGCGAGGTCAAGGACGGCGACACGATCCGCGTGGACGCGTTCGGGGACGGGCTGATCGTGGGGCCGGCGACGGCGGAGGAGGCCGTGGAAAACGCCGGTCAGGAGACCGGAAAAACGCTCTGAGCGGAATTCCGCCAACGCGAGATGAACCCGCCGGGGCGGGGGTTGCCACCCCCCTCCCCGGATGGGGGAGGATGGCGGAATCCGTATGAAGGGAAAAACACGGTGACCATCGACCCGTCCTCGATTCCGAACTTCGGGGGCCAGCCCGAGCCGCAGCCCCAAGGACCGGCGGGCCCCGTCGTCCCGGATCAGGATCTTGTGAAGCAGCTCCTCGACCAGATGGAGCTGAAGTACGTCGTCGACGACGAGGGCGACCTCGCGGCGCCGTGGGAGCAGTTCCGCACGTACTTCATGTTCCGCGGCGAGGACGAGCAGGCCGTCTTCTCGGTGCGGACGTTCTACGACCGCCCCCACAAGATCGACGAGAAGCCGCAGCTCCTCGAGTCGATCGACGACTGGAACCGGCGGACCCTGTGGCCCAAGGTCTACACCCACACCCACGACGACGGCACCGTCCGTCTCATCGGTGAGGCCCAGATGCTGATCGGCACGGGCGTCGACATCAACCACTTCGTCTCGTCCACGGTCAGCTGGGTGCGGGCCGCGATCGAGTTCGACAAGTGGCTGGTCGAGCAGCTCGGCCTGGAAGAGGCCGTCAACGAGGCCGACGAGCCGGAAGACGGCGACGAGTAGGACCTACAGCGGTGTGTGCGCGTACACGACGAGGTACGTGCCGTAGCCGTACGAGAGCCCGGCCAGGGCCGTGACCACCACCGTCGCGTGCCAGGGCCGGGCTCTTGCCGTGCGGACCAGCGCGCGGGCCAGCGGCAGCAGCAGCGGGAAGGCCGGGAGCAGGAAGCGCGGCTTCGACTCGAAGAAGCCCGAGCCGCCGAGCGCGATCAGCAGGAGCACGGCGGTGTAGGCGAGCAGCGGGAGCGGGGCGCGGTCCAGGGCCAGCAGGGCGAACAGGACCACCGCCGCCGCCACGATCACCATCGTCATCGGGAAGACGAACCGGTCGCCGCGCAGCAGCAGCGTACGGACGAACGCCAGCGAACCCCGGCCGAAGTCGAAGCGCGAGCCCCACAGTCGCTGTACGCCGAAGTAGCCGCCCAGCGCGTCGCCGGTGCGGCGGCCGACCCACAGGACGTACGCGGTCCAGCCCAGCGGGGCGAGCGCCGCGCCCGTCCACAGCCTGTGGGCAACCCGGCCGCGGGCCCGGTACACCTCGCGGCCGGCGGCGAGCAGGACGGCCGCCGCGACCGCGAAGCCGTTCGGACGGGACAGCCCGGCCAGCGCCGCCAGGGTGCCCGCCCACAGCCAGTTCCCGGCCAGCACCGCGTACAGCGACCAGGCCGCGAAGGCGGTCAGGACCGGTTCCGTGTACGCCATGGACAGCACCACGGAGTGCGGGAGCAGCCCCCAGAGCAGCACCAGGGCGGCGCCCACCGCGCGGCCGTGCAGCCGGGCGCCCACCGCGTAGATCCCGCCCGCGGCGACGGCGGCGGCCGCCCACGACACCAGCAGCCCCGCGCCTGCCCCGCTGAGCGGGGTCACGGCCGTCAGGGTCCGGACGAGGGCCGGGTAGAGCGGGAAGAACGCCAGGTCGCTGTGGACGATGCCGGGGCCGAAGTACAGGGTGCGGCCGTAGCCGTGCGCCGCGATCCCCAGGTACCACGCCGCGTCCCACGACCTCCCGAGCAGCGTCAGCGGATGCCGTCCGCCCGCCCACGCGGCCAGCGCCAGCACGGCCATGCCGGTGAGCCGGACCGCCGCGAACAGCCCCACGGCGACGCCGCCGGCGGTGACGACGGACAGCCGGGCGCCGGGATGCTGCGCGACGGGCGGGGCGAGGGCGGTGGTGCTGGCGTGGCTCACATTCGCACAGTGCCGGGGGATCGGGGCGCGTGCGAGAAATGTGCGCCCGATGGGGGCAGCACCCCCGTGGCGGCGCGTGCCCGCCAGGATCGACCCGGCAGGGCACGGCCGTGCACGTGCGGTCAGTCGTCCTCGTCCTCGTCGGCCTCGAAGCGCGGCAGGACGCCGGTGTCCATGCCGTAGGTGCCGAAGAGGTCGACCAGGGCCCTGGTCATGGCGTCCAGGCCGCCTTCGCGGACGATCACCAGGTCGGGGATCCGCAGGTACGGGCCGTCGGCGCACTCGCCGGTGCCGGCCCGGTCGTCCAGCACCTCGGCGATCTTCCGAGGGGTCATGAAGGTCGCGGTCCACCCCTTGCCGTCACGGGCGCGGACGACCGCGTCGACGTCCTCGACGGTGTCGGCGTCGTCGTCCAGGGCCAGTACGTAGGTGACGGAGAAGTCGGCCGTCTCCACGGTCACGAGCGGCTCAAGAGCCATGGATCTTCAGCAACTCCTTGATGACATGCGGTTCGTCCGGCCTGCGGACCCGCCGGACCTGCCGGTGATCCTAGGGCCACCTGCTTCGCCCGCGGCTACGACAGCTGCCGCAGCCGTTCCGCCGCCTCCTTGAGGACCTCCGCCCGCTTGCAGAACGCAAAGCGGACGAACGGCGCCCCCGCCTCCCGGTGGTCGTAGAAGACCGCGTTCGGGATGGCGACGACCCCCGCCCGCTCCGGCAGGGAACGGCAGAAGGCGAAGCCGTCCCTCTCGCCGAGGGGGCGGATGTCGGTGGTGATGAAGTACGTGCCGGCGGTGTCGTAGACCTGGAAGCCCGCCTCCGTCAGGCCCGCCGCGAGGATGTCCCGCCTGGTCTGCATGTCCCGGCGGAACGCCTCGAAGTACGTGTCCGGGAGGGCGAGGGCCTCCGCGACCGCGTACTGGAAGGGGCCCGAGGCGACGTACGTCAGGAACTGCTTCGCCGAGCGCACCGCCGTGACCAGCTCCGGCGTCGACGTCACCCAGCCGACCTTCCAGCCCGTGAAGGAGAACGTCTTGCCGGCCGAGCCGATGGTGACCGTGCGCTCGCGCATGCCGGGGAGGGTGGTGAGGGGGACGTGTTCGGCCTCGTCGTAGACCAGGTGCTCGTACACCTCGTCGGTCACCACCAGCAGGTCCCGCTCCACCGCCAGCTCCGCGACCGCGGTCAGCTCGGCGCGGGTGAGGACCGTGCCGGTCGGGTTGTGCGGGGTGTTGACGAGGAGGAGGCGGGTGCGCGGGGTGACGGCCGCGCGCAGTTCGTCGAGGTCCAGGCGGAAGGCACCGGCGTCGGGGCGCAGGGTGACCGGCACCCGGGTGCCGCCCGCCATCGCGATGCTCGCCGCGTAGGAGTCGTAGTACGGCTCCAGGGCGACGACCTCGTCCCCGGGCTCCACCAGGGCCAGCAGCGCGGCCGCGATCGCCTCGGTGGCGCCCGCCGTCACCAGCACCTCGGCGTCCGGGTCGTACGACAGCCCGTACCGGCGCTGCTGGTGCGCCGCGATCGCGGCGCGCAGTTCGGGGACGCCCGGCCCCGGCGGGTACTGGTTGCCGCGCCCCTCGCGCAGCGCGCGCACGGCGGCCTCCCTGACCGCCTCGGGACCGTCGGTGTCCGGGAAGCCCTGCCCCAGGTTGATGGAGCCGGTGCGCAGGGCGAGGGCGGACATCTCGGCGAAGATCGTGGTGCCGAACTCGGCCAGCCGGCGGTTCAGGAGCGGGCGTTCGCTGGAGGTCATGGCGGCCATCCTGCGCCCAGGCTCCGGCGTTCCTCAACCCGGCTTCCCGGCGGCACCCGCGGGCATGCCCCGACGGCGGTGCGGGCTGCAGTCGCGACGCCGGGGGATTGCGGCCATGCTGGCAGGAGGGCATGGCCGACTTCGCGCGGGCAGTGTGCATCGGTGACCGCGCTGCACAGGAAGGTTCCTGCCATGACAACGGTGCCGAGCAGGCCGGAGCGAGGACACGGGGAGCCCGGAGGCAGCGGAACGTTCAACGGCGCGTCCCTGTTCGCCGGGAGCATGATGATGCTCAGCGGCCCCCTCAGCATTCTGATGGGCGCATCCGGCATCGCGCAGGACACGCTGTTCGCCGCCTCCCGGTACTCCTACCGGTTCGATCTGACGGCCTGGGGCTGGATTCACCTCGTGGTCGGACTGGCACTCGTCATCGCCGGCCTGGGAGTGCTGACGGACCAGGGCTGGGGCCGCGGGGCGGGCATAGCGGTGGCGGCGATCAGCCTGATCACCCAGTTCATGTTCGTTCCGTACTACCCGCTGTGGGCCATCCCCGTGATGACGCTCGACCTCCTGATCCTGTTCGCGCTGACCAGGGGCCGGCTGTCCTGAGAGACCCTCAGAAGTTCCTCAACTCCGCTTTGGCCGCCACGACGGCCGGGCATCCCCAGTCCACGCCGCGCTCTCGCGCGGCGGCCGGGGCGCCCACGGGGGGTCGCCTTCGGGGGAACGGAAAGAAGGTGACGCCATGGGCACCGTCTTCATCGTGGTGGTGGCCGCGGTCATCTGCCTCGCGATCATCGCGTCGGCGGTCCGCAGGGGCGGCGGGGGCAGGGGGGCGTACCGCGGCGGCGGCTCCTCCTCCTACGACAGCTCCGGCAGCTGGTGGGCCGGGGGCTCGGGGTCGTCGTCCTCGCACGGCGGCCATCACGGCGGCCATCACGGCGGGCATCACGGGGGTGGCCACTCCTGCGGCGGCGGGCACTCCTCGTGCGGCGGCGGGTCGTCCTGCGGGGGCGGGTCGTCGTGCGGCGGCGGCGGGGGCGGCTGCGGCGGCGGGGGCAACTGAGCCGCCCGCGGCGGCGCGGAACCTGGGCGTCCGGACGGAGAGCGGGGAGCTCTCGCCGGACGCCCCGGCGTGCGCCGGGAGGAGTGGGGCGCACAACTTGGTTGAACAGTTGAGCTGTGGAGCCCTCTGAGGGATGGAAACCCCACGAAGTTGGGTAAAAACGCTGTGGCGGCACCACAGTTCATGATTCCCTCTAAATCACCAAAGCAGCGCCTCGGGCGTCCTGACGACACCCTCCCCCGGCTGGGCCGGCCGGGCCGATCTCCCGGTGTCGACCGAGGTGCGCCGGACCACACTCCTCCCCTTTTGCGTGCTAGCGGAGCCGATCCATGCTCACGACCCTGAACACCACCTACACCGATACGCGCGCGGCCGACCTCGCCTGGGCCCTGGGACGCGAGCCGCTGCCCGCCCTGGCCACCCTCGACCTGGAACTGACCGGGGCGAAGCTGCAGTTGAGACTGCTCGGCGCGTCCCACCAGGTGCTCCTGGAGGAGGAGTGCGGCGGCTGTTCGGAGACGGTGGCGTGCATCCCGGGGTCCAGCACCCCCCTGCCGCTCGGGGTCGCCAAGCGCAACGGCGACTGGGAGTACGAGTTCGCGGCCCGCGTCGAGGTGCTGTCACCGGGCTCCTTCGCGGGCCGCGCCCAGGAACTGCTGGCCCTCGTCTCCGAGCATCCGCACGGCCTCGCCGGGGTCTTCCCGGGCAGCCCGCACGCGTTCACGGCGATGCTGGCCCAGCGCCACGAGGGCCAGGTGCACTGGCGGACCTGGCACGCGTACCCGCAGGACGGCCAGCTGGTCGCGACCCGGACCCGGGTCGGCGTACGGGTCCCGGTGTCCCAACCCGTGGCCGGATGACATAAACCAACAGGGCGTCAAAGGGCCCCGAGTTCCACACGTGTGGGTGACGAAGCGTACCGAGCGAGTGACGTAACGTCGCAGAGTGATCGATCCGCACGCACCGGCCCCTCCCGGCACACCGCCGCCCTGGGGCGCCCCCGCGCCGCTGCCCGTGCGGCCGGGGACGGGCCGCTTCCTGGTGCTCGCGTGCGTGTTCGTCTGCGCGGCCTGCGGACTGGTGTACGAACTCGAACTGGTCGCGCTCGCCTCGTACCTGATCGGCGACTCGGTCACCCAGGCCTCCGTCGTGCTGTCCGTGATGGTCTTCGCGATGGGCGTCGGCTCGCTCGCCGCGAAACGGCTGCGCTGGCACGCGGCGGCCGGGTTCGCCGCGGTGGAGGCCGCGCTGGCGCTGATCGGCGGCTGCAGCGCCATGGCGCTGTACGCCGTCTTCGCCTGGACCGGCGGCTGGGGCGGCCTGTGGGCGGCCGGCCCGCGCTGCCTCCTGGTCGCCTTCTCCCTCGCCATCGGCCTGCTCATCGGCGCCGAGGTGCCGCTGCTGATGGAGCTCATCCAGCGCATCCGCCGCCAGGACGCGGGCGGCGCCGTCGCCGACCTGTTCGCCGCCGACTACGTGGGGGCGCTCGTCGGCGGCCTCGCCTTCCCGTTCCTCCTGCTGCCCTTCCTCGGCCAGCTGACCGGCACCCTGCTCACCGGCACCGTCAACGTCGCCGCCGGGGGCGCCCTGGTCCTCGGCCTGTTCCGCCGCGACCTGTCCCGCCGGGCCCGCTGGATCCTCCTCGCCGCGGGCGTCGCCGTCCTCGGCCTCCTCGCCGCCGCCGCCGTCCTCGTCGGCGACTTCGAACGGGCCGCACGGCACGCCGTCTACGGCGCCGAGGTCCGGGTCGCCCTCCAGACGGACGTCCAGGAGATCGTCCTCACCGGCGGCACCCACGGCCGCCCCCTCGACCTCTTCCTCGACGGCCGGCTGCGGGTCGGCGGCCGCGACGAACGCCGGTACCACGAAGCCCTCGTCCACCCCGCGATGACCGGCCCGCACGCGCGCGTGCTGATCCTCGGCGGCGGCGACGGCATGGCCGCGCGCGAAGTGCTGCGCCACCGGGGCGTCGACCGCGTCGACATCGTCGAACTCGACGCGGGCCTGGTCCGCCTCGCCCGCCACGACCCCGCCCTGTCCGCGCTCAACGGCCACGCCTACGACGACCCGCACGTCCGCGTCTTCACCGCCGACGCCTTCGACTGGCTGCGCGAGGCAAGCCGCTCCGGCTCCTCCGGCTCCTCCGGTTACGACGTCGTCATCGCCGACCTGCCCGACCCCGGCATCACCGCCAGCACCAAGCTGTACTCCGAGGAGTTCTACGGCCTCGTCCGCCGAGCCCTCGCGCCCGGCGGCCGCCTGGTCGTCCATGCCGGACCGGTCCAGGCCCGCCCGCACGCCTTCTGGACGGTCGCCGCGACCCTGCGGGCGGCGGGCCTCGCCGTCACCCCCTACCGGGTCCCCGGCCAGGACGCCGGTTTCACCCCGGGCCCCGACCGCTCGGCCGGCGAGTCCAGGGCCCCGCACGACTGGGGCTTCCTCCTCGCGGCCGCGGGTCCCCGGAGGCCGCCGCTGCGCCTCCCGGCCGACGGCCCGCGGCTGCGGACGCTCACGGAAGGGGGACTGGAGCGGGACGCCCTGAAGACGCCGACGGCCGGGTTGCCGCCGCCGTCCACGCTGGTGCACCCCCGGTACTGAACGGGCCCGCGCGTCAAGGAGGCTCGCAGCGTGCCGTGCGTCGGGGAGGGTGTGCCGGACCGACTCGTGGGTAGGCTCACTCGCCATGGAGCACCAGGTGTACGTCCCGGCCCCGGCCTCGCGGCTCAGGGAGGCGCTGGCCGATCCCGCGCGGGTCGCCCGGGCGGTCCCCGGCCTCCAGCAGGACGCGGGCGCCGACCCCGGCACCGGCCGCCTCAAGGTCCGCATCGGCAGCCACTCGATCACCTACCGGGGCTCCCTGCGCGTGAGCGCCCACGACGACGGTTCGTACGCGGTCGACGGTGACGCCACCGAGGCCCGCGGCACCGGCACGGTGAAACTGGCGCTGACCCTCCGCCTCGCGGAGACGGGTGAGGGGTGCACGGTCACGGTCACCGGTACGGCCTCCGCCGACGGGCGGGTCGCGGAGCTGCCGGCGGAGGCGGTGCAGGCGGCGGGCACGAGGCTGCTGAGCCGTTTCGCGGAGGGGCTGGGCGAGGGTCCGGGAGAGGCGCCTGCCGCCGAACCGGCCACGGTCTTCGAGACGGAGGTCCCGCCGCCGTCGCTCGCGCCGGAACCGGAGCCGCAGTCCGTGGTGGAGCCGCTTCCCGAGATCTTCGCCGAGGCGGCGCACGCCCGCCGCACGATGATCGGCCGCAGCGCGGAAGAGGTGGACCACGCACCGCCGAGGGGCCGGTACGCGCCGGTCCCGGCGCCGCAGACCGTGGCCGGCGCGTCGGCCCTGCGATGGGCCGCACCCGCGGCGGCACTGGCGCTGGCATCGGCGATCGTGGTGACAAGGGCGTTGCGCAAGCGCCGCTGACGCGATGGCAGCGCCCCGTAGGGGCGCGGGGAACTGCGCGAGCAACCCTCACCGGCCTGCGGCGGAGCGGCTGCCCGCGGCCAAGCCCCTGTCTTTCGGGGGCGCGGGGAACTGCGCGAGCAACCCTCACCGGCCTGCGGCGGAGCGGCTGCCCGCGGCCAAGCCCCTGTCTTTCGGGGGCGCGGGGAACTGCGC
>NZ_JBIVXP010000004.1:606724-667704 GCF_044769305.1 Streptomyces sp. NPDC090499
ACGGCAACCCCCACCGGCCTGCGGCGGAGCGGCTGCCCGCGGCCAAGCCCCTGTCTTTCGGGGGCGCGGGGAACTGCGCGGGCAACCCCCACCGGCCTGCGGCGGAGCGGCTGCCCGCGGCCAAGCCCCTGTCTTTCGGGGGCGCGGGGAACTGCGCGGGCAACCCCCACCGGCCCGCGCAGGAGCGGCTGCCCGCGGCCAAGCCCCTGTCTTTCAGGGGCGCAGGGAACTGCGCGACAAGCCCCCACCCACCCGCACCCGAAACCCGAGGCGCGCCCCCACTACTCTCGTCCCGTGAGTAACGAAGACATCACGCTGACCGCAGGCGACGCCACCCTCCACCTGCACCCCGGCAACGGCGGCCGGATCGCCGGACTCGAGGTCGGCTCCCTCGAACTTCTCCGGCAGGGCGACCGTTTCGGCTGCTTCCCGATGGTTCCCTGGTGCGGCCGGATCAGGGACGGCCGTTTCCTCGACGGCGCCACCGTCGTCCAGATGCCCCTCAACTCCCCGCCGCACGCCATCCACGGCACCGCCCGCGACGGCGCCTGGCGCACCGCGCGGGTCTCGGCGACCGAGGCCGTCATCACGCGCGAACTCGGCGCCCCCTGGCCGCACCCCGCCCGCGTCACCCACGTCGTGCAGCTCGCCGAGGACTCGCTGACGCTGACGATGTCCGTGGAGACGTACGACGACTCCTTCCCGGCGCAGATCGGCTGGCACCCCTGGTTCAACCGCAACCTCGGCGGCCAGGACGCCCAGGACGTCCAGGTGGACTTCGCCCCCGCCTGGCAGGAGGAGCGCGGCGACGACCACCTGCCCACCGGCAACCGCATCGCCCCGCAGCCCGGCCCCTGGGACGACTGCTTCGGCATGCCCGACGGAGTCGACGTCACCCTCACCTGGCCGGAGCAGCTGCAGCTGAAGGTCACCAGCCGCGAGCAGTGGGTCGTGGTCTACGACGAGCAGGTGGAGGCGGTCTGCGTGGAGCCGCAGACCGGCCCGCCCAACGGGCTGAACACCCTGCCCCGCCTCGTCACGCCCATCGAGCCCCTGGAAGCCGCCACCACCTGGACCTGGCGCCGCCTCTAAGCTGGTCGGCATGAGCGACGTACGTGCTGAGCTGCTGCAACAGATCAAGGACAAGGCCGTGGTGCACGGCAGGGTGACCCTGTCGTCGGGGCTGGAGGCCGACTACTACGTCGACCTCCGCCGCGTCACCCTCGACGGCGAGGCCGCCCCGCTGGTCGGCCAGGTGCTGCTGGACCTGACCGCCGACCTGGAGTACGACGCCGTCGGCGGGCTCACCATGGGCGCCGACCCGGTGGCCGGCGCCATGCTGCACGCGGCCGCCGCCCGCGGAAAGCGTCTCGACGCCTTCGTCGTGCGCAAGGCGGCGAAGGCGCACGGCATGCAGCGAAGGGTGGAGGGGCCGGAGATCAAGGGCCGGCGCGTCCTGGTCGTCGAGGACACCTCCACCACCGGCGGCTCCCCGCTCACCGCCGTGGAGGCCGTGCGTGAGGCCGGTGCCGAGGTCGTCGGCGTCGCCACCATCGTGGACCGCGCCACCGGCGCCGCCGAGAAGATCCAGGAGGGCGCCGGGGTGCCGTACCTGTTCGCCTTCTCGAAGGATGAACTGGGACTGGACTGAACAGCGGGTTGACGACTGGGATTGACCCGGATTTGACCGGCGCGTGGAGCATCGGTTCATGTCTGGAAAGATGGGGACGACGATGACGTCGCCCCCAAGGTCTAGGTCAGGGCCGTAGGAAAAGCAGCAGTACGCCGACCCGCACACTCAAGGAGCGGACAATGCCCATCGCAACCCCCGAGGTCTACAACGAGATGCTCGACCGGGCGAAGGCAGGCAAGTTCGCCTACCCGGCCATCAACGTCACCTCAAGTCAGACCCTGCACGCGGCGCTGCGCGGCTTCGCGGAGTCGGAGAGCGACGGCATCGTCCAGATCTCCACGGGTGGGGCCGAGTTCCTGGGCGGCCAGTACAAGAAGGACATGGTCACCGGTTCGGTGGCGCTCGCCGAGTTCGCGCACATCGTCGCCGAGAAGTACCCGGTGAACATCGCGCTGCACACGGACCACTGCCCGAAGGACAAGCTCGACGGGTACGTCCGTCCGCTGCTCGCGATCTCCGAGGAGCGGGTGAAGAACGGCCGCAACCCGCTCTTCCAGTCGCACATGTGGGACGGCTCCGCCGAGACCCTCGCCGACAACCTGGCCATCGCGCAGGAGCTCCTGGAGCAGGCCCGCCGCGCCAACATCATCCTCGAGGTCGAGATCACCCCGACCGGTGGCGAGGAGGACGGCGTCTCCCACGAGATCAACGACTCGCTGTACACGACCGTCGAGGACGCGATCCGCACGGCCGAGGCGCTCGGCCTCGGCGAGAAGGGCCGCTACCTGCTCGCCGCCTCCTTCGGCAACGTGCATGGCGTGTACAAGCCGGGCAACGTCGTGCTCCGCCCCGACCTGCTGAAGGAACTGGCCGACGGCGTGGCCGCCAAGTTCGGCAAGCAGTCGCCGTTCGACTTCGTCTTCCACGGCGGCTCCGGCTCCACCGAGCAGGAGATCCGCACCGCGCTGGAGAACGGCGTCGTGAAGATGAACCTCGACACCGACACCCAGTACGCCTTCACCCGTCCGGTCGCCGACCACATGTTCAAGAACTACGACGGCGTCCTGAAGGTCGACGGCGAGGTTGGCTCCAAGAAGACCTACGACCCGCGCACCTGGGGCAAGCTGGCCGAGGCCGGCATGGCCGCGCGTGTCGTCGAGGCCACGCAGAACCTGCGCTCGGCGGGCAACAAGATCAAGTAAGCCGCATTACGGTCAGGACCCGGCGTTCGTCTGTCTACGGCGCCGGGTCCGCTGTATACCTGGAACCATGCCCGACGTCCGGATCGCCTCACCCCAGGGCAAGTGGATCCTGCTCACCACCGTCCTCGGCTCCAGCATGGCGCTGCTGGACTCGACGGTCGTCAACGTCGCCCTGCCCCGCATCGGCGACGACCTGGACGCGAGCCTGTCCGCGCTCCAGTGGACGATCAACGCGTACATGCTGACGCTGGCCGGCCTGATCCTGCTCGGCGGCTCGCTCGGCGACCAGTACGGCCGCCGGAAGATCTTCGTGATCGGGGTCGTCTGGTTCGCGGCGGCCTCCCTGATGTGCGGCCTGGCCCCGACCGACGCCGTCCTGATCGGCGCCCGCGCCCTCCAGGGCATCGGCGGCGCCCTCCTCACCCCCGGCTCGCTGGCCCTCATCCAGGCCTCCTTCCACCCCGACGACCGGGCCCGCGCGGTCGGCCTCTGGTCCGGCTTCGGCGGCATCGGCGCGGCGATCGGACCGTTCCTGGGCGGCTGGCTGGTGGACGGTCCCGGCTGGCGCTGGGTCTTCCTCCTCAACGTCCCGCTGGCCCTGCTCTGCGTCCCCGTCGCCCTGCGGCACGTCCCCGAGTCCGCCGACGGCAGGGCCCACGGCCGCTTCGACGTGCTCGGCGCCGTACTGGGTGCGCTCGCGCTGGGCCTCGTGACCTTCGCCCTGATCGAGGCCGGGACCACCTCGCTGCTCGCCGTCGCGGGCGTCGCGGCCGGCGTGGCCTTCGTGTACGTCGAGAAACGCCGCCAGGACCCGATGCTCCCGCTGGACATCTTCGCGTCCCGCCAGTTCACGGCACTGAACATCGTCACCCTGTGCGTGTACGGCGCGTTCGGCGGCTACTTCTTCCTCACCGCGCTCCAACTCCAGGTGGTGGCGGGCTACTCGGCCCTGGCCGCCGGCACGGCCCTGCTGCCGACGACGGCCCTGATGCTGCTCTTCTCGGCCCGCTCGGGTGCCCTGGCCGACCGGATCGGCCCGCGCATCCCGCTCACGGTGGGCCCGCTGCTGTGCGCCGCCGCGATGCTCCTGATGCTGCGCGTCGGCGAACACGCGGACTACCTGACCGACGTCCTCCCGGCGGTCCTGGTGCAGGGCGTCGGCATGGTCACCCTGGTGGCCCCGCTCACCGCCTCCGTCCTCGCCTCCGTGGACACGGCCCGTGCGGGCATCGCGAGCGGTATCAACAACGCGGCGGCCCGCGCCGCCAGCCTGATCGCGGTGGCGGCGCTGCCGCTGCTCGCCGGGATGGGCCCGGAGGCGTACCGGTCGCCCTCAGCGTTCGACGCCGCGTTCGACCGGGCCATGCCCATCTGCGCCGGTGTCCTGGTGGTCGGTTCGGCCCTGGCCTTCGCCATGGTCCGCCGGCCGGCCCCGGGCTGCGCCCGCCCGGAGTGCCGCACCCACGGGAACGTGACCTCGCCGCCGATCGAGGCGAAGGGCCGGCCCTAGGACAGGCCCTGGCCCCGCCTGCCGAGCAGGGCCGTCCGCAGGTCGTGCTCGGTGATCCGGTCGGCGGGGCGGTCGAGTGTCCAGCGGTGGGCCCGGCCGCCGTCCATGGGCAGTACCTCGACGACGGTCTCCAGCCTCGGGCGGCCGGGTGCGTCCCGGCCGAGCTGGCGGATGACGACGGCGGTGTCGTCGTCCAGGCCGAGCAGGACGCGCACGGTGTCCCTCAGTTCGCGCAGCCGCGGGCTCGGCCAGGCGCTTCCCGGGCGTGGTTCCAGGGGCATGGAAGGTGCCTCCTGCCGTCCGGCCGCGGTCGAGGCCAGCTGCCAGGCCGCGAGGAACACCAGCGTGCCGGTCTCGGCGAGGAGGCTGAGGCCGGCCTGCGGTGCGGGCTGCAGACCGCGCTCGGTGAAGCCGAAGACGCCGACCGTGCGCGAGGCCGCGAAGCCGCCCAGGGCGCCGAGTGCGACGCCGGCCGCGGCGGCCCGCAGCAGCAGGGGCGGCGTCCCCGCCGCCAGCAGGACCGCGAGGGCGAAGGAAGCGCCGGCCTGGAGGAGGAACAGGGGGCCGATGACGTGGACGTAGCGGTACCCGTCGACGTACAGCTGGGCGTGGACGTATCCGCCGGCGGCGAGGGTCGCGGCGGTCGCCCACCGCAGGGCGGGGGCGAGGAGTCTTCGGTGGTTCATGCCAGCCTCTCGTCCTTGACGGCCAGTTCGCGGTCGCCCCGGCGGTAGCCGACGCTGCGGATGCCGAGCGCCTCCTTGAGCTGCCGGGCGGGGACGACCTGCGGGGTGGGGGCGGGGGCACGGCCCGGTCTGGGCAGCGGGTAGGCGGTGGTGGTGGCGGAGTGGAAGGTGATGTTGCCCTCGGTCTTGGTGAACAGCTGGTGGACGTGCCCGTTGAGGCAGGTGACGGAGGAGAAGCGGCGCAGCAGGGCGATGACCTTGAGGGCGTCGTCGGTGCTCCAGCCCCACTTCGGGTACATGGCGAACAGCGGGATGTGGCTGAAGACCACGACGGGGGTGTCCGAGGACAGCCCGGCGAGGTCCTTGCGGACGAAGTCGATCTGGCTGTTGCCGAGGTGGCCGAGCTTCTCCAGGCTCAGGGTGTTGACCAGGGCGATGAAGTGCACGCCGTGGGTGTCGAAGCTGTACCAGCCGTCGCCGAGCGTGCCCGCGCCGAAGGCCCGCCGGTAGGCGCGGCCCGCATCCCCGATGGAGTCGTGCTCGCCCGGCACGGTGAAGACCCGGTCCGTCCTCAGCCCGGACATCATCTGCTTGACCTGGTCGAACTGCCCGGCCGTGGACAGGTGGGTGAGGTCGCCGCTGTGCATGACGAAGTCCGGCCGGAAACCGAGCGAGTTGACCTGGTGGACCGCCTCGGTGAAGGAGCCGGCCACGTCCGTGTTCGCCGGGCCCTGGAAGCCGATGTGGCTGTCGGAGACCTGCACGAACCGCAGCGTGCCGCTGCCCGCCGCGGCGGCGTCGGTGGCACCGGCGGCGCCCGTGGTGCCCGTGGCACCCGTGGCGGCTTCGGCGGTGGAGCCCCGGGAGCCGGCGATCTGGCTGACCACCTCCCCGCCGGCCACGGTCAGCACCACCGCACCGCCGAACCACCCGGCGTGCCGCATGAGCTGGCGACGCGTCATGCCGTGTTCCGTGGCGGGTTCGGGCGGCTCACCGGATTCGTCGTGGCCGTCGTAGGCGTCGTAGCCGTCGTAGGCGGTCATCGGGTCACCTCCACGGTGGCGGTCATGAACGGATGGATGGTGCAGAGGTAGGCGTAGGTGCCGGGCCTGGTGAACGTGTGGCTGTAGGAGGCGTGGGTGCCCAGGGCGGCGGAGTGCAGCGGACCGCCCGCTTCGGTGCTGGTGACGGTGTGGGCCTCGGTGTCCTGGTTGGTCCAGGTCACCGTCGTACCCACCGGCACCTTCAGCGTGGCCGGCGCGAAGGCGAAGTTCTTGATCGCGACGGCGGTCCCGCTGACCGACCTGCCCGTGCTCGGGCGGCTCATGGGCATGTTCATGGTGGGCATCGACGAGGAGTGCGGCGGCCCGCCGCACGCGCTGAGCAGCCCCAGCGTGCCGATGGCGGCCAGGGCCAGCCCGGCCGCGGCGCGTGATCGTCGGTCTCGGGCGCGGGAGTTCGGGGGGTGGTGTGTCCGGTTCACGTCTGATCCGTCCTTTGCTCGCGTGGGTCGGTTCCTGTCCGGCTCCACGGACGGCAGCGGTCAGACGGTTCGGTATATATGCACTTTTCCGGAATTTCTTCGCGCCGATGCGGAGAGCTGTCCGCACCGTGCTCTGCGTTACAGGACAAAGAACTACATGTGGGCGATCATCGACTTATGCCTCGGAGTTTCCGAAAGCGTGACCCAAGGGTCGATCCGGATCGGTCCGCGCGCCGTGTCTCCGGTAGAGGAGCGCTTTCGACCGCGGACGAGGAGCTGCTGCGCACTCTGTACGCGGAGCACGCAGGGCCCCTGTTCCACTACGTGCTGCGACTGACATCGGGAGATCGGCAATGGGCGGAGGACGTGGTCCAGGAGACCCTGCTGCGGGCGTGGCAGCACCCCGCGGCGTTCGAGCCCGCACGCGGCCCGGCCCGCGCCTGGCTGTGCACGGTCGCCCGGCATCTGGTCATCGACGCCCACCGGGCCCGGCGGGCCCGGCCGGCCGAGGCGGGCGGCGAGGTGCTGGAGCGGGTCGCCGAGCAGACGCCGGGCGAGGACGAGATCGAGCAGGCACTGCAGAGCTGGGCGGTTGCCGACGCCCTGCGGGCGCTGTCCCCGGATCACCGCGCGGTGCTGCTGGAGACCTACTACCGGGGGCGGACCATGGCGGAGGCCGCACAGGTGCTGGGCATTCCGCTGGGCACCGTGAAGTCGCGCACGTACTACGCCCTGCACGCCCTGCGGCTGGCGCTCCAGGAGCGGGGGATCGAGCCGTGACCGTGATGTGCGGGAGGTGGTGACCGTGGGTGCGGAGCATGACACCCTGCGGCTGGCGCTGGGTGGATACGTCCTGGGCACACTGGCCCCCGCGGAGACGGAACGGGTACGGGTCCACCTCGCGGAGTGCGACGAGTGCCGGGCCGAACACGCCCGGCTGGCGGGGCTGCCCGCGCTGCTGGCGACGGTGACCGCGGCCGAGGCCGAGGCCGCGGGCGGGCCGATGCCGGCGGCCGACGGCGACCTGGCCGACCGGCTGGTGGCCCAGGCGGCCGAGAGCGCACAGCTCTCCTCGCCCGCACCGGCCGCGGCGCCGCCGCGGGCACCGCAGACGGGGGTGCTGGAGAGCCTGCTCCAGCGGGCCGCGGTCCGGCGGCGCAGGAGCCGCCGCCTGCAACTGGCGGGCGCCGCCGCCTCCCTGGCGTTCGTCGCGGCGGCGGCCGGCGGCACGTGGCTGGCCACGGTCGGAACCGTGACCAGTCAGGCGACGCCGCCCGGTGCGACCGCGCCGACCGCCTCGCGCACGTTCTCCGGCAGCGACCCCGCCACCGGCGTCACCGCCTCGGTGCGGGTCTACCCCGCCGCCTGGGGGAGCGTCCTCCAGGTCCACGCCAAGGGGGCGCCCGCCGGAATCACCTGCCGGCTCCAGGCCGTCGGGCCCGGCGGCGCGAGGGCGGACGGCGCCACCTGGCGGGCGGGTGAATACCCTCCGGGCACCACGGTCCAAGGGGCGGTCGACATGTCCCCGGGGGCCATCCAGCACTTCGAGATCGTCGCGGGCGACGGCCAGAAACTCGTCACCATCCGGTCGTGAGGCGTCGTGGTCGTGGCCGCTGCCGCTGCCGGGAGTGCCGTTGACGAGCGGCGGATCAGCTGACAAGTGACCGGTCGGTGACTTTCAGGCTTCGTGATCGCAGTCTTCTCGGGCTTGCGGGGGACGGTCCTGGTCTTGTCGGGGTGCCCGTGAACCGCGGAGCACAACTTGGGAACGTGACGCGGTTGGCCGTCGAGCCGGCCCATACCGGGACCCTCGACCAGCATGGCGAACTGGTCGCCGCGTTCTTCGCGGAGCACGAGGTCGTTCCGCCGCCGGGCGGTGACCACGGCGAGTTGCCGGACATCGTGCGCACGGCCTTGGCGCAGTCGGTCGACGGTGCCGCCCCCGAAGCCGTGCACCGCCTGCTGCGCGACTACCCGCCGGAAACGCACCTGTCCGACCATGACGGACTCGGCGGCTGGCACGTCCACTTCAGCCGCAACGGCACCCCGGCCCGGCGCTGGGTCGGCCAGCTGATCGCCGCCAAGCTCGCCCTGGTCGTGGCCGGGGATCCGGCGGTGACGCTGGGGCGGTGCGCCGCGGCCGGGTGCGGAAACCACTTCGTGGACCAGTCACGGAATCGGACGCGCCGGTTCTGCTCCAACGCGTGCGCGAGCCGGACGACGGTCGCGGCCTACCGGGCCCGGACGGCAAGGAACTCCTAGCGGAATCGGTTGTGGAGTCGTCGCCCAGGGCACGGCACCCCTGCCGATGCCGCAGGCCTCCGTCGAAGCTCGCGAAATTGGTCACAAAAGGCGCGAACGGCTCGAACCGTTGGACATGTGCCGTCCGTGGAACTGAATGAGCGCGCCACCGCAGGACCGGAACACCGACCCTCCCGACACCGTCGGAGGTCACTCCCCATCCCGGTCTCCGCACCTCCACGGAAGAGCCAGAAGACCATGTTCGTGACCGATTCGCCCCGCCCGAGTTCACTGCCCGGCGAGCCCTGCCGCTACCAGGCGCTGCTGACCCTGCCCGCGCAGGAGGCGCATGTCCCCGCCGCCCGTCACTTCGCGGCCGACCTGCTGGAGACCTGGAGCGTGCCCGCGAACGAGCGGGACTCCGCCGTTCTCATCGTGGACGAACTCGCCGCCAACGCCGCCCAGTACGGCCGTGAGCGCATGACCCTGTCGCTCGTCCTCGACCACGGCACCCTGCACATCGTGGTCACCGACTCCGGCATGACGGTGGAGCGCCGGCACCGCGACGCGGCTCCCGACGAGCACGGCCGCGGCACCGGCATCGTCCAGTACCTCGCCCAGTCGACCGAGGTCCACCAGACCCGCGGCGGCCGCGAGGTCCGCGCCTGCCTGAGGTGTTCGGCATGACCGCCCCGAGCGAGTCGCGACACCGGGGCGGACGACCCCGCGAGTGGGCCTTCGCGACCCACAGGCCGTGCCCTGTCGACGACTGCCCGGGACGGGTCGGGATTCCCATGCGGTCCACGGCGCATCCATCGGCCCTCGATCAGGGCGGTCACGGCGGTCACGGCGATCAGGGCGGTCGCGGCGAGCCCGGCCACGGCACGGTGCCGTGCCGACGCTGCGGCACCGGCCCCCGCGCCTACGCGGACGCGCCCGACCTGCGCCGCGAGATGCACCGGCTGCTCGCGCTCGGGGCGGAGCGCGACGGCCGCCGGGCCGGGCCCGGCACCCGCACCCCGGCCGACGTCGACACGACGGCCGCCGAACGGGCCTGGCTGCTGCGCAGGGCTGCCCTCATGGACCGGATGGCCCTGGGCGGCGGCTCCGGGCCGGCCGCGGCCGCCGCGGAGACCGCCGAGCAACTGGTCCGGTACGACCGCCGCCATCCCGGCCTGGTGGCCGGCCCGTACCACCCCGACGCGATCACGCTCGCCCGCAGGCGCCTGCTCTACGTCCGCCAGGAGTACGCCGCCTGGACGGCTGCCGGGTGCCCCGGAACCTGAACCGCCCTGCCGCCCGTGGCTGTCCGTGGCTAACCGTGCAGCTCGGTGTACGCCTCCGCGCTGCTGTCCTTCAGGAACTGCCAGCAGCGCTCGTTCTCGTCCTTCTCGCCGATCTCACCGGCGGCGCGGGCGAGCCCGGCGAGGCAGCGCAGGAAGCCCCGGTTGGCCCGGTGCTCCCAGGGAACGGGGCCGTGCCCCTTCCACCCGGCGCGGCGCAGGGCGTCAAGGCCGCGGTGGTAGCCGGTGCGCGCGTAGGCGTACGACTCGACGACCGCGCCGCGCTCGAACGCCTCGTCGGCGAGCAGCGCCCAGGCCAGCGAGAAGGTCGGGAACTTCGCCGCCACCTCAACGGGAGCCAGCGACTCCTCGCTCAGCAGGCGGTACGCCTCTTCGTTCTCCGGCAGATACGTCGGCTCCGGGCCGCCGAGCAGGTTCGTGTGCGTCGTCATGGCGCAAGTCTGCCACCGCAGAGAACCTCACCCCGCGTCCCGTCGTCTTCCAGACCGCCCGGTCCGTCGGCGACCGTCGGCGTGACGGCAGGCGTGAGGGCAGGGGGACGGCCGGCGTGAGGGCAGGGCGACGGCAGGGGGACGGCCGGCGTGGGGGCAGGGCGACGGCAGGCGTGACGGCAGGGGGGAGCGCACGTGCATGATCCGATGCCCCGCGGGCAGCCGGCGGAGGCCGACGCCCTGGCCCGCTTTCTCACCGCGGACCCGGAGCAGTGGCCCCGGCTCGCCCCGCGGGTGACGGCGGCGGTCGGCATCCCGGCGCTGGAGCGGATCGTGCACGCCACGAACGCCCGGATCGGCGAGTTCGGCACCGTCACGGACGGCCCGGACGGGCTCATCGTGTCCGGCAGCACGGGCCGGGTGCGGGCCTGGGCCCAGACGGCCCCCGGCGGCGAGCTCACCGCCCTGCGCATCGAGGGTTCCCGCTACACCCCGTCCGGGCGCCGGCTGCCCGCACGCCTCGCCTGGACGGTCGTCCTCGTCCTGGTCGCCGCCTGGAACGTCCTGATCCTCTGGACGGCCGGCGATCGCACCGCCTGGACCGCCGACCTGGCCGTCCTCGCCGCGTTCTACGTGGTCGTCGAGGGCTGCGGCGCACCGGCGATGCAACCCCGTCCGCTCAGACGGGCGGTCGAGGCGGGCGCGGTGGCCGCCCTCGCCTCGGCCTGGCGGCTGCCGGGGCTGCCGGCCGGAGCCGGCCTGTCCGGACTCGCCGTCGGGCTCGTCCTGCTCGCGGGTGCCGGGTGGCTGGTCACCGCCGCCCGGCTGCACCGCAGGCCCGCCCCGCTCTCCCGGCCGCTGCGGTTCCCGCTGGAGGGCGCCTGGTACGTCGTACAGGGCGGCGGCCCGGCGGTGAACCACCACGCCCGGGTGCCGGAGCAACGCGCCGCCCTCGACCTGGTCGCGCTCGGCCGGTACGGCACCCGTACCCGGCCCGGCCGCGAACCGACGGCGTACGCCGCCTACGGGCAGCCGGTCAGGTCCCCCTGCGACGGCACGGTGGTCTCTGCCGCCGACGGCATCCCCGACCAGCGCCCGGGGGAGATCCGCTACCAGCCGCCGTACGGCAACCACGTGTTCCTCGACACCGGCCGGGAGATCGTGAAACTGGCCCACCTGCGCCCCGGCTCGGTGACGGTGAGGGAAGGCGACACGGTCCGGGCCGGGCAGGTGCTCGGCGAGGTCGGCAACAGCGGTAACAGCACCGAGCCCCACCTGCACCTGCACGCGGAACGCGACGGAGTCGGGCTCGACCTGGCGTTCGAGGGTGTGTCCGGACGGCTGTACCGGGGGCGGACGGTCCGCGGCTGAGTGGTGACCGCCGGACGGGGGCTCCCGACGGGCGGGCCTTGCCGTATCCGGGTTACGTTGCGGAAGATGCCGGTGGGGACCGGGGCCCCCGTGTCGGCATCGGCAGGGGCGGACCGCTACCCGGAGTACAGCAGGAGACAGCGATGTCCCATGAGGCTCTCGAAACCAACGAGCCCGAGACCCCGCATCTCGACTTCGCCGGCACGACGCCGTACGAGGACTACGTCAAGGCGGACGTGCTCACCCACCTCCAGCACACCCTCTCCGACGATCCCGGAGAGATGGTCTTCCTGGTCACGACCCAGGTGATGGAGCTGTGGTTCACCGTCATCGTCCACGAGTGGGAGACGGCCGCGGCGGCCCTGCGCGGGGACGACATCCCCACCGCGATCGCCGCGCTGAAGCGTTCCGTCCGCGAGCTGGAGGCGCTGAACGCCTCCTGGCGGCCGCTCGGCCAGCTCACCCCGGCCCAGTTCAACTCCTACCGGTCCGCCCTCGGCGAGGGCTCCGGCTTCCAGTCGGCGATGTACCGGCGGATGGAGTTCCTGCTCGGCGAGAAGTCCGCGTCCATGCTGGTCCCGCACCGCGGTGCGCCCCGTGTGCACGCGGAACTGGAGAAGGCGCTGCACGAGCCGAGCCTGTACGACGAGGTGGTGCGGGTGCTGGGGCGGCGGGGGTATGCGATCCCGGACGCGGTGGTGGTGGAACGTGACATATCACTGCCCTATGCACCTTCCGAGGCCGTCGAGGCCGCCTGGACCGCCGTCTACTCCGGCGCCGAGGACGCCGACCTCGCCCGCCTCGGCGAGGCCCTGACCGACGTCGCCGAGCTCGTCTGGCGCTGGCGCAACGACCACCTGGTCGCCACCCGCCGCGCGATGGGCGCCAAGGCCGGCACCGGCGGCTCGGCCGGGGTCGCCTGGCTGGAGAAGCGCGCCCGCAAGAACGTGTTCCCGGAGCTGTGGACGGCGAGGTCCCATGTCTGAGCGGGCCCTGAGGGCGGAGAAGCTGGACGCCGAGGACGAGCTGGCCGGGGTGCGCGCGCGCTTCGTCCTCGACACGGTGTCCGATCACGCGGCCGACGTCGCGGGCGTCTACCTGGACGGCAATTCGCTGGGCGCCCTGCCCGCGCACGTCCCCGGCCGTGTCGAGGACGTCGTCCGGCGGCAGTGGGGCGAGCTGCGGATCCGGTCCTGGGACGAGAGCGGCTGGTGGACGGCGCCGGAGCGGATCGGCGACCTGATCGCCCCGCTGATCGGCGCGGCGGCCGGCCAGATCGTGGTCGGCGACTCGACAAGTGTCAACGTCTTCAAGGTACTTGTGGGTGCGGTACGGCTGGCGGGGGAGGACCGCGACGAGATCCTGGTCGACGCGACGACCTTCCCGACGGACGGCTACATCGCCGAGTCGGCCGCCCGGCTGACGGGCCGCACCCTGCGCCCGGTCACGCCGGCCGAGGTCCCCGGTGCGCTGGGTGACCGCACCGCCGCCGTACTCCTCAACCATGTCGACTACCGCACCGGACGCCTCCACGACCTGCCCGGCCTCACCGCCGCGGTCCACGCGGCCGGGGCCGTGTCCGTCTGGGACCTGTGCCACAGTGCGGGCGCGCTGCCGGTGGGCCTCGACGAGCACGGGGTCGACCTGGCGGTCGGCTGCACCTACAAGTACCTGAACGGCGGCCCGGGTTCACCGGCGTACCTGTATGTCCGACGGGAGCTGCAGGACCGCTTCGACTCCCCGCTCCCCGGCTGGAACTCGCATGCGGAGCCCTTCGGGATGCGCCCGGCGTACGAACCGGCGGGCGGGGCGGTACGCGGTCGCGTCGGCACCCCGGACATCCTTTCCATGCTTGCCCTGGAGGCGGCGCTGGAGGTGTGGGAGGGGGTGCCGGTGGCGGCGGTACGCGCCAAGTCCCTTGCCCTGACGGACTTCTTCCTGGAGTGCGTCGAGGCGTACGTCCCGGCGGGCCGCGTGGAGTGCGTGACCCCGGTGGCCCACGAGGAGCGCGGCAGCCAGATCGCGCTGCGCTGCTCCGACGCCGGGGAGGTGATGCGACGGCTGATCGCGCGGGGCGTGGTCGGCGACTTCCGGCACCCGGACGTGCTCCGCTTCGGCTTCACCCCGCTGTACGTCGGCTTCGCGGACGCGGAGCGGGCGGCGCGGGTGCTGGGGGAGGTCCTGGAAGAGGTGACGGGAACGGCCGTCGGCTAGCGACATGGCGACATAGTGATCCCCGGACAGGGGCCGGGACGGTACAGAACCGAGCAATCCTCACCGTGCGTCACATCCGCGCGTCCCCGCACGTCACGGGCCTGATACCGTCCCGGCCAACGGCCGAATTCCCCACCTGGTCCGCCACATTGATCACGTCGCTGAGAGGTTGGAGCATGCCGGACGACGACGCAGCAGCACGGGCCGCCGCCGAGGAGGAGTCGGCCTTCTCGCACCCGCACGTCGCGCCCGACGCCACGGCCGCCTACGGCGACCATCCCGACCAGGTGATCGACTTCTACGCCCCGCGCACCGAGGAGCCGCTGGCCCCGCTGGTGGTGATCCTGCACGGGGGCGCGTGGCGTGCCCCGTACGACCGCGGTCACGTCACCCCGTTCGCCGACTTCCTGTCCCGGCGCGGTTTCGCGGTGGCCAACGTCGAGTACCGGCGCGGTACGACGCTCCCCGCGCAGGGCGGTACGGCCCCGGTGGCGGGCCGCTGGCCGGACACCTTCGACGACGTGGCGGCGGCGCTGGACGCCCTGCCCGCCCTGGTCCGCGAGGCGGTCCCGCGGGCGGACCTGCGCCGTACGGTCCTCACCGGCCACTCGGCCGGCGGCCACCTGGCGCTGTGGGCGGCGGCACGGCACGTCCTCCCGGCGGACGCCGCGTGGCGCACCTCGGCTCCCGCGCCGCTGCGGGGTGTCGTGGCCTTGGCGCCGATCGCGGACTTCGCGATGGCCGAGAAGCTGGACGTCTGCGGCAACGCGGCTCTGCAACTCCTCGGCGGCGACGAGAAGTTCGCCGACCGCCAGCCGTATGCCGACCCCGCGCTCCTGCTCCCGACCGGCATCGCGACCACCCTGGTCCAGGGCCGCACGGACGTGGTCGTCCCGCAGGCGGTCGCCGAGTCCTACGCGGACGCGGCGGCCAAGGCGGGCGAGGTGGTGGGCCTGACGCTCCTGGAGGAGGTCGGCCACTTCCCCCTCATCGACCCGGCGGCGGACGCCTGCGCGGTGGTGGCGGAGGAGATCGCCCAACTGGCCTGGTGAGTGCGGTTGCTGGTGAGTGCGGTTGCTGGTGAGTGCGGTCGGCCGGGGGGCCTGGCCGGCCTGGTGACGGGCCGCCCCTGAGCGTTCCCCCGCATACCCGTAGTACCTGAGAGCTACTACCCAGGTGAGCTCCCGGGCGGGACGCGAACGACGCGGTCCGGTCCGTAATTTCCCGATCAGAACAGCCCGACGGCCGGGCGACTGAACGGGGGGACCGACCATGACGGTGGTGACGGGGGAGCTGCGGGCGCCCAGGCAGCGGCAGGACGGGCGGCAGGACGGGCGGCAGGGCGAGCGGGACGGGCCGGACCGGGGGCGTCGGCGGGGGCGGCTGCGCCGGACTCTTCTCGCCGCCCTCCTCGCCGCCGCCGTGGTCCTCCCGCTGTCCGCGGCCGTCCGGCCCGGGATCCCCGCCCCGCCGCCCGCCGCTCTCCCCGCCCGTCTCACCCCGGCCGCCCTCGCCACCGCCTACGCGGCCAACCGCGGGAACGCCGCCGCGGCCGCCCGCATGGCCGCCGCCGACGGGGACCTCTCCCGCGCCGCCGCCGACCGCGCCCTGGCGTCCCCCTCCCGTCACCTCCTCCGCTTCGACGCCCGAGGCGACGGCCAGGTCACCGAGGTCTTCGGCGATCTGCCGCACGCGACGCGCGTCGCCGTCCTGGTCCCCGGCTCGGACACCACGCTCGACACCTACGCCCGCTTCCGCGCGGCGGCCGACTCCCTGTACCGGCGTCTCACCCGGGAACACCGAACCCACGACCACGGGCGGCGACGCACCCGGGTCGCCGTGGTCGCCTGGCTCGGCTACCGCACCCCCGCCACGATCAGCACCACCGTCCTCACATCGGGCCGGGCAGGCCAAGCCGCTCCGCTGCTGCGCGAGTTCATCGGCGGACTGCGCACCCTCACCGCCCCCGGGCGGGCGTCCGTCGCCCTGCTGTGCCACTCGTACGGCACGGTGGTCTGCGCCCGTGCCGCGCCCGCCCTCACCGGCCTGGGCGTCACCGACATCGCCCTGGTCGGCAGCCCCGGTACCGGCGCCGGCTCGGCCGCGGCCCTGCACACCTCCGCCCGTGTCTGGGCGGCCCGGGGAGCGGCCGACTGGATAGCCGAGGTCCCGCACGTCCGCGCCGGCCTGTTCGGCACAACCGTCGGCTTCGGCACCGACCCGGTCTCCCCGGCCTTCGGCGCCCGCGTCTTCGCGGCGGGCCCCGGCGGCCACAGCGACTACTTCACCCCGGGCTCGGCCTCCCTGGCCAACCTCGCCCGGATCGTCCTCGGCGAGACAAGGGAGGTCACCCGTGCGTAAGCCGCCGACACCCCGCCTCCGCGACCGCGCACGACACCGCGTCCGGCACTTCGCCCTCCGCGTCGACGCCGCCACCCCGCCCGGCCGGGACCGCGCCGTGGACGCCCTGCGCGCGGTCGCCGTCCTCGGTGTGGTCCTGGGGCACTGGCTGGTCACGGCACTGGTGGCGGACGGCGGCGAGCTGCACACCGGCAGCCCTCTCCAGCAGCTGCCGCGGCTGGCGCCGGTCTCCTGGCTCTTCCAGACCCTGGCCGTGTTCTTCCTGGTCGGCGGCCACGTCGCCACCCGCAGCTACGCCACCGCCCGGTCCGAGGACACCCCGTACCACCGCTGGCTGACGGCCCGTCTGTCCCGCCTCGCCCGGCCGGTCGCCGCGCTCCTCGTCCTCTGGACGATCGTGACCGCCGCGCTCCTGCTGTCCGGTACCGACTTCACCACTGTCCGCACCCTCGCCAAACTCGCCCTGTCACCCCTCTGGTTCCTCGTGGTCTTCGCGGCGCTGACGGCGGCGACCCCGCTCGTCGCCCGGCTCAACCCGCTGTGGCCGCTGGCCGTCGTTCTCCATGTGGACCTGCTCCGTTTCGGCTTCGGCGCCCCGCCCGGCATCGGCTGGGTGAACCTGGCGGCCGGCTGGCTGGTGCCGTACTCCCTGGGCGCCGCCTGGACCCGCGGCGAACTGGACCGCCCGCGCGCCGGGTGGGTCCTGCTGATCGGCGGTACGGCGGCGACGGCCGGCCTCGTCGCGTGGGCGGGCTACCCGGCGTCGATGGTCGGCGTGCCCGGCGCGTCCGTCTCCAACCTCGACCCGCCCACCCTGGCCGCCGTCACCTTCGGCCTGGCCCAGTGCGGCCTCGCCCTGCTGCTGCGCGAGCGGCTGCGCCGTGCGATGCGCCGTCCCCCGGCCTGGGCGGCGGTCGCCCTCGTGAACCTCTCCGCGATGACGATCTTCCTCTGGCACCAGACGGCCCTCATGGCGACCACGGCCACTGGTCTCCTGTTCGGCCGCCTGCCCGGCCTCCACACACCCCCCGACCACCTCGGCTGGGTCGCGGCCCGCCTGCTCTGGCTGCCGGCCTTCGCCCTGATGCTGGGCCTGTGCTGGGCGGCGTTCCACGGGTACGAGCGCGGCCGCTCCCGGATCCGCTCGCGCGTCGTGCGGACCCGCCCCGCGTCCGACCGGGCGACGCCGACGGGAGCCCGCCATGTCTAGGCTGATCACCGTGACGGAGACGGGGGGCCGGCGGCCGGAGTGGATCGGGACCGGCCGCGTGCTGCGCTGGCTGCGGATGCTCCGCGACGACCTGTGCACCGTCCGCGTCGACCCGCTGCCCCCCTCGGTATGGCTGCGCTGGCTGCCGCACGGCGTGCTGTGCCTGGCGGCGCTGGGCATCACCATCGGCGGCATCGCCCAGCTCCAGGACAACGGGCAGCTCGTCGCCGGTCTCGCCTTTCCGCTCGGCCTCGCGCAGGGCGGCGCGGTGCTCCTCGCGATGTGGCGGCCCGTCCCGGCGTGGTGGATGTCGTGGGGGGCCATGCTGGTGGGCGCCGTCGCGCTGCACGGCGGGCTGGGCAGGACCCCGGGGGTCCGGTTCACCTGGCCCTGGCCCGTGGCCGGGATCATCGCGCAGCTGCTGGTCCTGCTGCTGCTCGCGCTGCGGGTCCGGGCCCGGGTGGCCGTCGAGGCACTGGCCGTGACCGTGCTGCTCACCTGGCTGCTCGACGGCGTCTGGGGTGCGCCGCCGCACCAGTCGACCTCGGTGGTGACCGTCGTCCTGGCCGTGATCGTCGTGGCGCTCGGCACGGCGCTGCGCGGCCGCCGCGAGGCGCGCGCGGAGCTCGGCCGCCAGGCCTCGCTCACCGCGGAGGAGCGGGCCCGGCGCACCCTGCTGGAGGAGCGCAGCCGGATCGCGCGTGAGCTGCACGACGTGGTCGCCCACCACATGTCGGTCATCTCCATCCAGGCGCAGGTCGCCCCGCACCTGGTGGAGAACCCGCCGGACGAGCTGCGCGAGAACCTCGACGGCATCCGGCACAACGCGCTGGAGGCGCTGACCGAACTGCGCAGAGTGCTGGGCGTCCTGCGCTCCGGGAGCCCCGACGAGGACGCGCCCGACGACGGCCCCGGCACCGGCCCGCACAGCCCGCAGCCCACCCTGGACCAGCTGGACAGGCTGGTCGAGAACACCAGGGCGGCCGGTCTGACCGTCACCACCAGGATCAACGGCGAGCGGCGCCCGATGCAGTCGGGCGTGGAGCTGTCGGCGTACAGGATCGTGCAGGAGGGGCTGAGCAACGTCCTGCGGCACGCGCCGGGGGCGACCGCGCATGTCGAGATCGAGTACATCCCCTACGGACTCCTGCTGTCCGTGGCGAACTCCCGGCCGACCCGGCCCGCGCCGCCGTCGCCGGGCGCCGGGCACGGGCTGCTCGGCATGCGGGAGCGGGCCACGATGCTCGGCGGGTCGCTCTCGGCGGGCCCCCTGGCGGACGGCGGCTACCGGATCTTCGCGGAGATCCCGGCCACCGCGCCCGGCTTGCTGGCCCGCAGGACCGCGGACCCCACCACCGGTACCACCCGTGCCCCCGACCCGAAGGACGACCGCGCATGACGAGCAGCACCGGCAACCCCATCCGGGTGGTCATCGCCGACGACCAGCAGATGGTCCGGCAGGGCTTCACCGTGCTGCTGAACGCCCAGCCCGGCATCGAGGTGGTCGGTCAGGCGGTGGACGGCCTGGACGCGGTGGCCAAGGTCGCCGAACTCGGCCCGGACGTCGTCCTCATGGACATCCGCATGCCCGAACTGGGCGGCATCGAGGCCACCCGCCGGATCGTCGGTGCGCACCCGCACATCAAGGTGCTGGTGCTCACCACCTTCGACCTGGACGAGTACGTGTACGAGGCGTTGCGCTCCGGCGCGTCCGGGTTCCTGCTGAAGGACGCGTCCGCGGACAAACTGGCGGAGGCGGTACGGGTGGTGGCCGCCGGCGACGCGCTGCTCGCGCCCGGCATCACCCGGCGCCTGATCACCCAGTTCTCCCAGCTGGACGGGGGCGGGGTGCGTGCCCCGCTGAAGGCGCGGATCGCCGATCTGACCGAGCGCGAGACGGAGGTCCTCGCCCTGATCGCGCAGGGCCTGTCGAACGCGGAGATCGCCCAGCGGCTGGTCGTCGCCGAGCAGACCGTGAAGACGCACGTGGGCCGCATCCTGGTGAAGCTGGGCCTCAGAGACCGCACCCAGGCAGCGGTGTTCGCGTACGAGTCCGGGCTGGTGCGGCCCTCCGGTTACTGACCGAAAACCAGCCGGTTCGCAGAATTCGAAGGCCGCCTGGTCGGGAACGCGCCGGCGGAGGGTGGGGCATTACCCGGGGAGGCACGTGGGTTCACCCGGGCCCACGGCTTCGGCTGGTCTCGGCTGGCTGTCAACGTGGTGTAGGAGCCTCGCGGACATGAGTTACGACTTGGCGGTCTGGGAAGGCAGAAGTGGGCGTTGGGCTTATGGAGTCCATGAAATTGCCGGGCGGCCAAGGACGTTGATCACTTCATGACTCAACGACCAGCGCCTCGCTCACTGTCCGACGAAGCCCTCTCCAGCTTGCTTGGCCAGCAGCAGTTCGGCACGCTCGCCACCATCAAACGCAGTGGCCACCCCCACCTCACAACCATGGCGTACAGCTGGGATCCCGGAGCGCGCATTTTGCGGTTCTCAACCACGGCCGACCGGGTCAAAGTCCAGCACCTGCGGCGCAATCCACGTGCGGCGCTGCACGTGTCGGGCGGCGACGTGTGGTCGTTTGCCGTGGCTGAAGGCGAGAGCGTGGTCTCTGAGAGCACGACTGTTCCCGGGGACGCGGTCGGGCGGGAACTGCTCGGGATGATCCCGAAGGCAGGGAGGCCCGAGGACGAAACTGCGTTCCTGGAAGAGTTGGTTGCCGAGCGCCGGGTGGTAATCCGGATGAAGGTGGACCGGCTGTACGGCACGGTGCTCGACATCGACGGCTAGGACATATCGGATCCGTGCTGGTCACAGCCACTCGTTGAGGACTGCGACCAGCATGGTCGTCTCGTATTGGACGGCAAGCTTATTGCCGCCTCGTTGCCTCGGCCCGTGGCGCTTGAGGCGGTTTATCCTGCGCAACCCCTATGCCTGGGTGGGCCCTCACCTGCTCACTTGCACTGCTCCCCGCACCGAGGCCCTCACGGAATCCGCGTGTACTCCGATTGGCCGCCCGCCGCTCCCCGCCGCTCCCCGCCGCTCGCCGGCGTACCCGTAGTACCTGAGAAGGACGGCCGAGGACCCTTCTCACTGGTGACGACGGCGACCCGGCCCTGCGCCTACGGTCGTGTACGTGACCGAGACGACCCACACGCAGCCGATGCCGCCGGAGCCGCCGGACAGCGCGTTCGAGCCGTACAAGCCGCGCAGTCCGGAGTTCCGGGCGGCGATGGACGCCCTGCGCGGACTGCGGCAGGACCTGTTCCACGACGCCTTCGCCTACCGCCCGCTGCCCGCGGCGAGCACCGACAGCGCCCTCGCCCGCCGGCTCCCCGGCCGGCTGCGGGAGTACGCGGCCTGGGCGCCGCACGCCCTGATCTGCGCGGGCGGCCTCGTCGCGATGCTCATCGCCTCCGACAGCGGCGTGAACGGCGCGGCGCTCAACCTGGGTCTCGGTCTGCTCGCCCTGGCCCCGGTCCTGCTGACCATGGTGCGGCCCGTCGGCGCGTTCTGGCTGTCGATGGCGGCGACACCGGTCGCGGCCGCCCTGGGGAGCGACTGGGACAGCGAGTGGCCCTGGCTGCCAGGCAGTTACGCCTGTCACCTGTTCGTGCTCACCATCGTGGCGATACGCACCAGGCCGCGTACGGCGGCCTGGATGTGGGTGCTGACGGCGGTGTACGGGGTCATGGCGGAGACGGGCTTCCGGGGCGGCCACTACTTCGACTCCGACACCATGGGGCTGCTGTTCCTGTCCGCGCTGTCCCTGCTGGGCGTGACGGTCCGGCACATACGCAGCGCGGCCCGGCAGGAGGTGACCGCCCAGCAGACGGTGACGGCACACGAGCGGTCCCGGCGCACGCTCCTCGAAGAGCGCACGACGATCGCCCGCGAGCTGCACGACGTGGTCGCCCATCACATGTCCGTCGTCGCCATCCAGGCGGAGGCCGCTCCCTACCGGGTGGACAACCCGCCGCCGGAGCTGGAGAAGGCGTTCGTCACGATCCGGGAGAACGCGGTGGCGGCGCTCACCGAACTGCGCCGCGTGCTGGGCGTGGTCCGCGCGGAGGACTACGAGGCGCCGGACGCCCCGCAGCCCACCCTCGCCGATCTGGACGCGCTGCTCGACAACGTGCGGGAGGCGGGCCTCGTGGTCGACAAGGGGGTGACCGGCGCGGTCCGTGAACTCCCGCAGGGCGTGGAGCTGTCGGCGTACCGGATCGTCCAGGAGGCGCTGAGCAACACCCTGCGCCATGCGCCGGGAGCGGGTGCCCGGGTCGAGATCGGCTACGTCATCGGCGGCCTGGGCCTGCGCGTGGTCAACGGCCCGCCGCCGCGGCCCGCCCTGGTCAAGCCGTCCCCCGGCGCCGGCCACGGCATCACGGGCATGCAGGAGCGGGTCTCCATGCTGAACGGCCAGATGACGGCGGCCCCGACGCCCGAGGGAGGCTACGAGGTGACGGTGTTCCTGCCGGCCACCGCCACCGGGGGTGACGCATGACCGTGCGCACCATCCGCGTGGTGATCGCGGACGACCAGATGATGGTGCGCGAGGGCTTCTCGGTCCTGCTGAACGCGATGCCGGACATCGAGGTCGTCGGCGAGGCCGTCAACGGCCGTCAGGCGGTGGACCGGGTCCGGGAACTCGCCCCGGACGTGGTCCTGATGGACATCCGCATGCCCGAGCTGAACGGCATCGAGGCGACGCGGGAGATAGTGGCCGCCGACGCGACGTCCAAGGTCCTGGTCCTGACCACGTTCGACCTCGACGAGTACGTGTACCAGGCCCTGCGCGCCGGGGCCTCCGGCTTCCTCCTCAAGGACGCCTCGGCCCGTCAGCTCGCCGACGGCGTCCGGGTGGTGGCCGCGGGCGAGGCCCTCCTGGCGCCCTCGGTCACCAGGCGCCTGATCACGGAGTTCTCCAGGCTCTCCGACATCCCGCGCCTGATGCCCACGGCCCACGCCGCCTACGGCGACCTCACGGACCGCGAGACGGAGGTCCTGGTCCTCATCGCCCAGGGCCTGTCCAACGCGGAGATGGCCGAGCGGCTGGTGGTGGCCGAGTCGACCGTGAAGACCCACGTCAGCCGGATCCTGGTGAAGCTGGGTCTCAGGGACCGTACCCAGGCGGCGGTGTTCGCCTACGAGGCACGGCTGGTGACGCCGGGGTAGCACAGGGAACGCACATGCCACGTGCACAGGCGTTGTGCACAGTCGTCGCGCACAGTCGTTGTTGCGATTCGATCGCGGGCGGTACAGGTGTGGATACAGCGTGCTCCAGTTGTGTTTGAATGGTGAAGGAACCAGCCAGGTGGCTGGTTTCAGCTGTCTCTCGTCCCCCCTCCCCACCGTCCCTGTTTCGCGTGAAGAAAGTTGCCGCGATGACCGCTGACGTGTCCGAATTCCATTACGGCCTGGTCACCCCGATAGCCGCCTACCTGATGGCCTGCCTGGGCGCCGTGCTGGCCCTGCGCTGCACGACCCGTTCGATCGGCCGGGGCCGTGGAGAGAAACGTTTTGGCTGGCTCGCCCTGGGTGCGGTCTCCCTCGGCTGCGGCATCTGGACCATGCACTTCATCGCGATGATCGGCTTCAGCGTGGACGGCGCCCTGGTCAGCTACGACGCGGGCCGGACGGTGCTGAGCCTCGTCGTCTGTATCGCGGTGGTCGCCGTCGGCGTCTTCCTGGTCGGCTACCGGGGTTCGGGCCCGGCCACCCTGGGCACCGCGGGCGTCCTCACCGGTCTCGGTGTGGCGGCGATGCACTACCTCGGCATGACCGCCATGAACACCGGCGGCACCGTGCACTACGACACCACGGTCGTCGTCCTCTCCGTGGTGATCGCCGTGGTCGCCGCGACCGCCGCGCTCTGGGCGGCGGTGTCGATCAGCGCGGTCTGGGCCACCGTGGGCGCAAGCCTGGTGATGGGCGCGGCCGTCGCGACCATGCACTACACCGGCATGGCCGCGGTGAGCGTCCACGTCGCCCAGACACAGACGGGCGGCCAGTCCTCGACGAGCCTGCTCGCCTTCCTCCTGGTCATGCTGGCCGGCCCGGTGGCGGCCCTGATCCTGGCAGCGGCCGTCGTCATGTTCGACCCGGAGGTCGTGGGCGGCCAACGCGACTGGACCACCCCTGACCAACTCGCCCCCGCCGCCCCCGCGGCCCACCCCTGGCCCCCCACCGACCGCCCGCAGCAGTCCCTGGCGGACCGGCGTTACACGTCCTGACCCCGAGCGCCGGCCGGGTGCTGGCTCGGGCCAGGACCCGGCTCCGTTCGGTCGGTTGAACCGGTGACGGCGCGGTCAGCCGACGTCTTCGGCGAGCAGGTCCGCCGCCTCGTGCGCGTGGACCGCCTGCTGCGCCCAGCTCTCGAGCTGCTCCGCGTCGGTACAGGCCAGCACATGCTCCCGCAGGGCATCCGGCACCACGAGGCCCCGCCAGTCCAGGATCTGCAGCACCATCTCGGCCTTGGCCTGGGCCCGGCCTTCCTCGCGGCCTTCTTCCCGGCCTTCTTCGCGGACCTTCTCGGCGACCTCATGCCGGAAGAAGTAGTGGACCGCCATCATCAGCTCCTTCCACGTCTGCCTGGCTTCCGCATCGACCAGGCACGATTCGACGAACTGCGCGAGCATTCCCGCGCTCTCGGTATCAGTGGTCTCCAAGGCTGCCGCCAGTGGCTTCAGTATGGCAGCGGCGCGGGGACCCTTACCATGCGTCATCGCCGAGAACGCCGTGAGGAACACGTCCCGCGAGGCCTCCGCCTCGTCGGTGATCAGCGGGACGTTCTCCGGACCCAGCACGAGCGGCCGCACGGTGAGCGAGTGCCACCCGGGCAGCCCGAGCCGAATGGGCCGCGCCGCCCAGCGGGCCGTGGACGCGCTCTGGGTCAGGACGATCAGCACGGGCTCCCAGCCGTACTTGGCGTGGAGGTAGCTGAGGTAGTACGCCCAGCTGCTCCGCTTGCCGTTGTCCCGCTTTCCCTGGGACCCGACGACCAGCAGATACGTGCCTTCCTCCGACTCCACCCGTAACAGCGTGTCCACCCGCCGCTCGACCGGTTCGATCTCCGTCAGATCCGCGTTCAGCACCGCGAAGTCACGCGGTTCCGGGATCGGATGCGCAGCACACGCTGGAGGGTGCGGGTGAAACCCGCCGGGTCCTTCTGGCAGAGCTGGTGCAGGCCCTCGTGCGACGAGCTCACCATCGGTTCTCCTTCCCATATGTCGTGACGATCAACGAGCTACGCCGCGACAAGGTCACACCACACGTACTTGCCCCGGTTCCCGAACCGCGACAGCGGCTGCCACCCCCACAGGTCGGAGCAGGCCCGGACGAGTGGCAGTCCTCTGCCGCCGTCCGCTTCGTCGCCCTCGGCGGGCACCTTCGACTCGCCGGGAAGGACGGGAGGCTCGGGATCCGCGTCCCACGCGCCCACTCGCAGCACCCCGCCCGCCCAGCGCACCCGCAGGGCCACCGGGCCCTTCGTGTGCCGTACGGCGTTGGTGACCAGCTCCGCCGCGAGCAGTTCCGCCGTGTCGACCAGCGTGATCAGGTCGTGCATCGTGAGGATCAGCCGCAGGGTACGGCGGCAGATCGGGACGGCTCGGGGGTCGTTGGGGAGGTAGAGGGAGTACTCCCAGGAGTCGCTTTCGGGCATGCGTGAACTCCGTTCGGGTGGTGGGGGGTTGCGGTCGTCGGGCGGTGGCATTGCCGCAGCCGCCGTGGCAGGGCGGAGCGGTGCGCTTCCGGGGTCCCGGAGTTCCGCAGCGTGTGCGTCGCGTCACTGACGGTATGGCAACAATTATTGCCGCTGCAACCTGCTGGCGTAATCTGGCACTCGAAAGGGGCTCACCGACAAGGGCGTTGAGGGCAGGAGGGTGGATGCCGCTGAGGGGCCATGCCACCGCACGGCAGGTGCGCTTGGGCACGGAGCTGCGGCGACTGCGCGAGGCGGCCGGACTGAAGGCTCGCGAGGTGGCCGGGGTGCTGAATTCGACCTCGGCCCAGATGAGCCAGATGGAACTGGGCTTCGCGGGTGTCAGCGAGGAACGGGTGCGTCGCCTCGCTGCGCACTATGCCTGTATGGACGAGGCGTTGATCGACGCGTTGGTGACGATGGCGACCGACCGCACGCGCGGCTGGTGGGAGGAGTACCGGAACGTGCTTCCCCCGGTGTTCCTCGACACCGCCGAAGCCGAGCACCACGCGACGTTCCTGCGCGAGGTCGTCATCATGCTCATCCCCGGCCTGCTGCAGACCGCCGACTACGCCCGCGCGGTCTACACGTACATGCGTCCCGAGTTGCCCGAGAGTGAGGTGGCCTCCCGTGTGGAGCATCGGCTGAAGCGGCGGGTCGTCATCGAAGGGGACGACCCCACTCCGTACGAGACGGTCATCCACGAGTTCGCCCTGCGGGTCCATGTGTCGGATCGCCGGGCGTCCCTCACCCAACTCCGCCATGTCCTGGACCAGATCGATGCGGGCCATGCCACGGTGCGTGTCATCCCCGTCGAGTACGAGGGCTTCGCCGGAGCCGGAGCTTCGATGATGTACTTGGGCGGTCCTGTGCCCAGGTTGGACACCGGGCTGCGTGACTCGCCCACCGGCGCCGGCTTCTGCGACGCAGAGGCGCAGTTGGAAAAGCTGCGCACCCTGTTTCGCCAGGTGAAGAGCGCGTCCCTGGATCCGGCGGCGTCACGGGACCTCATTCACCGGGTGGCGAAGGAACTGTGAATGCACTGGCGGAAGTCGTCGTACTCCAGCGGAGGTGACGGCGACACCTGCGTGGAAATCGCCCCCCTCCCCCCTCGAATAGCCGTCCGCGACTCCAAAGCCCCCACCCGCGCCCCCCTCACCTTCCCCGCCCCCGCCTTCGCCGCCCTCGTCGCGCACCTCAAGGCCGTCTCGGGAGAGTGAGGAGGTTCGGGAGGGCGCTCAGGGTCATTCCGGTCGCGCCGATCCACAGCGTGGTCGTCGCTCCGAAGAGGGTGCCCGAGGCGCCGCCGAGGAGGCCGCCGAGGGGGACGCCGCCCCAGGAGACGAAGCGGGCGGTCGCGCTCATGCGGCCCAGGAGGTGGTCCGGTGTCAGCGTCTGCTGCAGGCTCGACTGGGCCACCACGCGGACGACCCCGCCCAGGGAGAGCGCCGCCAGTCCGGCCGCGGCCACGGTCACGCTCCAGCCGGGCCGGGCCAGCGGCATCAGCGCGGTCAGCGGGCACGTGGCCAGCGGGGCGAGCCAGATGACCGGGCCGGTGCCGAGCCGTCGCGTGGCCCTGGTCGCCAGCAGGGCGCCCAGCAGGGCACCGCACCCCATCCCGGACAGGACCAGGCCGACGCCGAAGGACGAGAGCCCGATCACCCGGTCCAGGTGGACCAGCAGCATGGCCTGGTACATGACCAGGAAGAGGTTGAACATCGCGTCCCCGAGGACGATGGCGCGCAGGGCGGCATGCCCGAGGACGAACCGCAGGCCCTCCTTGATGTCCCGCCCCAGCCGGGGGTGTTCGCGTGCCGCAGGGCGCTCCTCCGGCCTGCGGATGCCGGTCGCCAGCAGGCCCGACAGGGCCATCCCCAGCGAACTCGCCAGCACCGTGGCGGGGGCACCGGCCAGCCCGGCCAGCGGTCCCGCCACCGCCGGCCCGCTGATGCTCGTCACCGAGCGGACCGCGGAGAGCCGGGCGTTGCCCTCGACCAGACGGGCCCGGCCCACCAGCCCCGGCAGGTAGCTGACGTGGGCGACGTCGAAGAAGACGGTCAGCACGCCGTGGACCAGGGCGACGGCACACAGCCACCAGAAGGTGAGGCGGCCCGCCCACCAGACCACCGGCACCGTCAGCAGGACCAGCGCCCGGGTGAGGTCGGTGGCGATCAGCACCGGTCTTTTCCGCATCCGGTCCACCCAGGCGCCCGCCGGCAGTCCGACCAGGAGTGAGCCGGCCGTGGTCGCCGCGGTGAGCAGGCCGACCCGGAACGCGGAGGCGTCCAGGGCCGTGATCGCGACCAGCGGAAACGCCAGGAAGAGGATGCGGTCGCCGAGTTGGCCGAGGGCGGTGGCGGTGAGCAGGCGGCGGAAGTCCGGGTCGTGCAGCAGTCCGGGCCGGGAGGGCACTAGCGGTCCGCTTCGAACTCGTAGACGACCTCCCGGCGGGCGTCCGGGATGATCAGGTCCGCGGTTTCCACCGGACGGCCGCCGGTGTCGTAGATGGTCCGCTCGATCCGGAGGACGAGGTCACCGGCGCCGATGCCGAGCAGGTTCGCCTGGGCCCGGGTGGCGCGGGCCGGGCGGGGCACTTCGACCACCGTCGCGACCTCCACGCCGATGGACCGCATCCGCGCGACCACCCCCTGGCCGGCCAGCGGTCCCCGCTCGGGCAGGACGACCGGGGTGCCGCCCGTGAGGGCCAACGGTTCCCAGGACTCGGAGAGCTGGACGGGCCGGCCGTCGGCGAGGAACTCGTAGTGCGTGCGGACGCAGGGGGCCCCGGGGGTGACGGCCAGCCGTTCGGCGATGTGCCCGGGGGCCGGGACCCGGGCCTCGCTGTGTGCGTCCCAGGCACCCGCCCGGCCCCGCTCCGTGCGGGCGGCGAGCGAGCGTTCGCGGCGCCGGGAGCGGACCATCCGCAGTCGCTCGTGCGGTGGGCGGACGTAGGTGCCCGAGCCCGCCCGGCCTTCCAGGAACCCCTCGGCGATCAGCAGGTCCACCGCCCGCTGCACGACGTTGCGTCCGACGCCGTACTCCTCGGCGAGCCGGGCCCGGGACGGCAGCCGCTCGCCGAGCCGCCACTCACCCGCGGCGAGCCGTGCGCGCAGCGCCTCGGCCGCGGTCAGGTACGGCGCTTCCCGGGGCATCGGCGGTCCTCCGTTCCGTGGGCCCGGACGGTTTCCGGGCTCGGAGTCGGCAAGCTACTGCCCCCGCCGAAAGCTGCTGGAGCAGAAACACGCTCCGTCGATCACCCAGGGCCCGGTGAAACCGCTCCGCCAATCGGGTGAAGCCCCAGCTCGCAGCCTGTTGGCGGGATGCGGGGCGCCGCTACACCAATGATCATGATCAAGCACCTGGAGCGCGGCATCGCCGTGCTCGCGCTGACCGCTGTCCCCCTGCTCGTCTCCGCCCTGCCCGTCCAGGCGACCGCGGTGCCGCAGTACTTCCAGATCACGACGCACCTCAACGGCAAGTGCCTCGCCTCCAACGGCGACAACGTCGAGGTGCAGACCTGCAACGCCGGTACCGGCAACCAGCTCTGGTACTGGTCGGGCAAGAAACTCGTCAACGGCGCCGAGCAGCACTGTCTCGACGTGCGGAACGGGGAGGTCAACGCCGCCGCGCAGGTGGTCGGCGACTGCCACGGGCTGGCCAACCAGCGCTGGTACAAGGACGGCAACTGGCTGCGCACCGAGGTCAACAACCAGTGCCTGAGCATCCAGAACAGCGGTGACCCGAGCGAGCACGCGGGTATCAACCTCCGCAACTGCGGCCCGTACGCCTGGCAGTACTGGAACCTGCCCGCCGCCTGAGCCCGCCCCGCCGTGTCACCCGGCGCCCGCCTCCTCGTCCGGAGGGGGCGCCGGCTGGGCCGGGTGTTCCAGGGCCGCCTCCGGCGCGCTCTCGACCTCGTGGAGGAGGCCCGGCGGTACCTCGGCCGGACGGCCGGCCGGGGTCCGCAGGCCGCGGGCCCCGTACTCGGCCTCGACGCCGCGGAGGAACCTGCGGCGCAGCCGGAGCACCCGGTAGAACGGGGTCAGCCGCTCCCCGACCAGCTCGCACTGCAACGCGGCGGACCTGGTGGCGCGGACCTGCGTGGCCAGATCGGCCAGCGAGACGGGCCCGGCGGCGGCCGAGCCGCTCGCGCCGAGCTCGACCGTGGCGCCCTTGTCGGCCGCCATGAGAACGGTGCCGGACCTCGCCGTCACCAGATGGCTGACGACACACCAGTCGGGGTCCCAGTCACCGGCCCAGTAGCGCCTGACCAGTTCCCTCGCCAGGCGCGGCTGGTCGGCGAGCCGGGTCTCGGTCAGTCCGCGGTAGACGACGAGGAGGGCGTTCTTGCGGGTGAACTCCACGACCGCGCCCGCCCGGACGTCCGCGAGGGCACCGGCCGGGTCGGCGGCCTCCGCCGTCCCCTGGAAGGTGACCCGGACGGCCCCCTCCGTGTTCCAGGTCAGGGTGGAGCGGTCGGCCGGTGTCACCTCGGGCGGCTCGACGGCGCTGTCCGGGAGCGTGTCGACGGGGACGATTCCGGGATACCTGGCCGGGCCGACGGTGCCGAGGGACCGTCGGGACGAGGGATGCCAGGTGACCCAGTAGTCCGGGCCCCACACACCGGCCAGGGCACGGATGAACGCGCGGGAGGGGTCGGTCATCAGTCGACTCCGTAGTGCTGGAAGCAGTCGGTGAACACGGTCTCTGCGAACGGCGGGTCGAAGGGCGGGAGTTCGCCGGTGCCCAGCAGCTCCGCCGCCTCGGCGCGGCTCGTCCCGGCCAGCCGCCGCCGCGCCGCGGCCAGGGCGGCGGACGGGGCGGCGGACGGGGCGGCCGACGGGGCGGCGGACGGGGCGGCGGACGGGGCGGCCGACGGGGCGGCGGACGGGGCGGCGGACGGGGCGGCCGACGGATCGTCGTCCAGCGCGGCGTAGAAGGCGCGCATCAGCAGGGCCGCTGCCGCGTCGCTCGCCGGCCACAGGGAGGCGACGACGTTGCGCGTGCCGGACATCAGGAACGCCCCGGGCAGGCCGGTGAACTCGCTCGCCGGGTGCAGCCGGGGCAGGCCCGAGGTGCAGGCGGAGAGGACCACCAGGGCACAGTGCGGCAGGTGCAGCCGGCCGGATATCTGCGCCACCGTGAAGCGGCCCGGGGCTCCGGAGCCGTCGTCCGGGGGCGCGGCGAGGGGATCGGCTGCCGGGTCCGGGGCGGGCAGCACCTCCAGCCCCGACAGCTGCGAGTTGTCCTCGTCGAAGCTCCCGTGGCAGGCGAAGTGGACGCGGCCCGCGCCGGGCAGCGTGCTCAGCAGGGCCCCGGTCTCCGGCGGGCACGGCCGGTAGTCCAGCGCGGGGGAGAGGTCCAGGCCGGCATGGCGCAGCGTGCCCGACGGATCGCCCACCGACACCCACGGGCGCCGCCCGTCGCGCCGGCGCGCCCGCAGCAGCGGCAGGGCGCCCGGGGTGGGCAGGATGCTCACGACGCAGCCGTCCAGCCGGTCCGACAGCCGCCAGTACGGCAGATGGAACAGCTCGTTCTCCGGACTGACCAGCATCCGCCGGGGCGGGTCGGGGGACACCCGCCGTACGGTGTCCCGCACCGCGTCCAGCAGCGCGGTGTCCAGGTCGGCCAGGGCGGACCGGAGCAGCAGCCGGGTCTCCGCCAGGTCGTCGGGGTGGGCGCCCAGCCGCTCCCGGTAGGCGCGCTTGAGCCGCAGCAGCATGCCGCGCCGGTCCTCCTCGGGCCACAGCACGAGTTCGACCCCGGACCGCCCGGCCGGGGTGAGGCAGGTGACGACCACGCCTTCCGGGACGGTGAGCAGGTCCACGAGGACCTCGTCCGGCCGCAGCGCGGCGGCGAGTTGGGCGGCCGGCACCGGCTCGGAACCCACAGTCAGGGACACCCCGGCGGCACCCGCGGCGGCGGTCAGCCGTGCCGCCGACCGGTCCCGTGCCGAGAGCGCCGGTGCCAGGTTCCCGGACCGCGCGGCCGCCAGCTGTACGGCGGCTTCCGCGGTGCGCAGCTCCAGCATGGCCGGCACCAGCGCCGGGGCCGCGTCCGCATGGCGCTCCACGATCTGCCCGACGCGCAGTGCCTCGGTCATCGTGGCGGCACGGGCCCGCTGGCCCATCTCCAGCAGCGCTTCGGGCTGCCGGCGCGCGAGGTCGGCGTACGCCGCGTCGGCCGCGCCGAGCCCGACCTTGTGCACGGCGGCGGCGATGAGGATCGCGGTGTCGTAGGCGCGGGCGAGCGTGATGGCCACGTTCTGGCTGAGTTCGACGGCGGCCGCGTCCGCGCGCAGCCGTTCGCCGAGTTCGAGGGCGGCCGCGATCTCCTGCTGCGCGTCCTCGACGTCGTCCTCGAACATGAGGTGGCGGGCGAGGTTGGTGACATAGCGGAGCTCGCGCAGGAGGTCGCCGGAGCGCCGGGTGGTGGCGATGGCCGCCCGCAGCGCCAGCTGTGCCTGCTCCGGCCGCCCGCACTGCTGGAGCGCGGCGGCGAGCTGGTTGCGGGCGTCCGCTTCGAGGTCCGGCTGGTGGGCGTCGCGCGCCGTGGCGATCGCCGCGCGCAACAGGGGGACGGCGTCCGCGGCCCGGTCGGGCGCCGTGAGCATGATGGACGACGCGCGGTGCCAGGAGGCCGACTCCTCGTCGTCGCCGTACCGCGGCTGGTCGGGGGTCCGGTGCCGCCAGTGGTCGGCCCAGACCCGACGCCCGATCCGCTCGGCCTCGGTGGCCGCCCGCTCCAGGAGCTCCGCGGCCCGCCGGGCGTCTCCGAACAGGTCCCAGGTGATGCCCAGCTCGCTGAGGGCCCAGGCCGCCGCCGGTTCCTGCCCGGCCGCGAGCGCGAGGCTCCGCATGTCCTCCAGGGCGCCGAACGCCTCCTCGAACCGTCCGCCCTGCCGGGCGATCATGCCGTGCTGGAGCGCGAACGAGGCGGGGCTGCGGACGTAGCCGCTGTCCTGCGCGGCGACCGCCGCCCGGATACGGCGGGCCTCGCGCGCGCTCGTGAGCGCGCTCACGGTGTCCCCGGACCGGGCCGCCAGCTGCGCCCGGTCGTACAGGACCATGCAGAGATCGGCGCCGCTGCCGTGGCGCTCCGCCTCCGCCAGGAACGCCGGCAGATCGCGTTCGAAGTCCGCACGGCGGTCGAGGTCGCACAGGGCCCGCAGCCGGAGCTTCCCGGCCTCCAGCGCGAGGAGGCCGTCGCCGGCCAGCAGCTCCCGGGCCTCGTCGAGGAGCGTCAGAGCGGTCTCGGGCGCCTTGAGATCGAGGAGCCGGGCCGCTCCCTGGCCCAGGGCCCGCCCGCGCGCCTCGGACCCCAGGAACTCGGCGGCCACGGCGGTGAGTTCGGTGAGCGCGCGGGCCCGTTCGATGCTCGGTGCCTGCTCGATCAGCTCCCCGAGCCGTACCACCTCGGCGTGCCGCAGGTGCAGGTGGGCCGCCGAGTCCAGGGGGCGCCGCAGCAGCTCCGTCGCGTCGGTCCTGGCCAGCTGCCCGTCCAGCACCGCCGACACGATCTCGACGCCGTCGGCGTACGGGTAGCTGCCGTCAGAGGGCATCGCCGAGCTGCTCCTCCAGGCGGCGGTGCATCTCCCGGACGTACGGCATGTACTCCGCGGGCAGCGTCGAGAACACGTCTCCCACCGTCGCGTCGGCGTCGTCGCCGAGCCACCGCGCGAAGCGCCAGGTGTAGTGGTACGCCAGGGCCGCGTGCAGCAGGACGTCGGGATGCAGGAGCTGGACGCCGCTGCCGGCTCTGGCCTCCGGCGGGGCCAGGCAGGCCAGCCAGGTGAAGAGCGTGCCGAACTCGCGCGGCAGGAAGTAGTAGGGGAGGTACGGCATCCGCTCGGCGAGCAGGGCGACGTAGGCCCGCACCTCCGGAACCTCCCACACCTCCCTGGGGTCGGTCGTCGGTATGTCGAACGTGAGCATCACCCGGCACCGGTGCTCGCGGAGCCGGCGCAGCTGTTCCCGGTCCGCACCGTCGGGGTGGTGGGAGAAGAACGCGACGAGCGGGTAGATGTCCCCGGAGTCGATCAGCCGCCGCTCGATGTTGAGCATCACGGGACGGTCGTCTGGCTGGTCGTCGGGGCTGGACAGGTCGCCGGTCTCCCGGTCGAGGACGGCCATGCGGGGCTGCCGCACGGTGACGCCGGCCCGCTCGAACTCGTCCGTGACCCAGACGGTCAGGGTGTCGTCGTCGAAGATGCTCTCGTAGAGCTGGGCCAGCGTCAGCGCGACCTGTGCGTAGCCGTGCCGGCTGCGGCCCCGCTCGACGGCCCTGCGCACGCACCACTTGCAGGTCGCCGCGGTCTGCTCCGGATCGGACTCGACGAGTTCCCAGAGGGAGTTGAGATCCACCCGCTGGGTGCCGTCCCCGACCGACACGCACAGCGCGTCGATGCGCTCCTGGAAAGTGGGTTCTCTCGCGTCCTTGCGCTGTCCACCGTCTGATGCGGGCAAGCGACCCCCCGGCCCCCGTGGCGGAAACCCGCCGTGCTGCCGTCATTTTATATGCGCTGGGGGTTTTTGCTGCCGGTTCGCACCATACGTACGCACAGTCGACCGCTCTCCCTCCGGACACCCCTGGTCAGGGCCGGGACCGGCGGTCTAACGTCCGTCCATGGCAGCCTTCGACCCCTGGGACCCGGACTTCCTGGCCGACCCGTACCCCGCGTACGCCGCGCTCCGCGCCCGGGGCCGGGTGCAGTACTTCGAGCCCACGAACCAGTGGCTGGTTCCGCACCACGCCGACGTCTCGGCGCTGCTGCGGGACCGGCGGCTGGGGCGGACGTACCAGCACCGGTTCACGCACGAGGACTTCGGGCGCGGTGCGCCCGCGCCGGAGCACGAGCCGTTCCACACGCTCAACGACCACGGCATGCTCGACCTCGAACCGCCGGACCACACCCGCATCCGCCGCCTGGTGTCGAAGGCGTTCACCCCGCGCACGGTCGAGCGGCTCAAGCCGTACGTGGCGAGACTCGCGGCCGAGCTGGTCGACGGCCTGGTCCGGCGGGGCGGCGGCGACCTGCTCGCCGACGTCGCCGAACCGCTCCCCGTCGCCGTCATCGCCGAGATGCTCGGCATCCCGGAGGCGGACCGCGCCCCGCTGCGTCCCTGGTCGGCGGAGATCTGCGGGATGTACGAGCTGAACCCGTCCGAGGACACGGCCGCGAAGGCGGTCCGGGCCTCCGTGGAGTTCTCCGACTACCTGCGGGAGCTGATCGCCGAGCGGCGCAGGGAGCCCGGCGACGACCTGATCTCCGGGCTCATCGAGGCGCACGACGAGGGCGACCGGCTCACCGAGCAGGAGATGATCTCCACCGCCGTGCTGCTCCTCAACGCCGGGCACGAGGCGACCGTCAACGCCACGGTCAACGGCTGGTACGCGCTCTTCCGCAACCCCGCCCAGCTCGCCGCCCTGCGCGCCGACCACTCCCTGGTCCCCACCGCGATCGAGGAGCTGATGCGCTACGACACCCCGCTCCAGCTCTTCGAACGCTGGGTGCTGGACGACGTCGAGATCGACGGGACGACCATCCCCCGGGGCGCCGAGATCGCCATGCTCTTCGGCTCCGCCAACCACGACCCGGCCGTCTTCCGGAACCCCGGCGACCTCGACCTGACCCGCCGCGACAACCCGCACATCTCCTTCAGCGCCGGTATCCACTACTGCATCGGCGCGCCGCTGGCCCGTATCGAACTGGCGGCCTCGATGACGGCCCTGCTGGAGCAGGCACCGACGCTGAGCCTGGCGGCGGAGCCGCAGCGGAAGCCGAACTTCGTGATCCGGGGGCTGGAGGGGCTGGATGTGGAGGTGGGGTGATCGCCCGTTCGGATGATCAGGAGCGGATCCGCCCGGTAGGTCGCGAGGGGCCTGCCAGGCTGGCCCTGGCCTGAGAGGGGGTGCACCATGACCGTTATGGCAGAGCGAGCGTTGCAGTCGCCCCAGATGTCGGTGGAGGAGTTCGAGAGTATCGCCGCGTTCGCGGCGAAGGAGACCGATGACGCCGTCAGGTTGGAGTTCATCAACGGACGGATCGGGGTCAAGAGGGTGGCCGATGGCGACCACAACACCATTGTCCAGTGGCTGAGCAAGCGCTGTATGAGGGCGAGGCCCGATCTGGACCTCTACCAGGGCCAGGGGCTGAAGGTGGAGAAGTACCGCGAGGGCCGGGCTCGTCCTGACGCGGTGCTCGTGCCCGAAGACCACTTCGCCGGGCACGGGGAGTGGGCGGATCCCACCGGGGTGCTCCTGGTCTTCGAGGTCACGTCGTACGACTCCGACACCGATCGGCGTGACCGCTACGAGAAGCCGGTCGCCTATGGTGCCGCGGGCATCCCGTTCTACCTGTTGATCGACCGGGACGCATGCACAGCCAAGCTCTACAGCGATCCGGAGACGGATGTCGGCTACGGCAACTGCCGCACAGTGCCTTTCGGCGTCGCACTCGTGCTCCCCGAGCCTCTCGGTATCGAACTCGACACCGAGAGGCTCAAGCAGTACGTCGACTGAGCCGTCAGCCGGTGATGTCCCGGCGCCTCAGTCCGGCCAGCCCCACCCCCACCAGCACCACCGCCACCCCGGTCAGTGTCACCACCGGCCCCCATTCCATCCCCCCGCCCGGCAGCTTGGGCAGGTGGCCGAAGGGGGAGAGGTCCAGGACGAGTCGGGGGGCGTTCAGGGCCGGGCCGACCCAGCCGATCAGGAGGACCGCCACGGCCACGCCCCAGGCGGCCGGGGCGAGGCGGGGTGCCACGCCGTACAGCAGCACCGCCACCCCGCCGATCACCCACACCGCCGGGAGCTGCACCAGGCACGCGCCCAGGATCGGGCCCACCTGCCTGCCGTAGCCGACGGCGAAGCCCGCCCCGGCGAGGAGCATGATCAGGGCGGCACCGGCGAAGGCGATCGTCAGGTGGCCGGCCGCCCAGCGCAGGCGGCTCACCGGTCCTGCGAGGAGGGGTTCGGCGCGGCCCGAGGTCTCCTCGCCGTTCAGGCGGAGCACCGACGCGACGACGTACAGCGCGGCGACCAGGCCCAGCATCCCGACCATCGAGGCGAGGAACGCGTCCGTCAGTCCGCTCTGGCCGCCCATCCGCTCGAAGATCTCCCGGGCGCTGTCGTTGTCGCCGACCAGGTCGGCCGCGCCGTCCGTCAGGCCGCCGTAGACCACCCCGGCCAGGAAGAAGCCGAGCGACCAGCCGAGCACGCCGCCCCGCTGGAGCCGCCAGGCGAGCGCGGCGGCGGAGCCGAGGCGGCCCGCGGCCGGGCCGGGGCGGGCCGGGAAGAAGCTCATGCCGAGGTCCCGGCGGCCGGCCAGGGCGTAGGCCGCGAGGCCCTGCACCAGCACCGCCGCCGCGAAGAGCAGGAGCACCCACCAGCGTGCGGCGGCGAACGGGCGCAGGTTCTCCAGCCAGCCGAGCGGGGACAGCCACGTCCACACCGACGAGCCGTCGCTGCTCGCCGAGTCGCCCGCCGCGCGGAGCACGAAGGCCGCGCCCAGGACCGCCGAGGTCAGGCCCCTCGCCAGGCGGGCGCTCTCGGTGAGCTGGGCGGCGATCGCCGCCGTCGTGGCGAAGACCATGCCGGTGGCGCCCAGGCCGAGGCCGAAGGCGAGCGCACCCGCCGCGCCCTGGCCCGCAAGACCCGCGGTGACCAGCAGGGCGAGCACGGCGTTCGCGACCGCCGCCGCCAGCAGGGCCGCGGTCAGCGACGCCCGGCGGCCCACCGCGCCCGAGGCCACCAGTTCGGCGCGGCCGCTCTCCTCCTCGTCGCGGGTGTGCCGGACGACGACGAGCAGGCCGGTCACGGCCGCGAGGAGCCCGGCGTACACGCCCACCCGCCATGCCGTCAGGCCGCCGAGCGAGGTGTCGTGGAGCGGGCCGATCAGCGCCCGGTAGGACGCGTTGGCCTGCAACTGGCGGACCAGGTCGGCGCGTTCGGCGTCCGTGCCGTACAGGCTCTGCAGCGTGTTCGGCATGGAGAGGACCATCAGCGCGTTCACCGCGATCCACACCGGGGTGGTCACGCGGTCGCGGCGCAGCGCGAAGCGCAGCAGGGTGCCGGTGCCGGCGAGGGTGCTCATCGGGCCACCGCCTCGTCCTCGGCCTCGTCCTGGTAGTGGCGCAGGAAGAGTTCCTCCAGGGTCGGGGGCGTGGCGGTGAGGGAGCGGACCCCGGTCCCGGAGAGCGAGCGGAGTACGGCGGTGAGCTGCTCGGTGTCGACCTGGAGGCGGATCCGCCGGCCCTGGACGTCGAGGTCGTGGACGCCGGGCAGGTGCGCCAGCCCGTTCGGCGGACCGGCGAGTTCGGCGGTCACGCTGGTGCGGGTGAGGTGGCGCAGGTCGGCGAGGGAGCCGGACTCGACGGTCCGGCCGGCCCGGATGATGCTGACGCGGTCGCAGAGCTCCTCGACCTCGCTGAGGATGTGCGAGGAGAGCAGGATCGTCCGGCCCCGGTCGCGCTCCTCCTCGACGCAGCGCTGGAAGACCTCCTCCATCAGGGGGTCGAGGCCGGAGGTCGGTTCGTCGAGGATCAGCAGGTCGACGTCGGAGGCGAAGGCGGCGACCAGGGCGACCTTCTGCCGGTTGCCCTTGCTGTAGGTGCAGCCCTTCTTCGTCGGGTCGAGTTCGAAGCGGTCGATCAGGTCGGCGCGGCGGGACCGGTCCAGGCCCCCGCGCAGGCGGCCGTAGAGGTCGATGACCTCGCCGCCGGAGAGGTTGCGCCAGAGGGTCACGTCGCCGGGGACGTAGGCGATCCGGCGGTGCACCTCCACGGCGTCCTTCCAGGGGTCGCGGCCGAGGATCTGGGCGGCGCCCGAGTCGGCGCGCAGCAGGCCGAGCAGGACCCGGATCGTGGTCGACTTCCCGGCGCCGTTGGGGCCGAGGAAACCGTGCACCTCGCCGGCCTCGACGGCCAGGTCGAGGCCGTCCAGGGCCTGGGCGCGGCCGAAGGACTTGTGGAGCCCGGCGACCGTGATTGCCTTCGTCATGGTTCAGAACGTACGCTGTCTTCAGAAATTTGTGAAGTTAAGGAAGTGTAGAAACCCCGGCTAGGCTGGTGACCATGACTGCGGATGCGATGGGGCGCGATCAGGAGGCCGTCTCGAAGTTCGTCGAGAGCTTCGCGGCACAGCTCGTCGAGGCCGGGATGCAGCGCATGCCGGCCCGGATCTTCGCGGCCCTGTTGTCGTCCGACTCGGGCGCCCTGACCTCGGCGGAACTGGGGGAGCAGTTGCAGGTCAGCCCGGCGGCGGTGTCCGGCGGGGTGCGCTATCTCGCCCAGCAGCACATGGTCGCGCGCGAGCGGGAGCCGGGCTCCCGGCGGGAGCGGTACCGGGTGCACAGCAACCAGTGGTACGAGGCCCTCACCAGCCGGGAGGCCGTGATCAAGCGGTGGGAGGGGGCGTTGCGGGAGGGCGTGAGCAGCCTGGGCCCCGACACCCCGGCGGGGCGGCGGATGGCCGAGACGCTGGCCTTCTTCGAGTTCGTCGACGACGAGATCGGCAAGATGATGGAGCGCTGGCGGGTCCACCGCGATCGGCTCTTCGGCGAGGGGTGACGCCGCGCCGAAGAGCCGGACCTGCCTGCCTCACGCCCGGTGCCGGCGCCTCACCAGGAGCAGCAGACCGCCGCCGAGCAGCAGCGCGGCCGCACCGCAGGCGGCGGCCACGGGCGCGGTGCCGCTGCCGCCGGTGGCGGCGAGGGAGCCGGAGCCGCCGGACCCGGAGACCGTCTGCGTCCGGGGGGAGTTGCCCCCGGTGCCGGCGGCGGCCGTCGCGGACGGCGACGCGGAGGTGCTCGGCGTCGCGGTGCTGCCGCCCTCGACCTCGACCCTGACGGCCGCCGTGTCGTTGCCGTGCGTGTGGTCGAACGCCATGGTGTTGCCGTAGGCCGTGGTCGCCCGGGCCGCACCGGTGCTGGTCGCGGCGTTCGCGCGGATCCGCAGCCCGAACTCGAAGGTACGGGTGTCCCCGACGGCGAACTCGTTCGGACTCGACTGGCAGATGTACTGCGGCGCGCCCGGCGTCTGTTCGCCGGTACCGGACTTCGCCTCGTCGTTCCACACGCTGCAGTGGGCGGGGATCTCCTCCGCCCTGGTGCCGGTGGGCACGGTGACCAGAAGCGCGGGCTGGTCGTCGCTCGCGTTGTAACCGACCCAGCCCGGACCCGCGTTGCCCAGCGAGACCCTCACGTGCACCAGGTCGCCCGGTGCGCCCTCGGCGGTGGCGCCGCCCGCGACCATGTCGGCGGTGTTGTCGGCGTCGATGTGCTGCCGGTCGATCGGGGTGCCGTCGGTGGTGGCGTCCCCGGCGGCGACGAGGGAGAGAGCCGGACCGCTCCCCGACGACGACGGGGCGGCACCGGACAGCGGCAGCGCCTCGTGGCTGAAGTACTCGAACAGGGCCTGGTCCGTCACGTCCAGCCCGACCGGCCGGTCCAGCCGGTAGCTCTTGCCGGGCTCGACGACCGTGTCGAACGTGCACAGCGCCTGCTCGGTCAGGCCGTAGGCGTCCGCGCTCTCCTTGGAGTACACGCAGTTGGAGTAGTGCTGCGCGTAGGCGAGCCCGACGGTGGTGCGCATCCGCAGCCGGACCCCGTCGGCGGGCAGGGTGCCGACGTTGCTGATCGTGACCGGGGTGTCGATCGTCGATCCGGGCCTGTCGCCCTCGCGGGCCGCCAGCCGGTTGACCCTCAGGTCGGTGGTGCCCACGGTCACCTGCGCGGTGGTGGAGACCACGGTGCTGTTGGCGGACGTGCCGCTGAGGGCCACCGTGCCGGTGGTGCCGAGCGGGGTGCCGGGCTTGGCGCTCAGGCCGATGAGCGAGCCGGCCGCCTCGCCCGCGGGGACGTCACGGGCGGGCCAGGTGTAGACGTGGTCGGCGGGCACGGGCGCGTCCGTGGTGACCCAGTCGATGACGTTGCTCAGGTCCGCGCTGACGGTGACGTCCTCGGCGGTGCCGGGACCGTCGTTGTACAGGCCCCAGTTCACCATCGCCGGGTCGTCCGTGTCCGGCGGCAGCGGCAGTCCCAGGGCGTCGTCCTGGAGCCGGATGTGCACGACGGGGCCGTCGGCGGCCTGGGCGGACGTCACGGGCAGCCACGCGGCGACCGCGGCCGCGAAGACTGCCAGCGCGGCCCCGAATCGGTGCCGGCGGTGGGTCATGGTGGCTCCTCCCGGCGGAGCGCCCCTCGCCCCTGCCACACCACTGAGACACCCGGTGAATGCCTATGGTTGTCCGGGAGTTCACCATTCGCTCAGCTCGGATCCGCCGGCGGCCCCGCCCCCCTACCGTTCCCGCGTCTCCTCCAGCACCGTCCGCCCCAGCAGCGCGTACCGCTCCGGCGACCGCCGCTTCAGGTACTGGGCGTAGCCGACGCCCGTGCCCGCGACCAGCGCCACCAGCCACGGCGTCGCCTTCAGCAGCAGCGAACCGGACTCGGCGCCCGCCGCGGCGCCCATGTTGGACACCAGCAGGACGACCACGCCGAGCATCGCGATGCCGCCGACGAGCGGGGCGGCGAAGGTCTTGAACCAGTGCCGGCTCTCGGGGTGGTTCCGGCGGAAGTACACCAGCACCGCGAACGAGCAGACCGCCTGTACGACCAGGATCGCCATGGTGCCGAGGATGGCGAGCAGGACGTAGAGGGCGTTGTACGGGTCCTTGCCCGCGATCCAGAACGCGGCGATCAGGACGGCGGAGATCACCGTCTGGACCAGGCCCGCGACGTGCGGGGAGCCGTGCTTGTCGTGGGTGCGGCCGATGGTGCGCTGCAGCTTCGGCAGGACGCCCTCCCGTCCCAGCGCGTACATGTAGCGGGCGGCGCAGTTGTGGAAGGCCATCCCGCAGGCCAGCGAGCCGGTGACCATCAGCCACTGCATGAGGACGACCGCCCAGTGGCCGACGTAGTGCTCGGTCGGGTCGAAGAAGAGGGCGAGCGGGTTCGCGGAGGAGGCCGCCTTCACCGCCTCCGACTCGCCGTTGCCGATGATGGCCATCCAGGAGACGAAGACGTAGAAGACGCCGACGCCGAGGACCGAGATCATCGTCGCCTTGGGGATGATCTTCTTCGGGTCGCGGGACTCCTCGCCGTACATCGCCGTCGACTCGAAGCCGACCCAGGACCAGAAGGCGAAGAAGAGGCCGAGGCCGGCCGAGGTGCCCTTGAAGGCGTTGACCGGGTTGACCGGGCCGAAGGTGAAGCCGTGCGGGCCGCCGCCGTGCAGGGCGACCGAGACCGCCATCGCCGCGAGGACGGTCACCTCGGTGCCGAGCAGCACGACGAGCAGCTTCTCGGCGACGCTGACGCCGAACCAGGTGCCGGTCGCGTTGATCGCGAGCATCAGGATCGCGAACGCCCACCACGGGACGTCGAGCCCGGTCTGGTCCTTGAGCGTCGTGTTGGCGAAGACCGAGAAGATGCCGATCAGCGCCGGTTCGAAGACGGCGTACGCGAAGGTGGCGAGCAGCCCCGAGGCGAGGCCCGCGGTGCGGCCGAGACCGTAGGAGATGAAGCCGTAGAAGGCGCCCGTCGAGGTGATGTGCTTCGCCATCGACGTGAAGCCGACGGAAAAGATTGCCAGGACGACCATTGCGACGAGATAGCTCGCCGGGGCGCCGATGCCGTTGCCCGACGACACCATGAAGGGCACGTTGCCGGTCATCGCGGTGATCGGCGCGGCGGTCGCGACGGCCATGAAGACCACCCCGAGCAGACCGATCGCGTTGGGCTTGAGCCGGTGGACCGTGCCCCCGCCGCCGGTGCTCCCGCCTGATTCCGTCGCCGGGGCGACTCCCTCGTCCACTGCCATCGGGGTGGCCCCTCTCCTGCGGTTCGCCGGTTGTACCGGACCGGAACTCTGTAGGGCGAATGAGTCCGTCGAGGGAATCGGGACGTTAAATATTTGTCAACCAGACCTTTGGAAATCCGGCCGCGACGTATGGGTCACCTGACCGTGACTGATCAGATACTCTGAGTGGTGGCTGGTCGGTGTGGAGGGGAGGGCGCATCATGACTCTGATGACTGAGCGACCGGTGATAAGCGACGGCGAGCCCGACAGTTTCGAGGAACTTCTGGACGTCCTTGATGAGCTGGAACTGCGTGACGGCTTCAAGGCCGAGATCTACCGGGGGAAAATCGTCGTGTCGCCGTGGTCGAAGGGGTACTACCACCGTGTGATGGAGGAGGTCTGCGAACAGCTCAGGCCTTCCCTCCCGGAGGGCCATCGCCTCAGCATCGGCCCTTTCCTCTACGTCTTTCCAGGCGACGAGAGTGCGTACGGGCCGGACATCCACGCGGCCCCTGGGCACGCCTTTGAGACGGTGAGTAATCGTTTGGACGGCGAGGCCCTGGTCTTCGTCGCCGAGCTGACCTCTACTTCCACTCGGGACGACGATCTGACCGACAAGGTCGTGGTCTATGGCAGGGCCGGTGTCCCCGTATACCTGCTCCTCGACATGCAGAAGGGGCAGGCAACGGTGTTCTGGACGCCCTCGGCCCACGGGTACGAGTCACACTGCACCCTGCCGTTCGGCGAAAAACTGCCCATCCCGGCCCCCTTCGACTGCACCCTCGACACCACCGGCTTCCAGCCCCCCGTCACGAAGAACCCGGCACCGTAAGCCCCCAAGCCCCCTCCACCACCCGCCACGTCCGACGGCGTACCGGCCCGGCCACCCCGCCGTCGGCCCGGTAGCGGAAGTCCGCCCCCACCACCGTCACCGTGCGCCCCGTGGCCCGTACCGGGGTCGCCTCCGCGCCCACCGACAGCGGGCGTACCTCCACCTCGGCGAGGCCGTCGTGGCCGCCCGGGACCACCGAGATCCCCTCGACCGGCTGGTCCAGGTCGACGACCGTCTCGCCGTCGACCTCCACCCGCAGCCGTGCGGGCGGGCCGGGCACGGCCGGGGCCGGGGCCGGGCGCGCGGCCAGCGAGCGCACGAGGTGCTGGTAGGGCCGCAGCCACCCCCGGGCCGGCACCGGCTCCGGGGCCCTGGCCGCGGCGGCCGCCAGCGGCGGGATCCGCAGCGCGCCCAGCACCACCCCGTCGCTGTCGTCGACGAGGAGGTCCATCCGGCGCTCCACCCCGTCCAGGACCGCCCGCGCCGCCGCCACCGCACCGTCCGGCACCCCCAGCGCGTGTGCGACGCCCAGCGCGCCCCCGACCGGGACCATGGACAGCACGCAGTCGGCCAGCTCCCGCCTGCGGTGCAGGAAGGTCACCGCACGGACCAGGGCGCCGTCGTCCCCGACCACCACCGGCCGCCGCGAGCCCCTGCGGGACAGCACGCGGGCGAATTCCTCGGGGCCGTCCGGCATGCACACCTTCGCGGCCGCACCCGCGCTGAGCACGTCTTTCGCGATCCTGACGGATTCACCGTCCGTCTCCCGTGCCGCCGGATCGATGATCACCAGCAGCTGATCGGACGTCGCGAATGTCGCCACCTCGGTCGTGCCTCGCTTCCTCGGGTAGCATCACTGTGCAAGAGCCCCTTGCGCTATTGCGCCAGGGGCTTCGTCTATTCCGGGGCATCCGGTCCGACGGTTGTGCGGCCAACGACGGTCGCGGTGGTACGCGGCGACGAACCTTACGCGTACGCCCCTGACCTTGGACATGCCCCGCCCGGAAGGGGTGTACGCGCGTGCCCGCACTTGTGCTGCTCGGTGCTCAGTGGGGTGACGAAGGCAAGGGAAAGGCGACGGATCTGCTGGGCGGATCCGTCGACTACGTGGTGCGATACCAGGGCGGCAACAACGCCGGCCACACGGTCGTCGTCGGCGACCAGAAGTATGCGCTCCACCTTCTCCCTTCCGGAATCCTCTCGCCCACGTGTGTCCCGGTCATCGGCAACGGTGTCGTCGTCGACCCGTCGGTCCTGCTCTCCGAGCTGAGCGGTCTGAACGAGCGTGGCGTCGACACGTCCAAGCTCCTCATCAGCGGTAACGCGCACATCATCACGCCGTATCACGTGACCGTCGACAAGGTGACGGAACGCTTCCTCGGGAAGCGGAAGATCGGTACGACGGGGCGCGGCATCGGCCCGACCTACGCCGACAAGATCAACCGGGTCGGCATCCGGGTCCAGGACCTGTACGACGAGTCGATCCTGACCCAGAAGGTCGAGGCGGCCCTCGACGTCAAGAACCAGATGCTCACCAAGCTCTACAACCGGCGCGCGATCGCCGTCGAGCAGGTCGTCGAGGAGCTGCTGGGCTACGCGGAGAAGCTCGCTCCGTTCGTCGCCGACACGGTCCTGGTCCTCAACCAGGCGCTGGAGGACGACAAGGTCGTGCTCTTCGAGGGCGGGCAGGGCACGCTCCTCGACATCGACCACGGCACGTACCCTTTCGTCACCTCCTCGAACCCGACCGCGGGCGGTGCCTGCACCGGCTCCGGCGTCGGCCCGACGAAGATCACTCGTGTCATCGGCATCCTCAAGGCGTACACGACCCGCGTCGGCGCCGGCCCGTTCCCGACCGAGCTCTTCGACGCGGACGGCGAGGCGCTGCGCCGGATCGGCGGCGAGCGCGGTGTCACCACCGGCCGGGACCGCCGCTGCGGCTGGTTCGACGCGGTCATCGCCCGCTACGCGACCCGCGTGAACGGCCTGACCGACTTCTTCCTCACCAAGCTCGACGTGCTGACGGGCTGGGAGCAGATCCCGGTCTGTGTCGCGTACGAGATCGACGGCAAGCGGGTCGAGGAACTCCCGTACTCCCAGACCGACTTCCACCACGCGAAGCCGATCTACGAGACGCTGCCGGGCTGGTCCGAGGACATCACCAAGGCCAAGTCCTTCGCGGACCTGCCGAAGAACGCGCAGGACTACGTCAAGGCGCTGGAGGAGATGTCCGGCGCCCCGATCTCCGCGATCGGCGTGGGGCCGGGCCGGGACGAGACGATCGAGATCAACTCGTTCCTGTAGAGCTGCGGTTGGACGACGCACTTGGGCCGGTCTTGGCAATCCTTGACCGGCCCTTGGGCTTTCCGTGGTTACGCCGGTAACGGGCGACGGTCAGCATCTACGCGGGTAGCCCGCCGCCTCCCGCCCGCCACAACCGTCCTCTCCGCCTCTCCAGGAGCCCTGAATGCCCGTCAATCCCATGAACCGCCGTGAGTTCGTGCAGAAGTCGGCCGTCACCGGCGCCGCCGTGGCCGTCGCGGGAACGGTCGGTACCGGCACCGCCCAGGCCGCCGAGGCCGGCCACGGCCACGCCAAGCCGCCGAAGGCGCCCAAGACCTGGAGCTTCTCCATCCTGGGCACCACCGACCTGCACAGCCACGTCTTCAACTGGGACTACTACACCAACGCGGCGCCCGTGGACTCCAAGGGCAACACCTACGGCATCGCCCGCATCGCCACCCTGGTGAAGAACATCCGCAAGGAAGAGGGCGCGGACCGGGTCCTCCTCGTCGACGCCGGTGACATCATCCAGGGCACCTCGCTCGCCTCCTACTACGCGAGCGTCGACCCGATCACCGGCAAGAACGGCAAGCGCGGCCCCAAGCACCCCATGGCGATCGCCATGAACGAGATGCGCTACGACGCGGCGGCCCTCGGCAACCACGAGTTCAACTACGGCATCGAGACGGTCCGCACCTTCGAGAAGCAGTGCGACTTCCCGCTGCTCGGCGCCAACGCCCTGGACGCCAAGACGCTGCAGCCCGCCTTCCGGCCCTACACCGTCAAGCACATCAAGGTCCCGCACGGCCCCGACATCAAGGTCGGCATCCTCGGCCTCACCAACCCGGGCATCGCCCTGTGGGACAAGGACAACGTCTCCGGGAAGATGGCCTTCACGGGCCTGGTCGAGCAGGCGAAGAAGTACGTGCCGCGGCTGCGCGCCCTCGGCTGCGACGTCGTCTTCCTCACCGACCACTCGGGCCTGGACGGCTCCACCTCGTGGGGCGACGAACTCCCCTACGTGGAGAACGCGTCGAACCTGGTCGCCGAGCAGGTCCCCGGCATCGACGCGATCCTCGTCGGCCACACCCACGTCGACGTCCCGACGTACACGGTGAAGAACGCGGAGACCGGTGAGGACGTCCTGCTCTCCGAGCCGTACTGCTACGGCTACCGCCTCTCCCGCTTCGACTTCGAGCTGGAGCTGGTCGACCACTCCTGGAAGATCACCAAGAAGACCGCCACCACCCTGAACAGCAACACGGTCGCCGAGGACCCGCGGATCACCGAACTCCTGACCGCCGACCACCAGCTGGTCGTCAAGTACGTCAACACCGCGATCGGCACCTGCACCGCGGCGATGACGACGGCGGAGGCCTGCTGGAAGGACGTCCCCGCCATCGACTTCATCCAGCAGGTCCAGATGGACGCGGTGAAGGCGGGCCTGTCCGCGGCGGACGCCGCCCTCCCGCTGATCTCGGTGGCCGCGTGCTTCAGCCGTACGGCCACCATCCCGGCCGGTGACGTGACCATCCGCGACGTCGCGGGCCTGTACGTCTACGAGAACACCCTGTACGGCAAGAAGCTCACCGGCGCCCAGCTCAAGGACTACCTGGAGTACGCGGCGAAGTACTACCACCAGGTCCCGGCCGGCACGGCGGTGGACACCGCCACCCTCACCAACGCCAACAGCTTCTGGGACTACATGTACGACATGGCGGCCGGCGTCGACTACGAGATCGACATCGCGGCCGCCGAGGGCTCCCGCATCAAGAACCTCACCTACAACGGCACCGCGGTCGCCGACGACCAGGTCTTCGTCGTCGCCGTCAACAACTACCGCGCCAACGGCGGCTCCGGCTACCCGCACATCGCCGCCGCCGAGATCGCCTACAGCTCCACCAACCAGGTCCGTGACCTGATGGTCGCCTACGCCACGGCCAAGGGCACCATCGACCCGGCGGCCTTCGCGGCCGTCAACTGGAAGCTGACGCAGGGCGGCACGCCGGTCTTCTAGCGTTCGCTTGCTGCGGGTTTGTGGCGGTCCCACCTCATGTGGGGCCGCCACTTTTTTATTCGCCAGACAAGTGGAACCTGTCAATTCACCCAGCGAATTCAGCGCAATCTGTGAAATCTGAAAGCTGTGAATCCTGAAGAATTTCGGATGTAATCCGAAGCTGTTTTTCAGCCACCTTTCACGCATTGAGTGTCCATAGCGTTGTTGGTACTGTCCGTGGCGTCACAGCAGGCCAACTGGCGCCTCGCCGTTGGCTGATGCGTCATTCCATGCCTGCCTCCCCTTTTCTCGGAAGGAGTGCTCCGTGAGCAAAGAAAGAACTCGTCGAGTACGTACGCGACGTACTTGGCGGGGTGTCGCCGGGGCTGCCACCGCTATCGTGCTGGTCGGCGGTGGATTCGCCGTCGCCAATGCATCGACCGACTCGGCGCAGAAAACGGCCGTAGGCGTCCAGCGTCCGGTCCACAAGGACGCCAAGGGCGTCGCAGCGGTGGTCAGCGCCGCCAACGCGTTCCTCAACACGCTGACCTCGGACCAGCAGACGGAGACGCTGCTGGACTTCTCCCAGGCGAACGCCACCGCCTGGTCGAACCTGCCGTGCGGCTCCTCCTGCCGCCCCGGCATCCAGACCGGCTCGCTCTCCGACGACCAGCTGGCCGCCCTCGAGAACGTGCTGAAGGTCGCCCTCGGAACCGGCAAGGACACCGGTTACGAGCACGTCCTGCAGACCCTCAAGGCCGACGACGTGCTCGCCTCCGCGCAGGGCACCAGCTCCAGCTCCGCATCCGCCGCCCCGACGGACAGCGCGACGGACGCCCCCTCGGCCGACCCGTCCGCCACCGCCAGCTCGACGGCGACCGACGTCCCGACCGGCGCCCCGCCCTCCGGCGGCACCGGCGGTGGCCCGGCCGGCGGCGGCTACGGCAGCGGCGTCTACTTCCTGGCGTTCCTCGGCACCCCGTCGGCGACCGGCACCTGGCAGCTGCACTTCGGCGGCCACCACCTCGCCGTCGACATCACCTACAAGGACGGCAAGGTGGCGGGCGCCAGCCCGTACTTCACCGGCGTCGAGCCGACCACCTGGACCGACGACGACGGCACCACGTACTCGCCGCTCGCGAAGTTCCGCGACGGCCTGCTGAAGCTCACCGGCAGCCTGAGCACCGAGCAGCTGGCCAAGGCCAAGCTGTCGGAGTCGTTCAGCGACGTGCTGCTCGGACCGGGCAAGGACGGCGAGTTCCCGGAGACCAAGGAAGGCATCAAGGTCAGCGAGCTGTCGCCGAAGCAGAAGAAGCTGGTCCTTGCGGCCATCCACCCCTGGGTGGCCAACGTGGACGACGCCACCGCCGAGAAGCTCATGAAGACGTACGCGCACGAGCTGGACCAGACCTACGTCTCCTACTCGGGCGGCACCGGCCTGGACACCCAGGGCGACTACGTCCGGATCGACGGCCCGAGCGTCTGGATCGAGTTCGTCTGCCAGAACGGCGTGGTCTACCGGGACCAGGTGCACTACCACACCGTGTACCGGGACCACACCCGCGACTACGGGAACGAGTTCTCCTTCTCATGACCGGACCGCGAAACTGGCTGACCAACGCCCTGACACGCCTGGTGGCCGGGATCGCGATCGTGGTACCGGCGGCGCTCCTGCTCGGGGCGTCGCCGGCCGCCGCGCATCCGATGCCGCACTCGGTGGTGCAGCTGGACGTCTACAGGTCCTCGGTCTCCGCCCGCCTGGAACTGCCGGTCTCCGACTTCTCCCGGGCCAGCGGCATCGACCTCACCGCGACGACCAACGCCCAACTGCCGTCCCGGGCCGCCGCCGTCCGTACCTACCTGCTCAAGCACATCCACCCGACCACGACCGGCGGCAGGACCTGGCGGGTCGCCATCGGCTCCATGCACCTGAGCGCCACCCGGCAGACGTCCACCGGCCCCTACCGCGAACTGACCGTCGCCGCGGTCCTCACCCCGCCCGCCGGCGCCGACGTACGCCACTTCACCTTCCGCTACGACGTGATCGTGCACCAGGTCGTCACCCACGTGACCCTCGTGACGGTCCGCCAGGACTGGGCCAACGGCCAGGTCGACGGCAAGGGCACCACCCAGGTCGGCACCATCGAGCTCGACGTCCGGCACATGAAGGTCCCGGCCCTCAAGGTCGACCTCGGCCCCGGCAGCGCCTGGCGCGGCTTCGTCGCGATGGTCGGACTCGGCGGCAACCACATCCTCACCGGCACCGACCACCTGCTCTTCCTGCTGATCCTGCTGCTGCCGGCCCCGCTGGCCGCGAGCGGCGGCCGGTGGACCGGCCTGGTGGGCCCCCGCAAGGCACTGACCCGTATCGGCGGTATCACCCTCGCCTTCACGGCCGGCCACTCGGTAGCCCTGGCCGCCACGGCCCTGGGCCGTCTCCAGATCCCGTCCTGGCCGGTGGAGGCGTTCATCGCCGCGAGCATCCTGGTCGGCGCGATCCACGCGATCCGCCCCCTGTTCCCCGGGCGGGAAGCGGTCGTGGCGGGCGTCTTCGGCCTCGGCCACGGCATGGCGTTCTCCTTCGTGCTCGCCGAAATGCACCTCTCCACCGGCCAGTTGGCCACCAGCCTGCTCGGCTTCAACCTCGGCATCGAACTGGTCCAGCTGCTGCTGGTCTGCCTCGCCCTGCCCTCGCTCCTGGTCCTGGCCCGCCTCCGCGTCCAGCCCGCCCTCCGCCTCACCGGTGCGATTCTCACCGGCATCGCGGCCCTCGGCTGGCTGGTCGACCGCCTCGGCCTGCCCAACCCGGTCGCCCGCGCGGCCGACAGCGCCGGCTCCCACACCACGCTGCTGCTGGTCGTCCTGACGCTGGGCGCGCTGACCAGCACGGGGTGGACCCTGGCCGCCCGCATACGCAGCGCACCGCCGGACGGGCTCAGGCCGCTCCGATGGCGTGCAGCCCCGGACCGGTCATGAGCCTGCGGAAGCCGTCCGGCACGGCGACCGTCACGGCAACGGCCCGCCGCGCCCGACGGCTCCCCCAGCTCAGAGCTGCGTGGCGGCGCGGACCAGTCCGGCGACGGCCCGGGAACGGCTGTGCGGCGGCCACGCGATCACGGTGGTGACCGGCGGCGCGTCCACCACCGGGACGGTGGCCAGGTCCTCGCGCAGCTGGGCCCGGACGGACTCCGGCACGACACAGCAGGCGCGGCCCAGCGCGATCAGCTGGTACAGCTGGGCCTGGTCCCGGACCTCCGGACCGGGCCCCTCCGGGTACCTGCCGTCGCGGCCCGGCCAGCGCGCCAGGGGCAGCCCGGCCTGCTCGGCGACCTCGGCCGTGCGCACCTGTTCGCGGACGGCGAGGGGATGCCCGGCCGGCACCACCAGCACCTGGCCCTCCGTCAGCAGTTCCTCGCTGTCGAAGCCCGCCGTGGAGTCGAACGGCAGGTGCAGCAGCGCCACGTCGGCCCGTCCGTCACGCAGCATCCGCTCCTGCTCGCCGACCCCGCACAGCAGCAGATCGACGGCGACCGCGCCCGGTTCGGCGGCGTAGGCGTCGAGCAGCTTCGCCAGCAGTTCGCCGGACGAGCCCGCCTTCGTCGCCAGCACCACGCCCGGCCGGCCGGACCCGGCGAGCGCCGCGCGCCGGGTGCGCTGCTCGGCCGCCGCCACCGCGTCCAGCGCCGCCCGAGCCTCCCGCAGCAGCACCGACCCGGCCTCGGTCAGGGTGACCGCACGGCTGGTGCGTTCCAGCAGCTTCGCCCCGAGCCGCCGTTCCAGTTGGCTGATCGCCCGCGACAGCGGGGGCTGCGCCATCCCGAGCCGCTGGGCCGCCCGCCCGAAGTGCAGCTCCTCGGCGACGGCCACGAAGTACCGCAACTCCCGCGTCTCCACACCTCCATGCTAGCGATCCGGCCGGGATCGATACCCCCGCGGTATCGCTGCCCACCCGATCGGTCCTGGCCCGCACGGTCCGGCCCCGGTCAGGATCGAAGCATGACCGAACAGCAGAAGACCGCGCTGGTCACCGGCGCGAACAAGGGCATCGGACACGAGATCGCGGCCGGCCTCGGCGCCCTCGGCTGGCGTGTCGGTGTCGGCGCGCGCGACGCGGAGCGCCGGGAGACCGCCGTGGCGAAGCTGCGGGCGGCGGGCGTCGACGCGTTCGGCGTGCCGCTCGACGTCACCGACGACGCGAGCGTGACGGCGGCCGCCGCGCTGGTCGAGGACCTCGCCGGACACCTCGACGCCCTCGTCAACAACGCCGGTGTCACCGGCGGCATGGCGCAGACACCGACCACCGCCGACCTCGCGACGGTACGGGAGGCCGTCGAGACCAACGTCATCGGCGTCATCCGCGTCACCAACGCGATGCTGCCGCTGCTGCGCCGCTCGCCGTCCCCGCGGATCGTCAACATCTCCAGCAGCGTCGGCTCCCTCACCCGGCAGACCGCGCCCGGCGCCGAGCTGGGCCCGATCGCCCTCGCCTACTCACCGTCCAAGACGTTCCTCAACGGCGTCACCGTCCAGTACGCCAGGGAACTCCGGGGCACGAACATCCTGATCAACCTCGCCTGCCCCGGCTACTGCGCCACCGACCTCAACGGCTTCCAGGGCCACCGCACCCCGCAGCAGGGCGCGGCGACCGCGATCCGCCTCGCCACCCTGCCCGACGACGGCCCGACCGGCCGCTTCTTCGACGACGACGGGGAGGTGCCCTGGTGACCCACCCCGGGATACGGACTCATCCCGGTTGAGTAGCCCTACTCAGGCGGGGACACCCGGGCGGGGGCGAGATTGGGAGCATGAGCCTTCCACCGCCGCGCCCCGCGCAGGGCGGGCCCCTCAGGGTGGTCTTCGCCGTCGTGGCCGTACTGCTGCTCGCGGTCGCCGTCGCCGTCAACGGGCTGTTGTTCTTCGGCATGGCCTTCGCCGGTGACAGTTGCGGCACCTCGGCCGGGACAGCGAGGTTCTGCGACGACTCCGGCGTCTGGATCCTCGTCGCGATGCTCGGGCCGTGGGTCGCGCTGGGCGTCGCGGTCGTCACGGTCGTGCTCGGGGCGGTGCAGGTGCGGCGACCGTGGACCGCCCTGACGGTGGGCGTACTCGTGTACACGGCCGGACCGGCGCTGGCCCTGTTCACCGTCTTCGGCTGACGGTTGCGCCTCAACGGGTTGCGCCTCACGTACGCCGCCAAGTGACCGTCGGGGCCGCCCGCTTCTCGGCAGTGTCGTGCTTCCGCGGGCCGAGTCAAGGGCGCTTCGCGTCGGCTACGCCGATGCCCCTTCGGGTCACCCTTGACACGACCCGCTCCACCACGGGGAAGAAGCGAGCGAGCGGCCCGGAAAGGCGGGGTCCCGGCCGGCGTTCACGGTCAACCGTCGGCCGAGTCCGCACCGCCGATCAACGAGCGCGCTCCCCCCGTCCGCGGCCCGCTCCGCCCAGCGGCTCGCGACCGGCGGGGCCCGAGAGGACCCCGGAGGACCCGGGAAGGTACGAGTGGAGGATCTGTGCCTCGTCCGGCCGAGATCGAGCCTGCCCGGTCAGGGAGGACGGGCCTCAGCCGTGGCACACAAACGCCGATCACTTCATCCCGCGTGGCGGGTGGGGTTGTGGGCGCGCCCCGTCGTTCCGTCCGTCGCTTGGGCGGCCCGGCGTGCCCCCGAAGCGCGTCCGCGCCCGTCGTCCGGCGATGCGCACGCAGCCGACGGTTGACCGCGAACGCCGGTCAGGGCCCCCGCTTCCTTCCGGCCGCTCGCTCGCTTCTCTCCCGTGCTGGAGCGAGGTGTGTCAGGGGTGGCCCGGAGGGCCATCGGCGGAGCCGACGCGAAGCGCCCTTGACGCACCTCGCGGAAGCACGACACTGGCCGAGAAGCGAGCGGCCCGACGGTCACTTCGCGAGGTCCGTGAGGAAACCGGCCCAGGCGGTGGGGGAGAGGGAGAGGTGGGGGCCGGCGGGGGCCGTTTTGGAGTCGCGGATGTGGATGGCTTGGGGGCAGGGGGATATTTCGCGGCACTGGCCACCGCCGTCGTCGCTGTAGGAGGACTTGCGCCAGGTGTAGGCGGTTTCGACGCAGTCGCCGCCCCCGCTGTCGCTGTAGCTGGACTTGAACCATCGCAGGGTTCCGGTGCGGGTCATCGCTTCTCTCCTGCCAACCGTTCGGCGAGGCCGACCGAGTCGTCGGGGCTCAGGGCCTGTGCGCGGGTCTTCGCATAGCGGTGGGCGAGTTGGGACACCTCTTCCGGCTCGCTGACCAGGATGCCCTGGTCCTCGATCTCCATGTAGACGACGTGTTCGTGCGCCGCGGTCACCACCATCTTCATGGGGCCGCGATCACCTGCGTACGTACCCCGCAACCCCCGCTCCATCGGCAGCACTTGCAGACACACATTGTCCCGCTGTGCGTCCTCGATGAGCGAGAGCAACTGCCCGCGAAGTACCTCCCAGGATCCGAACGGCCGCCGTAGCACGCTCTCTTCGAGGATCAGCTCGATCAGCGGTGCAGGCTCACGCTTGAACAATGCCCGGCGGGCCAGCCGTGCCTCGACCAGCTCCTCCCGCTTCTGCTCGGGGACCGGCGGGAAGCCGCCTCCGATCAGTGCCCGCGCGTAGTCCTCGGTCTGGAACAGTCCGTCGACCACGTGCGTCCCGTACGACGAGATCGTGACCGCCCCGGCCTCCAACTCCGAGAAGCCCCGGAACCGGGCGGGGTACTTCTCCAGCAGCATCCACTTGCGGGCCTTCTCGAAGACGCCCATCCCGTTGCCGATGGCCTCCTCCAGCGCCACCGGCATCTTGTCGCTGGCAGGCTGCGCACACGTCTCCATGGCGCTGATCGCGGACGCCGTGTAGCCGGTGCGCCGCCCCACCTCTTCCTGCGTCAGCTCTTGCTGCTCACGCAGTGCCTTCGCCAGGGCGGCCACCATCTGTGCCGTGCCGCCCGCTTCCTCTTTGTTCTCGGCCCGCGCCATGAGCGGTCACCCCCGAACTCAACCGAACTCAACCGGTCACAACCAACGCACCCCGATTTTCGACCGTATTCAGTGGTCGACTCAGAGTTATGGCGACGGTAGCTCCACGTGCCAAAACTGTTCCCATGAACACCCAAAGTGACCCTTTAAACCTCGGCTGGCTGCCCGCCACCGGCGTTCAACTCCGCAAAGCCGGTGTCCAGTTCGACGCAGTCCGGGTGGACGACGGGGAGTGGGGGCGGCGGCTCGCCGATCGGCTCGCGGACATGACCGGGGGTGACCCCGGGCCCGTCATCGAGGTCGCCAGTGGGCGGCGGTGTGTACTTCCTGGTGCCGGCCGGGAGCACGGACCACCTGCCCTGGCCTGCGGAGGTGACCAGGCTGACCGCCGTTCCGGCGCGGGTGTCGTACATCCCGGTTCCCGCGCTGGACGACATGACGTGGCCGTTGTCGTGGCGCTATCGGCCGACCGCGCACGGCCGTTTCGTGTACACGCGGTTGTTGCGTTCCGCGCTTCACTCCCCCGAGTGAAATTCGTCAACACGGGTCCAGGCAAAAGGGATTGCGGCTTGCATTCGCCGCTTTGGGGGGCCCTAAAGTCACGATCAACAGATTGCCCCCGCGGTGCGCCAACACCCGGGGGCTCGACACCTGGAGTGGACCCTCCTGATGCGCGTTCATCGTATGGCGCCTGTGCGCGCCTTCGCAGCCCTCGCCAACTCCCTTTTTCGGGACCGATGCCTGTCCTGGGGAGCGGTAGGCGTACTGGCGTACCTCCTGGGGCTGCCGGACGGTTCCTGGATCACGGAGCGCATCCTCGCCGAGCGGCGGCGGGAAGGGTGCATGTCGGTCGTCGCTTCCCTGCGTGAGCTGGAGGAACGGCGGTATCTGCGGCGGGTGGTGTCGCGGGACCCGGTGACCCGGCAGTACTCGACGGTCTGCGAGGTGTTCGAGAGGCCGTACGAATCCGCGACACCGGCGGGTGAAATGCAAAAAGTTCGCCTTGTGGCGGCCTAGGAAGCAGAGAAGGGAACGTCGTTGACTGTCACGCTCGTACGCCCTGAGGTGGTATACCGGCGGTATACTGTCCTCATGGCTGACACCACGATCAAGGTCGACCCCGCTGTCCGTGACCGCCTGCAGGAGCTCGCCAGGGAACGCGGGATGAGCATGCGGGACCTCGTGGCGGAGCTGGCCGGGGCCACGCCCACCAAGGAAGAGCTGCGCAAGCGGTACGAGGAGACGAGGGCGTACGTCGAGGAGCACTTCCTCGGGCGGCCCTACACGGAAGAGGACGAGAAGGCCGGCGAGAAGTTGTGGACCGACATCGAGTCCGGGCGTATCGGGGAGATCCAGTGACCGAGGGGGAGCGGTACCCGCTGCCGCGTGCCGTCATCTTCGACGACACGGCGGCCCTGGCGCTCGGCGCCGGTAACAGGATGGCCTCCCGGCTGGTCGTCGAGGCGGAGAAGGACGCCGCGCTGCGGGTCTACATCCCCGCGGTGAGCCTGGCTGCCGCGGAGCGGGAGCGGGCCGGGGTTGCGGAGCATGTCGGTGCGCTGCCGTCGGTCAACATCGAAGGGCTCGACTTCGCGGCGGCCACGGCTGTGGGCAAGCGGCTGCGGGCCGCGAACGGTGAGCCGGAGGAGGGGAAGGACGAGCCGGACTGGAGTGGCGCCCATGTGCTGCACCTCGCCCTGCCGACCGTCGAGTGGCCGCGCGGCCGTCCCGTCCTGACCAGGACCCCGATGCGGTACCGGGGCACGGGCATCCGCACCATCCGGATCGTCGAGCAGGGCTGATCACGGTTCCGCGGACACACCCCAAGGCTCCGGACCGGGAAACGGTCCGGAGCCTTTTTCACTCACACAGAGATGAATACGCGGCTTACGGCCGCTTCAGTGGTGCGTGGCGGTTACCAGCTGCCGCGGCCGCAGTCGGAACCCAGGTCGGTGATCTGCGCGCCCGGGCTGCCCTCGCCGTTGATGAGGTTGCTGAGGGCGCCGTTGAGGATGCCCACCTCGCCGAGGACGTCGAGGTTCAAGTCGTGGGACCGGCAGCCACCGCCGCCGCCGTACCCGTGCTGCTGCGCCGGCAGGGCGCTGGCCGGGACGGTGCCCAGGAAGCCGACGCCACCGATGATGGCGATCACGGCGGCTGCCTTGTGGAGCTTGCGCATGTTCTCCTCCTTGAGCCGAATGGGAGCGCGCGGACATACGATCTGATAAGCGCTCATTTCGGAGACTAGATCGGCATCTGCGGGCGCGCTCTTCGGAGGAGCCATACGGGGGCACCGGCATCCGGGTGACCTGCCGTCAGCATGAGACGTCGTCAGTGTGATCCGTCGTCAGCGTGACCTGCCGTCAGCTGAAGACGATCATCGAACCCTGGGCCAGGCTGCGGGTCGCCGCCGCGTGCAGGCCCAGCCACACGTGCCGTTCCCGCGCGAACGGGCTCGGGTCGTAGGGGGCGGGGACCGCCGGTTCCTCCAAGTCGGTGGGGGCGGCCGGGGGTTGCGGCGGGGCCGGCGGATTCGCCGGGTCGATGCCGATCGACGGGGCGACGTACTCCAGCTCGCGCAGCAGGGCGTGGGAGGAGCCCAGCGGGCCGCCGCTGGCGAGGAGTTCGTCGCTGGAGAGCGGGCTCGGGAAGTCGACCGGGACGTAGGCGCCCGCGTGGTCGTAGTGCCAGACCAGGTGGGACTGCTGGGCCGTCGACTCGAACATCTCCAGGAGTTGCTCGTAGTCGCCGCCGAGGTCGTCCACGGGGGAGACGGGCAGCCCGCAGACCTGGAGGAGATAGGCGCGGCGGAGGAAATGGAGGGCGTCGTAGTCGAAGCCGGCCACGGGTGCGACCTCGCCGGACAGGCCCGGCATGTACTGGTACACCGGCACCGGGGGCAGCCCGGCCTCGGCGAGCACCTTGTTGTATTGCGCGAGTTCCTCGGCGAACGGATTGTCGGGGGTGTGGCACAACACGTCGACGAGCGGTACCAGCCAGAGGTCACAGGCCAAAGAGGGCTCCTCATATCAGGGCGTTCACAGCAAGTGCTCAGCTAGGTGGTCAGGGAAGAGTAGTCCGTGCGGCGCCGGTCAGCGCCCCCCGTGCAGGTCCCATACCCAGACCCCACCGGTCCACTTACCGGGTTTTCCGGTCAGGGCCTCCACCGCCTGTCGTAGTTTCTCGTCATTGGGTTGCGGGGCGACCACCAGGACCCCCGCCTTCCAGTAGGCGAAGTCCTTCTTGGCCTGCGCCCGCCAGTTCTTGCCGATCACCGGGACCTTCCCGGAGTAGCGGACGTCCCGCAGCATGCTGGAGGTGAAGCGCGGGACGGCGCCGTAGATACCGGCGCGGTCGGCGCCGTAGGGGCCGTTGAAGTATCCCCCGGGGAGCTTGAAGCCGAGGTGGGCGCTGGTCTGCCAGTGCAGGGCCTCCGCGTAGCCCGGGTCCGGGAGCGGCAGGGGGACGAGGGACTCGCCCTTGCCCACGTACGACTTCCACGCCCCGCTGCTGATGAACGACGGGACCGCCTCCCGCTGTTCGGACTTGAGCGGGGCGGGGACGATCGGGAGCAGGGCCACCGCGACGGCGAGCAGGCCGAAGTACTGGGCGCCGACACGGTGGGTGGCGAGGATCTTCTCCAGGGCGAGCGCCAGCAGGACGCCCAGCGCGGGGGCGCAGACCATCGCCACCCGGCCCTCGATGACCGACTCGAAGAGCGGGAACTTCCGCACCAGCGCCCAGGGCCCCGGATACACCGTCTCCGTCAGCGGGATGCGGATCTCCGGGCCCATGGACAGCACGGCCGCGGCGACGGAGGTGAACGCCAGCGCCTTGACCAGCGGCCGCTCCCACAGCCGTACGACGATCCCGAAGGCGACCAGGACCAGCGGCCAGCCGTAGAAGGCGTTCTGCTCGGTGGGGTTGAGGGACAGCTCGTTGGCGCGGCCCGCGCTGCCGTAGAGCATCGAGCGTTCGGCGAAGGCGAGCAGCGAGAGCGGGCTGTTTCCGGCGTTGTCGCCGTGCAGGACGCTGTGGTAGCTCTGCGGGCCCGTGAACTGCCAGTACAGCGGGAAGGCGACCAGCGGGAGGCAGACCGCCCCGGCGATCAGCAGGCCCTTGCCCAGCGGGCGCCAGGCAGCCCTCGCCACCTGCGGACGTACCACGGCGTAGGCGAGGGCGAACAGGGTCATGCCGAGGGCCGCCAGCAGGAACGGCTCCTCGCCCAGGAAGACCTGGTACGCCGCCATCAGACCGAGCACGATCCCGTCCCGCCGCACCCGGGTGCCGTCGGCGAGGCGCAGGGCGCGGTCGATGACCAGCGGGATCATGAACAGGATCACGAAGTTGGGGTGCGCGTTGGCGTGGCTGACCATCGGCGGCGCGAAGGCCGCGAGGGCCGCCCCGACGAAGGCGGCACCCCGGTGCCGGACCACCCGCTTCACGATCAGCCAGTACCAGGCGACGGCGGTCGCGGCGAGTCCCAGCGCCATGCAGACGGAGAGCGAGACGGCGGGTCCGGCTGCCAGGGTCAGCGGGGCGAACGGGACCGACAGGCCCAGCATGACCGTGTTGGCCATGAGGTTGACGCCGTCGGGGAAGTTCTGGAAGTCGGAGAAGAGCGGGTTGCGCAGGTGCGCGAGGTTGTCCGCGGTCACCGCGAAGAACCACTCCCACTGGTTCTGGTCCTGGAGGGAGTCGGTGAGGTAGCGGTGGTCCGGGTCGAAGAAGCGGCCCGAGTACAGGGCGACGGAGAGGGCGAGGAAGAGGACCGGGACCAGGAGGTCCGCCGGGCGCAGCCGGCGCAGCCGCAGCCGGGCCAGGTCGGTGAGGACCCTCGGATAGTCCAGCGGACCCACCTTCGAGCCGGGCTGGTGGCTCCAGCGGACCGGGACCTCGGTGATCGGGTGGCCGGCGCGGTGCAGGTGCTGGAGGACCTCCACGTCGATGCCCCAGCCGTCGAGCCGGGAACCGGCGAAGGCCTCGCGGGCGAGGTCGCCGTCGAAGAGCTTGAACCCGCACTGGGTGTCCCTGAGACCCGGCACGGCGGTGGCGCGTATCAGCAGGTTCCCGGCGCGGCCGAGCAGCTCGCGCAGCCGGTGCTGGTGGGCGGCTATCTCCGCGCCCGGCACGGCCCGCGAACCGATCGCCGCCGCGCCGCCCTCGCTGAGCGCCTTGTCCAGCCGCTCCAGCTCCTCGATCGGTGCGGCGAGGTCGGCGTCGGTGACCAGTACGCGGCTGCCGGCGGTCGCGGCCACGCCGAGCCGCAGGGCGCTGCCCTTGCCCCGGTTGCGGCCGGCGGCGACCAGCCGGACCTGCGGATGCTGCAAGGCCGCGACCTCGCGCGTCCCGTCCGTCGAGCCGTCGTCGGAGACGATCACTTCCCAGGAGCCGAAGCGGCTCTCGTTGTCGGTGAGGTAGCGGGTGACGGCGTCGAGGGTCGGGCCGAGCCGCTCCTCCTCGTTGTACGCCGGGATGACGACGGAAAGGCCGACGGTGTCCCTGTCCTCGTCCTCCCTGCTCTCCGTGGGCGCGGTCATCCGTTCTTCTCCGCCAGGCGCTCGATCAGGGCGAGGGAGTGGGTGTTGTACGCGGTGACGATCCCCCGGGCCGCCTCGGTGTCGCGGCGGGACAGCGCGTCGACCAACTCGGTGTGCCGGGACCACAGATACCCGCGTAGATCGGGCAGCCGGCGCAGGTGCCGCACCGCGCACACCCAGGACTGCACGCGCAGCCGGTGCAGGAAGTCGGCGAGGTAGGGGTTGCCGAAGAGGGCGGACAGCTCCCGCCAGAACCGGAGGTCGTAGCCGATGAGGACGGTCAGGTCACCGGCGGTCGCGGCGCGCTGCGCCTCCTCGCCACGCCGCCGGACCGCGGCGAGGGCGGCGGCGACCCGGGGCTCCTCGGGGTCCTTGAAGGCGGGGTGGAGGCCGTCGGCGAGCGCCTGGAACATGCCGTCGGTGACCAGGCTGCGGGCCTCGATCATGCCCCGGTAGTCGGCGAGCGTGTACTCCGGCACCCGGAAGCCGCGGTGCTGGTCGGCGTCGAGGATGCCCTGCGCGGACAGGTCGACCAGCGCCTCGCGGACCGGCGTGGCGGAGACCCCGTACTGCTCGGCGATCTCCTTGACCGTGAACTCCCGGCCCGGCTGGAGCCGCCCGGCGAGCACCTCGTCACGGAGCGCGTCCGCGATCTGCTGGCGCAGGGTACTGCGCGTCACAGCGCCGTTGCCGGGCATCGTGGGGTGCCTCTCCTCACGCGTTCGGGTGACGTGCTCGCTTACACGTACATGTACGAGCACGCCACCTTACGCGTTCGGGTTCCGCGTGTACTCCTTCCGTGTCCGCGAAGCTACCCGTGGGTCCCTTCTACGGCTCCTGTGCGCCGCCTGTGGGAAGCGCCCCGCTGAAGCGCTCCTTCAGGGGTGCGGGGCTGTGCCGGATCTGCGGCTGCCGCCGCGTGGGCGCGCCCAGCCCCCATGGCGCGGGGGCGCCCCTTCAGGGGTGCGGGGCTGTGCCGGATCTGCGGCTGCCGCCGCGTGGGCGCGCCCAGCCCCCATGGCGCGGGGGCGCTCCTTCAGGGGTGCGGGGCTGTGCCGGATCTGCGGCTGCCGCCGCGTGGGCGCGCCCAGCCCCCATGGCGCGGGGGGGCGCTCCTTCAGGGGTGCGGGGCTGTGCCGGATCTGCGGCTGCCGCCGCGTGGGCGCGCCCAGCCCCCATGGCGCGGGGGCGCCCCTTCAGGGGTGC
>NZ_JBIVXP010000004.1:667801-721796 GCF_044769305.1 Streptomyces sp. NPDC090499
TGCGGGGCGCTGTGCCGGATTCATGGCTGCCGCCGCGTGGGCGTGCCCAGTCCCTACGGGTGCGGGGGCGCTCCTTCAGGGGTGCGGGGCGCTGTGCCGGATTCATGGCTGCCGCCGCGTGGGCGTGCCCAGTCCCTACGGGTGCGGGGGCGCCCCTTCAGGGGCGCGGGGAACTGCGCGGCCAGCCCCCACGCACCCGCACCCGACACGCGACCTCAAGCCACCGTGAACTCGTCGGCCACGCTCAGCGCAGCGTCCAGCGCCGCGAACCCTTCCTTCAGCTCGGCCTCGCTCACGTTGCACGGCGGCACCACATGCGTCCGGTTCATGTTCACGAACGGCCACACCCCGTGCTCCTTCACCGCCGCCCCGAACGCGGCCATCGCCGCGTTGGCCTCCCCGGCCGCGTTGTACGGCACCAGCGGCTCCCGGGTCTCCCGGCTCCTCACCAGGTCGAGCGCCCAGAACATGCCGACCCCGCGGACCTCGCCGACGCTCGGGTGCCGCTCGGCGAGGGCGGCGAGCGCGGGTCCGACGACCTCGGCCCCCAGCCGCTTCGCGTTCTCGACGACCCCTTCCTCCGCCATCACGTTGATGGTGGCGACGGCGGCGGCACAGGCCAGCGGGTGCCCGGAGTAGGTCAGCCCGCCCGGGTAGGGCCGCTTCCCGAAGGTCTCGGCGATCTTCGCGCCGATGGCCACTCCGCCGAGCGGCACATATCCGCTGTTCACGCCCTTGGCGAAGGTCATCAGGTCGGGGACGACGCCGAACAGGTCGGCGGCGAACCACTCGCCGGTCCGCCCGAACCCGGCCATCACCTCGTCCAGGACGAAGACGATCCCGTACTTGTCGCAGAGCTCCCGGACCCCGGCGAGGTACCCGGCCGGCGGCACCATGATCCCGGCGGTGCCGGGGATGGTCTCCAGCACGATGGCCGCGACGGTCCCCGGCCCCTCGAAGGCGATGGTCGTCTCCAGGTGCTCCAGCGCCCGCGCGGTCTCCTGCTCCTCGGTCTCCGCGTAGAAACGGGAGCGGTAGAGGAAGGGCGCCCAGAAGTGCACGACCCCGGCGGCGGCACCGTCGGAGGCCCAGCGGCGCGGGTCGCCGGTGAGGTTGATCGCCTGCTGGGTGCCGCCGTGGTACGAGCGGTAGGCGGACAGCACCTTCGGACGGCCGGTGTGCAGCCGGGCCATCCGTACGGCGTGCTCGACGGCGTCCGCGCCGCCGTTGGTGAAGAAGATCTTGTCCAGGTCGCCCGGGGTCCGCTCGGCGATCAGCCGGGCCGCCTCCGACCGTGCCTCGACGGCGAAGGCGGGCGCGAAGGTCGTCATCTTCGCGGCCTGCTCCTGGATGGCGGCGACGATCTTCGGGTGCTGGTACCCGACGTTGGTGAAGACGAGACCGCTGGTGAAGTCCAGGTAGCGGCGGCCGTCGTAGTCCCAGAAGTACGACCCCTCGGCGCCGGCCACGGCAAGCGGGTCGATGAGGTCCTGCGCGGACCAGGAGTGGAAGACATGCGCACGATCGGCCGCCTTCACGGCGGCGCCGGCCTGGGGACGGGGCTGAGGGGTCATGCGGGGGAGCGTAGGAGCGGCGGGTACGGGAGCGGTATCGGCGACCTGTTCCGTGGTCAGGGGGATTCCGCGACAGTCTGTCCACAGCCTGGGGACATGGCCCGCGGCCGGTCCCTGTTACGTAACCGTAGACATGGCGCCGCGCGATCCCCGGAAGGGCCGCATTATTCTCGGCTCGATCACAAGTGTGAGCGAGGGGCGGATCTGCCATGGAGAAGCTGGGGCCGGGGGATCCGCAGCACATCGGGAGCTACCGGTTGCTGGCGCGGCTGGGCGCGGGCGGGATGGGGCACGTGTACCTCGCCCGGTCGGAGCGCGGCCGTACCGTTGCCGTGAAACTGGTGCGGGCGGAACTCGCCGAGCACGAGGAGTTCCGGGCGCGCTTCAGGCAGGAGGTCCGCAACGCGCAGCGGGTCGGCGGGTTCTGGACCGCGCCGGTGCTGGACGCCGACACCGAGGCCGCCGTGCCCTGGGTGGCCACCGGCTACGTGGCCGGGCCGAGCCTCCAGCGGGTCGTCGAGCACGACCACGGGCCGCTGCCCGAGCGGTCGGTGCGCATCCTCGCCGCCGGGCTCGCGCACGCGCTGGGCAACATCCACGCGGCCGGGCTCGTGCACCGGGACCTCAAGCCGTCCAACGTGATGCTCACCATAGAGGGGCCCCGGGTCATCGACTTCGGCATCGCGCGGGCGCTGGAGACGCTGCCCGGCGAGCGGCTCACCCAGACCGGCTCCCTCCTCGGCTCGCCCGGGTTCATGGCCCCCGAGCAGGTGCGCGGCGACCGGATCACCCCGGCCTGCGACATCTTCTGCCTCGGCTCGGTGCTCGCGTACGCGGCCACCGGCCGGCTTCCCTTCGGGGCCACGGAGGGCGGTGCGCACGCCCTGATGTTCCGGATCGCCCAGGAGGACCCGGACCTCTCCGGGCTTCCCGAGGACATCGCCGACGTGGTCCGCGACTGCCTGCGCAAGGACCCGGCGGCCCGTCCGTCCCTGGACGCGATCCTGGCCCGGACGGGAGCGGGCGACACGGTCTGGGAGGGCCGCTCCAGGGACCCGTGGCTGCCGGGCGCCCTGGTGGCCCAACTCGGCCGCCACGCCGTCGAGTTGCTGGAGGTGGAGGACCCGACGGTCTACGGGGCGTTGAACCGGGCACCGGCATCCGGTGCGACGGATCAATCGGCTGAAGGGTCAGCCGACCCGGGGGCGCGGGGAACTGTGCGATCAGCCCCCGTCGGCCCGCAGCCGCCCCGCGGCGTTTCGTCTCCCGAACACGCCCCCGCCCACCCGGCCTACGGCTACCCGAACCAACCCCACCAGCACCCGCAGACCTCGCCGTACAACCAGGACAATCAGTACAACCCGTATATCGAGGCCGCTCCCGACCCCACCCAGATCTACCCGCCCGTCCCCCCGCCCCCGCTCTACGACCCCCTCCCCGCCGACGAGCCCCGCCGCACCACCCGCTCCACCGCCCTCCTCGTCACGATCGCCCTGATCGTGCTGCTCGCCGCGGGCGGCTCGGTCTACGGGCTCATGAACAGCGGCGGCGGCGCGGACGACAAGGCGGCCGGCCAGGGCACCCCCACCCCGTCGGCCACCGCCCCGACCACCTCCGCGGAGTCGACGCCCACCCGGTCGTCCTCCGCCTCGGCCGCTCCCGAGGGCTCCGTCCCGAGCGGCTTCCTCGGCACCTGGGCCACCTCGATAGACAACGACACCGGCCACAACACCCGCGAACTGACCATCCGCCAGGGTGCCGTGGGCGACACGGTCCTCACCCTGGTCGCGGACGGCCCCGGCTACCACTGCGAGTTCACGGCGAAACTCGCCGGGAAGCCGGGCGCGGACGGCCCGCTGGAGATCGGCCCCTCCACGGTCACGGCGGGCAAGCCCCGTTCGTCGTGCACCGCAGGAGAGGCCACCGAGGTGACCCTGCTCTCGGCCGGCAAGCTGAAGCGTGTGACGAAGGACGGCGACGAGAGCCTGACCTACAGCAAGGAGTGAACTGCCGGTCCCCCTGCACCAGTTGAACGTTCGGCGAACAACCGTGCGGGCGACCGTTATGTCCCTTCACAACCGCATCCCGCCCCTTACGGTGACCCCACCATCCGACTCCGGGGAGTGGCGGGGGCACCCACATGGAGTGGCTGAACGCGGAGAACATCGTCGCCGTGGGCACCGCGGTGCTCGGCATCGTCGCGTCCGCGGGCATCTTCTGGTACGAGCGCCGGGTCCCGCGCCGCAAACGCATCGGCTACCGCGTGCAGATGGACAACCCGATCGGCGACGACGCCCGGTCGGGCCGCATCGGCAGACGCCTGGGCCTCTTCGACGAGGCCCCGGACATGGCCGACGCCACCCTGGTCCTGCTGCGCATCGAGAACGACGGCTCCCAGGGCATCGGCCGCGACGACTACACCAGTCCCGAACTGCACGGCCTCACCGCGGTGTTCACCGACCGCATCATCCGCGGCGTCTCGGTCACCCAGCCGACCGACAGCGACCACCTCATGCCGCACTTCACCTCGGACCGCGGCTTCGGCTACTCGGGCAACACCCTGCGCATCCCGCGGGTCCCGCTCAACCACGGCGAGCACTTCAAGCTCCTGGTGCTGCTCTCCGGCGGTGACGTCGGCCGGGAGATCAGGATCGTCGGCGGGATCCACGACGGCGAGGTGCACCCCAACCGCAGCGCCACCCCGGACGACGCGACGCCCCTGTTCAGCCGCGCCTCCCGGCTGATCACCATCATGCTGACGCTCAGTGTCCTCACTCTCGCCACGATCGTGGTGGCCCGCGACGACACCCCGCCGCCGATCGGCTGCGCGAAGGGCTCGCTGCGGGTCATCGGCTCGACCGCCTTCGCCCCCGTGATGCAGGACGCGGCGAAGAAGTACGAGAAGGACTGCGAGGGCGCCTCGATCACGGTGGACGCGCACGGCTCGACCGCCGGGATCCGGGAGCTGAACGGCGACGGCGCGGCCACGAAGAAGGGCTCACCGTCGGTCATCGCCCTCTCCGACGGGCCCAAGCCGACCGACATGCCCGAACTGAAGGAGAACCGGGTCGCCCTGGTGGTCTTCGCCCTCGTCGTGAACGACGACGTGCCGCTGCGGAACCTCACCACGGCCGACGTACGGCGGCTGTACCAGGGCGAGATCACCAACTGGAAGCAGCTGGGCGGCCCCGACCTGCCGGTGGTGCTGGTCAGCAGGGACGCCAACTCCGGGACCCGGCAGGTCTTCCAGCGGCGGGTGCTGGGGCGCGGCGAGATCGCCAACTCCTCCGTGGACTGCGTGCACAAGGACGACCCGACGGCCAAGGTGATCCGCTGCGAGCTGGACTCCACCGACCAGGTGCTGTCGGAGGTGGCCCAGCTGAAGGGCGCGGTCGGCTACGCCGAGCTGAACGTGGCGGAGGGCGTGAAGGGCCTGCACATCCTCTCCCTGGACGACAACGCCCCGTCGGTGGAGGCGATCGAGCGCGGCACCAGCCCCTACCCGTACCGCGAGATCGAGTACGCGTACACCTACGGCCGGCCGGCGGCCGACTCGCTGGCGTCGAGCTTCCTGTCGTACGTCGAGATGGGCAACGGCCAGGCCGTGATCCGCTCGTACGGGCACGTGGCCTGCTACGCGCCGGTGGGCATGAAACTCTGCGCGTGACGCCCGCCGCCGTCCTCCCGGGTCAGCCGAGGCTCACCCAGGTTCCCTGCGCGGCCGAGCGGCTCATCGCGTCGAGGGCGGTGGCGCTGTGCACGGCGTCCTCCAGGGTCGGGCCGTAGGAGGTGCCCTCGGCGACGGACCGCAGGAAGTTGCGGGCCTCGATGACCTTGAGGTCGTCGTAGCCCATGGCGTTGGCGGCGCCGGGCTGGAAGGCGCCGTACTCGCCGTGGCCGGGGCCGACGAAGACCGTGGAGACGGGCTGGTCCTGGTAGGAGGTGCCGCGGCTGACGCCCAGCTCGCCCATCCGCCGGTAGTCCCAGAAGACGGCGCCCCTGGTGCCGTGCACCTCGAAGCCGTAGTTGTTCTGCTCGCCGACCGAGACCCGGCTGGCCTCCAGGACACCGCGGGCGCCCGAGGCGAAGCGCAGCAGGCAGTTGACGTAGTCCTCGTTCTCGACCGGGCCCAGCTCGCCGCCGGTGGCGAGGGTGTGGCCGGCGGTGGCGCCGGTGGGCCGGGCGCGCTCCGGGATGAACACGGCCGTGTCGGCGGCCAGCGACTCGATGTCGCCGAGCAGGAAGCGGGCCAGGTCGACGCCGTGCGAGGCGAGGTCGCCGAGGACGCCCCCGCCGCCGCGGGCCCGCTCGTACCGCCAGGTCAGGGCGCCGTCGGGGTGCGCGGCGTAGTCGCTGAACAGCCGGACGCGGACGTGCGTCACGGTACCCAGCTCGCCGGAGGCGATCAGCTCGCGGGCGTACGCGACGGCGGGCGCGTTGCGGTAGTTGAAGCCGACCGTTCCCCGCACCCCGGCCTTCGCCACCGCCTCCGCCACCGCGCGGGCGTCCTCGGCGGTCAGCCCGACCGGCTTCTCGATCCATATGTGCTTGCCGGCCTCCGCCATGGCGACGCCGATCTCACGGTGCAGGAAGTTCGGCGCGGTGATGCTCACGGCCGCCACCCGCGGATCGGCGGCGACCTCACGCCAGTCCCGGGTCGTCGACGCGAACCCGAACTGTGCCGCGGCCTCCTCCGCCCGCCCCGGCACCTCCTCGGCGACGCTCACCAGCTCGGCGCGTACCGGCAGCTCCGGGTAGTGGTGGGGGACCCGCCGGTAGGCCTGCGAGTGCACCCGCCCCATCCAGCCGAATCCGACGACGGCGACGCCGAGCGTACGCACCATGGGGCTGCCCCTCCTTGGACCGTCCAGAGCCTGCGTGCTCACGATGCGGCGCCGCTTCAGAAGATGTCAAGACATTCGGGCGTCCGGACAATGCCACGTGCACCGCCGTCGTGGTTGCCCGCGCAGTTCCCCGCGCCCCTATGGGGCGCGGGGAACTGCGCGACCAGCCCCACGGCGCCGCACTGAACCATGGCGGGAAGCCCTCACCCTCAGGGGCGCGGGGAACTGCGCGAACTCCCCCACGGCGCCGCACCGGACCGGCGACCCGTACCCCCCACCCTCACCGCGGCTCCGGCGGCCGCTGTCTCGGCATGTTCGGCCGCGCCCCGTTCGTGCCCGGCGGCAGCGGAAACCGTCCGTTCAGGTGTCCCGCGTCCGCCCGTGGCCCCGCCGTCACCGTCGCCTGCATGCCCAGCGGCGCCGGCCCCGTCCGGAACTCCACCATCCAGTCGGCCGTCTCCGTACGGACCAGCTCGGTCACGTCCTCCGAGAACCTCCGCAGCACCCCCAGGCACCGCTCCGCCGCCTCGCTCGCCGTACCCTCCGCCGGCCCCAGCACCTCCCGCACACTCTCCGACGCCCAGTCGAACTGCAGCACCTGCAACCGCCGCTGCACGGCCTGCGCGGTCGCCATGTCCCTTATCCACCCGGACGTCACCCCGAAAAACCGGTCGACGCCGACACAGGACACCGCCAGCAGCAGCGCGAGATACCCCCACGGCGCGACCCCGCCCACCACCCCGGTGAGATCGAGGAGCGGGAGCGCCGCCCCGAGCGCCGCCCCCGCCGCCGCCCCGCACCGCAGCGCCCGCGCTCCGCGCCGCTTCCAGATCCGGTCCGCCAGATACCACCGGGCCGTCTCCAGCGCCCCGCGCTCCACCCACCGGTACAGCTCGTCGAGCCGCTCGGCCGGCTCACCCCAGTCCCCGAGCGGGAACGCCCGCCCGGCCAGATCACCCGGCCGCAGTCCGGCCGCACCCTCGCCGCCCCGCCCGTCCTGAGGCGGTCCCTCGGGCTGCATCTCCGGCTGACCCACCCGGCACTCCCTAACTGGTCCCGAACCGATCCCGACCGGTCACGTTCCGTGACATCGGAACTGCCACCGGCCCCGACATTCGACCTGGCGCCGGACCTGACAATGGATGCTGACGACGGGAACCCTTCCTACCGCCCAATGGGTGGCGAAGGCTTTCCTTTCGTCTCTTTTCCGCCCGGAAGTGGGTCTTGATCAGGTATAGGGCCACCGGGAATCTCACTCGAAAGAGTGGCGGGGCGACGGCTGCGTCAACCACGTAGGCTCATGCACAACAGAGAGAATCCGGACCCGACCCAGGAGCTGATCGTGATCCCCGGTGGTGGCCAGCCCAACATGCAGCAGTTGCTCCAGCAGGCCCAGAAGATGCAGCAGGACCTGGCACGGGCCCAGGAGGAACTGGCGGGCACGGAGGTCGACGGACAGGCCGGCGGCGGCCTGGTGCGGGCCACCGTGACCGGTTCCGGCGAACTGCGCGCCCTGAAGATCGACCCCAAGGTGGTGGACCCGGAGGACACCGAGACCCTCGCCGACCTGATCATCGCGGCGGTCCAGGCGGCCAACGAGAACGCCCAGACGCTCCAGCAGCAGAAGCTCGGCCCGCTGGCGCAGGGTCTGGGCGGCGGCAGCGGCATCCCCGGCCTGCCGTTCTGATGTTCGTCGCCCGCACGACACCCGCACCGCCTTCCTAGGACAGGCGGCAGCCAACTACCGTACGTACCGAAAGACTCCAGGAAGGGCAGTCCGTTGTACGAAGGCGTGGTCCAGGACCTCATCGACGAGCTGGGGCGGTTGCCCGGCGTCGGTCCGAAGAGCGCGCAGCGGATCGCCTTCCACATCCTGCAGGCGGAGCCGACGGACGTACGGCGTCTCGCGCAGGCTCTCCTGGAGGTGAAGGCGAAGGTCCGCTTCTGCGCGACCTGCGGCAACGTGGCACAGGAGGAACTGTGCAACATCTGCCGCGACACCCGCCGCGACCCGACGGTGATCTGCGTGGTGGAGGAGCCGAAGGACGTCGTCGCGATCGAGCGCACGCGTGAGTTCCGCGGCCGGTACCACGTGCTCGGCGGCGCGATCAGCCCGATCGAGGGCGTCGGCCCCGACGACCTGCGGATAAGGGAGCTGCTGGCCCGCCTGGCCGACGGCACGGTCACCGAGCTGATCCTCGCCACGGACCCGAACCTGGAGGGCGAGGCGACCGCCACCTACCTCGCCCGCATGATCAAACCCATGGGCCTGAAGGTCACCCGCCTGGCCAGCGGCCTCCCGGTGGGTGGCGACCTGGAATACGCGGACGAGGTCACGCTCGGCCGCGCCTTCGAGGGGAGACGACTCCTAGATGTCTGACGCCACGCTGCACGCGACCGCGCAGGACCCCGACGACTTCGCGGTCCAGATCGCCGACCAGGTGGAGAGCTTCCTGGTGGCCGTGACGGAGGTGTCGAAGGGCGACGAGCCGGACTCGACGGTTCCCTTCCTCCTCCTGGAGGTCTCCCAGCTGCTGCTGGCCGGCGGCCGTCTCGGCGCGCACGAGGACATCGTTCCCGACGAGCGCTACGAGCCGGACCTGGGCCCGGAGCCGGACGTCGACCAGCTCCGCGAGAACTTCGGACGCCTCCTCGAACCCGTCGACGTCTACTCCGAGGTCTTCGACCCGTACGAGCCCCGCAAGGCGCCCGTCCCGGCCCGCATCTCGGACGACCTGGCCGACATCATCACCGACCTCCGCCACGGCATGGCCCACTACCGCGCGGGCCGCACCACGGAGGCCCTGTGGTGGTGGCAGTTCTCCTACTTCTCCAACTGGGGCCCCACCGCCTCCGCCGTCCTGCGCGCCCTCCAGTCCGTCCTGATCCACGTCCGCCTCAACCAGCCCCTGGAGGAACTGGACGGCCTGGACACGGACCAGGACACGATGGGTGACGAGACCCTGGAGTTCGAGGCGGGGCGGGTCATGGAGCAGGAGATCGGCGGGGCGCTGGGAGCGCGGTCGTCGGTCAAGTAGCCGTCCTCGGGAACTGTCCTACCTGGTCCAGCATGGCGAACAACTCGGCTGGGGACTGGGTGACACCGTTGCCCCCGCCGTCGGCCACCTGGTCCCGGCGGGCGGCCGCACCGGCGCCTCCGTAGACGAACACCGGGGTCACGGCGTCGGTCTCACGGATCTTCCGGATCAGCTTGAGGCCGGCGTCGGGGTCGAACCCGCCGGCCTCGGCGCGGCCCATGTCGGAGATCACGGCGTCGAAGGGCCGCGATGCCCTCCGCAGGGCCCGCAGGCCCTCGTCCGTGGACTCGGCCTGTACGACCTCCACGCCCATCGCCTGTAACTGGGCGGTCTGGTAGGCGTTGTTGGCGGGGTTGTCATCGACCCACAGGATCCTGTGCAGGACGCGCTGCGACTGCGGCGACGGCTCCTGTCCGGGCCGGCCCCCATCGGCCTGGACCGTGAGTTGCCGCTGAAGCTCCGCGGTGGTGTCGACGACCTGGTCCGTGAACTGCTGGACCGTCAGTTCGTTGTTGCCGACCTTGAGGCTGAAGGCCCGGTTCCTGGCGATGTCCCGGATCTCCGGGAGCAACCTCCACACCACCCAGACGGCGAACAGCGGCCAGGCCAGCCCGGTCAGCGCCCGGATCAGCTCCGTCGCATCCTTCATCAGAGCTCCGGCCCGCCCACGTCTGTTCCGTCGTCCGGGCCGCCCAGCTCTGTTCGATCCGGGTCGAGATGGTCCCAGGTGTGATGGTCCGGGTTGAGGTCGACCGGGTCAAGAATATCCACGTTTACTGGGCCTGGACGTGGTTCAGGAGTATCTGCGTAGCCGTCGACTGTTACGTCCACCACCTCCAGGCCGAGGTCCAGCGGCACCCGGGCGAGGTCGGGCAGTTCTGTGGTGGCCAGCAGGACTCGCATCCGGCGCCAGCCGAAGTGCCGATGGCCCATTGCCGCCGTGCCGATCATTTCGAGGTCCGCCACGTCGATCGGGGCCGCGCCGTTGGACCAGGTCAGGGTGTTGGCCATGGCGAGGTCGACAGTCCTCGCACAGGCACGGGACAGTTCGGCGAGCGTGTCGGCGTACCGTCGGGCGGCCCCTCTGTCCTCGGGAGAGAGCATGTCCACCGCCAGTCCCCAGAACGTCCGCACCGGCATGGCCAACGACCCCATGGGAACGACGCCGTCCCGCTGCGGTGACTCGGACGCGAAGGACCTGAGCTCTGTCGCCTGCGGGCTCCCGGGCGGGGCGAGCAGGGCGCAGGCCAGTAGCAGGTAGGTCTGCTGCTGGACATGGCCGAGGATGTCGTCCGGCTGGTGGTCCGCCAACCCGAGCTCGACGAGTAGCTCGCTCTCGCCGCGTTGCTGTCCGGCGGAGCGCAGAAGCCGTTCCTTCCAGGGATCGAGCTGGTCGCGACAGCTGGCAGGTGCCAGCGAGGCGCTGAGGTACGCGCCGTAGGTGAGTCCGGCCCGGGTGAACAGCGAGGCGGCGTGGAGCAGCAGTCCGACTCCGGCGTCCCGTTCGACCAGCAACCGCCACTGGCCCGCGAGGCGGTAAGCCGACGCGGCCTCGACGAGGGCCTTGAAGTCGTCGTTCTCCTGGTCGGGTTCCATGAGGCGCCCGTATGCCTCGTGGAAGTCCGCGGCGGTCCCCACCTGCTCGGCGTGGAGCCCTAGGAGGTCCAGTGAGCGGGAGGTCATCTCAGAGCATCTCCCTGACGTTGCTCAGTGCTTCGGGCCGCACGAAATGGGGGTTGGAGTGAGTCCACGTCTGCCGGATCGTCTTGCGCTCGCGGTTCCACTCCCATCGCTCGCACCGGCTGATCTGGTTCGCGGGCACGAGGATCTTCGCTGCCACCTCGCCCTCGACCTGGTACGCGGAGTATCTGCGGTAGGTGTTCAGGTCCCGGACCTCTTCGGCGACGCCCTGTACGGCCACCGCGGAGCGGGGGGCCAGGATGACCCAGCAGAAGTAGAGATAGGCGACCGGCTCCCGGCCGAAGCGGGTGCCGAACCACAGAGCCGTGTGCCGGGCGGTGTGCACGAAGTTGGTCTTCGCCGCCGTGTCCCGCTCGACCGTCCCGCACGACAGGGAGATGAAAGGGGTCTCCTCGCAGAACGGCAGCCCCGTGTCCGGGTCGGTGCTCTCGAAATGGTTCACGTGGAGATTGAGGTTCTGCGCGGTCAGTTTCGAGGCGACGTCGCCGCGCGGCAGGGGATCGACCCGCTGCCACCAGCGGCAGGCGATCCCGAACCTGTCGTCGATCACTCCTCTGGCGACGTCGTCGTCGGGAAGCGCCATCCCCTTCACACACCACTGCACGATCAAAGCCCGTCCCCCGAGCTCATGCACGTGCGGGACCCGTCAGCGTAGAGCAACTTCGTTGATCTGGTGGAGAGTTGAGACCACAACAGCCATGCAGGACAAGAGCGGTCCTAAGTCGTGCCCACGGTCGTCGGCGTCATCCCGACACCGACGAGAGGACCGCGATGCCCGAGCAGCCGGAAAGCGCCGCACCGCAGGGCTGCACCACACTCGCCCCCTGGGTCGTCACCGACGACACGGGGGCGTTTCTGGACTTCGTCACCGAGGTGCTCGGGGGCGTGGAGCTGGGGCGGGTCGCCACCGAGGCCGGTGCGATCGGGCACGCCGAGATCCGGATCGGCGACACCGTCCTGCCGGCCTTCGACCGGAGCGCGGACTGGCCCGTGATGCCCAGCCTGCTGCGTGTGTTCGTCGCCGACGCGGACGACACGTTCGCGCGTGCCGTCGAGGCCGGCGGCCAGGTCGTCACGCCCCTCGCCGACCACGCCTTCGGGCAACGCGGCGGGCGTATCAAGGACCCCTTCGGCAACATCTGGTGGGTGGTCGCCCACATCGAGGAGGTCTCCGAGGAGGAGATGCGGAAACGGCTGCGCGAACCCGCGTACGCCGATGCCATGCGCGTGGCCCAGGAGACGTTCGACGCCGAACTCAGCGGCCGTTCTCAGGGCCGTAGCAGTGCCCCTGTCGTTTCCGCAGTTCGGCCCGGGGCTTGAGCCTCGGGCTTCGAGCTCTTCCCTTGGGTTTTTGGGCTGGTTTGATCCGACCCAACCGACCAAGTCTGCAGGTGAGTTGAGGCCGCCTACCTCGAAAGAGTGACGTTCCGTGATCGGCTTGCGCCGGAACGTAAAGGAGCTCTAGGTTCGCGGCACATAGATCGGCCCCGGTCGGTGCGGGAACACCGGCTCCGGGGCCTCAACCTACTCATCGACAAGGACTCGATGGTGGCCTGCACCTACCCTAGCCCTGCCCTGCCGTCCCCGTCGCACCCCATGGCCAAAACGGGTTACGGCAAGCGCACTGCGGGTGACGAAGATCCGCACGCCGACCCGGACTTCGCACACCTGAGCCCCCGCGACCGCGAGATCGCCGTCTTCGTCGACCACCTCCACGAAGGCCGCGCGATGGGCTACAAGGCGATCGCCGCCGCGCACCCCCGCTACGGGCAGCAGGCCTGCCGCACCTCGCTGCGCCGCATCACGCTCGCCGGCCACCTGCGCTGGATCAAGGAGCACATCACCGTCGAGGACAACTCGATGCGCTGGGTGACCCGGACGCACTGGTCGCGTACCCGCAGGTCGGCCGAGTGGTGGGCGGAGTTCGCGCGGAGGCTGAACGGCAAGGACGTCACCGAGGACTACCGGCCGGGGCTTGCCCGCGTCGAGGAGGCCCAGGCGGCCGAAGACATCGATGTCGTGGACGTCGGGCCGGAACCCGACACCGCCCGGCAGGTCCTCGCCGAACTGCGTGCCGCCGACTCCCGTATGGCCCTGTCCGACACCGACTGCCGTTCCCTCGCATCCCTGGCCGAGGAGTGGCTGTCCCGTGGTGCGACCCCGGACGACATCACCAAGGCACTGACCGACGGCCTCCCGGCCGCCGTCACCAACCCGGGCGGACTCGCCCGCAACCGATTGGAGAGCAAGATGCCCCCGAAGAGGTCCAAGGCGAAGGTCCGGCAGAAGGCCGCCCGCCGGGCTCACGTCTCTCGCGTGATCATGGCCTGCGGTCTGTGCGACGCGGACGAGCGGACGACCGAGATCGTGAGCGGGCTGTGCCGGGAGTGCCTGGAGTGCGTCGACGAGGACGAGTACACGGACGGCTACGTCCCTGAGACCTTCCTTCCCGGGCCGCGCGGCAGCGGCTGCCTGCCCGGCGCCGACGAGGTCATCGACGTCACCGAGCGCGTCGAGGCGCTGCGCCGCGCGGCGGGGCTGCGGTGAGCGTGCAGGAGGTGCCGGTCGGGGCAGTATGGAGTCGAGGAGGCGACGCCATGACCCCCAGGACCGAGCACCAGCCGCAGATGTCCGTCGAGGAGTTCGAGGAACTCGAACGCCATGCCCCGGAGACCGTGCGGCTGGAGTTCGTCAACGGGAAGGTCCAGGTCAAGCCCTTGCCTGACGGCAACCACAGCGAGATCTACATGTGGCTTCTGGAACAGTGCATGCAACTCCGTCCTGATCTGCGGCTTCATCCCGAACGAGGGCTCAAGACCGAGGCGTACCGAAAGGGGCGCGCCCGTGCGGACGGCGTGCTGGTGCCCAAGGGCAGTCTCAAGGGCAAGGGGGAGTGGTCGGAGACCAGCGGCGTGCTGATGGCCGTCGAGATCACCTCGTTCGACACCGACACCAACCAGCGCGACCGCGTCGAGAAGCCCGACGGTTACGCCGCTGCCGGTATCCCCGTCTACCTTCTCATCGACCGCGACGACTGCTCGGTCGTCGTGTTCAACCAGCCCGAGAACGGCCGCTACCGGCATGAGGAGAAGCTGCCCTTCGGAGCCGCCGTGAAGCTTCCGGGGCCGGTCGATATCACCCTCGACACCGAGCCCCTCAAGGAGTTCGTGGACTGAGCGGTCGTACCGCGAAGGTCACAGCGTCCACACCCCCTTCGTCACCGCGGTGACGCCGCCCGTCAGGGCGAGGAGGAGGACCAGGCGGCGGGCGTGGTGTTCGGGGGTGCGGGCGGCCACCGCGCGGCCGGTCAGGGCGCCCGCCAGCATGGCGCCGGCCACCGCCGTCCACTGGGCCGCGCTCAGCCCCGGCACGCCGTTCGCCGTCACCGAGAAGGCGTTGACGACGACGCCGTAGAACTGGGCGTTGGGGACGAACTCCCGTACCGTCCAGCCCGCGTTGAGGGCGTAGAGGGAGATCGGCGGGCCGCCCACGCCCGCCGCCGAGTTCATGAAGCCGCCCACCGCGCCGGCCGTCAGCGCGCCGCCCCGGCCGCCGAGGGCGGGGAGCCGGGCGCCCCGCATCACCAGGAGCACGGCCGAGGTGACCAGGGCTCCCATGGTCAGGAGGAGGACGGGCGGGGGGAGCTGGTGGGTCAGCCAGGTGCCCGCCGGGACCGTGCAGGCCGCCGCCGCGCACAGAGGGACCATCGCGGCCGGGCGGACCCGGCGCCAGCCGCCCGCCAGCCCCACCACACTGATCGCGCCCGCCGCGCAGTTGGCGAGCGCGACGCCCTCGGCCGGACCGAGCAGGAGGATCAGGGCGGGGACGGCGACGAGCGCGAAGCCCATGCCGGTCAGCCACTGCACGCTCGCGCCCAGCAGCACGATGCCGGTGAGAAGGATCAGCGCCGTCATGGTGTACCTGCCTACACCAACGGTTCGGGAGTGCGCTGCCTCGTTGCCGCAGCCGGGAGACGGGATCGTTGATCTCACCAGGTCAGCCAGGCCGAGAAACCAAGCCGAGAAACAAGGATCCCGCCGTGAAGCCGCTGCTCTCCTCCCGTCCCGTCCTGTGGTTCCTCTTCCTCTTCAACCTCGTCGTCGCCGCCGTCGCGCCGTTCGTCGTCGACGGCACGCAGGGCGTGCTGACGGCCGTCGGGATGGGGGTCGTGTCGCTCGGTGCCGGCGTCAGTCTCCTGCGCACCTGAAGAAGTTGGCCCAGCCCTGCACCTGCGCTGTACGTCGGCTGCACGGGCGTTAACCAGCGCAAGGCGAGTCTTGGGTCATGACCAGAACGAACCGCATACGCGCCGCAGTCGTCACCGCCACCGCCGTCGTCACCGCCGCCACGGTGAGCGTGGGGGTGAGCCAGGCCGGTGGCCCGCGGACCGCCCCCGAGCCCGGCAAGAAGCAGATCGCCGCCCTGTTCGACAGGTGGAACGCGGCCCTGCAGACCGGCGACCCGGAGCAGGTCGCCGACCTGTACGCCAAGGACGCGGTGCTGCTGCCGACCGTCAGCAACAAGATCCGCACCGACCATGCCGAGATCGTCGACTACTTCGAGCACTTCCTGCAGAACAGGCCCGTCGGCAAGAAGGTCGAGACGATCGTCAACGTCCTCGACACCGACTCCGCCATCGACACCGGGATCTACGAGTTCACCCTCACCGACCCGAAGACCGGCGCCGAGCGGGTCGTCGAGGCCCGCTACACCTACGAGTACGAGAAGCGCGGCGGGAAGTGGCTGATCGTCAACCACCACTCCTCGGCGATGCCCGAAGGGTGACCGCCACCCACAGGCCGCCGCCGGGCGCGTCCCGCAGGGCCACCGTGCCGCCGTCGTCCGTCACCAGCTGGCGTACGACGGACAGGCCCAGGCCCGAGCCCGAGCGGCCGGTCAGGCCCTGGCCGCGCCAGAAGCGGTCGAAGGCGCGGGACTTCTCCGCGTCGGTCATGCCGGGGCCCTCGTCCAGGACGGACAGCGTCACCTCGCCGGCGTCGGCCTCGACGCGCACGGTGATCGTGGCGCCGTCCGGGGAGACCTCCAGGGCGTTGGAGAGCACGTTGTCCAGCACCTGCTCCAGGTGACCGGGACTGGCCAGCACGGCCGGCCGGCCGTCGGCACTCCCCCTGAGCGCGATGCGGACCCCGCGCTCGTCGGCGGCCGGCCTCCAGACGGCGAGGCGTTCCGACACGATGTCCGTCAGGGGCAGCGGCTCGGGCGCCGTCACCTTCGCCTCCGCCCGCGCCAGCACCAGCAGGCCGTTCACCAGGCGGCTCATCCGGATCACCTCCGCCGTCGCCTGTTCCACGTCCTCGCGGACGAACTCGTCGTCGACGCCGTCCGCGATGTTGTCGAGGGACAGCCGCAACGCCGTCAGCGGGGTGCGTAGTTGGTGGGAGGCGTCGGCGACGAAACGGCGCTGCGAGGCGACCAGGGTGTCCAGGCGTTCCGCGCCCTGGTTGAGGGTGCGGGCCAGGGTCCGGGTCTCCGCCGGGCCGGTCACCGGCGAGCGGGCGGTGAGGTCGCCGTCGCTGAACCTGCTCGCCATGGAGTTGAGTTCGCGCAGCGGGCGGGTGATCCGGCGGGCGGCCACCGCGCCGATCGCCGCGGCCGCCGCCAGGACGAGCACGGCCAGGCCGGCCCGGAAGCCCCAGATCTGCCAGAACCGGGTGGTCATGTCCGACGTCGAGTAGACGATCCGTACGGCCGCGTCGCCCTCGGCGGGGACGGTCACGGTCAGGTGCTCGCCCCAGATGACGTCCGAACCCCAGTCGGTGGTCGCGGTGTCGTCCGTCACGGCCCGCGTCAGCGCCGGGCCGGCGGCGGGGGCCGGGAGGGCCGGGGTGCAGGTGCGGGTGGGGGTCGCCTGGACCGTGCCGGGGGTCTCACGGTCGTACGCCCTGGCCACCTCCGTCAGTGCCTCGCAGGAGACGCTGTCGCCGCCGCCCAGCAGCAGCGCCATCGTCTTGGCCTCGCGCAGGACGGAGAGTTCCGTGTCGTCGCGGAGCTGCTTGGTGAGGGTGAAGGCGACCGGCACGGTGAAGAGCAGGATCGCGACGGCGACCAGCAGGATGTAGCTGCGGATCAGCTGACGGTTCATGAGGTGTCCCCGGCTACCTCCAGGCGGAAGCCGACGCCCCGGACGGCCTCGATGGTGATCGCGCCGGCGAGTTTGCGGCGCAGGGCCGCCACGTGCACGTCCAGGGTCTTGGTCGGGCCGAACCAGTTCGCGTCCCAGACGGCCTCCATGATCTGCTCGCGCGACATCAGCGCGCCCGGCTCCTCGGTGAGGAAGGCCAGCAGGTCGTACTCCTTGGGGGCCAGGGCGACCTCCGCGCCGTCCAGGCGGACGCGGGCGGCCTTGCGGTCGACGGTGAGCCGGGAGCCGTAGCGGTCGGGGCCGGCGTCCGCCGGCCGGGGCTGCGTCCGGCGCAGCACCGCCCTGATCCGGGCGATCACCTCGCGGACCCCGAACGGCTTGGAGACGTAGTCGTCCGCGCCCAGCTCCAGGCCGACCACCCGGTCCGTCTCGTCGCTGCGGGCGCTGATCACGATGATCGGCACGTCGCCACCGGAGACGCGCCCGCGCAGCGCCTTGCAGATGTCGAGACCGTCGCCGTCGGGCAGACCCAGGTCGAGGAGTACGACGTCGTAGGGGCCCGGGTGGGCGAGTGCGGCGGCGCCCGTGGTGACCCACTCGACCTCGAAGCCGTACCGCTTCAGGCCGCGCCGGAGGGACTCCGCGACCGGCTCGTCGTCTTCCACCAGGAGTACGCGCACGCCCCGTACCTTAATTCTTGAAAATTCATGCACGGAGTGGAATGTGAGGCAGGGCACTTTCCGCGTGGTCTGCTGTTCGCTGGGCAGGTTCCGGTCGCGAGCGGAGCGGGCCCGCCGGTCTCACCATGCGGGAGCAGGCCGGTGGAATTCGGACGCTCGTTAAACTGAGCCGACACAACAAACCGAGCGAGGAGCGCACGTGGGCCTTGTCGTGCAGAAGTACGGAGGCTCCTCCGTTGCCGATGCCGAGGGCATCAAGCGCGTCGCCAAGCGAATCGTGGAAGCGAAGAAGAACGGCAACCAGGTGGTTGTCGTCGTTTCCGCGATGGGCGACACGACGGACGAGCTGATCGATCTCGCCGAGCAGGTATCACCGATGCCCGCCGGGCGTGAGTTCGACATGCTGCTGACCGCCGGAGAGCGTATCTCCATGGCCCTGCTGGCCATGGCGATCAAAAACCTGGGCCACGAGGCCCAGTCGTTCACCGGCAGCCAGGCAGGCGTCATCACCGACTCGGTCCACAACAAAGCCCGGATCATCGACGTCACGCCGGGGCGGATCAGGACGGCGCTGGACGAGGGCAACATCGCGATCGTGGCCGGGTTCCAGGGCGTCAGCGCGGACAAGAAGGACATCACCACGCTGGGGCGCGGCGGGTCCGACACGACCGCCGTGGCCCTTGCCGCCGCGCTGGACGCCGAGGTCTGCGAGATCTACACCGACGTCGACGGTGTGTTCACCGCCGACCCGCGCGTGGTGACGAAGGCGCGGAAGATCGACTGGATCTCCTTCGAGGACATGCTGGAGCTCGCCGCCTCCGGTTCCAAGGTGCTGCTCCACCGCTGTGTGGAGTACGCGCGCCGTTACAACATCCCGATCCACGTCCGGTCCAGCTTCAGCGGACTGCAGGGTACGTGGGTCAGCAGCAAGCCGATTGGGGACAAGAAGGTGGAACAGGCCATCATCTCCGGTGTCGCGCACGACACCTCCGAGGCCAAGGTCACGGTCGTCGGGGTGCCCGACAAGCCGGGCGAGGCCGCCGCCATCTTCCGGACCATCGCCGATGCCCAGATCAACATCGACATGGTCGTGCAGAACGTGTCCGCCGCCGCCACCGGCCTGACGGACATCTCCTTCACGCTGCCCAAGACCGAGGGCCGCAAGGCCATCGACGCGCTGGAGCGCAACCGGCCGGGCATCGGCTTCGACTCGCTGCGCTACGACGACCAGATCGGCAAGATCTCGCTGGTCGGAGCGGGTATGAAGACCAACCCGGGGGTCACGGCGTCGTTCTTCGAGGCGCTCAGCGACGCCGGGGTCAACATCGAGCTGATCTCGACCTCGGAGATCCGCATCTCGGTCGTCACCCGGGCCGACGACGTGCCGGAGGCCGTGCGCGCCGTGCACACCGCCTTCGGGCTCGACTCCGACACCGACGAGGCCGTGGTCTACGGAGGCACCGGCCGATGACCGGCAAGCCGGCGCTCGCGGTCGTGGGTGCGACCGGGGCCGTCGGCGCGGTCATGCTCCAGATCCTGTCCCAGCGGGCGGACGTCTGGGGCGAGATCCGCCTGATCGCCACCCCGCGCTCGGCCGGCCGCAAGCTGACCGTGCGCGGGGCGGAGGTCGAGGTCGTCGCGCTGTCGGAGGAGGCCTTCGACGGCATCGACGTCGCGATGTTCGACGTGCCCGACGAGGTGTCCGCACACTGGGCGCCGGTCGCCGCCGCGCGCGGTGTGGTCGTGGTGGACAACTCCGGGGCCTTCCGGATGCACCCCGAGGTGCCGCTGGTCGTCCCCGAGGTCAACCCGCACTGCGCCCGCAACCGGCCGCGCGGGATCATCGCCAACCCCAACTGCACCACCCTGTCGATGATCGTCGCCCTGGGCGCGCTGCACGCCGAGTTCGGGCTGCGCGAGCTGGTGGTGTCGTCGTACCAGGCGGTGAGCGGGGCCGGGCGGGCGGGCGTGGAGACGCTGCGGGCCCAGCTGTCGATGGTCGCCGGCACCGAGCTGGGCACCAAGCCCGGTGACGTGCGGCGCGCGGTCGGGGACCTGACCGGGCCGTTCCCGGAGCCGGTCGCGCTCAACGTCGTACCGTGGGCCGGGTCGCTGCGGGAGGACGGCTGGTCGTCGGAGGAGATGAAGGTGCGGGACGAGTCCCGCAAGATCCTCGGGCTGCCGAAGCTGCCGGTCGCGGTGACGTGTGTGAGGGTCCCGGTGGTCACCACGCACTCCCTGACGGTGCACGCCAGGTTCCAGGGCGCGGTCACGGTCGACGGGGCCCGGGAGATCCTGGACACGGCTCCGGGCGTGGTCCTCTTCGACAACCCGGCCGCCGGGGAGTTCCCGACGCCGGCCGACGTGGTGGGCACCGACCCGACCTGGGTCGGCCGGGTGCGGCGGGCGCTCGACGACCCGACCGCGCTGGAGCTGTTCGTGTGCGGGGACAACCTTCGCAAAGGGGCCGCGCTGAACACCGCGCAGATCGCCGAGCTGGTGGCGGCGGAACTGACCGGCCGTTCAGCTGTGGCGGATTCCGCGTGAACGCCCGGTGACCACGGTAAACGCTCCGGGGTGCGCCCCGGGTGGGAGCGGGCCCATGCGTAGGATCCGTGTAAGAAATGTGTCCCGGAGCATGGTCCAAACCACTTGAACCGGAGCCCGTCCGCGTTCGAAGATTTTCCTCCCGTCCTCCGCAACCATGCGGACGGTGGGGAGCGTCTTTGCGGTCGCCCACTTACCGGGCGCTTACGCAACCGGGCCTTGGGGGCGCGGGGACGCATGATCCTGGCGTGGGGACGCCGTGATCGGGGCGTGGGGACGCCCGTTCATCATGGGACACAAGGGAAGAGCGGGACGCATGACGGCAATTGATGCACCGTCGAGTGTGCTGCCGGACGCGCGCGGGACGGTACCGAACGCGCCGGCCGGCCCACCCGGCGGCCCCGGCATGCACCCGTCCGGAAAGTCCGACGCAAAAGTGATGCCCGGCACGTACAACCCCGCCGGGGGCAGACGTGTCCAACTCACGTGGCAGAGGTACTCGAACTCAGTGCGCCCCGCGGCGCGACGGCCGTGCGGCCGCCCCGTGCCGGTCTGCGCCCCCGCATGCCCGGCACGCCCGGCGGCATGCCGGTGATCGCGCCCATGCCCGCAGCGCGGCCCACCCGCATACCCAGCCAGCGCGACGGCGCCGAGGAGGCGACGGCGGCGGCCGGTACCAGCGTCGACCACCTCACCGAGACCTACCGGGCGCACTACCGTTCACTCCTCGGCCTCGCCGCGCTCCTCCTCGACGACACCGCCTCCTGCGAGGACGTCGTCCAGGAGGCGTTCATCCGCGTCCACTCCGCCCGCAAACGCGTCCGCGACCCGGAGAAGACCCTGGCCTACCTGCGCCAGACGGTCGTCAACCTCTCCCGTTCCGCGCTGCGCCGCCGCATCCTCGGCCTCAAGCTCCTCTCCAAGCCGATGCCGGACGCAGCCAGCGCGGAGGAGGGCGCCTACGACCAGCTGGAGCGGCGCGACCTGATCAAGGCGATGAAGGGCCTGCAGCGCCGCCAGCGCGAGGTCCTCGTCCTGCGCTACTTCGCCGACATGACCGAGGCCCAGGTCGCCGAGACGCTCGGCATCTCGCTGGGCTCGGTGAAGGCGTACGGTTCGCGCGGCATCGCGGCGCTACGGGTGGCGATGGAGTCGGCGGCATGACGGACAGCCCCCAGGGAGGCGACTCACATGATCGCCACGAGCCTTACGCCTGGCACGAGCCGACACCAGGACGGCACCACGAGCAAGAGCACACGCAATCGCACGCTGGGAACGGAACTGTGAACGACGGCCCCGACGACAAGGGCCCCGAGGGCCTGGAGCAGGGCCCTGAAGGGCTCCGGAGCGGGCTCGGCCCCGGCTTCGGGGCCGATGCCGGCGGCCCCGAAGCCCTGGACGGGCTCGACACGGACGAGCTGGCCCTGCGCCGGCTCCTGCACTCCGCCGTCGACGACCTCGCCCCGCGCGACGGCAGCCTCGACCACCTGCGCCGCGCGGTGCCCGCCCGCCGGGCCCGCAAGCGGCAGGCCGTCGTCGGCATGGCGGCCGCCGCCCTGTTCATCGGCACCGCGGTCCCCGCCCTCGTGCACGTCTCCAACTCCGGCGGCACCGACCCCAACACCTCCATGGCCGGCCAGGCCTCCCAGGCACAGGGCGGCGCCACCGGCGGCAAGAACCCCGACGGCGGCTCCGGCACCGCGGGCGGCAGCGGCGGCCAGGCCGCCGACCAGACCCCCGGCGGCACCAAGGACGGCGGCAAGAGCGAGAGCACCGGAGCCGTCTCCGGCACCAAGGTCGTCCCCACCGCCAGCGCCGCCAGCAGCGCCCCCGTCTGCACCTCGGCACAGCTCGGCACCCCGGCCGCCACCGTCGGCGCCCCCGACTCGACGGGCGTCGTCTACGGCACCTTCCGGGTCGTCAACGTCTCGACGACGAGCTGTACCGTCGGCGGCCCCGGCAGCGTGGGCGTCCTCGCGCAGGGAGCGGCCGACGCCACCAAGATCGCCGCCGCCCGGCACGTCGCCGGCGACGCGGCGGCCGGGCTGCCCGACCCGACCACCGAGCTCACCGGCCTGGTCCTGGCGCCCGGCGCCGCCTACGAGGAGAAGTTCGGCTTCGTCCCCTCGGAGACCTGCCCGACCAGCGGCTCCAGCACCGGCGGCTCCACCGACACCGGCGGCACCGGCGGCAGCACCCCGTCCCCGAGCCCCTCCGACGGCGCGAGCAGCAGCGCCGGTACGACCACCTCCGGGTCGGACGGCACCACCACCCAGCTGTTCACCGAGGACGGCGGCACGGCCGACGGGAGCGTCGCGGTCTCGTACACGCCGCAGGCCGGGTCCCCGACCGGCTCGGCGACGGTGACGAACGCGTGCGCTGGGACGGTCTACTGGACCGGGGTCCTGGCGGCGGAGTGACCGGCGGGGGCGGTACGGCCGGTACGAGCGGCGGGACCCCTGCGGCCGGTACGAGCGGCGGGACCCGTGCGGCCGGTACGAGCGGCGGGACCCGTGCGACCGGTACGACCGGCGGGACCCCTGCGACCGGTACGACCGGCGGGACCCGTGCGACCGTTACGGCCGGTTGGACCGGCCGGGGCCGTCACACGGCGGTCGGCTGCTGGGCTTCCTCTTCCGGGTTCGGGGCCGCGTCCGGGACCAGGCCGAGCGCCGCGTCCCGGGCGAACTCCACCTCGCGGCGGAGCAGCCGGAACCACATGAACACCACGAACCCCGCGAACACGAACCACTCACCGGTGTAGCCGAGGTTCTGGAACGCCTTCAGGTCGAGCCCCGAGTTGTCCGGCGCGGCCGCCGGTACGGCCGTCATCCCCGAGTCGGCCTTCTCCAGGGTGATCCACGCGTCGTACACCGGGTACGGCACCAGGTTCACCAGCGAGGCCGCGCTGATCGCCGCCGTCTGCCCGGACGGCAGCCCGCCCTGGTTGCTGACGCCGTTGTCCCCCGGCGTCTCGGACGCCTGCAGCGCGCCGGTCACGGTGACCTCGCCGGTGGGCGGGGCCGGTACCTTGGCGGCGTCCGCCCTGCCGGGCAGCCAGCCGCGTACGACGGGCAGGGCCCGGCCCGAGTCGGTGCGCAGCAGGGTCAGGACGTAGAAGCCGTTCTTCCCGTCCACCTGGCGGTCGGGCACCAGCAGCTGCTTGGCGTACCGGCCGGTGACGGTGGCCCGCTTGCCGGAGGTCGACTGGTCGACGGGCAGCAGGTCCGCCAGCGGCCGGGCCGGCTCCGTCTTCGCCGTCTCGACCTGCTTGTCGGCACTGCGATGCGCCTCGACCCGCGCCTCGAAGCGGCTCAGCTGCCACGACCCCATGAAGATGCAGAACGGGATGGCGAGCAGCACGAAGACGTTGATGCCCCACCAGCGGGGTGTCAGCAGAAAGCGGTACACGCCGTCCACGGTACGGGGCGGTTCATGGCGGTTTACGGGCGGGGTGGACGCGCGCCGACGGGTGTCCGGGCCCCCGACGCCCACCTGGAGGTTCGCAAAGTTATCCACAGGCGGTGGGCTCTCGTCGACGCAATGTGGGCGGGGACGGGCACTATGGGGCCATGACTGCGGCCATGAGTGAGAGCGACATGCCGGACTGGGAGAAGCGCTTCCGCGCCCCTCGGGTCTCCCTGCCGGACTGGGCGGAGGACGCCCCCGACCGTTCCCTGTTCGTGTCGAACGCGACGGGGACGTACGAGCTGTACGCCTGGGACCGCGCGAGCGGGGAGCAGCGCCAGGCGACGAACCGGCCGAACGGCACGACGGACGGGCTGCTCTCCCCGGACGGCGCGTGGATCTGGTGGTTCGACGACAAGGACGGTGACGAGTTCGGCGTCTGGCGCCGCCAGCCGTTCGGCGGCGGCGCGGACGAGGAGGCGACGCCGGGTCTCGACCCGTCCTACCCCTCCGGCCTGGCGCTGGGCCGGGACGGCCGCACGGCGGTCGTGGGCCGCTCCACGGACGACGAGGGCACGACGATCTACCTGGTCAGAACGGGTGAGGAGCCGCTGGAGATCTACCGGCACGCCGAGTCCGCGGGCGTCGGCGACTTCTCCCACGACGGCTCGCTGATCGCGATCGAGCACACCGAGCACGGTGACGCCATGCACTCGGCGCTGCGGGTGGTCCGCCCGGACGGTTCGACCGTCGCCGAGCTGGACGACACCGACGGCGGCACCGAGGAACTGGGCCTGGAGGTGCTGGGCTTCGCCCCCGTCGACGCCGACCCGCGGCTGCTCATCGGCCACCAGCGGCGGGGCCGCTGGGAGCCCCTGGTCTGGGACGTCGTCTCCGGCACGCAGACCGACCTGACCCTCGACCTGCCGGGCGACGTGAGCGCGGAGTGGTACCCGGACGGCGGCGCGCTGCTCATCGCGCACAGCCACAAGGCCCGCAGCGACCTGTTCCGCTACGACCTGGCCACGCACGAGCTGACGCGCATCCCGACCCCGCCGGGCTCCGTCTCCGGGGCCACGGCCCGCCCCGACGGCACCGTCGAGTACCTCTGGTCGTCGGCCGCGGAGCCGCCGGTGGTCCGCTCGACGACCGGCGGGGTGGTCCTGGACCCGCCGGGCATGAAGTGCCCCCCTTCCGTGCCCGTCTCGGACGCATGGGTGGAGGGCCCCGGCGGTGTCATCCACGCCCTGATCCAGAAGCCGGCCGGCGCTGTCGGCCCCCTCCCCACCGTCTTCGACCTGCACGGCGGCCCGACCTGGCACGACAGCGACAGCTTCGCGGCGGGGCCCGCGGCCTGGGTCGACCACGGGTACGCGGTGGTCCGCATCAACTACCGCGGCTCCACGGGCTACGGCCGGGCCTGGACGGACGCGCTGAAGCACCGGGTGGGCCTGATCGAGCTGGAGGACGTGGCGGCGGTCCGGGACTGGGCGGTCGAGTCCGGCCTCGCCGACCCCGGGCGCCTGGTCCTGACCGGCGGCTCCTGGGGCGGCTACCTCACGCTCCTCGGCCTGGGCACCCAGCCGGCCTCCTGGGCGGTGGGCATCGCGGTCGTCCCGGTCGCCGACTACGTCACGGCGTACCACGACGAGATGGAGTCCCTGAAGGCGATGGACCGCACGCTGCTGGGCGGCACGCCGGAAGAGGTCCCCGACCGCTTCGCCGCCTCCTCCCCGCTGACCTACGTGGACGACGTCAAGGCCCCCGTCTACATCTCGGCCGGCCTCAACGACCCCCGCTGTCCCATCCGTCAGATCGACAACTACGTCAACCGCCTCGCCGCCCGCTCGGCCCCCCACGAGGTCTACCGCTACGACGCGGGCCACGGCTCCCTCGTGGTCGACGAACGCATCAAGCAACTCCGCCTGGAAATGGAATTCGCCGAACGCCACCTCACCCCCACGGCGACAGCGCCGACAGACTGACCCCCCCACCCACCCGCCCCCGAAGCGCCCCGCAAGGGGCGCGGGGAACCACGGCGTCGCGTGCCCCGCAAGGGGCGCGGGGAACTGCGCGAGCACCCACGATGTCGCGGCACTGAACCACGGCGTGGCGTGCCCCCGTGTGGGGGCGCGGGGAACTGCGCGGCCAACCACGATGTCGCGGCACTGAACCACGGTGCGGTGTGCCCCCGTATGGGGGCGCGGGGAACTGCGCGGCCAACCACGATGTCGCGGCACTGAACCACGGCGTGGCGTGCCCCCGTATGGGGGCGCGGGGAACTGCGCGGCCAACCACGATGTCGCGGCACTGAACCACGGTGCGGTGTGCCCCCGTGTGGGGGCGCGGGGAACTGCGCGGCCAACCACGATGTCGCGGCACTGAACCACGGTGCGGCGTACCCCGCAGGGCGGCCGCGGGGAACTGCGCGCTCAGCCCCCGCTCGGCCGCACGTGTCCCGGCTCCGCGGCCCACCCGCCCCCGCCTCTCAACCGAGCGAGTCGGGCGGGTGGGTGGGCAGGACCCGGCGGCCGGACAGCTCCGCCAGACCCCGGCGGGTGGCGACCACCACCACCCGGTCCCCACCCCGCAACACGTACTCCCCGTCCGCAACCCCCTGCCGCCCCTCCAGCGCCAGCACCCGCCACGCCCCCGCCCGAAACGCCCCCGCCACCGTCCGCCCCTCCAACTGCGGATGCCCGCCCACCGCCACCGCCGCCACCAGCAGCACCTTCCGCTCCACCGGGATCGCCCCGAGGATCTGCCGCCCCAGCATCGCCCCCGCGAAGGACGGCGCCGCCAGGTACGACACACTCCGGCTCCGGGTGACCGCCTGCGGATGCGCCGCCCGCAGCGTCCGGTACACGGCGGTCGCGAAGTCGTCGTCGTACAGCCGCAGCACCGCCGTCAGATCGGGCCGCACGGACCGCGCGTACAGCACGGCCTCCAGATTCGTCGTGTCCGCGCTGGTCACCGCGAGCAGCGCCTGCGCCCGATGGATCTTGGCGGCCTCCAGGACCCCCTCCTGGGTGACGTCCCCGAGCACCACCGGCACCCGCAGCCGCCGCGCCACCGCCAGCCCGCGCGCCTCCGGATCGGCCTCGACGCACACCACCGGCACGTGCAGCTCCCGCAGCCGCGTCAGCACGCGCGTCCCGATCTTCCCCAGCCCGAGGAGCACCACATGACCGCCAAGACCCCGAGGCGGCTTGCGCAGCGCGGACGCGGTGCGGAAGGTCCCGAGCGCCTCAAGGACCGCCGCCAGCAGCACCGGCAGCAGCAGCAACCCGACAAGACCCGAAAGGAGTTGCAGGACCTGCCGGCCGAGCGGCGCCCCGATCGCGGGGTCGTCGATGGCGAACAGGTCGAGGAGCGTGTAGTAGAAGGCCCGTACCGGATGCATGTGCGTCACCACCGACAGCGCGACCGCGAGCGCGACCACGCACCCCACGATCCCGGCCAGCGACCACCTGAGCCGCCGCGAGAACAGCGAGGCGAGCGGCGGTACGACCCCGCGCCCGGCCGGCTCCGCCGCCCCCGCCGACGACGACACGTGCTCCAGCACCATCACGCCACGCTCACCCGCGGACGCCCGCACCTGCTCCGCATTCGGCAGCAGCAGCGGCCCCCGCTCCCGGCCGCCCTCGGCCGGTTCGGGCCCGGTGCCGTTCGGGGAGAGCAGCGCCAGCGGGAACAGCCCCTGTTCGACGGCGTCCTGCCCCGCGTCGGCGCCCGGCGGCAGATCCACCGCCCGCAGCACCAGACCGTCCGTGTGGATGACCTTGCCGCGCCCGGCGAGTGCGGTGGCGGCGAGCGCCGGCGCGGCGGTGTCGGCGTCGGACAGCACGATCGTGGAGGCGTCCCCCACCGCGCCGCCCCCGCTGCCGTCCGGGTCGATCGCCAACGCGGCTGCCTGGTCGAGGAGTTCCTCGATATGCTGCCCCAGCCGCCGGTTGTACAGCCGCAGCACGAGCCGCAGCCGCGGATTCAGCCGGCGGGCGGTGAGCGCGGCCCGGATGTTGGTCTCGTCGTCGTCGTACACGAGCGCGAGCGCGGCGGCCCGTTCCACTCCCGCCTCCGCGAGCACCGCCTCGGTGGCCTCGTAGGCCTCCAGCACCCGTTCCCCGCGCGGCCCTTCGCCGGCCCCGGAGACCGCGCCGGCCCCGGCACCGCCGCTGCCGCTGCCGCCGTTCCCGCCCGTCCGTCCCACGGTCGCACTGACCACCCGGTCGAACAGCGCGGCCGAGGCGGCGCGGGCGCGTCCGACGACCGGCGGCCGGGCGATGCGCACGTTCGGGGGCACGACGAGGGTGACCTGTTCGCCGTAGACCGTGCGCAACTCGGCGGCCAGCCGGTGCGCGAGCCCGTCGTCCCCGCACACCACCATGGGCGCCGGGGACCCACCACCCTGATACGGAACGCTCGCCACGAGGGAAAAGAGTGCCTCAACAGGACGCATGGTTCCAGCAACGAGGTGAACACCCGCCCCCGACCGCCCGTAGGGAGGGGGAGGGAGCATAATCCCGGATCTGACCGAAGTGCCGGAGGTATCCGACCCGTGGCCATCACCGAGAAAGCCGCCCCGCCCGGCGCCGCGCCCGAGACGGGTACGCCCGGCGCCGACGACACCGGCACCCCGCCCGGCCGGGAGGGCTGGCACCTCAACTCCCCGCTGGCCCTGACCCTGCTCCTGCTCCTGGTCGTGGTGTTCCAGGGCCCGGTGCGCGGCGCTCTGTCGAAGCCCGTGATGCAGAGCTGGATGACGGTGTTCGTGGCGGTGGTCGTCCAGGCGCTCCCGTTCCTCGTCCTCGGCGTGCTGCTCTCCGCGGCGATCGCGGTCTTCGTGCCGCCCTCCTTCTTCGCCCGCGCCCTGCCCGGCCACCCGGCTCTGGCGGTACCGGTCGCGGGGCTGGCCGGCGTCATCCTGCCGGGCTGCGAGTGCGCGTCGGTGCCGGTGGCCGGTGCCCTGGTCCGCCGGGGCGTCACCCCGGCCGCGGCCATCGCCTTCCTGCTCTCCGCGCCAGCGATCAACCCGATCGTGCTGACGGCGACGGCGGTCGCGTTCCCGCGCAACCCCGAGATGGTGGTGGGCCGGTTCGCCGGCAGCCTGCTGGTGGCGTGCGCGATGGGCTGGCTGTGGCAGCGGCTCGGCCGCACCGACTGGCTGCGCCTGCCGGCCCACGCGCACCACGAGGGCGAGACCAAGGGGGAGGCGTTCTGGTCCTCGGTCCGGCACGACACCATGCAGGCGGGCGGCTTCCTGGTGCTCGGCGCGATGGCGGCGGCGACGCTGAAGGCGGTGGCCCCGGCGGAGTGGCTGCGTACGGCGGCCGCCAACCCGGTGGTCGCGATCCTCGCCCTGTCGGTGCTGGCCGTACTGCTGTCCATCTGCTCGGAGGCGGACGCGTTCGTGGCGGCCTCCCTCACCCAGTTCTCGCTCACCGCGAAGCTGGCCTTCCTGATCGTGGGCCCGATGATCGACCTCAAGCTCTTCGCGATGCAGGCCGGCACCTTCGGCCGCGGCTTCGCCCTGCGCTTCGCCCCGGCCACCTTCGCGGCGGCGATCGCGGGCGCGGTCCTGACCGGGGCGGTGCTGCTGTGAACCGGCAGGCGCAGGCGGCGGTGATGTTCCTGGTCGGTGCGGCCCTGCTGCACGCGGGCATGACCGACCTCTACCTCCGCTACGTCAAGGCGGGTCTGCAGCCGTTGCTGCTGGCGGCGGGCGCGGTCCTGATCGTCTCGGCGCTGGCGACGGCCTGGTACGAGTGGAGGCGCGCCCGCGGCAGCCGCACGGAGGCCGGGCAGCAGGCCGCGCCGGAATCCGTGCCGGAGGACGTGCCGGAAGCCGGGCGGGAAGCCGTGCCGGAGACCGCGCCCGAGGGGCACGTCCACCGCGAGCCCCGTATCTCCTGGCTGCTGGTCCTCCCGCTCCTCGCCCTGATCCTCATCGCGCCGCCCGCGCTCGGCTCGTACAGCGCGCTGCGCACCGGTACGGCCCTGCAACAGCCTTACGGCTACAACAAGTTGCCCAATTCCGACCCGATACCGCTGAACCTGGTCGACTACGCGGGCCGCGCCGTCTACGGCCACGGGCGTTCGCTGGCGGGCCACCAGGTCCGGATCGCGGGCTTCGTGGCCGTCGACTCGGCCGGTACCCCGTATCTCGTCCGGATGGCGCTGAACTGCTGTGCGGCGGACGCCCAGCCGGTGAAGGTGGCCCTCACCGGGAAGATCCCCCCGGTCCTGCAGCCGGACGGCTGGCTCCAGGTGACGGGCACGTACACCGCCCGCGAGACCCGCGACCCGGTGAACAACGGCCCGATCCCGTACCTCCGGGTCACCGAGGCCAAGCCGATCCCGACCCCGGCGGACCCGTACGACGAGACCTGGAACAACTGACGGCCCTGGCCGCGGAGCCGTGGCCGGAGAGCGGATGTCACGGGCTGTGGTCACGTCCGTCCCGTGGCGCGAAGGCCGCCAGGGCGTCGGCGTCGCTCGCGCGGGCGTGCAGGAAGTAGTCGGCCCACTCGGTGATGCCCGGGTAGGACGAGTCCTCGCTGATCCGGGTGATCGCACGCTGGATGTCGAAGTTCGTGCTGCGGAGCTCGACTCCCGGGCCGAGGAGGGCCCAGTGTGCTCCGGTTCGTCCGTAGGGCATGCCGATGCTGCCGGGGTTGATCACCAGTCGGCCGTGGGCGAGGCGGACGAACGGCATGTGGGTATGGCCGCAGACCACGGTGCGGATGCCGGGATCGAGTCCGTCGAAGACCTCCTTCCAGCGGTCGAGGGAGGAGTCGACGAGGACGACTTCTTCGTCGTCGCGAGGGGTGGCATGGCAGAACAGCACCTCTCCCAGGCCGTTCACGGACAGGGAGAACGATCGTGGCAGCGAGCCGAGAAGGTCGAGATGGTCCTGGCGAAGCTGCGAGGCTGCCCAGGGGGCGATGGGATCGGGGATGGTGTCGCGTTGCCCCCGACGGAATTCACGAAGTTCGCGGTCGGCGTTGCCGCTGACCCAGATGACGCGGTCGCCGAGACCGGTCAACAGGTCGAGAACCTGGGTCGGTTGTGGGCCGGCGGTGATGTCACCGGTGAGCACGATGCGATCGGCGGTGCTGACGTCCGGTTCGGCGAGTACTGCCTCCAGGGCGGGCAGGACGCCGTGAACGTCGGACAGGACGGCTACTCGCTTCAGCATGGTGACCACTGTGGGATGAAGGCAGCCACGCGGTGTGGTCCTTCACCCGCGGCGTACCTCGGCCTGTTCAGTCAACTGGAGGATTTGGGCCACCGCCGGGGAGCGCGGTCCCAGGTGGGCGGGGTCGGTGGTGGCCCAAATCCACCAATCGCTCCCTTCCGGGTAGCTCAGCCGCTGTCGGTGGGCTGCGCGTGTTCATGAGCGGACCCGATTCTGGCGGGGCCAAGCCCGTCGGGTGATGGCACAGGCAGGTACGGCCTCCGCCGCCCCAGCCGGACAACGAGTTTCAGCGTCTTCGGCCATTCGTCTCGGTGGAGGTTCTCACGGCCAGGTGCGCTCGACACGGTCGTGCCGCACGGCGTACGCCGCTGGGCCGCCCTTCTCAACGGCCCGGTGGATCGCGTCGCCGCGTGTGACGAGCCGTTCGACCATCTCGCTAAGGACGTGCGCCTCGGCCACCGCGATGAACGGCACCGAGGGCTGCCCTCTCAGGACCGGCTCCACCTGGTGGACCAGCGGTGCTCCGGCGGCCTGGCCCTTCAGCCAGGTGGTGAGAGTCGACTGGGGGATCTCAAGGTAGGAGGCCGTTTCCGCGGGTGTCAGAAGCCCGTCTCTGAACCTGTCCACCATGCCCCACCTCCTCCTGATGCCGCGCTTCGCATCGTCGCGCATCGAGCCTCCCACCTGCCGGTGGACCGCACACCCGGTCACCGGCTCAACCGGCCGCACGGACACCGTTCCCGGACCGGCAGTCCCGGCAGCGTCCGGGGTCCGGCGCTCGGAACGCCCGCTCGCAGCCGTCGCAGGTCTGGAAGCGCGCGACGGTCGGGCGGTCTGTGACGCGCTCGGACCGGAGTGGGGGCGGGGCAGGGAGGGGCGTCTCGCGCAGGCGGAAGGCGAGGATGCCTGCCGGGCGGGTGCGGAGCCGGTCGGGCAGCCCCGCGGTGAGGAACTCGATGAGTCTGGGAGCGTCGACGCCTGCCGCGAGCCATTCGGAGACTGCCGGTGCGAGTCGTGCGGCCTCCTGCGCGGAGAGGATCAGGCGCGGATCGACGCGGCGCAGTGCGGTGAGTACGGCAACGGCCCGGGGGTCCGCGTCGGCGAGCGAAGCCGGGGACTTCGCTTCGGCAGCCGGTTCGGGGGTGCGCTCAGCGGCTGGCCCGGTCACCGGCGCGCTCGCGGGCTGTTCCCGGGGGAGGCGGGTCTTCGGGGGTTCGGGCGGTTCCGGGTCGGGATCGCCGCCGGGTACGTCGTGGAAGAACGTCCGGGTACGAACCTGCCCGGTGGACGCCCGCTCGCGACGGCGTTCCAGGTATCCGGCCGCTTCCAATTCCCTGAGTGCCCGCGAGATCAGGATCTCGCCCTCGGTGAAGTGCTCGCAGAGGGCGGCGATGCTCACCGGTGAACCGTCGGGCAGGGAGAGGACGTAGGCCGCGACGCCGACCGTGACCGCGCTGCCGCGGCGCTGCGCGAGGGCGTTGGAGATCACGGTGAAGTCGGCGGTGAGCCGGGTGCGGACGTGGATCACGCCGGAGGTCGGAGCTCCGGCACCGGTGCGCGAGGGCGCGTTAGACTGCGGGTCAGCCATCGGGAAGGTGTTCACTTCCTGATCGGTCAGGCCCTCGTTCGGGATGCCAGTCCCGGCCGGGGGCCGTATCTGTTTGCGGTTGTCGCGGTGAACGTAACGGCCCGCATCCCGCGCCTGCAAGCCGGTCACCCGGACGGGTGACGCGCGCCGCACGGCCGGGGAGGGTGGGTGGGCGGGTAGTTCTTTCCCCCGGTTCTTTGGGGAGGTCAGCGGCCCGCCGGGCCCTCGCGGACAAGGTTCCGGCGGACCGGGGAGGCGTGCCGTGGCCGGGGCCCGGCGGACTCAGACGCGGTGGCGCCGACCGGCCTTCAACTTGCCTATGAAAGCGGCCCAGGAGCTGGCCTCGAAGATCAGTGCGGGTCCGTCAGGGCTCTTGCTGTCACGCACGGGGACGGCGCCGGGGAACGCGTCGGCCACCTCCACGCAGTTGCCGCCCTCCTGATTGCTGTAGCTGCTCTTGCGCCAGGCGGCGCCGTTCAGATCGGGACGGGACGTTCGCGCCACGGTAGTTGCCCTCCATCACGGACCTGATCATGTCGAGTGACATGAGCGGGGGGAGGGCTGCCGCCCGCAGCCGATCGTAAATCACCTTGTAACGGCCGACGTTGGGTGGTTCCTCGATGAGCTGGCCGTAGTCCGAGCCTTCTGTGTAGGCCACGTCCGAGCTGTCCGGAAGAGTGAGGATCGTCAACGATCCGCCCATCGCCTCGTGTCCGCCCTGGTCGAAGGGCAGTACCTGCACGGTGATGTGACGTTCTGCCGCTCCGTCGAGCAATCGCTCCAACTGCTGCACGGCAGGGTGCCGGGGCGCGACTTCGGGCTGCGGCTCGCCCTCGACACCGCGGCGGGCCTGGTCCGTGCCGAGGTCGCGGACGCCGAATCCAGGAAGAGGCCGCCCGGCGCCGTGCCCTCGTCCTTTCCCGAGGGGGAGTCGGGCCGCGGTCTGCTCCTGGTGGATGCCCTGGCCCTGCGGTGGGGTGTGACGCCTCGTCACCCCGTGGGCAAGACGGTGTGGGCGCAGGTGCCCGTCGTCTCGCCGTGACCGGGGTGGCCGCCGGGCCCGGTCACGTCCGGCCGACCGTGTCCTGGTCGTCGACCGGGGCGGCCGGGGCCGGCAGGGCGAGGGACTGCTCGGTCCTCGTCCGGCGGGTGAGGCGGCGGGCCAGGGGTTCGGTGTAGCGGGCGGTGAGGGGGCCGAGGATGACGAGGATCAGGACGTAGGCCGTGGCCAGGGGGCCCAGGGAGGGTTCGATGCCCGCGGTGACGGCGAGACCGGCGATGACGATGGAGAACTCGCCGCGGGCGACCAGGGTGCCGCCGGCCCGCCAGCGGCCCCTGGCCGAGATCCCGGCGCGTTGCGCGGCCCAGTAGCCGGTGGCGATCTTCGTCAGCGTGGTGACGAACGCCAGGGCGAGCGCGGGCAGCAGCACCGGCGGGATGCTCGACGGGTCGGTGTGCAGGCCGAAGAAGACGAAGAAGACGGCGGCGAACAGGTCGCGCAGGGGAGCCAGCAGGTGGTGGGCGCCCTCGGCCACCTCGCCGGACAGGGCGATGCCGACCAGGAAGGCGCCCACCGCGGCGGAGACCTGCAGCTTCTGGGCGATGCCCGCGACCAGCAGGGTCAGGCCCAGCACCACCAGGAGCAGCTTCTCCGAGTCGTCGCTGGAGACGAAGCGGGAGATGTGCCTGCCGTAGCGGACCGCGATCAGCAGGACCAGTCCGGCGACCCCGAGGGCGACCGCCAGCGTGAGGCTGCCCGCCGCGAGGCCCACGCCGGCCAGCAGCGCGGTGATGATCGGCAGGTAGACGGCCATGGAGAGGTCCTCCAGGACCAGGATGCTCAGTATCACCGGCGTCTCCCGGTTGCCGAGCCGTCCCAGGTCCCCGAGCACCTTCGCGATCACCCCGGACGAGGAGATCCAGGTGACGCCGGCCAGCACCACGGCCGCCACCGGGCCCCAGCCGAGCAGCAGAGCCATCGCGGCGCCGGGCAGCGCGTTCAGCGCGGCGTCCACCAGACCCGCCGGGTACTGGGTCTTGAGGTTGGAGACGAGATCGCTGGCGGTGTACTCCAGACCCAGCATGAGGAGCAGGAGGACGACGCCGATCTCGGCGCCGATCGCAACGAACTCCTCGCTGGTGCCGAGCGGGTAGAGCCCGCCCTCGCCGAAGGCGAGCCCGGCCAGCAGGTAGAGGGGGATGGGCGAGAAACGGAGGCGCCCGGCGAGCCGGCCCAGCAGGCCGAGGCCGAGGATGATCGCACCGAACTCGATCAGGAACACGGAGGAGTCGTGCACGGCGGACTCACTCCCGCCCGAGTATGGAGGCGGCCGCGTCGACGCCCTCACGGGTGCCGATGACGATGAGCGTGTCGCCGCCCGCGAGGCGGAAGCCGGGTGTGGGGGAGGGCACCGCCTCGGCGCGGCGCAGCACGGCGACGATGGAGACGCCGGTGTCGGTCCGCATCCGGGTCTCGCCGAGGAGCCGGCCGTTCCAGTACGAGGTGGCGGACAGTTCGATCCGCTCGGCCACCAGCCCCAGGCCGGTGGTGGAGAGCAGGTTCGGGCTGTGGTGCGTCGGCATCAGCGCGTCGATGAGCGCCGCCGTCTCCCCCGAGGACAGCCTGAGCGACAGGGCGCAGGCGTCGGGGTCGTCCCGGTGGTAGGCGCTCAGGATCCGTGAACCGTCCCGGTGCGCGACCACGGACACCCGGCCCTGCTCGCGTGTGGCGAGGTCGTAACGCACCCCGATTCCCGGCAACGGCGTCCTGCTCAGGCGTGGAGCCCCCAAGGCTGTCTCCCCTGTCTCGTCGTCTCGTCCCGCTGGGTTTTTGCGCTTTCTTTAACAACACCCTAACGGGGGAGGCGGGGAGACGGGCCGGGGGCGGCTCAGGACGGGTAGGGGACGTAGCAGTCCAGGGCCGGGTGGTACAGCACGTGCCAGGTGCGGCCCTCGACGACTCCGCTCGCCGGCAGGCCGTGGCAGGTCTGGATCCACTCGATCTTCTCCTGCGTGGCCGTGCCGTAGATCCCGTCGGTGGCGAGCCGGGGCGGCTGCCCGCCCCACGCGTTGCTGAGGCACTGCGCCTGCCTGACCGCGGCTCCCGTGGCGCCGTACCCGAGCGTGGGCTGGTAGCCCGATGCCACGTACGAGCAGTTCTGTCCGGGGGTGGCCGCCGCGGTGTGCGGCAGCGCCGGGCCGAGGGCGACGGCCGCGCCCAGTACCGCGGCCGGGGTGAGCAGTCGGTTCCGTCTCATGCCCGCTCCTTAAGGGGGCGACTCGACTCCTGCCCATGGTCGCCCGGGAGCGGTGGGGCCCGCGAGTCGGGAGCCCCCGGTCACCTGGAGCCGGGCGCCCCCGCCGGCTGCGCCGCGTCCGCCGTCTCCGCGGCGTCCGCCGTCGCCGCCGCGGCGGAGCCTGCCGGGCGCCGGTCGCGTACGGCGGTGAGCGTGCCGAGCAGGATCATGGCCAGGCAGCCGAGCAGGATGACGGTGGACGACGCCTTCAGCATCGCCAGTCCGGAGCCGGTGAGCAGCACGACCAGCGCCCAGCGCACCGCGGATCCCGAGACCCGGCTGGAGACCAGGGCGCCGAGGACGACCCCGGGGACGGCGCCGATCAGGAGCGTCGCCGCGAGCCCCAGGTCCGCGTCGCCGACGAGCAGGTGGCCGAGGGCGGCCGCGGCCACCATGGGGATGGCCTGCACGAGGTCCGTGCCGACGAGATGGTTGGCCCTGAGCCGCGGGTGGGCCAGCATCAGCATCACGATGATCAGGGAGCCCGAGCCGACCGAGGTCATCCCGACGATCACCCCGCCCACCAGCCCGATGAGCAGGGTGGCCACGGGCCGTACGGGGACCTCGGCGTCCTCCCCGTCCGCGGCGGTGCGGCGCCGGTCGAGCCACATGCGGGCGAGCATGCCGGCGACGGCGAGCATCAGCGCCGTACCGACGACGTACTTGACGCGCTGCTCCAGGTCGTCGCCGTCGCCGAGCGCCCGGAGCAGGAACACCCCGCCGAAGGCGGCCGGGACGGCGGTCGGCAGCAGCCAGCGCACGATGTCCCAGCGCACCGTCCCGGCCCGCTGGTGGACCAGCGCGCCGAACGGCTTCATGAACACGGACGCGGCCAGGTCGCTGCCGATGGCCGCCGTCGGATTCACCCCGAACACCATCACCATGATCGGCGTCATGAGCGCTCCGCCGCCCATGCCGGTGAGCCCTACGGCGAAGCCGACCAGGGCTCCCGCGACGACGATCGGAACGGTGGAATCCATGGGGCGGACCTTAACCACCATTCCTATGGGAAACGTAGGGAAGGGTTCAGGGCCGGGCAGCGCTCGGCCCGACCGCCCGGCGGCGGCTTCCGGCGCGCCGCTGACCTGCGGGTTTCAACGTCCCGGAGGAGTCCCGGCAGGCTGAAACCCGGCTGAAGCCGTGCTGAACCGCCGCGGCGGCACGCTCTGCGCCATGACGACCAGCGAACACGAACGCCAGGACGGACACGAAGGCCGGGACGGACGCGGACGCCAGGACGGACGCGACCTCGCGATCGCGGCCACCGGGCTGCGCAAGGCCTACGGGGACAAGACCGTCCTCGACGGCATCGACATCCGGGTGCCCGCCGGGACGGTCTTCTCCCTCCTCGGGCCGAACGGCGCGGGCAAGACCACGGCGGTCAACATCCTGTCCACCCTGATCTCCGCCGACGGCGGCACCGCCCGGATCGCCGGCCACGACCTCACGGCCGAGGCCCAGAAGGTACGGGCCGCCATCGGGGTCACCGGTCAGTTCTCCGCCGTGGACGGGCTGATCACCGGTGAGGAGAACATGCTCCTCATGGCCGACCTGCACCACCTCTCCAAGCGGGAGGGACGGCAGGTCACCGCCGACCTGCTGGAGCGGTTCGACCTCACCGAGGCCGCGAAGAAGCCCGCCTCCACCTACTCCGGCGGCATGAAGCGCCGCCTCGACATCGCCATGACCCTGGTCGGCCGCCCGCGGATCATCTTCCTCGACGAGCCGACCACCGGACTCGACCCGCGCTCCCGCCACACCATGTGGCAGATCATCCGCGAGCTGGTCTCCGGCGGCACCACCGTCTTCCTCACCACCCAGTACCTGGACGAGGCCGACCAGCTCGCCGACCGCATCGCGGTGCTCAACGGCGGCCGGCTCGTCGCCGAGGGCAGCGCCGGGGAGCTGAAGCGGCTGGTGCCCGGCGGCCACGTGCGGCTGCGGTTCTCCGACCCGGCGGCCTACGAGCGGGCGGCGACCGAACTGCGCGAGACCACCCGGGACGACGAGGCCCTCGCCCTGCAGATCCCCAGCGGCGGCACCCAGCGCGAGCTGCGCGCCATCCTCGACTGGCTCGACGCGGCCGGCATCGAGGCCGACGAACTCTCCGTGCACACCCCCGACCTGGACGACGTGTTCTTCGCCCTGACGGGCAACCCCGTCGCCTCGACCGGCAGTTCGACCGGCAGCCAGGCCGCCGGCCCGACCGCCGGCCCGACCGGAAGCCCGACCGCAGGCTCTACCGACAAGGAGACCGCCCGATGAGTACCGCCTCCTACGCCCTCCGCGACAACCTGACCATGCTGCGGCGCAACCTCCTGCACGCCCGCCGCTACCCCTCCCTCACCCTGAACCTCCTGCTCACCCCGGTCATCCTGCTGCTCCTGTTCGTCTACGTCTTCGGCAACGTGATGAGCGCCGGCATCACCGGCGGCCACGCCGACCGGTCCGAGTACGTCGCCTACCTCGTCCCCGGCATCCTCTTCCTGACCGCCGCCATGACCTCGCTCGGCACCGCCGTCTCGGTGGCCACCGACATGACCGAGGGCATCATGGCCCGGTTCCGCACCATGGCGATCTCCCGCGCCTCGGTGCTGATCGGACACGTGGTCGGCAGCGTGATCCAGACGATGATGGCGCTCGCGCTCGTCCTGGGCATCGGACTCGCCATCGGCTTCCGGCCCGACGCGTCGCCGGTGGAGTGGCTCGCCGCGGCCGGACTGATGGCCCTGGTCAGCCTCGCGCTCACCTGGCTCGCGGTCGGCATCGGCCTGATCAGCCCCAACGCCGAGGGCGCCAGCAACATCGGCACCCCGCTGGTGATGCTGCCCTTCCTGTCCAGCGCGTTCGTGCCGGTGGACGCCATGCCGGACTGGTTCCGCTGGTTCGCCGAGTACCAGCCGTTCTCGCCCTTCATCGAGACCCTGCGCGGCCTGCTGCTGGGCAGCGGGATCGGCACCGAGAACGCGGTGCTGGCCCTCGGCTGGGGCCTCGGGCTGAGCGTGCTCGGCTACCTGTGGTCCAAGGCGCGGTTCAGCCGCGAGCCCCGGCAGTGACCTCATGCAGCGCCTGCCGGGCCGCCACCCGCAGCTGATCCCGCCCCAGGGCCGCGTACTCCGACCTCGCGTCGGCGTACGCGGCCCCGTCCGCGTTCTCGGCCGCCGCCCGGGACCTGGCCGAGGAGAGCGTGGGCAGGTCCCGCATCACCGGCAGCACCTCCGCCAGCGCCAGCAGCCGTACCGCCGCCGGGTCGCCCCAGGCCAGCCCGGCATGGCCGAGCGCGAGCAGCACCGAGCCGTAGACCGGCAGTTCCAGCAGGTCCCCGGCGCCGGAAGCGGTGCCTGACAGCATGCCGAGCAGCCGTTCCCGCAGGTGCGCGGCGAGCTCGGCCACCGGTTCGACGCGGCCGTGCTGTGCGTGCGCGGCGAGCGCGGCGGCCTGCACCTGGAGCGACCACGAGTCCAGGAACGGGTCGTCGGCGGCGAGCGCACTCGCCTCCCGGATCCCGGCGGCCGCCTGCCGCCAGAGGCCGAGGCCGACCTCGGTCAGCCCCCGGGCCAGCGCTATCTCCGCCCGTGCCTGCAGCAGTTCGGGACTGAAGGCCTGGGCGGTCTCCGGCTGCCGGTCCGGGACGGCGCGGCCCAGCCAGTACTCCGCCTCCTCGACGTCCCCGCGCTGCAGGCAGGCCGACACCAGCCCGTAGCGGACGCCGATCGCGTCCGACCAGGTCCCGGCCCCGCTGAGTGTGTCGGCGGCCCGGAGATGGTCGTACGCCTCCGCGCCGCGCTCCGTCTTGAGGCACAGCTCGCCGATCCGGCCGTGGCCGAGCAGCGTCATGACCAGGTTGCCGAGCGGCCCCACCGCGGCGAGCATCCGGCGCGCGTACCGCAGTGCCCGCTCCGTCTCGTACGCCGATTCCCACAGGTAGCTGGCGACGCCCGCGGCGAGGCCCGCCAGCAGCGGCTCGTCGGCCTCGCACAGCTCCTCCAGCCGCGCGTACTGCGGCGGGCGCATGTCCGGGACCGCGCACAGCACGGCGGCCAGCGCCCGCGGCACGGTGTCCGCCGGGGCGGGCGGCAGGCGGCGCAGCGTGACGAGCTGGCGTACGGCGTGCGGGCCGTAGCCCATGAAGAGGCCGGCCGCGCACACCGCGGCCGCGCTCCGGGCCGTCTCCACGTCCTCGGGGTGCCCGGGTCCCGGACGGAAGTGGGACAGCGGCCCGCCCGTCTCGGCGGCGAGGGTGACGAACCGGGTGTAGCTGTTGCCGACCGACCACAGGGAGGCCAGGACGGCGGTGACGGCGGCGGTGGCCGGCCCGTCGCCGCGGGCCAGGGCGTGCCGCAGCGCGAGGACCAGGTTGTCCTGCTCGGCCCGGACGCGGTCGAAGGCGGCCGGCGCGTCGGTGCCGTACATCCCGGCGTGATGGGCCCGGCCGAAGTCCCGGGCCCAGGCGAGGAACCGGCCCGTCACGGCCTCGTCCTCGCCCGCCTCCGCCCGCCGGGCGGCGCCGAACTCCCGCAGCGTCTCCAGCATGTGGAACCGCACCCCGGCGGCACTCTCGCCCACCTTGACCAGGGACTGACCGGCCAGCGCCTCCAGCAGCTCCGTCGCGTCCCGGCCGTCGCTCTCGTTCTCGCTCGCGCTTTCGCTCGTACCTTCGCTCGTGCTTTCGCTTCCGCTGTCACCTGCGCTCTCGCCGAGCACGTACTCGGCCGCGTCCGCGGCGAAGCCCCCCGGGAACACCGACAGCGCACGCAGGGCCGCCCGCCCCTCCGGCTCCAGCAGGTTCCAGCTCCACTCGACCACGGCCCGCAGCGTGCGGTGCCGTTCGGGGGCGTCCCGGGCGCCGCCGCGCAGCAGCGCGAAACGGTCCCGCAGCCGGTGCGCGATGTCGGCCACGGAGAGGACCCGCACCCGGGCCGCCGCCAGCTCCACGGCCAGCGGCAGCCCGTCCAGGTGCCGGCAGATCTCGGCGACCCGGTCCGCGGGCAGCTCCACCCCGGGCCGGGCGGCCCGCGCCCGCTGCTCGAAGAGCTCGACGGAGGTCGCCAGGGACAGCTCCGGCAGGGCGTACACGGACTCCGAGGTCAGCCCGAGCGGGGCCCGGCTGGTGGCCAGGACCCGTAGTTCCCTCGACCGCGACACCAGCGCCTGTACGAGCGCGGAGGCGGCGGCGATCACGTGCTCGCAGTTGTCCAGGACCAGCAGCACGGGGCCCGGCCCCAGCGCGGCGACGATCCCGCTCACCGCGTCCTTGCCGCCGCCGGGGAGCTGGCGGCCCTCCCCGCCGCCGACGGCCGAGGCGACCTCGTCGGCCACGTCGTCACCGGTGACACCGGCCAGCGTGACGAAGTGGACGACGGGCTGCCCGGCCGCCCGGCTCACCGCGTGCGAGAGCCGGGTCTTGCCGAGCCCGCCCGGACCGACCACGGTGACCACCCGGGCCACGCGCAGCAGCCCGGCCACGGCGGCGACGTCGGCGTCCCGGCCCAGCAGCGGGTTCGGCTCGTGCGGCACCCCGTGCCGGACCGGCGCCGCGTCCGTGCTCAGCAACTCCTGGTGCACGGCCCGGAGCCGGGCCCCCGGGTCACTGCCCAGCTCGTCCCGGAGCCGGCGCCGGTAGCCGTCGTACCGGGCCAGCGCCGCGGCCCGGCCCGCGCCTGCGGCCTCGCAGCGCAGCAGTTCCGCCAGCACCTCCTCGTCCCGCGGCAGCTCCCGGTGCAGCTCGGTCAGCGGCGCGGTGGCCTCGGCCCGCCGGCCCAGCCGGGCGAGCGCGAGGGCGTGCGAGCGCGCCAGCGCCCGGTACGCCCGCAGCCGATCCGCCCGCAGCGCCGCCACCGGGTCGTGCAGCTCCTCGCCCGTCCCGGCGTCCACGCTGCCGTCCCACAGCGCCAGCCCCGCCTCGGCCTCCGCCAGGGAGCCCTCCTGATCCCCCGCCCGCGCCCGTTCGGCGCTCGCCGCCTCCCGCACGAGCAGCGCGGAGCTGTCGACCTGCGTCTCGTCCAGCCCCAGCCGGTACCCCGTCGGCGTGCTCACGACCAGCTCGGCACCCAGCTGCGACCGGAGCCGGGACACCAGGATCTGCACCGCCTTGCCCGGCCGCTCCGGCAGCTCGTCCGGCCACAGCCCCGCCACCAGCCGTCCGGTACTGCAGCCGGTACGCAGATCCGCCGCCAGCAGTGCCAGCAGCCCACGCAGCCGCGGCGCGGTGATCTCCCGCCCACGACAGGCGACTCGGGACAGCAGGATGAGCTCGGGGGTATCGGTCACCCGTGCAGACTAGGACGTCGTCCCGCATCGTGCCGGAGTGTGTTTTCGCACGAGAGGAGCACGAGCGGAGCACGAGAGGAGCGAGCCGGCGCAGGCGCTCGCGGTCGGGCAGCACCCTGGCCGTCCCCCGGACCCGGCGCCTCGCGCGTGGCGGGGACGTCCGTCGGCTGCTCTCACGACCGCCGCGGATCTTTTTTGCGGATCACGACAACCTCGGGTGGGGCCGCACGTCTGGTGGGGTGAAAGGCGGTTTCCGGGACGGGATTTCGGTCCCGGAGCCGTCCGATCCGTCAGCGTTTTCTCTGAGCTCTTTGGAGTCGTTTCCTATGCGGCATTCCCGCGCCAAGAAGTCGAACCGTTCCCTGCGCACCTGGGTGCTGGGGTCGGCTGCCGGTCTCGCCCTGGTGGTGGGCGGCGGCATCGCCGCCCAGGCGGCCACCGCCGGCCACACCCACGCGACCGAGTCGGGCACGTCGGCGAAGGCCGACCCGAAGCCCGTGCCCTCCACCCCGGGGAAGCACACCTCGGGTGACGCCGACCCGACTCCGGTGCCGGGTGACGAGAACGGCAAGCCCTACCCGAAGCCGGTGCCTTCCACCGGGGGGAAGCACACCTCCGGTGACGCCGACCCGACTCCGGTGCCGGGTGACGAGAACGGCAAGCCCTACCCGAAGCCGGTGCCTTCCACCGCAGGGAAGCACACCTCCGGTGACAGCGACCCGACTCCGGTGCCGGGTGACGAGAACGGCAAGCCCTACCCGCGGTAGAACCGGCCGCTGAGCCGCCGACCATCGGTGTGGCGGGGCCGGACCGGAGCCGGCCCCGCCGTACCCCTGAGGTGAACGAGGACGATGCAGCTCACCCTTGCCCTGCCCTGGTGGGCCCGGCTCATGCGCCGGGCCCGGACCACCCCCACTCCGGCGTCGGGCGTGCCGCACCCGGGCCGACGCTTCGGGCACCTGCGCCCGGTGGCGGACCGGGACGGCGAGAAGGATGCCCCTACACTCGCCGATCTGTACCGGACCCGGCGGCTCGACATGGTGCGGCTGGCGGCCTTCCTGGTGGACGACCTGCACTCCGCCGAGGACGTCGTCCAGGATGCCTTCACCGCCGTCTGCCGTCGGCACGGCGAACGGCTGGACGACCTCCAGGACGCGCATGCCTACCTCCACACCGCGGTGGTCAACGCCGCCCGCTCGGTGCTGCGTCGGCGGCGCACCGCGCGCGCGTACACCCCGCCGTACCAGGGCCCGGGGGTGCCGGTCGACGAGATGCTGCTGCTCGCCGAGGAGCACCGGCAGGTCTTCGACGCGCTGGCCCGACTCACCGCGCGCCAGCGCGAGGTGCTGGTCCTGCGTTACTGGTCCGACCTGACCGAGGCGCAGATCGCCGAGACCCTCGGGGTGTCCCGTGGCACCGTCAAGTCGACCGCGAGCCGTGCGCTCGCCACTCTGGAGAAGCTTTTGGAGGTGGACCGATGAGCAATCGGGCGCCACTGGAGGAGCGGCTGCGCGCTGCGTTCGAAGCACGCGGGCAGCTCATCAGTGCCCACGACCTGTCACCGGCCCGCCCGCCCGTCGGACGTACCTGGGGCACACGGCGGATTCGGCGGGTGCTGTCCTTCGCCGTCGCCGCCACAGCGGCGGCCGCAGCCGCCGTCGTCCTCGTGCTGTCCTCCAACACCCCGGACCGCTCCCACCCGACACCACCCGCCCGGCATTCCAGCCCCACCGCCGCCCCCAGCTCCGGCGACCCGCAGCCGGTGCCCTCCGCCGTGCCGTCCACCACCCGCTAGGCGGCGGACGGGACGATCGCCTCGACCGCGTTCCGCCGCGGCGGTCGCCCCGCCGCGGCCCTGCTCTCAGGGGCGTGACGCGGCCCGGCCGAACGTCCGCTCGAACGCCACCGACGCGGCCTCCTCACGCCACTGCACCGCCGCCTTCGCGCTCGCGTCGAGCAGCGCCCGGCACTCCGCGCCCGGCGTCCGCCCGCTGCCGGGAAGCTGCCCGGCGCAGGCCGCGACCGGACGGTAGCCGTCCCGGGTGGGGTTGCCCCGCCACAGGCTGTCGCCGGGCAGGAAGGCGTACTGCAGGGAGGCGCGGGCCAGGTCCTTGAGTTCCGGGTACGTCAGGCCGTAGGTCTCGGCGGCGTACTGGTACTCGTGGCTGATGTCGGTGCGGGACACGCCGGGGTCGTCGGTGGCCAGGACGACCGGCACCCCGTAGGCCCGGTAGGTGTCGAAGGGGTGCGCGGCGCCGCGCACGCCGAGGATCTGGGCGTTGCTGGTGAAGGGCACCTCGACGGCGGTCTGCCGGGCGGCCATCGTGCGGGCCGTCCGCTGCCAGTCGTCCTCGTGGCGGAGGTCGACGCCGTGGCCGACGCGCTCGGTGCCGGCGATGTCCACGGCCTCCCGGACGTGGAACCGCAGGTCCTCGGGGTCGACCAGGCCGGGCCGCAACTCGCCTGCGTGCAGGGTGACATGGGCCCGTGGATAGACCGTGTGCAGGAACCTCACCATGCGCATCTGCACGGTGTAGTCGGCGAGGGCGACGGGCCCGTCCTCGGGCTGGACGAGGTTGACGGCGAGGAAGCGGGGGTCGGCCTCGGCGAGCCGCATGCCGAGGGCCAGCTCGGTGAAGACGCGCTCGCGGGACTCGCCGCGGAAGGCCTGGTAGACGTAGCGCACGGTGAGCCGGCAGCCGGGGCGGGGCCGGTCGGTGCCGCAGCGGGCCTCGGCCCGGAACCCGGCCTCGGCGTCGTCCGTCGCCCGGCGCGCCGCGGCGACCACCTGGTCGAGCCGGCCGCCCGCCACCAGCCGCGCGTACATCTCGGCGGGGTCGGGATCCCAGCCGACCTCGTCGGCCAGCTGCTCGGCGCGGTCGGAGGCCGGGTTGACCATGGTCTCCAGATAGAACTGGTGCTGCGCCGCCACCGAGTCGGCGACCTCGGCGAGCACCTTGTCCGGGTGGAGCGCGGGCACCAGCCCGAACTTGTCGAACGTGGCGAAGAAGTGGTCGTGGCCGCTCCGGTCCGGCGGGAAGCCGTACATGGACCAGGCCCGCAGGACCGCCTCGCGGAAGTCACGGTCGTCGCGGGTGTCGGCGGCGGGCCGGGTGCCGGGGCCGCAGGGCGGTACGACGGCGGTCAGCGTCGCCGTGTCGACGCACAGCCCGTCGTCGGCGGCGAGCGCGATCAGGTACTCGGTCCTGACCGCGCCGAAGAGGTGGTTGTGCAGGTCGCCGCCCTTGGGCAGCTTCAGGAAGAACCTGCGCAGGGCCCGCGAGCGGTCCGGGCCCGCCGACCGCAGCGATGCCAGGTACGCGCCCGTGCGGGCCTCGGCATCCGCCGACGTGCCCGCGGCGGCTCCGGGGCGGGGGAGCGCGGCCGCGGGGGGTGCGGCCGACAGGCAGGTCAGCAGGGTGCTGCAGAGCAGGATCAGGGCCGCGGCGAGGGCGCGGGCGGGAGTGCGGGCGGGAGAGCGGGCAAGGCTCCGGCGCGGGCAGGCGGCTGCGACGGCGGGCGCCGTGCGGCGTGGCTGGCCGGCGGTGCGAGCGCCGTCGTAGGTCGTCACGGACCGATGATCATCAAGTCGGCCCGGCCGTGGCCGGACAGCCACGCGGCGGGCACCGCAGAGCCACCCGAGCGGGCGCAGCCCTGCGCGCGGGCCGCCGGGACGGTCAGGCGACGGCCGGTGGGCGGTCCGCCGTGACGACGTAGTAGTCCAGCAGGCCGTCGCGATACGCCGGCAGGAAGTTGCGCGGCCACTGCACGGGCAGGTCGACACCGGCGAGGAAGCGGTCCAGGCCCGGCCAGACCTGGTCGCCGATCGACTCGGCCCGTACGCCGGTCAGGCCGGCGCCGCCGAGGGCGTCGAGGAGGGCCGTCAGCGGGTGGGCCACGTCCAGGCCGGACGCGAAGCTCTCCAGCCGTGCGGCGAGTTCGCCGCCCGCGTCCTCGGCGCCGGCCGGCAGGAAGAAGCTGGTGACGGCCAGCCGGCCGCCGGGGCGCAGCACGCGCGCGGCCTCCCCGGCGAACGCGGTCAGGCCGCGGAAGTGCTGGGCGGCCTCCACCGAGTACAGCCGGTCGAAGCGGCCGTCCTCGAAGGGCATGCGCTCCGCCGCCCCGTGCGCGAAACCGAGCCGCTCCGGCGCCGTGGCGAGCAGGCCGGCGTTGGCCCGGCGGGCTCGTGCCAGTTGCTCGGGGTGGATGTCGAGGCCGGTCACGGCGGCGAAGCCGAACTCCTCCAGCGCGAGCGCGGCGCCGACCCCCAGTCCGCAGCCGATCTCGACGGCACGGGTGTCCGCCCCGTCGAGGGCGCCGAACACGAGCCGGTAGAGGTCGCGCTGGCTGCGGACCCGGTCCTCGGCGGTCAGCGGACGGTCGAGCGGGATCCCGGCCCAGTGGCCGAAGTTGATGAAGCCGCCCGCGAACGCCGGTGCGGAGCTGAGGTCCTGCGGCCCGTAGACGGCGCGCACGGCGGGTGCGAGGGCGAGGTCGCGGCTGGGGTCCACGTGATCTCCTCTTCCACGATGTCTCCACGACGAACGAGTCGGACCCGGACGTCCTGCCCCGCCGGGCGCCCGCTCAGTCCGTGCCGTGCATGTGTCCGGGTCCGGGTCCGTGCCCGTGTGCGTGCTCCTCCTGCTGTTCGTGGCCGCCGTCCGGCGCACCCCCCATCATCCGCAGCATCGCCGGGCCGCCGGTGCGCAGGAACCGTACGACCAGCGCGGCGGCCAGCAGCAGGAAGGCGATGTTGAGGTACGTGGTGTAGTTCCAGCTGACCCCTTCGTCGGGGATCTTCGCGTCGGCCTGGTCGGGGATCAGCCCGAGGCCTCCGAAGACGAGCTCCACGACGTAGCCGGCCACCACCATCGAGGCGTAGAAGGTGCCCAGCAGGAAGGCGGCCGTCCGGGCCCCGTAGTACTTCCGGTAGATGTTGAGGATCGGCAGGATCAGCAGGTCGGCGTAGATGAAGGCGATGACGCCGCCGAAACTGATGCCGCCCTTCCAGAGCACCACGGCCAGCGGCACGTTGCCGATGGAGCAGACGAACGACACGACGGCCACCACGGGCCCGATCAGCGGCCCGGTCAGCTTGGCCGCGAGCGGATGGCCGGCCAGGAAGAAGCTCTGCCAGAAGTCGTCCGGCACCCAGGCGGCGATCGCCCCGGCGATCAGCAGCCCCGCCACCAGGTCGCGCAGGATCGCCGCCCACTCCATGACGAAGATGTGCGCGACGGACGTGAACCCGGCCCGGGAGAACAGCCGCCGGACGAAACCGCCCTCGCCGCCCACGGACATGTCCATCGCCGCGTGCCCCTCCATCGAGCCCGCCAGCCCGCGCTCGGCCTGCTCCCGCGCCTGGCGCAGCAGCCGTTCGCGCAGCAGCACGCGGAAGAGCACGGCGAGCACGACGATCATGATGGGGCCGCCGACGAACTCCGCCGCGGTGAACTGCCACCCCATCAGCAGGGCCAGGATCACGCCCAGTTCGATCACGAGGTTGGTGGAGGCGATCTCGAAGGCCATGGCCGCGGTGAAGTTCGCGCCCTTGCGGAACAGCGAGCGGGCGAGCGCGACGGCGGCGTAGGAGCAGGACGAGGAGGCGGCGCCGAACCCCGCGGAGAGCGCGAGCGTACGGGGCCGGTCGTCGCCGAGCAGCCGTACGACCGTCTCCCGGCGCACCACCGCCTGCACGACCGCGGAGAGTGTGAAGCCGAGGATCAGCGCCCAGGTGATCTCCCAGGTCATCGACCCGGCGATGGAGAGCGCGTGCCCGACCGCATGCATGGTGTCCGCCCTTCGCAGCCGACCGCGACCCTCCGTTTATATACCCCTGGAGGGTATGTAGGCCAGTGGTGTCACGGCATCCGGATGGAGGCACCGTGGCAGTAGACTCCGCCTCGGTCACGAGGGTCCTGGGGGGAGTCGCATGGTCTGGTCACGGTTGCGCCGCGGGCGGACGACCGCACCGAGGCTCCCGCTGCCCGGCCCGTGCTGGCACCGGCGGCACACGCTGCGCACGGAGCGCCTTCTGCTCTACACCCCGGAGTCGAGGCTGGACCTCGTCGCCGCCGTGGCCGCGGGCTCGGACCCGGCGGCCCAGCGGTGGCTCGGCTGGACCGACGACCGCGTCATCGCTGACGCGGCCGTCCGTGAAGGTCTGCTCCGGCTGCGTCCCGGCGCCACGGAGACCCTGCAGCCCTTCAGGAACCTGCTGAACCGGCCCTACGAACCCCTCGGGGACGAGGAGGCGGAGCTGCTGATCGGCGTACGCGTGGACGTCGGCACCTACGCCGGGGTCGTGATGATGCACCCCGGCACCGGTGAGATCGACGGATGGATGGCGCCCGAGGCGCGCGGTCTGGGGCTCGGCACCGAGATGTTCCGGGCCGCCGTGGTCCTCGGCCACGCCCACCTGGGGCTGCCGAGGGTGTTCGCGGGTTTCGAACCGGCGAACACCGCGTGCGCCCGTGCCCTGACGAAGGCCGGCTTCGTGGCCGCCGACGGACGGGCACGCCACACCCAGCCGGACGGCCGCGAGATCGACGCCCGCTGGCTGGAGCGCACGACGACCGCCCCGCTCACCCGCTGCCGGGGCGCCGGCCCGCTACCTGCGTGAGCCGCACCCCGGGCAGAAGGCGGCCCCGTCCGGTACCACCGCGGAGCAGGACGAACACTGCTGCGACTGGGCCAGTCGGTAGCCGCAGCCCGAGCAGAACGCGGCGCCGTGCGTCTCGGTCTGACACTGCGGGCAGACCAACTGGCGGGGCGTGCCGGGGTCGTAGCCCTGCCCGGCCTGCTGGCCCGCCGCGTACGCCCGCTGCGAGGCCATGTCGTTGAGGCCGCGCTGCTGGGCCGCCATCGCCTCGGCCGCCGTGTCCGGAGCGCAGCGCAGGCACAGGCCCTGGGCCGCGTTCCAGCAGCGGCCGCACACGTAGTCGGTGCAGCGCGCGCAGCGGTTGAAGTGGCCCTGCGCGTTGTCGATGGCCCGCTGGAACGCCTCGTCGCGGGCGCGCCCGTAACCGGCCCCCGCCAGCCCGTCGGCCGCCGACGTCAGCCCGGTACCGGTACGGCCGAGCAGCCCCCAGGCCACGTCGACCCCCTTGTGGAGCCAGGTGGCGGCCCGCTCCCCGGTGTACGGCTCGAACGGCGAGCGCCAGGTGTCGTAGCAGCGTGAGCAGGAGAACTCGAACTGGAAGCCGGCACCGGTGCCGTTCCGCTCGCACAGGTCCCGGTAGTTGTTGCTGAAGTAGATCTCGGCGCTCATGTGGTCCCCCCACAGGTCAGGCCATCGGCACACATGCCGTACGACGCAGGGGAAACGGTACTGGTTCTGGCCAAAGCAGCCGAGTTCAGGCCATGGCCAGAGCTGTGGCCCGAGACGGCTGCCCCGGGCCACGGGCCTGCTCTGCGGGAGCGGCTACCAGCCGACGGCCACCAGGAGCCACTGCGGGTTGGCGTGCGAGATGAAGGAGGACTGGCCCGCCACGTCGTCGTAGGGGAAGCCGTAGGCGAGGTGGTTGATGGCGTTGTCGTGCCAGAACCTGGCGTAGTAGTTGGCGGGGGCCGCCGTGTAGAACTGGGCCGGGTCGGACTGCTGGGAGGCCGGCAGGGTGGCGACGTGCCGGTTGAGGGCGGCGCACGTGTTCGGGTCGGACGCCAGGGAGGCCGCGCAGCCGAAGATGTCGGAGGTGGCCGCGGTCACGCCCACCGACTGGGCGTACGAGGTGAAGTAGTCGGCGTTGGCGCCGCCCGCGCGGAAGCTCGGGTCGCTGCCGGGCGCGATGATCCGGTACGGGGCCTGGGTCTGGGCCAGCACGTCGAACTGGGACGGCACCGCGTCGACGAACCGCTGGAACGTGGTGGCACGGTCCTCGGCGAAGGTCTGCCGGTTCTCGCCGACCTCGGTGTCGTAGCCGTCCTTGGTGTGCAGCCGCATGGCCAGCTTCAGGCCGAAGGCGTCGACCCGGGTGGTGTTGCCGTTGAAGACGTTGTTGCCGACCGTGAACTCGATGAAGTCGTAGTACGAGCTGGTGGGCGAGCCCAGGTAGAAGTACATGCGGCCCGCGGAGTTGGCCGGCATGTCCAGGTAGGGCTGCTCGGCGATGGAGTGCGTCTGGCCGTTGAAACTCCAGTACACCTGGCTGTCGGGGTACTTGCCGTTGGTCCGGTTGAGGATCTTCACCTCGACGGCGTTGTTCGCCGCCGGTATGTCGCTGGTGCTGCCCCAGAAGTCGTCCGGCGGGGTGGTGGACCCGGGGCCGTAGACCTGGAACTCCCACAGGGAGTAGCCGTACGGGGTGCCCCGCACGGTGCCGTAGAGGCGGACGTAGCGGCCGCTGCCGCTGACGGCCAGGTTCTGGGTGCCGCCGGTGGCCGTGGTGGTCGAGTAGACGGTCGTCCAGGTGGCGGCGTCGGTGGAGGTCTGGATCTGGAAGGCCTTCGCGTAGGCGGCCTCCCAGTTCAGGGTGACGCTGCTGAGCTGCTGGACGGAGCCGAGGTCGACCTGGAGCCACTGCGGGTCGGCGAAGGCCGAGGACCAGCGGGTGCCGGTGTTGCCGTCGACCGCCGCGCTCGCGGGGAAGGACGCGTTCTCGGTCGAGGAGGCGGTGGCGGGCCTGCCCTGGGACAGCAACTGGTCGGCCGCGTGCGCGGGCGACGGGGCGAGGACCGCGAAGAAGACGGCGATCAGGGCGACCACCAGGCCGAGCGCCAGGCGTGGACGTAAGGCGACGGCCGGTGGTCTGCGGGTGGGTGCGCCGACGGAACTCTGCATGCGAAGTCTCCTCAGCCGGTTCGGCGTGCGTGGGGATGGAGCAACGGCAGATGTGAGAGCGCTCCCTCGGGTTGTAGTCCCGCACCCGCGCGCCGTCAACAACTGAAGCCGAAATCCGTCGGGTTGCGGCCCTGTGGACGACATGCCGCTGATCGCGGCCCTGGTGTCACGCACCCGCCGGCCGTCGCATTCGGTTCCCGACCACGCCAACGGCCCGGGTCCGGACCGCTCTTACAACCCTTGACGCATCCGGTACGGACCTTTCCGCGCCGGCCCTCACATCCCGGTCATGCCGCCGCCGGTGAGTCCGGGAGCCAGCTCCGGGAACCAGAAGACGGCCACGGCCAGGGCGATCGAGGCGATCCCCACGAGGCGGGCGATCAGGCGGCCGGCCGGAGCCAGCTTCTCGGCCGTGATCACGGCGGTCAGCACCACCATGGCCCACAGGTTCATCACCCCGAACGCCGCCAGCAGCACCATCAGCGACCAGCAGCAGCCCAGGCAGAAGCCTCCGTGGTGGGCTCCGGCACGCAGGTCACGGGAGCGCCCCGGGTACGAGGCGTAGCGCAGCAGCTGCCCGACCGGCGAGCGGCACTTCGCCAGGCAGCGGTCCTTGAGGGGGGTGAGCTGGTAGACGCCGCCGACGAAGAAGACGGCCGCGGCGACCGCGGTCCCGGTCGCGGCGGGCAGGCCCCCCGCCCGGCCCAGGCCCGCGGCCAGCGCGTACGCCGGCAGCCCGGCCGCGGCCCAGACGAGCAGGTAGGCGGCCGTGAAAACGACCATGCGCGGCGTCCGGTGCGCGGTGAGGGTGCGCGCGTACAGCGCGGCGACGGGCGTGGTGCCGGGCAGCATCATCGCGGCCATCATCAGGGTCCACACGGCCAGGAAGGCGGCCAGGCCCAGGCCCATCGTGCCCGGCATCGCCGGCATGCCGGCCCGGCGCGTCACCACCCAGACCCAGGCGGCGGCCGCCGCGACCAGCAGCAGTCCGGCGGGGGCCGCCCCGCTGCGGACGGTGACCGGCCGACCGGTCACGCGGACCACGCGAAGGGCGCGGAGTGCCCGTTGCCACCGGAGAAGTCCCACGACCGGCCGTACACGCCACCGCCCCGCGCCCGCGCGGACCGGGCGATGGCCAGCGTGCTGTTCGCCGGGTGGAACATCCCGGTCAGGTGCATGACCGGGCCGTCCTCGCCGAACTGCGGGGCGACCTGGTCCTCGATCTCGACGTCGATGACGTCGCCCACCCGCGCGCTGTGGTGGCGGCCGTCGTCGCGGTACTCGATGGGAACCCGCTCCACGCCGAGCACCTTGCCGATGAGCGGCCCGAGAGCCGCCATCGGCCCGCCTGCCTCACCGCAGAAGACGCTGCCCAGCGCCGCCGCCTGGCTGTCGTCGGCCGAGGCGTCGAGATACACGGCCACCTGCCAGCCGCCGTCGGCCATCACCCGCGGGGCGTCGACGAAGACGGCGACGTTGTGGCCGGAGACGTCCACGCCGTCCACGTTCCCGCTGTCCACGTGGAACGCGAAGGTCACCTGGCAGCGCTCGTGGTCGGCCGGCGCGGTCAGACCCGAGGTGGTGCAGGGGCAGACCACGTCGCAGTTGCAACTCTCCAGGTACGTGCCGTTCAGGTTCCAGGGCATCGCTCTACCTCCCCTTCCGCGAAGGGAACGCCACTGGAGGGCCCGTTCTGTCCGGTACCGCTCTCCTCTTCAGGCTATTCCCGACGGCCCCCGTCGCGCAGATCAGCGGCGGGCGGGTGCCGGTGGGTGCCAGTGGGGGTCCGTGGGCGTCAGTGGGTGGCGGTGGTGTGGAGGTGGTTCAGGGCGGAGACCACCGTGGTGTTGCGGTGCCAGACCAGCCAGCGGCCGACCTGCCTGCCGAGCTGGTCCAGCGCCGCCGCCTGGGCGGCGGTGAGCGGGGTCAGGGGCCGGTCGTGGTGGGAGGAGATCATGCCGATGACGGTTCCTCTCGGGCTGAGCAGCGGGGCGCTGTGGCAGGCGCGGCTGCCCGTCTGCAGGATCGTCCGCCGGGAGGCCTCGTCGAAGGCGTCCGAGGCGGCGACGTCCTCGACGGTGACCTGCCGGCTCTGCTCCGCGGCCTGCGCGCAGGAGGTGGTGGAGGCGTCGACGAAGGTGAAGTAGTCGGTGAAGCGTCCGTTCAGTCCGGTGTGGTGCTCCATGCGGAGCATGCCGTTCTGCACCAGTTGCACGTTGCCCATCTCGGCACCGGTGATGTGCAGGGTGCGCTGCAGGGCGGTCTTGAGGACGGCGCTGTCGTCGACCAGCCGTCGCTCGTCGGCGCGCAGGACGGGCAGCGGCGGAGCGGCCGGGCGCGGCCGGCCCGGCACCCAGCTGGCGGCACCCGGCCGGGGAGCGGGCAGGTGCACGGCCGTCTCGGCGAGGGTGTGCAGTCTGACGTTGAACCGCTGGGAGGCGCGGCGCAGCAGGTCGAACGCCTCCTGCTCCGAGGAGAGCCGGTACGAGGAGACGAGGAGCCGTTCGGCACGGGCGACCCCGGCACGCGCCAGCTTCCTGTTCCGCACGTCGATCGCCTGCTGCTCGGCGTCGCGGGACCCGCTCTCTCCCGGACGCAGCCCGGTACCGGAATTCTCGGCCATGTAAGCAACTCCCATCCGACCCGACTCCTGCGCACAGCGCGTCTTCCCGCGTTCCCCCCGCACATGTCCGCCTGTGGCACGCGCCACCTGGCTTCCGGCCCGGCCGGCACCCCCGCGCACGTCACCTCCGACAGCGACCCGGTGCCGGGGCGCCCCGGCGGGAACGGCCTGCGTGTGGTTGCGCGTGTCCCGCCTGGGATGATCACGGCAGCACATGCAGCTCAGCGTCAGCGCGTCTTCCCGCGTTCCTCCCGCACATGTCCGCCTGTGGCACGCGCCACCTGGCTTCCGGCCCGGCCGGCACCCCCGCGCACGTCACCTCCGACAGCGACCCGGTGCCGGGGCG
>NZ_JBIVXP010000004.1:721894-781073 GCF_044769305.1 Streptomyces sp. NPDC090499
CGCCCCGGCGGGAACGGCCTGCGTGTGGTTGCGCGTGTCCCGCCTGGGATGATCACGGCAGCACATGCAGCTCAGCGTCGCGGCTGTCAGGCCGCCGGGCGGAAGGACGGCACCATGGCAACCGAGGCGGGCGCGCAAACGGCGGACCCGGCCCACGCGCGCATCCCCGACACCCCGGTCGGCGGCAAGGTCATCCTGCTCAACGGCCCGTCCAGCTCCGGCAAGACCAGCATCGCCCGGGAACTTCTCGACATCCTCGACGGGACGTGGTTCCACCTCCCGGTGGACGCCTTCCACGCCATGCGCTGCAAGCGTGAGATAGCGGACGATGATCTCCAGGCCGAGATCGACCGCACCGTAAAGGGCTTCCACCGCGCCGTCGCCGGCATGGCCGCAGGCGGCAACAACGTCGTCGTCGACTACCTGTTCAGCCGTCGCTGGCGGCTACTGGACCTCCTGGACCTGCTCGTGCCCGAAGACACCCTGCTGGTCGGCGTCCGCTGTCCGCCGGCCGAGCTGGAACGCCGCGAGATCGAGCGCGGCGACCGGCAGCGGGGACTGGCCGCCATGCAGTACGGCCAGGTGCACTCCCACGAACTGCATGACATCGACGTCGACACCAGCCTTCACAGCCCGCGGGAATGCGCTCTTCGCATCCACCGCTTCCTGCCGGACCGACCGCGTCCCACCGCCTTCGAGACGCTCCGACGGACACTGCGGACGCCGGACTGATCGACCCCGTTCCCTGAAGCAGCCGTGGTGGTCGGCTTCCCTCTGGCTCTCGGCAACGTGCCGCAAGCTCTCCTTGCGGGCGGCGGGCGGCGGGCGGCGGGCGTTGGCCTCGATCGCCGGCAGCCGCGGGACCTGGGCAAGGCCGGGGCAGCGCACCCGGCACATGGGTTGCTCAACCGTGGGATCCGTCACGCGGCCGGGGAGGGGCGGGGCGATTCCGTGTGATCCTGCGGCGCGCGGGCAGACGCAGCCGTCATGAGCACCCTCTATCGGAGCACGACCACGGAGGCCACGGAGCCGGGCCCGGACGCGCGGGCGGCCTCTCCGCCGGGCTCTCCGGCGGTCTCCCCTCCGGTCTCGCCTCCGGCCTCTCCGCAGGTCTCCCCGGCGGCGGAACGCGGAAGAGGTGACGGGCGGGGCTTCTCGGCGGCGCTGCGTGGCGGTGGGCGGGTGGCGGGGCTGGACGGACTGCGTACCGTCGCGGTGGTGCTGGTGATCGTGTACCACGTGCTGCCCGACCCGCTGCCCGGCGGCTCGGTGGGCGTGGACGTGTTCTTCACGATCAGCGGTTTCGTCATCACCCGGCTGCTGGTAGCGGAGTACGCCCGTACCGGCCGCATCGGGCTGTGGTCGTTCTACCGGCGGCGGTGGGTGCGGCTGGTGCCGGCCCTGCTGGTGATGTGCGCGGTCACCGCCGTGCTGGCCGTGGCGTTCGCACTGCCGTTGTTCCGCGGGGTGTGGATGGCGGTCGCGCTCGCCGCGGGGTCGGCGGTCAATCTCGTACGGGCCGGGGAGCCCGGGGCGTACTCGGGTCTCACCGCGCCGTTCGGCCACACTTGGTCCCTCGGGGTGGAGGAGCAGTTCTACCTGGCCTGGCCGCTTCTGCTGCTGGTTCTGCTGCGGCGCGGGCGCGCACGGGCGGTGCTGTGCTGCGTGGCGGTGCTCTGCGTGCTGCCGGTGATCTGGCGGACGGTGCTCTGGGACCCCACGGCGGCCCACCGCATCTACAACGGGCCCGACACCCGCGCCGACCAGCTGCTCGTCGGCGCTCTGCTGGCCCTCGTCCTGGCCCGGCTGCGTGCCGACGACCCCCGCCTGGCGGTGCTGCGCCGGTGGGCGGGACGGCTGTGCTGGCCCGCGCTCGCGCTGCTGGCACTGATCGTCCGGCAGATCCCGATCACCGGGGCGAGCGGCTGGAATCCCGTCTGGTACACGGTCGGCTTCCTGGCCGCCGCGGTGCTGTCGGCCTGCGTGGTGGCCGCCCTGGAACTGTGCCCGCGGTCATGGCTCTCCCGCCTGCTGTCGTCGGCGGTGCCGGCCTGGGTCGGGCGCAACCTGAGCTACGGGATGTACCTGTGGCACTACCCCGTCCTCCGGCTGCTCTCCGACCTCGGGGTGCGCGGTGGGCGGCTGCTCTCCGCGGGCCTCGCGGTGACGCTCCTCGCGGCCCTCGCCTCGTACGCCCTCGTCGAACGGCCGCTGTCGCGACGCAGTCGGCTCCGCGCACGCGGACCGGACCCGGCCGTCGTCGCGGCGGCCTGAGACGGCCCGGCATCCTCCCCGCCCAAGCGGCCTGTCGGCGTGGGCACATGGGCCACGGCGTCCCGTCGTCGCCGTACCGGCCGTCTGCCGGCTCGCTGACGCCGCCGCCACCGGACTGCGGTGGCGGTCGCCAAGGCGTCCGGCGATCGATGTGACGCGGGTTCAGCCCTCGTCGTCGCCGTGCTCGTTCTTCTCCTTCGGGGCGTCCGGCTGCCCGTTCGGGCCGTCGGTCCTGCCTGCCCGGGGCTGCGGGGCCGGGCTCGCGCTGTGCGTCTGGTCCGCCGGTGGGGTGTCGGCCGAGCTCCGGTCGGGGGAGAACCATGCGATGCCGAGCAGCAGCGCCCCGAGGAAGATCACCACGGCGGCGAGGGCGGTCAGCGTCCTCGACCGGCGGGTGGACAGGGCGCTGCCGCCTGCCCGCTGTCGGCGCCGGCCCCGGTGGGCCGGAGCGGTGCCCGCGGCGGACGGGAAGGCATAGGTGGTGACGGAGCCGGGGGCCCCGTGCGTCCCGGACCGGGTCCCCGGGAACGCCGCCAGGGTGCTCGGACGCGGCTCCGGTCCGGGCCGCGGTGCGGCTGCCGGGAGGGGTTCGGGGCGTCCTCTCCAGGAGCCCGAGGCGAACCACTCGGCCGTCCGGCGCGCCGTGGGGCGGTCCTCGGGCCGCTTGGCGAGGAGACCGAGCAGGTAGTTCTCGAAGGCGGGCGGCAGCCCGATGCCCAGCTCGCGCGGCGGCACGGGGGGCGTGTCGAGGTGGTGGTGGAGGACGGCGATGGCGCTCTCGGCTTGGAACGGCACCCGTCCGGTGAGCAGCTGGTAGAGCACACAGCCCAGCGAGTAGACGTCGGACGGCGGTCCGGCGGGCTGGCCCAGGGCACGCTCGGGGGCGATGTACAGGCTGGTCCCGACGATCTGACCGGTCGCGGTGAGCCCGCCGGCCGGGTCGTCCATGAAGCGGGCTATGCCGAAGTCACCGATCTTCACGGATCCGACGGCGTCGAGGAGAAGGTTGCCGGGTTTGATGTCCCGGTGCACGATGCCCTGTTCGTGTGCGACGGCCAGCCCGGCGGCCGCCTGGGCGGCGATCCGGGCGACCTCCTCGGCCGGCAGGGATCCCGCCTGGGCGAGCACGCGCTGGAGGCTGTCGCCCTCGACCAGCTCCATCACCAGGAACAGACGGCCGTCCTGCTCGCCGAAGTCGACGACGCCGACCACGTGCGGGTGCCGGAGCCGGCCCGCGGTCTGGGCCTCCAGGCGGAAGCGGGCGGCGGCGGTGGGATCGGTGTTCTGGGTGAGCAGCAGCTTGACCGCCACCGGTCTGCCGCGCATCTCGTCGTACGCCCGCCAGACCTCTCCCATCGCGCCTCGCCCGATGGCGGTCTCCAGCCGGTACCGGCCCGCTATCAGCACCTGTTGCTTCACCCTCACACCGCGAGACGACTCGACCGCTGTCGGCCATGTCCCTCTAGGGCAACGGGTGTTGGTGGGATGCCGCAGCTTCCTCACTCTACCGGCGGGCCACCGGCTCCCCGGCTGGTTCTGCCGCCCGGCCGCACCGCTCTCGCACCGCGCTCGCGGCGATATGGGTGCGACTGTGTTCAAAGCGTGCTCATGGCCCCGTCATGTGGAACCGCGAAGGTGCCAGGCAGACTCTGCGTGTTGAAGTCCCTCTGCGACGAGAATGAGCCAAACATGATCACACTCACGAAGGAAGACGGACCGGCGGACCTGGACGGGGTGACCCACCTGTCCATCGGGGTCTCCTGGGATCCCACGGCCGGCAGCAGCGGCGGCGTGCTGGGCAAACTGCGCCGCCAGAGCGGCACCGACCTCGATCTGATCGCCATCGCCATGCAGGGCGCCGACCCGGTGCGCCTGGCGGGTCTCGACTCGCTCGACCCCATGGGCAACGGCGCGATGGTCCACAGCGGCGACAACCAGACCGGGCGCGGGGACGGCGACGACGAGACGGTGACCGTCGAGTTCGCCCGGATCCCGCCCAACATCACATCGATAGTGTTCGTGGCCGCCGCGTACAAGAAGGGCAGTTCCTTCCAGAAGGCGCGCAACATCAGCTTCAAGGTCTACGACTCGACCGGTGGCAGCTCCCAGCAGGTCGCCGACATCTGGCCGAGCCTGCTCACCCAGGACAACGGATGCGCCGTGGCCAAGGCGCAGCGGGTCGGCACCAGTTGGAAACTCGAGGTGATCAACGTGACGGGAAAGATCAAGCAGGGGGACGAACACGCCCTGATGCGTTTCGCCGTCAGCAAGTAGGACGCCTGGTTGCGCGGGGCTCGGGGGGCACCTGCGCCACGGGTCTGGCGCGGCCCATGGCTCCGGAACGCAGGCACCCCCCCCTACCGACGAACTGGGACTCGGCACCCCCCACCGCTCCCGGGCACAGGCCGGGCGGGACGCTGGGCGGTCCGGCTCGGCGCGGCCGCTCCCGGATGCCCAGGACGGGCGGCGGAGAGGATGCGACGCTGGAGTGAGGGGCCCGCGAGCGGAGGTCCGCGTGCCTGCCGTCCGGTCCGGGCCCTGTCGGCCCGCCGGCCGGAGGGCACCTCGCACCGAGCGGCGTCAGGCGGCCCCACCGCGTGGATCCGGCCCGCCGGGACCAGGACCGCGCGGCCGACCCGTCCCGGAAGGCAGGTGCATCCCATGCACACGTCGACCCGTATCGCCGGTGCCCTCACCGGCCTGGCCCTCATCTTCGGTGGTGCGGTCCTCGCCGCTCCCGCGGCCCGGGCGGACATCCCCGCCTGCACGAAGATGGCCGAACTGGCCGGTGCCACCGCTTCCGACTCCGTCACGGCGGCCTGCGGCCGCGGCGTGGTCGGAGACCTGCAGAGTTGTGTGACCGGGCTGACCGGGGCCGGAGTGGCGGGCGGCGCAGCGACCGGTGCCTGCCGGGCGGCCGCCCACGAGCCGCGTTAGAACACCGCGCACGGCAGCCGCCCACCGGCACCGTCGACGCAGCCGCCGCAGGCAGGTACGGCCCGCACACGGCAGCCGCCCGCCGGCACCGTCGACGCAGCCGCCGCAGGCAGGTACGGCCCGCACACGGCGCCCGGCCCAGCCCCTCCTGGCCGCCCGCCCAGTCCTGCTCAGCCCCGCTTCGCTCCGCCTCGCGAGCCTCATGCGGAACGCCCATGCTGAGGAAGAGGGCGCCGTCGTCCTGAGACTTGTCCTTCCCGAAGGCCGAACGAAGGCGCCTGAGAGAAGGAGGAAGTCATGCGCGTACGCAGAATCCTGGGCCTCGTCCTGGCCGCGGCAACCCTGGTCGGTGTGAGCGCCGTCGGCGCTGTCGGCGCCGGGCCCGCCTCGTCTCCGAACATCTCCAGAGACGACTGCACGGCCGCCGACGGACGGATCGTTGCACGCGCCTACGCCGGCTACGTCTGCGAGCTGCCCGACGGGACCACACAGACGATCACCTGACCGGTCGCCGCACGGCCGGGCGACCGGCACGCGGCACGCGGCGCACGGCCCGCTCTGTGGACCCCCGTGGACCTACGAGGAGACGGCGCCGTAACAGCACAACCCAGGGAGCCGACCGGCACGGTGCACCCGCCGGTCGGCTCCGCCGTGCCCCTCGGCAACCCCGGGGACGACTCCGTCGTTCGGCCCATCAAGGACACCGGCCGCAACGCCGATGAGGACCGAGCGGAGTCGCCCCCACCCTCGCGTTCCGGTACGCCTCCGTGCCCCAGTCCGCCCCGATGACGGCGGTCCCGCACCCCGGCCGACAGGCCCGGAGGAGATCACGCATGCGCGTCTTCCCGCTGCCCCTGACCGCTGCCACCGCCGCCGCGCTCCTGCTGGTCACGGCCACCGGCGCGACGCCCGCCGCGGCAGACCGGAGCTCCGACGGCGCACCCCTGGTCAAGGTGTCCCGCGGCGACCCGTACGCGCAGTGCACCATCGGAGCGAGGTCCCCCGACAGCGTCGTCTACCCGGGCACCGAGGTCGAGCCGTACCTGTCCGTCGATCCACGCGACTCCCGGCGCGTGGTCACCGTGTTCCAGCAGGACCGCTGGAACGACGGCGGCGCCCGTGGCCTGGCGGCCGGCTGGACCACGGACGGCCACACCTTCCACCGGAGCACGCTGCCGTTCAGCCTGTGCGCCCCCGGCGGCGCGGACTACGAACGGGCCACCGACCCCTGGGTGAGCACCGGACCGGACGGCACGGTCTACGCCGGCGGCGAGGGCGTCGACTTCACGAAGAGCACGCGCACGGCCCTCCTGGCCGTCACGTCCCGTGACGGCGGCCGCACTTGGCGGAACCTGACCACCACGCACGTCGACGAGCAGCCGTTCTTCAACGACAAGCCCTCACTGACCGCCGACCCGATCCGCAAGGGCACCGCCTACCAGGTCTGGAACCGCCTCGACAACGACCCGCCGGGGCCCAGCTCCCTCGACGGTCCCGGTTTCATCTCCGTCACCCGAAACGGCGGCCGCACCTGGAGCAGGGCCCGGCCGTTCGTCGACACCGGCTCCGTGCCCAACACCCAGACCATCGGCCATCTGATCGTCGCCGACCGCCGCACCGGCACCCTGTACGACTTCTTCGACCGGATCACCTACGCCGACGACCTGAGCACCGTCGTCGAGGCCCGCTACGAGATGGTCACCTCGACCGACGCCGGAGCGACCTGGAGCGCCCCGGTCACCGTGGCCCGGGACACCTCCGTACCGGAGGTCGACCCGAACGACCCCGCCAGACCGCTGCGCGCCGGGTCCACCCTGCCGAGCCCGGCCGTCGACCCCAGGACGGGCACGCTGTACATGGCCTACGAGGGCTCGGACTTCTCGGCCGGAAAGTTCGACTCCGTCCAGCTCGTGCGGTCCACCGACGGCGGACGCACCTGGGGGACCCCGGAGCTGATCAGCCCCGAGGGCGTGCCGGCCTTCTCACCGTCGATCGCGGTCGACGAGCGGGGCACGGTCGCGCTCACCTACTACGACCTGCGCTTCCTGGAGCCCGGCAACACCACCACCCTGCCCACCGCCTACCAACTGGCCACGCTGCGGCACGGAGACCCGAAGCTCCGGACCGAACGCCGGATCTCCCGGATCTTCGACTGGCTGCAGGCGCCGTTCGCCGGGGGCTACTTCCTCGGCGACTACCAGGGCCTGGCGGCGGACGGCAAGGGAGTACGGGCGGTACTCACCGAGGCCAACTCGGGCGCACCGCAGAACCGTACCGACGTCTACTCCGGCACCTTCCCCACCCACTGACCCAGACGGCCGCCGGGCCGCCGGGGCGCCGGGCCGCCGGGGCGCCGGGCCGCCGGGGCGCCGGGCCGCCGGGCCGCCGGGGCGCCGGGCCGCCGGGGCACCGAGTCGCACTGTGCGCAGGAGCGCCCCGCCGCGCCTCGGTCGGGGCACCAGCCAGCTTGATCTTCACCCGTCCGGGTGGCACCTCACGCTCCGCCATTCGAGTGACAGTGCCGTCGGGTGCGGGGGCCCGGCCGGATGCGGGGTCGTCCGTCCTCGCGTGACCTGTCCGAACAAGTGCGGGGCCTGCGCCTTTACCTCCCGGTGGCGATCTCGTCGTGTACCGGTCATCTGCTCTTGGTCAAGATCCTCCAAAGGGAACTTATGTTCGCGGTCAAGCAATGGGCAAGAACAGTAACGGAGGACGTTGTGTCCCTGGATGTTCGTAGGGCTCGGCGGTTCGCCGCTCCCGCAGCCGCCGCGGTCGCCGCTGCGGTCGTGACGATGGTGGTCAACCCGACGCTGGGCGCGTCGGCCTCGACTCCGCAGGCCGCGGCGAAGACCCCGACCGCCAAGAACGTCATCTTCATCAACGGCGACGGCATGGGCGCCGCCACGCGCCAGGCCGCCCGCCTGCACCTGGCCGGCATGGGCGGCCAGCTCGCGATGGACAAGCTCCCCACCTCGGGCCAGCTGACCACCGAGCCGGACGACCCGAAGGCCGTCGTCACCGACTCGGCCGCCGCGGCGACCGCGTGGGCCACGGGCGAGAAGACCTACAACGGCGCGATCAGCGTCGACGTGGACGGCAACCCGCTGGCCACCCTCGGCCAGCAGGCCAAGGCGGCCGGCAAGGCCACCGGCCTGGTCACCACCGCGCAGGTCACCGACGCGTCGCCGGCGGCGTTCTTCGCGAACACCGCCAACCGCTCGGCGCAGGACGAGATCGCCCGCCAGTACATCGAGGTCAGCAAGCCCGACGTCATCCTGGGCGGTGGCGAGGACTGGTGGCTGCCCGCGGGCAGCGCCGGCGCGTTCAAGGACCAGCCCGCCGAGGACCCGTCCGAGGCGAGCAAGGGCACCAAGGGCAACCTCATCGCCAAGGCCGAGAAGGCCGGTTACTCCTACGTCTCCAGCGCGGACCAGCTCAGCCGCGCCAAGGGCGGCAAGCTCCTCGGTCTCTTCGCCAACGAGGAGATGTTCCAGCAGCGCGCCGAGGGCCAGGGCGACGTGTACAGCCCGGTGGTCGGCCTCTCCACCATGACCAGCAAGGCCCTGAGCACGCTGGACAAGAACAAGAAGGGCTTCTTCCTCATGGTCGAGGAAGAGGGCGTGGACGAGTTCGCCCACGCGAACAACGGCACCCGCGTCCTGCAGTCCATGCAGGAACTGGAGAAGGCGGTGGCCGTGGCCCGTGCCTACGTCGCCACCCACCCCGACACCCTGCTCGTCGTCACCGGCGACCACGAGACCGGTGGCCTGGCCGTCGAGGACTCGGACGCCGCCGACGAGTCCGGCACCGGCATCTCCGCCGAGGACGGTCCGTTCAGCATCCGCGGCAGCGACAAGAGCTTCTACATCGACTGGACCACGTCCGGCCACACCGGTGTGGACGTCCCCGTGACCGCGGCCGGCCCGCTCTCCGACCGCTTCACCGGCAAGCACGCCAACACCTACGTGTACGACGTGCTGCGCCAGGCCCTGACGCGCCGCTGAACCACGCGCTGACCAACGGAGCCCCGGGGCACGATCGCCCCGGGGCTCCACCGTCCTCACGACCCGCGACCGCACCGTATCCCTGCCCACCACACCTCGGCCTGCCCGAACGGACTTCGCTGATGCGGCAGGCCAGTTCCGTGACCGAGGAGTCCCGCACCACGCTCCCCCGCCGGCGTCCGCCGCGGCCATCCCCCCACTGACTCCCCATGCCCTCCGGCAGGCCGCGCGAGCGGCAGGAAGTACTGGTCCGTGGAGCCACCCGCCCTGGGCACGTGGCGGCGGGCGAGGCCAAGGACAGCCTGGGTACGGCGTGTGCCCTCGGCTCGTCTGCGTTCGTGCAGGCGAGCCGACTCCTCGCAGCGCGGGATGCTCGTCACCACTCCGGGGGCCCGGTCGGCCGAGCAAGGCACTGACCCTGGACCAGGCGAAAGCCGTGCTCACTGCCGCGCGCCCGTCCCGTCTGTACGCCTACCTCGTGGTCCCGCTGCTCAGCGGGGTCGCACGGAAGAGGCGTGCCCCCTGGGATCATGAGCTGATGGTCCGCTGACGTCCACTCACCGCGTCTCGCAGGAGGAGCCGTGGTCGCAGGCCGCCGGAGGAAGTACACGGGCTACGGCTGCCCACGCCGGGTATCCGGCAGAGCATGCTTGCTCTGATCTACACCTCGCGCAGCACCGCAACGACGGTGTGGGCTTTCGTGGTTGCCATCCTTGTTGTGCTGGTCGTGGCTTGGTACGTCCGCCGCCGGCGATAGGCCCGACACCCGCTTTAGGAGCGAGGCTGGTCGGCTACCGGGGTGACCTGCGGATTCCCTGCCATGGGTGTTGGCCGGCGGTGTCGCTCCGGCGAACCCCGGTTCCCCGTGAGTCCCCGTACGTCCTGGCACGAGAGTGGCGCGGCCCAGACCACGCCGTGCCCCCTCGATGCGAACCACGAGCGCGGCGGTCGCTGAGGCTTGCTGGCCAGCCAGCCGCGTACGTGCAGTGATGGCGCGCTGCGGTCGTACCGGTTTGTACTTCGCTGCTGTACGGCAACCGGCTCCACCTCATTGGTCCTGCTGCCGTCGTCTACGGCGCAACCTCCTGGCCATGGCGACGGTGACGAAGAAAGTGCCGCCTACTGTCATAGGGAGTTCAGAGGCGAAGGGCCTTAGAGGGGGGTGTTCAAGGAAGGCTCGGGCGAACGCAATTCCGATCAGGGCGGCCGTCAGTGTGATCGCCCACAAGAGCAGTACCAGTAACCACGTGCTCCGAGTGCTCAGCCAAGAAGTCATTGGGTCATCATGCACCCGACATGCCGCCGACCAGAGTCCCCCTCGCTAGGAAGTCACGCCCAACACGCGCTCGCTGACCGCCTGTTGGGCACCCGCTCCCCTCAATCACGACCCGCCCCGGCTCCCATCCCGTCTGCTCGGCTCTCCCTGGGGCGATGGCAGACGGGATGGGAGCGCCCCGCGCACGCCACTGACTCGCCGGCACCCGCGAACGGCGCCCCCGCCATCTCGGAGCCTGAGCGCCCCCGCCGGAGGCTGGTTCTGACCGTGGTCGCCTTTGTACGTTGATCGACTCATGACCCGGCACGTCCACGTGGGCGCGCGTCGGCGCAGCGCAGCCGGCTTGAAAGGCGAAGCCTTGGGTTTAGTCACGCAGATAGTCACGCATACGACTCAGGGGCCTGACCCGCGATGCGGATCAGGCCCCTGACCTGGTACTACGGCGTCGGGGTGGCGGGATTTGAACCCACGACCTCTTCGTCCCGAACGCGATCAGACCCCCTTGTGACCTTGCCTCGGGGTTACTGACCTGCTCGTTCGACTCCGACACAGTCCACTACCGTCCGGGACGGTCTTAGGGTGACCACCTCATTTGGCCCCCCGTTTGGTCCCCCGGGAATGTCCCCACAGGACGCGATTCCCGCATGTCAGCGCAGCGCGACCGTGCGGTCTCTTCTCTCTTGCGGTGAAGGTTGAGCAGTCAGGACCCGCGGTGGTCTACCGCGGTGGGGACGCGTGGGTCACGATTAGAACCAGCCGGGCTACGCGTGCCGGCAGCTAGGGCCACTCGGAGGGGGACAGAGTGCGTAACCCGGACGCGATCCGACACGAATGCGCCGACTGCGGAGCGACTACCAAGGTCAACACACGGACGGGCCGCCTCTACTCACATCAACCGCCGGGGGAAGTCGCAACCTGCGCAGCCTCGGGCGAGGTCGTGGCACCTCCACAGGGCGGTGAACCGCTCCTTCTCCCACCGCTGAAGGCTGTGCAAAAGCCCGCGGTTCCCGAGCCACCCAGGCATGTAGTAGACGAACCATCGAGCAGCGTTCGGACCGTGTCCGGCGGGTTGCCGGGTCTCGGGAAACGGAGCTGACGTCGGTGGGCAACCCCTTGGGAGAGACGGAACACGTGCCCAGAGGCTTCAAGGTGAGATGTTGTTCGATTGCTTCTGAGGGGGCGACAGAGCAAAATTGATCTGCGCTGGAGTGCGACATGAGGGGGTTCTGGCGCTGTCTCAGTAGGGTGGGGGTATGGGGACGGACAGTCGCGCTTTTGGATCATGGCGCTTGCAAGGCGGGCGCTACGAGCAGCCGGGCCTGCCTGTTGAGGTCCTGGCGGAGTTCGCCAGGTATGAGCGCCTGGTGGTGGACGTCGCTCGGGGGCTCTACAAGCAGCGTCACGCATCGCGTCAACGTGTCCCCAGGGGGTTTGCTTCTTCCTTCTCGCTCCGGCTCTCAGATATCCGCAGAGGGAGCGTAATTCCGGTCCTGGAGAGGACTGCAGTCGACGCTGATGCACTCTTCGATGATCGCGACGCGGGCATTTTCGAAGAGGCGCGGATGATTATTCAAGACGCTCTTCGATCGATCCAGGATGGATCGGGCATTCCTCGAACATTTCCGCCGCATGCTTTGCGTGAGTTCTCGCGTTTCGGAAGAAGCCTGCGGGATGATGAGCTCATCGAATTCGACAGCGGAACTCCCAGTGCTGTCATTTACTCGCAGCCCGTTCGCCGTCAGATTCAGGAACAGGCGCGCCTCGAAAGGTTTGAGATTGAAACGCTAGTCTCGGGGCAAGTGGTTGGGGTTAGTGCGGATAAGGGTATTTTCGAATTCCGCCTGACTCGGGGTGATAAGGTAGTTCCTGGCCGCTTCTCTTCGGACGATATCGTTGCGGATCTAAAGCAGTATCTTGATCTCTCAACGATGGCGCCCACTGTTGCCATTAACGCGGTGGCCATTCAGTCGATGAATGAAGAGATCATCGAAATTCAAGACGTCCTGTCCATTGAGCCGGTTCTTCCACCTGGATGGTCGGAGCGTCTGGCTGAGCTGCACGATCTCGAAGCTGGTTGGCTGGACGGGGTGGGGCAGCAGGTAAGTCGCAAGGTTCTCCGTGCGGCGGAGTCGTTGCTACTGGAGTTCCTGGACGAGCAGGTTAAACGTCCTTACATCTATCCGACCGAGGATGGCGGCGTACAACTGGAGTGGCCCTATTCGGCGGGTGAAGTGACGTTGACCGTTACGTCAGATGAGAAGGTGGAAGCTTACGCGTTCTCCAAAGAAGACGATCGGGAGAGCGATCGGACGTTCCACTGGCGCCAGTTGAGCGAGATTACAGAGTTCGTGATCGGGGGGATCACTGAATATGCCGACTGATGGCTCGAACCTTCGTCCTGGTGAGTTCGAGATAACGGATCTAGAAGAGAAGCTCTGGCGTCAAGTTCATCCCATCTGGGTCCATGAAGGTCGAGTTACCAGTCAACTTTTCAGCCCCACTCCTAAAGACTCGTGTGAGCTCTCTGTGACGAGAGCCTCAGTGGTCACTGCCGAAGCTGCCCATCAGCACCACACTGAGGTGGTGGGGCTGAAGTCGATCGGCGTCTACTGCGTGGAGGTTGCCGAGGTGCAAGAGGTGGGGCTCAACGCGGTAGACGATTCTCAAGTCGACGATGGGGCGGAACGCCCTCCGGGGCATGCGTTCGTCGACTTCAAGGCGGTACCGAGCGCAAAGCAACAGAAGAGGCGTGCCAGCGCTTTGCGTGACAAGGCTGAGAAGCGCGGCTGGCAGCATGGGCCGACATCATGAGAGTCCCCTCATGTGCGCTCCGCGCTGACTGATGGTCCGCGCTCTTCAGTGATTGAGGCAATGAGGTGGATCGACACCGGAGTTGAGATTTCGGCTCCGTACGGGGGCATTGCCGTGGATCGTGTCGGATCGAGATGTTCGAAGCGATAACTGGACGAGCGACTTCCGATTGCTCGTTCTGTGTTTGATGTGAACGGATCTCGGCTACGCTCGTAGTCATGGAAGATGTCTGGTGGTTGATCGCGACGTCGCTCGCGGGAACGGTCGGCCCTATGGCGTATGAGCTGGTGAAGGGCTTCCTTCGGCGGAAGAAAAAATACGAGAAGGAAGAGAAGGACGCCGCAGATTCGAAGTCCACTCGTCCATTTTTTACTGCGAGTCCGACTTTCGGTAGAAGTTCCGTAGGGATCAATGCCGTCTACAATGAAAATTACGGCATCGATCAAAGTGGGAATGCGGTTCCGGAAGACGGTAGTGCCGAGTCCGCTGGTCAGGGTGAATCGCGCCCGCTGGGGGGTGGCGAAGATGAGCGGTGAGGCGGCACCTGTCGAAGAAAAGTCGGCGCATAAACCGGCGGTCACGGCATCTGATATCAGTGCTGCGAGTATTGCTTCTGGATCGCTGGCAATCGGATACAGCCTGGGGCCGACCATTTGGCCAGGCAAGGCGTTCATCATCGCGGCGCCATGGCTGGTCCTATTCTTGCCCTACGTGATATCTGCGGTTCTCAATGCGATGGATGCAGGTCTCAAGGAATGGCAGAAAGATAGGCATAGGGCGAAAATGGTCTCTATCGCGAACCTTGCCGAGACGGAGGAAAGTCAGCAAGAATTGATGGGCGAAGTAGCAAAGGTGGACTTGGAAAGGATTCAGCAGCTAGCGAAGAAGGTGCGCGGAGTCGACGAGAAGAAGCCCGCGAAGGAGTGAACTGATCCTCTCGGGATTGAGAGCCGTGAGGAGCCGGGACGAGTCTCTTGTCCTTATCCTCGATCAGGTTCAGCCGTTCCTTAATCTCGTCGCGTTCTGCCGTAATTGATCGGCTCGGGTGCGTTGTGCCCATTAGCGTCGATCCACCTAATTGTGTGTTGCGGTGGTTTCCTGGTTCGCCACAACCAGCAGAGCGCTCATCGGGGCATGAATCCGGGCTTCTGCTCGGCGAGTGAGTGAAGCCGTCCAAGATAGTCCTGTGCCGCTGGCTCGGCGCTGTATCGGCGCCTCATCTCGGCAGCGAGTTCGCGGCTGGTCATGATGAGCGACGGCACCGACTGCCGGTCACCTTCGAGGGCCCGCTCACCCATGATGAGCGCCTGCTCCAAGTCGCCCTCACGTGCCGCCGTGACGCCGAGCGTGACGCGGGCCTCAGCGTTGCGCATCGGCGAGCGCTCGACGCCGTCGAAGTCGGTTCCTGCCCTCAGCACCTCTTCGGCGAGCGTGCGTGCGAGCTTGTCCTCGCCGACCAGGCGGTAGCAGTCCATCGCGTAGAAGTCGAACTTGGCTGGGTCCACGACGAAGTGGTTGTCCAGGTTCTCCGGGTACGGCATCCCTTCGAGCATTCGCCGCCCCTTGTCCAAGGCGACCTCGACTTGCCGGCGGTCTCCGAGCCGCGCCCATGCCTTGGCCTCCTGGGCAGCGAGCTGCACGGCCACGCCGTGGTGCGCCGCCGTCTCGGCTCCGGCTCGCGCTGCCGCGATGACGCCGCGGTAGTCGCCAGTCGTGAGGGCGAACCACGCCCGCATCTCGTGGGCCCATCCGGCGACCTCTGCATGGTCTGCCTCGGTCGCGAGGGAGAGTGCGGCTTGTCTCGTCGACTCGGCCGCGTGCCGGTCGCCCGTGTCGTACTCGACACAGCCCACCAGGAGCGCGAGCCAACCGGACAGTGCCAGAACTTCGCGGTGCTGCGCGAGCGTGAGGCTCTTCTTATGCAGGTCGACGACACGGCGGAGCCACTGGCGCCCTTCGATGAGGAGCTGCTCGCTCGGCATGAACGGATACTCCGAGCTGAGTCGGTCGGCCGTGATCCGCAGAGCATCGAGAGTGGAGTTGTCGACGTCGGACCGGTTGAGACGGCTCACGATCTCCAGCGTCTCCATACCGGACGCTGCCAGGATCTCCCTGTCCCCGTCTCGCCGTGAGGGCGCTGGGAAGAGCGCGTGCGTCACGGTGCCGAAAAGGGCCGCAATGATCGGTTGGTAGAAGTCGTTCGGCATCTGGCCTGACTCCCAGCGCTTCCACTGGCGAATCATGCTGTCTTCCGCGGGCAGCTCCGTGGGAGCGTGCGCCCGCAGTGCCCTGACTGCGTCACGCTGCGACCAGTCGCGCGCCATCCGTTCAGCCGCAATGCGTCGCGCCCATGCGGGCCTGTCGTCGGTCATGCGCCCTCCTCCGAGTGCCTACTCCGAGTCTCGCGCGCGAGCCGGGGGGACAGGGAAGGTGACAGGGGGGTGTCACCGGACATGTCCCCACCTCCGCTCTGCCGTCCCCTGGCTGTCACTTACGTCACACCCTCCGTTACTCGCATGCTGGTTGCAGATCACGAACCACCCGGCACGGAGCGGCTTTCGAGCGCTTCGAGCCTGCCACGGAGCTCCGAGACTTGGGAGGTGAGATGTTCGAGCTGCCGCAGGACTTCGGGAAGGTCGACACCCGCGTCAGCTTCGCTGGCTTGCTGCGGATCGCGGGCGTAGCTGCCGCGGGACGTAGTCAGGATGAGCCCATCCTCACGGAGGATCGCAAGGGCTCGTTGCACCGTCATTCCCGAGATCTTGAACCGCGTGGTCAAGTCTCGCACGGAGCCCACATGGGCCCCCGGCTTGATGTCGCCACGCAGGATCTCTTGCCGCAGGATGTCGGCCGCCTGCTCGGACTCCGGTCTTGGGTCGTCTTTCGAGATTTCAGCGCTCATCACGCCATCGAGCGTACCCACCCCTAGTACGACCTAGCACGAATCCCGCGCACCCTCTTGCGCCATGGTGCGTGCTAGTACATGCTGTTACATGTCAGCACGGGGAGCCCGGAAGGGCCTCACCGGCTGGTACTCGCAAGTGCTTGACCTGCCCAAACCGGTTCGGGATTGCCCGTATGGCTGCCGCTCGCGGCGGCCCGGATGGCGACTTGATCGCACTCCACGGGCCCCCTGCTGGCCGTTCCTTGAGAATTGAACAGTGATCGTGCGGGGCTGACGCGAGAGCGGCGGTCACGGCAGGTGCCTAGGGCGAGGGTCCGGGGGCAAACCGCCGCGATGGACGAGGCTCTCCCCCTACGCGCCTGGCAGGCGCCACCCGATCCCGGGTGTGGGGAAGTACAGCGGGGCCCCAACGCACGTGGCGGGATGAGAAGACCGCCCCCGAGACGACTGGGTGAAGTCGTCTGCGGCACAGCCACCTGCACCAGCTCTGGAGAACGCCCCTTCGGGGTGCCACCTGTTGCATGCCGCCCTGCTGGCGTCAGAGCAGTGACGATGACGCGTCCGACTACCCGGCTCGGGCCGGTGCTCCTTGGTAACGGCGCACCGGTAAAGCCAGGTCACAGCCCCGGTAGCCAGCCGTGAAGGGCGCGGAATCGGATTCCGCCCGGGGCGCTCACCCGCCGCAGTTTGCGGCTCGGGTTCTCCGGAGCAGTCGCCGTCTCACCAAACGCCTGTCACTGCTCCGGCTTCCAGTCCCTCCAAATCAGGAGCTGCCATGACCGAGCGCACCTTTGTCTCCGAGTCGTCCGGCCCCGTCGTGCTGGGCCTGTCGCTGCCGGTCGGCAGCGTCCGGGTTCAGGTGCTCGATAGCCTGACCACCGCCCGCGTGGTGCTGCGCACCGACGACACCACCGGCCCGGCGGCCGACGCGATCAACCGGGCCCGCAGCACGCAGAACGGGCAGGTGTTCGGCATCGAGGTACCGGAGATGCCCGGCAACGTGATGGTGCAGAGCCGGCGCGGCAACAGCATCGTGCAGAACGTGGGCACGGTCTACGGATCGGTGACCGCCATGACCATCGTCAACGGCCGGATCGTCTCCGGCGGGACGAACAGCATGGCGACCGTCAGTCCCATCGAAGCCACGGTGGCACTGCCCCCGCATTCCTCCCTCGCAGTCGTCTCGCAGGCCGCCGACGCCGGCGTCTTCGGCTACGTCGACCGGATGGAGTTCCGCTCCGTCTCCGGCGACCTGAACGCCGACGGGGTCCGGGAGCTGCGGGCCAACACCACCTCCGGTGACATCCACGTCGGCCGGGTGACCGAGCAGGTCAACGCGCGGTCGGTGTCCGGTGACGTCGGGGTCGGGCTGTACGACGGCCGGGCCGCGACCCTGGGGACCACCTCCGGTGACATCACGATGCAGGCCACCGACGCGGCGGCCGGGTACGTGAGCGCGGACAGCGTCTCCGGTGACATCCGGATCTCCGGCGCCCGGTACCTGCGGGTGTCGGCGAACACCGTCTCCGGCAGCGTCCGCAACCGCTGAGCCCCGCTCTCGACAAGGAGTCGGCTCATGGCCGCTGCCACGTTCGCCGCTGTGTTCGTCGCCCTGTACGTCGCTCACAGCGTGGGTGACCACTGGGTACAGACCTCCTGCCAGTCCGTGACGAAGGGCCGTCCCGGCTGGTCGGGCCGTCTCGCCGTCACCCGGCACGTCGTCACCCTGACCGCTACGAAGGTCGCGGTCCTGCTCTCGGTCGCCTGGCTGCTGGACCTGCGGCTGTCGGTGCCCGGCCTGGTCGCCGGGCTCGGTATCGACGCGGTCTCGCACTGGTGGGCCGACCGGCGCACCACGCTGGCGTGGCTGGCTCGGATCACCGGCAAGGGCGAGTTCCACCAGCTCGGCACCCCTCGCGCCGGCCACGACGACAACCCGCACATCGGCACCGGCGCCTACGCCCTTGACCAGTCCTTCCATCACCTGTGGCTTCTGGTCGCCGCGCTCATCGTCACCACCGTCTGACCCCTCGCACCACCGCCCCGGCATACCGCCGCGAGGGCGCCGGATCGAATCCGGCCCGGGACACTCACCCGCCGCAATCTGCGGCTCGGGTCCTCCGGAACAGTCGCCGTCTCACCAACACGCCTGCGGCTGCTCCGGCTTCCAGTCCCTCCCACTTCAGGAGCTTTCATGCGTGCGTACATCGGCCGCCAACAGGCCGTCTCCGTCGAGGACTTCGCCGAACTCGCGCTCGGCACCCCCGTTGAGCTGTGGCTTGGGGTAGAGGGCGAGAGCGAGCAGGAGCGCGCGGCCCGTCTGGACGCGGCCCGCGACATCCTGGCCGACAACCCCGACCTTCCCGACGACCTGGTCCGCATCGCCGCGCAGGTCATCGAGGACAACCCGGACCTGTTCGACGTCGTCCCCTTCACCCGTCCCGCCCGCCGCCGTCCGGCACGCAAGGGGGTTGCGGCATGACGACGACGCCCGCCTCTGAGGTGCCCGCGTCCGGTGTGCCGCCGCTGACCCGTCCGGAAATGGGGCTCGCCGGAGTCGGCGCGCTCGCCGCTGCCGGAGTCGGCGCGCTCGGTCTGATCTCCTCCTTCGACGCTGTGTCGGCTGCCGCGCTGCGCTGGGGGTTCTCCGCTCCGTGGATGCTGCCGGTCGGTATCGACGTGGCCATTCCGGTGTTCACCGTCGCCAACCTGCTGTTGATCCGCATGGATATGGCGCTGGCCTGGGTGCGCTTCGTGCCCTGGGCACTCACCCTGATCACCTGCGGTCTGAACGTCGCCGCCGGACAGGGCGTGTGGGCCAAGGTCGCGCACGGCACGATGCCGCTGCTGTGGGTCGTGTTCTCCGAGATCGGCGCGCACATCTACGCCGTCCGCATCGGCGCGGCCACCGGCCGCCGCATGGAGAAGATCCGGTTCTCCCGCTGGCTGCTCGCCTTCCCCTCCACCTTCGCGCTGTGGCGCCGCATGACGCTGTGGGAGATCACCTCCTACTCCGAGGCGCTGACGCGGGAGAAGGAAAGGCAGTTGGCCCGCGCGGACCTGCGCGAGCAGTACGGCAAGAAGTGGCGTTCCAAGACCCCGCGCCGCGAACGCGTGATGCTGCGCATGGGCGACCTCGCCCCCGCCACCGCCGCTGTGCCGGTCGCACCCGAGCCGCAGGCCCCGAAGGTGCCGGAAGAGCCGAAGCCCGAGGCTGCCAAGCCCGCGCGCAAGAGGCCGGTCAAGGACAAGGCCACCACGCCGCAGCGCACGCCGGCCGAACTGCTCGCTGAGGCCCGCACCCTCACGGCCGACTGGCCCGACAGCCAGATCAACGGCGAGGCGCTGCGCAAGGCGCTGCACTGCGGCGCAGCTCCGGCCCGGCAGGTGCGCGATGCCCTGCTCGCTGAGCGGGCCCAGGCATACCCCCTGTACTCCGTGGACGCGTCCGACGCCACGGTGTCCGGCGACGAGGCTGAGGGAGTGGCCGCGTGAACGCCCTCGCCACCATCCTGCTGTCCGCGCTGCCGCTCGCTGTCGGGTGGGCGGTGCATGTGTGGTGGCTGCGCGGCTGCCTGAACACCGCCCGGCGTGACCCGCTCACCGGATTACGCACCCGTGACGGCTTCACCCGCCGCGCCACCGTCCTGCTCAAGGACCCGCGCGCGGTCGTCGTGCTGGCCGACGTCGATAGGTTCAAGCAGATCAACGACCGCTTCGGGCATGCCGCCGGGGACGCGCTGTTGAAGGCGACCGCCGACCGGCTCGCCCACCACGCCGGCCGCACCGGGGTCGCCGGTCGGCTCGGGGGCGACGAGTTCGCCGCCGTCCTCATCGACGACCACGGCACCGCCGCCGACATGCTCGCCGTGCTGCACGGCGTCCTCGCCCGCCCGGTCGACGGACAGGACCCGGCCGTACGCACCACCGTCTCGCTCGGCTGGGTGCGCGCCGCCGACTTCCCCGCCGACGACCTGTCCGGGCTGCTGCGGCGGGCGGATGAGGCGATGTACGCGGCCAAGCAGGGCCGCGCCGGAATGCGCCGCGCGGGCCTGGGACGGCTGTTCGCCACCGTCACCGGGCGCCGCTCCGGACGCACCGGCGCCCGCACCGATGCCCCGATCGTCACGGTGGCCGCGTGATGGCGGCCTACGGCAAGTGCTTCGACCCGTCTGGCGCCCGGTTCGGAGTGCCCACGTTCCCCTGGCAGTTCGCCCCGGACGGCTACGCCACCCGCCGCCAGCTGCGCGCCCGCGGCCTGCGGCCCGGCGGTCAGCCGGTCGCCGCACAGGTGATGCGCCATCACCGGGGACGCAAGGGCGGGGTGCAGGTCGCCTACCTCTACCGCGTCGACCTGGCCAAGCCCGTACGGCCGATGACCTCGCGCCGCTGCGGCGCGCTCGCGCGGGCGATGCTCGCCCGCCGCACCTGCCCCAAGTGCCAGGTCGTCTACAGCTACTGCCTGCCGACCTCGCTCGGCATGTGCGTGCTGTGCGCCTACCCCGACACCCGTACCGATCCGACCGCCAACAACCTTTCCATGAAGGGAAGTTGACCATGGGCAAGCCCAACACGAGTCGTCTGGATCGCGAGATCCGGCAGACGGAACGCAAGCTCGAAGCGGTCCGCAAGGGCGAGATGTGGCCGCTGACCGGCCAGGAACGGCGCGCGGTGCTCCGGGGGCTGGCCGGCGGCTCCTACAAGGTCGTGCGGGGCAAGAGCCCCGCCCGCGCGGAACGGAAGCTGGACACGCTGTGGCAGTCGGTGCAGACCCGGCTGACCGCTGAGCTGACCGCGTTGCAGAAGGAGCGGCAGCGGATCGTGAACGAGGCCGCCACCGCCAAGGCTGCCAAGAAGTCGTCGGGGTGGTGGTGAACCTGAAACGGATCACCCGTCTCTTCTGTCGCTCGGGTGACTCGTTCGGTCGGCCGCTACCCGCCGACTCCGCGCGGGTCGTCTGCCTGTCTGGCGGCAACTTCGGCGTGCACGGCGTGATCCCGGCGTCGTACGCCCGGTTCACGGTCAGCCGACGCCGGGCCTGGGGCCACGACGTCCGCGCCTATCCGACCACCGGCCGCGACGGCACCGCGTTCACGGTCATCTACACCCGCGTCGCCTACGCCGACGACCCCGGCCTTGAAGTCCTGGTCACGGTCTTCGAGTTCCCCCACGGCAGCGCGCTCCCGCCCGGAATGTAACCGCACAGGTCCGGCCGCTCACCTCCTACAGCGTCGGCCGGACCCGCTCTCCCTCACACCCGAAAGTGGAAGGAACATCAGTGAAGCACCCCGACGACGACAACGAACTCTTCAACCGACTCGAAGCCGAGATGTCGGCCGACTCCGGGGGCGAGGTAGTCGACCTCGACAAGGCGCGATCGGCCCGTACCGAGTCGGCCGACCCGATCGCCCGACCCGACGCCGACCGGTCGGCCGACTCCGACGCCGACCGGTCGGGTGCCGAGTCGGGCGACCCGACCGCGCGCGTCATGGTCGACCAGTCGGCCCCGGCCGCGACCGGTCCGGGCTATCTCGGTCGGCTCGCGTCCGCCCGGCGGCGCGCGGTGGTCCCCGAGTGGCTGCGCTCCACCACGGAGCTGCGGACTGCTGCGGCGTGGGTGGCCCAGCACTACGCGCACTCGCTCGGCTATCACGCGCTGCGCTCCCCGGTCTATGCCGCCCGCCTCACGCTTCAGGCGCCGACCGGGGCTGCCCGGTTCGTCGGGGGCACCGTGCGGTGGGTGGCCGACCGAGAGGGCGAGCCGGTCCGCCTCGCCGCCGTGCGGCGCGAGGACGCTGCCGAGTACCTGAAGCTGTCACGGCAGCGCGACGGACGGGTCCGACTGCGCACCCTGGTCGCCGTGCTCGCCATGTTCATCGGACTCGGCTCCGCACTGGCCATCTACGTGCTGGCCCCCGACTGGCTTCAGGCCCTGTCGGTCGGCGCGGTCGTGATGGCGCTGGGGGCCGCCGGCCGCAAGGCGGACGCCCCGGTTATCCACCGCGCGGTGGAACTGCCCACGGCGGTCAAGCTCACCAGTGACATCGTGCTGCGTGCGCTCGGCTCGCTCGGCATCCCCGCCATCAACCAGGCCCAGGGCAAGGGCCGTGACGGGTTCGAGTTCACCGCCCCGATCACCCGCGACGGCCCCGGCTGGCGTGCGGAGGGCAACCTCCCCTTCGGCGTGACCGTGACCGACGTCATCGAGCGCCGCGACCGGCTCGCGTCCGGCCTGCGCCGCCCGCTGGGCTGCGTGTGGCCGGAGGCGGTCCCGAACGAGCACACCGGGCACCTCGTGCTGTGGGTCGGCGATCAGGACATGTCCAAGGCCAAGAAGCCCGCGTGGCCGCTGCTGAAGTCCGGCAGCGTGGACCTGTTCAAGCCGGTCGCGTTCGGCACCGACCAGCGCGGACGCTGGGTCGAGATCACGCTCATGTACATCGCGGCCGTCATCGGCGCGATCCCCCGCATGGGCAAGACCTTCCTGCTGCGTCTGCTGCTGCTCATCGCCGCGTTGGACCCGCGCGCTGAGCTGCACACCTACGACCTCAAGGGCACCGGCGACCTGGACCCGGTCGGCAACGCTGTCTCCCACTGCCACCGGGCCGGCGATGAGGAGGAGGACATCGAGTACGCGGTGCGGGACCTGCGCGCGCTGCGCGAGGAACTGCGGCGCAGGGCGAAGATGATCCGCTCCCTGCCCCGGGACGTCTGCCCGGAGTCCAAGGTGACGTCCGAGCTGGCGAACAAGAAGTCGCTGGGTCTGCACCCGATCGTGGTCGGGGTGGATGAGTGCCAGGTCTGGTTCGAGCACGACAAGTACGGCAAGGAACTCGAAGAGATCTGCACCGACCTGGTCAAGCGCGGCCCGGCCACCGGGATCGTGCTGCTGCTCGCGACGCAGCGCCCGGACGCGAAGGCGCTGCCCACGGGCATCAGCGCGAACGCGTCGGCCCGGTTCTGCCTGAAGGTCATGGGCCAGCTGGAGAACGACATGGTGCTCGGCACGTCCGCCTACAAGCGGGGCGTGCGCGCCACCATGTTCAGCTGGGGTGACAAGGGCATTCACTACTTCGTGGGTGAAGGCTCCGACGCCCGGATCGTCGGCTCGGTCTACGTGGACGCCCCGGCCGCCGAAGCCATCGGCGCCCGTGCCCGCAAGGCTCGCGAACTGGCCGGCACGCTGTCCGGCTACGCGCTCGGGGAAGAGCCGCAGCCGGACGCGTCCAGCGCGTATGACCTGCTGCGCGACATCCTCGCCGTGGTCCCGGCCGACGAGCCCAAGGTGTGGTCCGAGACCGTCGTCGCCCGGCTCGCCGAACTGCGGGGCGAGGTCTACGACGGTTGGGACCCCGAGGGTCTGGCCGCAGCCCTGAAGCCGCACGGCGTGGCCACCATCCAGGTGGGCCGCCGGGTCAACGGCAAGGTGGTCAACCGGCGTGGCATCGACCGCTCCCACATCGTCACGGCGATTGCGGAGCGTGACGGAAACCGGGACGCGGGCTGAGGCTCCGGGGCCGCTAGCGCTAGCGGCACACCCCGCTAACGTTAGCGGCCCCGCTAGCGCCCCAAACCCGATCTGATCAGGCCGCTAGCGGATAGCGGCCCACCTGCGGAAACCCCTGAAAACCGCCCGGAGGGCCCTTCATGACCCCTGCCCTGCTCGCTATCACCCTGCTCATCGGCGTCACGCTGTGTTACATCACGGTGTGTGCGTCCTCGCCGTTCGGCAACTGCCGCAAGTGCCGCGGCATGGGCCACAAGCTGAAGACCGACCGCAAGGGACGGCTCAAGCGCGGCAAGGACTGCCGCCGCTGCCAGGCGACCGGCAAGCGCATCCGCGCCGGCCGCTGGCTCTACAACCGGTGGGCCCGCATCTACCGCGCGGGCACCGACACCCCGCGCCCGGAGGGCTCGCGATGACCCTGACCGTCTCCGCCGTGCTGCTCTTCGGCATCGCCTCCGTCATCGCCGTCAAGACCCGAGCCGCCAACGCGGGCGGCGCGGTGCTGCTGTTCCTGTTCGGCTTCTTCACCGCCGGGACCGGCGCCTACGGCCCGATTCACGACCTGGTGGCGTCCTTCGCCCGCTTCCTGTCCCAGCTCGGCAACTGACCCGAGGAGCACCCGTGAACGAACCCATCGTCGCGCGGCACTGGCTCGCCACCGCGACGCCCAAGGCCGCGCCCGCCATCGCCACCACGACCGTGCTCGCGCTGGCCCGGATCTGGAACGCCAACGGCGCCGAACACTCCGTCGGCAACGCCGTCCTCATGGGCGCGCTCTCGCTGGGGTCCGCCGCCGCTGGCGTGGTCGCGGGCAACGCAACCGGTGACTCCGTCCTCGTGGGCACTGCGTTCGCCGCCTCCGGCGCGCTCGCCTTCGCGGGCGTGGCCGGATACGCCGACGGCATGCCGCTGCCGCTGCTGCTGTGGTCCCTGGCCACCACCGGCGCCTACGCCCTCGCCGCCCGCTACTGGCGCACCGACCGCCGCGAGAGGGTCGCCTACCAGCGACAGACGAGCGAGCGGCGCGAGGAACGCGCCCACATCGAGCGTGTCGAGACCCTGCACGCCAGCACCCAGGTTGAGGTGGCCCGCGCCGGCGCCGCCTACGCCGAACAGCTCGCACAGGCACTCGTCACCCGCGCCACGCTGCCCGGCTTCGACCCCAAGGCCCTGGAAGCTGCGGGACTCCCGGAGCTCCCGCGGGGGGATCGGTGAGGTTCTACCTGACCACCCACAAACGGCATTGGGTCCGCCTCACCGACGTGCCGCTGTTCCTGAAGTCCGAGCACTTCGTCAACGCGGTCAAGCTGGATGCGGCGCGCGGCCCGTACGCGGTGGACTCCGGGGGGTTCTCGGAACTCCAGCGCCACGGCCGGTGGACACGCACCCCGCGCCAGTACATCGAGGACCTGCGCCGCATCTGGGAATGCGTCGGCCCCTACGACTGGGCCGCCCCGCAGGACTGGATGTGCGAAGACCTCATCATCCACGGCGGCACGGCCGGACCGAACGTCTTCGTCGGCACACACCTCAGCGTGCCAGAGCACATACGCCGCACTGTCGCCAACTTCCTCGAACTGCGCTCCCTTGCCCCCGAGTTGCGCATAGCCCCAGTGCTACAGGGCCGGACGGTCGCGGACTATGAGTCGTGTGCCGAGTTGTACGAGCGTGCCGGCGTCGACCTGACCCGCGAACCCACCGTGGGGCTCGGCTCGGTCTGCCGCTTGCAGTCCACTCGCGAGGGAGCGGCCATCGTGACCGCGATGGCCGCGCGAGGGCTGAAGCTGCACGGCTTCGGCTTCAAGACGCTGGGACTGGAACGCGTCGGCCACCTGCTCGCATCGGCCGACTCCGCCGCATGGAGCTATCACGCCCGCCGCAGACCCCCGCTGCCCGGCCACACGCACAAGAACTGCGCCAACTGCATCGACTACGCCATGCGCTGGCGTACCCGCGTTCTGGCCAGCCTCCCGCCCTGGCAACAGCCCTTCCCCGACGCAGCCTGACGAAAGGAAACGACGATGACGAACGCCCGCCCACAGGACCTGGCGGACCAGGCCGCCGAAGCGATCCGCAACCTCAACCACGCCATCCAGAGCGCCAAGGGAGAGCTGAACTACCCCAGCGACGCGTACGAACTGGTCGCCTCGCTCAAACAGCTCACCCAGCGTCTCCCGCAGAGCTTCGAGCAGATCTCCCGCTTCCTGGGGGCGCTCGCCAAGACCGGTGCCGTCACCGCAGACCACGGCACGCCCGATGACCACCTCGCGGAGGCCCGCTCCGGTCTCGCCTCCGCAGCGCTCATCGCCCAGACCCTCACCGACCACCTGGGCTACGCACACAGCGCACTCGGACCGATCGGCTACAGCGGCCCGATCGGCGACGCCGACGACGACCTGTAGCTACGCCCGGGGCGGGCGCCGTCTCACCACAAGCCTGCGCCCGCCCCGGTTCTCCAGTCCCTCCAAGAGAGCAGGAGACCTCAAGCATGACCCAACGAGCGTCAATCGGCGAGGGCCGTCCGGCCCAAACCACCCCTTGGTGCACCGCGCTGGAACTCGCATCCGTCGGCGTGCCGGTGCTGCCCCTGCGGCAAGGGAAGGTGCCGTTCGGGAACTGCCGCGCCTGCGCCAAGAACGCCTGCGGCGGCCGGCCGAACATGAAGACCGCGGGCCCCTGCCAGTGCCCCGGCATCTGCCACGCATGGGCCGCCGCCACCACCGACCGCGCCGTCATCACCTCCCCCTCGTGGGCCCCGGCGTGGCGTCAGGCCGTCTGCGTCGGCTACCACCCCGGCGGCGTCGGACTGACCGTGGTCGACCTCGACAACCCGGCGGCCATCACCTGGGCACGCGAAACGCTGCCCGCCACCCGCACCGTGCCCACCACGCGCGGCCAACACTGGATCTACCAAGGCGTCATGCCGTCACACAACGCCGTGCGGCCCGGCGTGGACATCAAGTCCACCATGGCGTACGCCCGTTGGCTCGGCCCCGGCACCGGCACCATGACCGCCCTGCCGGACGCCGTCCGCGCGCTGCCCGTGAAGGAACCCCCGGCCCGGCCGGCGCCGCAGACCCTCGCTGTCCCCGCTGGGGGCGCGGGCGGGGCGTGCCCTCACCGCACGCCCGCCTACCTGGAACGTGGGATCACCATGGCGGAGGAACGGATCACCGCGGCCCGCAGCGCGATCCACACCACCGTCTACCGCACGTTCCTCGCCGTGCTGTCGACGCACGGCGGGTGCGGCTGCCTCACCGAACCCCACATCGCGCGGCTGTTCACCGCCGCGCAGGCCAAGGGCGAATCGGCCCGGCACTGCACCGACGCGTGGACCAACGCCCGCACCAGGCTGGGACTGTGAGCATGTCCGACGACGAGAAGGACCCCGCCCGCAAGGTCATCACCGACTACGCCCAATCCCACTTCCGGTACTTCCGCACCGCCGACGGAACCGTCTACGCGCAGCGCAACGGCCACCCCGTCGCCCGCCCGATCCGCTCCCAGGGCACCACAGGCAGCCACCGCCAGGAACTCATGGTCGGCCTGTTCCGGGACGGATGCGGCGTGTTCAACGGAACCGCCCTCAAGGAGGCGTTGGACTTGATCGAAGCGCTCGCACTGACCGAGGACGTACAGCCCGTCCACATCCGCGTGGCCCCCGGATTCGACGGGGCGACGTGGCTGGACCTGGGCCGAACGGATGGACAGTCCGTCCGCATCCACCCCACCGGCTGGGACATCGCCGTCCCCGACCCGCGCGAGGTGTGCTGGCGCCGCACCCAGCTCACCGGGGAACTGCCCCTGCCTGTCAAGGACACCGACGGCAAGGGCATCGATCTTCTGCTGAGGCTGTGCAACTTCGCCACCGCGGAGACCGAGTGCCTGGCCATCGCGTGGCTGATCGGCTGCCTCGGACCGTCCGTGCCCGTCCCCGCGCCGTTCCTCACCGGGCCGCAGGGCGCGGGCAAGTCCACCGGGGGCCGCATGCTCATCAGGATCGTTGAGGGCATGACCGGCGACCTGCGCCGGGCCCCGAAGGACGAGGAGAACCTGATCGCGGCGGTGGCCGCGGGATGGGTCACCGCCCTGGACAACCTCTCCCACATGACCCCGGACCTGTCCGACGCCATGTGCTGCATCGTCACCGGAGCCGAGAACGTCAAGCGCGCCCTGTTCACCGACGGGGACGTCTTCCGCGCCCGCTACCGCCGCCCCCTGCTCCTGACCGGCATCGACGTCGGCGTCATCCGGCCCGACCTGGCCGAACGGCTCCTGCCGCTGCGTCTGGAACGGCCCAAGGTCCGGCGTACCGAGGCGGAGCTGTGGGCGGAGTACGCGGAGGTGCTGCCCGTGGTACTCGGCTCGCTCCTGGACCTCACGGTCAAGGTCCGCGCCGTGGAGGTGGAGACCCCCACCGACCTGCGGATGGCGGACTTCGCGCACCTGTGCGCGCAGCTCGACGCGGCCACCGGCTTCGGGGCGCTCACCGCCTACCGGGCCAGCCTGGACGACCTCAACGACGACGTCATCGAGGGCGACCTGTTGGCACAGACCGTCCTCCGGCACGCCGACACCCTCGAACCGGGCGCAGAACAGCGGATGACGTCCACCGAGTGGCTGCACCTCCTCAGCGGCCTCTACAGCGGCGACGACTGCCGTCCGCTGCCCAAAGGGTGGCCGACGACGGGAAAGGTCCTCTCCGACCGGCTTAAGCGCCTTCAACCGACGCTCGCCGCCCGTGGGGTGCTCATCGACTCGGGACGTACCAGCGAGGGCCGCTACCTCGAAATGACCCGCCAGCCGGCCCCGCCGCCCAACGAGCAAAAGCAGATGTTCTGACCGCGCCAGGACAAACAAGAAGAGCACCACCGGCAGCGCGTGCTCTTCTTGCTGTTCGGCGGAACGCCGCCCCAAGGTCGCGCCGCGAAGCGGCTCCGCACCACAACAGACACCCCCTCTTTTGTCCTAAGAGGGAAGCCGCTGCGTCATCTGCGTCATGCGGACGGGAAAACGGCCCCTGGCCTGCGGCTACAGCCATGACGCAGACGGCCGCGCCTGCGTCATCCTGCGTCATCCGCGTCACCCGATGACGCAGGCCATGACGCACCGATGACGCAGCCCCATACCGCTGCGTCACACAAAGCCGCTGGTCAGAAGCGCGAATGACGCTGATGACGCAATGACGCAGAAATCCGCACCTCGGACAGACGCGGACTCCCGACAAGGGCCACCGGAACCCTGCGTAGGAGGCACCACCGCATGGCCACCGTTGCTGAACCTGCCGAACAGCTCCTCTACCGCCCCGAAGAGGCGGCCAAGGCTCTCCGGATCGGACGCTCGATGGTCTACGAGGAGATACGCCTCGGACGACTTCAGACCGTCCGCATCGGCCGGCGCCGTCTCGTGCCGCCGGATTACATCGCGCAGTACGTCGAACTTCTCAAGCGCGAGGCAGAGAGCACCGCCTGAATCCCCATCATCCCAGTTGCACAGGGCCGCACCCGTCAGGGCGCGGCCCTGTCCTATGGAGGCACGACAGAGCATGACCGACACCCCGAAGCGCGCCCAAAGGGCTGGCCATGGTGCGGACACCATCTATTGGGACCCGGCCAAGAAGAGTTTCGTGGGGGCCGTTTCCCTGGGACACGGCCCGAACGGCAAGCGCCGTCGACCGAAGGTGTACGGCAAGACGAAGACCGAAGTCCGCCAGAAGATCCGGGACTTGAAGAAGGAGGTGCAGTCGGGCGTCAAGGCGCCGGCCAACTACACCGTCGCCGACGCGGTGAACGACTGGTTGGAGCGCGGGCTGAAGGGGCGCGACGAGAAGGGCACCGTCGGCAAGAACCGCTCGATGGCGAACAAGCACCTGATGCCGTTCATCGGCAAAGCCAAGCTGAAGGAACTCAGCGCGGACGATGTTGACGACTGGTTGGACGACAGGGCCGAATTCCTCGCGACGCGAAGCCTGCGTGACCTGCTCGCCATTCTGCGCCGCTCCATCGCGCATGCTCAGCGCAGGGACAAGGCCGCGCGGAACGTCGCCCTACTCGTCACCGCGCCGGAGGGGCGTCCCGGCCGACCGAGTAAGGCACTGACCTTGGACCAGGCGAAGGCCGTGCTCACTGCCGCGCGCCTGTCACGGCTGTACGCGTACCTTGTGGTCTCGCTCCTCAGCGGTGTCCGCACGGAAGAGGCGCGGCCCCTCACATGGGATCACGTCTTCCTGGAGACGAAGGACGGCATTCCGCCCCACGTCGCGGTGTGGCGCTCAGTGCGCAAGCACGGCGAGACGAAGACCAGGAAGAGCCGCCGGACCATCGCTCTCCCGAAACAGGTGGTGGACGTCCTCGAAGAGCACATGCGGTGGCAGAAGCAAGAGCGGGCATCGAAGGGGAAGGAGTGGAGCCCGACCGGCCGTGTCTTCACGACCCGGACCGGCGAGCCGCTCGATGCGGCCAACGTCCGTCGCGACTTCAAGGCCATCGTGAAGAAAGCCGGGCTGAAGCCTGAGTGGACGCCCCGGGAGCTCCGGCACAGCTTCGTGTCCCTGCTCTCCGACCACGGCATCCCGCTGGAGCGCATCGCGCTCCTGGTCGGCCACAGCAGTCAGGCCACCACGGAGGCGGTCTACCGGAAGCAGCTCCGGCCCGTGATCACGGAGGGGGCCGAAGCCATGGATGACATCTTCGCCGAAGATCAGGAAGGGAAGGGAGTGGACGACTCGGAAGAGGGTGACGCGGTGGCCTGATCAAATTCGTTTGGCCCCCTGTTTGGCCCCCCGAGCACGACAGAGGGCCAATCGCGATCACGCGATTGGCCCTCTGACCAGCGTCGGGGTGGCGGGATTTGAACCCACGACCTCTTCGTCCCGAACGAAGCGCGCTGCCAAGCTGCGCTACACCCCGGTGTCGCTGCTGTGCTGCTTGTCGCGGCGACGTCGTTTACTTTAGCCCACCGGTGGCCGGAGACGAAATCCGGTTTAGGGGCGGCGGCCGACCGGGTTCGGGCGGGTGTGGTCCAGGGCTACCAGGAGGACTGCCAGGGCGTAGGAGGCGAGGCCGAGGAGGAGGGCGTTGGCGAGGGTGGCGCGGTAGCTGTGCTGCTCGGCGTCGAGGAAGGGGTAGAGGTAGCGGCCCGGTGTGCCGGGGAGGACCAGCTCCGCCCGGACGAGGGTGAAGGCCAGGTAGGCCAGGGGGTACAGCATCCACGCCGGCGTCTGGCGGAGGTGGAGGCGGGCCGGGGGTGTGAGGATCAGCCAGTCCAGGAGTGCTGCCGCGGGGGCCGCCGTGTAGAGGAGCTGCAGGGCCAGCCACTGCCCGTGCCAGGCCACCGGAAGGTGCGTCGAGCCCGTCATCGAGAACGGGGGAGTCGTGTGGCCCAGGAGCAGGTGGTAGACCAGGGACGAGATCACGGCGTAGAGGAGTGCCGCGCCGGTCAGGGACGAGGGCAGGGGGCGGGCCGCCAGCCAGGCCCGGCGGGCCGAGGCGAGGCTGACCAGGGCGAGGAATACCGCCGCCTGTACTCCGAAGTAGCTCAGGATCCGTTCCGAGCTGCCCAGCAGCAGCTCCAGCGCCACGCCCGCCGATGCCAGCACGGCCGTCAGCAGGCGGAACACCGCGGTCACGGGGCGGCGGACGGGGGCGACCACGGCTGTCGCCGGAACGTATCCGGGTATGAGTACGGGCGTGCCCGGGACCGCGGGGAGGTCGGGAATGTCCCTGGGTATCGGAGGAGTCGTCATGCCCCCAAATTATGGATAAAGGGGCATGTGTGGCATTTTGGTCTACGCCGAGTGGGTTATTCCGTTATTCCGCCCATCGGGCTATCCGGCGATTGGTCTATCCGTCCGTCGGACCTGCTGCCCGTCCGTCGGACCTACGGCCCGTCCGTCGGACCTACGGCCCGTCCGTCGGGCCTACTCCCGGCCCACCAGCGTCAGCAGCGTCGCCTCCGGTGGGCAGGCGAACCGGACCGGGGTGTAGCGGTTCGTGCCGCAGCCAGCGGAGACGTGCAGGTAGGACGTACGGCCCTCGGCCGTGTGCGTGGACAGGCCCTTGACCCGGTCCGCGTCCAGGTCGCAGTTGGTGACCAGGGCGCCGTAGAAGGGGACGCAGAGCTGGCCGCCGTGGGTGTGGCCGGCCAGGAGCAGGGGGTAGTTGTCCGCCGTGAAGGAGTCCAGGACGCGCAGGTACGGGGCGTGCACGACGCCCATCGAGAAGTCCGCCGTGGCGGACGGACCGCCCGCCACCTGCGGATAGCGGTCGCGCTTGATGTGCGGGTCGTCCAGTCCCGTCAGCTCGACCGAGACGCCCTCGATCTTCAGGGTGCCCCTCGTGTTCGTGAGGTTCAGCCAGCCCGACCCGTCGAAGCCGTCCCGCAGCTCCTCCCAGTCGATGTGGATCGCGCCGACGACCGGCGGGTTGCCGTTCAGCCCGTGCTTGCCGTTCACCTTCTCCAGCAAGTAGCGGGCGGGGTTGCGGGGCTTGGGGCCGTAGTAGTCGTTGGAGCCGAAGACGTACGCGCCCGGGAACTCCATCAGGGGGCCCAGCGCGTCCAGTACCTCCGGGATGGCCTCCGGGTCGGACAGGTTGTCGCCCGTGTTGATCACGAAGTCCGGGCGCAGGCCCGCCAGCGACTGCAGCCAGCGCTGCTTCTTGCGCTGGCCGCTCACCATGTGGATGTCGGACACCTGGAGCACGCGCAGCGGGCGCATCCCCGGCGGGAGAACCGGGACCGTCACCCGGCGCAGGCGGAAGGAACGGACCTCGTAGCCGGCCGCGTACAACACACCCGCGGCGCCGAACGCCGCGATTCCCAGGGGTACTCCGTATCGAGCGCGCATATCTCCATCGTGTCAGACCGAGCGGGCGCTCAGAGACCGGGCGGTAGGTGGGGTGGGTAAATCGGCGGGCGCCGGGCGTGCGGCACCTGCGACAATCGGTGTCATGACCACCACGCTCAAGTCGAAGCTGCAGGACGACCTCAACGCCGCGATCAAGGGACGGGACGAGCTGCGCTCGGCCACGCTCCGGATGACGCTCGCCGCGATCACCAACGAAGAGGTCGCCGGCAAGGAGAAGCGTGTGCTCTCCGACGACGAGGTGCTCAAGGTGATCGCCAAGGAGGCGAAGAAGCGCCGGGAGGCGGCCGAGGCCTTCACCCAGGGCGGGCGTGCCGAGAGCGCCGAGCGGGAGAAGGCGGAGGGCGAGGTCCTCGCCGGTTACCTGCCGAAGCAGCTCAGCGACGCGGAGCTGGAGGGGATCGTCGCCCAGGCCGTCGAGGAGGCGAAGGCGGCGGGCGCCGAGGGGCCGCGGGCCATGGGCGCCGTGATGAAGATCGTGAACCCGAAGGTGGCCGGCCTGGCCGAGGGCGGCCGCGTCGCCGCCGCGGTGAAGAAGCGGCTCCAGGGCTGAGCGGACAGCAGGCGGTACGACGGTGGGGCCGCACCTCTTCCGAGAGGTGCGGCCCCACCGTCGTACCGGGTCGGAGCTGAGGATCAGCCCCGGTTCCCGCCGTTCCCGTTGCGGCCCCCGTTGGTGTTCCCCTGGATGAAGCCGTCGGGGAGGGAGAAGGTCGGGTTCGGGCTGGCGCCGCCGTTCGTCGAGCCGTCCGTGGTGCCGCCGTCGCTGGTGCCGCCGTTCGTCGTCAGGCCGCCGATGAGACCGCCGATCAGGCCGCCGTTGTCGTTGCCGCCGTTTCCGTTGTCGTTCCCGTGGCCCTTGTCGTGGTCGTCCTCGTCCGGGATGTCCACGAGGTTGAAGGACTCGTCGGTCTTGCCCTCCAGGGCGCCCGTCATGGCGTCCTTCCAGATCGGGCCCGGGGTGTCGGCGCCGTAGACCTCGGAGTGGTAGACGCCGCCGATGGTGATGTTGGTCATCTCGATGTTCTGCTTGGCGCTGCCGACCCAGACCGCGCCCGCGAGGTTCGGCGTGTAGCCGACGAACCAGGCGTTCCTGCGGGAGTCCGTCGTACCCGTCTTGCCCGCGCTCTCCCGGTCGTCCAGGCCGGCCTGCTGACCGGTACCGGAGTCGATCACGCCGCGCAGCAGGGTGTTGATCGTGTCGGCGGTCTTCTCGCTCATCGCCCGCGAGCAGGTCGACTTGGGGACCGGGATCGACTTCTGCTCGTTGCCGACCTTCTGGGTGATCGACTCGATGGCGACCGGCGTGCAGTACATGCCCCGGTCGGCGAAGGAGGCGTACGCGCTCGCCATGGTCAGCGGGGAGAGGCCGATCGCGCCGAGGGCGATGGCCGGGGTCTGCGGGAGCTTCGAGCCGTCGCCCTGGTGGACGTGGAGCGCGTCGGTCATCTTGACCACCGGGCACAGGCCGATGTCGGAGATCAGCTGGACGAAGTAGGTGTTGATGGACTTCGCCATCGCCTTCTTCATCTGGTACGGCCCGACCTCGGACTCGTTCTCGTTCTGGACCTGCTCGTTGGTCGTGTTGACCCACTGCTTGCCGTCGCACTGCTGCACGGGGCTCGGGTAGTTCATCTTGTACGGCGACGCGTACTCCTGCGTCGCCGGCTTGCCGCCCTCGATGGCGGCCGCGGCCACGAACGGCTTGAACGTCGAACCCGTCGGGAAGCCGTAGTTGGAGCCGCCGTAGTCCCGGTCGACCGAGAAGTTGTACTCGGTCTCGTTCTTGTTGTAGCCGTACGGCTTCGACTGGCCCATCGCCAGGATCTTGCCGGTGCCGGGCTCCACGAGGGTGGCGGCGGCCGCGACCGAGTCGGACTTGTAGACGTGGTCCTTGATCGAGGCCTGCACCGAGTCCTGGGCCTGCGGGTCCAGGGTGGTGCGGATGGTCAGGCCGCCCTGGTTCCACAGTTTGGCGCGCGCCTCGCGGGTCTTGCCGAAGGTCGGGTCGGTCAGGAAGACGTTCTCGACGTACTTGCAGAAGAACCCGGCACCCTTGACCGCGGTGATGCAGCCGTTCTTCGGCTGGGTGACGTGCAGGCCGAGCGGGGCCTCCTTGGCCTTGTCGGCCTCCGCCTGGGAGATGTCGCCGAGTTGGGCCATGCGTTCGAGCACGACGTTGCGCCGCTTGGTGGCCTCGGCCTCGTCGTTGACCGGGTCGTAGCGGCTCGGCGACTGGACGATGCCCGCGAGCAGAGCCGACTGCTGGAGGCTGAGGTCCTTGGCGTGCTTGGAGAAGTAGCGCTGGGAGGCGGCCTCGACGCCATAGGCCTGCTCGCCGAAGAAGGTGATGTTCAGGTAGTTCTCGAGGATCTTCTTCTTGCCGAGCTTCTCCTCCAGCTGGATCGCGTACTTCAGCTCCTTGACCTTGCGGCCGAGGGTCTGCTGGGTGGCCTCGGCGACCTTGGTCGGGTCGTCGCCGGCCTCCTCGATGAAGTAGTTCTTCACCAGCTGCTGGGTGAGCGTGGACGCGCCCTGGGCGACCCCGCCGCTCTGCGCGTTCTTGTTCAGCGCGCGCAGTACGCCCTTCAGGTCGATGGCGCCGTGCTGGTAGTAGCGCGAGTCCTCGATCGCGACGATCGCCTTCTGCATGTACGGCGAGATGTCCTTGAGCTCCACCACCGTGCGGTCACGGGAGTAGACCTGGGCGATCTGGTTGCCCTTGCTGTCGAGGATGGTGGTGCGCTGGCTCAGCTGCGGGCTCTTCAGGTTGGCCGGGATCTCGTCGAAGCCCTGGACCGAACCCTTGGCCGCGAGGCCCAGGGCGCCGGCCGCGGGCAGCGCGATGCCCGCCATCACGGCTCCCGCGAGCACACTGACACCGAGGAACTTGGCGGCCTGCTGTGTGGTCGACAGACCACCGCCCGAGCGCTTCTTTGGCATGGGGGCAGCCTAATCCGTAGTCCTGGGGGTTCCGGGGGAGCGGGTGGCTCTCGGGATGTTCGAGTGCCGGATCGTGACATAGAGGGCGACCCGGTTCGCGCCGGCCGACCGCACGGCATGCTCTGCCCGACGGCACGGCGACATGGACGGTCTACCTTGCCATTCGCCGGACACGCGTACAGGCCTTGGCCTAAGCTGCTCTCAACTGTCACAGCAGTGCGGTCACGTATCAATACGTCCGGCGACCCCGAATCGTTTCGGAACCTGCCCACTTTTTTTCGGGTGAAGTGTTGATGGCGTGTCCGAATCCGCCTCGTGTGTCACTCGGCGTCCGTTGTGGCGCACCGCAGCTGTCCGGTTTTGCCGCGATCATCACGCATGTCGCCAGCTCACTCCCGCGGGTGATCTGCCGCTTACCCATAGTCCGTTCGGGCCATTCAAGATTGGGCCCGAAGGGGGTGTTGCGCTGTGCCCACCTTCCGTAACGTCCTCAACTGGCGGCGGTGAATATGCCGCTGCCGCCGTGGGGGAGCCTCGATTCGGGAGAGGACGGCGCCGGTATGGGCTGGGTAACCGACTGGAGTGCGCAGGCCGCCTGCCGCACTACCGATCCGGATGAACTGTTCGTTCAGGGAGCGGCGCAGAACAGGGCCAAGGCGGTGTGCACCGGCTGTCCGGTACGCACTGAATGCCTGGCCGATGCGCTGGACAATCGCGTCGAGTTCGGCGTGTGGGGAGGCATGACGGAGCGGGAGCGTCGCGCACTGCTGCGCAGGCGGCCCACCGTGACCTCCTGGCGCAGGCTCCTGGAGACAGCGCGCTCGGAGTACGAGCGGGGGACCGGAATCGTCCCCCTCGACAGCGACGAGGTGTACGAGAACTACGCGGCCGTGAGCTAGACCGGTCGGGTCTGCGAGCGGACCGGACAGGTCGACGACACGTCTACGGCAGCTCCGGCCGGCCGGCCGCGAGCCGGTCGCCGATGTCCCGCAGCCCCGTGAGGTCGTGCACGTCGCCGGGCAACGCGGCCACCTCCACCACGGCCACCTCGGGGTGGCGCGCGGTGAAGCGGTCACGTGTGCGCTGCTCGCGGGAGAGCAGCTGCATGCGCTCGGCGTGCAGCCTCAGCAGGCCTGCGGTGAGCTGGTCGACCGTGCGGTCCGGGGTTTCTGGCGACGGGCTTTCTGACGGCGGTCCTTCTGACAGCGGTCCTTCTGACGAGGGGGATTCGTCAGTCGGGTCCGCAGGCGGGTTCGCAGTCGGGTCCGTAGTCATGTCCGTAGTCATGTCCGCAGTCGGGTCCGTAGTCATGTCCGTAGTCATGTCCGCAGTCGTGTCCGTGGGCCCTGACGAGGGGGATCCGTCGGGCCGGGACTCGGACGGCGCAGGCGCGGGTGATTCAGAACTGCCGTACGTGTCGGGAGAGTTACGAAGTCCAGCTTTCCCGCCACCCTGATCGACAATGCGGGGCTCCTCAAGATTTTCCGCGGCGGCGAGCGCACGCTCGGCCGACAGCCGGGCGGCGCCGCTGCCGTGGACCCGGTTGAGGACCAGACCGACCAGCGGCATGTCCTCCGCGGCCAGCCGCTCCACGAAGTACGCGGCCTCGCGCAGCGCGTCCCGCTCCGGAGCCGCCACCACCAGGAACGCCGTACCCGGCGCCTGAAGCAGCTTGTACGTCGCGTCCGCGCGGGTGCGGAACCCGCCGAACGTCGTGTCCATCGCCGCCACGAACGTCTGCACGTCCTTCAGCAGCTGCCCGCCGAGCAGCTTGCCGAGCGTGCCGGTCATCATCGACATGCCGACGTTCAGGAACGCCATGCCCGCGCGGCCGCCGAGCTTCGCGGGGGCCGTCAGCAGGCGGATCAGCCGGCCGTCCAGGAAGGAGCCGAGCCGCTTCGGCGCGTCCAGGAAGTCCAGGGCGGAGCGGGAGGGCGGGGTGTCGACCACGATCAGGTCCCACTCGTCCCGGGCCCGTAGCTGGCCCAGCTTCTCCATCGCCATGTACTCCTGCGTGCCCGCGAAGCCCGCCGAGAGCGACTGGTAGAAGGGGTTGGCCAGGATGGCGGCCGCCCGCTCGGCGTCCGCGTGCGCCTCCACGACCTCGTCGAAGGTGCGCTTCATGTCGAGCATCATGGCGTGCAGTTCGCCGGGGCCGTCGGTGCCCTTCACCTTCCGCGGCACGTTGTCCAGCGAGTCGATGCCCATGGACTGCGCGAGCCGCCTGGCCGGGTCGATGGTCAGTACCACGACCTTGCGGCCCCGCTCGGCCGCCCGCAGGCCCAGGGCCGCCGCGGTGGTGGTCTTCCCGACGCCGCCCGAGCCGCAGCACACCACGATCCGGGTCTCCGGGTCGTCGAGCAGCGGATCGACGTCGAGCGCGGGCGCGTGCGACAGGCGACGGGCGTCGTCCTGTGCCTCGGCCGGGTCCGGAGTCATGACATCCCCTGTTTCCGCAGTTCGCGGGCGAGTTCGTACAGGCCCGCCAGGTCCATGCCCTCGGCGAGCAGCGGCAGTTCGTGCCGCTCCAGGTCCAGCTCGGCGAGGACCGCGCGCTGCTCGTGCTCCAGCGCGTACCGCTCGGCGTACTCGGCGGCCTGCGCGAGCAGCGGGTCCACCAGCTGCTCGGCCTTCCCGCCGCGCCGCGCCCCGCCGAGCCCGGCCGCCGACAGCGTCTGCGCCACGGCGGTGCGCGGCACGGTCCGTACGAGTTCCAGATCGGCGGCGTCCAACACCTCCGGCCGGACCATGTTCACGATGACCCGGCCCACCGGCAGCCGCGCGGCCCGCAGTTCCGCGATGCCGTCGGCGGTCTCCTGGACCGGCATCTCCTCCAGCAGGGTGACCAGGTGCACGGCCGTCTCCTTGGACTTCAGCACCCGCATCACGGCCTGCGCCTGATTGTGTATCGGGCCGATCTTGGCCAGCCCGGCCACCTCGTCGTTGACGTTCAGGAAGCGGGTGATGCGGCCGGTCGGCGGGGCGTCCATGACGACGTAGTCGTAGATGAAGCGCCCGGCCTTGTCCTTCCTGCGCACCGCCTCGCACGCCTTGCCGGTCAGGAGCACGTCCCTGAGGCCGGGCGCGACGGTGGTGGCGAAGTCGATCGCGCCGAGCTTCTTCAGCGCCCGGCCCGCCCCGCCGAGCTTGTAGAACATCTGGAGGTAGTCCAGAAGGGCCAGTTCGGGATCGATGGCGAGCGCGTAGACCTCACCGCCTCCCGGCGCCACTGCGATCTTCCGCTCTTCGTAGGGCAACGCCTCCGTCTCGAAGAGCTGGGCGATGCCCTGCCGGCCCTCGACCTCCACGAGAAGCGTCCGCTTCCCCTCGGTCGCGAGGGCCAGCGCGAGTGCGGCGGCGACCGTCGTCTTTCCGGTCCCGCCCTTGCCGCTGACGACCTGGAGCCTGCTCACATCTTCGAGACTAACCAGTCGGCCGGACACTCACGCGGGAGGCTGTGGATAACCGTGCGTGCGGTGGGCCACGTGTCCCGTCCGTCACAGCGGATACAGTCGCCCACATGACCAAGTGGGAATACGCAAAGGTTACGACACGAACGATGGCATGCGCCAGGGGGCCTCTGACCTGCGGTTATGCCTCACCTGACGGAGTGTCGGCAACGAAATAGCCACGGCCACTGACCACGTACACCAGGCCCTCAGCGCGCAGGCTGGCCACGGCGCGGGAAGCAGTCGACTGTGACACGTCGAATTCGGCCGCAATGGCCACCGTCCCCGGTAGGCGCTCACCAGCGCGATAGGCGCCACTCTGAATCCGGCGCCGGATCTCTGCTGCCACCTGCGGCCAGTGCGGCTCGGCCCTATTGATCTCCACCTAGTCAGCCTGCGACGTAATGACCCATTCGGCTATCGAGCTAGTCAGGTACCGAGCTAGTCTGAGTAGGGCAAACAGAAACGCCCCGCTCCGCTGGACTAGCGATCACAGCGAAACGGGGCTACCGACTGGATTGGAGTCGGCATGGAGAGACTACGGCCTCTTGGCTACGACGCAGGCACGCGGAAACCGGCCTACGCCGTGACGGAACCAGGCGGAGCACTGGACAAGGCTTGTGACCTGTTCGCACTGGAGTCGGCGGCCACTTGGTACACGCTGGCAAGCGCAATGGTCGAAGGTCCGGCGCTCAGCGCTGATGAAGCAAACTTCATCCTGGCGCGCGTAGTTGAGGCGCTGGGCGAGGTACTGCCCATCGCAGCGAAGGCCGTTGCCGACAATCCGGCCGCTGATCTTCCGCTGTACAGCGAGGCAGGGCGAGAGATTGGCGCTGCGATGCGGGATATGAAGGCGTAGGCGCCCAAACGCAAAAGTGCCTGGTTCCTCCCTCAGCGGGAAGAGCCAGGCTCTCTCGTTTTTCAGGCGCCATATACACGCGCGACGACCAATGCTGTTGCTTCGTTGACTGCGTCTAGGTCATGGCCGAGCAGATCAGCGAAATCACACACGAAGTCCCCGAAGGTCTCGTGTGCTGATTCCCTGGGCCAGCCACCATTAGCCATCATCCGCGTAGCTATCTGCTCATAAACGCTGCCAGGTTCCAAGATGATGTCAGCAACTTCGGAAGGGGTCATGAGAAAGCCTCTCAGCATCATGCGGGCCGGTTACCTACTCGGTTTCAGCGAAGTCGAGAACGGGCGTCAGAGCCTCCGGCGTGGTCCATTCGCTGTCAGGGTTCCGGCGGGCCCATTGGCGGCGCGTACGGGCGCGTATGACGTCCTTACGGGCCTCTGGCGGCCATTCCCACAGCGGACGCCACAACTCGACCTCAGACAGCGTGAGAAGCGCTTTGAGACGGTCAACGGCCATGGGTCATACCGCCATTGCCAGGTACCTACGGCCGGTCCGCTCGGACACTCCGAAATGGCGAGCCAGCGCAGCGCCGGTCACACGCTGGCCAGCAGCGGACAGAGTGGCCACAGCAGCGCGAATGCTGTCAGGGGTGGCCGGTCCGTTGTCGGCAACGCTTTCGGCCACGTCCGGCGCGCTGTCTTCGAAGTCCTGCCAGAGGTCATCCGGGATTACGGACTCAGGAAGCCTCTCAGCGGCCACCTGCGGCCCGTTGGGGCTGTCGCTGGGCTCACTGTCCGCAGGAATGGCCGAACGGCGCTTAGAGGGGCGTACAGCGTGCATGGCCCAGACGACCAAAGGAGCGGCCACGCTGGCAGCAACGGTCACGGCAGTAAGCCACCGGCCGGACAGTGGAAGATGGGCGGCCACGTTGAATGCCACAACGGCCATGACAGAGGCGGCCACATTCCGGCGCTGGCGGACAGACCAGATCATGAACAGGTCGAGCGCCAGCGGAAAGGCGGGGGATGTGTATTCCGTAAATCCGCAGTGCAGCGCCAGGCCGTATTCCGCGCTGTAGCTCAGGTACATAGCGGCGAGTAGTGCGGACCACTTGAGAAAGACGTCAGTTTTCATTTTCGTTAGCTTTCGGTAAGCATTGGCGCCGATTACGTTCTGTTTGCTGACGATGCGTCAGAAATGGCCCCAGCCGGCCTGGAAATTGAGGTTTTATGCAATTCCGGAGGCTTTTTGAGGCAGACCCCCCGGGTCAGAATTTCGCAGCGATGTTTCCCGCTGTGTGGGGCCGGGTCAAAATGGCGCTTCGCCTAGAGATTGACCTACCCCCGGGTACTCGCATACATATGCGATTTCTTGCGCCCTCAGTGCATGGAAATGCAATTACAGCGCGTAGCTTCCGCCCTGGTTATCTGGCTTAGCGCCACGGCGCGAATTGCAGGAGCGGCAGAGCACGCGCAGGTTTTCCCTGTGATGCGTCCCGCCTTTAGCCAGCGGGATGATGTGGTCGACCGTGAGATCGGCGGAGCCATGCGCCGGAACTCCCCACCCTGGGCACCATTCACCGTGCTGCGAGCGCCAGCCCTTGAGCACCTGTGCCCTCACTCTGCGATAGGTGATGTCATAGCCGCGCTGACTTGCGCTGGGTCGCGTGACTGCTCGTCGCTGCTCGTATGCCTTATTCCATTCCGCCTGATGCACATCACAGCGGGATGGATTAGTAGTCAGGCGGCCACACTTGAGACAGGGTCGCTTAGGCATTGGGCTACGCCTTTCTTGGGTGGGACAAAACGAAGGCCAGCCACTCAGCGGGAGCAGGCTGAATGACTGGCCTTCGGGTAATGCGCCTATGGCTTAGGCAAGAACCTGGCTCAGGCCCGCACCGGAAATGACGCTGATACTCGACGGGTAACGCGCGGGCTGGAAAGACGCGTAGTTGTAGACGCGCAGGAACATCGAAAGCTGATTCGCGTACGTATGCGGGAAAGCCTCAGCCTTGAAATTGCCCTCCCACGAGAAGACGTCGTCAGCCTTCAGGACAATGATCCGGTCCTCATTGGTGCCCGCTCCGAGATTGGTCGGGATGTTCGGGTCAAGGTAAACCGGAAGACCAGCGAAGTAACCGGCCGGACCCTCAGCGGAAAGGTCAGGAGCAATCAGGCCCGCAGCGTTGAAGGCTCCGCCAGAAGTCGCCGGGAGAATGATCGGCCGGTTGCTGGAATCGACCTGCGCGAGCATCCAAGCGAACCGGCGCGGATGCATGACGATCGCAGTAGGCGCCGCGTAACGCGTGGTCCAGATCTTCGAAATGGCGGACGCCACGGCGGTGTAAATGCTATTCGCGCCAGTCAGCGAAGCGCCGGTGGCCACGGTCACAGTGTTGACGCCACCCAGGGTGAGAATGCCAGTCGGCTGGCCAGCGGAGCCAGAACCGGTCAGATAAAGCGTGTCGAGCTGCTTCGCGTAATCCGCAGCCAGGTCGCTCAGGATGACTTCGTCAGTCCGAATGGGCGACTGCTCAAGCATCTGAAGCGAAATGGTCTGGCCACCGGCCACCGTAAACACGCTGGACGCAATCGCAGTGGTAACCATGTCCGTCTGCTGTACGGCGCTATTCTGCGTGCCCTGAACGGCCGTAGCGGTGCCGCCGGAAACCTTCGGAATGTTGATGGAATCCGTACCGGCCGGAAGCGGGTTATTCGTGACGAGATCAGCGAACACGCGATGCGGACGGGCGTACTTCACGTACTCCTGCTCAATCCACAGCGGAGGGACGAATTCGCCACCGGCACCATTCGTGGTGTTCAGCGCGCGCTGCTCGGCGTCATTGCGCTCTAGCCGCTGACGCGCGTCACGGTCACCGGTCTGGGCCACACGAGCCAGGTCAAGGAAGTAGGAGTTCCGGCCCTCACGGGTGTACGTAGAGGGCTCGGAAGTGATGCGGGCAGAACCGGTCATGTTGGAATTCCTCAGGGAGTTGGTAGAAGGGGCGTAGCGCTGAGCCATCGGAGCGGCGGCGTCATCGGCGCGAATATGAGCCTCTAGCTCGTCAATGCGCTCCTTGAATGCCTCAGCCTCGCTGAGATACCGATCAAGTGAGGCACTTTCGGCGTCGGTGAGAACGCGCTCTTCCTGCCGAACCTTGTTGATAATCTTGTCTGCCGTCAGCTTGGCGTCGTCGCGCTTGATGCGCAGATCAGCGATAAGGGATCGCTTATCCATGTTGGTTTTCTCGTTTCCTTCGAAGGATGCCGGTAAATCTCACGACCAGCGGCGAGGAAGTTCACTTGCGCGCGTGATAGCGCGCTAGCTCATACGCGGAGCGACAGGGCTTGCAATAAGCGTTGTGCTGTCTTCGCCTGTCGGTGCGCCGCTCAGGGCTGAAACAGCTCTCGTGTTTGTAGCGTTCACAGCGGGAGCAGCGGAGCAGGGGCCAATTAGGCTCAGGCGGCGCGGAATTCGAGCACATGGCTCAGCTCCGCTCGCGCTGCTCGGTGGTCAGCAGGCGACGTAGACAGACGATCAACCAGCGAAAGCGCCTCAGCGCGAGACAGGCCACGTCGTACCAGGGAATCCACCATGTTGGCTTTGCCATCGGCACTGTGCTCGCGCAGGGCATGAATGCAGGTCTCGTGTGGACTCATGCGGGATTCCCTGGCTTCAGCGGACGGGATGCGCGCCAGGTAAGGCCAGCATGGAGGCGCTGACGCTCTAGCGCGTTATGGCGGAGATTGCATCCGGCGTCGATAAGGGCGGCCATAAGGTCTAGGTCTGGGTGTGTGCTGCCATCAGCGCTAACGGCGCCACCGTCGGCGTCTATCTTCGCTGCAAGTTGCTCGGTCCAGCGATTCAGGCGCGCTCGCAGCGACGGAGTCTCAGTGTCAGCGCGCGGAGTCTTCGGCATATCAGCAGGAGTAGGGGCGCTGCGTCGTTCAATGGGGTATTGGCTCATTGGCCTAGATTTCTGTGAGTTGGTAGCGCTGCACGCACATACGGATTTCCGTAGGTGCCTGGTTAGTGGCTGCGCGTGGTCCTGCGCGGTGCGTAAAAGATCCTGCTCGTGCGCACGGATTCAGCGGCCTCTGCGAGCGCGCAGCGAATGCAGCGGGATGCCAGGTAATCGGGATTCCCCGGATGCGGATAGAAGGTGTCCACCGGCTTCGGGATGCCACAGTTGGCACAGGTCTTCGTCTGCATGCGTAGCGCTTTCGTTCGCTGGGCAAAGAAAAAGGCCCCCGTGTCGAGATCCCTCAGGCTGCAACCAGGGACCTCGGCACAGGGGCCAAGAATTTGGGAGGACCACATACGGATTTCCGTACGTGCCTCAGCGAGGATGCGCCGGTTGCAGTTGGCGTGTGCCTCGGGGAGCCGTAACAGCTCCTACTTATATTGGATCGGGTGAAAGGCCCCACCCACTTGTAAGCGAGCGGCCCGAATGCCTGAGAGTCAGAAATTCGCCATTTCGGCCGGCTGCGGGCCATTGGGTGTTCGAAAACGCGGGAATTCTCACTCGCCCCAGATTCGCCGCAGTGCCTTACGTCGCACCTGTTCAGCTTCCAGCGAGCACGGCGCGCAGTAAGGCATGTAGTCGTGGGCGTCATCGCTGTACAGGAAGAACTGAGGCCCTTCCCGCTGGTCGAGAAAGGTCAGCTCCCACTCAGCGGCAGGAGCAGCGCACAGGGCGCAGGCATGTTCGCTGGCTTCGCCCCTCAAATACCGAACCCTGGCAAGGGCGTTGACGTAGTCAGCGTGAGCATTGGGGTTGCGCTCAGCGAGTCGGGAGAGACGCGCGGAGCGCTCGGCTAGTCGGCTGTCATTCATGGTGTGTGCTCCCTCATAGCAGGACGGCCCCTGTGCGCCTCTGTGAGCGCTTCAAGGGCCGTTCCCTGGTGTCTGGTTGGCTGAGCCGGTCTGCGGCCCTCAGGCGCCGTTCTGGCGCTTCACAGCGCGATAGTGGGACGTCTTGCAGCGAGGAGAACAGAAGCGCTTAGGGCGCCCCCGTCCGGGCCGGTAGGTGGACACGTCGCAGCCTTCGCGCTCGCAGGTGGCGCTTTCCCGCTCGTACTGCACTTCCGCGCGCTCGTCGTCCAAATCGTCTTGCAGCGTCATGCAATCGTCAGATGCCTGGCGCGAGTTGTAGTCGCATATCCGCTGATTTTTGTACCGGACAGCGAACGGGTCTCCGCATAGTTCGCAGGTCCGTTGCTCCCGAGGGTTGTTGCTGTCTCGCCACTCAGCGACTCGACACGTCGCGGAGCAGAACCGTTGCTGACGTCCGGTCAGTCGGTTAGTGCAGCCGGATCGCTGACAGCGAATCCACCCATCATCAGTGTGCATGGTGTGTTCCTTTATCGATGTAAGTGCTACGGGGAACCCAAACGACATAGGTTTTCTTATGCCTTATGGTGTTCGTGTTTCACATAACTAAAAAGAGAACAGGCGACAGAGGGTGATTGTTTGGTTGGCCCTCTCGCGCTGTCTCAGCCTCGCTGCCTCGCTCGCTGCGCACGCTTCTTGCAGGCCCCTCCGCAATACGTACGCGGGCGCCCCGTGGCAGGCTGCGTAATGGTCTCTCCGCAGACAGGGCATGCCCCATCGGCCCCTAGGGCGGCCTCAGCGCGCAGGGCGTTGCCGATGGCGTCGAGTACCTGGGGGGCATTTCCAGTCTCGCCGTACAGGGTCGCCTCTAGCGCTGCCTGAGCATCCCGGAGCAGGGCGAGCAGTTCACGCTTAGTCATGGTGTTTCGATCCTTTCGGGGACACAGGGACTGTCCCTAAACGAGTTGCGTAGAAATTGGGTGGGTCCGAAACTGAGTTACGGGGACATGAGGGTGTCCCTAAAGGCGTTTCGGGGACAGTCGCATAGGTGCGAAAGTCACTAAACAAGGGAAGAGAAAAGCCACCCAGCGCGAAACTAGGTGGCTTTCGTTCTGCGGTAGCGCTCAGGCCAGCGCGAGACCGGCCTTTCGCTTTGCCTGGCGCTCAGCGTGAATGCCGAGCATGGCAAGTCGCTTTGCCTGTAGCACCGGGTCATGTCCCATATCCGACTGGAACGCTCGGACCAGGCGGCCACGGTGCGAGTCTTCCGACCCCCAAGACATGATGATTTTCAAGAATTCGTCCGCTGCCATGGTGCCTCTCTCTCCTGAGCCGTAACTGCCCTCACTAATATTGGATCGGGTGAAAGGCCCCAGCCTCTCGGAGCGCTTCGAGTGTTCGAACGTCTGTTCGAATCAATGTGTGCCTGTCTGCGGGCAGCAGAAAGCCCCGCCCAGGCAATCCCACTAGGGACGCCCGAACGGGGCTCAGAGAGGCTGTCAGGGGCGCCTAGACCCACTCGACGGATACGCGCCCCTCAATCACGGCAGCCGCCTTACTGCCCCTGCTCTTCTCGTCGCTGCGCGCCTTGCGAACGGTCACCTTCTTGATGAACAAGGCCACGAATGACCGGCGTTCGGTCAGCTCCGTCGACTCCCACCATGAACCAGGGCCCAGCGGGTCACCGTTGTCCGACTCCAGCCATTCGCTGATAGGCAGCGTCATCGAGCCAGTCTGGCCCAGGACTTCGAGGCGGCTTTCTGCGGCGCGTAGACGTGCCTGTTGTGCCTTGATGTCTTCTTGCCAGCGAGCACGGCCCACAGGGTCACCGGCGTACAGGTCACGGTCGTCGTAAAGCTGTGTCAGTGCCCGCGTGGCGTCTGCCCGTTCCTGGATCACTGCGCTTCGCTCCTGCGCTGTCTCAGCCGTTTCGTTGATTTCGGCGTAGTGCGCTGCCACTCGCTCAAGAATCTCGCGCGATTCCTCGTCGTATTCGGCAGCAGCGATCAGGGCGAAGATGCTGCGGACTACGTGGTCGTCAAGAGCGGCGCGGGAAATGTAGCTGCGCCCCTCATGGTCACCAGGCGCAGCGCTCAGAGGCTTACCGGCCGGACGGTTGCAGAAATAGGACGGGCGCGCAGCGTTGTTCGCGCTCATCGAGCAGCCGCAGGCGCATTCCATGATTCCCATGGACGTAAGCAGCGCCGTAGTCCGGTGCTCATTCATTCGGACCGGCCGAGCGTCGAGCCAATCCTGAATCGCGAACCAGTCAGCCTCGCTGAGAATGGGCTCCCAGACGCGTACAGGCTTGCCCTCAGCATCGCGCCGGACACGGTGGCCGGTAGCGCGACCCTGCGCGTCATAGATCGTCTCAGCGTCGAAACCGGCAAGATGCGGATGACGCAGCATGCGGATAAGTGTCTTGGGGTGCCAGGCACTTTGCGCTGTCTTCTTGCCTCGCGATGCGCCCAGCGTGGCTACGCCCTCAGCATTGAGAGTCGCGCACATCGAGTGGACAGAGTCCGTACCGGCGAGCAGCGCCTTTACGATGCGCCGGATAACTTCCGCTTCATCGAGCTGAGTTACGAGAATCTGAACAGCAACAGGCTTGCCATTAGGCGCCGTTCGATTCTCCTGCTGAAGCCTGCGGCCATAGGGCGCCTTTCCGCCTACATAGCCACCCAGCGAGCGAGCCAGCGAGGCAGCGTCACGAACGGCAGTGCTCTTGTTCTTCGACTCCTGGTAAGCGGCGTCGAGTCGGAAAATCAGGTGGATCAGGTCCATGACTTCGCCGGGCCGGAACACGCCTTCAGCGACAGAGACGATCGTGACGCCCAGGGACATCAGCTCATTGACGATTGGGATAGCGTCGCGCGGCTCAAGGCGGGAAAGCCGAGAAATGTTGTAGACGATCACCACGTTGATTCGGCCCAAGCGGCAGTCACGGAGCAGCCGCTCAAAGTCCGGCCGCTCAGTCCCGCTGTAGGCGGATATACCAACGTCCTCATAGTGACCACACCAGGCGGCCTCGCGACCCTGGCGCGCAGCCTCAGCGGCGAAGGATTCGTACCGAGCGGCGCTTGACTCACGCTGTACGGACGGGCTTGCCTCGCTTCCATTGACCCGCCCGTAGGACTGGCGCGTATAGCCTGCGACGTGGAAGTTCATACCTCGGACCGCCTCTGGAGTGATCATGGCCGAACGATGCCATCGTTCATGGGAATACGCAACCGTGCCGCTGCTCGTCCATGCCACGAAGCAGATTCTGGACACCTGGGGCGAGGACGGCTGGGAGCTCGTCCAGGTGGTGCCCGGACCCAACAACCCCGAGCAGCTCGTGGCCTACCTGAAGCGGGAGAAGCCGTAATGGGCGCCGTCGAGGCCAAGCTGGCCGAACTCGGCCTCGCGCTGCCGGCGGTCGTCCCGCCGCTCGCCGCCTACCAGCCGGCCGTACGGTCCGGCGCCTACGTGTACACCTCCGGCCAGCTGCCGATGGTGGACGGCAAGCTCCCGGTCACCGGCAAGGTCGGCGCCGAGGTCACCGCCGAGGAGGCCAAGGAGCTGGCCCGCGTCTGCGCGCTGAACGCCCTGGCCGCCGTGAAGTCCGTCGCCGGTGACCTGGACCGGGTCGCGCGCGTGGTGAAGGTCGTCGGCTTCGTCGCCTCCGCGACCGACTTCACCGGGCAGCCGGGCGTGATCAACGGCGCCAGCGAACTCCTCGGCGAGGTCCTCGGCGACAAGGGCGTGCACGCGCGCAGCGCGGTGGGCGTCGCGGTGCTGCCGCTGGACGCGCCGGTCGAGGTCGAGGTCCAGGTCGAGCTGGAGCCGTAGCCGACCGGAGCCGACGGGAGCCGACCGGAGCCGGAGCAGACGGAAGCCGACTGGAGCGGGAGCCGACCGAAGCCGACCTGAGCCGTAGCCGACCGGAGTCGGAGGCGTGATCCGCCGAGGCACCTCTCGAACATTCGCTCCCCACGGGATAGCCTCCGGTAATGGCCGATGGACAGTGGTATCCCCCCGAGTGGCCGGACCGCATCCGCGCACACGCGGAAGGCACCCTCGTGCCGGTGCCCCCGAAGCGCGCGGCCACCGTGCTGCTCCTGAAGGACACCCCGGACGGCCCCGTCGTCCACATGCTGCGCAGACGCGCCTCCATGGCCTTCGCCGGAGGCGCGTACGCGTATCCGGGCGGCGGTGTCGACCCGCGCGACGACGACCACCAGGTCCGCTGGGCCGGCCCCACGCGCGCGTGGTGGGCCGACCGGCTCGGCGTCGACGAGGCGGGCGCCCAGGCGATCGTCTGCGCGGCCGTCCGGGAGACCTACGAGGAAGCCGGTGTGCTGCTCGCCGGTCCTGCCCCCGACGCCGTCGTCGGGGACACCACCGGGGACGACTGGGAGACCGACCGCGCGGCCCTGGTCGCCCGTGACCTGTCCTTCGCCGAGTTCCTGGACCGGCGGGGCCTGGTCCTGCGCTCGGACCTGCTGGGCGCCTGGACGCGCTGGATCACCCCGGAGTTCGAGAGCCGCCGCTACGACACCTGGTTCTTCGTCGCCGCCCTGCCCGCCGGCCAGCGCACCCGGAACGCCTCCACCGAGGCCGACCGCACCGTGTGGATCCGCCCGGCGGAGGCCGCCGCCGGCTACGACAAGGGCGAGCTCCTGATGATGCCGCCCACCATCGCCACGCTGCGCCGGCTCCTGCCGTACGCCACCGCCGCCGAGACGCTCGCGGCGGCGCCCGCGCGGGACATGACCCCGGTGCTGGCCAGCGCCCGGCTGGTGGACGGCGAGATCGTCCTGACCTGGCCGGGCCACGACGAGTTCACCAAGCGCATACCGACCGACCTGACGACCGGTGGAGCCTGACCATGACGGACGCAGCAGCCCTGCCCGGCCAGCCGCGCGGCGGAGTCCTTGCGGGGCCCGCCACCGTGCGGGCCGTCAACGTGCTGGCGCCCAACGCGTCCGTGATGACCCTGGACGGCACCAACACCTGGATCGTCGCCGAGCCCGACTCCGACCTGGCGGTGGTGATCGACCCGGGTCCGCTGGACGACGGCCACCTCAAGAACGTCGTCGACACGGCCGAGAAGGCCGGCAAGCGCGTCGCGCTCACCCTGCTCACCCACGGCCACCCGGACCACGCCGAGGGCGCCGTACGGTTCGCCGAACTCACCGGCACGCGCGTGCGTGCCCTCGATCCGGCGCTGCGGCTCGGTGACGAGGGTCTGGCCGCCGGTGACGTGATCACGACCGGCGGGCTGGAGCTGCGGGTCGTACCGACCCCGGGCCACACCGCGGACTCCCTCAGCTTCCACCTCCCGGCCGACCGCGCGGTCCTCACCGGCGACACCATCCTGGGGCGCGGCACGACGGTCGTCGCCCACCCGGACGGCCGTCTCGGCGACTACCTGGACTCGCTGCGCCGGCTGCGCTCGCTGACGGTCGACGACGGCGTCCACACCGTCCTGCCGGGCCACGGACCGGTCCTGGAGGACGCCCAGGGCGCCGTCGAGTTCTACCTGGCCCACCGCGCCCACCGGCTGGCCCAGGTCGAGACGGCCGTGGAGAACGGCCACCGCAGCCCCGCCGAGGTCGTCGCCCACGTCTACGCCGACGTGGACCGCTCCCTGTGGCCGGCGGCGGAACTGTCGGTAAGGGCCCAGCTGGACTACCTGACCGAGCACGGGCTGATCCAGACCGAGGTCTGATCGCCAGTCCGGGCTCCCCGCCGGCTTCCAGCGGGCCCGGCGAAGTCCGCTGGGGGTACTCCAGCCGAAGGCAGGGGGAGGAACTGCGCGACCGGCCACGAGGGTGCCGCAGACGGCACGGCCACGGCGGTGCCGCAGACGGCAGACGCACATCGCGGCACTTCCGGCGGAGCGCTCAGTCCCAGCCCGCGGGCCGGGGCGCCTTCACGCCGTGCACGCGCGTGTACTCGGCGGCGAGCCAGGGGGCGAGGTCGTCGACGTACGACCGCAGTAGGGTCCGGTCGCCGACCGGCTCGTACCCCGCCTCGGCCGCGCGGCGCAGCTGTTCGGCCCGCTCCGGGTAGTAACCGGCGAACGCCTCGGCCATCTCCCGCAGGTCGCTGGTCCAGCCGTTCCAGCGGGGCATGACGAGGGTGAACGCGGTGCGGACGAGACTCCGCGACATGAAGCGCACCAGGGGCCGCAGGGCCTCCTCGGTGCCGTCCGCGGCCGCGATCCGCTCCCGCCAGCGCGGCAGGTACCGGGCCAGGTCGCCGTTGGTCTCGCGGGCCAGCAGCGAGTCGGGGCGGTAGCGGGGCAGGAACTCGGCGAGGTCCTCGCCGAGCAGCGGGGTGCAGAGGCAGGCCACGAACCAGCCGATGTCGTACCGTTCCAGCTCGCTGAGCACCCGCGCGCGGGAGTAGAGCAGGGTCCCGACCCCGTCGATCTCCGGGAACTCCTTGTCGACGGCCTCGCCGAACACGCGGGCCGCGTCCCGGTCGGCGTCGGTCGGCTCCTCGCTCAGCACGACCACCAGATCCAGGTCGCTGTGCCCCACGCGCGCGGTGCCGCGCGGAATCGACCCGTAAAGGTAGGCGCTGTCCAGCCCCGCCCCGAAGACGTCCAGGAGCCGGTCGCGGGCGGCGGCGACCACCGGGCGGAACAGGTGCGGCACGCGCGCGTGCGAGCCCTCGCGCTCGATGAAGCCCAGGGCGTCGAGACCCCGGGACGCGACTGTTTCAGGCATGGGAACCGAACACCGGCCCGTCCGGAGCCTGCGGCCCCGGAAACCGGCGCTCTACCGGGACCGCTTCGCCAGCCGCTCGACGTCCAGCAGGATCACGGCTCGCGCCTCCAGGCGCAGCCAGCCGCGCTGGGCGAAGTCAGCCAGCGCCTTGTTCACGGTCTCGCGGGACGCGCCGACCAGCTGGGCCAGCTCCTCCTGGGTGAGGTCGTGGACGACGTGGATGCCCTCCTCGGACTGCACGCCGAAGCGGCGGGAGAGGTCCAGCAGGGCACGCGCGACCCGGCCCGGCACGTCGGAGAAGACCAGGTCGGACATGGCGTCGTTGGTCTTGCGCAGCCGGCGGGCGACGGCGCGCAGCAGGGCCGTGGCCACCTCGGGGCGGGCGTTCAGCCAGGGCTGGAGGTCGCCGTGGCCGAGGCCCAGCAGCTTGACCTCGGTCAGCGCGGTGGCGGTCGCCGTGCGCGGGCCCGGGTCGAACAGCGACAGCTCGCCGATCAGTTCGCCGGGGCCGACGACGGCGAGCATGTTCTCCCGGCCGTCGGGGGAGGTGCGGTGGAGCTTGACCTTGCCCTCGGTGACGACGTAGAGCCGGTCGCCCGGGTCGCCCTCGTGGAACAGGGAGTCGCCACGCGCGAGGGTCACCTCACTCATGGAGGCACGCAGCTCCGCGGACTGCTCGTCATCGAGCGCCGCGAAGAGCGGGTTGCGCCGCAGAACGTCGTCCACGAGTTCTCTCCTTGTCGACCTGCTCAGGGGATCTTGCTCCCCCTTGGTACCAGGGGACCGTGCTCCCCATTTTGCCGGACCGTCCAAACAGTGTGATCTGTCACAAGGATGCCGCACAGGTGTCCCGAGGTAAGCGGCAGGGGTCCAATCGGGGGCTGATCTTCCGGGTCCGGGGCGGATGTCGGTGCCGGGCTTTAGGCTGGCCGGGTGTCCAAATCGCCGGTAGAGCACAGGCCAAGGGGGCTGGGCGGGTGGTTGTACGAGGTGATTCCGCTGTGGGCGAACAAGGGTCCGATGCCGCCTCCGGTGAACCGAAAAAGGCGGCAAAGGCGGTGAAAGCCGCGAAAGAGGCTGCCGTGAAGAAGACGGCGGTGAAGAAGACGGCGGTGAAGAAGACGGCGGTGAAGAAGACCGCCGCGAAGAAGGCAGCGCCGGCGGCGAAGAACACGGCCTCGAAGAACACGGTGGCCAAGAAGCCGGCAGCGAAGAAGGCGACCGCCGCCGGGAAGGCGACCGTCAAGAAGACCGCGGCGGTCGCGGAGGCCGCCGTCGGGCAGCCGCAGCCTGCCGGGAAGCCCGAGTCGCCGGCGGCACTGGTCCGCCGTGCCCGCCGGATCAACCGCGAGCTCGCCGAGGTGTACCCGTACGCCCACCCCGAGCTGGACTTCGAGAACCCCTTCCAGCTCCTGGTCGCCACGGTGCTGTCCGCCCAGACCACCGACCTCAGGGTCAACCAGACCACCCCGACGCTGTTCGCGAAGTACCCCACCCCCGAGGACCTGGCCGCCGCCAACCCGGAGGAGGTCGAGGAGATCCTGCGGCCGTGCGGGTTCTTCCGGGCGAAGACCAAGTCGGTGATAGGGCTGTCCCAGGGCCTGGTCGAGCAGTACGGCGGCGAGGTGCCGGGGCGGCTCGAAGACCTCGTCAAGCTGCCCGGCGTCGGCCGCAAGACCGCGTTCGTCGTGCTCGGCAACGCCTTCGGGCGCCCCGGCATCACCGTGGACACGCACTTCCAGCGCCTGGTCCGGCGGTGGCGGTGGACCGCGGAGACCGACCCCGACAAGATCGAGGCGGCCGTCGGCGCGCTGTTTCCCAAGAGCGACTGGACCGACCTGTCGCACCATGTCATCTGGCACGGCCGCCGGATGTGCCACGCGCGCAAGCCCGCCTGCGGCGTCTGTCCGATCGCCCCGCTCTGCCCGGCCTACGGGGAGGGCGAGACCGACCCGGAGAAGGCGAAGAAGCTGCTCAAGTACGAGAAGGGCGGCTTCCCCGGCCAGCGGCTCAAGCCGCCGCAGGCGTATCTGGATGCGGGCGGCAAGCCGGCGCCGCCGCTGGGCGCAGTATCAGGGACATGACCCAGGGGTCTTCTCAGGGACGGAGAACGGAACGATCAAGGAGACTTCGGGCGTTGGAACGGGCAGCAGGACGGGGGAGCAGGGCAGGACGGGGGATGCCGTGACACACAGCAAGGCGCAGACGGGCGGTGCCCGCGGGGATGTGGCGCTCCGCAAGGAGGGGCTGCCGGAGTGGCTCGACCCGGTGGTGCGGGCCGCCGAGACGGTCCAGCCGCTCCAGCTGAGCCGCTTCCTGCCGCCGGAGAACGGGGCGGGGCGGCAGTCGGCCGTGCTCATCCTGTTCGGCGCGGGAGAGCAGGGGCCCGAGCTGCTGCTGATGGAGCGGGCCGGTTCGCTGCGCTCGCACGCCGGGCAGCCCTCCTTCCCCGGCGGCGCCCTCGACCCCGAGGACGGCGACCCGAAGGCCGACGGGCCGCTGCGGGCCGCTCTCCGCGAGGCGGAGGAGGAGACCGGGCTGGATCCGGCCGGGGTCCAGCTGTTCGGGGTGCTGCCCAGGCTGTACATCCCGGTGAGCAAGTTCGTGGTCACCCCGGTGCTGGGCTGGTGGCGCGAGCCGACACCGGTGGGCGTGGTCGATCCGAACGAGACGGCGCGGGTCTTCACGGTCCCCGTGGCGGATCTCACGAATCCGGCCAACCGGGCCACCACCGTGCATCCCAGCGGCCACCGAGGCCCGGCATTCCTGGTCGAATCGACCTTGGTGTGGGGGTTCACGGCCGGGGTGATCGACCGCCTGCTGCACTATGCGGGATGGGAGCGCTCCTGGGACCGCGAGAAGCTGGTCCCGCTCGACTGGCGGTCATGACAGGGTGTCCACCGTGCTGTGTCATCCGGGGGATGTTGTGTCCCATTTGCCGCCTCGTGGCGGGCCGGACCCCGGCCGACCTGTAGAGACCGCGAAGCGACGAGGCGAGGCTTGACTCGGTGAACGTGCTGGACATCCTGTTGCTGGTCGCCGCCGTGTGGTTCGCGATCGTCGGCTACCGCCAGGGGTTCGTCGTCGGCATCCTGTCGGTGATCGGCTTCCTGGGCGGCGGGCTCGCCGCCGTCTACGCCCTGCCGGTGATCTGGGACGCGGTGACCGACAACGCCGAGGTGAGCACCACCGCCGCGGTCGTCGCCGTGGTCGTCGTCATCGTCTGCGCCTCCGTCGGCCAGGCCCTCACCACCCACCTGGGCAACAAGCTGCGCCGGTACATCACCTGGTCCCCGGCCCGCGCCCTGGACGCCACCGGCGGCGCGCTCGTCAACGTGGTGGCGATGCTGCTGGTGGCCTGGCTGATCGGCTCCGCCCTCGCGGGCACCACCCTGCCGACGCTCGGCAAGGAGGTACGCAACTCCAAGGTGCTGCTCGGGGTGTCCAGGGCGCTGCCCAACCAGGCCGACACCTGGTTCGCGGACTTCTCCGCGGTCCTCGCGCAGAACGGCTTCCCGCAGGTCTTCAGCCCCTTCGCCAACGAGCCGATCACCGACGTCTCGCCGCCCGACCCGGCCCTCGCCAACAGCGCGGTGGCCACCAACGCGAAGCAGTCCATCGTCAAGGTGACGGGCACCGCGCAGAGCTGCGGCAAGATCCTGGAGGGCACCGGCTTCGTCTTCGCCGACCGCCGCGTCATGACCAACGCGCACGTGGTCGGCGGCGTCGACGAGCCCACCGTCCAGATCGGCGGCGAGGGCCGCAGGTACGACGCCAAGGTCGTCCTCTACGACTGGCAGCGCGACATCGCCGTACTGGACGTACCGGGCCTGCGGGCCAGGGCCCTGCAGTTCTCCGCCAAGGACGCGGAGACGACCGACAGCGCGATCGTCGCCGGGTTCCCGGAGAACGGCTCGTACGACGTCCGGCCCGCCCGGGTGCGCGGCCGGATCACGGCCAACGGCCCGGACATCTACCACCGCGGCACCGTCCGCCGTGACGTCTACTCGCTCTACGCGACCGTCCGCCAGGGCAACTCCGGCGGCCCGCTGCTCACGCCGCAGGGCAGGGTGTACGGGGTCGTCTTCGCGAAGTCACTGGACGACGCCGACACCGGATACGCCCTCACGGCCGACGAGATCCAGGCGGACATCGCCCGGGGCCGTACCGCGAGCCAGCAGGTGGGCACCGACAGCTGCGCCCTCTAGAGGCCCGTGCGGGGGCCTTGAGGGGGTCGGCGGTCAGCCGCGGGTGTGGCGCAGACGTACCGAGACCCAGCGGGCCCGGCGGCGCAGAATGTGCGGAATTCCCACCCTGAGGTCTGTGCCCGGCAGCTGCGGGGCGGCACCCCGGTAGGGGTTCGGGCCGCCTGTCGTACGGCGGCTGCGGGGTGCGTCACTGTAGTCGTGCGTCCAGCCCATACCCCGACGTCTGCCCCTGCCCCAAGGTCGATAACCTCCCGCACGCCCCTCAATCGGCCTATGCGCCGGGCATGTGGCCGTTCGTAGAACAGGTGTCCAGATCCGGATACCGGGCGCATCAGCGCGGTCACCGGTCGGGCTCGGGGTCTTTCAGCCAGTTGACCAGTTCGGCGGAGAAACCCACCGGGTCCTCCTCGTGCGGGAAGTGCCCCAGCCCGTCGAACAGCCGCCAGCGGTACGGCGCTTCGACGTACTCGCCGGAGCCGGCCGCGCTGCGGGTGCGGGTGACCGGGTCCAGGGAGCCGTGCAGGTGCAGCGTCGGGACCCGCACCGGGCGCTTCATCCTGCGGTTGAACTGGATGCCGTCCGGTCGGGCCAGCGAGCGCACCAGCCAGCGGTACGGCTCGATCGAGCAGTGCGCGGTGGACGGGATGCACATGGCCCGCTGGTACGTCTCCACCGCCTCGTCGTCCGGCAGCTTCGGGCCGGACCAGTCCCGGATCAGCCGGGCGACCAGCGCGCCGTCGTCGGCGGTGAGCTGCCGCTCGGGGATCCAGGGCCGCTGGAAGCCCCAGATGTAGGAGGCGGCGGCGGTCTGCCGGCGGTCCCGGAGCATCGCCGAGCGCCAGCGCCGCGGGTGCGGCATGGACACCACCGCGAGCCGTCGTACCAGCTTGGGGCGCATCGCGGCCGCCGTCCACGCCAGGTAGCCGCCCAGGTCGTGGCCGACCAGCGCGGCGTCCGGCTCGCCGAGGGAACGGATCACGCCGGTGATGTCGAGGGCGAGGTTCGCCGGGTCGTAGCCGCGCGGGGTGCGGTCGCTGCCGCCGACGCCCCGCAGGTCCATGGCGACGGCCCGGAAGCCGGCGTCGGCGAGCGCGACCAGCTGGTGCCGCCAGGCCCACCAGAACTGCGGGAAGCCGTGCACCAGCATGACCAGCGGTCCGTCGCCGAGCTCGGCGATGTGGAAGCGGGCGCCGTTGGCGGCGACGTCCCGGTGCGTCCAGGGGCCCTCCAGCCGTACGGCCGAGGGAGCGGGGTCGGTCATGACGACGAGCGTCCCACAGCGGCCTCGATGGCGCGTACGTCGTCCCGGGGGAGTTCCGGGCGCGGGTGCGGCTTGGCGTTCTGCAGCACGCCCGCCGTCTCCTTCATGGACGCGGCCACCTTCTGCGGGCCCTTGCTCTTCTTGGCCTTCTTCGCGAAGACCACGCCGACCAGCGCGAGGACGACGGCCACCAGGACGTTCGCCCCGAAGGAGAGCAGGAAGCAGATCGCGAGATTCCAGTGGCTCCAGGTCCGAATGCCGTACGCCAGGGCGAAGTTGAGCATCGGAAGGGAGAACAGCAGCAGCACCCCGGCCGCCGAGAACGCACCGCCGCTGGTCGCGCCCTTCTTGACGTCCTGCTTCAGCTGGGCCTTGGCCAGCGCGATCTCGTCGTGCACCAGCGCCGACATCTCGGCCGTGGCCGAGGCGAACAGCTGGCCGATGCTGCGTTCGGCACCGACCGGGCTGCCGTCGGGTGCGCTCATCGCGGTCTCCCTCTGCGTCTTCGTCGTCGTCTGCACCGGTCTCTGGGTACCGGCCCTTTGTGCGCCGGCCTTTTTGTGCCGGTCCTTTTGTACCGTCTCGTCAGATCATGCCGGACGGCCGCCCTGCGCGCCTGCCCCGCCCGGCACTTCGGCAAGCGCGTCCCGCCCGCCGGCCCCCCTAGGAGGCGGCTTTCTCCGCCGCGATCCTGCGGTGTTCGGCGGCCTTCCGCTCGTAGATCTGCGCCATTCGCAGGTGGTACGCCGGGTCGTCCTGCTCGTACACGTCCGGGATGCCGTCGAGGTCGTCATCCCGTTCCTCGGCCTCGACCAGCCTGCGGTAGCGGGTGTTGCGCATCTTCAGCAGCACCGTGGCGCACAGGGCCGCGATGAGCGAGCCGGTGAGCACGGCGGCCTTGACCTCGTCGGTGAGCACGGCGTCGCCGGCGAAGGCGAGTTCGTCGATGAGCAGCGAGACCGTGAAGCCGATGCCGGCCAGCGAGGCCACCGCGAAGACGTCCGCCCATTCGAGGTCCTCGCTGAGCGTGGCCCGGGTGAAGCGGGCGGTCAGCCAGGTCCCGCCGAAGATCCCGGCCGCCTTGCCGACCACCAGGCCGAGGACGACGCCGAGCGTCTCCGGCTTGGTGAAGACGTCGCCGAGCGCCCCTCCGGACACCTTCACACCGGCGCTGAAGAGCGCGAACAGGGGCACGGCCAGCCCCGCCGACAGCGGCCGCACCAGGTGCTCGACGTGCTCGCCGGGGGAGTGCTGCTCGTCCTCGCGGGTGGTGCAGCGCAGCATGAGACCCATGGCGACACCGGCGATGGTCGCGTGCACGCCGCTGTTGTACATCAGCGCCCAGATCACGACCGCGAGCGGGACGTACACGTACCAGCCGCGCACGCCCCTGCGCAGCAGCAGCCAGAAGACGACGAGGCCGAGGACCGCGCCGCCGAGCGCGGCGAAGTGGATCCGCTCGGTGAAGAAGATCGCGATGATCAGGATCGCGAACAGGTCGTCCACGACCGCGAGGGTGAGCAGGAACGCGCGCAGGGCACCCGGCAGCGAGGTGCCGATCACCGCAAGGACGGCCAGCGCGAAGGCGATGTCGGTGGCCGTGGGCACCGCCCAGCCCTGCGTGGAGCCGCCGCCGGCGAGGTTGGTGAGGGTGTAGACGAGCGCCGGCACGGCCATTCCGCACAGGGCGGCGACCACCGGGAGGACGGCCGCCTTCGGGTCCCGCAGGTCGCCCGCCACCAGCTCGCGCTTGAGTTCGATACCGGCGACGAAGAAGAAGACGGCGAGCAGGCCGTCGGCGGCCCAGTGGGCGACGGAGAGGTTCAGGCCGAGGGTGCCGGGGCCGAAGTGGAAGTCGGCGACGCTCTCGTAGCTGCGGTGGAGCGCGGGTATGTTCGCCCAGACCAGCGCCGATATCGCGGCGACGAGCAGCAGCACACCGCCGACGGTCTCGGTCCGCAGCGCGTCCGCCACGATGGTCCGCTCGGGCAGCGAGAGCCGCCCGAGGACCTTCCGGACGGGGGTGGCGGTGCGGGGGCGGGACACGGGAACCTCCGGTCGGTGGGCAGGACAGGGCTACTTGCCGACCAGACTTCCCGGCACACCTTTGGATCACGCTACTTTGCTTAGTTTACCTAAGGTGTGGCGAGAGTTGCCAGGTGAGTCTCACGGTAGGTGCAAAAAGGGCGCCCGGCGCGTTTCGCGCCGGGCGCCCTGTGCGGGCCGTGCCGGTCCGGATCAGTCCTCGCTGGGCGCCGCGGGCAGCTTCGCCTGGATGAGGTCCATGACCGTCGAGTCGGTCAGGGTCGTGACATCGCCCAGCTGCCGGTTCT
>NZ_JBIVXP010000005.1:0-332709 GCF_044769305.1 Streptomyces sp. NPDC090499
CGACGACACGACACGCCACCACTCCCACCGAACCACCCGCACTATGCCTGACCAGCGAAAACACCGCCCTCATGTCCGGAAAGACAACAGCGTCTCAGGCCACGATTCAAGCCGTTAATGCCAACATTGTGCATATCGGGTACCCGCACGGGTGAAGTCTTCCTGATCTGGCCGCTCTAAAGGCGGGTGGTGCGCCTTACTGCCATCAGTGACGGTTCGGTGTTCCGCAGATGGGAGAGGCGGCGGTGAAGTACGCGTTGAATGAGAAGCAGCTGGAGCTGCTGAAGCAGGTTGCGGCGGCGCCGAAAGCGTACGAGGCAGCCAGTGCGCACAGCGGTGTTCTGTGGGCGTTGCAGCAGCGGGAACTTATTCAGAGGGAGCGTGGGCCGGCAGGGCGCGAGGTGGTGGTGCTGACAGCCAGTGGCCGCTTCTACCTCAAGCACGGGAAGCATCCCAAAGAGGTGGAAGCGGTTGAGCAGCGGCTGAAGGACGACCCGGCTCAGGCTGCTCTCGCGCCGGCAGACGGGGCGGAACTCGTGGCCAGGCTCCGCGCGGGCCAGGGAACGGTCACCGTGGCCAACGCCGGCCCCCAGACCCGCTCCCGCTGGCGTGCCGCGTACTATCACGCTCTGCACCACGGACACGTCCCAGACGGCTGCAAGCTGCGCTTCAGCGGCCGGGACAAGGGCGACGTGGTGCTGAAACTCCTGGACGAAGCAGCCCTCAAGGCTGCCGAACCACCTGCCGTCCCCGCAGTCGAGGTTCCAGATCACCTCCCGTCGAACCCCCACGCCCTTGTCGCACGCACGCGTAAAGCACTGGGACGTTCGAAGACCACCGTGGACACCCGGGACCGGCCCGACGTCGTTCCGATCAGCATTTCGCGTCACCTCGCCGACCGGGCTATGCGCATCGCCCACGCCCTCATCACCGAAGCCGAACGACGTGGCTACGAGGTCACCACCGACAGCAGCCGCCACCGCGGCGAAGCAACCCACCGCCTCGTGATCCGTATCGGCGCCCACGCCTACCCCTGGGAGATCACGGAGCGTACTGCCAAAGTGCCCCACGAGCCCACACCCCAGGAGCTCCAGAACATCGAGAAGAACCCCTGGGCCCGAAAGCCTCCCAAGTACGACCACCGTCCCGACGGCCGCCTCATGATCGCTTCGCCATACCAGAGCCCCTACGGCAGCTCCTCCTACGGCCACTCCGACGGCGCGAGATGGAAACTGGAAGACCGGCTCGGCCACTTCCTGCAGGACCTGGAGGAACGCGCCGCCCGCGCCGAGGAACAGCGCATCGAGAGAGAGCGCGAAGAACGGGCCCGCCAACGGAACTGGTACAGGACCCTGCGGCAGGCCCGCTCAGCCCAGATCACCGAGCACCGCAGCGCCGTCCTTGCCGACCAGGTAAAGCAGTGGCGCCTGGCAGAAGACATCCGAGCCTTCTGTACCGCAGCTCGTCAGTCCGGCGTAGCAACTGACTGGATGGAATGGGCTGAGAGCTATGCAGCATCCGTCGATCCACTCGCTACGCCCCTCAGCATGCCGTCCGATCCACCTGCTGGCCAGTACGACCTGCGTGAATACTTCCGGGGCGACCCCTACGCCCACCCGTGGCCGTTCGACAGAACCGGCCTGTGGACCCTGGCCGACGACGACACCGACAGCTGACGTGCGTGATCGCGAAGGGCTTGCAGCTCTGCACGCTGACGACGGCGCCTACACACCAGCACATGCGGTGCGAGCCCTGCTGATCGCTCAGGCTGCACTGCGCTGGCTGGACAGTTCTGTCGCCGATGAAGGGGTCGAGGGCGACGCCGCCTGAGGGCGCCGTCCTCGACCGGCGGTACACGATCACGGGCGTCATGGCAGCCATGCCGTCAGCCTCGCCGCTCGGCCTCCGGCCGTGCGCTGAGCCATCTGCGCAGGCAAACCCCGCGATCAGGCGGAGCAGGCCGAAGTCCGGTCGGGCACGGTCTCAGTGTGACCGATCCTGCGAATCAAGACCACAGACCGGAACGTCCGAAGGACTGTCTCCTCTACTGCCTGACGCCGGCCGAGCGGCGCCGGGCCATCCTGGGCGACGATGTCCTCGCCCACATCCGTGCCCTGGTGGAGGCTGCCCCTGAGCCTCCGCCTGAGGTCATCGGGAGGCTGCGCTGGATCATGGCGCACCCCGGCCGCGGCAACCGGTCGGCCACGGTACCCGAGCCGCCTGCGCCGCGACAGACAGGGCCCTGGTGCGAGCGACGGAGCGAGTCCGACCGAGCCGAGCCGATTCAGCCCCCCAGCGGGACCCAGGTGTGAATGCCGAAGAGCGCAAGCTTCGCGCCAAGCTCGGCGCCCGCGTCAGCTGGGCCAACACGACCGACTGCACCGTCTGTACCCGCCGCCGGCAGTCGAGCCGCCGTGGCCCGCGAGCTCCACCCCGGGGAACACTCATCCGCGCGGGCGACGGCTCCGAATCATCGGTAGGGGCATCAAGAAGCCGGGCCCTCACCCGTCGCCCGGGTGTTGCCGGGACGCTCAAGCCGGGCGACGAGAGCCGTGCCAAGCACGTGCCATCATTACTCGAAACCACAGGCCGTGGGCCCTGTTATCGCATCCCCTATGCGGTTGGTGGGTCACCCGTTCAGGGTCACAAGACGGACACAGCGCCCACGCTCCTGCCCTCGCCCCGAGCATGATGCCCCTCTCGACACGCACGTCCAGGGGGGACTATGAGCACCCGCACAACTATGGCCGTCGCCTTGCTACTCGGCGCTGCCGCCACCGCCTGCAGTAGCGGCGGAGAGCCCAAGACCATCCGCGTCACCGTCACACAGACGGTCACAGCAACACCCGACGGGGGGAGCGCTTCCGCCGACACGTCATCGTCGTCCGAGACGTACGCCTTCGGTGACCCGTGGGAGTTCGAGAGCTCTGACACCGCTGATCCCTTCGAGGGGTCTGTCGCCGTGCTCGGCTACAAGCAGGGCGTCACCTCCGTCGGCAGTGCCAGCGAAGAAGCGGGGGAGTCGGGCTATGTGTGGGCGTACGCGGACCTGAAGGTTTGCTCGACAAAGGGTTCGTACACGGACGACAACTCAAGCTGGACCCTCTACTACAGCGACGGGAGCCGGGTCGATCCGTCGAGCAGCACGTACGACGACTTCCCGAAGCCGGAGTTCCCGGTTCAGGTCACGATCACGGCGGGCAAGTGCGCGCGGGGGAAGCTGGTGTTCCCGGTCCCGGGCGGCAAGAGACCGGCCGCCGTGCTGTACGCGCCTTCGGGGTTGCAGGAGCCGAAAGAGTGGACCGTCCCGAAGGCATAGGAGAGAGGAGCTCCCGGCGGTCCGTTTCGGGTGCACTGGATGACCAGGCGGCTGGTCAGTTGCCTGCAATCACCTACCGACTGCGCTGCTCGCGCAATCACGCGAGAGCAGGGGCTTTGGGGTTGGCTGCTGTCGCCGCAGCCAACCGCTTGGTTTGAGGACCGTCTCGTAGACGGCCCGGAGTGTCGTCCGGGAGATGCCGGCTCCTTCCGCGGTCTGCCGCTCACTGGCGTGCTGCAGGAGGCCGCCCGCGATCTCCGCGAGGTTCAGGTGCGCCCGTGGCACCCGCAGCGCGGTGAGGGCCTCGTAGGCATGCTCGGGCGACTCCACGGTTCTTGTGCTGGTGACTGCGGATGAGGCGCTGGCCCACACCCGGCGGATGTAGTCCAGGATCGGATTCTAGTGATCAAGCCAAATGCCCAGGTCGGAGGGCCTTCATTGCTCCCTGTAGGGGCTTGTGCCTCACATTCCTGGCATCGGTTGACGGCTCTATGGCGGGAGCGTTGGCGTCGTTGCTTTCGGCAACTAGCCAGTGCTCCTGCCCATGGCAGCCTTGGTCGGTGTCTTGCTGGGGGCTTCGGCGATCAGCGGCGTTGTCGCGTCCGGTCGGTGGCAGCAAAACGTCTACTCAAGGACACCGCCGGAACTCGAAGATGTCCACGGCGAGACGCCGACGTATCAATCGGGTAGGAGGGCCGGGGGACCGGACCTCCTACCCGATTGATGCTCCGTCAGAAGAGCAGCCCAGGCTCAACTTCCGAGAAGCATCCTCCGCGGTCCTCTACAGCGAGGGCCCGTGGGACGACCGTCGGCGACTCCCAGTCGACGAAGAGCGCGACGACACAGACGGCCTGCGCTGACATGGACACACACGCAAACGCCCCGGTGAGCGTCAGGGAAGTCACAGGGGTCGTCCGGGCCTCGCAGGGCAATTGTCCGCAGGCTGGTTCCGCGCGGCCTGTACGGGCCGGTGCTGGCACGCCGACTGCCGCGACTGGAGGTGGAGTTGGCGCGGTGGATGCGCTCTGGAGCTCGGGCGAACCAATCTGAGTTCCAGGTCCTGCAACGGCTTGAACACAGCGACAGTCCGAGATCCGTCCGGGTCCGGCTCCCTGAGGGCCGCCGATGCCTCGAACAACGCCCTCACACTCTCCCAGCCTGGCCCCGGGGTGAAGCGCGCCAGGAAGAACGGCTGATCGCAACCGTACTCACTGAGCTCGCGAATCAGTATGTCCCCTCGCAAGAGATGCCACTGCGTCATCATGCGGCCTGCCCATCACTGCCGAGTCGAAATCGCATCTTCGCAGCGCACAACCGCCTGACCAGACACTTCTTTCTGAAACGATCAGTTAAGCGAGTCCGCCTCTACCTGCTTGATGTTGGCGATCGTCGGTTCCGGCATCCGCAGCTGGACTGGCGTTCCCTCGGCCAAGGTCGGCTGGGCGTCCGCCGCCTCCCACTGCTCGGGCTTCCAGGCTCCACTAGGTTCCCGGGAAGTGCGGTTCCGTCACCGGCGTTCCGGCCAGTCACCGTTGTCGTCCGGTGCGAGGGAAGAGTCGGCGGCCACCCATCAGTCGATCTGGAGCACGTACGAGAGTGGCTGCATCGCCCAGACGCACATACTTGATTGCACCACCGACTGGGCCCGCTGCGGGCCGGCGCCGCCTTCGCCGGGGCGCCGACGTACAGCTGTGCCCGCTTCAGGAGTCTGGGTGCCGCCAGGTCAGTGGCATCGCCGGTGTACCCGGCCGAGCTTGCCGACGCACGAGTGGCTGACGCACAAGAGCGCCGGTGAGGAGACGCGCCGCAACCATGAAGGGTTCGTACGTACTGACTTCGGCGACCGGCAGCCGCAGCCTGCCCGTCGGACGGGGCCCGCGGGGCAGGGGGCGGCCACCCGGCCGAAGCGCACGTCGCTTCATTGCCGGTGGTCAGTCACTTCATCGCACCTCGTGCGCGTACGGCGTGACGACCATCCGGTCGATCAGGGGTGCGTAACGGGAGCGGAGCAGCACCCCGGGGAAGGTGTCCGAGGCGTAGGTGGTCCCGTCGAAGTTCGGCAGTTCCTCGGAGCGGAAGGCGATCGTGTTCCTTCCCTTCTTCAGGTGCACGGGGACGGTCAGCTCCCAGAAGTTGTTCTGGTGGAAGGTGTGGGGGAAGCCGACACGGTGTACCTCGCCGTCGTTGACGGTGATGTCGGCGTGGCGGGCGAGCGGGTCCGGGTTGTAGTGGGTGGCCTCGGACTGCTCGGGGTTGGAGTAGCGGATGCGCAGCGCGTACAGCCCGGGCTCGTCCGCGGCGACCGTGAACGTCGCGGTGTTGCCGTTGCCCGGGGCGCCGCCGATTCCGGTGATCGCTGTGCCGTCGGTGGCCAGGGAGAGCGGGGTGGGCGAGGCCGTGCCTGCGAGTTCGGCGTCCTGCGCCTCGTACGTACGCGCCTTGAGCGTGCCGGCGGTGGGCGTGACCGACAGCCGATCGACAAAGGTGGCCGAACGGCCGGTCACCGTCACCTTGTTGATGCCACCGGAGAGGGAGACGGCGACCTTGTGCCGGGACTTGGTCACGTGCAGGACGTCGTGCCCGTTGACGGACAGCCGGGCGTCCGCGCCGCCGAGGGTGGCGACGTCGAGAGTGGCCTCCCGGTCGGCGGGGGAGTAGACCCAGAACGTGGCCGTCTGGTGCTTCGCGACCCGGACCGCGCCGGAGCCGGTGGCGGGGGCCGGGGTGTGCTTCGGGAGGTCGTAGACGGGGTGCGCCCCGCCGCTCGTCCAGGCCAGCTCGCCCTCGTGGACCTCGGTGGCCGCCGACGCGTCCGGCAGGGACAGGGTGAGGCGGTCGACGATGGCGTCACCCCTGGTGGCACGCTTGCCGTCGAGACTTCTCGCGGCGAGCGTCAGGGTGTGCCTGCCCTTGGTGAGATGCACCTTGGTGTCGGTGTGGTCCCACACCACCCATTTGTAGCCGAGCGGCATGTACAGCTCCTGCTCGCCGGCCGCCTGGCCGTCCACCCGCAGGAAGACGTTGGTGGGGCCCTGGTCCTTCACCTTGTCGAAGGTGTTGAGGGAGTTGGCGAAGACGCTCAGGTCGTAGGTGCCGTCCTCGGGCACGTCCACGGCGAAGTCGAGCGTGACGTCCGAGCCGGTGCGCAGGCCGCCGACGTCGTAGCCGCCGGAGGTGTAGAACTTCGACACATCGCTCGTCGACCCCTCCGGGCCGTTCTTCGAGTAGCCGGACCCGGTGTGGGCGGCGTCCTCCGCCTCGTACGATCCCTGCCAGCGCACCGGCGCCGACCGGGTGCCGCGCGCCCGGCCGGCCGGGCTGAGGACGATCTCGTACGCCGAGGACTCCTTCAGCTTCGGCAGCGTGCCGTCGCCGAAGTCGACGACGACCTTCCCGTCGTCACCGACCTTCAGCTCCGTCTCCGTCAGCAGCTTCGGGCCGGAGCTGTCGCCGACCTGTCCGCTCCAGTCGATCTCGCTCACCCAGGCGTGGACGCTGTCCCCGAAGACCTTCCTGGGCACGTTGTCGAAAGTGATGTGCCCCCTGCCGGTGGAGCCGCCGAAGACAAGCCGGGACTGCTTCTTCTTCTCGTCGAGTGCGGCCACTCCCTGCATCGTGTAGTTCTGGCCCGGGAACGGTGGTGTCACGTTCACCGTGTGCCCGCTCATCGAGGCGTAGGAGTGCAGCAGCCACCACTGGCCGTTGCCGCGGTTGGACTGCACCGCGGAGTCGGAGAGGTTGCCGTCGATGTTCCAGTACGCGATGTCGGCGTCCACCTTGGACTCCTCGATCGCGGAGACCCACTGGATCATCTGGCCGGGGACGGAGGTGTGGTAATTGAAGGCGTACTCGTTGATGTTGATCGGGAGTCGGGTGCCTTCCCGGTCGGTGCCCTTGAACAGGTCCTTCTCCCACGCCCGGTACCTGGCGACGCTCTGGCGCACCGCCTCCGGGTGGCTGAGCTCGTGCCAGGTGATCACGTCGGGGAGCGTGCCGGCCGCCAGGGTGTGCGTGAGGAAGACCTTCACCTGGTCGAACAGGACGCTGGTGTTGGGGCCGGCGATGCGGGCGTCCGGCATCCTGCCCTTGATGAGCTTGTAGGCGGAGTCCCAGGCGGCGAAGAAGTCCTTCGGGTCGGTCAGCCAGCTGACCTTGTCGTAGCTCCAGTCACCGGTGCCGAACATGTTGCCCTCGGGCTCATTGAACGGCACGAAGACGATGTTGTCCTGATACTGCTTCGGCAACTGCAGGACCTGGTCGACCTGCTTGCCGATCTTCTCCTCGTAGAGCTTCAGCTTCTCCGCGGGGGTGTCGCCCGGCCACTCGTACGGGAATCCCCGGTTGATGTCGGTCATGTAGATGTACACATCACCATCGGTGGCGTCGGCCAGCGGCCTGACCACGTCCAGCGCGTCGGCGCCGGGGTGCTGCGGGCCGTCCTGGGCCTTGGTGGAGACCGTGCGCAGGCCCATGCCCTCGATGAGGTTGCCGGTGGGGACGTCCGGTCCGTACACGCCGTAGAGCGTGCCGGAGGCGCCGCCGTGGAAGGTGCCGGTGTCCGAGCCGAGGTCGACGGTGAGCGCTCCCTCGCGGACCACGGTGACCGTTGCCCGCACGGTCTGCCCGGACGCGGTTCCGGTCACCGTGAAGGTGCCCGTACCGGCGTACTTCTCGGGCGGTACGGTGTCCCAGGTGACCGGCGTGTCGCGGTCGTAGCCGTCGGAGAAGGCAGAGCGGACCGAGACGGGCAACGACGGGGCGGTTCCGGTCATCGTACGGACGTCGAAGGACGTCTGCGAGAGCTGCGTCAGGGTGGGCACGCTCGCGACCGTGGCCACCACCTGCTCGGCGGTGAGCGCCGAGTGCCAGACGGTGAAGTCGTCTATCGCACCCCGGAGCAGCGGGTCCTGGTAGAAGGACTTCCCGATGTAGCCGGCCACGGCGGCCGAACCGTCCAGCAGGTCCCTGGCCCTGACGGTCGTGGCGGCCGAGGAGACGGCGACGCCGTCGAGGTAGGTGGTGACCCGCTGGGCGGCGGCGTCGAGGGTGACGGTGACCGTCCGCCAGCCGTCGACGGGCAGCGGCGCGTAACCGGACACCTGTGCCTCCGCACCGCCGCCGCCGGTGGTCACGGCGGTGCGCAGCACGCTGCCGTTGGACGGCGTGGTGAACAGGTACCTGCCGGTACCGGTGCCCAGATCGAAGATCCGCTGCCACGCTGACTTGTCACCGCTCCACTTCACCCGGGCCGAGACCGTCAAGTCACTCGCGTCACCGAGGACTTCCCGGGGCAGGCGGACGTACGCCCCGTCGGAGGTCGGCGCCCCACCGGGCAGAGACAGCGCCCTGCCCCCGTCCGTGCCCGCGACCGACTCGGCGGTGGAGGCATTCACCAGGGTCGCCGTCAGACCGTTGCCGGAGCTGTCGGTGATCCTGCCGGAGGCGAGGTCGTCCTGGTCGAAGGTGTAGTGGGCGGTGGGCTGAGGCGTCTCGGCCGCCTGTGCGGGCACGGCGGGAGCGGCCAGCAGGCCCGCGCCGAGGGTCAGCGCCACTGCGGCCGGGGCCCGGCGCCGGTCGGATCTGTCAGCGGATGGCATGGATCGCGTCCTCAATCCTTGTGTATCAGCGTAACGGCGTGTCGACATATGTCGAACCGGTTCGATCCAGAGCGCGCGGTAGCAGGAGAAGTCGTCGGACGGCGGAGGGCGGGCCCTTCGGCTCCAGCGGAGGTGCGGAACCGCCTTGCGGTCGCCAGAAGGATCACTTCATCGAACCGGTTCGGGGAAGCTAGCACCATGGAATCCTGACCCTCAATCCCCCGAGCGAAAGAAAACCGGACCTTCTACCGGACAGGAAAGTCGCGTCGGGGGTGTTGACAGTGGATGCTGCTGTTTCTACTTTCACTTCACGCGAACCGGTTCGACGATCGGATCCGCGTCGCGTTCCACCACCCACTCTCGTGAGCCGATGAGTACTCTCTCCATCGAGGAGTCGAACCGGTTCGAGCTAGGAGCCGCCGTGAACATCGGTGAGATCGCCCGCCGGGCCGGTGTCTCGCGGAGCACCGTGTCGTACGCGCTGAGCGGCAAGCGCCCGGTCTCGGACGACACGCGCCGGAAGATCCAGCAGGTCATCGACGAGTTGGGCTACCGCCCGAACGCGACCGCCCGGGCCCTTGCCAACGGCCGGACCAACACGATCGGGCTGGTCTTCCCGCCGGCGGGCAACCACTACACCGGGATGCAGCTGGATTTCATCGGCAGTGTGGTGGAGGCCGCCGCCACCTACGACTACGACGTACTGCTGTCACCGAGCGGTGTGGACAGCGACCGCTCCTTCCAACGGCTGCTGGGGGAACGCCGCGTCGACGGCGCGATCCTGATGGAGATCAGGCTGGCGGACGACCGGGTCGACCACCTGGCAGAACTGGGCTTTCCCTCGGTCGCCATCGGCCGTACCGCCCACCCGGAAGGCGGCTGGTGGGTCGGGCTCGATCACACCGCCCTTGCGGCGGCGTGTGTCCACCACCTTGCGGACCTCGGCCATCGCCGGATCGCCTTCGTCAACCGTCCCGATCAGCTGCTGCGGGCCGGATACGAGTCCGCGCACCGCGGCCTGGAGGGCTTCACCAAGGCCGCGGCCGAGCGCGGTCTGACCATGCGGGCGTACAGCTGCGGGGATGACGCCGCATCCGGCCAGGCCTGCCTTGAGAAGATCCTGCACGACGAGCCGGCCACTACCGGTCTGGTCACGCTGAACGAGGCCGCGCTGGGCGGTCTCTACCGGGGGCTCGCGGAGGCGGGCCGCCATGTGCCGCGTGACTTCTCCGTCACCGGGGTCGTGGCCGGTCGGTGGGCGGAGACGGTGACCCCGCAGCTCACCGCGGCCGACGTACCGGCGGAGGAGATGGGCCGGCGCGCCGTCGACCTGCTGGTGGAGCGCCTCGACCATCCCGACGCGCCGCCGCGGCACCACCTCCTCGCCCCGCCGATCTCCCTGCGGGCCAGCACCGGACCCGCCGGCACCGGCACCGCGCTCTGACCGCACTCGCGTAGCCCTGCTCCTCGATTCCCTTCACCTCACGGACGCCCGAACGGCCCGACAGTGCCGTTCGCCGTGCCCGCCACTCCTTCGCTGGCCCGTGCCTCGGCGCCAGCATGCCCAGAACAAAGGAACCCTCGCGATGAACAACACCTCCAGACAGCGCCGCCTGGCCGCCGCGGCCGCCACCGTCCTCACGGTGGCCGTCACCGCCACCGCCTGCTCCTCCGGCTCGGGCAGCAGCGACACCAAGGGCGTCGGCAGCGGTACGTACACCGTCTGGGACCCGTACCCGCAGTTCGACAAGACCTCGGACTGGGCGAAGCTGCTCGACCAGTGCGGCACCAAGGCCGGAGTGAAGATCAAGCGGACCGGCTTCGACACCAGCGACCTGGGCAACAAGACGCTGCTGGCGGCGCAACAGGGCAACTCCCCGGACGTGCTCATCGTCGACAACCCGGTGGTGTCGACCCTGGCCGAGGCAGGCGTGCTCACCACCACCGACGACAACAAGCTGGACACCTCGAAGGTCGACCCCAACCTGCTCGCGGCCGGCCAGCTGGGCGGGAAGACCTACGGCACACCCATCGGCGCCAACACCCTGGCCCTCTACTACAACAAGAAGGTCCTGAAGGCGGCCGGCGTGGACATCGCCTCGGTCAAGGACTGGGACACGCTGACGGCGGCGCTGGCGAAGGTCAAGAAGGCCGGCAAGAAGGGCATCACCTTCTCGGCGATCGGCACCGAGGAGGGCAGCTTCCAGTTCCTGCCCTGGTTCTGGGGGTCGGGCGCGAAGCTGACCGAACTCGACTCCGCCCAGGCCGTGTCGGCGCTCTCGTTGTGGAAGGGCTGGCTGAGTCAGGGATACGCCCCCAACTCGGTGCTCAACAACACCCAGACCACCAGCTGGCAGGAGTTCGCCAGCGGCGACTACGCGTTTAGCGAGAACGGCACATGGCAGCTCGCAAACGCCAAGAAGGCCGGCTTCGACTACGGCGTGCTGCCCATCCCCGGCGTGAACGGCGGCAACGCCGCGGCCCCGACCGGCGGCGAGTTCGTGACCATCCCCGTCCAGAAGGACACCGCCCGCTACGCCACCTCACAGAAGCTGGCGACCTGCCTGACCAGCACCGCCAACCTCTACACCACCGACACCACCCTGTCCTACGTGGCCCCGACCGGCGAGGTTCAGGACAAGCAGGTGGCCGCGAACGCCGAGCTGAAGCCGTGGGTCGACGCGGTCAAGGCGGCCAAGGGCCGCACCAGCGACGACCTGGGCACCAAGTACCCCAAGATCTCCGAGCAGATGTGGAAGGCCGTCCAGTCCGCCCTCAGCGGCTCCAAGTCGCCCAAGGACGCGCTGTCCGCGGCGCAGGCTGCGGCCAAGTGACGTGCCGATGAAGCAGACGACACACCCGCTGGACCACCGGTCCGAGCGCATCCGGATCGGGGCGGCGCCCGCCGCCGCCCCGCCCCGAGCCCGCAGCGGGAAGCGCCCCCGGCCCACGTCCACTCAGTGGGCCGCCTGGGGATTCCTCGCCCCGGTGACCCTCTATCTCGCCCTCTTCTACGCCTATCCGCTCTACCGCAACCTCGACCTGAGCCTGCGCGACTACACCGTCCGCTCCTTCGTCCAGGGCGACGCGCCGTTCACGGGCCCGGCGAACTACCGCAAGGTGTTCGCCGATCCGACCTTCGCCCCGGCCCTGCTGCACACGGTGGTCTTCACCGCCGTGTGCCTGATCTTCCAGTACGCCATCGGGCTCGCCCTCGCCGTCTTCTTCAACCAGAACTTCCGGCTCTCGGCCACCCTGCGCGCCCTGTTCCTCGTACCGTGGCTGCTGCCGCTGATCGTGTCGGCCTCCACCTGGTCGTGGATGCTCAACAGCGAGTCGGGCGTCGTCAACGCCGTCCTGCAGGCCGTCGGCATCGGGCCGGTGAACTGGCTGACCTCGCCGTCCTGGTCGCTGACCTCAGTGATCATCGCGAACATCTGGATCGGAGTCCCGTTCAACCTGGTCGTCCTCTACAGCGGCCTCCAGTCCATCCCCGCCGGCCTGTACGAGGCTGCCGCCCTCGACGGGGCGGGAGCCTGGCGCCGGTTCTGGTCCATCACCTTCCCGCTGCTGCGTCCGGTCTCCGCGATCACCCTGCTGCTGGGGCTGGTCTACACGCTCAAGGTCTTCGACATCATCTGGATCATGACCAAGGGCGGCCCGGCGGACTCCTCCACCACCTTCGCCACCTGGTCCTACCAGCTCGGCTTCGGCAACCTGCTGCCCGCCTTCGGCCCGGGTGCGGCCGTCGGCAACCTGCTCGTGGTCGCCGCCCTGGTCTTCGGCCTGGCCTACGTCCGCGTACAGAGAAGGCAGGCGCTGTCATGAGCCACATAAGCAGGCATACCTGGGTGAAGACCGCGATCGGCGTCGTGCTGACCGGGATCATGCTCTTCCCGGTCTACTGGATGGTCAACGTCTCCCTCACCCGGGACCAGGACATGCGGAAGAGCCCGCCGGATCTGCTGCCGCTGCACGGCACCCTGGCCGGCTACCGCACCGTCCTCGACGAGCAGTTGCCCTACCTCGGCACCAGCCTCGTCATCGGTCTGGGCACCGTCGCCCTGTCTGTCGCCCTGTCCGCCCCGGCCGGTTACGCACTGGCCAAGCTGCGCCCGCGCGGTGGCGGCATCCTCAGCTTCGTCCTGCTGGCCGCCCAGATGATCCCCGGCATCATCATGGCGATGGGCTTCTACGCCATCTACCTGCAGCTCGGCCTGCTCCAGTCCGTCCCCGGCCTGATCGTCGCTGACTCCACCCTGGCCGTACCCTTCGCGGTCCTGATCTTCACGGCGTTCATGTCCGGCATCCCCGGCGAACTCCTCCAGGCCGCGCAGGTGGACGGAGCGAAGGCCCTGCGCACCTTCTGGTCAGTCGTGCTGCCGATGAGCCGAAATGCTGTCGTCACCGTCTCACTGTTCGCGTTCCTGTGGTCCTGGTCCGACTTCGTCTTCGCCAGCACCCTGGTCAACGGCGGCGCCCATGAGCCGATCACCCTCGGTATCTACCACTACATCGGCAACAACAACCAGCAGTGGAACGCGATCATGGCCACCGCCGTCGTGGCCTCGCTTCCGGCCGCCGTGATCCTCGTCCTCGCCCAGCGGTACGTCGCCGCCGGGGTGACCGCCGGCGCCGTCAAGGACTGAACCGCCCAACCCGCCGGCGCGACCGGCCAGTCGCCAGTCCGCTGCTGCCCCCTGCTCCAGAAACGAGTCACGCCACCATGACCGCCGCCCCACCCGGCCCGGCCTTCTCCGTCCACGACATCCCGTTCAGCACCTACGGATCCTGGTTCGACATCTCATACGTGGTAGCGGAGAAGACACACGCCGAGGACCTCCACCTCGTGTCTCACCAAAACGGCATGCACGGAGTCCTGCGCCTGGTCCCCCTGAACACCACGGCTGAGGGCGACTGTGCCGAGGCTCGCGTCGTGGCGACACCGGGCCTGCTCAGCTGGATCGGCGAGAACGGGCGCGTCGACCTCGCCTACGAGTCGCCGGAGATCGTACGCCTGCGGGGCAGCGGCCTGGGCATCGGCGTCTTCGCCGCCGCCAAGGCCCTGACACCGTTCAGTGGCACGTACTTCTTCCACGACCCGGCGGCGGACGCGCACGTGTTCACCTCGTACGAGACCGGGCGCCGCTACCGCGTCACCGTGTTGTCCGGCACCCTCGCCGAGGTGGCCGGAGCGCAGGCCCTGGGTAGCGTCGACCGCGGTGTCGGCGTGACGGCGGACGCGGACGGGACCTGGGAGATCGCGATCGACGAACTCGACACCGCCCGCCCGCCCTACGTGCCCTCGGGGACCTTCGAAGACGTCGTGGAGTCCGCGCGACGTGCGTTCGCGGACTTCCTGGACGCGGTGGCACCCTGGCGTTCGGCCGCCACGCCGGCGGCCGAACTCGCCGCCTACGTGGTCTGGTCGGCGACAGTACGGCCGGCGGGCCTGGTCACCCGGCCCGCCGTGCTGATGTCCAAGCACTGGATGGACAAGGTCTGGAGCTGGGACCACTGCTTCAACGCCCTTGCTCTTGGCCGCGGTTGTCCCGAACTCGCCCTGGACCAGTTCGCCCTGCCCTTCGACCACCAGGACGACAGCGGTGCCCTGCCCGACTCGGTCACCCACTCCGAGGTTCTGTACAACTTCGTCAAGCCGCCCATCCACGGCTGGGCCTTCGGTCGCCTCCGCCGGCTCCTGCCAGTACCTCCCGACCAGGAGCAACTGACCCAGGCGTATGACCGGTTGGAGCGCTGGACCACCTTCTGGCTGACCGCGCGACGGACCCCCGGCACCGAACTGGCCCACTACCAGCACGGCAACGACAGCGGATGGGACAACGCCACTACTTTCGACCCCGAGCGCGTGGTCGTCACCGCCGACCTGGCCGCCTTCCTCGTGCTCCAACTGCACGAACTCGCCCAGTTGGCCGAGGAGCTGGGCAAGGAGGATGTGGCACGCTGTTGGACGGCCGCAGCTGAGAAGACACAGACCGCACTGCTCGACGAGCTCTGGACCGGAGAGCGGTTCGTCGCCCGGGGAGTCGCCAGTGGGGACACCTGGAGCAGCGCCAGCCTCCTAGACCTGATGGCCATCGCGCTGGGCGAGCACCTGCCCGACGAGATCAGCAGCGCGCTGGCCGACCGCATCAAGGCCCACCTCACCCCGTACGGGCTGGCCACCGAACTGACCACTTCGCCGCACTACCTCGCCGACGGCTACTGGCGCGGCCCGATCTGGGCCCCGGCCACCGTCCTCGTCGAGGACGGCCTGCGCCGCGCCGGACACCACCGGCTGGCCGACGACGTCAGCGCCCGCTTCCGCGCCCTGTGCGAGACCCACGGCTTCGCCGAGAACTTCGACGCCGTCACCGGAATGGGCCTGCGCGACCGCGCCTACACCTGGACCGCCAGCTGCTACCTCCTCCTCGCGGAAGCGTACGCACACCGAGACGGCCACTGACCGGCCGCCTCCCACACAGCCCCGGGGCCGGACCGGCCCTGGTTTCTCTCCTTCCCCCAGGAGCCGCACAGTGAAGCCGTTGAGAGCAGTCCCCGAAACCACCTACCGCACCAGACGTCGCGCGGCCGCGTCCGTCGCCGTCCTCATGGCAGCCCTGGCCTCGACCCTGGTGCCAGCCGCCGCCTCCCGGGCCGCGGACACCAGCGTCACCGTCGACTTCGCCACTGCTGGCGGCACTCCCACCTACCACGCCTCCGGCATGATCTACGGCATGACGCCGGACGGCTCGCTCCCGCAGGACCACTTCTTCACGGACATCAAGTGGCACTTCATGCGGGCCGGCGGCGCACAGCTCAACAGCGGCGGCTACGCCACCAGCCTCGCCGACTACCAGACCCGCTGGAACTCGACTCTGGCGCAGTACAAGCGGACCGCCGCCCTCGGAGGCACGTTCGTGCTGCTACCACACGACCTGTGGGGCGCCGACAGCACGACCAGCCAGGGCTGGCCCGGTGACAACGGTGACTGGACGCAGTTCGACAACTTCGTCAACCAGCTCATCAGCGACGTCCAGGCCAACAACATGACGGTCGAGTGGGACCTGTGGAACGAGCCCGACAACGCACCGTTCTGGGGCGCCTCACAGACCCAGTACCTGCAGATGTGGTCGCGTTTCTACGCCAAGGTGCGCGCCGCGTTCCCCAACCAGCTGATCGTCGGCCCCAGCATCGCCGGCCAGCCGAACTCGTCCTACGCCTGGTGGACGACGTACCTGAACTACGTCAAGGCCAACAACGTCGCCCCCGACATCTACAGCTGGCACGACGAGCCCGGTGACCCGGTCACCGACGTGGGCCGCGCCAACTCGACCATCTCCGCGGCAGGGCTGACGAACACCCGCCCCTACCAGATCAACGAGTACGCCACCCTGTCCATGCAGTCCCCGGGCGGCGGCGCCTGGTTCATCGGCCGTCTGGAGCGGGCCGGCGCCGACGGCCTGCGCGGCAACTGGGCCTCGGGCACCGCCCTGCACAACAACGAGGCGAACCTGCTGACGAAGAACAGCTCCGGCCAGTACCTGCCGCTCGGCGAGTGGTTCATGTACCGCTACTACGGCTCGCAGACCGGCAACATCGTCAACTACATCCCCGGCACCAACACCGATGGCCTGGCCACCAAGGACAACAGCGCCAAGAACGCCAAGATCCTGCTCGGCAGCAACGGCAACACCGGCACGGTCACCGTCAACCTCACCGGCCTGAACACCACCTCGGTTGTGGAGAGCGGTCAGGTCCGCGCCGTCGTCCAGCGCATCCCCTACAACAGCGGTGCCGCAGTCACCGGACCCACCACCATCTCCGACACCACCCTGACCGTCAGCAACAACGTCGCCTCTCTGACCGTCCCGTACACCAACGCCAAGGACGGCTACACGATCACCCTTCTCCCGCCGTCCAACACCACCATCTCCACGGTCGCGGTGAGCGAGAACAGCGGCCAGTGCCTGGACGACACCAACCTGAGCACCGCCGACGGCACCCAGTACCAGCAGTACTACTGCGAGGGCGGCTACCAGCAGATGCTCGACTTCAAGCCGGTTGCCGGGCGGACGAACACCTACACGGTGGTCAACGAGCTCAGCGGCAAGTGCCTGGACGTCTCCGGTGACTCGACCGCGGACGGCGCCGCCGTCATCCAGAACACGTGCAACGGCCAGACCAACCAGATGTTCACCCTCAACCCCGTCACCGCGCTCGGCAACAGCCAGGACTACCAGCTCGCCGCCGTCCACAGCGGCAAGTGCGTCGACGTCTCCAACGTCTCCACCCAGCCGCGAGCACTCATCCACCAGTGGACCTGCGACGCGGCGAGTGCGCTGAGCACCAAGAAGAACCAGATCTGGAGACTCGCCGGCAAGAGCTGATGCCTCTCCTCGCGCGGGTGACCGTCCGGTGCTGCCGCCGAACGGTCACCCACGTTTCACCGGGTCGGCCGAGGTTGCTGAGTTACAAGGTCCGTTTCTTGGAGATACCGCGAGAAATTGGACTGCGCGCCTGCGCTCCACGCGCTCGTGCTCGGTCGTCATCCCGCTCATGTGGATGTCTCTGCCCTATCGGCATGGTGCGTGCCGAGAATCACGTCCGTGAAGGTCAAGCGGCGTGTTGGTACTCGTGGATCACTCCGCCGAGGCGGTCGTGTCGACGTACGTCGAGGCGAGCGATCCCCCTGGGGTCGGTGATGGTTTCGGGGAGAGCGCGCAGCGGCGCGGCTGCGTGCAGGAAGCGGTGGGTGCGGTGCTCGTTGTGGAACCGCTCGTACTCGCTCAGGGCATGGCGCAGGTGGTGAGCGTTCCAGATGAGGGTGCGGTCGAGGAGCTCGCGGCGGAGGCTGAGCACCCATCTCTCCATGATCGAGTTCATCCTTGGCATGCGGACGCCGGTGAACACGCTCTGGATGCCGACGTCGGCGAGGATCTCGTGGATACGGCGGTAGCCCCAGCCGCTGTTCTCGCGGGCCAGGCGCAGGACCAGCGCCCGGATCGAGCGGACGGTGCGCGGCCGTCCGGGCCGCTTGGGGCGGTAGATGCGGGCGTGCCGCTGCTTCACCAGGTTGTGGTGCCACCGCAGCACCGTGTCCGGACGTACCAGAAGCCGGAGACGACGCAGCACCTGGGCGGCAGCGGTGCCAGGAGCGCGGCGAGGAAGGCCCGATCCTCGGGGACAAACTTCACCCTTTTCGGGCCGAGTTGGCGCTCAAGGACCGTGATCTGGTGGCGTAGGGCCAGGATCTCGGCGTCCTTGGCGCGGTCGCTTATCGGGAGCAGCCAGAGCGCGGCGAAGGCGTTCGACACGGCCAGACGGGCGAGACGCAGGAGCACGAGTGGTCATCATGCCGTGCCAACTGGCAGCGGCCGCAAGCGGGATGACCTGAGCGGACGAGATTCTCGGCACGCACAATGCCGCGCGTGGGGCCTTACCACAGCAATCAGCCCATCTGTTTGAGCGGCAGTTGTGGCGTCGGATCCTGTACTGCCCGCCAGGCCCAGGTGCGCGTGCCGGCACGCGCAGCGCACTGCGCGTAATCCGGTGCGTCGGGATGAAGCAGGAGCAGGCGACCAAAACATCCGTTTCGTCACCTTGTTCGGCGTGAAAGTTGCATCACCCTCATCGACTCCACCGGACCTGACTGCGACGGCGTCCCAAAATGGAGCAATTGGTGAAAAGGCTCCCGCTCATGTGACTGGAAGGCTTCCGCCTTGTGGGTTGTCAGCCCTGGTGAGTGTCGGGGTGCGGGCCGACCCGTCCGCTGGGGCCTCGGTCGAGTGCGTCGATGGCACGCATCTCGTCCGGCGTGAGCTCGAAGTCAAAGATGTCGATGTTTTCGCGCATGTGCTCGCGACGACTGGACTTGGGGATGGCGATGTGGTCGTGCTGGATGTGCCAGCGAAGGATGATCTGCGCTGTCGACTTGCCATGCTCGCCGGCGATGTGGGTGATGGCCGGATCGGTGAGAGGTTCGCGATTGTGGCCGAGCGGACAGTACGCCTCGATGGCGACTCCGTGCCGCATGGACGCTTCGCGTACGGTGCGATTCGGGAAGTAGGGATGGATCTCGAACTGGTTGAGGGCGGGTGCGATGCCGGTCGCCTCGACGATGCGGTCGAGATGGGCAGGCTGGAAGTTGGAGACGCCCGCGCTGTGCAACCGTCCCTCGGCGACGAGTTCGATAAGAGCTTGCCAGGTTGAGACGTAGTCCCCGTCATAGAGCGTGGGGGCCGGCCAGTGGATCAAGAATAGGTCGAGCTGCTCCAGGCCGAGGTTCTGCAGGGTCTGGTCGAAAGAGCGTCGTACGTCGTCCGGTGCATGGTTGCTGGTGGCAAGCTTGCTGGTGATGTAAAGGTCGTCGCGCGGGATTCCGCACGCGGCGATAGCTCGTCCGACGGCTTGTTCGTTGCCGTAGGACTGGGCGGTGTCAATGTGCCGATACCCTGCCTCTAGGGCCTGAGCGACGGTTTTGGCGGTCGCCTCGACATCGGCTTCCGCGGTTTCCCAGTCCGGTTGCAGGGCCAGAGTGCCGAAGCCGAGCTGCGGGATCGTGGTCCCGCCTCGCAACGTGATCCGGGGAGTTGACGTGGGGTTTGAGTGCATGAGTCGAGTACTCCGCGTCGTGCGTGACGTGTAATCCGGGGCGCCCCGGTCCGAGCCAGGACAGACGCAGGTGCCCCAGGCTTTGACAGGCCTCGGTCCTGCAGATCCTCACTCGCGGGCGTACCGTTCGACGATGTCCGAACCTGGAATTCCATCGCACCCCCGCGATCTGGGGAGCGGCGGCGCATCGGAGGTGGCCTTCCCGCCTGTCGCCGGATGTCAGCCAGCGCAGTCCGGCGAGCTGGGGTGGGTCTGGCAGTACCCCGGAGAAGGCGGCACGGGCACGCTCGTGGCCTGGGCTTGGGGGACGAGAACGAATCCGAGCACGGCACTCAGGACCGCGGTGACCAGGGCTGCCCGGCAGAGGTGGCTGACTGAAGGTGTGACGCTCATGATTCTCCTTGGATGGGCAGCTGCCCAGGTGACGGCAGTGTCAGGGGGATTCCCGGGCGCCATTGCGACGTTCGCGGGAGGTAGCTGATCGGTCGACGTTCGTGACAGCAGCACTTTTCCTCAGATGCGCTTCAAGACGATTGCGAGCCGACTCGAGGTCGCCGAAGCCGGCCCGAAGGAGGGAAGGTGCTAGCCAAAGGAGTAGCTGATTGGTTCGAGAGGGCGAGGCAAGTGGCTCAGCCGACGAGGTGATGCCGGTAGAGCGGCACATAGTGAGCCTCCGAGCTCCTGCCAGGACGACGCTGCTCAGTCTGCGATCAGCGCTCAAGCAGGCGCATCTGCGCCTCGGGATGGTGCGCCCCCGCTGCTGTGGGCAGCTCGCCGAGCTTGGCGATCTGCGCGGGGGTCAATTTGATGGAGTCGGCGCCGAGGTTCTCCTCGAGGCGGGAGACGCGCTTGGTGCCGGGAATCGGTGCGATGTGCTCGCCTTGGGCGAGGAGCCAGGCCAGGGCGACCTGTGCAGGGGTGGCGTCGGCTTCGGCGGCGATGGACCGTACTTCCTGGGTGATGCGCAGGTTGTGCTGGAGGTTCTCGCCGGTGAAGCGCGGATGGTGCCGGCGCCAGTCACCCTCGGGGAGGTCATCGGGGGAGTTGATCGTTCCGGTCAGGAAGCCGCGACCGAGCGGTGAGTAGGGGACGAACCCGATCCCCAGTTCGCGGCACAGCGGCAGTACGGTCACTTCCAGGTCGCGGGTCCACAGGGAGTATTCCGACTGGACCGCGGTGACCGGGTGCACGGCGTGGGCGCGGCTGATGGTCTCGGGTCCCGCCTCGGACAGCCCGATGTGGCGGACCTTGCCCTCGGCAACCAGGTCGCCGAGCGCGCCGACAGTCTCCTCAATCGGGACGTTGGGGTCGACTCGGTGCTGGTAGTACAGGTCGATGCGGTCGGTGCCCAGCCGTGTGAGGGAGCCTTCGACGGCCTCTCGGACGTTGGCCGGGCTGCTGTCGAGCCGCCCCACCCCGGAGTGGTAGACGAGTCCGAACTTGGTGGCGAGCACGACCTGGTCGCGTCGAGTGCTGACCGCTTTGCCGATCAGCTCCTCGTTGACGTAGGGGCCGTAGCCCTCGGCGGTGTCCAGGAGGGTGACGCCCAGATCCAGGGCCCGGTGGATGGTGCGGATCGACGCGATCCCGTCGGTACCCGCGCCGGTCATCCCCATCGCCCCCAGGCCGATGCGCCCAACGTCCAGGGTTCCGAGAGTGGTGTGCTTCATGATCGCTTCTCCGTTGGTGACGAGGCGGCTGGTGCCGACGGGCGCCCGGTCAGCTGATGGTTCCGGGACATGTCCTTGACGTGCTCGCGACGTGAGTCCCAGGCATGCCGTCAGTCCTCTTTCACAGCCCAGCAGCACGGACTGTGCGCGAGTGCGGAAGCCTGGCTTGGCTGAACGGCTCGCGGACGTCACGGTGTCACTGAGCGTGATGTGGCTTGTTGCTGTGCTCAGAGGATCTCTGAAGAGGTTCGAGGAGGTTCATGGCCGCCTCGCCGAACGCACGTTGGTGCGCGCTACGCGGCGCCCCAGTGATGGGCGAGTGCAGCCGCCTCTCCGCGGGAACTGACGCCCAGCTTGTCAAAAATCTTGGCCAGGTGGAACTTCACCGTCGACTCGCTGATATGCAGTTGCTGGGCGATGTCGCGGTTGCGACGCCCGTGGGCCAGCTGTTCCAGCACTTCCAGCTCTCGTGGGCCCAGTTCGGCCAATGGGTCCTCGCGGGGCGTTTCAGGCGGTGTGAGAGGGACTTCGACGGTCACCGTGGTGCCCCAGCCCGGCACCGCGTCCACCTCGAGCCGCCCGCCGAGCGCTGCCAGCCGCTCGATGACCCGACGAGTGTCGAAGGAACGCCGGGACAGAGCTCCGGGCCCGTCGTCCCGGACGGTGGCGCGCACGTCTGCGTTGTCCACCTTCCAGCCGACGTGGATCCGGCTGACCTGACGATCGGATCCACCCTGATCCTCCAGTGAGGCGTACACGACTGCCCGGACCGCTGCGGACACCGTGTTGACCACATCGCCGGGCAGCATCCGGTCCGCGCCTTCCTCCGCGCCGGGTATGCCGAGGTCCAGCTGTACTCCGCGGGGACGCAGGATTCGGCGCAGCGAGTCGGTGAGCCGCTCGAAGGCATCCGAGCCACGCTCCTCGACCAGCACCTGATCGAGTTCGGCACGCGAGCGCAGTTCGGACAGGGCGGTGACGGCGAGGTCGATGCCGCGCGTCCGGGCGTCGGTGTCGTCGAGGTCACGGTCGCGGAGCGTCTGGAGAAGTGTGGTCAGGGCGGTTGCGTGTGCCTCGCCCAGCTCGGAGATGGCCATCGCGCGTGCGGCTGCCGCGGCGCGTGACGTGGCCAGTCTCCCCGGGGGGATCGCGTCGGTCTGCAGGCCTACTCGGTGGGCGGTCAGCAGGTCCCACATCGCCAGCACAGGTGCCAGCTCCTCCTGTGGCACGGGAGTGTCCTCGGTCCGCAGGAGGACCAACAGCGCCGCCGGCTTGGACCGGGCACTGGACAATGCCACCACCGGCACCTCGACACCCGCCATGGTGGCCCGACCCTGCCAGATTCCACTCGCAGGCATCAGGGGCCGTAGTGCGGCCACCTCGCCGATGGTGACGGCCGAGCTTGCATTGCCGGGCGATTCTCCGTGGGTCTGGAAGGGGGACTGCGCACAGTTGGTCAGCTCGGCCAGTCCTGTGTGGTGAAGGGCGTCGGCCAGGGCGGCGGACAGGCGCGGCAGGGTCTCGGGCTTGGGTGCCGCGATCACTTCGGCTGCGACGGTGAGATCCATGTGTACCAGCGTAAGCAGCCCGTCCTTGCCCGGTGCTGTCCTTTCGGCTGGCCGTAACCGTCCGAAAGGACAGCGGGGGCCGGGCCGTGCCTGCCGAGAATCGAAGGTGTTGTCCACCGCCCGTTTCCGTGGCGGCATGTGCATGTACAGAGGAGTCACCAGAGATGAAGGCAGTCATTTACACCGAGTACGGCGGCTCGGAGGTCCTGCGGGTTGCCGAGGTCCAGGAGCCGCACGCGGGCCCCGGCCAGGTCCGGCTGAAGGTCATGGCCGCCGGCGTCAACCCGATCGACTACAAGATCCGCTACGGGTGGCTGCACCAGATGTTCCCCATGTCCTTCCCCGCCGTGCCGGGCGGGGAAGTGGCCGGCATCGTGGACGAGGTCGGCGAAGGCGTCACCGGCGTGGCGGTGGGCGACGAGGTCCTCGGCTTCAACATCGCCCCCCACTTCCCCGTCGCCGGCATCACCGGCGCGTACGCGCAGTACGCCCTCGCCATGGCCGCGGACGTCGCGCCCAAGCCGGCCGGCCTGAGCTGGGAGACGGCCGCGGCACTGCCCGTCGCCGTCGAGACCTCCGACCGCGTGCTGGACCTGCTGAAGGTGACGGCCGGCGAGACGCTGCTGCTGCACGGGGCCGCCGGCGTCGTCGGCTCGGTCGGCGTCCAGCTCGCGGTCCGCCGCGGCGTCACCGTCATCGGCACCGCCTCCGAGGCCAACCACGACTTCCTGCGTTCCCTGGGAGCCGTCCCCGTCACCTACGGCGACGGCGTCGTCGACCGCGTACGCGCCGCCGCCCCGCAGGGCATCGACGCCGTCTACGACGCCGGCATCGACGCCCTGGAGATCTCCATGGAACTGCGCGGCAACACCACCGACCGCATCGTCACCATCCACGACGCCCGCGCCCCCGAACTGGGCATCACCATGTCCACCGGCCCCCGCCCCCAGTTCGGCCCGCAACTCGCCGAATACGCCCGCCAGGCCGCCGACGGACAGCTCAACGTCCGCATCGACCGCAGCCTCCCCCTCACCGAAGCCGCCCACGCCCACCAGCTCAGCGAAGCCGGCCACCCCCGCGGCAAGCTCGTCCTCCTCCCCTGAACCACACCCCCACCACAACCCACCCAACACACAAAACCGGGGTGCGGGAGGGCGGCTGCGAGGCCGCCCTCCGGCCGGACCTCCGCGAGCCAGGTCGGCAGAGCGGGCAGACCTGGCCGCGTCAGCTCTGATCGTTTGGAGGGCTGTCGGGGAGGCCTTGGATCTGGGGTTCCCATGAGGATCGGCTGCCCGCCCTGTTGCAGGGTGGTGAGCCATTGGGTGGGGGTGGTGTGGATGTATGCGTTGATGGCCTGGCCTGGCCTGGCCTGGCCGCGGTCGAGCAGGAGCCAGGCGAGACCCGGAATCCACCTCGAAACCACATGAAAGCGAACCCGCCATGAGCGACAAGACCGCGATCACCGCCTCCGACATCGTCCGGATCAGTAAGGCCTACTACGACGCCGTCGACTCCGGGGATCCTGCCCGCATCTCGAACGCCTACCTCGCAGCGCCGACCACGATCTTGCAGTTCAACACCGACGAGCCGATCGTGACCGTCGAGGCAGTCAAGGAGTGGTCGGCACAGTTCTGCAACGTCGTCACCGTCAAGCACACGGGGATCGAGGTCTGGAACACTCCGCTGATGGGTGACGTCGTTCCGGTGAATCTGCTGCCAGGTCGGCGCGCCTCGACCGTGACCGTCGTCTCCACCGCCCTTCCGACCTTCTCCGTCAAGGGCAAGGGCACGCGAGTCGCGGTGCCGTCTGCCTCGATCTTCACCATTGACATCGAGTCGCAGAGGTTCGTCTCCGTCCACAACATGTTCGACCTCGCCAAGGTCTATGCCGCCGTCAGTGGCTGACAGAACGCTGACGCCGGCGCGTTGAGTCCGGGTAGCGGCCGTGCGCCGGCCAGCCTCAAGGAACATGGCCGAGGCCCGCTGCCCGTTTGCGCGACGAGGTGTGGCTGGTCTGTGTTGCGCTCGCTGTGCTCTCCGCCCGGATCGGTCGAGCGGCCACCGCCGTTGTCGCCCGGCACGGGGTCCGTGGTTTCGCGTGGGTCGAGCGGACGAGTTTGCCCGCGGCCCGCGACGTGCCTACGACGCCTGGCACAAGGCTCCGCGCTTGACGCGAAGTCGGACCACGGCTCGTCGCGCCGGATTGGCGTCTTCTTGGGCGCACGACCTGGCATGGACGCAACGGACCGACGCCCGCAGCATTGCGCTGGGAAGTGATCTGGGCGGCCAGGGAGCCTCCGACCCCGGGTAGGGCATGGTTCTGGTTCACCGATGCAGTCTGAACCGTTCCGGGTTCGACGTCCGTGAAGGTCTTCCACGACCCGCAGCGGTTGATCAGGCGAAATTGGCCCCGCGTTGTCAAGATCACCGGATCCATGACGCAACGGCATAGCCGTCGGTCGCATTCCGCCCCCATCGTCATGCGGAGTGGTCGGCGGCAGGGAGTGCATCGGGGTTGAGATCGACGAGCAGGCGCATGAGGAGCGCATGCACCGACGCGCGTTCCTCACTGCTGAGCACCGACACCGCATCGTCGTCAACGCGCGTCAGCACTTCTTGTGCCTGTGTCGCCAGCGCCTCCCCGGCTTCTGTGATTCCCAGCTGAACGACTCTCCGACTGGTGGGGTGCTGCCTGCGCTCGAGCAGGCCACGCTCGACCAGTGCGTTGACCGCTGCCCCCATTGACTGGGGCGTGATCCCGGTGCGACGAGCGATGTCGGCCGAGGAGATCCCAGGCGTGCGTGCGACGTGCATCAGCGCATTGTGCTGCGCCGTGGTCAGGCCGAGTGGGCGTAGTGCCTTCTCGGTGCGTACCCCCATGACATGGGCAACCTGCCAGGCCAGATAGCTAGTGCGAGTGGATGGGTCGTGGATCACACGAACTCCTGATGGAAGGTGCCTTACAGTTAGATGCGATAACTATCAGGCAGCTTACATTGGAGGAAGAAGATCCGTGCCCACATCGTCCACTCCGGCCCCCTCTCTGGCGGCCACCGTCCCGCACACTCCCGATGCTCCCCGGCACGCGCATCATCACCATGCCGAAGACTCCGCTCCTTCCCAGCGCGGCGCCACGGGGCTCAAGGGCATCCTCATGCCCGTTGCCGTGGTGCTGATCATCGGCTCCACTTTTGTGAGCGTCTACCTCGCGGCCTTCCACGCCCCGAAGCCTCACCACCTCCCGGTGGCCGTCGTCGGCACCACGCAGCAGTACGGCTATGCTGCCGCGGGCCTGGAGAAGGGCATACCCGGCGGGTTCGACGTGAAGTGGTACAGCCATGAGGCCGACGCCCGTGCCGCCGTGGAGGACCGCAAGGTCTACGCGGCATACGTCGCCCATACGAAGGGGGCGCCGACGCTGTTGTACGCCGGTGCCAACGGCCCCTCGGTGACCTCCACGGTCACCGGGGCGTTCACGGCTGTCGCCCAAGCGAGCGGGCACGCCCTCGTACAGAAGGACATCGTCCCTGCGCCGGCCGGAGACAGCCGCAGCATGTCCGTCTTCTACGCCGCGTTCGGAGTGGTCCTGGCCGGGTTCCTGTTCGGCATGATGACCTACCAGATGGCTCCCCGCCTCGAGTTCCGCTGGCGCATGGCGAGTCTTGCTTCGTTCAGTGTGCTCGGTGGAGTGGTGGTCGCGATGCTGGCGGGAAGCCTCGGTTTCGGCGCGTTGACCGGTTCGTTCGTAGGGATCGTGGGCATCGTCGCGCTCATGGCGGCTGCGGTCGGAGGCGCGACGATGGCCTTCATGCGACTGTTCGGGGCGGCAGGCATGTCCTTGGCCTCGGTGGTTCTTCTGACATTGGGCAACAGCACCAGCGGCGGGACGCTTCCGGCGGCGTACCTGCCGGGCTGGCTCCGTCCGCTGTCGGAGATCCTTCCGGTCGGTGTCGGTGTACGCGCGGTCCAGGGGCTGTCGCACTTCCACAACGACGGCCTCACCGGGGCCATCGTCATCCTCACAGGATGGATAGTGCTGTGCGTCGGTGTCATCTACTGGCGGGACATCCACACCCCGCGCCGTAAGGCAGCCGTCTGACAGCGGGCCGACATCCGGGGCGGCCGCCCACACCGACGTTCACACCATGCGGCGGCCGGTCAATGGCACCGCCCTCATGGTTGCTCAGGGTGCCGACGCCTCTTCGGGGTGCCTGAGCCGCGCACCCCAAGAAGTGAGCACAGCGCCAACCTTGACAAGGCTGCGAGCGCGACATCCACGCCGCGAAAGCCGATGTTCGTGGGGAAGCACACCGCTGTCGATCACGGTCCATCCCAGTCTCGCTGACGTGCGGATGGTCTGGGTACGGCGCCAAGAACGTCAGCACGGCACGACGAAGAAAACGCCCTGGGCGAGCGATGGCACGATCACTACGGCGCAGGCTGCCCGCTGTTGGAGGATGGGCCGGCCGACCGGCTGCTGGGCGCGCAGCTCCATGAGATGGCGAAGGACACCATCGCGAGCACCCCGGAAGCCAGGCGGAGGGCGCTACGGGGCCTGGCCCGGTCCCAGTTGCCGCGCCTTTCCTATGCCGAAGACGACCAGAGCCATACCGCCCCCAGCAGTAGTCCGCCGGCCCAGTCGAGGTGCATCACACGGCTTGCCGAGGAGAGCGCCCAGATTCATGGCAGGGCATGTGTGCATGTTGACGAGGGACCCTGCGCCGTAGACGTACGCCGTGGATTCCAAGCCCCCCAACCGTCCCTCCGGTCACGGTTTCCGCAGTAGGAGAAGGGGTGCAGTCGTCGAGCCAGGCAACGGCGGCCTCAGGATGGAGGCTGAGGGAGCGGTCCTGGTTGTAGGTCCTAGTGCTTTGTTCCGAGGCGCGTTGCGCCAAGAGACCGATTCGTGCCCAGCTTGGAGCCCATAGCGTGAGCCCCATGAGCGATGCAGCGCACCAGATCTCCCACGGCCGGGCATTGAAGCTCGTCCGGGGCTACATGGACCACAACGGCATCGCGGTTCGAGAGGCGCTGGAGGGTCTGAACGAGGGCGGTTCGATCGAGGTGTACGCCATCCTGAACGGTCTGCTGCGTTCCACGATCAGTATTTTGGAGCTGACCGGTAAATCATGGAACCTGGACGACCTGGTGCGCCAGGCCGACGAACTCGCCGCCGCGGCCCCGCCCCACTATGAGTTCGCCGTGGGCGAGGCGACCCGGGCCTGGGCGCGCGGCGACCAGTCGGCGATGCGTGCGGTGTCGTGCCGAGATCTTTCAGGGGCCGTGCACATTACGGCTGTGGGTACAGCCGTTCTGGGGCTGAAGCTGTGGGGAAGGACCGGTTTCCTCGACGTTCTGAAGGAGTTCCACGAGGCCGCCACCGCGCTGGTGAGCGATCCGCGCTCCGGTGTCTGATCCCTCGGAACGCCGACTGCCTACAGACTCTCGTCGGCTCCGCCGTCGATGCCACCTGCCTGCGGAGCCGACGAGAACCTTCTCACCTCAGGACGCGCCATGAACTTCAGAACGCCTCTGTCCTCCCTGTTCCCCGGAACCTCGGGTCGGCTTCTCACAGCCCTCGTCGACCATCACCTCGCAGACGCCGCCCGGCCAGTACCCCTTGCCGACTTGTCCAAGAATGCCGCGGTCGCACCTGCCCAAATCGAGGCGGCGCTCTTCCGGCTCGGTCTGCTCGGCCTTGTCGCTCCCAGACGGAACGGCGAAGCCGTGCGTATCGTCCCCGGTCACATCGCCTGGGGCGCGCTAAGCCAGTTGGCGAACCTGCGTGACCGCGTCGTCGACGCGGTCCTCGAACAGACGCGAGCCCGCCTCTACCCCGTACCGGCATACCTCGCGCTGAGCGGCGCCGTCGTCGAGGGAACTGCCGCGCATCCCGCCGACGTACTGGAGCTGATCATGGTCCCGCCTGTGGGCGCCCCGCCCGACTGGGACCGTGGTGTGTCCGCGCTTGTCGCGCAGTTGTCCCGGGACCTGGGCAACGTCGTGGTTCACCGCATTGCCCGTGACACCCAGGAGGCGGAGGATATGGGCGGAGCTCACGCTGTGTGCGTTCTCCCGTCGTGTCCACCGTGCTGATTCCCGACGTTCACCGTTCGCCGGCTCCGGTGCCACACGACGGCTCGTCGTGCTGATGCCGAAACTCGGAAGCCCGGCCCATGAGGCGCCGCGGCCCGTGGCTGTTGCGATCGACCTGGTGCGAGGAGGACCGGCCGACGCTGTTTGACTTCGTGAGTCGAGCTGACCTCGTGAAAGCCGCGCTGCGGCTGGCGTTATCGGGCGGTTCCCGGGAACAGGCGGTTGGCGTTGGCCGTCGTCAGGGAACGCCACGTGGCCCCTGCCACCGGTGGCTCCACTGCGTCGATGGCCGCGATGTGTGCGTCGGCCAGCGGGGAGGGCGTCCAGCAGTAGTCGCTGCCGAACAGTACGCGGTCAGGGGCGATGAGGCCGAGCAACGCGGGGATCTGGCGGGGGAAGGCGGTGCCCGCGGTGTCGTAGTACAGGCCCTGTAGTTGCTGTACGGCGTCCTGGGCGGGCGCCTCCTCCGGAGGCAGGAACAGTCGCATGAACTCGTTGATGCGGTCGGCCAGGACGGGAACGGCGCCGCCGCAGTGCGGGACGATCACGGTCATGTTCGGATGGCGGGTCAGGACGCCTGACATCAGCAGGTCCGTGACGGTGCGGGCCGTGTCGAAGATGTACTCGACCATCGGCCGCGGCCTGCCGAGTGCGGACTGTTCCCAGCAGACCGGCGAGGTGGGGTGCAGGAAGACCACGGCCCGCCGGCGGTCGAGTTCCGCGAAGACCGGGTCGAGGCGCTGGTCGCCCAGATACATGCCCTGCGTGTGGGTCAGCAGTGCGACGCCGTCGACGTGGAGCTCGTCGAAGGCGAACGTGATCTCCTCCAGGGTTCCGTCCACGTCCGGGAGGGGAAGCGACGCGAAGGTCCCGAAGCGGCCTGGGTGGTCGCGGGTCAGCTCGGCGGTGTACTCGTTGACGCGCCGGGCGAGGCTGCGGGCCGCCTTGTCGTCGCCGAAGTGCACGCCGGGGGAGGACATGGACAGCATCGAGGTCTCGATGCCGTTGCGGTCCATCAGGGCCAGGTGGGCCTGCGCGGACCAGGTAGGCCAGCCTCCCATTCCGTCGGGGTGGGCGTGCCCCGCCGCTGTCGCCTCCTGGACGTAGAAGTCCGGGAGGAGGTGGGCGTGGACGTCGATGAAGGCGGAGGACATGAGAGCGGGATCCCTTCTCTGGGGCGTGGCGAAGCCGGGTGGTGGTATCGGACTCACTCCACTTGCTCGAGTCCGGCCAGTCGTACCTCCTCGTTGTCCAGGGCGGCCTGGAGCCGACGCAGCACGGTGTCATCGATTTGTCGTTCGTCGCGCAGGCGGACGACGGTGGCGCGTTTGTGGGCGATGAGTGCGAGACGCAGGTCGGTGTAGTGGCGGTTGTGGAGAAGGGCAGGGTCGTCGGAGCCGGCGCCACTGGCTCGTACGGTCGCCAGGTGGGCCTCGTACTCCTGGCGAAGCCACTCCACGACCTTCGGGCCGGTGCCGAGTTGGGCGGCGAGGTGCGGCAGCGCCTTGAGGGCTTCCTCGGTCGCCAGGGTCTCGGCAAGAAGGTGCTCCTCGTCGACGGAGGTGTCGCGTGACAGCCGGGCCCAGCGCACCACGCCCGGCAGGAGCAGGCCTTGCACCACGAGGGTCACCACGATGACCCCGGAGGTGACGAAGACGATGAAGTCACGGCCGGGGAAGGGCGCACCCGAGTCGAGGGTCTCCGGTACGGAGAGCGCGACGGCCAGCGACACCGCTCCGCGGAAGCCAGCGAAACCGCTGACCACCCGGGCCCGGTGGCTGATCCTCAGCTCCAGCTGCTGGGGGCGCCGGTCGATGGCACGGATCAGGAAGGCGGAGGAGAACAGGAACGCGAACCGCACCGCGACCAGCACCACGCTGATCACACCGACCGCGAGCAGGGCGTCTCGCAGATCGGACCGGCTCAGGTGGCGCAGCGCGTATTGCAGTTCCACCCCGACCAGGACGAACAGCGCGCCGTTGATGATGAACGTGGCCAGCGGCCAGAAGGCCAGGGCCTGGCGGCGGTGCTCGGCACGGATGAGAGTCGGCGCCACCTGGGCCATGATCAGCCCGCTGACGACGACCGCGAGGACCCCGGAGGCGTGGATCAGCTCGGCGAGCAGATACGCCGTGAAGGGGGCCAGGATCATGACGAGATTGCCCAGCAGGGGATCGGCCAGGCGGCGGCGCAGGTTCATGTTGATCCAGGCGACCGCCATGCCCACCGCGGCCCCGCCGCCGTAGGCGAGAAGGAACAGGGCGCCGACGTGGGGGAGGGTCAGGTGGTCCTCCCCGACGGTGATACCGACCGCCAGGCCGTAGATGACCAGCGCGGTGCCGTCGTTGACGAGACTCTCCGCCCGCAGCACGGTGACCTGGCGGCGCGGCAGGGCGCCGGCCAGGGCGCCGACCGCCGTCGCGTCCGTGGGAGCCACCGCCGCACCCAGCGCCCAGGCCGGTCCCCACGGCAGTCCGAGCGTGTGCGCGGCGAACGCCACGGCCCACGCGGTGAGGATCACCAGGACGGTGCTGAGCAGGACGATGCCGCGCAGGTTCGTGCGGATCTCCCGCGTCGACGTGGTCAGGCTCTCCCAGTACAGCAGCACCGGGAGGAAGAGCAACAGAACTACTTCCGGGGGGAGTTGCGTCTGGCGGACGGCCGGAACGAGCCCGATCACAGCGCCCAGGGCAAGGAGCATGACGGGCGGCGCGACACCGATGCGCTGTCCGAGGGCGTTGCCCGCCAGTACCGCCACGCCGAGGATCACCACAAGCTCGAGACCTAGCATGGAGTTCTCTCCCGCCGCGCGTGTTCGGCGTGCAGGTCGGCGAAGGGGAGGCCAAGGACGGCGGATCGACGGTCGGCGGCGCGCTCGTGGGTGGGCGCCGGGATTGTCACGGGAACCGCCGGGGGTGTCGCACTCACCGGGGCACCAGCCTCAGTGTCGTCGAGCGCGCCGCCACCATGGGGTCGACGTAGGCGCCGCCGAAGCGGCCGTACTTGGTGCGGTACGCGGTGTCGATGCGGTCGTTGGTACCGGGGTCCGGCACTTCCGCGAAGGTGACGTTCCTGTCGACGCCGCCGGAGCGGATGTGTGCCTCATGGCTTGCTCGGGCCGTGCGCCACCAGGCGCCTTCGGGTCCCCGGTAGGAGCGGACGTACAGGTCGTCGCCGTCACGGACGACCCAGATGGGCACCGGCTCACGCAGGGTGCCGTCGCGTCGTAGTGGAGCCATCTCCAACTCGTCGGCTCCGCCGATGCGGTTCAGTTCGTCGCTGGTCCATGCAGTCATGAGGTTGCTCCGGTTCTTCTGGGCCGGCAAGAGGTCTTGGCTCGCTGGGAGGCTGGCTGAGCGGTCACGAAGACGGCCAACGCCAGCGCGGTGACCGTCAGGGACACGAGCACCCGTGGCGCACCGAGGCCGTCGGCGCCCACCTCGATCACTCCGTACGTCAACGCTCCCATGGCCGTGACGGCCGCGATCTGTCCGGTCCGGTCGTGCGGCACTTCGCGTCCCGCTGAGCGAGCCACGCGCACCAGCAGAACCACTGCCGCGACGCCCACCGGCAGGTTGATGAAGAAGATCATCCGCCAGCTGATCAGGCTCAGAGCGCCACCCGTCACAGGTCCGGCCGCCGCGGCCACGGCGCCGCCGACGGTCCACAGGGCGATCGCTCTGCCCCGCTCGACCGGGTCGCTGTAGCCCTCACGGATCAGCGTCCGGGAGGACGGCGTCATCATCGCTGCGCCCAGGCCCTGCACCACGCGGGCGATGACGAGCGTGGCCAGGTCGGGTGCCGGACCGCACACCGTCGAGGAGGCGACGAACACCGCCAGCCCCATAGCGAACGCACGCCGTGCGCCGACCCGATCGCTCATGGACCCCGCGGACAGCAGCACCGCCGCGAACGCCAGCGCGTATCCGTCCATCACCCACTGCAGTCCGCTCATACCGCCGCCGAGGTCGCTGTGCACCGCGGGCAGGGCGACGTTGACGACCGAGGTGTCGAAGGTGATCACGAAGAAGCCGAGCAGCGCGGCGGCCAGCGCAAAGGCGGGCGCGGCACGACGGTGGCCGGCTCCGTGCGTGGTGGGTGGGGACGCGGCGTGCGGGGCGGACATGCGGTGGTCTCCTGGGACCGAGGAATGCGTACGGACGAACGGGAACCGCCTGTTCGCGGGTGCCGGAGGAACTGAGGTCAGGCAGGACCGGTGAGGGGCTCACCGAGGTGGGTACGGGTGACACCGAGCGAGTCCTCGAAGACCCGGTAGTCAGTGATCACGCCGTCGGCGACCGCGAAGCGCAGGATCATCTCGCTTTCGAGTACCTGCCCCGAGGGATGGAACCGGGAGACATACCGACCCGGTGCCAGTACCCGGCCACCGGTCTCCACCAAGGGGCGCAGTTCGAACGTGAGCGGTTCGACGGCGGTGAAGAACGAGGTGAGGGACTGACGGATCTCCTCCGGCCCGGTACGGCTCCCGGCCCACGGCGTCAGCGCAGGATCGCCGGGGATGGTCCAGGTGGAGTCGGCGGCGAAGTGGGAGAGGATCTGTTCCATGTCCCGCGCGCCGAGGGCATCCAGGTACGCCTCGACGGTGGCGATCGCCTTGCTGGTCATGGCCGTCGGTCCGTTCTGCTTGGCAGCGATGGGCGGGCGTGGTTCCTTCCGGGTGGTGGGTGCATCACTGGGTGCGCCCACCACCCGGAACTCGGGTCATGGACGCAGCAGTGCCTTGATGGCGCGGCGCTCGTCCATGGCCTTGTATCCCTCGGCGACCCGGTCCAGAGGCAGGGTGAGGTCGAAAACCTTGCCCGGGTTGATCCGACCGCTCAGGACGCGGTCGATCAGGTCGGGGAGGTAGGCGCGTACGGGGGCGGGGCCGCCGCGCAGGCCGACGTGGGAGAAGAACAGCTGCTCTCCGTCGATCCGTACGTCGTGGGGCATGCCGACGAAGCCGACGTTCCCGCCGGGGCGGGTGGACTGCAGGGCCTGGTGCATGGACTGCTGCGTGCCGACGCACTCCAGGACGGAGTCGGCGCCGATGCCGTTCGTCAGCTCCTTGACGCGGGCGATGCCTTCCTCGCCGCGCTCGGTGACGATGTCGGTGGCGCCGAACTCCAGGGCGAGCTTTTGGCGGGGCTCGTGCCGGCTCATGGCGATGATGCGTTCGGCACCCAGTTCCTTCGCCGCGATGACGCCGGACAGACCCACCGCGCCGTCACCGACCACCACAGCTGTCGAACCCGGCCTGACCTCCGCCGCCCTGGCGGCGTACCAGCCGGTGCCCATGACGTCGGACAGAGTCAGCAGGCTCGGGATCAGCTCCTCGTCCGGCTGATCCCGGGTGGCGACCAGCGTGCCGTCGGCGAGGGGGATGCGGACGTACTCGGCCTGGCAGCCGTTGGGGAAGTCCCGATGCCGGCAGTTGGTCTGGTAGCCGGCCTGACAGTTCGGGCAGGTGTTGTCGGAGGCGATGAAGGAGCCGATGACGAATTGGCCGGGCTTGACGGTCGACACCTCGCTGCCGATTTCCTCGACGATGCCCACGTACTCGTGGCCGATCGGCTGCGGCCGGGTGACCGGGTTGATACCCCGGTAGCTCCACAGATCGGAACCACACACGCAGGTGGCGACGGTACGGATGACCGCGTCGGTCGGTGCCATGATCTTCGGTTCGGGGGCATTCTCCACCCGGATGTCACCAGGGGCGTGAATAACCGTTGCTCGCATGACGCTTTCTCAGTTCTCGTCGGGGTCTGGTGGGTGGGATGTCAGGGACGGGTACGGGTGGTGATTCGAGGGCCGTTGTACGCGTCGTCGGAAACGTGCTCGAGCCATGTGGCGTCGTCCGTCTCCCACAGGGCGAGATGGACCATGAACCGGTCGGGCGCGGCGCCATGCCAGTGCTCCTCGCCCGGGGGTGTGTGTATGACGTCGCCTGGGTGGGCCTCGACGAGGTCACCGCCGCGGGACTGCACCAAGGCGATGCCCTCGACGATGTAGAGGGTCTGGCCGAGGGCGTGGGAGTGCCAGGCGGTTCGGGCACCTGGGGTGAACCGGACCATGTTGGCCCTCATCCGCGACGGGTCCTCGCCGCGGTAGATCACGTCCGCGTAGGCGTCGCCGGTGAACCATTCCGCAGGCAGCTTCATGGTCGGGGGCTGCTTCAGCAGTTCCATGGTGCGTTTTTCCTTGGTGGCGGGTGCCGCTCAGACGGTGCAGCGGCTTCGTGGGGGGGGCGATGATGGAGCCCGCGCGTGGGGGAGGGTTGTGGGGAGAGGCTCAGCCGGACTGGTCGGCCTTCTCCACGATGTCCTTGAGCAGGTTCATCGCGGTCATGGCGTTGGGCCATCCGGCGTAGAAGGCCAGGTGAGTGATGGCCTCGACCAGCTCGTCCTTGGTCACGCCGTTCTCCAGCGCCTTGCCGAGGTGGAAGCCGAGCTGGTCAGTGCGGTAGAGGGCGGCGAGCGCGGTCACCGTGACCAGGCTGCGATCGCGCGGGGACAGGCCCGGCCGCTCCCAGACGTCGCCGAACAGGACCAGGTCGGTCACCTCCGCGAGCTTGGGGGCGAACTCCTGGATCGCCGGCGGCGCGAACTTCTTCCGTTCGGACATGCGGTTGTGCTCCTAGCATGTGTTGAGTGTTCAGGGCAGCCGGCTCCCAGCCGGTGCCTGGTTCAGGTGCGAACCAAGCTGAAGGACGTCAATACCGGGCGACTGCGAAGGGGTCGTCGGGGCTGTGCGGATGCCCTGTTCATGATCCGTCCTTACTGTCGTTTCACACCTCCTCGTCTGGGATGCAGGCCACGAAGTACCGGTCACATCCGCAGGACTTGCCGATCCGAGAAATCGGCGTGGCTGACTGTTCCGGTGAATTCCTGCCAGTGTGGAACGTCTGCCCTCGTCTTCTTCGACCCTGCCAGGCACTGTGCGAAACCTCAAAGAGGAGAGTTCCAGTCCGGGAAGTACTTATCCAGGGAAAAATCCTTCCCCCCTTGGGAGGGCTCCGTGGTGCCATACTGGCCGGTATGTCCAGCGACGCGCATCCGAACGAGCTGGGAGAGTTCCTCAAGGCGCGGAGGGCAGAGCTGAGCCCGCGCACCGTCGGACTACCCGAAACCGGTGGCCCAAGGCGTGTGGCCGGCCTACGTCGGGAAGAGGTCGCCCTGCTCGCGGCCATCAGTACCGACTACTACACGCGGCTGGAACAAGGGCGCATACGGCCGTCCGCGCCCGTACTGGCTTCTCTCGCCAAAGTCCTTCACCTCGGCAACGGGCAGCGCGACCACCTCTTCGAACTGGCAGGCCGGCCAAGCATGCGGTCTCGTCGGCAGACCGCACAGAAGGTGCAGCCGCAACTGCGGCGCCTCCTCGACGACATCTCCTCCATACCCGCGGTGGTGATCGGCCGGCACATGGACGTACTTGCGTGGAATCCGCTCGCCGCGGCCCTGCTCACCGATTTCTCGAAAGTTCCGGAGACGAAGCGGAACTACATCCGCATCCTCTTCACCGACCCCGCCATGCGGAGACTGCACGCGGACTGGCGGACCGTCGCCCAGGCGTGTGTGTCCCATCTGCGCCTGCTGGCCGTCAGGTATCCGGACGACCCGTGGCTGAACGCGCTGGTAGGTGAACTGTCTTTGCAGGACAAGGACTTCGGGCAGTGGTGGGCAGGCCGTGTCGTTGCGTCGCGCCGCCTGGGCCCACAGAGGCTCCGGCATCCCGCCGCCGGGGAACTGATCCTCGACTGCGATGCCCTCACCTGTGCCACGGAGACCGATCAAAAACTCGTCGCCTGGACAGCGGAACCTGGTACGCCGTCGTACGACGGACTACGCATTCTTGCCTCGCGGGCCGCGGGTCGCGCCTGATGCGGTCTGAATTCGTAGGGGGTTTGCCCGGGTTCCATGGTTGCCCGGATCCTGGGAAAGGATTTTCCCCCTCACTCTTCGGCCAGATACTGTCAGGCTAGTTGCTATGTACAGCAAAGCGCATTTGTCCGAGCTGGGAGAGGTCCTCAGAGCGAGTCGATCGCAACTCAGCCCGCGCACCGTTGGACTGCCCGAGTCCGGGACGCCCAGGCGAGTCCCCGGGCTGCGCCGCGAGGAGGTCGCCCGGCTCGCAGGGATCAGCATCGGCTACTACACACGCTTGGAGCAGGGCCGTGCTTCCGTGTCCAGGTCGGTGCTCGCCGCACTCGTCCGCGTCCTGCATCTGGGCGACGATCAGCGCGACCACCTGTTTGCACTCGCCGCGATGGAAGGCCCCACACCGCGCCGCAGGTCGGCGCAGAAGGTCCAGCCGCAGCTCAGGCGTGTGCTGAACGAGGCGCCGACGACGCCTGCGATCGTCATGGGCCGCTTCACGGACATCCTGGCATGGAACCCACTGGCAGCTGCTCTGCTCACCGACTTCGACCGCGTGCCCGAGGGAAAGCGCAACTACATCCGGCTCCTCTTCACCGACCCCGCCTTCCGGGAGCTCTATCCGGACTGGACGTTGAACGCCCGGATCTGCGTCACCCAGCTGCGCATGGAGGCCGCCAGGTATCCGGGCGATCCCGTGCTGGCGTCTCTCGTCGGTGAACTTTCCGTTGCCGATGCCGACTTCCGGCGATGGTGGGGCGGCCGCCAGACGGCGGGCCTGCGGGTGGGCACGAAAAGGCTGCACCACCCGGTCGTGGGTGACCTCACTCTCGACTGGGACAGCCTGACCTGCGCAGCAGACCCGGCGCAGCAGCTGGTCATCTGGACCGCCGAGCCCGGCACCCCGTCCCACGACGGACTGCGTTTTCTCGCATCGTGGACAGCCGACTCGTACCAGCCGGGACGCGATGCGACGGCATGAGCGAAAGGTGGCGATGCGCTCGTGGCGTCGTCCCGATCCTCAGCAGCGCGGCGCGGAGAAGCGGTGGAGCAGGCAACGCAGACCGTGTCAGACCGCACACGGATCGCGACGTGATAGCTACCGCAGGAGAGCGAGAATGTCCCGTAGAGGCTGCAGGCGCTCCCCACCCGTCGGCGCGTCAAGCCCGTCGGTCGGCAGCACAGGTCACGTGCCGCCGGCCGACTGCGATTGATATGTCAAGGTGCCAGATGCTTGCCGAAGAACTCGGTGAGTTTGGCGACCGCCGGGGTCACGTACTCGTCCCGGTCGTAGAGGTCGATGTGCGAAGCGCCCTCGATGAGGAACAGCTCCTTCGGTTCAGCGGCCTTGGCGACACCCTCCTCGCTGAAGTACAGAGTGTCGGCGTCCGTTCCGGCGATCATCAGCAGTGGGCGCGGGGAGATCCACGCGTTGTTGCCGAAGGCGTCGTACTGGGCGACCACATCGGCCCGCAGCACGGACCAGTTGTCGGAGCGCGGGTGGCCGCCGCGAGGCGTGAGGTAGTACTCGAAGCCCTCCCTGTACATGCTTCGCTCCGGGAGGGCGGCCAGTTCCGCCTTGCCCGGGAAGGCGGCGTGGAAGGAGAAGGCGCCCTCTCCACGGGCCTCGGCGCTGCGCAGGACCCCTGCCTGGTTCAACAGGGCCTCGCGGACCTCAGGACCCTGGATCCTGCCGATGCCGTCGAAGAGCGCGCCACGGGTGTCGAACGCGCTGACCGTGGCCACGGCCCTGATCCGGCGGTCGGTCTGCGCGGCGAACGCCACATAGCCGCCGGACGCGCAGATGCCGAGCCCACCGATCCGCTCGGGGGCGATGTCCCTTCGGGTGGTCAGATAGGAGACGGCCGCGCGCACGTCCTCGGCGCGCTGGAAGGGGTCCTCCAGCCCACGCGGTGTCCCGCCACTCTCGCCCTGGTAGGCGGCGTCGAAAACGAGGGTGGCGAAGCCCTCGCGGGACAACCGTTCGGCGTAGATCGAAGCGGTCTGTTCCTTCACCCCGCGCCACGGATGGCCGACGACCACCGCGGGCAGGCGTTCACCGGAGTACCCGTCAGGTACGAACAGAATGCCTGCGACCTTCAGCCCCTGACTGGGGAAGAACACTCGAATCTTCACGAGAACACGCCTCTCAGGTGGATTTCCGGGTCAGTACGTCAGGACCAGTCGGCCCCGTACTCCGCCCGTGGCGAGAAGTCGGTGCGCCTCGGCGGCCTGTTCAGCCGGGAACGTCTTCGCGATCCGGAGGGTGATGCGGCCGTCCTCCACCTGCTGCCGGAGCCGGTCGAGCCGGGCGTGTTCGCGTGCGTACCGGAACACGAGGACCGGCTGGAAGGCGATGTTCCGCTCGCCGGGGCCGTCGAAGCCGCGCATTGTCGCCACCCGGCCGCCGTCGCGGACCGCCTGGGCGGTGAGAGCGCCGAGCAGCGCGCCGTCCACGAGTCCGTCGACCCCGTCAGGGACCTCCGCGCGTACACGGCCCGGGTACTCGGCACCACGGCGGAGCACGATGTCGGCGCCCAGTTCCCTGACCAGTGCCTCATCCTGCTCCGAGGCGTCGGCCACTACCCGGAGTCCGTCCGCCTTGGCCAGCTGGACGGTGTAGCCGCCGACCGCTCCGGCCGCTCCGGTGACCGCGACGGTCTGCCCGGACCTCAGTTCGAGGGTGTCCAGTGCCAGACGTGCGGCCAGACCGTTCATCGGGAGGACTGCGGCCTGTTCGTGGGTCGTACCGCGGGGAGCGCGGACGACCGATTCCACCGGCACCACCACCTGCTCGGCATGGGCGCCGTGCGAGCCGCTGGGTACCACGATCGCCATCACGCGGTCTCCGACTCGCAGATCGGTGTCGGCGCCTGGGCCGATCTGGTCGACGACGCCCGCGGCGTCCATGCCCGGTACGAACGGCGGTTCTGCGTCCGGCTGTGCGGCGGGGCCGCCGCGCTGCAGGGCGTCGACCGCGTTGACGGTCGCGGCGTGCACCCGGATGCGCACCTCGCCCGGACCGGCCTCGGGTGTCGGCAGCTCCAGGACCCGCAACACCTCGGGCCCGCCGAACTCTGTGAAACCTACCGCCTTCATTCGGATACCTCTCATCACTCTGTACACAGTCGTCCGAGGTATCCGACATTCCATGGTCGCGCACGCCAGTAAAAGGGGAAGATTCTTTCCCAGGATGCGTGCAGTGGGGCGAGGGATTTTCTCTTACTGGCACAGCCGTGTTCGCTTACCGCGCTTCCGGAGCGCACACACGGTTCAGCGTGAGCGCGGAACAACCACGAGCGGTCCGCGAAGGCCGAGCGCCCACACTACGAGTGCGAAGGCGCTGAGGGCCATGCCCGCGACCGTCACGGACGTCCAACCACCCCTGCCCCAGAGTTCCGAGGCGACGGCGGAGCCGACGGCGCCACCGACGAAGTTGCTCGTGACGAAGGCCGTGTTGAGCCTGCTGCGCATCTCGTCGGACACGGCGAACATCCGTGACTGGTTGAGCAGGTTGACGCCTTGGACGGCGATGTCGAGCAGGACGATGACGACCACGACGAGTGCCACGGAGTGCCCGGCGAACGCGGCCAGGACGAAGGCCGCCAGGGCCAGGGCCCAGGCGACGCCGGTAGCAGGCAGTGACATGCCGCGATCGTGAAGGCGTCCGGCCCGCCTGGCGGCGAGAGCCCCCGCCACACCGACCAGTCCGAACAGGCCGATCTCGGTCACCGAATACCCGAATGGCGGCGCGCTGAGCAGGAACGTCAGTGCCGTCCAGAACATCGTGAACGCGGCGAACGCCGTCGCGCCGAGAACGAGTGTCCAGCGCACGGCTCGCTCACGGCGCACGGCCGTCCCGACGGAGGCGATCAGAGCCGGGTAGGGTATCCGGCTCTTCGGAGGAAGGGACGGGATCCCTCGGCGGAGCAGTGCCGCGAACACGACCGCAGCGGCGGCCGCCCCGACGTACATGGCCCGCCAGCCGGCGAATCCGGCAATCAGCCCGCTGAACGTCCGGGACACCAGAATGCCGGTGAGGAGACCCGAAACCACGGTCCCGACCACGGTGCCGCGGGTGTCGTCGTCGGCCAGATCACCGGCGAGCGGAGCGAGCAGTTGTCCGGAGACGGTGGTCACCCCGAGCAGGGTGATGGCAGCCAGCAGGATTCCGAACGACGGCGCCAACGCGCACAACAGCAGTGCGACCGCTGAGCACAGCATCATCAGGGGAACGAGTCCTCGCCTGTCACGTACGTCACCCAGCGGCACGAGGAGCAGGATGCCCGCGGCGTAGCCGATCTGGGTGGCTGTGATGAGCCAGCCCGCAGCGGCGGTGGAAGCGTGCAGGTCGCCTGCGATGAAGCCGAGCAGCGGTTGTGCCCAGTACAGGTTCCCAACTGCGGCACCACCCGCAGCCGCGAACAGGAATGTCAGACCGCGGGTCATCGGGTTCCGGGAGGCGGTGGGAGCGGCCGGACTCTCGGATTCGGTCGCGGTCGGCGACGACCGCTCCGGTACGGTCACGGGATGTTCTCCTTCGGGGCCGAAGCCGGTGCTTGACCAAGTTGCCGGTCCTGCTGGGCATTGACCGACGGTCCCGAGCTCGTAAAGGGAGAGCTTCCCGGCTCGAAAATGTCCCGACCAGGGGATATCGCCTTCACTGGCCGGAATGCGCAACAGTTGATCTCTGATTGCAGTCGCGTTTATCGGAGGTGGACTCACATGAGACGGTCGGACGCCGCGCGCTGCTGATCCGCAGCCCAGGAAGCCAGAAGGCGCAGTCCGTCGTGGGCCGGGGAGCCGACCGGGGCTGTCCACACGATGATGTGCTGTTCGGGGTCCGTAGCGCAGGTGAGCGTGTCCCAGTCGAGCGTGAGCTCTCCCACCACAGGGTGACGAAGTGTCTTGACGCCCCTGTTGCGCATGGCGACGTCGTGCTCGGTCCACCACTGCCGGAACTGGGAGTCGAGGGCCGAGAGCTCTTCGACCAGAGCCGTGAGGCGAGGGTCGCCCGGGTAGCGTGCGCTCTCCATGCGCAGATGAGCGATGGCCAGACGGGTGACCTCTTCCCAGTCCGCGTACAGCTCGCGCATCCAGGGCTCGGTGAACAGCAAACGGACGAACACACGGTCCTGCTCGGGGAAACACCCGAAGTCGGTCCACAACGCAGCGGCGAGCTGATTCCAGCCCAGGATGTCGGTCCGCCGGCCGATGACAAAGGCCGGCGTCGCGGTGAGATCGTCCAGCATGCGTTGCAGTTGCACGTCCAGTTGCTGGCGCGCCCCCGACGCCGCAGGACGGGCCGACTCCTTCGCCGCCAGTTCGAAGAGATACGTTCGTTGGTCCTCGTTCAGACGGAGAGCCTGGGCGATCTCGGTCAGGAGGTGAGCCGGCGCTTGGAGGCGTCCCTGCTCGATCCGCGCGTAGTACTCGGCGCTGATCGCCGCGAGCATGGCGACCTCCTCGCGGCGTAGACCGCTCACGCGCCTCCGTTGCCCGCCGCGAAGCCCGACGTCGGACGGGCTGAGCTCGGCGCGGCGGGCCTTGAGGAACTCACCCAGCTCGTTCAGATGCGGGTCGCGGTTCATGATCTACAGCCTCGCACAGGAACCCGGAGCTGTGAGGGGGATGAATTCTTCCCACGTTGCACAGCTTGACGTAGGCAAATCGTACATTGCTCAGCTCTGCGGGCGTCTGCGGAAAAGGAGAGGAAAGGGGGGCTCGGTGGCCCAGGAACCCTACTGGGCCACCGAGCAGGCACACGCTGAGGCTTGTCAGCCCAGTGCCTTGAGTACCTCCCTGGCCAGCGGGGTGGCAGAGTAGGGGTTCTGGCCGGTGTACAGGGTGCGGTCGACCTCGACGTGGGGGGTGAAGGGGTCGGTTTCGCGGTAGTCGGCCTTGAGGTCGTTGACGAGGCGGTCCTGCAGGAGCCACTTCGCGCGGTCGGCGAGACCGTTCTGCTTCTCCTCTGCGTTGGACAGTCCGGTCAGGCGGTAGCCGGAGAACGGGGACGTCCCGTCGGGGCCGATGGTGGCCAGGAGCGCCGCGGGGCCGTGGCAGACCAGGGACACGGGCTTGCCGGAGGCGAGCCACTCGGTGAGCAGCCTGCCGGACTCGGCGTTGTCGGGCAGGTCCTCCATGGGACCCCAGCCGCCGGGGTAGAAGACGGCCGCGTAGTCGTCGATGTTCACGTCCTCGATGCGCATCGGGTGCGCCAGCTCGGTCGCCTCGTGCAGTGCCGTCCGCATGCGCTGTGCGCCTTCCTCGCCGCCGTTGAACTCGGCGGTGAGGCTCATGGCGTCCGCAGTGGGCGGTACGCCGCCGGGGGTCGCCGCCGCGATCTCGTACCCGGCCTCCTTGAAGACCTGGTAGGGGCCGAGGGCCTCCTCGGCCCAGAATCCGGCCGGCTGCCGAGTGCCGTCGGCCAGCGTCCAGTGGTCGGACGCGGTGATCACGAAGAGGATCTTCGCCATGATTGTGGATCTCCCGGTGAGGTGTCAGCCCTGGAGGGCTTCGCGGAGGATGTGGCTGTCTGCGGCCTGACGCATCCGTACGAGCTTGCCGTCACGGATGGTCCACAGGTGGATGAACCGGACGTCGGCCTTGTTCCCGGTCTTCGTCTCGGCGTGGTAGTGGCCGAAGACGAAGACGTGGTTGTCGTCGTCGGCGTAGAACTCCTCGGGCACCGCGCCGAAGGATTCGTAGCTCGGCATCATCACGCCGAAGAAGTCCTTCGCCACGTTGTCCCAGCCGTGGTACACGCCGCTGTTCGGGAAGCCCGGCGTGATGTCCCAGACGAGGTCTTCGGCCATGACCTCCTGGGTGACCTCGGGTGCCATTCCCGAGTCGTACAGCCGACGGACGAGGGTGATGTTCGAGGAGTCGGACATGGTGAGTTCCTTGGTGGTCGAGGGGAGCAGGATCGGCGAGGCCAGGCCTCTGTGAGACGGCGGCTGGAGCGGTTCAACCGACGCGGAAGGCCGTGGTCCGACGGGCGCTACGCGGAACCAGACACTCTGCGGTGGTGCGGTCAGGTTTGCCGACCATGAGGGTGGGTCATGGTGGCGACGTAGCCCGACGACGACTTGTCACCGGTGGCGAAGCTGGGGGAAGACACGGGCAGTGGTGCCCTTGCCGGAAAGGACGCCGAAGGTGATCGCCCCGTGGGCGTCCAGGTGCTCCCCCTGCCTGCCGGTGACGGCATCGGCCGGACTCGAGACCACGTCGATGCCGATTCCCACCATCCCGCGGACGGCGGTTTCGACGGCGATCGCCGAGTGGCCGCAGCCCGAAGGAGATGCGAGGGCGACCTTGAAGCAGTCGCAATTCGCCATCACGATGATGCTCCTCGAAAGAGTCCTGCTCAGTGCTTCGTCAAGCATTACATCGGTCGGCCACATTGAGAGGGGGAAAGAATTTTCCCTGTATAGGGTTCGCGCGGTGAGTGATTCCGTTCCGCGCGGGCGCCGGAAAGGCGTGAGCACAGACGATTTCCTTATGCTCGTTGCGCAGACGGGGCGGATGCCTCAGCGGCGGCGGGACTGCGCTCGTCGCTTCTCCGCACCGGAGCACGTCGGCGCCGCAGACAGGCGTCCTACCGTCGGCTGCCTCCCCCGGGCCGGTGGCCACGACCGTTCGGCGCGACGCTGTCACTGGGGAATGCGGCACCCATGTCTGATGGCGCGGCCGCAACACCTCCCGTAAACGTAGAACAGGGAAAACCGCCGATGGAGAATGTCGAGCAGTGGCCGACCATGGAGCTCTGCGCGCTGGAAGCGGCTGGCCGACACCGACGGCTGAATCCCGGGCCGGTGACCGTAACGGATGCGCCCCCACGGGGCGGTGAACCATGAGGCCGGGACGGCCGAACCGTCCCGGCCTTCGCGTGCGGGCAAGGGGCTGCCGGAGCCACCGACTCGTCACCCGGTGATGTCCGTGCGGTCGCTGGGTGTCGCGGGAATACCCAGCGCGGGCAGCGCATGTCTCAACCGAGCGAGAGCAGGCCGCCGGCCTCGGGGTCGGCGAGCGCGAGCACGTTGTCACGTGCGGCGGCGGACGTACCGGCGGCCAGCGCGGCCCCTGCGATCTGCGTGCATTGCTCACGGCCGTGCCGGGACAGCATGAATCGCACGGCCAGCACCGCTGCGGGTGCCATCGACAAGGAAGCGGCCCCGAGTCCGGTCAGGACAAGCGCCATGAGCGGGTCGGCTGCGGACTCGCCGCACACGCCGGCCGGTTTGCCGGCTTCGTGCGTGGCGTGCAGGACCTCTGCGACCAGGTGGAGCACCGCGGGCTGCCAAGGGTCGAGCAGGCCGGCGAGATCGCCTTGGAGCTGGTCGGTGGCCATCGTGTACTGCGCGAGGTCGGCAGGGCTTGAGACGCCCCCGGCTGCGGGGCAAGTGGTCGAGCCGCACGGAGTTCCGGCCGGACTGGCTTCGATCGAGTGCCGTTACCGGCCCTGGGCAGGAGGCTCAGTGCAAGACATCGGCCGCCTCCTCGGCGACCTCACGCAGCACCGCACTGATCCGACGCTGGTCGGCATGGTTCATTCGGCTGATCGGCACGGAGACGTTGAAGGCGGCCTGCATGGGGGCTCGTTGGGTGGACAGGGCAACGGCGACGGAGCCCACGCCCTCCTCGCTCTCCTCGGAGCTCGTGGCGTACCCGAGCCGGCGGGCCATTTCGACCTCCTTCTCCAACTCCGTCCGAGTGGCGATCGAGTTCGGTGTCAACTGCGTCAGTTCCTCGTCCGGGTAACGTCGTCGCAACTCGTCACCGGGTAGCTGGGCGAGGAGCGCCTTGCCGGTGGAGGTGCAGTGAGCCGGCATCGACTGTCCGAGGCGGGATGCGACACGCACGGCGCGCGGACTCTCCAGCGCGTCCACGAACCGGACCGTCGTCCCGTCCAGTACTCCGAGGTGCACGGTCTCCTTCAGTTCGGCGTTCAGTCGTTCCAGCAAGGGATGCAGGGCTTGCCGGACGTCGAAGCGCTGCAGGATGGAGAAAGCGACGCTGGTGAGTGCTGTTCCTGGCACGTACGCCTTGCCGCGCTCGGCCTGCCTGATGAACCCGCGGTACGTCAACATTGCGAGTAGGCGGTGCGCGGTTGAGGTCGCGACTCCCAGGTAGTTGGCGACCTCGGTGAGCCTGAGCTCGTTCCGCTCGCCGAGCAGCAGCAGCACCTTCAGTGCGTTGTCCACCGACTCGATCGGATACTGCGGCGCCGGTCCGCTGTCGTGGATTGACTGAGCCTCGGACTTCTTCATGGCAGAAGAATACCCTGTGCTCATCGGCGGCAGAGCTCCTTGAAACGACGGACCCGCTCTCCGTTGCCCAACACTGGGTCCGATTCTCTGCATCACAGAAATAATGTGTTGACCAGAAGCAGGGAGTCAACGGCAACTACGTCGAAGTACCCCAGGGCGTCCGCCAGGTGTTCAGCCTTGCGTGGACGCTCGTAGGGTGCGAGTCCGAGATCCCGGCCCAGGCGGCCAGCCTGCGCACCGAACCCAAGCCGTTCATCTGGGCCAAGACGCCGAGGACGTCCTCCAGTCCCCGCCTGCTACTGCTGACGGATCTCCGTCGCAGGACAACAGAGACGGAAACTCTGGGAGTACAGGCCTTGTCTGCGATGACCCGGTCAGGTCGGCAACGTGGTCGGTCAGGTCCGGTGCGGGGGACTCGGACGCTTTCCAGGGGTGGGTGTGCGCAGATGCTGTTGTGGAGTTGCCCCGGGGCAGCAGGATCGCCGGCGGTCGGCCCTTGCCGTCGACGGCGAGGTGGACTTTGCCGGCCAGTCCTGGTGGCTGAGTTCATGACGGTGAATCACCCCGCGATGATCCGTCGTTCAGTCATTCTCGTCGGCGGAACTTAGCTGCGGACGAGACTCGCGGCCAGTTCGTGGACGTCCTTGTGGTCACCGGCCTCGGCAAGCAACTCCACCTCGGATCCCCAAGCTACTCCGGCTCCCTGATCTTGTATGGCCTGTGCGGTGCCATGACGACCTGCTGTTGCTTGAAGCGCCGCTAGCCAGTCTGAAATGAACGCATATGGCCGGAATCTTCATCATCGCGGCGCTGGTAGCACACTCATTCGCGGACCTGTGGTCTGCTTCTGCTCGTAGCCGCCGCCGACCGCGCTGCCCGCGACGGTGGCACCTGCGTGCCGGGGCCGTGGGGTAGGCAGCTGAGCGCACGGCCGAGGGGGGAGCGGACGGTCTGTTGGCTGGAGACGCCCGTGTGCAGGCCCCGATCCTCGACGGCCCCGTCCGCACTGGGCAGTGCGCTCGCCGCGTCGTCGTCGCCGACTGTCAGAACCTGGGTGGTTCGTCCTTTCCCCGTGCCTCGCTTTCGTCCAGCCTGCGCGGCGCCCGCTCCGGCCGCGAGGTCACTACACGAGGACGCCGCCCCCGTCGACGATCAGAGTCTGCCCCGTGACATAGCCGTTGGTCATGAAGAACCGCACCGCCTGGGCGATGTCCTCGGCTCGGCCGACGCGTCCCACCGGCAGCCGCTTGGCGATCGTCTCCAGGGCATCCGCCGTTCGTGTGAACAGCGGGGTGTCGACGATTCCCGGGGCGACGGTGTTGACGCGTATGGGCGCTAGCTGTACCGCGAGCGCGCGGGTCATCGACTCCACCGCGCCCGCCGAGGCAGCGGCGAACGGATTCGTGGCCTTACCCGGTCGGGCGCCGGCCGCTCCCGAGCAGAAGGTGATCGATCCGCCCCGGGTCATCTTCGGTGCCCCGTACTTGGCCGCGTAGGCCGCTGCCCAGACCCGCGCGTCCAGACATGGGCGATGTGTCGCGGTGTCCGACTCGACAAGGGTGCCCCCGCCGACCACTCCGACGGTGACGAAGATGTGATCGACGGTGCCGAGACCATCGAACAGTTCCGCCACCTGCGCCTCGTCGACGGCGTCGACAGCAGCCGTCCGCACCTTGTCGCCGATGACGGCCCTCGCCTCGCGGAGCCGTTCTTCGGAGCGGCCCGCGATCGTGACCTCTGCCCCGTCATCGAGAGCCGTCGCCGCGAGTGCAAGCCCGAGACCCGAGCTCCCTCCGATCACGACGACCGTCTGACCCTTCAGTGAACCCATGTCCTCTTCAACTCCGTCGCACATGCTTCTGCCGAGTGCTGCTCGACACGTCTTCGAGCTGACGGCCCGCGCCATCGGTGAACGCCCCGCAAGGCGCTCTGCTGCCGCACACGGCGGGCGAACGGTCGCAGGGCCGGATTGCGGCCTCACCGGACAGTCCAACGAGGACACCGCGATCAGCTCATACAGCTTCACGGCTTCGTCCACCGCGATCGGCGCCCCGGCGAGCTGGGCGGTCGGCTCCACACACCGCCCGTATCCGAACGTCGCAGAACCGAAGTGACGCACGCCGCGCTGCATCTTCCGCTTCCTTTTTTGACACTTCTGCATTACAGAAGTGTCATCTGAATCTAACGCCGACGGCTCACTACCGCAAGGTCACCGGTTCGACAGGTCCGGCGAGCCGAAAGGGCCCGACTGTCGCCGCCCCCTCCGTGCGCCCCGGGTGGCCGGATGTCGCCGAGCGAGCGGCATCGCGTCGGAACTGCTCTGCAGCGGCACATCGAGGAGGTCGACGTGACCCTTCGTGGTTGACGGACCCCCGCCCCCCGACTGTGGGCCCTTGACACGCCGGTGTCGGTCAGGGATTTTGTTATACAGATATCTACTCTGCACAGCAGAGATTTGGAGGACGAGTTGAAGACCACCCTCGACCTCGTGCTGGGAGATGTGCGGCGAGGGATGATCCCCGCGCACATCTACAACGACGAGGAGATCTTCCGACTTGAGCGGGAGCGGTTGTTCAGCCGGGCATGGCAGTTCGTGGGGCACGAGTCGGAGATCCCCCAGGCCGGTGACTACGTGGTGCGGCGGGTGCTCGATGACTCGTTCATCCTGTCTCGCGGCGAGGACGGTCAAATGCGGGCGCTGTTCAACATGTGCCTGCACCGCGGGATGCAGGTCTGCCGGGCGGAGATGGGTAATGCCTCGCACTTCCGCTGCCCGTACCACGGTTGGTCCTATCGCAACGACGGGCGCATCGTCGGGCTGCCTTTTCACAAGGACGCCTACGGTGGCGAGGCCGGTTTCCGGCGCAAGGGGCAGACCTTGCTCCCGGCGCCGTCGGTGGACACCTACAACGGCCTGATCTTCCTGAGTCTGGACCCCGACGCCCCGCCGCTGCGCGAGTACCTGGGCGACTTCACCTTCTACCTGGACTACTACACGCGACAGTCGGCGAGCGGGATCGAGTTGCGCGGACCGCAGCGCTGGCGGGTGAAGACGAACTGGAAGATCGGCGCCGAGAACTTCGCCGGCGACATGTACCACACGCCGCAGACCCACACCTCCGTCGTGGAGATCGGGCTGTTCCGTGAGCCCAAGGCGGAGAAACGCAAGGACGGCAACACCTACTGGGCCGGCAATGGCGGAGGCACCACCTACAAGCTGCCTCCGGGGACGCTGGAGGAGAAGCTGCGCTATGTCGGCTATCCCGACGTGATGATCGAGAAGATGAAGGAGCAGTGGTCGCAGGACCAACTCGATGTCATCGGGCGGGACGGGTTCATGATCTCGGCGGCGTCTGTCTTCCCGAACATGAGCTTCGTGCACAACTGGCCCCGGGTCGAGGACTCCGACGACGTGCTCCCGTTCATCTCGATTCGCACGTGGCAGCCGGTCGGTCCGGACGAGACCGAGGTCGTGTCCTGGTTCGCCGTCGACGCGGAGGCGCCGGAGGAATTCAAGGCGCTGTCCTACAAGGCGTACCTGATGTGCTTCGGGTCGACGGGCATGTTCGAGCAGGACGATGTCGAGAACTGGGTCTCGCTGACCAACACCGCGGCGGGTGCGATGGCCCGCAGGCTGCTCCTCAACAGCCGCATGGGCATGCTGGAGGACGGTACCGAGGTCGTTCCGCCGCTGACGCGCGAGCAGTACGCGGGTCCGGGTGAAGCGCACGTCGGATACGGCGAGTACAACCAGCGCCACCTGCTGAGCCGGTGGGCGGACCACCTGGAGCGCCCGGTGGAGAAGGTCTCCCAGGTCGAGGTGTCCGGCGTCCCGGCGGACAACAAGGAGGTGCGAGCGTGAGTGTGGAGACGCAGCCGACGGCCCCGAAGCCGGCGGAGGAGAAGGTCGGTGCGAGGCCCACCGGGAACGGCGGCCCCTACTCCGCGGAGTCCCGGCTGGGCGGACACGCACCACGTACGCAGCGGGTCGGCCGGAGCCTGCCCTTCGAGGACCCACGCCACCTGCAGGCCCACCACTGGATGGTGGAGGAGGCCTACATCCTCGACGCGCAGAACTACGAGGACTGGCTCGACCTGCTCACCGACGACATCCACTACATCATGCCGGTCCGGGTCACCACGGCACTCACGGCGGGGTTCGACTCGGCCCCGCACATGGCGCACTTCGACGAGAACAAGTACTCGCTGTCCAGGCGTGTGGCCCGGTTCCTGACCGAACATGCCTGGACCGAGGACCCGCCGTCGCGACTGCGTCACCACGTCACCAACGTGCGCACTTTCGCCACGCCGAACCCGGACGAACTGGTTGTGGACACAGCGGTCCTGCTCTATCGCAGCCGCGGCGACGTCCGGGAGGCCTCGATCATCTCGGCAGGCCGGGAGGACCTGCTGCGCCGCGTTGGAGACGGCTGGCATCTGGCCCGTCGCACCATCCTGGTGGATGACGCCGTGTTGCGGACCCAGAACCTGGCGGTGTTCCTATGACTCCGCGGGCGCGACTGCAGTGGGAGGGCGAAGCCGAGGACGCCGCCGCCGCGGGTCGGGCCGCGGCCGAACTTCGCGAGCTCAAGGCCCACCAGACCGGGGTGGCGATCACGGTGGGCAACGAGTTCGCCGAGATCCGGGTGTCCCGGGTCGAAACCCGCAACGGCGCGCGGCTGCTGGTCGAGGCACCGAAGACCGGTCAGTGGGTGTCGCTGTGCCCGCTCGAGGTGGAGTCACTGACCTGGCAGAACGCGGAAACGTTCTCCGCGATGATCGGCCATCCGTTCGGCCCGCTGCTCGAGGAGGAGACGTGAGTGACTGGCTGACCGGCCGGCGCGCCCTGGTCGTCGGGGCGGGATCCGGGATCGGCCGCGCGGTGGTCGACGCCTTCCGCTCGGAAGGCGCGCAGGTAGCGGTCCTGGAACGGGACGAGGCCAAGTGCGCGAAACTTTCCGCCGAGATTCCGGGCCTGCCAGTGGTCGTCGGCGATGCCACCACACGGCAGGCCAACGAGCAGGCTGTCGCGACCGCGGTGGAGGCGTTCGGCGGTCTGGACATCCTGGTGAACTGTGTCGGAGTCTTCGACTTCTACCGCGGCGTCGGCGAGCTCGACGGTGACGAGATCGACGACGCGTTCGACGAGATCTTCCGGGTCAACGTCAAGAGCCACCTGCACTCGGTGAAGGCGGCGTTGCCCGCGTTGCGGGAGAGCCGAGGGACGGTCATCCTCACCGAATCGACTTCGGCGTACTACCCGGGCCGGGGCGGGGCGCTCTACGTCTCGACCAAGTTCGCCGTCCGCGGGCTCGTCACCGCGCTCGCGCACGAGCTGGCACCCGACATCCGGGTCAACGGGGTCGCGCCCGGCGGCACCCTCAACACCGACCTGCGCGGGCTGAGCAGCCTCGGGCTGGACCAGCGGCGTCTGAACGACGCCCCTGGCCGGGAGGCCGAGCTCGCTGCCCGTGTCCCCCTGGAGGTCGCGCTGTCAGGTGAAGACCACGCGTGGAGCTACGTGTTCCTCGCCTCGGGGCGCTCCCGGGGGATCACCGGTGGGGTCGTGCACCCGGACGGCGGCATCGGTGTCAAAGCGTGAGTACCGGGGGGCTTGCCCCCCGGGGAAAGAAAGGAAGAACGACATGGCGGTCGTGAAGGCGGATCTCAAGGCGTGCCAGGGCTACGCGAACTGCGTGGTCGGCGCGGAGGATGTGTTCGACATCGACGACGACGGGGTGGTGGTGCTGCTCCGCACGACGATCGAGGAGTCCGAGCGCAGCAGGGTCGAGGAGGCGGCCCGGAGCTGCCCCGCCTCGGCGTTGGTCGTCGAGGACGACTGATGGCACGCACAGTGATCGTCGGCGCCTCCGTCGGTGGCGTCCGGACCGCCCAGGCCCTGCGGGCGGCGGGCTACGACGGCGAGATCGTCCTGATCGGTGATGAGGACGTCCCACCCTACGACAAGCCGCCGCTGTCCAAGGCACTGCTGGCAGGAACAGCCACCGTGGAGAGCGTGGGTCTGTTGCCTGCGGACGCCGCGGCCGAGGCACGCGTCGAGCTCGCCCTGGGCAACGCGGCGACAGGGGTCGACCAAGAGCACCGCCGGGTTCTCCTCAGCGACGGCACCAGCCTCCACTACGACGATCTCGTCATCGCCACCGGGTCCCGCGCCCGACAGTCCCCGTGGGGAACGCCGTTTGGTGTGCACGTGGTGCGATCACTGGCCGACGCCGAGGCGCTCGGCGCCGCCCTGCGGGTGGGCGGGCCGCTGGTGGTCGTCGGAGGTGGGTTCATCGGCGCTGAGGTCGCGGCCACGGCGCTGGGCATGGGCCTCGACGACGTGACGGTCGTCGACCCGGTGCCGGTGCCGTTGTCCCGGGTGCTCAACCCCGAAGTCGCCGCCGTGTTCGGCACGTTGCACGCCGCGCGTGGAGTACGCACCCGCTTCGGGGTGGGCGTCACCGGCATCGAGGAAACCGGAGAAGGGCTGGAGGTGTGCCTCGACGACGGCACCGTACTCCCTGCCGCCACGGTGGTCGTGGGAATCGGGGCCGTCCCGAACGACGACTGGCTCGCCGGCAGTGGGATCCCGACCGACGACGGTGTGCTGTGCGACAGCCACTGCCGCTCCATCGAAGACCCCCGCATCTGGGCGGTTGGAGACGTCGCCAGGTGGTGGCACCCCCGCTACGGGCGCACAGTCCGGCTCGAGCACTGGACGAACGCGGTCGAGCAGGCCGCCTGCGTGGCCCACAACATCACGCACCCGGACGACCTGCGCGACCACGCCCCCGTGGAGTACGTCTGGAGCGACCAGTACGACTGGAAGATCCAGCTGGTGGGGCGGACGGGCGGTGAGATCGCGCACGTCCGGGTGGACGGTGCGGACCCCGAGCGTTCCTTCGCCGTGCTCTACGCGGATGAGTCGGACCGGTTCGTCGGCGCCCTCACGGTGAACTGGCCGAAGGCGCTGATCACCTGCCGCCGGGTGCTGAGCAGGTCCGAAGTGGTGCCGAGCTCGCTGCCCGAGGTGCGCGCGCTCGTGGACAACGCGCGGCCGCCGGCCCGAAAGGGGGCGTGATGAGCACGCTCACGTCGGCATCGACCGAGCTCCAGTCCCGGCGGGAGCTGATCGCACAGGCCTGCCGGGTCCTGGCCGGCCGCGGCCTGGCCGATGGCATCCTGGGGCACATCAGCCTGCGAATCGATGAGCGTAGGCTGCTCGTCCGCTGTCGAGGCCCCCAGGAGCGCGGGCTCGGCTACACCACGCCGGACGACATCCGCCTCGTCGATCTCGACGGGACCGAAGGCGCCCCGGGCGAGCTGGACGGGTACTCCCCGCCGAACGAGTTGCCGCTGCACACCGAGCTCCTCCGGCAGCGCCCGGAGGTCGACGCGGTCCTGCACGCCCACCCACCCGAGGTCGTTGCCGCAGACCTCGCCGGCATCGGCATCCGACCCATCGTCGGCGCCTTCGACATCCCGGGCACCCGCCTTGCCGCCGGAGGTGTGCCGGTGCATCCGCGCGGGGTTCTCGTCCGAAACCGCAGGCTGGCCGACGAGATGGTCCGCTCGATGGCCGACCGTCCGGTCGTGGTGCTCCGTGGTCACGGCCTGACCAGCGCCGCGGCCACTGTCGAGCAGGCGGTGCTGCAGGCGATCAGCGTCGACGGCCTGGCCCGACTCTCCCTGCGGATCGTCTCCGCCGGCGGAACCCTCATCGACCTGCCCGACACCGATATGGCCGAGCTGCCCGACCTCGGCGCGGGCTTCAACACGGACACCGCCTGGCGACACGAGCTCGCCCGTCTCCGTGGCGTCGTCGATTCCGAACCGACCTGACCGGGCCCGACCAGTCGTCGCCACGTAGTGAGGAACGATCGATGACGATCCGCCTGAACACAGAAGGCGTGACACGGTGATCCCTCGGTCACTGCCCCGTCGGATCGGCGGGACCGCCGTCCCACCGTCGTCCTTGTCCTCGCCTGCCGCCCGTCGTGGCAGCGACGCCGAGACGTACTCGGGTTGGTCGATGCCCCTTGCTGTCCCCGTGGAGGTGGTGACTGTGGACGCCGAGCCTTTCCCGATCACGCGCCTCGTGTTGCTGCGGCGAGACGTCTGCCTCGCGCGGCCGTGGCTCGCCAGGTCGCTCTTCGACGCGTTCATTCGGGCGAAGGAGGTGACGGAGGCGCGGATGGCGGATGCGGCGGCGAGCCCCTGGTCAAGACGTTGGCCGACACGCTAATTTCCGCCGAGTCCGAATCCCTGTCTGCGTCTTAGGACCTTGTACCGAGTCCGGTTCGGGCTCTGGGCGGGCGCCGAACACGGCCCGCGTGGCTAGCGTTGGCGGCCAGGCGCGATCAAGCGCGTGACGTTCCCGGTGCGGGTGGCCTGCCCTATGCCTCGGTGGAGCGGACCCGCCATTCGATCGCATGGACGTGCCGGAGGAGATCAATGACCAGCAGCGGCTACACCTACCTCTGCAGGTTCGATGTGCTGGAGGTCGGTGTGCCCCGGCGGTTTGAGGTGGAAGGTGTTCCGGTGTCTCTGGTCCTGACCGAGGGCGAGGTGTTCGCCATCCACGACGTGTGCTCGCACAGCGCCGTATCGCTCTCTGAAGGGGAGGTGGACAAGTGCACGGTCGAGTGCTGGCTGCACGGCTCCCGCTTCGACCTGCGTACCGGAGCCCCCCTTGACCCGCCGGCGACACGGAACGTCCCCGTGTATCCGATACGGGTCGAGGACGGAGCCGTGTACGCCCATGTGGTGGCGCGGAGTGCTCGATGACGCAGGCGCCGGACGATGACACCGGTGAGCGGGCCGACGCGGCCCGGAATCGGGCCCGGCTCCTGGAGGCGGCTGCCTGGCTGGTGGCCGAGCGGGGAGCCGAGCATGTGACGATGCACGAGGTCGCACAGACGGCCGGGTTAGGCAAGGGCACGCTCTTCCGCCGGTTCGGCGACCGCAACGGACTCCTACTGGCACTGCTGGACGACGTGGAGGCGCAATTCCATGAGGCGTACACCTGTGGCCCCCCTCCGCTGGGACCGGGAGCACCGGCGAAAGACCGGCTGACGGCATTCGGCTGTGCCCTGATCGAGCGCGTCGCCGACGACACGGATCTGGGTCCGGCGCTGGCCCGCCAGATCCCCGTCGAACGCCGTCAGAACTCGTCCTACGGCCGCGCCTTTCATCGGCATGTCGCGTCGCTTCTGCGGGAGACGGGAGTGGTGGGAGACCACGACATGCTCGCCCACGCCCTGCTTGCTTTCACGGACCTGGAGATCATGGACCATGTGCGCAACGAGCGGCAGGTCGGCACCGAACGTCTGCAAAGCACATGGGTGGACCTGGTGCGGCGCGTCACCGGAGGTGGCGCACGCTGAACGCCAGAGCCCAGACGGCGGGCCGGCACACGCATCGCGCTTGTCCTGTCTCTGCCCCGTCCTGCCACACGGTTCGGGCAGTTGCCGACGGCGAGAGCGCGGATCACACAGCGGGGCAATGGCCCACCCTCAACAGCGATACCCGGCAGAGACCGGCTCCACCATGGGTGATCCCGGCGTGGTCCTGTTCGGTGATTTGCTGCCCTGGAGCGGATCAGCTCTGATCGCTTGGTGGGCTGTCGCAGGAGCCTCGGAGCTGGAGGTCCGCGTGCGGGACAGCTCCCGTGCCCCGCCGGGTACCGAGCCACTGGGCCACAACGGTGTCGATGAATTCGTCGGTGATCGGGCCTCGGTCGAACAGGAGCCGGGCGAGCACGGGTCCGTAGAGCAGGGTGTACTCGTCGGCGTCGATCTGGATGCCGGACGGCTTGAGTACCTGGTTCAGGGCGGCTCGCCGGTCCTCGCTGATGCGGGTGAGTGCCTGGGCGCTGTCGGGGTGGTGGTCGGCCTGGGCGATGACGGCCAGTAGGGCGGTGCGCATTGCGGGGACGTTGATGCCGGTGCGCAGGCTCCTCAGCCAGGCGGTGGCCACGGTGCGTACGTCGCTGCCTGGTTCGGGGTAGTCGCCGATCTCGGGTCCTTCGAGGACGAGGTCGAAGAGGAGGGTGGCGCGGTCGGGCCAGTGCCGGTAGAGGGTCTGGCGGGTGACGTCGGCGCGTTCGGCCAGCAGGGCGTAGGTGAGTCCGGTGGGTCCGACCTGGGGCAGGAGTTCCCGGGCGATGGTCAGGATGCGGGCGCGGGTGCGCTGGACGCGGGGGTTGCTCGGGGTCGGCCGGCGGCGGTGGACAGGCGTCGAGGACACGGCTCAAGGCTAGCCGGTCTCATGCACGATGTGTGACGAGCACCTCAGGCTTGCAAATCATACGGGGCGTGTGATAAACCGGAAGCCAATCACACATTGTGGATGATTCGTGTGTGAGGGTCGGTTTTCCTCGTTCTGGGAGTTTCTGTTGTCTGTTGTGATCGCCTTTTCCGAGTACGGCGCACCCGGTGTGCTGACGTCGTCCGATGTCCCGGTGCCGCAGCCGGGCCCGGGTCAGGTTCGTGTCCGGGTCCGGGCCAGCGCGGTCAATCCCATCGACCTCAAACTGCGCTCCGGTGAGCTGGCCGGGCTCATGCCTGTCGAGTTCCCGTTCGTCCCCGGCCAGGATGTGGCCGGGGTGGTCGACGAGGCGGGTGAGGGCACCGGCTTCGCGCCGGGTGATGAGGTCTTCGGCTCGGCGCACGGCGGTGGCTACGGCGAGTACGCCCTGCTGGACCAGCCGTTCGCCAAGCCCGAGGAGGTGTCGTTCGAGACCGCGGCGGCCATGATCACGGTCGGGGAGACCGCCTACCGGGCCCTGGAAGAGCTGCGGCTTTCGCCTGGGCAGACCCTCCTGGTCCACGGTGCGGGCGGTGCCGTCGGCGCTGTCGCGGTCCAGCTGGCCGTCGCCCGCGGCGTCACGGTCATCGGCACCGCCGGCGAGCACGACTTCGACCGGGTGGGCAGGCACGGGGCCACGGTGGTCCGCTACGGCGAGGGCTGGGCGGAGCGGGTCCGGGACGCTGCGGCGGGGACGGTGGACCGGGTGCTCGACACCGCGGGCGCGGGTGTCCTTGCCGAGTCCATCGCCCTGACCGGGGATGCCGCGCGGGTCGTCACCATCGCCGACCTGAGCTTCGCCGAGCACGGCGTGCGCTTCACCGGGCTCGACCCCGCCGACCACTTGCCGCAGGCCCTGCCGCTGCTGGCCGACCTGATCGCCCGCGGCGACCTCGAGGTGCCGGTCTGGCGCACCTTCCCCCTCACTCAGGCCGCCCAGGCCCACGCCGAGATCGAGGCCCACCACAACAAGGGCAAGGTCGTCCTCCTGCCCTGACCGCTTGACCCCCGAACCCGTGGGAGGGATCAACGCCTCCCACAAGCACAGGAAAGTGAACCAGTCATGAGCACCAAGCCCGCGATACACGTCGCCGACCTCCTCCGGATCGTCCAGGAGTACTACGACTCCGTCGACTCCCGTGATGCCGCCCGTGTCGCCGACAACTACCTTGCCGCGCCGAACACGACGCTGCAGTTCAACGCCGATGCCCCCATCGTGACCGTCGAGGCCATCAAGGAGTTCACGGCGCAGTTCTTCCAGATCGCCTCCGTCGAGCACTCGATGATCGAGGTCTGGACCACCCCGCTGATGGGTGACGTCGTGCCGGTGGACCTGGCGCCGGCCCGGTCTGCCTCCACCGTGACCGTCGCCTCCACCGCCCTGCCGACCTTCTCCGTCGGCACCGGATCGGCGGTGACACGTATCCCGGTGCCGGCGACCTCGATCTTCACCATCGACATCGAGTCGCAGAAGTTCGTCTCGGTCCACAACATGTTCGACCTCGCCAAGGTCTACGCCGCCGTCAGCGGCTGAACCAGCACGGACACCGACACGTCATGCCCGCCTCCCGTCGCAGGAGGGGGCATGGGTGTCGACCAAGACCCGGCTTCGGGACCACGGCGGCTCACTTGCCGATGGCGTTCGCCAGCGCCTCGTAGTGGTAATGGGGCTCTCGGAAGGCACGAGTGACGAAGTCTCGCCACAGAGTCTGGTCGAACGGGAGCAGGTGCCGTGTGCTCTGGTGCAGCAGCAAGAAGGAGACCAGATGAGCAGGACGGTGGTCACCGCCGCCGAGGCGGTTGCCGACATCACCTCGGGCAGCTCGCTGGCCGTCGGCGGGTTCGGGCTCTCCGGGATCCCGGACCGCCTGATCGCGGCACTGGCCGAGCAGGGAGCCGACGGCCTGGAGGTGTTCTCGAACAACTGCGGCGTGGACGGGATCGGGCTCGGCATCCTGCTCGACCTCGGCCGGATCCGCCGGGTCACGGCGTCCTACGTCGGGGAGAACAAGGAGTTCGCCCGCCAGTACCTCTCCGGCGAACTCGAAGTGGAACTCACCCCGCAGGGCACCCTGGCGGAGCGGTTGCGGGCGGGCGGCTCCGGCATCCCCGCGTTCTACACCCCGGCGGGCGTGGGCACGCCGGTCGCCGAGGGCGGCCTGCCGTGGAGGTACGACCGGGCGGGGAACGTCCTGGTCGCCTCACCGCCCAAGGAGGTCCGTGAGTTCCGCGGCCGCCGGTACGTCCTGGAGGAGGGCATCGTCGCCGACTTCGCGCTGGTGCACGCGCGGCTCGGCGACACCGACGGGAACCTCGTCTTCAACAAGGCGACGCTGAATTTCAACCCCCTTGCAGCGATGGCGGGGCGGATCTGCGTCGCGCAGGTCGAGGAACTCGTCGAGCCCGGTGAGATCGACCCCGCCCAGGTGCATCTGCCCGGCATCTACGTCCAGCGGATCGTCCACACCGGCCCGCAGACCAAGCACATCGAGAAGCGCACGGTCCGGGAGAGCGTGGCATGAGCGAGCAGCGGACCGGCTGGACCCGGTCACAGATGGCGGCGCGTGCCGCGCGGGAACTCCGGGACGGCGAGTACGTCAACCTCGGCATCGGCCTGCCGACCCTGATCCCCAACTTCCTCGCGGAGGGGGTCCGGGTCACGTTGCACAGCGAGAACGGCATCCTCGGAACGGGCCCCTACCCGGCCGACGACGAGGTCGACGCCGACCTGATCAACGCGGGCAAGGAGACCGTCACGGTCGGCCCCGGGGCGTCGTACTTCGACTCCGCGCAGAGCTTCGGCATGATCCGCGGCGGCCACATCGACACCGCCGTGCTCGGGGGCATGCAGGTTTCCGGCACGGGTGATCTGGCCAACTGGATGGTGCCCGGGAAGATGGTCAAGGGCATGGGCGGCGCGATGGACCTGGTCCACGGCGCCAAGCGGGTCATCGTCCTCATGGAGCACGTCGCCAAGGACGGCTCCCACAAGATCGTCGAGAGGTGCACGCTGCCGCTCACCGGGCAGGGAGTGGTGCAGCGGATCATCACCGACCTGGCCGTGCTCGACGTCACGGCCGAGGGGTGCCGGCTTGTCGAACTGGCGCCCGGTGTCACCGTGGACGAGTTGCGTGAGAAGACGGGCACTCCTGTCGCGGCCTGACCTGTGACACGACAAAACCGCCCCCCGACCGCGCGCGGTACGGGCCACGGCCCGCCGTGATCGTGGTGTATCCGTATGCAAGTCAGTCCCTTTCCGATACCTCCGCAGGTGAGCTCACGACCTCTGCAGCTCTGGTGGTCGCGGACTCCGGTGGCAGGGTGATCTGCTGGAGTGCCGGGGCACAGGATCTCTGGGGATACACGACGGCGCAGATCACCGGGCGGCCGTTGGCCGATCTGTTCGGAGCCGACGCCTCGGTCCTTCGGGATCGTGGGGGCAGGTCGCTGGAAGGGCGGGCACACCCGTATGCGTTGTCGGCTTACGAGCGACCGGCTGCCTTCCTCCTGACGGCGGAGCGCCGGACGGAAGAGGGCACACGCTCCGCTGATGACCAACTGACGCGATGGCTGTTCGAGCAGTATCCTTCCCCGCTTGCGCTCTTCGGTCCGGACGCGCGACTTCGGAGAATGAACCAGGCCGCGTGTCGCTCGGTCGGCGTGAGCGAAGACGATGTCCGAAATCGATTCGCCACCGACTTCATCAAAGAACCTGCTTACGCCGCGGCGCACCAGCGTCAGCTGGTGCGGCGAGCGTCCGAGACCTCACACCGACAGAGCAGCAGTCCATGGAGATTTTCGTCAGAACGCGGGACGAGCCCAGCGCCCACGCCTGGTCGCTGGATGGTGGGTACCGCCCGGGAACTCGCCGCGGTCGCCGTACCCCGCTTCGCGGACGTCGTCAGCGTCGAGCTGCTGGAACCCGTGTTCCAAGGTGACCTGCCCGGACCTGTGCTATCCGGGCAGGTCCGGATGCGCAGAGCGGCACACCGGTCGGTGGGCCAGCCCCACAAGAACGATCCCGCACCCGGTCCGACGACCCTCCGTCCGCCTTCGTCTCCCGTCGTCCGTTGCCTGGTCACCAGCCGGGCGGAACTGCACGGCGTCACTGCCTCGGACGCAGCCCGGTGGCTGGGCGCGGAGTATGCCCTCGGCCGAGGACGACCGCGCATCCAAAGCGCACTCGGTGATCGTGCCGCCCACCCGGGCGCGCGGCACCACGCTCGGCTCGGCCGTCTTCCTGCGTTGGGCATCCGAGGGCCGGGCCTTCGACTCGGGCGACCTCGCTTTGACCGAGGACCTGGTCACCCGTGTCGCGGTCTGCCTGGACAATGCCCGCCGCTTCACCCGCGAGCGAGGGATCGCGCTCGCGTTGCAACGCCGTCTGCTGCCTCAGGGGCCGATCGCGCATCCGGCTGCGGAGACGGCGGTTCGGTACCTGCCGGCAGGCGGGGAGACCGAGGTGGGAGACGACTGGTTCGACGTCATTCCGTTGCCGGGCGCACGAGTCGGCCTGGTCGTGGGAGACGTCGTAGGACACGGCATCCATGCCTCAGCCGCCATGGGAGGATTGCGTACGGCCGTGCGCACGCTCGCCGACATCGACCTGCCGCCCGACGAACTCCTCACGCATCTCGACGACATCGTGACCCACTCGGTGGACGGTGAGAACCCGGATGCCGAGGCCGCCGGGACGGACTGGATTTCCGGAGACCTCGGGGCGAGGTGTCTCCATGCCGTCTACGACCCGGTGGCCGGCACCTGCACCCTGGCCCTGGGCAGGTCAACTGGTGGGAACGACGCGGCGTTTGACGAGTTCGAATCCAGCGCGTCCGTAGTGTCGGCAAGCACGATCAGCGGACTGCGGTAGGGCAGAAAGGCCGCGATCTGATCGGTGATCGGTCGAGTGCCGCGGTCCGGCACCCCCGGTGCGGTCGCCGTGGCGTTCGCAGTCAGTGACGGGCGCGGCACCGCCGTCAGTGGCAGTCGCGTCCTGCCCACCTCGCCCCACGCCGGTGAGCGTCAGCGGCCGCGCCTTCCGCAGACGGCGGCGGACTCCGCGAGATCCCGACACGTGCCCGCGAATGTGGTCAAGGCTGTGGGTGGATTCCCAGCGTCTGACGTCTGGTTGGGTGACTGCCACTTCTTTGCCTTCCAACGGCACGCCATTGTCCTGGAACAACCAGGACGCCTGTCTGCGGTGGCTGGCCCCCGTTCCTTGCGGGCGGTGAGCAGGGGCGCGGCGTCGCGCCCCTCCCCGAATGCTGCCTTGCGACATGAGCGGCGAGCGGGTCGGCCGGTCAGGAACGCTGCTCGCGCAGCGGGCGCAGCGCACCGGAGACCCGGTGCAGCTCGGCGAGCATGTCGCTGGCCGCGGTGTCGAGGATGTCGGTGCTGTGGAAGTGGCCCGCCTCGTCGAAGAACTGCCCCACCAACGGGATCGCGACGCTCTGGTCGAGCGGCACCATCCTCAACGGCAGAGTGAATTGCCGGAGGGCCTGGACGGCGCGGGAACCGGCCGCGACGCCGCCGTAACTCACGAAGCCGAGGGGCTTGTACTGCCACTCGGCGTGCAGGAAATCGATGGCGTTCTTCAGGGCCGCGCTTGGGCCGTGGTTGTACTCCGGTGTGATGAAGACGAACGCGTCCGCTCGCGCGACGGTCGCGCTCCACTCCTTGGTGTGCGAGTGGGCGTAGCGGCCGAAGAACGCGGGCTCCGGTTCGTCCAGGAACGGCAACGCGACGTCGACGAGGTCGATCAGTTCCACGGTGAAGCGGCCGTCGGCTTCGGCCTGCTGCTGGAACCAATCGGCGATGGGCAGACAGAGCCGACCCGGCCGGGTGCTGCCCATGACGACGTGGAGAACGGGACGGTTCACGATGGACTCCTTCTGATGAGACGGCCGGTGCCGCCAATGGGACTCGGGGGAGAGATGGGGAGCTGAGGAAAACGCGAACCACGACGATGGCGGACATCCGAGCTGGTCGGTCATCGTCGTGGCCGCCCCGCGATCGAGGCCTCGACGGGTTGCCCCGGACCCGCGCACGCCCGGCGCTCGGGTCGAGAGGAACGATCCCAACCAGGTGGTTTTCCCTCGGGTGCGGCGAGCTCCGAGACCGGCCACCAGAGCGCGAGGCGAGCGCGCAGCGCCGCCCAGGCCCGTTTACGGTTCGAAGTCCTCCCACTCGAGGAGACGGTGCAGCTGTTCGTGGCCTCGGCGATCACCTTCCACGGTCCGACCACCCGGAACTCATACCGAGTGAGGACAAGGCGGCGCGCGGCGAGGTATCGGCGGGCCGACTCTTGCTGCCAGCGACGAGTCGGTAGTGGCGGTGCTCGACGACTTACACGGGGACCTCCTTCTTTCCACTGAAAGGCCGCCGATGTTCCTTACAGTAGAGAATGAATCTGTTGAGCGGAAGAGTTGGGCGGTGTTCGGGACCGGCAACGCGCCTCGGTGTGCGCAACGATCCGCAGATCGTGGTCAGGACCTGCCCGGCCGATCATGTGCCCGCCCCATGCTTGGGTCGTTGTCGTGGGCATGGGCGGGGCCGGCCTGACGGATGTGGAGTGGGAACGGCTGCGGCCGCTCCTGCCGGTCAGCAACGGGAGTTGTGGTCGGTGGCGGGATCACCGGCAGGTGACCGAGCGGGATTCTGCACCGGGTTCGCAACGGAGTGCCGTGGCGGGATCTGCCCGAGCGGTTCGGGGTGTGCAGGACAGTCTGGGAACGCCACCGGCTGTGGTCCGCCGACGGCAACTGGGAACGCCCAGCAGATCCAGGCCGCCGCCTATGCCGCCGGCGGCATCGACTGGGCGCTGCGGTGGACTCCACCATCGTGCGTCGAAGGAGGCCGGCACAGCGGAAGACCAGGACGGGACGCCGTGGCAGAGCCTGTGTGCACGCCTGCCTTATCCGGCTCCTCACGCGCCCGGAAGCCCAACCGGCTGCTGTGGTCGACCGGGATCCTCAACACTCCCTTGAACAGGACGAGTTCGTATAGCAGGTCGAAGACCAGACGGACCATGGCCGCACCTGCTCGTCGGGGCCCTTCATGGCCTGGCCGTCGGCGAACGGTCAGATAGCCGACCGGCAGCGGCAGGGCCGGTTCACCTCGGCGGGCCTTGTCGATCCGTTCGTGCCAGCCCGACGCGGATTCCCCGGGGCGACACAATCGATGGCGTGCATCGACAGAACGCAGACAATCTATTGGATTAACCAAGGCCGGGTGCCCAGACTCAGACAAGAGGATGCACCAGGCCGAGCCGTGGGACATGCCCCAGTTTCCATCTGGGGTGGTCGCGGCTGCGTCGGTTCATCTGGTGCCCGACAGTAAAAGGAGAGAATCATGGCGACTCCGTCCGCTCCCGCTGTCCTGGGTCTCGACCACGCTGCGTATCGCTGTCGCGATGCGGAGGAGACCCGTCACTTCTACGAGGACGTTCTTGGGCTGCGCCTCGTTCACACGGTGCGAGAAGAAGCGGTCGTGAGCACGGGCGAGCCCGGCGGGTTCGTGCACCTGTTCTTCGAGCTCAGTGACGGGTCCAGCATGGCGTTCTTCGACCTCGGTGATGGCGAAGCCGCGCAGCCGTCGCCCAATACCCCGCCCTGGGTCACGCACATCGCCTTCAAGCTGTCGTCGCAGGAGGCGCTGGCCGCGATGAAGGCACGGGTCGAGTCCCACGGGGTTGACGTCCTCGGCGTCATCGACCACGAGTCCCAGGTGTCGATCTACTTCTTCGACCCCAATGGCATCCGGCTCGAGTTCACCTTCCTGACGGCAACCGCAGAGCAGCGGCGCGAATATGCCATGACTGCTCATGATCTGCTCAAGGAATGGGACGCAGAAAAGCCCGACCGTCAGCGTCGGCAAGCAGCGGCAGCGGGCGCGCGCGTATGACACCAACCACGGTCGCTCAGTGGGATCGGATTCCGGTCACCATCACGTTTGCTGAGCCGTCCCGTATGGTCGAGACGTACGGCTTTGCAGGGTCTCAGGGGCATGTGGTGTTGGAGGGCCAGCGCCTAGTTCCGCGGGACCGGCCTTCGGACACGGTGTATCTGTTCATGCATCCGTCTTCGACGCTGAACGTGCTTCCGATGCCGACCGCGCTGGCTGACGCGGGACTGCATGTGTTGTGCGCCGGAAGTCGGTATGCAAAAAACGATTCGTCGTTGATCATGGAGAAGGTCGCGTATGACCTGGGCGTCTATGTCAGTCATGCGCGTGAGGTCTTGGGGTATCGCCACGTTGTTTTGGTGGGCTGGTCCGGCGGCGGTTCGCTGGCGCTGTTCTACCAGTCCCAGGCTGAACGGCCCACGATCACCCACACCCCGGCGGGCGACCCGTACGACTTGACCGAGGCCGGATTGCAGTCGGCCGACGGCGTCGTATTCATCGCTGCCCATTTGTCGCGCGCGGAGACGTTGACGGAGTTCATCGATCCGTCGGTGCTCGACGAAACCGACCCCGACACGCGTGACATCGCGTTGGATATCTACAACGACGCCTGCCCGGCCAAGGCGCCGTTCACCGCTGAGTTCGTGCAGGTGTTTCGGGCCGCCCAGCTAGCCCGCAACCGAAGGATCACCGATTGGGTGCGCGACACGCTGGACTTCCTCAAGCGCAAGAACGACGGCGAAATGGAACGGGGGTTCGTCGTTCACCGCACGATGTGCGACGTGCGGTGGCTCGACCTCTCGATCGATCCGAACGGACGCACCCTGAACCAGACCTATCTGGGTGATCCTCGGATCGCGAATGCGGCGCCGGGCGGGCTTGCACGCTTCTGCAGCCTGCGCTCGTGGATGTCGCAGTGGTCCTACGACTATTCCAACGCGACCAGCTGGCGCGCAGCGCCGTCGATCCGCTCGACACCCGTCCTTCAGATCGTCAACGGCGCCGAAGACGCGGTACCCGCACCCCATAACCCCAAAATCCGCGATCTACTGGCCACTCCAGACAAGGAGTATCGCGAGATCGACAATGCAACGCATTATTATCTGGGACAACCAGAACAGCTGGCTGAATGTGTCCGCACTCTCGCGGACTGGAGCGTCAGGAAGGGGCTGCTGAAGTGACTACCGATCTCATGATCGGCGACCTGGCGGTCAGCCGCATCGAAGAGTCATGCGGCCCCTTCTGGAGCACGGACCTGTTCGCGAACCTTCCCAACGGCGCCTTTGATCGCGAAATGCACTGGCTAGCTCCAAACTATTTCGATATCGAGTCGCAGTTGCTGAATTTCAGCTCTCACAGTTGGGTCGTCCGCACCAAGTATCACGTCGTGCTGATCGACACCTGTATCGGCAACGACAAGCCGCGGTGGATTCCGGATGTCAATGAAATGCAGACGCCCTATCTGGAGCGCTTGGCATCGGTCGGCCTGACACCTGGCGATATCGATTTCGTGGTGTGTACCCACCTTCACGTCGATCACGTCGGCTGGAACACTCGGCTGCTGGACGGTCGCTGGGTGCCGACGTTCCCCAAGGCGCGCTACCTGTTCGGACGCCAGGAATTCGAACACGCCAGGCGTGTGGCGACAGGTCCAGACCCGGAATGGGAAGGTGTCTTTTACAACGACAGCATCCTGCCGGTCGTCGAGGCCGGGCAGGTGGAGCTGGTCGACGACGGATACACGATCGACGACAGCCTGGTCATGGAGGCCGCGTATGGCCACACCCCCGGACATATGGTCGTCCGGGCGACGGGGCTGGGGCAGACGGGTCTGTTCACCGGCGATATGATTCATCATCCGATTCAGATTCACCATCCGGACGTGAACAGTCGGTTCTGCATGGACCCGGATGCCGCCGCCACTTCCCGAAGGCGCTTCCTGTCGGAGTGCGCCGACCGGGGCCATCTGCTTTTGCCTGCGCATTTCGGGCCGCCGCACTTCGGACGAATCAGCCGGAACGGCGTAACCTTCCGGTTCGAGCCCGGCCTTGGTTGAAATGCACCGGAAGGTCCCGCGGTGCGAACTGCGTTCGCACGAGTGCAGCGACCGGCCGGCGGTGGAGTCGGTGAAGCTGACCACGCGCTTCTGCGGCGTGGTCGCACTTCGGGGCGTCAATTTGCGCGGCGGATGAGGCCCGCGGGTTCAATTGATCTGACCTCGGACTCTCACAAAGGGGCCGTCCGAGGTTGATCGAATAAGCGCGGAGTGCCTCTGAGCGGGACGATGGGGCTTATCGAAGGTCCTGTTCGTCGCCAAGCCGCAGGCGGTGCACGACCCCCCGAGTGAAATCCTGCTGGACCTTTGCGCTGACGACCGCCCCGGGCGGGGACTGCCTGACCGATGTCGCGATGCCGCACGCCGAACCTGCCGTCTTCGGGCCGGTGGCCCACGACCCGACCGTCTTCTGCCTGGCCGGCATGCTCGCCGTGGCCGGCGCTCGGGAACTGACAGCCATCCGAACCCCCGAAGCCGAAGTCCCCGACAGATGCGTGGCAGTTGGCCGGGCCGGATGCTCCGCACACCGACGGGCAGGTGATCGTGCACCTGGACGGCATGCTGGTGCTGGCCCACCCCGACGCGACGGCCCCGGAGAGCGGGTCTCGGGGCTGCTGGCCGGGCAGGCGAGTTGGTGGGCATGACCGGCGCCGAGCAGATCCATCAGGCGGTGCTGCAGGTTCCCGCCTCCGCGTAGAAGTCGGCCGTCGAACCCGGCGGTGAGATCCGTGACGGTGGCTGGGGCGCCGAACTCGCTGGAGATGTGCTGAACGATTGGCCTAGGAGTATGTGGCTGATCGTCCGCACGGAACGCCCGCACCACAGTGCCCAGTTGCGTTTCCGATGCCGACGGCAGGCACCTGACGGCGTTCGCCACCAACACCGAGGACGTCCTGAACGCCGCGCTGGAGCTGCGGCACCGCCGGCGGGCCCAGGCCGACAAGCACGTTGTGCGTGCCCCGACCGGGGCTTTCACTACAGGGGCGTCACAGTCCCGGACCGCCACACCGACACGGCGTCGGCCACGGGTACGTCGTACCCGGAGTCGACACCCACACGGACACTCTCGTCGCTGCGGTGACCACCACGACGGGGACCATGCTGGACACCCACACCTTCCCGACCACCCAGGAGGGCTGCCGGCATTCTTGGCCTGGGCACACACCTTCAGGCGGCTCCAACGGGCCGACGCCGAGGGCACCGTCCCCTACGGTGCGGCGCTGGCACGCTACCTGCACCGCGAAGGCGTCACGGTCATCGAGGTCAACCAGCGCGACAAGGCCCCCCGCCGCTGGCGCGGCAGGACCGACGCCATCGACGCGGCGGCTGCCGCCCAAGCGGTGCTGTCCTGCCGGGCCCAACCACCAACGCCAAGAGCAGCGACAGGCCGCTGGTGGCCGTCCGGATTTTCAAGATGTCCAAGGGCTTCGCCATCAAGTACCGCTCGCAGGCGGTCAACCAGCGCAAGGCCGTCCGGGTGTCCGCGGATCCTGCTCTGCGCGAGTCACTAACCGGGCTGAGCGACTCCAGCTCATCCGCTGATGCTGCGAGCCGGAGGCCGTGGACGGGATCGGCCCGGCAGGAGCGTCCCGTCACACGCTCCGACTGCCGGCTCGGCGAATCCAGCTCTCAACGGAGAGATCAACGACCTCACCGTGCGCATCAATTGCCGCATCGGCCCGGCAGCGCTGCCGCGTTACCGACAGCGGCCGGTGACAACCCACAACGGATCGGCAAATGAAGCGCCCTTCGCGCATTCCGCAGCGTCAGCCCGTGGAGGCGTCCTCCGGCAAGGCCCAGGGCGCAGGCTCAACGGCAGCGGCGACCGCAAGCCAACTCCGCGCTCTGCGCCATCGTCCTGGCCGGCCTGTGCTGGGGCACCCGCTCGCGCGACTACGTGGAGCGACGCATCAGTGAAGGCAAAACCCGTCGAGAAGTTATCCACTGCCGGAAGCGGTACATCGCACGGGAGATCTACCAGACGATCACCCGCGAACCGGGGTGACAGCAGCACCAGCCGCTCGACATCCACAGGAGCATCGACCTGCTTAGTGGCAGAAAACTCCGCAAGACCTTCGGCCAGCTGGGCGCGTGCACAATCGAGGATAGACTGAAATCATGAGCGAACCGAACCTCACGCGCGTTGATCTCAACCTGCTCGTGGTGTTCGATGCCCTGATGCGCGAACGGCACGTAGGGCACGCCGCCGAGCGGCTCCTATTGTCCCAATCCGCAACGAGCCACGCTCTGAACCGGCTGCGCGCTCTGTTTGACGACCCTCTTTTCACCCGCCATCCAAGGGGCGTCGAGCCAACGCCCAGAGCCCGCGAACTGGCTGAGCCGATCGCGGATGTCCTTGCTCACGTGCGCGGAATCATGCAACCGGTTGCTCCGTTCGACCCCGGCCAGGCACGCCGGACGTTCAGGATCGCGGCCCATGATCTCAGCGTCCTCATGGTTATAGCCCCGATCATGTCCGAATTGATCACCACTGCTCCGGGGGTCGAATTCCGAACGCTCACTCTGGACCCCGAAACGGTCGTGGATGAACTGGACCGAGGTAATCTCGACCTGGCCCTGGGCCCATTCGATTCCATGCCCAAGGCGAGAGAGATTCCGCAGCGGATCGAAATGACGCCGCTGAGTACAGACGAGTTCTTCGGCGTGGCTCGCCGGGGACATCCCGGGCTGGAGCACGGGCGAATGAGTCTGGAGACGTTCGTCGATCTGCCGCATGCTCGGGTGTCGTGGGACGGAAGTGTCCACGGACCGCTTGACGACGCCTTGCATGGGTTGGGCCATCGCCGGCGTGTGGTCCTGACGGTCAGACATTTCCTGGCACTGCCGTTCGTCATCGGATCGAGCGATCTGATCTGCGCGCTTCCCCGCCGGGCTGCGGAGAAGTTGGCTGAGACGGCTGCGCTGACGCTGTTCCCGCTTCCCGTCACCATCGATCCCTTCATCACCTACATTCTGGTATCTCGTCAACTGGCTGGGCAGCCGGATCTGGCGTGGCTCTGCAAGATGCTGCTCAAAGCCGGCAACTGCTGACTTTGGCTATTCATGAGGGCCCGTCAGCCTGCTGACGGGCCCTCATGAATAGCCTTGGGGGGGCACAGTCCGAGCAGTTTGAGTGCGCGGTTGTCGCGTCGGGTGCGCGGGGTTCCTCGGTTCGGGTAGGGGTAGTCCTGCTCGTAGGGACGAGAAGGCGCTGCGCAGACGAGGTTTGGGAGGACGCGAAGCTGGTCCAGGGCTCAGATGGCCACATCGATACGGGGCCAGTTCCCGGCGGGACGGAGGATGCGGCGCCGTCCGGGAGACGGACTGGGTGGCGGTGGAGAACAGGCGCAACCGCAGGCCGCGGGGGTCTCAGAGCCTGGCCGTGGCCGATGAGGGTGACCCGGATGATCTTGCGTCACGTCTCTTGATTGTGCGGTGTTGTGGAGGGGAAGGCTGCGCACGCCGGTGAGGTGGACGGCACGGACGTGGTCCTCGCCGCGGACCCGTTGACGGCGGCGCAGTTCGAGGGTGGCGATGAGCCCTGGACTCTCGGCCTTGGACACTCAGGACACTTGGATCTCGATGGTCTAGGAGAGCAGATGTCCCGTGGACATGAAGCACTGCCCACCGGAGGTCAAGGCGGAGGCCGTCGCGTTTTACGCGGTCCGGCCCGGAGCGAGGAGCAAGTCCGCCGCCGATCTGGTCGTCCCCACCGAGACGCTGCGCAACTGGATTCGCCCTGCTGACGCGGACAGCGGCTTGGCTCCCGCTCCAAGGCCCAGGACCTACCCTCAACGCCGATACGGTGTGGTGCGGTACGTGGCGTCGCGCACCTACCGCGTTCCCAGGATCACAGCCGAACTGCGCGGACGGCGACGAACGCGGTACCCACAAGGGTGTTGTCCGTCGCATGCAGTTCATCGGGCTGGCGGGCCTGAGGCTGCCCACGAAGAACCGCAGCATGGTCCCGGACCAGTCCGCGCCGAAGGCGCCGGACCTGATCGGATGGAACTTCATTGCTCAGACGCCGAACACGACGGACGTTCGGTGACATCATCTTTATCCCGCTGACCGGCGAGAAGTGCCTGTATGTGGTCACGTCCATCGGCCTGCCTCATGGCGGCCGGCCTGCTGGGCCATTGTGGATCGTATGCGTTCCGAGGCCGTCACCGACTCCCTGGTCGCAACCGAGCGCTGCCTCGGCAGCCTCGCCGCCCTGCGCACGGATCCCGGGGGCAAGCAATACGTCTTGGGCGTTCGCCGACGAGCGCGAGGCGAGGCTCTCGCTGTTCCGTCAGCGTCACCACCACAATTCCGTTTGCCGTGACTCCAGCCCCGGAAAACCGCAGCCCGATCCCTCTCGAGACCTCTCGAGACGGCACTCGGTACAGCACCAACTGTGCTCGCCCCAGCCGCATAAACCCGTATCCGGATCAAAGGCTAGAGATCCGGAGACGTCATCCAGAAGATCAAAAACGTGACGAGGGAAATCAATTACCGCCGTCGCCTCGTCGGAGGATGTCTCGCTGGGACAAGCCCATCCCTTGCCCTGACGACTTCATGAGTTAAGGCGCGGTAACCAATTGTCTCAGATCTACGCACCGGTTGAAAAGCCGCCGCCAGAGTACATTTTGGCGTTGATGCCGCCATCGACGGACAGAATTGCACCCGTGACGAAGCGGGCATCCTCCGAACACAGCCAGGTCACTACACCGGCGACATCGTCCGGTTCACCCAAGCGGTTCATCGGGACCGACTGGATCGCCCACGCCATGCCTTCTTCTGGAAGGTCGCCCATGAACGGAGTGTAGATCGGCCCGGGTGCAATCGCATTGACCCGAATTCCCGACGTCGCCATCTCGACTGCTGCTCCCTTGGTCAAGCCCGCGACGGCGTGTTTGCTGGCGCTATACAGGCCGAAGGTCTCAAACGATCGGAACGCGAATACCGATGCCGCATTGACAATTGCCCCGCCGTGCCCGCTCGCCTTGATTGCCAGCAGTTGATACTTCATTGACAGGAAGGTGCCGCGCACGTTGATCGCGAGTAGCCTGTCCATCGCGTCGTCTGGTTCGTCGAGCAAGGGTGTGTTCGTCCCCGATATCCCAGCGCAATTGATTCCGTAATCAAGGCGCCCGAACCTCTGGACCGCCGTGTCGACACATGCCTTGACGTCCTCTGCCACAGAAACATCGCCTTGCAGTGCCAGCAACCTGTCGCTATCCATTTTCTCCAGGACAGCCTCCGAAACCGGAGGGTTTCGATCGAACAGGACGACGCGGGCGCCGGCATCCAGAAAGCGGCTGACGCATTGTCCGCCGATTCCACTGCCGCCGCCGGTGACCATCACTACTTTGCCGTCAAATTCCGTCATCTCTACTCATCCGATGTGTTCTCGCGGACATTTGTATTCGCTTGTGAACATTCGTTTCGGGATTGGAGTCTCAATCCTAGTACTCAATGATTCCCTTGATCCCCCCGCCGGCCTGGATGGTCTGTCCGTTCAGCGCCGTGCTGCTGGGAGAGGCCAGCATCGTGGCCAGCCAGGCAATGGTCGACGGATCGAACAGTCGGCCGCTGCTGGTGGCGGCGGCGAGGCGCTGCTGTACATCTGCGGGCATCGCATCCGTGGGCATGACGCCGGGGTGGATGGCCATGGCGCAGACGCCCTTCAGGCCGAGTTCGTCGGCGAGGTTCTTCGTCAGTGCGGAGACGCCGGCGGTCCGGATCGCCGCGCTGTAGTTTCCTGACAGGCGCGCTCCGAGGCCTCCGATGCTGATGATCCGGCCCCAGCCCGCCTCCACCATGTAGGGCGAGGCTGCGCGTGCGGCACGCAGATAGCCACCGATCTTGATATCGATATCATCGAGCAGATGGCGGACGTCCATCTCTTCAATCGCCGCCACCTTGCGTCCACCCGGAACGGCAGCGTTGTTGATGAGGATATCGATGCCACCGAGCATGTCCGCCGCCGTTGCGACCATGGCTTCGACGGAGCTGTCATCGCTGACGTCGGCCACGATCGGCACGATCTTTCGGCCGGTTTCCTCCGCGAGTTCCCGGGCCGTCGCTTCCAGGGCCTCGCGCGTTCGGGCAGCGATCGAAACATCTACGCCTTCCAGGGCAAGCTGGCGGGCAATTGCCCTGCCAATCCCGCGGCTGCCTCCCGATACCACCGCACGCTTGCCAGTCAACCCGAGATCCATCGCCAACCTCCTCTTCCGGCGACCGGAGAACCGTACTCTCGAAAGACCGAAGGATGGTCGCTGCCCGACGGCCCTGTCTGACTTGCTCGTAGGATGACTGATAACTAAATATCGAGCAAATGGCTTGTATTAAGCATCTTCATGCATGGCATGCATGACGGCATTGCATCGTCCGGCCCGTCGGCATGCGAAGGATTGGGTGCCCACAGCGCGAGCCGCAGTCGACCCAGGGCCAGTTACAAGGTTGTTGATCCTGTGATTCTGAGGAGCTGGACGGGGCCGATCACATTACGTGTGGGGCCGGAGGCGGCGGGCAGGATGCCCGCGCGAGCCAGGCAGGACGCCGCGTAGCCGTGCATCATGGCCCAGATCTTCCACAGGCTGTCGGGCATCTCCTGCCCGGCACACCAGGCCTTTTGGTTCCGCGACGCAGGGCCACCACGCCGCTGCGCGGCTTCGGAGGCCCTTGTGACGGGTCGGCTTCTCGTGACGTTTGATTCAAGGGCCGATGAAGCCGGGGCGGTCGGTTTCGTCGACGAGGTCGGCGACGGCGACACCGGCGCCTCCGTTGGGAGGTCTGGGCCGCGCTGTCCGTCGCCGCCGAGACCTCCGACCGGGTGCGGGAAATCCTCAAGGTGACCGATGACCAGCGGCGCCCAGCCGCACACCGCTGGTGTCCGCAACGACGGGCATCTGCAGAAGGAATCATGCGGCGGGCGTGCACGACGAGTCGGCAGATCACAGGCTGGGCCGAATCCGTCTGGGTGTGAGCAGGGGCAGGAGGTCCTAGCCCTGCGCGTGACCGCCGGGCATCGTGGCGACAGCCCGCAGTTCAACCCCGTCCTGCGCTGTATCCGCGTGGCCGCTCAGGTGCGGGTCGCCCCCGCATCTGCCCCCGCGTGGTCCTGGCTGCCACCGGCCGAGGCAACCGCGCATATCTGCGCTCACGCGGAAGCAAGACGTGCATCCCCCCGTAAGGAGGACCTGGATGTCTACCGCAAGGCCGAGGATTCCAAGAGCGGCCGCCGGTTGTGCCACGCCGTCGAGAACGGCATCAACCGGCTCCCACGTCACCACTCGGCGCGACAAAATCGCCGTCCGCTTCCAAGCCGTCCTGATCATCACCGAGGGAAACTGACCAGCTTATGGAGCAGGCCCCTCTTCAAGGCGCGTTCCACATGTCGCTGAGTTCCGCCCAGTTGGGTGCCGGGCCCGGCAGGGCGGTGGGTTGGTCGGCGGTCGTGACGCGCAGCCCGGCGAGGACCAGGTCGAGGTACCGGAGGTGGAGCGCTGCGGCGCGCTCGCCGGTGGCGGGTATCCGTACGGAGAGATGTTCGAGCAGCAACGGGATGTCAGCGGAGGTGAAATCGGGGCGCAGTGCTCCGGCCCGGTGGGCGCGTTCCACCAGGTCCTCGAACGCGGCCCGCAGCAGGTTGGCGGCAATCACGACGTCGTCCGTGGCGGGTAGGCGGCCTCCGACCAGAGGGAGAAGAGGATTGCCTGTCTCCTGGGAGGACAACGCGTCCCGCAGGAAGCGGACGAAGGCCGCCCAGGGATCGGGCTCCTCGGCGAGAGCCGTGCGTGCCTGGGCGACGAGCTGTTCCATGCCGACGATCCGCATCCGCTCGGCCAGCAGCTCCTTGCTGGGATAACGGCGGTAGAGACTGCCCATGCCGATGCCGGCTCGACGGGCGATCTCCGAGACGGGGGCATCCCAGCCGCGCTCGGCAAAGACCTCGCGCGCTGCCTTCATGAGGCGGACATCGTTACGGTCCGCCTCCCGCATCCGGCCGCGCGGCGTACCTGTGTGCGTGTCACCCATGACGAACCATTCTCCTCTACCGTCGGGCCACCCCGTGGCCACCGTCAACGGTGAGAACCGAGCCGGTGATGAAGTCGGCTTCATCTCCGACGAGCATCGCGATCGCTCGGGCCACATCCTCCGGCTCCGCGACCCGTCCGAGCGGAGTGTGCTCCGCCATGCGGTCTTGGAACTCCTGCGACGTTCGGGCACTGCGTTCGGTGCGGACGAAGCCGGGGGCGACGACGTTGACGTTGACTCCGAGTGGTCCGGCCTCGTAGGCGACGAAGCGGGCGAAGGCGTTCAGGGCGGCCTTGGCAGTGCCATGTGCGGCCATGCCCGGGGCGGGGGGACCGTCGGCCACGGTGCTGGAGACGTACACGATCCGGCCTTGCCCGTTGGCGTGCATGATCGCTAGTGCTTGCTGGGTGAGGGTGTAGACGGACGCGAGTTCGTTCGTCACCTTCGTCCTGAAGTCCTCCCAGGTCAGAGCCTGCACGGGGGTAGGTGTGAAGAGGGCGCCTGCGTTGCAGACAAGGACGTCCAGGTGCCCGTCGACAGCCGAACGCCTCAGGAGGTCGGCCGCCTGGGCGGGGTCGTACACATCGGCCTGTACGGCGAAGGCCTCGCCTCCGTCGGCCTCGATGAGCTTGACCACCTGGTCGGCCGCCTCGGCATTCGAGAAGTAGTTGACAGCTACGCGGTATCCCCGGCCGGCAAGTTCACGCGAAGTGGCTGCGCCGATTCCCCGGCTGCCGCCCGTCACCAGGGCCGTCGGCTTGGGTGTCGCCTTCATGTGTCCTCCACGTCGGTGTGTCCATGTATTGCACAGCAATCCTATTGGAACGGAGCGCTCCGTTCCAGACGTTCTCTCGTCACACGCCCGACTGCTCGGGCCGCCCTGTGAGGTAGGCCACGTCGGGTTGGGCCGGGGGCTGCCTCTGAAGCCGGATATCGCCGCTGGAGGTCTCGTCCCCGCACTGTTCGAACCCGCTGTGGGTGGCTGTCCTGTAGGGCCGTCCGCGCCTGGAGGGGGAGGCGTGGGTGGAGTGGAGGCCGATGGCGCCCTGTTCGCGGGGTGCGCGTGCCGGCAGCTTCTCGGCGAGCGGATCCAGCTGCCGGCGCGTCTCGGTGCCGTTGCCACGGCCGGGTGGTGGGGCGGGTGTGGAGGAACGGCGCCCTTCGGCTCGACGGACTTGGTGCCGAACGGGCAGGCGAGGATGTCCTGCCAGGGTGATGTTGTCCCCGACGTGCTCGATGCCGGGCCGGGCGCTGCCGAACCGTCAAGAGCGGTGAGCGGGTGTGCTGGTCGGTGCGGCGGCCCGGTGCTCTCCGGGACGGGGTGTGATCAGGTTCCGGTTGGGGCGAGTGCTTGCGGCAAGGTGCTGCCTCGTCGCAGGGCGGCGGGTTATTGGGTGGCGGTGGTCTGGATGCCGGACGGCTTGAGTACCTGGTTCAGGGCGGCTCGCCGGTCCTCGCTGATGCGGGTGAGTGCCTGGGCGCTGTCGGGGTGGTGGTCGGCCTGGGCGATGACGGCCAGTAGGGCGGTGCGCATTGCGGGGACGTTGATGCCGGTGCGCAGGCTCCTCAGCCAGGCGGTGGCCACGGTGCGTACGTCGCTGCCTGGTTCGGGGTAGTCGCCGATCTCGGGTCCTTCGAGGACGAGGTCGAAGAGGAGGGTGGCGCGGTCGGGCCAGTGCCGGTAGAGGGTCTGGCGGGTGACGTCGGCGCGTTCGGCCAGCAGGGCGTAGGTGAGTCCGGTGGGTCCGACCTGGGGCAGGAGTTCCCGGGCGATGGTCAGGATGCGGGCGCGGGTGCGCTGGACGCGGGGGTTGCTCGGGGTCGGCTGGCGGCGGTGGACAGGCGTCGGGGGGGCATGACTCCAGGCTGGTCAATACTCATACGCGATGTGTGATGTGGTTCTCGCACCCTTAGAGAATCATGCGCCGAGTATGATAAACCGTCACCGGCCTTACGTGTTGCATCATTTGCGTTTGCCCAGCCGGCGGCGAGCACTGCAGATCGGCGCCCGGGACGGCTGGCGAGCGGAGGGAGCGAGCCATGATGGATCCAGATCCCCGCCCGACCACGGGACGACGTCAGTTGCTGACGGCAGCGCTCGTTGGCGGCATCGCCACCGCCACCGCCCCGGCCGCGGCGGCCGCCACGTCTGGCCGGGTACACATTCCCGGCACCACCCGCTTTCTCGACCACACCGTGGATGTCGCACGTGCCACCCCGCAGTTGGTGCGGCAGCTGAGCGACTATTTCACCGACAAGACGGATCGCAAGCCCGCAATGACCATGGCCCACTTCTCCCGGCAGGTCATCTACGTCGACGCGATACTCGGCTGGTCTCTGTCATGGCAGGCCCTCGACGACCTCTTCGCCAGAATTATGCCGATGTGGCCCGCCACGGCCGAGTCGTACCCGGTAAAGATCCTCGGCAACGCGGACAGCGCGCTGGTCATGTTCACCGACACCCCGGAGCTGTTCGGTCATGAACTGCGCCCGCTGGGATTCGTCGACTTCAGGCACGGCCAGATCGTTCGATGGGTCGACTACTGGGACGGCCGGGAGTTCACCCTCGCGGACATTGCCGCCCAGCGCACGCCCGCCGACCAATTCCCCGACGACTTCGGTGAGAAGGCCGTGGGCGAGAACGCCGCACCCGCGATGCGACGAACCGCCCACGCGCTGGCCCAGGCTCTGGCAGCAGGTGACGCCGTCGCGGCCAGCGCACTGTTCAGCGCGGACGGGATCTTCGAGGACCGGGTCCTCCACACCGGCGTCCACGGACAACAGGCCATACGCTCCTACCTCGGCCGTGCGCTGCACCACCTGCCCTACGGCCTCGGCGCGCAGGTGCGGCACGTCGTGGGCAGCACGGTCGGCGGCGGCTACGAGTGGAAGCAGACCACCGGTCCGGTGCACCGTGGCGGAGCAGCCCTGGAACTGGACCAAGACGGACGCATCTCCCACTTCACCGCCGTCTGGGACGGTTCCCTGGTGTCCGGGGCGGAACTCAACCGCATCCAGTCACTCACCATCGAAAGCTGAGAGGGCTGGCTGGTTTCTTCTTGGGCGGGGACGTCCGTCAACTCCCGCACGTTCCCGCCTGCGCCGAAACGGCGTACCGCGATGCCGCAGGATCGGACAGCAAAGACGTGGAGATGATCGGGGCAGCGCGGAGCAGGCGAAGCGATCCCTAACTTGACCTCAAGTACGGTCGAGGTTTTAGCGTCAATACGCGCCCATCGCTAAAGTCGCATCGGGGAAGGAAATTTCATGCCCAGGCTCGACCACACCATTGTCCACAGCACCGACAAATTTTCCGGTGCCCGCTTCATAGCCGACCTGCTCGGCGCACCCGAGCCCAAGGAAGGCGGCCCGTTCGTCATCGTCCGTCTCGACAACGAGGTTTCCCTCGACTATGCCGAGCACCTGGTCAAGGGAAAGGACTGGGTACCCACCCATTACGCCTTCCACGTCACGGACGCGGAGTTCGACGTTATTTTCGCGCGGATCCAGCAGCGCAACCTGCCGTACTGGGCTGACCCTCAGTGCGCCGAGCCGCAGACCATCAATCACCTGGACGGCGGTCGCGGCGTGTACATCCAGGACCCTGACAGCCATGTCATGGAGTTCCTCACCGTCCCCTACAGTGACGAGACGCTCGCCAATGGGGGTGTCCACCACAGGCGGAGCTGACCTCGGAGCGGACGAGCGGCCTAGGGCTGAGAGACGGGCTCCGGCTCGGAAAACCCTGACACGTCGTGGATCAGCCGCTCGGTCCAGGAAGTGATCCACCGGCAGGGTGGCCCGAGCCGGTCAGGACTGTTGATCGCATCCGCCCCGTGAGCATGGCCCAGCCCGGCTCGGCATATGGGTCTTTGTCTTCGGGCGAAACTCCGCCGGTTGACCCTTGCTGCGCTCGACGGCGTACCCCCGGGCTGGGACCACCGTCAAGCTGCGTCCCGCCGAGTCGCTGAACGCCGAAGGCAAGGTCAGCCGGGCGTCGATCTCCGCTGGGGCCGCGCCGTCGGCCCGGATCTATCGAGTCGTGATCAATCTGGGGACTCGCCCTGGTGACGGGACGTGGTTCGCGCCTCTCCCCTGAGGCGCTGTCATTGAGCAGTAGGGCACTACTGCTGAACGGTGCGTAACGTGTCGGAGCATGACGCTGCTGCCGAACCTGCCTCACACACGGAGCTGCTCCACCTGTTGCGAGAACAGGCTTTCGGCAGGAGCGCGGTGCCTGTGTCTGCCAAGGAGTGGCCCGGCCCCCGCTGCCCTTTCGGACGGTTACGGCCAGCCGAAGGGACAGCACCAGGCAAGGACGGGCTGCTTACGCTGACAGGCATGGACCTGCCCGTCATCGCTTGAGGAGTTGCTACTGATGCAGGCTGTTCGTTTTGCCGTCTCTCCGCTGCTCACGGCCGCGGCGGCACCCACCGTGGGCGTAGTCCGCCAAGTCGGGGCCGATCAGCTTTCCGCCCCGACGCCGTGCAGCGACTGGACCGTGCGGCAGTTGGTCAATCATCAGCTGTCCGGGGCCCTGGCCCTGGGAAGCGTGGCACGCAAGGAGCAGGTGCCGCCGCCCGCCGAAAGCACCGCGGATCTGATCGGTGACGACTGGGCGGCGCGGCTCGAAGAGGAGATCGACCGACTCGTCGCGGCGTGGAGCGAGCCGTCCGCCTGGGAGGGGACCGTCTCGCTGGGTGGTAACGAAAGGCCCGCCGCGGTGGTGGGCGGAGTCGTCCTGACTGAACTGGTCCTGCACGGCTGGGACCTGGCCCGCGCGACCGGTTTGGACGCGGAATGGTCCGACGACGTTCTGGAGTTCGTCCGCGGCGATCTGGCCAAGAGGATCGAGCAGGGCCGCCAACACCGGATGTTCGGTCCCGAGGTCGCGTTGCCGGCCGGCGCATCCGACCTGGACAAACTGCTCGGCCTGAGCGGACGCGACCCGAACTGGACTCCTCGGCCCAGGAATGCAACTCCTCGGCAAAGTTGAGCATCGGCAGGTTCCCGTGCGTGCCGTGCCTGTATCCGCCATCAGACAGCCGGACCTGGCCCGAGCCGGCGTGCGGCTCCCCGATCTCGGCAAGCTGTAGGGCCTCCGAGCCACCCCGCACAGTGCAAATGCCGCGTCTGCACTCCTCGTCACATGCACCTGCCGCCGTACATACATCTCCCGCCGCGGGTGAGGGCGGCGGACATCACCTGAGATTCCCGGCAGGGACGGTCTGGCTCCCGCTGTCCCTCCGGCACACCCCGCTCGACTTCGCTTACTCACGTCAACGGCTGCTGGCCGCACCATTGTTGGAGCAGGTTGCGGAAGGCCCCTCTTCTCCGACCTCGCCGTCCTGATTCGTTTAGCCAGCGGGGACCTGGCCGAGCAGAAGGACGAACTGACCAGGGCCTGCCGCTACATAGGCTCGACCTGCTGGGCGCGGCCGCGATTCCAGCCGATCGGGTCAACCATCGGCGACACCGCCCTGCCCATGCGACTTACCGTACGGTCTCACGGACAAATCGCCGAGTGACCCCTGGTACCCCACTCGAGCAGGCCTGCCCCGCGGAGGCAGGGGGCTTCGACCTCGGTGGTCAAAACCCCCTGCGTGCTGTCGGCGAGCCCCATCGCCGTGCGGGAGTAGGGCGTGTCGCCACCTGCGGTGGTGATGGCGTACTGCCCTCGGTCAGCTCACCGGTGGTGCGGAGAGGTCAGGTAGTGCTGACGCAGGAGTTCCTTGCCGTAGTCGTTGCCGTTGGGCGTACGGATGACGGAGTGTACGTGCTTCTGCGTGGGAGCGTCCCCCTGCTTGGCGCCATACGCACCCGCGAGCGGCCCCGGGGCCTGGCAGTCGACCTCGACCCAGACGACGGGGCTCTGCACGCGGACGTAGAAGGCGTCGTCGTCGCCCGTGCCGCCTGCCCAAGTGACGTAAGTGTCGTCCAGGTGGCTGCGGACTTCGGCCATGCGTACGCGCGCCACGTCGGCCTTCCCGCGGCTGACGAAGGCGTCCACGATGCCGAGCAGCTTCTGCTTCTGCGTGGAGTTGAGGGCGTGGGCGCGCAGGCCTTCGTATGCCTGGACGCTGTTGTCGGAGAAGGCGCCGGCCTTCATCGACTCGTCCGACTTGGTCGCCGAGGCGATCATGACCTTCTGCTGTGCGGCCGTGAGCGACTTGGCGAACGCGAGGCTGGCGGCTACCTCTTCGTGGCAGACGGTGACGGTCTCGCCGTCGATCTCCATCGAGGTCGGCTCGGACCCCCAGAAACAGGGGCTCATGACGACCTGGTCGCCGAGGACGAAGTAGTTGATGACCAGGTGGTGGCCGTCGAACTGGAAGCCCCACGGCTCGTCGGCGGACGGGGTGCCCATGACAGTCCAGTAGTAGGCGTCCTCGTTGAACGACTTCGTGTTGTCGATGGCCTCACCGGCCGCTTGGTTGATCCGACGGATCTTCTCGGTGGTCTCAAGACCGTCGGCGCTGAGCGCCGCCTTCAGCAGGGCGGTACCCAGCTGCTTCTGCTTGTCGGTGAGGTCGGCGAGGGTCACCCCCTGACGCTCGTAGAAGTCGATGTTGCTCCACAGACGCCACTCCGTGGACTGCACTGTGAACTGGGCCGACTTCTTCTGGTCGGCTGTGAGGCCATCCAGGAAGTCGTTGACGGCGCTGATGACCGGGGCGGTGCTCACTCCGGTGGAGTGGATCGTGAACAGGTCGTCGATCCGCTTGCCGTCGGTGGTCACGCCGAAGAACTCCTCGGTGATCCCCTGCTCGGCCATGCCGGCCGGCGCGCCGTCGGGAGCGCCGCCGGCCGAAGGGCTTGCCGACACGTCGGCCGAGCCGGCGGTGGCATCGTCGGCGAGCGCCGTCCAGGCGCCGGCTCCGCCCATCGTTGCGACGGCCGTGGCACCCGAGGCGAAGAACACCCTCCGCATGAAGTTGCGTCGGCCGGCCTCCGCGCGGTGGCCGGCGAGCCGCTTGGGTTCCTTGTGGTCTGCGCTGTCCAGCTGGGGCATCGTCCCTGTCTCCCTTTGCCATGAGCAGGTTCCGTCCGGCACCTGCTGGGAGACACCACCGTGCCGCACTCCACTGAGATCAACCTGAAACGGACCCTGGTCCGGCGGTTGCAAGGCGACTCTGGCAGGCGCGCACCATGCTTGACCTGGCAATTCGCAGCGACTGTGGGACAGCTTAGAGCTGGCGGCTGGGACCGGCGAGCGCGGTGGAAAGTTCCGATTCGAGGGGGAGGGTCAAAGTGAACTCGGTGGCTCCCGGCCGACTTCGCACGGTGATCCCGCCTTCGTGGGCCTGGGCTATCGCGGCCGCGATAGCGAGGCCAAGACCTGAGCCGCCTTCCCGGCCAGGGCTGCGCTTACGGGAGGTTTCAGCCCGAGTGAAGCGTTCGAAGACCCGTGGCAGGAGCGCGGAGGGAATGCCGGGGCCGTTGTCGTGCACCCGGATGGAGCAGTGACCGTCCGAACGCTCCACGGTGACGGTGATCTCCGTGCCGGGGGGAGTGTGCACTCGTGCGTTTGTCAGCAGGTTGGCCAGAACCTGGTGAAGACGTGCCCGATCGCCGACCACGTAGACCGCTGCGTCGACGCGCAACCTGACCTGCCAGTGGTGCCCGGCGGCAGCCGCCTTGGCGTCCCACACGGCCTCTGCTGCAAGCAGGGAGACATTGACGCTGTCCCGGCTCAGAGGCCGGCCTTGGTCCAGGCGGGCAAGCAGGAGGAGATCCTCAACCAGCTCGGCCATACGTGCCGACTCCGCCGAGATCCGCCGCCAGGCGAGGTCCGGCTCCACTGTGCCTGAGCCGCCTTCCATCAGTTGTGCGTATCCTGCGATCGAGGCGAGCGGCGTGCGCAGCTCGTGGCTGGCGTCCGCCAGGAAGCGGCGCATCCCTTCCTCGGTGGCCTGCCGGGCGGCGATGGAACTCTCCACATGGTCGATGAGGTGGTTGAGCGCGAAGCCGACCTGGCCGGTTTCGGTAGCCGGCGAGAGATCGTGCTCGGGCACTCGGCTGAGCGTGGTCACCTCTCCGCGGGCGAGTGGCGCCCGTGCCACCTCGGCGGCCGTCGCGGCGACCCGGCCGAGCGGGCGCAGTTGGCGGCGCACCACCACTGCGCTCGCGGCACCTGCCGCGACGAGACCGCCTGCGGCGATGGCCGTCTCCAACACCACCAAGCCGTTGATCACGTGCTGAACGTCGTCCATGGGAAGTCCCACGAGCACCCTTACCTCGCCGTCGTCGACGAGTGTCAGACGGTAGGTGCCGAGTCCGGAGACCACCTGGGTGTGCATCGTGCCGTCGGCGGACAACCCCTCCAGGCTGTCGCGTTGCGCGGCGGAGAGGGCGCGGTGCTCACCGTCGTCGGTGACCACTCCGGCGGCCAGCACCCGTCCGGACGCGTCGACCCGGGCCGCCAGCGTTCCGGAGGTCTGTCCCCGGATACTGAGGAATCCCGTGTCGGTCGGCCCGCGGGTCCACTGCTGCAAAGCGCCCTGGCTGCGCTCGGCGGCTTCGGTGACCCGCTCGTCCAGGGAGCTCATCAGGTAGTCGTGTTGTGCCCAGGCGGTGACGACGGCCATGGTGGCGCACACGATCGTGAGGATCACGGACACGAAGACGACCAGGCGCGTCCGCAGAGACCAACCCGGCACACCTGGCGCTCGGCCAGCGCGTCTCAGCATGGACGGCCACCAGCGGGCCTCAGCACGTAGCCGACGCCACGCACGGTGTGAATCATAGGACTGCGTCCCTTGTCGATCTTCGATCTGAGGCTGTAGACGTACACCTCCACGAGGTTCCCCTCGCCGTCGAACGAGTGGTTCCAGACGTGATCGAGAAGCTGTGTCTTGCTCAGGACCTGACGGGGGCAGCCGATCAGGTACCAGAGAAGATCGAACTCCTTGGCCGTGAGAGTGATCTCTGCCGCACCGCGCCACACCTCGCGGGTCGTCTCCGACATGACCAGATCGCCCAACCGCCGCACGGTCTCATGGACACCCGCTGTGCCCGCACCACTACGGCGGAGCAGTCCGCGCAGCCGTAGGACCACCTCGTCGACCGAGAACGGCTTGGTCACGTAGTCGTCCGCGCCCGCCGACAGACCCTCCAACCGATGCTCCAGGGCGTCCCGGGCGGTGAGCATGAGTACCGGCAGGTCGGCGTTCTCGTAGCGCAGCCGGCGCAACACCTGCGGTCCGTCGAGATCCGGCAGCATCCAGTCGAGCACTACTACTTGAGGATCGAACACCCGGGCCAGTTCGACTGCATCGCGCCCGTCCGCCGCGAGCAAGGGCTGCCAGCCGGCCCCGGTGACAGCGGCCGACAGTACCTCGGCAAGCTCCGGCTCATCGTCCACCACCAGCACACGGACACCGTTCGGGGAGTCGATCACATTGCGAGACATGGCCTCATGCTGGCGAACAAGACTGTGGGTGTTCTGTGCGCGATTCTTTGGTCCGGGTCACCGCACTCGGCGGCACGGGATCACCTCGTCACGGTCCAGAGGCAGGCCGTTCCCAGGATGACCACTCAACTTGGCACTGCCGGGAAACTTGCTGTTTGCTCATGCGGCAGCGTGATCAAACGGAACGCTCAGGGTGTTCCGAAGCCCCGCTGTTGTCGAGGTGTTCGAAGTCCCGTTCCGGCGAGCGCATTCTTGTGCCGGCGAGCGACCTGGTAGGGACGAAAGCGATGTGGGTGAGAGACCCCCTCAACGTGCTGTGGTGCGACGAGGATCTGAGTGCTGTTCTCGGCACATACACGAATTCCGTGGCTGCTGGTGGTGTGTGCTGCCGGGCTGACCGAACTGTTGACGCAGCTGGCCGCAGTGTCGGTCGAGGGTGTGGAGGCCCGTCGCGACGCGCTGTGCCCGTGGACCGCTGCTGTTCCAGCACGCCCAGACACCGCTGATGGTCCGGCGCCGCTTCCTCCACCACCTCGGCCGTGGCCATGACAGTTGACTCGGCTGCAGAGACTGCCGGGCCTCGACGGGTTCCTCCCGCGTGGTCAGCCGCGGGGCAAGCTCAGTCTCGCCCCCTCAGCGCGTCGCGGGGCTTCCTCTTGCAGACCCTCCACCACCCGCACACGGGCTGCGACCTCCCGCTCCGCCGGTAATCCCAGCACCGACGCCACCGCGCACCCCTTGAGCACGAAGCGGACACAAGACGCCCGCATGTCTTCCTCAACCCGAGCTGCACCATTGGGATGCCGCCTCTGAGTCAAGCGTCGCATCCAAAGCAGCACGATGCGGGTGACGTCGATGAGGCCGGTTTCTTCGGGCCGGTGCACCGCGGCGTCGTGCAGTCGGCCCCGGAACCGGTTCAGACCTCCGGCGTGCGGGACACTCCGGCTGCGACAGTGGACAAGCAGGAGTGTCGGCGTGGACTCGACGTCGGCCCCGGGCCGGCATGCTGCGTGCCTCTGCGTTTGCCGAGTATGGGCCTCCTCATCGGGTCGCGAGGGGCTCCTGAGAGGCGACGATTCGCGCCAGATAGGCATCCCGTGAGGGCAGCAGATGAGCACGGGCGAGCTCGGCGAGTCTGTCGGTGTTGCCCTCTTCGAGGGCGGTGATCATGTGCCAGTGCTCACGCCGCGCGTTGGCCAGGATGTCTGACGAGTTCACGGTGATGGATCGCATGGCGTACGTCTTGCGGGCGTGAAGGCGGATGGCCTCCACCAGCGCGTCGTTGTCGGACAGGGCGAAGACCGCCTCATGAAAGGCGATGTTCGCGTACATGGTGCCTCGGGGATCCCCCGCTTCGGCTGCGGCGTCATGGCGTCGCTGCAGGTCTCTGAGCTCCTCAAGCCGCTGTGGGCCCACCGGTACCTGTATCAGGCGGGCAGCCTGCGTTTCTAGGATCTCCCGTACGACGTACACGTCGCAGACCTCGCGGGCGGTATAAGCGCGGATCAGGGCGCCGGCGTTCTTCCTGCGCTCCACCACACCGCGGACCTCGAGCTCCTGGAGGGCGCGGCGGACCACGTGGCGTTTTGCTTCGAACCGCTCCATGAGCTCGTCCTCGACGAGGCGCTCGCGGGGATACAGCGATCCGAGCGCTACCGCTTCCTCCAGGGCGTGGACGATCACTTCCGCTGTCCCTGCCTGCTGGGCGACTCCGTCCCGCTGCACTTCGCACCCCTCAACATCCCGTTGCCAGCACCGATTCTCGCACAACGGACCCCCTTGTCACGTGGCCGAAACCATGCTTGCATCGATTATCAATAATCATATTGATAATGAAGGTGGTCTGTCATGGAGGCTCTGGACACGGGTGCCATGCCCAGGGGGATGCGCAGTGAGCTGGTGAACTACGGCGACCCGGAGTTCGCGCTGTTCCTGCGCAAGGCCTTCATCAAGGGGGCCGGCTACACCGATGAGGTACTCGACCGCACGGTGATCGGCATCGTCGACACCGGCAGCGGGTTCAACCCGTGCCACGGGAACATGCCCCAGCTGGTGGAGGCCGTTAAGCGCGGCGTCATGCTCAGCGGGGGGCTGCCGGTCGCCTTCCCGACGATCTCGGTCCACGAGAGCTTCGCCAACCCCACGAGCATGCTGCTGCGGAACTTGATGTCGATGGATACCGAGGAGATGATCCGTGCGCTGCCCGTCGATGCGGTGGTGCTCATCGGCGGGTGCGACAAGACGGTTCCAGCTCAGCTCATGGGGGCCGCGTCAGCCGGCAAGCCGGTGATCCAGCTGGTAACCGGGTCGATGCTCACCGGCTCCCACCGGGGGCAGCGCGTGGGAGCCTGCACGGACTGCCGGGCCTTCTGGGGCCGCTACCGGGCCCAGGAGATCGACGACGCCGAGATCACCGAGGTCAACGGCCGGTTGGTCGGCAGCGTCGGCACCTGCTCGGTGGCCGGTACGGCGAGCACGATGGCGTGCATCGCCGAAGCGGCCGGCATCGCGCTGCCGGGAAGTGCCACGCCGCCGGCCGTCACCGCGGACCGCATGCGTGCTGCCGAAGCCACCGGGAGCCGGGCAGTGGGGCTGGCCGATGAGGGACTGACCGCAGGGAAGATCCTCACTCCTCAGGCGTTCGAGAACGCGCTGCGGGTGTTGCTGGCCGTCGGCGGGTCCACCAACGGCCTGATCCATCTGACAGCCGTGGCCGGACGGCTGGGCTACTCGCTCGACCTGGAGCTCTTCGACCGGATGAGCACCGAGACACCGGTCCTGGTCGATCTGAAGCCCTCGGGCAGCCACTACATGGAGGACCTCCACCGCGCCGGCGGCGTTCCCCGGCTTCTCTGGGAGTTGCAGGATCTGCTCCATCTCGGTGCACTCACCGTCACGGGCCGTACGTTGGGCGAGGAACTGGCGGACATGCCGGCCCCGTTCCCGCAGAACGTCATCCGGTCCCGCAGCAAGCCCGTATATCCGGCTGGGGGCATCGCGGTCGTCAGGGGAAACCTCGCACCCGGCGGGGCGATCATCAAGCGATCGGCTGCCACCCAGGATCTGCTCGAACACCGCGGGAGGGCCGTGGTCTTCGAGGACGCGGAGGATCTCGGCAGGCGCATCGACGACGAGAACCTCGACGTGCGGCCCGACGATGTCCTCGTTCTGAAGAACATCGGGCCGGTAGGGGGGCCCGGCATGCCCGAGGCGGGCTACATCCCCATCCCGAAGAAGATCGCCCGGACCGGCGTGAAGGACATGGTCCGCATCTCCGACGGCCGGATGTCGGGTACCGCCGCAGGCACGATCGTCCTCCATGTGACCCCCGAGGCAGCTGTCGGCGGTCCCTTGCAGCTGGTCCGGACGGGAGACACGATCCGGCTGAGCCTGAGCGAACGCTCCCTCGAACTCGAGGTCGCCGAGGACGTGCTGGCCGAGCGTGCCAAGAGCGCACCGGCGCGGCGAGAGGACCGGAGCGCACGCGGCTACCGCCGGCTCTACGTCGACGAGGTGACGCAGGCGGACGAAGGCTGTGACTTCCGCTTCCTGCAGGCCACCACCAAGCGGGGAACCGTGCCGCAGCCCACCGAATCCGGCAACCGCACGTCCCAACCGCTGGAAGGCGCCGATGTGCCTGCGCCTTTCGGCGCGGAGCACTGACGGCCTCCCAGGTGTCGATCAAGGCACGACGATTCATGCACGGCCACTAAACAGAGAGGTTTAGCTGTGCTCACTGGAGCTGAATTCGGCCTTCTGGCCATTGGGCTGGCTGGGATCGTGCTCGTGATCCTGCTGATCACGAGCCCCCTGAAAGTTCATCCGGTCCTCGCCCTCCTCGTCAGCGCGCTGGGCATCGGTCTCGTCGCCGGACAGGAGCCCGACGACGTGGTGAGCGCCATGACGAGCGGGGCAGGCAAAACGTTCGGTGGTACCGGCATCATCGTGGTGCTCGGCACGATCCTCGGGACGATGCTCGCAGAATCCGGTGGAACGCAGAAGCTCGCCGAGGCGCTCACCCGCGGGCGGTCTCTGCGGAGCATCCCATGGATGGTGAGCCTGCTGTCGGTGCTCGTCTCGCTCCCCCTGTTCTTCGAAGTCGCCCTGGCAGTGCTCCTCCCGCTGCTGATCAGCCTCGCCAAGGAGATCGAGAATCAGTTCCTTGACGTAGAAGGCCGCGACTCCCGAGGACGCAGGGTCTCCCCGTACATGCTCGTGGCTGTGCCCGCTCTGGCATCGATCGCGTCGCTGCATGCCCTCGTCCCACCGCACCCTGGGCCCGTGGCAGCGGCCGGCGCGGTTCACGCAAGCATCGGTACGACCGTAGCGTTCGGACTACCCATCGCCCTCCTTACCTCGGTGGTGGTCGGCCAGCTCTTCGTCTGGCCGATGGCGCACCGCATTTTTCCGGTGCCGCCGCAGCGGCTCGTTGACCAGTTCACCGGTAAGCGCGAGAAGGGCGAGGGCAGGGTCCCTTCGGTCCCCGCAGCCGTCGTGCCGGTCGTGCTCCCTCTCGTGCTCATCCTCGCCCCCTCGCTCCCTCTCGCAGCCGGCTTCGGCGCCGTCGTCGATGTCGTGGGCGAGCCGGTCGTGGCGCTCCTGATCGCTGTGATCGTCGCGCTCATCACTCTCGGCTGGGCCCGCGGCGCCAAGGGCAGCGAACTGAAGGGCCATGTGGAGAGCAGCATCGTGGCTGTCGCCCCGATCCTGCTGATCATCGCTGCCGGCGGCGCACTGGGTCAGGTCATGGTCAGCGCCGGTATCAGCGACGTCATCGCCACGGCAGCCCATTCCATCGGTCTTGCTGCTGTGGTCCTCGCCTGGGTCCTGGCGGCGCTCATCCGGCTTGCGGTCGGCTCCGCCACGGTCGCGATCATCACCGCGGCCGGCATCGTGGCCCCCGTGGTCTCGGACGTGTCCCCGGCGCAGGGTGCGCTGGTCGTCCTCGCGCTGGGCACCGGTTCGATCTTCTTGCCGCACGTGAACAACGCCGGCTCCTGGTACGTCAAGGAGAGCTTCGGCATGTCCCTCGGGGAGATGTTCAAAAGCTTCACCGTCATCGAGACCACCGTCTCCGTGCTCGGGTTCGTAAGCGTCACGGTGGCATCTGCGTTCGTTTGATCCGCAACCCGTGTCGACGACACCACGCGATCAGAACGTCTCACGCAGAGTCCCCTCTCTCGCACTGCAGCAGCGTCTTGCAACCTGACCTCCGACGTCGTGTGCAGGGGTGCTCCTAACAGACCACCCCTGCATGTCGGCTGCCCGACCCTCGAAGCGAAATTGTGTGCGGATCCTTCGGAGCGACGGGCGGGATCAAGTGGTGAGGCGGTGGTGCTGCTGCTCTGGGGGGGGAGTACAGGTAGGGATGTTCACGAGCTGTGTGGAAGATCCAGTAGTCCTCGAAGTCGCCGTTGGCGATCAGCGTGCGGAGTCGGAGGACGGCTTCCGTGGTCTCGGCGTCGCGGCCGCCGGGCGGGGCGGCGGAAGGCGTGCACGGCCGTCCAGCAGTACTCGGCAACGTTGACGAAGCCGAGAGCGGGGCATGCAGGCAGATGTCGCGACGCGGCGACGGACCATTCAACGTTGCTCTGACGCGCAATAGGTCCAGGCCATAGATCGTTTGGGCAGGGAGAGCTCCCGGTGGCTGGAGAGGCTGCGGGTGTTGACGTTCAAGGGGCAGACCACGGCTTCCCGCGGGTTGAGCAGTCACGGTCCGGCCGCACCGGTTGAGCGCCGTGATCGCACGGCGGGTGGTGCGATCGGGGGCGCGCTGGGCGAAGTAGGCGCCGTCACTGTGTCGGAAACCCGCGGGCGATGATCACTTCGGCGACCGCGCGGTTCACACCGGGCATCGTGTCGAGAAGGTCAAGGGAGCCTCCGCGTGGGACCACCTGACAGCACTGGTCAGCCGGCGATGGTGTCCAGGTCGGCAACCGCGTCGTCCGGGAGCTCCAGGCTCGCGGCGGCGATGTTCTCCCGCAGGTGCTCCGGCGAGGAGGTGCCGGGGATCAGCGCGATGTTCGGCGATCGGCGCAGCAGCCAGGCCAGCGCAACCTGCTGGGGTGAGGTTCCGAGCCGGCCGGCGACCTTCGCCAGTGTCTCGGACTGCAACGGGGTGAAGCCGCCGAGCGGGAAGTACGGCACGAACGCGATGTTCTCGGCCGCCGTGCGCTCCACCAGCGCGTCGTCCTGCCGGTTGGCCAGGTTGTACAGGTTCTGCACGGTCACGACGGGCGCGATCGAAAGGGCCTCGTCCAGCTGCGCCGCGGTCACTGTGCTCAGCCCGAGGTGGCGGATCAGTCCCTGCTTCCGCAGCTCTGCCAACGCCCCGAACTGCTCGGCCAGAGAGTCGTCGTTCGGGGAGTCCGCGTTTCCCCATCGCAGATTGACGACGTCCAGGGCCTCCAGGCCGAGGTTGCGCAGGTTGTCGTACACCTGTGCCTTCAGGTCCTGGGAATGCCGGGACAGCAGCCAACTGCCGTCGGCTCCCCGGCGAGCGCCGACCTTGGTGACGATGCGGAGCTGCGCGGGATAGGGGTGCAGTGCTTCCTTGATGAGCTCGTTGACGACCACTGGCCCGTAGAAGTCGGAAGTGTCGATGTGCGTGATGCCCGCTTCCACCACCGCGCGCAGCACCCCGAGGGCTCGGCCTCGGTCCTTCGGCGGGCCGAAGACGTGGGGTCCGGCCAGCTGCATGGCTCCGTAACCGACGCGGGTGAGGGTCAGGCCCTCGGCCGGGGTGAGGGTGCCGCCGAGCTGTGCTGTCATGTCGTGCCTCCAGTGATGACCTTGCTCTCTAACCTGCGGCAGTCTCCGCTGCCGTGGCTAGGCCCCGGTGTTCCTGGGAGTGACAGGGACAGGCACCGCCTACCGGTCGGCCGTACGGTGTGGTCATGGACGGATTGAATCCGCTCGGGGAGTTCCTGCGTGCCCGCCGTGCGCTGATACGGCCAGAGGACGTGGGGCTGCCCGGCGGTGGCCTGCGTCGGGTGCCGGGGTTGCGCCGCGAGGAGGTCGCGACGCTGGCCGGTATCAGCTCCGACTACTACCTGCGGCTGGAGCAGGGCCGTGACCGCAACCCGTCCGTGCAGGTTCTGGAGGCTGTCGCCCGGGTACTGCAGCTCGACGCCGACGCCACCACCCATCTCGTCGGCCTCGCCCAGGAGCGACCCAGTCCGGGGGCGGGCTCCGGGCGCTCACGGCAGGTGCCGACGAGCCTGTTGCAGCTCATCGACGGCTGGCCGCGCAACCCTGCATACGTGCAGAACCGCTACTACGACTGCTTGGCAGCCAACGCGCTCGCTACCGCACTCACTCCGAGCTTCCGACCCGGAGTCAACCTGCTGCGGGCCATCTTCCTTGACCCGGCAGAGCGCGAGCTGCACCGCGACTGGGAAGAGCTGACTTCGGAGGCTGTGGCCGCTTTGCGGTCCACGGCCGGGGCGGATGTGGACGGTCCGCGGCTGCGCGACCTGGTAGGCGAGCTGTCCCTGGGCAGCGAACGCTTCCGTACTCTGTGGGCCCGGCACGAGGTGAGGCCCCGCCGCGGCAGGTTGAGCCATCTGACCCACCCAGAGGTCGGCGACCTCGACCTCCGCTCGCACAAGTTGTCCGTGGACGGCACGGACGGGCTCAACATGGTCGTCTTCCATGCCGAGCCCGGCAGCCGCAGCGCCGAACTGCTGGGCATCCTCGGCAGTCTCGCCGCGTGTCCGAGCGGGGAGGCCCGGCGGGACGACGCGCAGGAACGCATCGAGGACCCGTAGACGCAGCCCGTTTTGGGAACCCCTCGTGCGCCGGGGCGGCGGCCCAACCGCCACCGGCACAGGAGGCCGGGGCAGCGTCGGTCCGGATCGCTTCGCCCCCGGGCTGCGCCTCACGCATCGGGTTGAAAGGAACGACCGTGCTCAACGGAGGTACCGACATGCTCAAGAAGATCCGTGACGACCTGTGGGAGACCCGGGGTGAGTCGCCGTTTCCGGGGCTGACCACGCATGCGTACCTGTGGACGCCGCCGTCCGGAGGCAACGTGCTGTTCTACTCGACCGTGACCGACGCCGACTTCGACGAAATCGAGCGGCGGGGCGGCGTGGCGCACCAGTACCTGAGCCATCATGACGAGGCCGGGCCGATGGTGCGGGAGATCGCCAGGTGGTTCGGCGCCCGTCTGCACGGCGGGCTCGGCGATGCCCGGCAGATCGAGAAGGTCGCCGGCGGGGGCGGAATGCGGCTGGACCACCGGCAGGTGGACGAGAACGGGGTCGAGGTCATCCCCACCCCGGGACACACACCGGGCAGCACCTGCTATCTCGTGAACGGTGCGGGCGGCGAAAGCTATCTGTTCACGGGCGACACCATCTATACCGAGCGTGACGGCTCATGGGCAGCCGGAAATCTCTCGTTCAGCGACCCGGTCGCCCTGGCGACCAGCCTGAGGCTGATCGCCGCGCTGCGCCCCGACCTGGTGGCCTCCAGCGCCGCTCCGGGCGGTGCCGGAACGCACGACCTGCGCGGCGACGACTGGGCCGGCAAGGTACGGCAGGCACTCGCCTCTCTGAGCCACTGACGCCCAACCGTCGGCCTCGGAGGGTTAGCCAGAATGAGACCAGCGGCGATGGACTCGCCCATCACACAACCGACAGCGTTCGGGGCACTCCCGCACGAGGACGTCCACCACATGCTGAAGCAGCGCAGGCTTTGGCATTCTGGGCCGGGCAACCCGCCGCAAGAGCGATCCCGACTCCTTCCTTCGGGAGTACCCGCTGATCGACATCCGTGCCGGGATCCGTTGGTGCGGGCGCCAAGACGGTCGTGGTGGTGGGCAACTCCGGCGTCGGTTCGCTCAAGCGACCGAACAGGTGCAGGGCGCCGATCCCAACACGATCACGGTGGCAGAGCACTTCAGACCCCGGCCGACGCAGGCGTCGGCTCAGCGGTCGGCCAGCAGCCCACCTCGCCGCTCGTGTGTCGGCCGAGTCGCAACCGCAGCAGCTGACACAGATCGACCTGTACATCGCGCTCAACCCCCGGGAGGGGCCGCCCCGACGTCTTGACGACGTGTACGGATCCCTTCCGCATCCTCGTGCTCCCCCTCAGGAGAGGCTCATGTTTCGATTGCCACGCCTGGCAGCCGTCACCGCCCTTGCTCTTGCCCTCGGCCTCCTCGCGACCACGCCTGCGGTGGCCGGCGGGCCGACGGTGTCCGATCCGCGAGTCCTCGCCCACTTCGATCTCGCAGCGGGCCAGACGCCCGAGAACATCGCCCTCGTCCCCGACGGCTCGGTCGACGTGACCCTCGCGTACGCCCGCCAGGTCGCCAACGTCAGCCGCAACGGCGCGACGCGCATCCTCGCGACCCTGCCGGACGTCGCCAACCCCAAGACCCCCCTGCTGGGCAGAGCCCTCGTCACCGGCATCGCGCGCGCCGACGACGGCACGCTCTTCGTCGACTATGCCACCGGTACCAGTGAGACCGGCATCTGGCGGATCGACCCCGGGGGCGGTGCTCCGCGCCAGATCGCGCAACTGCCGCCGGGCGGCCTGCCCAACGGCCTTGCCCTCGACGAGCGCCGGGGAGCGCTCTACGTCGCCGACTCCGTGCTGGGCACCGTCTGGCGCGTCCCGTGCACCGGCGGCACCCCCGCGGCGTGGGCCGGCGGAGCCGCCCTGGAGCCGGGCAGTCCCGTGCCGCCCGCTTACGGCATCGGCGTCAACGGACTGCGCTTCCACAATGGTGCGGTGTGGGTCAGCAACACCGACGCCGGTACTGTCCTGCGAATCCCGGTGGAACAGGACGGGTCCGCGGGGGCGATCGAAACCCGGGCGACCGGACTCGCCGGCATCGACGACTTCAACTTCGTGTCCCGCCACAGTGACACCGCCCTCGCCGCGCTCATGATCGCGAACCAGGTCGCCCTCATCCAGGCCGACGGCAGCCACACCATCGTCCTCACCCAGCAGAGTGGCCTGTCCAACCCCAGCTCGGTGGCCGTACGCGGCCACACCGCCTACGTGACCAACTCGGGATACTTCAGTCAGCCGGGCGGTGAGGGCGGCCCCAACCTGCTCGTGGCCCGCGTCCACCAGCGGTATCCGGGGCAATGATGTCCTGAGCCCTCACACCTCAACTTGGCCTCGGACGGGGCGCGGGTGCTGGACTTCGGTATCGCCGATGGCACCGCGGTCACCCGCACGGGCATGTTGACCGGGACGATCAACGGGTGGATAAGGGCTGGCCCGAGATCAATGCCGCATCGCGGCCGGGAGCTCCAAGCGCAGCGAGTGTGGCCGAGGGGGCGTTGTCGTTGCCACGGAAGTCGCGTAAGCCGAAGCGTCGCGTGCCGCCCACCGCCACGCTGATCGGTTTCATGTGGGCCGACTCCCGGGGGAGGAAGGTCCAGCCGGCCGCCGAGGCCGCCCTACTCCTCGGCATCAGCGACCAGACGATCTATGTCTGGCGTTGGCAACACCTCATCGATACGGGGCAGTTGCCCGGCACGAACAGCAGCGACCTGTCCGAGCTGGCTGCGGCACGCAAGCGCATCGCCGAGCTGGAGGCCGAGTTGGCCGTCCACCGGTGGGCAGCCTCACCTCTGGGTGAGGTAACGTCCCCAGAGGTGCTTCGAAGCCATCCGCGTCATGGCCCGCGAGCACCTGCCGGTGCAGCCGGCCTGCCGGGTGCTGCATGTCGCCGAGTCCGGATACTACGCCTGGCCGGACCGTCCACCGTCGAACCGCCTGGGTCAAGTACGCCTGGCTGACCGAGGCCATCGTCGGCATCCACACCGGCTCCCGCGGCACCTACGGCTCGCGCCGAGTGCACGCCGAGCTCGGCCTGGGCCTGGCCATCCATACCACGCCGGTTCGGGGGAGGTCGCCACCGGCCCCGCCTTGCTGGGCCTGGTCGTGCGGCGCTGCCGTTCGCCCTCCCCATCCTTTCGCGGCCCAGGTCAGCGTCGGCGTTCGTTCTGCACGTTCGGTGCCCGAAGGGAGCACACCAAGAGCCGCCAACTTGCGGCCGGATACGTGGGCCAGGGTTCGCCTGGTGGGGTCTGCGTCCAGTTCCGCTGGTCGCGGTACTCGCAGTCGTCGGTCTGGCAGTCGTGGCGGTGGTGGACCTCGTTGAGGTCCTCGGGGCTTGGAGTCGGTGAAGCGTCTTCGGCTGATGCCCGCCTGAGGCGCCCCCGGTCCCGGTCAGCCGTCGAGGTCGTCGTCCATGCCCGTGCTCAGCCGCTGCTCGAGGTCGCTGACCCATTCCTGGGCCCACTGCCGCAGTTCCGAGATCTCCTCTTGGGACAGGCCGTAGGCCTCGAACTCGGCGTCGTCGATCCACTGCGCGGTTCCGAGACGGTCGCGGAGGTCGTCGAGGCGGAAGTCCCCGCGGCCGTGCCGGCTCCCCAGCATCTCCAGATCCGCGATCGTGTGCTCGCGGGCTGCCGCCCGGACGTCGACGAAGTCGCGGGGCGCCGCGCGGTCGGCCAGCGCCCGGACTTTGGTGCCGATCACGTCGTCGAGGCCCAGGACGGTGCCGTACCTGTGAGGACCGGCCGTACCCACAGGTTCTCCTTGAGGACGTCGACCTCCCCCTGCTCCCCGTCGGCGCTGGTCGCCATCAGGCGGGCGGCCAGGGGGTCCACACTGATGATGCCGATGTGCCAGCCGCCTCGGTGAGACCGCGTTCCAGGTCGTCGGCGATGGCGGACCTGACGGGCCGGGTTTTCGGTGGCGACGTCGATGTCCTGGCTGAGGCGGTCGACCAGGCCGTGTGCCTGGGCGGCGTAGCCGCCGGTGATCACCAGCGGGTACGGGGTGCCGATCGCGAGGACGTCGGCAAGGAGCCGGCGGTGCAGAGCGCTGATGTTCACGCGGCGGCGGACGCCTGGTGCGCAAGCTCGGGGAACGCGGCCTCCCACACCTCGCGGACATGCCTGCTGATCATGGTTCTCATCAGGGGCCACTGCGCGAGGAGGAGATCGCGGTTCAGGAAGCCGGTGATGTCATCGCGCTGCCCCCCCCGGCGAGTACCGTCCGATAGAGGCCCATGCACTGACGGGGCCGGTCGAGATCGTAGGTGCGCAGTCCCGACCAGACGATGTGAAGCGGCAGCTCGACCTGACCGTGCTCCGGCCCTGTGAGGTCTTCCAGGGAGGCGGGAAGCCGCCTCGCGTACCGCTCGTGCAGCACCTCGGCGGCAGAGGGAGTGGCATCAGAAGATGACTGCTGGACCATGGCCCCCAGTATTACCGTGTGCGCCGGGCGAATGGCACGGCGGACGCGGCCCGGATGCGGCAACACCGAGCGCCTGTACTCCGCACTCGACTATCTCCCACCCGAGGAGTTCGAGACGGCTTACTACCGCTCTTTGACCACTCCGAACGCCGCCCGAGACACACAAGATCGGCCGCTACGAAACTCGGGGCAGCTCAACAGACCGTGAGAAACGATCACCCCGAGAGGGCGTGATACAGCATCTGACCTGGGCGTTTTCCCTGCTTGACAATACCGGGTGTGGGTATTGCCACACAGTGGGTGGCTGGTGATCCCGCTAGGGTCTGTCCACTGCCTACAAATTCACCGGAGGGGCCATGGCGTTCGGCTGGATCGACGAGCAGGCGGAGCAGCGCCGCCGCGCCGGACTCGTACGGACCCTGCGCCCCCGCCCCGCCGACTCGCCCCTGCTGGACCTGGCGAGCAACGACTACCTGGGCCTCGCCCACCACCCGGAGGTCGCCGAGGGCGCGGCCGGGGCGGCCCGGACCTGGGGCGGCGGCTCCACCGGCTCCCGGCTGGTGACCGGCACGACGGAACTCCACACCGAGCTGGAGCGGGAGCTGGCCGATTTCTGCGGGTTCGAGGCCGCCCTGGTCTTCTCCTCCGGTTACGCGGCCAACCTCGCCGCCGTCACCACGCTCGGCCCGCACGGTTCCCTGATCGTCTCCGACGCCCTCAACCACGCCTCCCTGATCGACGGTTGCCGGCTGGCCCGGGGCGCCACCCAGGTCGTCGGACACGCCGACCCGGACGCCGTGCGCAAGGCCCTCGGGACGCACGAGGGGCCCGCCGTGGCCGTCTCCGACACGGTGTTCTCGGTCGACGGGGACGCGGCACCGCTGGCCGCGCTGGCCGAGGCGTGCCGGGAGCACGGCGCCGGGCTGCTCGTCGACGACGCCCACGGGCTCGGGGTGCTCGGGGACGGCGGGCGGGGCGCGCCGTACGCGGCCGGGCTCTCCGGGGCCGACGACGTCGTGGTCACGGCGACCCTGTCGAAATCGCTGGGCAGCCAGGGCGGGGTGGTGCTGGGCCCGGCCCGGGTGATCGACCACCTGGTGAACGCGGCCCGGACCTTCATCTTCGACACCGGCCTGGCCCCCGCCGCGGCGGGCGCGGCGCTGGCGGCGCTGCGGCTGCTGCGCCGCGAGCCCGCGCGTGCGGAGCGGGCCCGCGAGGTGGCCGCGGAACTGCACGCACGGCTGACCGCCGCGGGTCTGGAAGCGGTACGTCCGGACGCCGCGGTGGTCTCCGTGCGAGCCCCGTCCCCGGAGCAGGCCGTGCGGTGGGCGGCCGACTGCCGTACGGCAGGCCTGGCCGTGGGCTGTTTCCGTCCGCCGTCGGTGCCGGACGGCATCTCGCGGCTCAGGCTGACCGCCCGTGCGGACCTCTCCGGGGCCGAGATCGAACGCGCTGTACGTGTGATCGGCAAGACACGACCATGAGTCGGCGTGACACGGCCGGGCCTGGCTCGCGAGCGGATACGGAGTCGGGAACGGATGGGTGCGAGTCTGATCGATTTCGTTCGTGTCTGATCAGACTCTTCGGGGGCTGATCAGCCGGCGAGTGCCGCCGTGAAACCCGCCCAGCTCTCGGGGGAGAAGAGCAGTGCGGGTCCGGCCGGAGCCTTGGAGTCGCGCACGGCGAGCAGTCCGGCCGACGGGCCGGAGCGCGGCCGTGCCGTCTCCACGCAGTTGTTCGCTCCGGTGCTGTAGCTGCTGCGCAGCCACCGCAGTCCGTGCAGATCAGCACTTGAAGGTACGTTCCGAGGCAGTGCAGTCATGGTGCCTCCTTACGCGCCGTCAGCTATTGCGGCGATGTAATCCAACGAGTCCTCGGGCGAAAGGGCGTGGATCCGGAGCGTGTCGAAGGCCTCCGTGTAGGCCTGCAGGTCTTCTTTCCGCTCCAGGTAGAGGCTACTCGTCAACTGGTCGATAACAACCACGTCCAGATCAGAAGTGCTCGGAAATGAGAAGATTACGAAAGGTCCGGTGATGCCGATATGCGCTCCGGCCGCGAACGGCAGCACCTGGAGCCGTACCTGCGGCAGCCGGGCCGCCTCCATCAGCCGCTCCAGCTGCCGTGCCATCACACCGGGACCGCCCACCTCCCGGCGCAGCACCGCCTCGTCCAGGACCGCGCTCAGCTCCAGCGGCGGATCGTTGCGCAGCACGTCCTGCCTGGCCAGGCGTACCTCCACCAGGGTGTCCAGGGAGTCGTCGGCGTGCCCGTCCATGGCCGCCCGGGTCACCGCGCGTGCGTACTCGGGGGTCTGCAGCAGCCCCGGTACGACCAGGGTCTCCAGCGTGCGCATCGCGCGGGCCTGTGACTCCAGGCTGATGAAGTCCCGGTAGGCGGGCGGCAGGACCCCACGATAGGCGTGCCACCAGTGATGCCGGCCCGCCGTGTCCTCCGACCCCGCCAACACCAGCAGCAACTCGCGCAGTTGCCCCTCGACCACGCCGTAGGCGTCCAGAAGTAACCGCACATCGGCCGGTTTCACACCGCTGGCGCCGGTCTCGATCCGGCTCACTTTCGACTGATGCCAGCCCACCAGACGGGCGGCCTCACCGCTCGTGAGGCCGGCGCCGGTGCGCAGTGTGCGCAGTTCGGCGCCCAGTTTCCGGCGGCGTACCGCGGGACCGTTCTGCATGGGCTACTCCTTACTCCTTCCGAGCCGCCCAAATACGGTCTGAGGTCGCAGAGTTCACCGCTTCGAGCGACAGATATATGCATATCTTGGTGGATCGCTCCCCGTGACCGGCCCGGTAATGGCAGTCTGGCGAAGAAGCACCAGTCCGGGACCGTACTCGAACCATCCGCTCCGTGTCGGACTCCGGTCCCGAGGAAAGGGACGACGTCGCCATGGCAGACCACCTGGAAGCATCCGTCACTCTGCCGAGCGATCCCGCCTCGGTCTCCGCCGCCCGCTCCTACGTGCTGGACACCCTCGCGGAGTGGGGGCTGCCACGGGAGACGGAGACCGCGGACACCGTCCGCCTCATCGTCTCCGAACTCGCCACCAACGCCGTGCAGCACACCTTCGGGCAGTCACCCACCTTCACGGTGGACCTCGTGCTCGACCGGGACGAGCAGCTGTGCATCGGCGTCACGGACAGTCATCCGCGCTTCCCGAAGAGACTCCCCGCCGCGGTCCAGCAGGACAACGGACGCGGCATGGTCATCATCCGCTGGCTGACCGCCGAGTGCGGCGGCAAGCTCCGGGTGCGCCCCACCCGGGAGGGCGGCAAGACCGTCTCCATCGAACTGCCCTGGACGGTCCCGGCGGGCACCGTCACGGCGGCCGGCCAGCAGGAGCCGTAGCCCCGAGCCCCTGCCGGCCGGCCGTCGTGGGAACGGGTCAGCTGACCCGGCCGTACCAGACGCTGCGCGTCCAGATCTTCTGGAGCCTGACCACGTCCCCGGTCTTCGGGGCGTGCCAGATCTTTCCCTTCCCGGCATAGATGCCGACGTGGTACACGCTGGACCCCGAGTGGAAGAAGACCAGGTCCCCGGCCTTGCGGTTGCCGGCCGAGATGTGACGGGTCTTGTTGTACTGCTGGGCAGCCGTACGAGGCAGCTTCTTGCCCGCCTTCTTGAACGAGTACAGCGTCAGCCCGGAGCAGTCGAACCTGTTCGGTCCGGTGGCGCCCCACCTGTAGGGCGAGCCCTTCTTCGAGGCGGCGACCTGAAGTGCCTTCGTCGCCATCGTGGCGGCCGAGGCGTCGGAGGCGACACCCGGTATCACGATCGAGCCGCCCACGGCGGCGATGGTCAGCGCCGAGGCCGTACCGGCCCGGGCCATCAGCGACGGAACACGATTGAGCGCAGTCATGCGCAACCCTTCGTCAGCCGCCTGTGAAGGATGACCTGTCGGATTCGGGCTGGCGAAGTTGCCCGGCCGTGTCACCACGGCTTCACCCCAAGGGCTGCTCGGCCCGGTCATGGCGTGACCGTGCCGGCGACCCGTCGTGCTTGGGTCCTCCACTCCTGCCGATGCACTTCTGTCGACGGGTCAATCCGGGCGGCGGCAGGACTCGGCGTCCGCCCGGACCGCCCCGCCGCTGTGGCGGGGGCTTGTCGTCAGACAGGGATCTTCACTCACGCGTGTCCGAAAATCCCAACGGAATCGGGGATTTGTGGGGTTACTCACCACCCACCCGTTCGGGTGGACAGCCTTCTGTTCGATTCTCCGTCAACTGCCCTGCGTAGCCCCGGACCTGCGCGGAAGCCGCCCGCGGGCACCCCCGCGCAGGCAACCTGAGCGGCTTCCGCGGTCGGGTAAAACCACGCCACGCTCCGCCGAACGGCGGTAACCCCTTTGGGTCGTTTCGGCTCCGGCCCGCCCGCGCCGTCGACGGGCCGGACCGGAGTCCGGCGGGTGTCAACCTACGCAGTCGGGCGGGAGCGCGACGCGAGCGGTCCGGCGCTCGCCGTCGAGCACCCGCAACGCACGTGCCAGCGTGTCCCCGTGAAGCTCCGTCTCGCCCCGCAGATGCATCAGGGCGAGCGCGTCACGCAGCTCGGACGCCGCGCGCACCAGCGCCTGCGCGGCGCGCAGCCCGCGGTAGGTGTCCTCGTTCCGCGCCGGATTGATCCGGCCCAGCAGATCCACCACGTCCAGATAACGGTCGATCAGCTCGCCCTCGGCGCGGGTCAGCGCCGGCAGCGGCGGAAGCTCCGGTGGCAGCATCGGCCGCTCACCCCGCGTCCGGCAGGCCGGGCAGGGACCGGCGGGTGGGCACCACCCGGTCCACCAGCCCGTACGCCAGCGCCTGCGGCGCGTCCAGGACCAGGTCCCGCTCCAGGTCCTGGTGCACCTGTTCGGCGGTACGCCCGGTGTGCCGGACGAGCATCTCCTCGATCATCGCCCGGACCCGGTCCAACTCCGCCGCCTGGATGGCCAGATCACTCGGCTGGCCCTGTACCGGTTCCGGCAGCGACGGCTGCTGGAGCACAATGCGCGCGCCGGGCAGCACGGACCGCTTGCCCGGTGTGCCGGCCGCCAGCAGGACCGCGGCCGACGCCCCGGCCTGCCCGAGGCAGACCGTCTCCACGTCGCAGCTCATGTACTGGACCGTGTCGTAGACCGCGGCCATCGCGCTGTAGGAGCCGCCCGGGGAGTTGATGTACAGGGAGATGTCCCGCTCCGGAGCCGTGTACTCCAGGTACATCAACTGCGCCATCACGTCGTTGGCCGACACCTCGTCGACGGGCGTGCCGAGGAAGACGATCCGCTCCTCCAGCAGCTTCGAGTACGGATCGAGGGTGCGCTGCCCCGCGGCCGTGCGTTCCGTGAACTCGGGCAGGACATAGCGGGCGGACGGTCGGGTCATGGCGTACCCCTCCTCGTGACTGAGGCAGCCCGGGGGCCGGGCTCTCTGTCAAAAATGTACAGGCCGTACAGACCATTAGGAGGGGATTCCGCTGTCGCCGAACAAGATGTGATGTCCGGGGTGCCCCGTAAGCTGGGTCCATGGCCTACGAGATTCCGGTGACCCAAGCCAGGGCTGAGCTCGCCGAACTGATCAACAGGGTGGTGTACGGCGGTGAGCGCGTCGTCGTGACGCGCCACGGCAAGCCGCTGGTCGCCCTCGTCTCCGCCGCCGACCTCGAACGGCTCGAAGAGCTTCCGGAGCCGGCCGAGGAGCACGTGGACCACGTGGTCAGCTCGGTCTCCACGGTCCGCGAGACGGCGGCAGCCGTACGCCCCGAGCGCGGCCGCTTCGGCATCGCGGCGGAGCACCGGGGAGCCGCGGGCTCCTGACGCAGGCTCCTGAACGAACGCCCCCGAAGAAGCGCCCCCGAAGCGGCGCCCCCGAAGGGGTGCGAGGAACTGCGCGACCGGCCACGACGGCGCTGCGGACGAACAACTGCGCATCGTGGCACCCCCGGCTGAGCACCCGGCACGTACCAGGACGCGTCCCGCGGGGCTGCTCCTGCGCCCCCCGGACCATCCGGGTGAGGGCCGTTCAGGTGTCATGGGCCCGCGGTCGGCCTCCGGCGCGGTGAGACGCGTCTTCGCGCCCCCGCCGTGAGGCCCATGCGCCGGTCATGAAGCGATCAAGGTCCGGTTAACGTCGCCGAAACTCCGGCAAACTAGCCTGCCGATCCACGCCACCTGGGGTTTTCCTAGCCGGATTGGGTCCGTGAGCCCATTCCGTCGCGGTGGCCGCGGCAACCGGACCCCGCACGGTCCGGAGCGAGGACTGTGAGGTGGGACGTGCAACTGACCCCGCACGAGCAAGAGAGGCTGCTGATCCACGTGGCGGCCGACGTGGCCGAGAAGCGCCGGGCCCGCGGGCTCCGGCTGAACCACCCCGAGGCGGTCGCCCTCATCACGTCGCACATCCTCGAAGGCGCGCGGGACGGCCGTACCGTCGCCGAACTCATGGCCTCCGGGCGCAAGCTGCTCACCAGGGACGACGTCATGGAGGGCATCCCCGAGATGATCCACGACGTCCAGGTCGAGGCGACCTTCCCGGACGGCACCAAGCTCGTCACCGTCCACGACCCGATCGTCTGAGGAGGCCGCCGATGATTCCCGGAGAAGTGCTCTTCGCCGACGGGCCTGTCGTATTCAATGCGGGCCGTGAGGTCACCCGGCTGACCGTCCTCAACGCCGCCGACCGGCCCGTCCAGGTCGGCTCCCACTACCACTTCGCCGAGGCCAACCCCGGACTGGAGTTCGACCGGGACGCGGCCCGCGGCAAGCGGCTGAACGTCGCCGCCGGCACCGCCGTCCGCTTCGAGCCCGGCATCCCCGTCGACGTCGAACTCGTCCCGCTCACCGGCGCCCGGGTGGTCCCCGGGCTGCGCGGCGAGACCGGAGGTGCCCTCGATGCCTGAGATCTCCCGCGCCGCCTACGCCGACCTGTTCGGGCCGACCACCGGCGACCGGATCCGGCTCGCCGACACCGACCTGGTCGTCGAGATCGAGGAGGACCGCTCCGGCGGCCCCGGACTCGCCGGGGACGAGGCGGTCTTCGGCGGCGGCAAGGTCATCCGCGAATCGATGGGCCAGTCGCGTGCTACGCGCGCAGACGGCACCCCCGACACGGTCATCACGGGTGCCGTGATCATCGACCACTGGGGCATCGTCAAGGCCGACATCGGCATCCGCGACGGCCGCATCACCGGCATCGGCAAGGCCGGCAACCCCGACACCATGGACGGCGTCCACCCCGACCTGGTGATCGGCCCCGAGACCGAGGTCATCGCCGGCAACGGCCGCATCCTCACCGCGGGCGGCGTCGACGCCCACGTCCACTTCATCTGCCCGCAGATCGCCGACGAGGCGCTGGCCGCGGGGATCACGACACTGGTGGGCGGCGGCACCGGTCCCGCCGAGGGCTCGAAGGCGACCACCGTCACCCCCGGCCCCTGGCACCTCGCCCGGATGCTGGAGGCCATGGAGCAGTACCCGCTCAACATCGGCTTCCTCGGCAAGGGCAACACCGTCTCGCACGAGGCGATGCTCTCCCAGATCCGGGGCGGGGCGCTCGGGCTGAAGCTGCACGAGGACTGGGGGTCGACCCCGGCCGTCATCGACGCGGCCCTCACCGTCGCCGACCGGACCGGCATCCAGGTCGCCATCCACACGGACACCCTGAACGAAGCGGGCTTCGTGGCGGACACCCTCGCCGCGATCGGCGGGCGGGGGATCCACGCCTACCACACCGAGGGCGCGGGCGGCGGGCACGCCCCGGACATCATGACCGTCGTCTCCGAACCGCACGTGCTGCCGAGTTCGACCAACCCGACCCGGCCGTACACCGTGAACACCGCCGAGGAACACCTGGACATGCTGATGGTGTGCCACCACCTCAACCCGGCGGTGCCGGAGGACCTGGCCTTCGCCGAGTCGCGGATCCGGCCGTCGACGATCGGCGCGGAGGACATACTCCACGACCTCGGCGCGATCTCGATCATCTCCTCCGACGCCCAGGCCATGGGACGCGTGGGCGAGGTGATCCTGCGGACCTGGCAGACCGCGCACGTGATGAAGCGGCGGCGGGGCGCGCTGCCGGGCGACGGGCGGGCCGACAACCACCGGGTACGGCGGTACGTCGCCAAGTACACGATCAACCCGGCCCTCGCGCAGGGCCTGGCCCGCGAGATCGGCTCGGTCGAGACCGGGAAACTCGCCGACCTGGTGCTCTGGGAGCCCGCGTTCTTCGGGGTCAAGCCGCAGGTCGTCCTCAAGGGCGGCCAGATCGCCTACGCGCAGATGGGCGACGCCAACGCGTCGATCCCGACGCCCCAGCCGATCCTGCCGCGCCCGATGTACGGCGCGATGGGGCGGGCGCCGGCCGCCAACTCCTTCAACTTCGTCGCCCCGTTGGCGATCGAGGACGGCCTGCCGGAGCGGCTGCAGCTCGGGAAGAGGTTCGTCGCCATCGGGTCGACCCGTGGCGTGACCAAGGCGGACATGCGGGAGAACGACGCGCGCCCGCACGTCCGGGTCGACCCCGACAGCTTCGCCGTGTACATCGACGGGGAACTGGTCGAGGCGACGCCGGCCGCCGAACTGCCCATGGCCCAGCGCTACTTCCTCTTCTGAGAGCTGGTGGTGTGATGTCTCGGGCGGCATTGCTGGTGCTGGCCGACGGCCGCTTTCCCGCCGGAGGGCATGCGCACTCCGGCGGGGCGGAGGCGGCCGTCAAGGCCGGCCGGATCACCGGGGCCGCGAGCCTGGAGGAGTACTGCCGGGGGCGGCTGCACACGGCGGGGCTGGTCGCCGGGGCGTTCGCGGCGGCCGCGGTGCTGGGCGCGGACGTGCGGGAGCTGGACGCCGCGGCCGACGCGCGGACGCCGTCGGCCGCGCTGCGGGGCGCTGCGCGCAGGCTCGGGCGGCAGTTGCTGCGGGCCGCGCGGGTGGCCTGGCCTTGTGCCGAACTCGACGCGCTGGCCGGGGAGTTCCCCAAGGGGGCTCATCAGCCGTTGGTGTTGGGGGTGGTGGCCAGGGCGGCGGGGCTCTCGGCGGGGGACGCGGCGTACTGCGCGGCGTACGAGTGCGTGAGCGGGCCGGCGACGGCGGTGGTGCGGTTGCTGGGGCTGGATCCGTTCGAGGCGACGGGGGTGCTGGCGCGGCTGGCGGGGGAGGTGGACCTGGTGGTCGACCGGGCGGTGGAGGCGGCGCGGGGGGTGGTCGGCGGGGCGGGGGTCGAGGCGTTGCCTGCGGCTTCGGCGCCGTTGACGGAGATCGGGGCGGAGTGGCATGCGGGGTGGGCGGTGCGGTTGTTCGCGTCGTAGGCGTTTCCTCGCCCCCGCCGCCCCTACCCGTCCCGTCCCTCCAGGGGGTGGGCCCCCTTCGACCGCCCGGTTCGGGGGCTGCCGCCCCCGGACCCCCGCATCGGCCTCCGGCCTCGTCCTCAAACGCCGGACGGGCTGGAGGGTGGGGGTGCGGGACGGCCGCCGCCCTTGGGTGGGGCTGGAGGTCGGGGGCGTAGCCCGGTCGGCGTCCTCAAACGCCGGACGGGCTGGAGGGTGGGGGTGCGGGACGGCCGCCGCCCTTGGGTGGGGCTGGAGGTCGGGGGCGCAGCCCGGTCGGCGTCCTCAAACGCCGGACGGGCTGGAGGGGGGACCGCCCTGGACGGGCTGAAACACAAAGCTTGTTGAAAAGGAGCCGAACATGCATCTCGACCACGATCACCAGCACGGCCCGGCCGCGCTCAGTGCCGATGCCCGGCGGTCCGACGGGTCCCGTCGGGCTTTGCGGATCGGGCTCGGCGGGCCCGTGGGGTCCGGGAAGACCGCTACTGTCGCCGCGCTGTGCCGGGCGCTGCGGGAGGAGTTGTCGCTCGCCGTCGTCACCAACGACATCTACACCCGTGAGGACGCCGAGTTCCTGCTCCGGGAGGCGGTGCTGCCGCCGGAGCGGATCGCCGCCGTCGAGACGGGGGCGTGTCCGCACACCGCGATCAGGGACGACATCTCGGCCAATCTGGAGGCCGTGGAGGACCTGGAGGACGAGGTCGGGCCGCTGGACCTCGTCCTCGTCGAGTCGGGTGGGGACAATCTCACCGCCACCTTCTCCAAGGGGCTCGTGGACGCGCAGATCTTCGTGATCGACGTGGCGGGAGGGGACGACATCCCGCGCAAGGGCGGGCCGGGGGTGACCACCGCCGATCTGCTCGTCGTCAACAAGACGGACCTGGCGCCCTACGTCGGGTCGGATCTGGCCCGGATGGCCGCCGATGCCAAGGCGCAGCGGGCCGAACTGCCCGTCGTCTTCCAGTCGTTGCGCAGTGAGGCCGGTGTCGCGGACGTGGCCGCGTGGGTGCGGGAGCGGATCGTGGCGTGGGCCGTATGACGGGGACGGCCGTACGCGCTGTCGCTCGGATCGTCGCGCGGGACGACGGGCGGGGCGGTACCTCGCTGCCGGTGCTGGAGGGCGAGGGGCCGCTCGCGCTGCGGCGTACCAGGGGGAGCGGGGCCGAGGCCCGGGTGATGGTCGTCGGGGCGATGAGCGGGCCGCTCGGCGGGGACCGGTTCGGGATCGAGGCCCGGGTCGAGGAAGGCGCCCGGCTGACCGTCGGGTCGGCCGCCGCGACCATCGCCCTGCCCGGACAGGGGAAGGAGGAGGCGCGGTACGACGTGCGGCTCGATGTCGCCGACGGAGGCGAACTGCGCTGGCTGCCCGAGCAGTTGATCTCGGCCAAGGGGAGTGAGCTGTGCGTGACGACACGCGCCGAGGTCGGCGCCCGGGGGCGGCTCGTGGTGCGGGAGGAGCAGGTGCTCGGGCGGGTGGGGGAGGAGCCGGGGCGGCTCGGCAGCCGGCTCACCGTGCGGGTGGCCGGGAGAGCGGTGCTGGACCAGGAGCTGGCCTGCGGGCCCGGGGCGCCCGGCGGCTGGGACGGGCCGGCCGTGCTGGCGGGACATCGCGCGATCGGGCAACTCGTGGTCGCGCGGCCCGAGTTCGCGGAGCACCCGGTGGCCGCACGGATGCTGGGGGAGGGAGCCGCGCTCACCCCGCTCGCCGGGCCCGCGGTGTTGGTGAGTGCGGTGGCGGGCGACGCGCTGCGGCTGCGCCGGATCCTGGACGAGGCGTTGGCCCAGTTCGGCGGTTGATCGCTCAGCGGGACGTCGACGTCCGGTTATCGGATTGGTAAAGACGGCTGTTGAGCCCTGTTCTCAGGGACCTCACAGCAGCAAGGATCTCCCCTGACCATTCGTCATGATGTACGGGGAGGGGCCCACTTGAGGGACAACTTCAGATCGAGGAGCCGGACGCTGGCGCTCGGTTCGGCCGGAGCGCTCGTCACGGCCAGCCTGATCACCGGTGCCCTCGCGGCACCCGCCGCCGGTGCCGAGGCCCGGCACGGCGGCCAGGACCGCGCACAGCAGGGGGCGGCGATCGCGGCCGCACGGGCCGCCAAGGCCGGGATCGGCTGGGCCGACTGCCCGGCCGACTGGGCCCTGACCAAGCCCGTCCAGTGCGGCTGGGTCAGCGTGCCGCTCGACTACACCAAGCCCTACGGCAAGCAGATCAGGCTCGCCGTCGACCGAATAGGCAGCACGGGGACGCCGGCCGAGCGCCAGGGCGCGCTCGTCTACAACCCCGGCGGCCCCGGCGGCTCGGGCATGCGCTTCCCGCTCCGGGTCACCACCAAGAACCCCCTGTGGGTCAACACCTCGAAGGCGTACGACTTCGTGGGCTTCGACCCGCGCGGCGTCGGCCACTCCGCGCCCATCTCCTGCGAGGACCCGCAGGAGTTCGTGAAGGCGCCCAAGGCCGACCCGGTGCCGGACACCGAGGCCGACAAGACCGCACAGCGCAAGCTGGCCAAGGAGTACGCGGACGGCTGCGCCGAGCGCACCGGCCGCGCCATGCTCCAGCAGATGACCACCGCGAACACCGCCCGCGACCTGGACGTCATCCGGGCCGCGCTCGGCGAGCAGAAGCTCAACTACCTGGGTGTCTCCTACGGCACCTACCTCGGCGCGGTGTACGGCACGCTGTTCCCGGGCCACGTGCGCCGGATGATCGTCGACAGCGTCGTCAACCCGTCCCGGAAGAACATCTGGTACCAGGCCAACCTGGACCAGGACGTCGCCTTCGAGGGCCGCTGGAAGGACTGGGAGGACTGGGTCGCCGCACACGACTCCGCCTTCCACCTCGGGACCACGCGGGACGCCGTCCAGGCCAAGTGGCTCCAGCTGCGCGCCACCGCCAAGGCGAACCCGATCGGCGGGGTCGTCGGACCGGCCGAGCTGATCGGCTTCTTCCAGAGCGCGCCGTACTACGACTCCTCGTGGGTCCCGGTCGCCACGGTGTTCAGCAAGTACTTCGCCGGCGACACCCAGGCCCTGGTCGACGCCGCCGCCCCGGACCTGACCGACACGGCCGGCAACATCACGTCGGAGAACGGCAACGCCGTCTACACCGCGGTCGAGTGCACCGACGCCCAGTGGCCGACCGGCTGGCACAAGTGGGACCGCGACAACACCGAGCTCAACACGCAGTACCCCTTCATGACCTGGGCCAACGCCTGGCTCAACCTGCCGTGTGCCACCTGGCCGGTCAAGCAGCAGACCCCGGTGGAGGTCAGGACCCACAAGGGTCTGCCGCCGGTGCTGATCGTGCAGTCCACGCGTGACGCCGCCACCCCGTACCCCGGCGCCGTCGAACTGCACAAGCGCTTCCAGGGCTCCCGCCTCATCACCGAGCAGGGCGCCGGCTCGCACGGCGTGACCGGCCTGGTCAACCCGTGCATCAACAGCCGTGTCGACACCTACCTGCTCACCGGCAGGCTGGACGGCGCGGACGTCCTCTGCACCCCGCACGCGACACCGCAGCCGTAACCCTTCCGGTACGACGACGAGGGGCGGCGGGATCCACTCCCGCCGCCCCTCACTCGTAGGTCCACGACCTCAACTCAGCGGCGCCCGCGGGAACCTGCGCTCCTTCTCGCCCTTCGCCGCCGTCTGCCCGGCCTTGACGACGGCCGCGTACTCGTCGACGTACTCCTGCTCGGACAGGGTCAGGATGGCGTACATGATCTCGTCGGTGATGGCGCGCAGGACGGCCTTCTCGTGCTCCATCCCCGCGTAGCGGGAGAACTCCAGGGGCTTGCCGAAGCGGATCACGACGGGGTGGACGTTCGGGATGACCTTGCCGGGCGGCTGCGCCTCGAAGGTGCCGATCATCGCGCAGGGGATCACCGGGACACCGGCCCGCAGCGCCATCACGGCGACCCCGACCTTGCCCTTGTACAGGCGGCCGTCGTGCGAGCGGGTGCCCTCCGGGTAGATGCCGAGCAGTTCGCCCTTGCCCAGCACCCCGAGCCCCTCCCGGATCGCGGCCTGGCCCGCCTCCTTGCCGGAGCGGTCCACCGGGATCTGCCCCGCGCTGCGGAAGAAGAAGGCGGTCAGCCGGCCCCGCACCCCCGGTCCCGTGAAGTACTCCGCCTTGGCGAGGAAGGTGATGCGCCGCTTGAGGACGGCCGGCATCAGGAAGTGGTCGGAGAAGGAGAGATGGTTGCCCGCGATGATCGCCGGTCCCGTCGGCGGCACATGTTCCAGGCCCTCGATCCGCGGCCGGAACACCACTCTCAGCAGCGGCCCCAGCAGTACGTACTTGAGCAGGTAGTAGAACACGGCTCGCCCCTTACTTGTTCGTTCCCCCAGGTTGGCTGGGCGGCGGGTCGGACTCTGGCGGCGGCTGTCTTCGCCCGTCCCGGACACGGGGTGTGGGTCTGTTCGGGGCAGCTCGATGTACCTGGGACAGGTGTGCCGGAGACTGTCTGGATCTTCGGCACAGTGTCTCAGCGATATGAGGGTGAGTCACTACGGGCGGACCCTGGAGCGTGCCTTCTTACCGCGGCGAGGTGGCCGGCTGCGGGGAGCGGAGCACCAGCAGGGTGATCTCGCTGGGGGCGAAGATGCGGAACGGCGGGCCCCAGAAGCCGGTACCGCGGCTGGTGTAGAGGAGGGTGCGGGCGCCGTGGCGGCTGAGGCCGGCCACGACGGGCTGGTCGATGCGGACCAGGTAGTGGAAGGGCCAGATCTGGCCGCCGTGGGTGTGGCCGGAGAGCTGGAGGTCGACCCCGCCCGCTGCCGCCCGGTCGACGAACTTGGGCTGGTGGGCCAGGAGCAGGACGGGCAGGTCGGGGTCGGCGCCGTCCAGGGCTCCGGCGAGGTGGGCGCGGTGGCCGGCCAGCCCGGAGGACTCGGCGGTGACGTCGTCCACGCCGGCCACCACGATGGTGTCGCCGCCGCGTTCGACCAGCAGGTGGCGGTTGCGCAGCGGCTCCCAGCCCAGCTCGTCCATCAGGTCGACCCAGCCCTGGGCCTCGCTGTAGTACTCGTGGTTGCCGGTGACGTAGACGCGGGCCCGGGTGGCCCGCACGGTACCGAGGGGGACCGCCTGGGCGCGGCGGCGTTCGGCCGTGCCGTCCGCGATGTCGCCGGTGTGGCAGACCACGTCGGCTTCGAGGGTGTTCACCGTCTCGCACACCCGTGCCGACCAGCGGGCGCGGTCGAGCGGGCCGTAGTGGGTGTCGGTGATGAGGGCGACACGCAGGCCGTCCAACCCGGCACCCAGCCGGGGGAGTTGCACGTCGAGGCGGCGTACCCGGGGCACGCGGCGGGCCTCTGCGTACCCCCAGGCGAGCAGTACGGCGGTGGTGCCGAGGACGGCCCACGTGACGATGCGGGCCCGGTCCTGGCTCGCGCCGACTCCGGCCACGGTCAGGGCGAGCCGCAGGAGGACGCCGAGCAGGACGGACCAGGTGAACAGAGTCCAGCCGGCGCCCAGCAGGGTGTCACCTATGATCGCCGCCCGGTCCTGCTGGCGCCGGCCGTGGCCGCGCACCATCGCGAGCGGCATGCCGACGAGGCCGAGGGCGAACAGCGCGGTGGCGGCCGGCGAGACGGGCAGCGGCCAGTGCTGGCCGGTGTACAGGAGCACCCAGCAGGGCACGGCCCACAGCAGGACGGGGGCGATCAGGGGGAGGAAGCGCATCAGGCGGAGCAGTCGGCTCTGCCGCGGAGCCGGCGCTTCGCTGTCGGCGGGTCGGGTGCTGCTGGTGTCGGTCACGCTTGCCCTCTCTGACCAGGCTGCCGTCCCGCGCACTGTATCCGGTCGCCCTCGGGGCAGCGGGACGGGCGTTCACGGGGCGTCGGGACCGGCGTTCACGGGCGTGGCCGGGCCGGGCGACGCGACGGCACCAACCGAGATCTCACGTTCCGTGGGCGGTGTACGTCTACAGGTCAGGAGAAGGGAGACGCGGATGGGCACGCGACACATGGCGATCGACACCCGCCTCGGACCGGTCGTACGCGTCGCCGAGGCGAGGCGATCGCCGACCTGTACTTCGGGCACCACGTCGTTCTGACCGGAAACAAACTGGAATGCAATCGTTTGGCACCCTGGGCGCGTCTTCTATGGGATGGACATGAAACAACCGTTCGAGAGCGTGGTCGTGCGGCACGGTACGACCGTGCTGCGCGTCTGCCGGGTCGTCCTTGGCCCGCACGATGCGGAGGACGCGTGGTCGGAGACCTTCCTGGCCGCCATGCGTGCCTATCCCGGCCTGCCGGGGACGGCGAATGCGGAGGCGTGGCTCGTGACGATCGCGCACCGCAAGGCGGTCGACGGGCTGCGTGCCGCGAAACGGAACCCGCTGCCGGTCGACGAGGTGCCGGAAGCGCCGGGAGGTCAGGGCGTCCCGGACGGAGCCGGTCGAGCGGCTCAAGCAGGCGCTGTACCCGCGGCTGCTGCCCATCGCCCGCAACTGGTGGGCCAGGCTCGGCCGGCCCGCGCCGTGGCCGGACTCGCTCGACGAGTGGCTGCGGATGTGTCACGACGCCGGCCAGACGAAGTCCACGGCGATCCTGCTCCGCTACGGCGAGAAGGACTGGGACGCCCTGCACCGCGACCTGTACGGCGACCTCGTGTTCCCGCTGCAGGTCGTGATCAACCTCAACGAGCCGGGAGTGGATCACACGGGCGGCGAGTTCCTGCTGCTGGAACAGCGCCCGCGCGCCCAGTCCCGGGGCACCGCCACGCTGCTGCCGCACGGCCACGGGTACGTGTTCACCACCCGTGACCGGCCGGTCAGGTCCGCCCGCGGATGGTCCGCCGCGCCGGTCCGGCACGGCGTGTCCGCCATCCGGTCCGGTGAACGCCACACCCTCGCCCTCGTCTTCCACGACGCCGCATGAGCGACGCGCTGAACATTTGCACCCTTCTCGGGACCGACGGCCGCCCCTACCGGTCGCCGGTCAGGGGGCTGTGGGGCGGCCACCGTGGCTCGAAGATCTACGGACGCCTCGACTGCCCGAGCGCGCTGCGCGCCATCGCCCGCGGCAGCTGTGCGAAGCACCGGGTCTTCTTCGCCGACGAGACCACGGCAGCCGCCGCCGGGTTCCGCCCCTGCGGAGCCTGCTGCAAGGACCGCTACCAGGAGTGGAAGGCCGCCCGCGCGCCCCGCTGAATCGGTCGCGCTGTCCAAGGAGGTCCGCGAGCCGCACCCGCACGCGGCCCATCGCCGAAGACGCGTCAGGATGATCGCCATGACCGACGGAATTGCATGGCTTGCCGCTCCCCAGTCGATCGCCTTCGGTGGCTACAGCGTGGTGCTCGCCCGGGGGCTCGACGCCCAGGAGCTGGTGTCCCGGCTCACCGCGACGGTGTTCGGGCCGACACGGACGCCGCGTGGTCTGGGCCGCCTCACCGGCAGGGACCTCATCGATGTCGTGGAGGACGGTCCCTGGCAGCCCTACCCCGCGATAGGCCTGCGCCACGGAGAGGCCGGCGAATGGGTCTTCGTGGTCAAGTACGGCGGCTGGCAGGCGGAGTTCGGCCCGCAGCCGCCGGTCTCCCGGGGTGGCGCACACGTCTTCCAGCTGGAGTTCGAAGAGGAGAACGGCAAGCCGGTACCGCCCCAGTTCTCCTATCTCCATGACGACCGTCTCATGTGTGCGTTCAATCTCCATCTGGACGGCTCATGGGGATACGACGGCGTGGACGGTGACCGTGAGACGGCGGTGCGCGTCGAGGAGATGCTGGCTGCCGCCGGTCTGCCGGATGCCGGCATGCCCCGCCGCGACGTGCACCGCACCGCGCTGGAGGTCGTCCAGCGGTGCTTCGGCCTTTCCCTGCCGCGCAGGCAGGTCCTGGAGGCCGCGCTTCCCGCCGTGGTCCTGGAGCTCGCCCAGCCGGCGACCCCGTCCGGCTGACGCCGCTACGCGTTCCGCTGTCCGTCGCCCGCCTGCTCCAGGGCGGCCTCGTAGGCGTGCAGGGCGGTGATGACCGTGGCGCGCTCCGCGGGGGCGAGGCCGTGCATGACGCATTCCCAGGCGGAGGCGCTGCCGGACAGCCATTCGCCGATCGGAGCGGCGTAGGAGGGGGCGATGGCGACGATGCGGCGGCGCCGGTCGGCGGGATCGGCGGTGCGTTCCAGGACGCCTGGCCGTGACAGCTCGCTGACCATGAGGCTGACGGTCGTCGGGGCCACCTCCAGCCGGGCGGCCAGTTCGTTGACGCTGGTGGGGCCGTCGAACTCCAGGTGGGCCAGCAACGCGAGATGCCGCGGTGCCAGGTCCAGGCCCCGGAGCGCTGGAGGGACGGGCAGGCGCTTGGCGCGGCCGACGAGCCGTGGCATGAGCAACAGCAGGGTGCGGACGGCCTCGTCGACGGCTGGACCGTCCGATTCCGTGGACATCGGCGACCTCTTCCAACTACCTTTAAATACAAAGACTTTGAGTCCAAAGGGAACGGGGTCCACTATGCCGCACCTGACCGTCCACCTTCCAGAGACCAGGCTGACCGGCAAGGAACCCGTGCTCGTCGCCGCGCTGACCGACGCGGTCGTCGACGTCTACGGCGAATGGGCCCGCGACCTCGTGAGCATCCGCCTGGCCGGAGTCCCCGCAGGCCGTTACGCGCAGGGCGGCAAGGCCGTGGACACCAACGCCTCGGTGATCCTGGGTGTCCGCGCCGGCGTCTTCGACCGCCCCGACGCCGCCCGGATCACCGAACGCCTCGGCGCCGGCCTCACCGAGGCGATCGCGCGTGTCGTCGGCGACGACCTCCGCGCCGGGACCATGGTCGAACTCGTGGCGTCACCGCCGGACCGGACCTTCCTCGGCGGAGTCCTGACCGTGTGACGCCCTTTCCGGGCGCCTGCTTGGCCTGCCTTTCGAACGGCGGTCGACACCGTCGACCGGGGCGTGCCCGGGGCGGCCGGTCCTCAGGGTGTGCATAGGATGGGCCCGATGCGCCCCACCGAGCCGCCCGCCCCCCGACCGCCGCACCGGCGTCGGCGTGCCCTGCTCGTGCTGGGACTGCTGGTCGGGCTGTTCGGCATGCACGCGCTGGCGCCCGGCGGTCTCATGGGAATGGGCGGTGGGCACGAGCGGACCGTTTCCCGTCCCGCGGTCGTGGTCACCGCGTACGACGGCTGCTCCGGCGACGACGGCCACTGCGGCGGCGACCACGCGCACCACGCCGACGCGACCTGCGCCTCCGGCGCGGTCAGCGGCGGACCGGCGCTGCCCGCGCTGGTCCCGGACCCGGTCCCCGTGCCCGCGGGCGACTGCCTGGCCGCCGCCCGCCCGGCCACGGCGCCGGACGGCGCACGGGCACCCCCCGACCTGGCCGAACTCCAGCTCCTGCGGATCTAGAGGCACCCGAGCCGGCCGTGCGCGCACAGCGCGGCGGTCGCGCTCCCGCGTGCCCGTACAGACCTATCGCAGGAGACCCAGCATGACCATCACGCGTACCCGTGCCGTCCTCGTCGCGCTCACCGCGACCGCCGCCCTCGCGCTCACCGGGTGCGGCAGCGGCGACGACAGCTCCGACACCGCACACGCGTCGCACTCGGCGGCGGCCGGCACCACCGCGACCGCCAGTGCCGGTGCGCACAACGCTCAGGACGTGTCCTTCGCGCAGAGCATGATCCCGCACCACGAGCAGGCCCTGGAGATGGCCGGGCTCGCCGTCGACCGCGGCTCCTCCGCTCAGGTGCGCAGCCTCGCCGCCCGGATCGAGAAGGCCCAGGACCCGGAGATCAGGACCATGACCGGCTGGCTGAAGGCCTGGGGTGAGGACGTGCCGATGGCGGGCATGGACCACAGCGGTCACGCCGGCATGGCCGGGATGATGTCCGACAAGGACATGACCATGCTGAAGCAGGCCAAGGGGACGGACTTCGACTCGATGTTCCTGACCATGATGGTCGAGCACCACCGGGGTGCCGTCGAGATGGCCGGCACCGAGAAGGCCAAGGGCGCCTACGGCCCCGCCACGAGCATGGCCGATGCCATCGTCACCGCCCAGAACGCCGAGATCAAGGAGATGAAGAAGCTCCTCGGCAAGGGCTGACCGGGGTCGGGGTGGCCGCGCCCACGGGCGAGGCCACGGGCGCGGCCACCCCGGGCTCAGGCCGCCAGCACCTTCTCCAACGCGCCCAGCGCCGACCGCAGTTCCTCCGCCGTGACGGTCAGCGGCGGGGCCAGCCGGATCGTGGAGCCGTGGGTGTCCTTGACCAGGACGCCCTCCCGCATCAGGCGCTCCCCGATCTCCCGCCCGGTGCCGATCGCCGGGTCCACGTCGACGCCCGCCCACAGCCCGCGCGAGCGGAATCCGACCACGCCGTTGCCGACCAGCTCCGCCAGGCCGTCCCGGAGGATCACGCCCAGCTCGGCGGCCCGGCGCTGGAAGTCGCCGGTCTCCAGCAGCTCGACCACCGCGGTGCCGACCGCCGCCGCGAGCGGGTTGCCGCCGAACGTCGAGCCGTGCTCGCCGGGGTGCAGCACCCCGAGCACCTCCCGGCGGGCCACCACCGCCGACACCGGCACGATCCCGCCGCCCAGCGCCTTGCCGAGCAGCAGCACGTCCGGGACGACGTCCTCGTGGTCGACGGCGAGGGTGCGGCCGGTGCGGCCGAGGCCGGACTGGATCTCGTCGGCGATGAACAGGCAGCCCTTGCGGCGGGTCAGCTCCCGGACCCCGGTCAGGTAGCCGTCGTCGGGGATCAGCACCCCGGCCTCGCCCTGGATCGGCTCGATCAGCACCGCCGCCGTGGTCTCGTCGACCGCCGCCTCCAGCGCGGCCAGGTCGTTGTACGGCACGATCCGGAAGCCCGGCGTGAACGGGCCGAAGCCCGCGCGGGCCGTCTCGTCGGTGGAGAAGCTGACGATCGTGGTCGTACGGCCGTGGAAGTTGTCCGCGGCGACGACGATCGTGGCCCGGTCGGCCGGGACGCCCTTCACGTCGTAGGCCCACTTGCGGGCCACCTTGATGCCGGACTCGACCGCCTCGGCACCGGTGTTCATCGGCAGCACCATGTCCAGGCCGGTCAACTCCGCCAGGCGCTCCGCGAATTCGGCGAGCCGGTCGTTGTGGAAGGCGCGCGAGGTGAGGGTGAGGCGGTCCAGCTGGCGGTGCGCGGCCTCGATCAGCGCCGGGTGGCGGTGGCCGAAGTTGAGGGCCGAGTAGCCGGCCAGCATGTCGAGGTAGCGGCGGCCCTCGACGTCCTCCACCCAGGCGCCCTCGGCGCGGGCCACGACGACGGGCAGCGGGTGGTAGTTGTGCGCGAGGACCGGTCCCTCCGCCTCGATCAGCTCGGCGGAGGTGCGTGCGCGTGCGGGTGCGGTCATCAGGGGGATCTCCTGGCCCTCGGCGGATGTCAGCGGATTTCCTGGGTGCAGCACTTGATGCCGCCGCCTGCCTTGTGGAACTCCGACAGGTCGACGGGGACGGGCTCGTAGCCCTGGTCGGCGAGCCGGGCGGCGAGCGCCTCGGCCTGCGGCGCGATGAAGACGTGGCGGCCGTCGGAGACCGAGTTCAGGCCCCATGCCAGCGCGTCGTCGCGGGTGGCGAGGACCGCCTCCGGGAACAGCCGGCTCAGCACCTCGCGGCTGCCGGGGGAGAAGGCCTCGGGGTAGTAGACGATGTTCGCCTCGTCGAGGACGAACAGCGCGGTGTCCAGGTGGTAGAAGTACGGGTCCACCAGGGTCAGGCTGATCACCGGGTGGCCGAAGAACTCCTGGGCCTCGCGGTGCGCCTCGCGGCTGGTGCGGAACCCGGTGCCGGCGAGCAGGTACCGGCCCGTCCACACCAGGTCGCCCTCGCCCTCGACCACCGAGCCCGGACGGTGCACGTCGTAGCCCGCGGTCTTGAACCAGAGGTCGTAGTGGGAGGACTCGGGGCGCCGCTCGGGCGCGTGGAAGAGCGAGCCGAAGACGCGGCCGCCGACGACGACCGCCGAGTTCGCGGCGAACACCATGTCGGGCAGACCGGGGACCGGCTCCAGCCGGTCGACGCTGTGGCCGTGGGTGCGGTAGGCGCCGATCAGCGCGGTCCACTGCTCCTGGGCCAGGTCGACGTCGACCCTGGTGTCGGGGTTCATCCACGGATTGATCGCGTACTGCACGGCGAAATGTCTGGGCTCGCAGACGAGAAAGCGCCTGAGGCGCGGTACACGGCTTTCGGACACAGAGGGGTTCCTCCGCTTTCCCGCGGTGTCGACTGGGGGTTGACACCAAGGTAGAAAGCGTCGGATACGGACGACAAGAAACAAATGTTGCGCGTCTGCGCAGGAACGCTGCGTCTCCGGTCGTACAAACGCAGCATCGGTGCGTTTACTCCGGTACGGGGTGCGTGGCCCCGGCCTCCGGGCTCTCCGGCAGCAGATGCGACAGCACCATCACGCTGATCGTCTTCCGGATGAACGGCTCCACCCTGATCCGCTCCAGCACCTCCTCGAAGTGGTCCACGTCCCGGGCCCGCACATGCAGCAGTGCGTCCGCGCCGCCGGTCACCGTCATGGCCGCGGTGATCTCCGGATGGTTGCGGACCACCTCCGCGAGCCGCCGGGGCGGCGCCGCGCCCTCGCAGTACACCTCGACGTACGCCTCCGTGCGCCAGCCGAGGGCCGCCGGGGTGACGGTGGCCGTGAACCCGGTGATCACACCGGTCTCGCGCAGCCGGTCGACCCGCCGCTTCACTGCCGTCGCGGAGAGCCCGACGGCCGCGCCGATCTCGGCGAAGCTGGTCCGCGCGTTCGCCATCAACGCGGTGGTGATCTTCCGGTCGAGGTCGTCGAAGGGGGCGGTGCCGCTGTTCATGCCCGCACTGTAACCACGGGTGCAGACAGTTCGGGAACACCACGTCATCCGGCGCGAACGTCCACGTCCGGCGCATGTCCAGCGTCGCGTTCCGCCGCCTACACTCCGTTCATGCTGCGCGCCCTCGCCGTCGACGACGAACGCCCCTCGCTGGAGGAGCTGCTCTATCTGCTGAACGCCGATCCGCGCATCGGCAGCGTCGAGGGCGCCGGGGACGCCACCGAGGCGCTGCGCCGCATCACCCGCGCCCTGGAGTCCGGCCCGCAGGGCCCCGAAGCCATCGACGTCGTCTTCCTCGACGTCCAGATGCCCGGCCTGGACGGCCTCGACCTGGCCCGGCTGCTCACCGGCTTCGCCCGGCCCCCGCTGGTCGTCTTCGTCACCGCCCACGAGGACTTCGCGGTAAGGGCCTTCGACCTCAAGGCGGTCGACTACGTCCTGAAGCCGGTCCGCAAGGAGCGCCTCGCGGAGGCCGTGCGCCGGGCCGCCGAACTGCGCGGCACCGCGGCCCGGATACCCGTGCACGAACCCGACCCCGACCACATACCCGTCGAACTCGGCGGTGTGACACGGTTCGTGGCCGTCGACGACATCACCCACGTCGAGGCCCAGGGCGACTACGCCCGCCTGCACACCGACCGCGGCAGCCACCTGGTCCGCATCCCGCTGTCCACCCTGGAGGAGCGCTGGCGCTCCCGCGGCTTCGTCCGCATCCACCGCCGCCACCTCGTCAACCTCCGCCACGTCGGCGAACTCCGCCTGGACGCGGGCACGGTGAGCGTCCTGGTCGGCGGCGAGGAGCTCCAGGTCAGCAGGCGGCACGCCCGCGAGCTGCGGGACCTGCTGATGAGGAGGGCCTGACGATGGCCGCCGACCCCGCCGAGCGCCGGGTCACCGTCACCGGCCCGCCCCGCCGCAGCCGCCGTACCTCCGGCTACTACCGGCCGCGCACCGAGATCGACGAGCAGACCACCCTCGGCCACACCTACGTCCGCTCCCTCATGCGCAGCCAACTGCGCGTCGCGCTCGTCGTGTTCGCCGTCCTGGTGCTGCTCGTCGGCCCGCTCCCGCTGGTCTTCGCCGCCGCCCCCGAGGCCCGCCGCCTGGAGTGGCTGGTGCTCGGCTTCTGCCTCTACGCCCCGCTGATCCTGCTCGCCCGCTGGTACGTGCGCCGCGCCGAACGCAACGAGGAGGACTTCGTCCGCCTCGTCGAGGACCGATGGGACCGATGAACTCCAGCCGCGACGACGCGAGATGAACTCCGACGAGGCCAGATGAACTCCAGTTACGCCGTCCCGGCGGTCGCCCTCGTGGTCGTCGCGACCGTCCTCGTCGGCGCCTTCGGCCTGCGCATCTCCCGGACCACCTCCGACTTCTACGTGGCCTCGCGCACCGTCGGCCCCCGCCTCAACGCGGCCGCGATCAGCGGCGAGTACCTCTCCGCCGCCTCCTTCCTGGGCATCGCGGGACTGGTCCTCGTCCAGGGCCCCGACATGCTCTGGTACCCGGTCGGCTACACCGCCGGCTACCTCGTGCTCCTCCTCTTCGTCGCCGCCCCGCTGCGCCGCTCCGGCGCCTACACCCTCCCCGACTTCGCGGAGGCCCGGCTCGCCTCGCAGGCCGTACGGCGGCTGGCCGGGGCGTTCGTCGTCGGTGTCGGCTGGCTCTACCTGCTGCCCCAACTCCAGGGCGCCGGACTCACGCTGGCGGTCCTCACCGGGGCCCCCGACGCGCTCGGCGGGCTCATCGTCGCCGTGGTCGTGGTGGCCACCGTGGCCGCCGGCGGCATGCGCAGCATCACCTTCGTGCAGGCCTTCCAGTACTGGCTGAAGCTCACCGCCCTGTTCGTCCCCGCCCTCTTCCTCGTCCTCGCCTGGCAGCGCGCCGGCGCCCCCGTCCACGCCTTCGACGAACCGGCCACCTTCCGCGCCCAGCGCGTCGTGGACGTCCAGGACAGCCTCTCCCTCCGGCTCGACCGCCCGCTCGCGGTCACCGTCTCCGGCACGGTCGACGGCCGCCCGCTCCGGGACACCAGGGTCACCCTCCCCGAGGGCACCCACCGCATCGCCGCCGGCACCCGCCTGACCTTCGCCAAGGGCACCCGCGTCCCCGCCACCGACCGGGGCACCAACGGCGGCATGTCCACCTCGCTCGCCGAGAGCCGCGAGGAACGCCCGCTGTACGCCACGTACGGCCTGATCCTCGCCACCTTCCTCGGCACCATGGGACTGCCGCACGTCGTCGTCCGCTTCTACACCAGCCCGCACGGCGTGGCCGCCCGCCGCACCACGGTCGCCGTACTGGCCCTGATCGGCCTCTTCTACCTCCTGCCGCCGGTCTACGGCGCCCTCGGCCGCCTCTACACCCCCGAACTCACCCTCACCGGCGAGACGGACGCCGCCGTCCTGCTGCTGCCCGACCGGGTCGTCGGCGGACTCGGCGGCGACCTGCTCGGCGCGCTGGTGGCGGGCGGCGCGTTCGCCGCGTTCCTCTCCACCGCCTCCGGCCTGACCATGGCGGTCGCCGGCGTCCTCACCCAGGACGTCCTGCCGTCCCGCGGCGTACGGCACTTCAGACTCGGGACCGTGCTCGCCATGGCCGTACCGCTCGCCGCGAGCGTGCTGGTCGGCGGTCTGCCGGTCGCGGACGCCGTCGGACTGGCCTTCGCGGTGTCCGCCTCCTCCTTCTGCCCGCTGCTGGTCCTCGGCATCTGGTGGCGCCGGCTCACCCCGCCCGGCGCGGCCGCCGGGATGCTGGCCGGCGGCGGCTCGGCGTTCTGCGCGGTGGCCGCGACGATGGCCGACCTGCCCGGCACGGGCGACCTGCACGCCCTGCTGGCCTGGCCCGCGCTCTGGTCAGTCCCGCTGGGGTTCCTCACCATGATCCTGGTCTCCCTGGCGACCCCGGGCCGGGTACCGGCCGGCACGGCCGCGATCCTGGCCCGCTTCCACCTGCCGGAAGAGCTGCGCGCGGAGGTCAAGGCGTGACCGGGTTCCTGGCGGGCCTCCTCGTGGCCGTCCTCCCGCTCCTCGCGGCCGGCTTCTGGCTCGGCCGCCGCACCGCCCGCCCCGAGAACCTCGGCGGCCTCGGCACCCCCGTCGAGCACGCCACCTTCGAGACCCTGCACACCGCCTCCCTGGCCGCGCCCCCGCTGCGCGCCGGCCTGACCGAGGAGACCGCCCGCCGCTCGGCCCGCAGGCTGCGCACCCTGCTCGGCACCGACGCGCTCTGCCTCACCGACCACGAGAACCTGCTGGTCTGGGACGGCGTCGGCGACCACCACCGCACCGAGATCATGGAGCGGCTCGCCGGGCCGCTGGAGTCCGGCCGCGGCGAGGCCTTCCGGCTGCACTGCGAGACCCCCGACTGCCCGGTCCGCTGGGCCGTGGTCACCCCGCTCACCGTCGACGACCGCGTCCACGGCATCCTGGTCGCCTGTGCCCCGCGCGAGTCCGCCGTCCTGGTCCGGGCGGCCGGCGAGGTCGCCCGCTGGGTCAGCGTCCAGCTGGAGCTGGCCGACCTCGACCGCTCCCGGACCCGGCTCATCGAGGCCGAGATCCGCGCCCTGCGCGCCCAGATCTCACCGCACTTCATCTTCAACTCGCTGGCGGTGATCGCCTCGTTCGTCCGCACCGATCCCGAACGCGCCCGCGAGCTGCTGCTGGAGTTCGCCGACTTCACCCGCTACTCGTTCCGCCGGCACGGCGACTTCACCACCCTCGCCGACGAGCTCCACGCCATCGACCACTACCTGGCACTGGTCCGGGCCCGCTTCGGCGACCGCCTCACGGTCACGCTCCAGATCGCCCCCGAGGTCCTGCCGGTCACCCTGCCCTTCCTCTGCCTTCAGCCGCTGGTCGAGAACGCCGTCAAGCACGGCCTGGAAGGCAAGACCGGCACCTGCCGCATCCAGATCACCGCGCAGGACGAGGGCGCCGAGGCCCTGGTCGTCATCGAGGACGACGGCGCCGGCATGGACCCGGCGCTGCTGCGCCGCATCCTGGGCGGCGAGACCAGTCCGTCCGGCGGCATCGGCCTGTCCAACGTCGACGATCGGCTCCGCCAGGTGTACGGCGACGACCATGGACTTGTCATCGAGACGGCGCCCGGGGCGGGGATGAAGATCACCGCGCGGTTGCCGAAGTACCAGCCCGGGGTGCACTAGACGCTCCGCGGCGCCGTTGTCGTGTGCCGCGCCATGGGGGCTGGTCGCGCAGTTCCTCCCCCAGCCTCCGGCCGGGGGTACCCCCAGCGCCCTTGCGGGGCGCCGGTGTGTCAGTTGCTCTGGGTGACGACCATGGCCAGGGTCAGCAGGCCCAGGACCACCCAGCCGAACCAGAGCCAGCCGTTGCTGCCGAGGGCCACCGTGTAGGCCGTCACCACGACGAGGCCGCCGACGGTGAGCACCCCCATCGCCTTGGTGGCACCGTTCGAGCCGTTCGCAGAACCGGGCATCGCGACACCCTCCTCATGGTCCGACTCCCTCCATGGTGCCCCGGTCAGCCCTCGCGTGCGTTCAGTGAGGCCAAATACGCGTTGTACGCCTCGAGCTCCTTGTCGCCGTCCCGGTCGGCGGCCCGGTCCGTGCGCCGGGCCTGGCGCTGCTCGGAGCCGTACCACTGGAACAGCAGGGCGATCAGCACCAGGACGGACGGGACCTCGCTGAACGCCCAGGCGATGCCGCCGGCCGCGTTCTGGTCGGAGAGCGCGTCGATGGCGAGCGAGGCGGGCGGGTTCTTGAACGTCTCGACCATGGGCTCCGACGCCATCATCAACGCGATGCCGAAGAACGCGTGGAACGGCATGCCCGCGAACAGCTCCAGCATGCGCATGAGGTACCCCGGCCGGTGCGGGCCCGGGTCGACGCCGATGATCGGCCAGAAGAAGACGACACCGACGGCGAGGAAGTGCACCATCATCGCGATGTGCCCGGCCTTCGAGCCCATCAGGAAGTCGAACAGCGGGGTGAAGTAGAGCGCGTACAGGCTCGCGATGAACAGCGGGATGGTGAAGGCGGGGTGGGTGATGATCCGCATGTACCGGCTGTGCAGCAGGGCCAGCAGCAGCTCACGGGGCCCCTTGCGGCCCTTCCCGGCGACAGGCAGCGCGCGCAGCGCGAGGGTCATCGGCGCGCCCAGCAGGATGAAGATCGGCGACAGCATGCTGATGACCATGTGCTGCACCATGTGCACGCTGAACATGACCATCCCGTAGTCGTTCAGCCTGGTGCACATCACGAGCATGATGGTCAGCACCCCGACGACGAACGACACCGTCCGTCCCACGGACCACGCGTCCCCGCGCCGCCACAGCCGCACCACACCCCACCCGTACAGTGCGAGCCCCGCGAGACACGCGACGAGGAAGAAGGGATCCGCCGACCACTCCAGCCCGCGCCCCAGCGTGAACGGCGGCAGATCCATCATCATGCCGTGCCCGCTGTGATCCATCCGGCGGCTCCTGATTCGTGGGGGTATTTCTATCGACCCCACATTAGAACTGCAGCCGACCCAGCCTGTGAGCGGGGTGCACGATCCCTACCTAAAGGGGCGCTGGGGGTACCCCCGGCCGGAGGCTGGGGGAGGAACTGCGCGACCAGCCCCCACGCACCAGCGGACAACACTCGACCGCGCAATCCTCAAAGCACGGTCTCCGCCTCGTCGTACCGCTCCGAAGGAACCGTCTTCAACGTCTCCACCGCCTCCGCCAGCGGCACCATCACGATGTCCGTCCCCCGCAGCGCGGTCATGTGACCGAACTCCCCCCGGTGGGCGGCCTCCACCGCATGCCACCCGAACCGCGTCGCAAGGACGCGGTCGTACGCCGTCGGCGTGCCACCCCGCTGCACGTGCCCGAGGATGACCGGCCGTGCCTCCTTGCCGAGCCGCTGCTCCAGCTCGATGGAGAGCTGCCGGGCGATCCCGGCGAACCGCTCGTGGCCGTAGATGTCCTTGCCGCCCTCGTCGAAGGCCATCGTGCCCGCCTTCGGCTTGGCCCCCTCCGCCGCGACGACGATCGCGAACCGCTTGCCCGCCTCGAACCGCTCGCCGACCCGGCGGGCCAACTCCTCGATGTCGAAGGGGCGTTCGGGGACGACGATGGCGTGGGCGCCGGCCGCCATGCCGGAGTGCAGGGCGATCCAGCCGGTGTGCCGGCCCATGACCTCGACGACGAGCACCCGCTGGTGGGACTCGGCGGTGGTCTTCAGCCGGTCCAGCGCCTCGGTGGCGACCCCCACGGCCGTGTCGAAGCCGAAGGTCACGTCGGTGACAGCGATGTCGTTGTCGATGGTCTTCGGGACGCCGACGATCGGCAGGCCGGCGTCCGACATCAGCCGGGCCGCCTTCAGCGTGCCCTCACCGCCGATCGGGATGATCGCGTCGAGGCCGAGTTCGGCGACATGGCCCCTGGCCCGCTCCACGCCGTCCCGCAGATGGGAGGGCTGGACCCGGGACGATCCGAGGATGGTGCCGCCGCGGGCCAGGATGCCGGCCACGGCGTCGAGGTCGAGCTTGAGGTAGTCGCACTCCAGGAGGCCCTTCCAGCCGTCCCGGAAGCCGATGACCTCGTCGCCGTGGTCGGCGACGGCGCGGTGCACGACGGACCGGATGACGGCGTTCAGGCCGGGGCAGTCGCCGCCGGACGTGAGGACACCAATGCGCATAGCCCGAAACAACCTTCTCCACGTGGGCCGGAGACCGGACCACGCTGTCCGGCTGACATCGCGGCCACCCTACCGGCGCAAGGGGGTCATTCCGTACCGGGCGTCCGCCTGCTGGACGTGCCCGCACATGTGAGCGGACACCCTGTCAGGCGGGCCCGGAACCGACCGTTCCGACGCAGCTCAGGCGGGCTGCTGGGCGGCCGCGATGCGCTCGTTGCGGAGCGCCTCGTACCAGCGGTCGTCGATCGGCGGCAGCGCGTTCACGTCCAGCGCCAGCTTCAGCAGCAGGTCGGCGATGAGCGGGTTGCGGGCGAGGACCGGCCCGTGCATGTAGGTACCGAAGACGGTCTCGTTGTACGCGCCCTCCGTGCCGTCCCCGGTGCCGTTGCCCCGGCCCAGCTTGACCCGGGCGAAGGGGCGGGCGGTGGGGCCGAGCTGCGTGACGCCCTGGTGGTTCTCGAAGCCGGTCAGCGGGGGCAGGCCGAGCCGCGGGTCGATGTCGCCGAGGACGTCACCGACGCACCGCTCGCCGGTCCCGCGCACGGTCGTCACGTCGAGCAGGCCGAGGCCCGGCTCGCGCTGCCCCAGGTCGTTGATGAACTCGTGGCCGAGGATCTGGTACCCGGCGCACACGGAGAACACGATCGCGCCGTTCTCCACCGCCCGGTACAGGTGCCCGTCGCGGCGCAGCCGCTCGGCGGCGAGCCGCTGCGGACGGTCCTCACCGCCGCCGATGAGGTAGATGTCGCCGGAGGTCGGGATCGGCTGGTCGCTGCGCACGTCGAGCCGGGCCACGTCCAGACCGCGCTGCCGGGCCCGCCGCTCCACGACGAGCGCGTTGCCCTGGTCGCCGTAGGTGCTGAGCAGGTCCGGGTAGATCCACACCAGCCGCAGTTGGTTGTCGCTCATGAACTGTTCGTCCTTCGTGGTCAGTTGCCGACGCGGCGGCGCAGGTCCTGGAACGCGGTGTAGTTCGCGATGACCTCGATCCGGCCGGGCGGGCACATCTGCACGGCCTGGTCGAGGGAGTCGCAGACCTGGAAGTGCTGGTTCGCGACCTCCAGCCGCACCGCGAGGTCCAGCTTGCGGTCGCCGAGCACGAAGATCGGGTGGCCGGTCAGGCGCGTGTAGTCCACGTCCCACAGCCAGGAGGTGTCCGTGCCGTCGGCGCCGCGCGCGTTCACCGAGAGGATGACCGGCGCCGGCGGCGGGTCGATCAGCGAGAACGTCTCCAGCCAGCCGGCCGGGTTCTTGGCGAGCAGCAGCCGCAGGTCGCGGCCCTGGAACTGCACGACGTCGTAGCGGCCGGCGACGGCCTGCACCTGGTACATCCGCTCCAGGGCGACCTGCGGCGGCACCCCGAAGACGGCGGCGACGGCGGCCGAGGAGGCGGCGTTCGCCTTGTTGGCGCGGCCCGGCAGCTGCAGGTGGATCGGCCAGGCCGAGCCGTGCGGGTCGAGCACGTGGTCACCGGAGAGCACCCAGCTCGGCGTCGGCCGCCGGAACCCGCACTCGCCGCAGAACCAGTCGTCGCCGGGCCGCTGCATCACGCCGCCGCAGGACGGGCAGGACCAGGCGTCGTCCTTCCACATCTGCCCGGCCGCGACCCAGATCACGTTGGGGGAGGAGGACGCGGCCCAGACCACCAGCGGGTCGTCGCAGTTCGCCACGATGACGGCCTTCGACCCGGCCAGCCCCTCCCGCCAGTTCTCGGCGAGCATCCGGGTCTCCGCGGCGCGGTCGAGCTGGTCGCGGGAGAGGTTCAGCAGCGCGATGCACTTCGGGTCGGTGTCCCGGGCCACCCCGGCCAGGTACTTCTCGTCGACCTCGATCACGCCGAACTTGGAGTCCGACCCGCCCGCAAGGGCGGAGGTGATACCGGCCGGCATGTTGGCGCCGAGCGCGTTGGAGACGACCGGCCCCGCGGCCTTGAGGGCCTCGGCGATGAGCCTGGTCGTCGTCGTCTTGCCGTTCGTCGCCGAGACGAGGGTCACGTCCAGGTTCTGGGCGAGCCGGGCGAGAAGGTCGGGGTCGAGTTTGAGCGCCACCCGGCCGCCGATCACGGATCCGCTGCCGCGTCCCGCGGCACGGGACGCCGCCGCGACCGCCTTGCCCGCGGTCACGGCGATCTTGGCCCGCGGCGTGAGCGGGTCCGAGTTGCCTGCCATCAGTTCTCGATCCTCCTTGACTACGCGCCGCGCCTGAGCCATCCGGCAACGTGGTGTGCACCTCAGCCTATCGAGATCCATTCGCACACCCGAATTCCGGCCCATGCCTGCGCGGCGAGCAGGGGCCCATCCGAACCGTACCCTTGCGGCCATGCGACACGGTTCCATTCCGGGCGCCCACGGGCGGGTCCGGCCTCTCACCCTGCTCGGCGACCCCGTCCTGCACGCCCGCTGCGCGGAGGTCACCGACTTCGGCCCCGAACTCTCCCGGCTCGTGGAGGACTTGTTCGCGACGATGTACGCGGCGGAGGGCGTGGGCCTGGCCGCGAACCAGGTGGGGGAGTCGCTGCGGGTGTTCGTCTTCGACTGCCCCGACGACGACGAGGTCCGCCACCTGGGCCACGTGGTGAACCCGCGCCTGGTGACGGCGGACGGCTTGACCGTCCGCGGCCCGGAGGGCTGCCTGTCCCTGCCGGGACTGGAGGCGGGCACGGAGCGCTACGACCACGCGGTGGTCGAGGGTTTCACGGCTACGGGAGAGCCGGTCACGATCCACGGAACCGGCTTCTTCGCCCGCTGCCTCCAGCACGAGACCGACCACCTGGAAGGCCGCGTCTACGCCGACCACGTCACCGGCCGGCGCAAGCGCAAGCTGATGCGACAGGTGGCGAAGTCTTCCTGGCGCCGGTGAGGAGACATACCCAGGGGCGCGGGGAACGGCGCGATCAACTCCCACCGGCGGTCAGCCGAAACTCAACCCCTCAGAAGCCCGGACCGCCGATCTTGTCCCCCGCCGCAGCAAGCCGCCCCCACAGAAGATCCGCCAGACTCTTCACGAGTTCCGCACGAGAACAGGGGCGTTCCCCCAGCCACCAGTCCCCGGCCGCATGCATCATCCCGACGATCCCGTGCCCCCACACCCGCGCCAGCTGCTGACTGTTCGGCCCCAGATCCAGCCGGTCCTCGATGACCTGCGCCAGCTCCTCACCCATCCGCCGCAACAGCGGAGCCGAGTGCTTGCCCACGTCGAACCCCTGGTCGGTCCCCGTGCTGCCCTCCGCGGGATGCATCAGGAACCGGTACACCTGGGGCCGCGCCTCGATCGCCGCGAGGTACGTGTCCAGGGTCGCCTCGACCCGCTCACGGCGCTCCGCGGGCGCGTCCAGCGCGGCCCGCAGGGAGTTCAGCAGCGCGTCCGTGTGCCGGGTGGCCAGCGCCGCGTACAGCCCGCTCTTGTCGCCGAAGTGGCGGTAGAGGATGGGTTTGGTGATGCCCGCCTCGGCCGCGATGGCGTTCATGGAAGCCTGTGGGCCGTCGCGCAGCACCACCCGGTCCGCGGCCTCCAGCAGCTCGCGCCGTCGGCGGTCGGCGGACCGTTGCTGTTCGGTCCGCTGCGTGGTGTCCATGTGCTCTCCCCACCCCGTGCTCTTTTCGGTGACGCCTGCGCAAACTAACACCTGACAGCCATCTGCTCTCGAACTGGCTGCCGAGGTGACCTTGGGAGTTGACTTTTCCTACCGACGGGTAACAGACTCGGGTTACCGCTAGTAACACATTATGCGCCGCCGCTGGAGGGGTCATGGCCGAGTTCACCATGGAACTCAACGACGAACAGAAGGAGGTCCGGGACTGGCTGCACGGTTTCGCCGCCGACGTCATCCGTCCCGCGGCCGCCGAATGGGACGAGCGTGAGGAGACTCCCTGGCCGGTCATCCAGGAGGCCGCGAAGGTCGGCATCTACTCCCTCGACTTCTACGCCCAGCAGTACTTCGACCCCACCGGCCTCGGCATCCCGATGGCCATGGAGGAGCTGTTCTGGGGCGACGCGGGCATCGCCCTGTCCATCGTGGGCACGGGCCTCGCCGCGGTCGGCGTCCTGGCCAACGGCACCGAGGAGCAGATCGGCACCTGGATCCCCCAGATGTACGGCGACCCCAACGACGTCAAGGTCGCCGCGTTCTGCTCCTCCGAGCCCGACGCCGGCTCCGACGTCGGCTCCATGCGTACCCGGGCCGTCTACGACGAGGCCAAGGACGAGTGGGTGCTCAACGGCACGAAGACCTGGGCGACCAACGGCGGCATCGCCAACGTCCACGTCGTCGTCGCGGTCGTCGACCCGGAGCTCGGCTCCAAGGGCCACGCCTCCTTCATCGTCCCGCCGGGGACCCCCGGCCTGTCCCAGGGCCAGAAGTTCAAGAAGCACGGAATCCGCGCCTCGCACACCGCCGAGGTCGTCCTGGACGACGCCCGGGTACCCGGGTCCTGCCTGCTCGGCGGCAAGGAGAAGCTGGACGAGCGCCTCGCCCGAGCACGGGAGCGGGCGAAGTCGGGCGGCGAGCGCGTGAAGAACGCGGCGATGGCCACGTTCGAGGCCTCGCGGCCCGCCGTCGGTGCGATGGCCGTCGGCACGGCACGCGCCGCCTACGAGGTCGCCCTCGACTACGCCGTGACCCGGGAGCAGTTCGGGCGGCCGATCATCGACAACCAGGGAGTGGCGTTCCAGCTCGCCGACATGCGGACGGCCGTCGACGCGGCCCGGCTGCTGGTGTGGCGGGCCTCCTGGATGGCGGTGAACGGGAAGCCGTTCACCGCGGCCGAGGGGTCGATGTCGAAGCTGTTCGCGAGCGAGACCGCGAAGAAGGTGACCGCCCAGGCCATCCAGATCCTGGGCGGCAACGGGTACACGCGGGAGTATCCGGTGGAGCGGATGCACCGGGACGCGGCGATCTACACGATCTTCGAGGGCACGAGCGAGATCCAGCGGCTGGTGATCGCCCGTACCTTGTCGGGGATGCCGATCCGGTAGCGCCGTAAGGGTGCGGGTGCTTCGCGGGCAGACCGTGCGTCGTGGTTGCTCGCGCAGTTCCTCCCCCAGCCTTCGGCCGGGGGTACCCCCAGCGCCCCTGCGGGGCGCTCGATCTCACCGGTGCTTCAGAGGTGTGAGTTGCTCGATGTCGTAGCGCTTGCGGAGTATCTCGATCGCCTCGAGGTCCGGAGGACCGCCGCTGCCCAGGATCTCCAGGAGCTCCTCGAAGTAGCGCTCGTGGTCGGGCGGCGGGGAGGACTGGAAGAACATCCGCGCCGGGGTGTCCGTCGGGTTGGCGAAGGCGTGCGGGCAGCCCGGGGGTACGGCGATCAGCGTGCCCGGGGTCGCCCGTACCACCCTCGTGCCCGAACTCGACTCCCATTTCTGCCAGTTGTCGGGGGTACGGATGCGCGGCTCGAAGGCGAGGACGTCCAGCTCGCCTTCGAGGACGTAGAACAGCTCCTCGCTGCGGGTGTGCACATGGGCGCCCACGTCGAAGCCCGGCGGGACGTCCACCTCGAAGGTGGAGGCCATCCGCGAGTGCGTTCCCGTCACCTTGAAGGTGACGCGCTGGGCCGGCGTGTGGACCACGCGCCCGTGTCCTGGCGGGACGAGGAGTCCCTCGGCTGTGGTCATGGTTCACTCACCAACTCACCGGTAGTGCTTCGGGGCCCCGGATCAGCGCGCCCTTCCTGAAGGGCACCTGCTCCGCAGGAACGGCGAGCCGCAGTCCGGGCAGCCGGTCGAGCAGGGCGTCGACGAGGAGTTCCTCCTCCAGCCTGCCGAGCTGGCCGCCGGGACAGTAGTGCGGGCCGAACCCGAAGGACACGTGCGGATTGGGGCTGCGGGCGAAGTCGATGGTCTCGGGGTCCGGGAAGACCTCCGGGTCGCGGTTGGCGGCCAGGTACGAGACGTAGACCGCGTCGCCCGCGCGGATGCGTACGCCCTTGATCTCCACGTCCCGGGTGGCGATCCGGGACAGCCCGACCGCGCTGCGGTGCGGGATCCAGCGCAGCAGCTCGTCGATCGCCCGGGGGCGGATCGCCGGCTCGGTGCGCAGCCGGTCGAGGAGGTCGGGGCGGGTCAGCAGCAGGTAGAACATCTGCCCGCTGTTGTTGGTGACCGCCTCGCCGCCGATCTGGAGGAGGACGGCGAGACCGACGGCCTCCTCCAGCGCGACCTCGCCGCGGCCCACGGCCGCGCCCAGCAGGGAGGTCACGTCCTCGCCCGTGCTGTCCTCGCGCAGGGCGACGAGGTCGGCGAAGTAGGCGCTCATCTCGCGCTTGGCCCTCTCGCTGACCTCCTTGCCGTGGCTGGAGGACAGGATCAGCTGGGTCCACAGGTGCATGGTGTGCCGGTCGGCGGCGGGTACGCCCATCACCTCGCAGATCACCGCGATGGGAAACGGGCTGAGCACCGCCGCCGTGAGATCGGCGGGCGGGCCGTCCTGGACCAGCTCGTCGACGATCTCGTCCAGCATCAGGCGCGCCTTCTCCCGGACCCGCTCCACGCCCTTGGAGGTCAGCGCGGGGGCCACCGTGCGGCGCAGCCGCGTGTGGTCGGGCGGGTCCAGGAAGCCGACCGCTCCGCGGTCCGGAATGAAGTGCGGGGCGAGCCGGGTGACCGGCTGCCTCATCACCGCCTCACGGCTGAACCGAGGGTCGTTGGCCACCGCCCGCACGTCGTCGTACCGGGTGACCAGCCACGCCCAGCCCTCGCCGTTGGGAAGCCGGATCCGGGTGACCGGACCCGCCCGCATCAGCTCGGCCAGGGTGGGGTCGAAGTCCACCCCTGCCAGGTCCGGCACTTCCCAGTGCCGGACCGGACAGGCGGCCGCACCGGCGGCCGCGGAGGTGCCCGCACCGGCGGCCTCCCCGGCGGCCTCGCCGGCGGGGTCGAGCGGTTCGGTGAGCGCCATCTCTACCGCGCCGCCTCTCCGTCCGAACGCCGCCAGCGACCGAGCGACATCTCCGCGGTGATGCCGGGACCGAACCCGGCCAGCAGGCCGCGCGCCTGGTGCTCGGCACCGCCCTCGTCGAACATCCGGCGCAGCGCGTCCAGGACGACGGCGCTCGCGATGTTGCCGTACTCGGTGAGCGTGGACCGGCTGAACCGGAAGGCGTGCGGGTCGACCTCGAGGAACTTGCTCAGGTCGTCCAGGATGCGCGGCCCGCCCGCGTGGACTATGTAGAAGTCCAGGTCGGACGCGTCCCAGCCGTGCAGCCCTGCCAGGTCCTGGAGAGCCGGCGCCAGCGGCTCCATGGTCGCCGGGACCCGCTTGTCCAGCAGGAAGTGGAACCCGGTGGCCCGCACGTCGTACATGATCCACTCTTCGGTCTTCGGGATCAGGTACGAGCCGTTGCGTTCGAGTTCGACGCCCGTGCCGCCCTGGCCGCGGACCACGGCGGCGGCGATACCGTCACCGAAGAGGCCGTTGGAGAGCAGCGAGCCGACGCCGAGGTCGGTCGGCTGGTAGCACAGCGAGCAGAACTCGCAGGCCACGATGAGGGCGTTGGCGTTCGGGTACGCCGAGCAGAAGTCGTGCGCCCGGTTGATCGCCGCTCCGCCGGCCGCGCAGCCGAGCTGCGCGATGGGGATCTGGCGGGTGGTGGAGTCGAAGTCCATCTCGTTGATCAGCCACGCGGTGAGCGACGGCATCATGAAGCCCGTGCACGAGACGTAGATGATCACGTCGATGTCGGTGGTGAGCAGCTCTGCCTCGTCGAGCGCCCGCTGGATGACCGCGGGGACCCGGGCCTTGGCCTCGGTCTCGTAGAGCTTGTTGCGCTCCTCGAAGCCGGGGTGCTTCAGGGTTTCCTCGATCGGCTGCACGATGTGCCGGGTGCGTACGCCCGTGTTCTCGATCAGTCTCAGCGCCAGCGGCAGCTGCGGGTGGTTCTCGTGGTGGGAGCGCGCCAGTTCCAGCGTCTCCTCCATCGTGATCACGTACTCCGGGACCGACACTGAGGGTTTGCACAAAGTCGCCATGAACCGTGCCTGCTTTCAGCCTTCCGGTGGGTTTGGCCCGACCGGTCAGAGAGGTGGTTCACCTCAGGAGGTGGTTCCCTCACGATCACCCGTGAGGGCGACGATCTCTCGCCGGGCTACTCCGAACCGGTGACCCCGTGTCAGGGTCGGATCAGCACAGAGGTATCCAGACGAGGAGGACGCGATGCCCGGCACGGCCGCGGAAATGCTGAAAACGACCAGGTCAGAGCTTGCCCCGGACCCGAACGCCAATCCATTGGTCCCTCTCGTCGCCAGCGGCCGGGCGAGTCTGGAGACACTCGCCGCACTTGCCCTGGAACAACACCGAGTGATCCCCGCCGACCGGCGCGCGTTCCTGCATCTGGCGCAGCGCGCCTCCGGGGAGCCGGCGGCCGCGGGGTTCTTCACCATGCTCGCCGAGGGCGAGGAACTGGCGGCAGAGCGGCTGGGCGCGTTCACCGAGGCGTGCGAAGTGGATGACGAGCGCATGCAGGCGTACGAGCCCCTACCGGGCTGCCAGGCGTACCCGGCGTACATCTCCTGGCTCGCCCTCAACGCGGCCCCGGCGGACGCCGTCCTCGCCATCACGGCCAACTTCGCGACGTGGGGCACGTATTGCGCGACCATCGCGGAAGGGCTGCGCACGCATTACGGCTTCACCGACGAGGCCTGCGCCTTCTTCGACTTCTTCGCCGAACCGGCCCCGGACCTTGACGAGCAGGCGGAGGCGGCGGTGCAGGCGGGACTGGACACTGGCCGACTGGACACGAGCTCGGCGTACACCTACGGCCGCCTGCTCCAGGCCTATGAGGCGATGTTCTGGTCGGCGTTGGGCCAAACCCCCTAGGGGCGCGGGGCTGTGTCGATTTGCGGCTGCCGCCGCGTGGGCGCGACCAGCCCCACACAACCCGCACCCGCCGAACCACCCCTACTCCCCACTGCTATGGGCGATACAAGCCACGTCGATCCGATCGGCGAGCTTCGCGAGCTCGATGGTCAGCGCAGCCACCGTGTCCTCGTCCAGCCCACCCTCGTCGGCCTCCACCAGGCGCAGCCACCGTGCCCCCAACGTCCGCAACAACTTACTCACGTCGGCCGCGGCCACCTGCAAGGTCCCGCGGTCGTCGACGATCAGAGGCAGGGTCACTTCGCGGTTCACACTCGGGATCGTAGTCGTGCGATCCTCACGCACCCTGCCAAACGGTGGTGATGTTGCAGAACTCCCGGATTCCGTGCCCGGACAGCTCACGGCCGTATCCGGACCGCTTCACCCCGCCGAACGGAAACGCCGGGTGGGAGGCGGTCATGCCGTTGACGAACACGCCACCGGCCTCCAGATCCCGTGCGAACCGGTCCACCTCGGCCTCGTCACGCGTCCACACGTTCGAACTCAGTCCGAAGGGCGAGTCGTTGGCGATGAGGATCGCCTCGGCCAGGTCCCCGGCCCGGTACAGCGTCGCCACCGGCCCGAACGCCTCCTCGCGGTGGATGCGCATGTCCCGGTGGATCCCGGCGAGCACGGTCGGCGGGTAGTACCAGCCCGGCCCGTCCGGCCGCTCGCCGCCGCACAGCACCTGGGCACCCGACCGCTTCGCGTCCTCGACCAGCTCCTCCAGGTCCTTGCGCCCCTGCTCGCTGGCGAGCGGCCCGACGTCCGTCGCCTCGTCCGTCGGGTCGCCCGTCCGCAACGCGGCCATGCCCGCGACGAACTTCTCGGCGAACGCCTCGTAGACGTCCGTGTGCACGATGAACCGCTTCGCGGCGATGCACGACTGCCCGTTGTTCTGCACCCGCGCCGTCACCGCGATCTTCGCGGCGCGGTCGATGTCCGCCGAGGGCATCACCACGTACGGGTCGCTGCCGCCCAGTTCCAGCACCGTCTTCTTGATCATCTCGCCGGCGGTGGCGGCGACCGCGCGCCCCGCGGGCTCGCTGCCGGTGAGCGTCGCCGCCCGCACCCGCTCGTCGCGCAGGATGTCGTCGACCGCGCCGGAGCCGATCAGCAGGGTCTGGAAGCAGCCCTCGGTGAAGCCGGCCCGGTGGAACAGGTCCTCCAGGTAAAGGGCGGTCTGAGGGACGTTGGAGGCGTGCTTGAGCAGGCCCACGTTGCCCGCCATCAGCGCGGGCGCGGCGAAGCGGACCACCTGCCAGAGCGGGAAGTTCCACGGCATCACGGCGAGCACCGGCCCGATGGGGCGGTAGCGCACCCGCACCCGGGACGCGCCCGAGTCCTTCACGTCCGTGTCCGCGGGCTCCTCGTCGGCCAGCAGCTCCTCCGCGTGGTCGGCGTACCAGCGCATCGCCTTCGCGCACTTGGCGGCCTCCGCGCGGGCCTGCTTCAGCGGCTTGCCCATCTCGGTGGTCATGGTGCGCGCGATGTCGTCACGGTCGGCGTCCAGCAGGTCGGCGGCGGCGTGCAGCAGCCGGGCGCGCTCGGCGAAGGTACTCGTGCGGTACGTACGGAACGTCGCCTCGGCGAGTTCGAGCCGGCGTTCGAGCTCGTCCTCGTCCATGGCCTCGAACGTTTCGAGCGTCTCGCCGTTCGCCGGGTTGACCGTCGCGATGGGCATGGCTGACCTCCCTGGGAGCGAGCTTGCTAAGACCTTCCCGCGCGGCCGGGTCGGGCGCAACGTATGGGGCTCCGTTCAGCCCGAGTGCTCCGCCAGCCGGTCGAGAAACGCGGCCTGTGCCTTCACGATCACCTCGCGGGCCCGGTCCGGGCTCAGCCAGGCCACCCGGTCCAGTTCGGGGAACTCCTGGATGCGGCCCGACCGCGGCGGCCACTCCATCACGAAGGTGCCGGGGTCGATCGTGTCCGGGTCCAGGTCCGCCTCGATCGCCCACGCGGTGACGACCTTGCCGTTGGTCTGCCGCACCTCGCCCAGTTCGATCGGCTCCCCGTCCGGCGGCGCCAGGCCCAGCTCCTCCCGGAACTCTCGGCGGGCCGCCTCCCAGGCCGGCTCGTCCGGCTCGTACTCGCCCTTGGGCACGGTCCAGGCACCCGCGTCCTTCTTCGCGAAGAACGGCCCGCCCATATGGCCGAGCAGCACCTCGAGTCCCGCGCCGGTACGCCGGAACAACAGCAGTCCGGCGCTTCGCCTCGGCTCCGTCAACGCCGTACCTCCGGGTGCGCGGCCAGTAGGGCTTCCACCGTATCGGCATCCTCGGGCCGTTTGTCCTCGCGGTAGCGGACGACCCGCGCGAAGCGCAGGGTGACGCCGGCCGGGTACCGGGAGGAGCGCTGCAGGCCGTCGTAGGCGATCTCGACGACGAGTTCCGGGCGTACGGTCACCACCCAGCCGTCGTCCGACACCTCCAGCCCCTTGAGCCGGGCGGTCTGCCACTCCAGCATCGCGTCGGTCATGCCCTTGAAGGTCTTTCCGAGCATGGCGAAGGTGCCGTCCGGATTGCGGGCGCCGAGGTGGAGGTTGGACAGCCTGCCGGTGCGGCGGCCGTGGCCCCACTCGGCGGCCAGCACGACCAGGTCGAGGGTGTGGACGGGCTTCACCTTCAGCCAGGACGCGCCCCTGCGGCCCGCGCTGTAGGGGCCGTCCAGCGACTTGACGACCACGCCCTCGTGACCGCGGTCCAGGGCGGCGGCGAGGAACTCCTCGGCGGCCGCCGTGTCGTCCGGCCCGGACACCAGTGCCCGGCGCACCCGCATCGGCTCGGGCACCAGCCGGGCCAGCTCCGCGTGCCGTTCGGCGAACGGCAGGTCGAGCAGGTCGCGACCGTCGACCGAGAGCGCGTCGAAGAAGACCGGGGAGACCGGGACCTCCCGGGCCGCCCTCGCCACGTCGGTCCGGGAGCCGACCCGGCCCGCCGTCTCCTGGAAGGAGCGGGGCCGGCCGGCCGCGTCGAAGGAGATCACCTCGCCGTCCAGGACGAACCGGTCGCCGCCCAACTCGCGGGCGGCGGAGGTCACCTCGGGAAGGCGGTCGGTGATGTCGTCCAGGGTGCGGGTGAAGACCCGTACCGTGTCGCCGTCCCGGTGGACCTGGACCCGGATGCCGTCCAGCTTCTCCTCCACCGCCGAACCGCCCAGCTTCGCCACCGCCTCGGCCACCGAGGAGGCGGTGTGCGCCAGCATGGGCAGCACCGGGCGGCCGACGGTGAGCCGGAACCGGTCCAGGGCCGGCGGCCCGTCCGCCAGCAGTGCCTCGGCCACCGTCTGGAGGGACCCGGCGAGCATCACCGCCCGGCGGACGTCGGCCGCCGCCGCGCCGGTCGCCTGCGCGAGCCCTTCGACGGCGACCGCGTCCAGGGCGCCCTGCCGTACCTCGCCGGAGAGCAGGCCCAGCAGGAAGCGCTGCTCGTCCGCCGTCGCCGCGCCCATCAACTCGCCCACGATCCGGGCCCGTTCGGCCTGCGAGCCGGCCCCGGAGACCTTGCCCAGCTCGCTGAGCCGGGCGTCGACCTCGCGCACGGTGAGGGACGGCTCGCCGGCCGCCGGGACGGCCCGGCTCAGCAGCTTCCAGCCGACGCCGAGGCGGCCCTGCGGGAGCCGTCCGGCCAGGTAGGGGATGACGACCGGTACGTCGTCGGGGGCCGTCTCCCGGAAGAGGCCGGCGAGCAGTGCGGTCTTGCGGGACCTGGCCGCGGTGGCGGCGACCTCCCGGGACACTTCGGCGAGCCGGGTCAGCAGCATGCAGCCATGGTGCAACGGGCCGGCCCGGACTACACCCGCACGGCCGCGTCCAGGGCCGCGAAGAGCAGCTCGCCGTTGATCGCCGCGCCGGCCCGGTAGCCGCGGCTGGCCGCGTTCACCACCTGCTCCGCGAAACCGCTCGCGTTGCCGGCCGCCCACAGGCGGGGCACGGTCGTCCGGCCCAGCTCGTCGATCACCGGGTAGCTGCCGAAGGGGGTCTCCGCCAGCTCCGCGCCCAGCTCGCGCAACAGGTCGTTCCGCGGGACCGGCCGCGGGGCGACGAACAGCGCCTCCCGGTCGTGCGCGCTTCCGTCCCGGAGCCGTACGCCCGTCAACCGGTCGTCCTCGATGCGCAGCCCCGCGACCTCGCCCGGCACCACCCGCACCCCGGCCGCGGCCAGCCGGCGCAGGTCGTCGTCGGTCAGCTCCGTCTCCTCGACCTGGTGCAGGAAGAGGGTCACGTCCTTGGACCACTGGGTGACCATCAACGCCTGGTGCACGCTCATCGGGGTCGTGGCCAGCACGCCGAACGCCTGGTCACGGACCTCCCAGCCGTGGCAGTACGGGCAGTGCAGCACATCCCGGCCGAAGCGCTCGGCCACCCCCGGGACGGGCGGGAGCTCGTCCTTCAGGCCGGTGGCGACGACCAGGTGCCCGGCCCGGACCGTGCGTCCGCCCGCCAGCACCACCGCGAAGCCGTCCGCGCCGTCCTTCGCCGCGCCCACCGCCCGGTCCCGGACCAGCTCCACGCCGTACCGGGCGATCTCCTCCCGGCCCACCGCGAGGAACTCCGCGGGCGGCATGCCGTCGCGGGACAGGAAGCCCTGCATGTGGGCCGCCGGGGCGTTGCGCGGCTCGCCCGCGTCGACGACCAGGGTGCGGCGCCGGGCCCGGCCCAGGACCAGCGCCGCGGACAGTCCGGCCGCGCCGCCTCCGACGACGACCACCTCGTACGTATCGGTCATGGTGACCACCTCCGCGGCCGAGGGTCGCCGGTGCGCTGCCGGATTGACAAACGGCTTTGCCGAAACTGCAATGCAGGCATGACTACGGACGACGTCCTCGCGGGCGTGGGGCCCCGGCTGCGCCGGCTCCGCAAGGAGCGCGAGGTCACCCTCGCCGCCCTCTCCGAGACCACCGGCATCTCGGTCAGCACCCTGTCCCGGCTGGAGTCCGGGCTGCGCAAACCCAGCCTGGAGCTGCTGCTGCCGATCGCGCAGGCCCACCAGGTGCCCCTGGACGAACTGGTCGGCGCCCCGCCGGCCGGCGATCCCCGGGTGCGGACCAAGCCGATGGAGCGGTACGGCCGCACCTTCCTGCCGCTCACCCGGCAGCCCGGCGGACTCCAGGCCTTCAAGGTGGTCGAGCCGAAGCGGAAGCTCGAACCCGAGCCGCGCACCCACGAGGGCTACGAGTGGCTGTACGTGCTGTCCGGGAAGCTGCGGCTGGTGCTGGGGGAGCACGACGTCGTGCTGGGGCCGGGGGAGGCGGCCGAGTTCGACACCCGGGTGCCGCACTGGTTCGGGTCGACGGGGGAGGGGCCTGTGGAGTTCCTCAGCCTGTTCGGGCCGCAGGGGGAACGGATGCACGTGCGGGCGCGGCCGAAGCGGGCGTGACGAATCCGGCGTTCCCCCGGGCGGCTGTTCCCTCCATGGCAAGCGACCGCTTAGTATGCGGTGGACCCGGTCGGACGACGGTCGGACGACGCAGTCGGCACAGTCCCGTGGAGGCACCGCATGCAGGCATGGCAAGTGCACGAGAACGGCGAGCCGAGCGAGGTGATGCGGCTCCAGGAGGTGGAGCGGCCCACGCCCGGCGACGGCCAGGTGCTGCTCAGGGTGCGTGCCGCCAACATCAACTTCCCGGACGTCCTGATGTGCCGGGGGCACTACCAGGTGCGCCCGCCGCTGCCGTTCACCCCGGGCGTCGAGATCTGCGGCGAGACCGAGGACGGACGCCGGGTGATCGCCAACCCCGTGCTTCCCCACGGCGGTTTCGCCGAGTACGCGGTCGCGGACGCCGCCGCGCTGCTGCCCGCCCCGGACGCACTGGACGACGCCGAAGCCGCCGCGCTGCACATCGGCTACCAGACGGGCTGGTTCGGACTGCACCGCAGGGCCGCCCTCCAGGCCGGCGAGACCCTGCTCGTGCACGCCGCCGCCGGCGGGGTCGGCAGCGCGGCCGTCCAGCTCGGCAAGGCGGCCGGGGCACGCGTGATCGGGGTCGTCGGCGGCGCCGACAAGGCCGCCGTCGCCCGTGCGCAGGGCTGTGACGTCGTCGTCGACCGGCGCACCGAGGACGTCGTCGCCGCCGTCAAGGAGGCCACCGGCGGCCGGGGCGCGGACGTGATCTACGACCCGGTGGGCGGCGACGCCTACACCCAGTCCACCAAGGTCGTCGCCTTCGAGGGCCGGATCGTGGTCGTCGGCTTCGCCAGCGGCACCATCCCCAGCCCGGCGCTCAACCACGCCCTGGTGAAGAACTACTCCATCCAGGGCCTGCACTGGGGCCTGTACGCCACCAAGAACCCCCGGCTGATCCTGGACTGCCACCGGCAGCTCACCGAACTGGCCGCCAAGGGCGCCATCAAGCCCCTGGTGAGCGAGCGGGTCCCGCTGTCCGAGGCCGCGGCGGCCGTGCAGCGGGTCGGTGACGGCGTCACCACCGGCCGGGTCACCGTCGTACCGAACGGAGCCGCAGCATGACCGACGCCGCCGAACTCACGCGCCGCACCGCCGAGTTGCTGGCCGCCAACCCGCCCGCCTCGACGGACAGGCTGGACTTCCTCAAGGCCCGCTTCGACGCGGGACTGGCCTGGGTGCACTACCCGGAGGGCCTCGGCGGTCTCGGTGCCCCGCGCTCCCTCCAGGCCGTCGTGGACGCGGCGCTGGAGGCCGCGGGCGCCCCCGACAACGACTCCCGGCGCAACGGCATCGGGCTCGGCATGGCCGCGCCCACCATCCTCAAGTACGGCACGGAGGAGCAGAAGCAGCGCTACCTGCGGCCGCTGTGGATCGGGGAGGAGGTCTGGTGCCAGCTGTTCAGCGAGCCGGGCGCCGGCTCCGACCTGGCGGCGCTGGGTACCCGGGCGGTCCGCGAGGATGGGGGTCCCTCCCGCTCGAGCGAAGCCGAGAGCGGGGGAGGGTGGGTGGTGAACGGGCAGAAGGTGTGGACCTCCGGCGCGCACAACTCCCGCTGGGCCATCCTCATCGCCCGCACCGACCCGGACGTGCCCAAGCACGCGGGCATCACCTACTTCATCTGCGACATGACCGACCCCGGCGTCGACGTCCGCCCGCTGCGGCAGATCACCGGCGAGGCCGAGTTCAACGAGGTCTTCCTCACCGACGTCCGCATCCCCGACTCCCGCCGCCTCGGCGCGGTCGGTGACGGCTGGCGGGTCGCCCAGACCACGCTCAACAACGAGCGCGTCGCCATCGGCGGCATGCGGCTGCCCCGCGAGGGCGGCATGATCGGCCCGGTCGTGAAGACCTGGCGCGAACGCCCCGAACTGCGCACCCACGACCTGCACCAGCGGCTGCTGAAGCTGTGGGTGGAGTCCGAGGTCGCCCGCCTCACCGCCGAGCGCCTGCGCCAGCAGCTGGTCGCGGGCCAGCCCGGCCCCGAGGGCGCCGGCATGAAGCTCGCGTTCGCCCGCCTCAACCAGGAGATCAGCGGCCTTGAGGTCGAACTCCGCGGCGAGGAAGGCCTGTTGTACGACGACTGGACCATGCGCCGGCCCGAACTGGTGGACTTCACCGGCCGCGACGCGGGCTACCGCTACCTCCGCGCCAAGGGCAACAGCATCGAGGGCGGGACCAGCGAGATCCTGCTGAACATCGTCGCCGAGCGCGTCCTGGGCCTGCCGGCCGAACCGCGCACCGACAAGGACGTCGCCTGGAAGGACCTGGCCCGATGACGGATCTGCTGTACTCGGAGGAGGAAGAGGCGCTGCGGGCCGCGGTGCGGGACCTGCTCTCCGACCACTGCGACGCGCCGGGCGTCATCGCCCGCACCGAGTCGGACACCCCGCACGACGCGGCCGCCTGGAAGGCCCTCACCGAGGGCATGGGGCTCGCCGGCCTGCTGGTCCCCGAGGAGCTGGGCGGCCAGGGCGCCTCGCACCGCGAGGCCGCCGTCGTCCTGGAGGAACTGGGGCGGGCGGTCGCGCCGGTGCCGTACCTGACCAGCGCCGTGGTGGCCACCGAGGCGCTGCTGGCCTGCGGCGACGGTCAGCTGCTCGGGAAGCTGGCGTCCGGGCGGACCGTCGGGGCGCTGGCCGTCGGGCTGCACGTCGCTCCGGGCGGCGAGTTCAGGACCGTACGCGTCGAGGACGGGCGCCTGCACGGCGAGTTGACCGGGATCGCGGACGCGGTCGCGGCCGACGTGCTGCTGGTGCCCGGCGACGACGGCGGGCTGTACGCGGTCGAGGCGGGCGCCGTGACCGTCACCCCGCAGGTGTCCTTCGACCTGACCCGGCCGCTCGCCACGGTGACGCTGGACGGGGCGGCCGGGCGGCGCGTGGGCGACGCGGAGCCGGCCGTACGGCGGGCGCTGCGGGCCGGAGCCGGTCTGCTGGCCTCCGAGCAGTTCGGCGTCGCCGAGTGGGCGCTGACCGAGACCGTGCGGTACCTCAAGGAGCGCAAGCAGTTCAACCGGCCGGTGGGCGGCTTCCAGGCGGTCAAGCACCGGCTGGCGCAGCTGTGGCTGGAGGTGGTGAACCTTCGCGCGGCGGCGCGCGGTGCGGCCGACGCGCTGGCCTCCGGCGGGGACGCCGATGTGCTGGTGGCCGTCGCGCAGGCCTACGCGGCGCCGGTTGCCGTGCACGCGGCCGAGGAGGCGCTGCAGTTGCATGCGGGGATCGGGATGACCTGGGAACACCCGATCCAACTGTATCTGAAGCGGGCCAAGGCGGACTCGATTGCCTTTGGTACGGCAGGGGTGCATCGGGAGGCCCTGGGCGCACTGGTTGATGTGCAGGCGCCGTGAGGTAGCGAGTTCGGGTGCGGGTGCGTGGGGGGCTGGTCGCGCAGTTCCTCCCCCAGCCTTCGGCCGGGGGGACCCCCAGCGCCCCTGACGGGGCGCTGCCGGTGAGGCTCGGATGAAATGAACCGGGGGTGGCAGTCCAGCCAACCTCCTGCGCAGGTGCGCCAATTGGGCTCCGGTCGCACGCATACTCCCTTGGGTCACTCATGGCCCTACAAGGGAGGCAGAGCATGGCCCTCACCACCCGTCGCAGAGCCCTCACCACCCTCGGCGCCGCCCTCGTCGGCGCCGTCGCACTGCCCGGCGCGCAGGCCTGGGCGGGCGGCGGCCGGCGTGGTCGGCGACCGCTGTGGCGTGCCCACGCCCACAACGACTACGAGCACACCCACCCCCTGTACGACGCCCTCGGCCACCGGTTCGGGAGCGTCGAGGCCGACATCTTCCTCGTCGGCGACCAGCTCCTGATCGGCCACACCGCAGACGACCTCGACCCGAGCCGCACCCTCGAATCCCTGTACCTCGATCCGCTGGCCGCCATCGTCAAGGCCAACCACGGTTCCGTGTACCGGGGTTGGCGCCGGCCGCTGCAGCTGCTCATCGACATCAAGACCGAGGGCTCCTCGACCTACCTGGAGCTCGACCGGCATCTGCGGCGCTACCCGCACCTGTTCACCACCTACGCCCACGGCCGGGTGATCCCCGGCGCGGTCACCAACGTCATCTCCGGCGACCGTGCCGCGCGCACGCCGATGGAGGCGCAGAGCGTGCGCCGGGCCTTCTACGACGGCCGGCTCACCGACCTCGGCACCTCGGCGCCCGCCTCCTTCGTCCCGCTGATCAGCGACAACTGGCAGCTCAACTTCACCTGGCTCGGCGCGGGCGCGTTCCCCGACGCCGAGCGGCAGAAGCTCCGCGACATCATCGGCCAGGCGCACGCGCACGGCCAGACGGTGCGCTTCTGGAACACCCCCGACGTGGCCGGCTCCGACCGCGACGCGCTGTGGGGCGAACTGCTGGCCGCCGGCATCGACTACTTCAACACCGACGACCTGGCAGGCCTGGAAGCCTTCCTGGACGCCCACGCCGGGTCGTAACACCACTCGAACGGGGGCCGTGTCAACCGCACGGCCCCACCCTCCGCTACGCCACACTTGCGGCCGAACGCCCCCGAACGGGCGTGGCGGAGGAGGTTCGCGATGGCCGTTTCCATCTCTGTGGTGCTGCTGCTCCTGTTGCTGGCCGTGATCTTCATGCGCCAGGGCGCGCTGAAGATCTCGCACGCCCTGGTCTGCATGCTGTTCGGGTTCTTCCTGGCCAGCACCAGCATGGCGCCGACCATCACCAGCGGGCTCACCGCGACCGCGGACCTGGTCAGCAGTCTGCGGCCCTGAGCTTGCCGCCGGGGGTTCCGTCAGGGGGTTCCGTCGGGGGGTTCCGTCAGGGTTTCCAGAAGACCCCGATCCCGTTCGCCACAGCGCGCTCCGGGCTCTCGGTCGGGTGGTTGAGCACGCTCACCGTCTTCGCGCCCGCGGTGCGGGCCACCATGGTCGTGGAGCCGCCGCCGTCCAGGCTGAACGCGTCGGCCGCTCCCAACTGCCGCATCTCGGCGGCCACTTCGGCGATGGTCAGGCCGCTGCGGTAGGCCACCGCACCGTCCAGTGCGAGCAGCAGCAGCCGGCGCCCGCCGTTCGCGTAGCCGACGGCCGTGCGCACCGCCGCGGTGGTGTCGTTGAGGCCGGCCAGCGGCTCGCCGCCGCGCAGCACCGGGTAGCCGCCGACCGCGAAGCGGTACGGGATCCTGGACGCGGACGCCACCATCCGTTCGCGCACCGTGACCCGTTCGCCCTTGGTGAGGGCGCGCAGCCGGTCCGCGCCGGCCTCGCGGCCCAGCAGCACGGTCGTGCCCGCGGCGATCGCACCGCTGCCCGGGGCGGCCGACGTGGCGACGACCTTGCCGCCGCGGATCTGCACCTCGTAGGTGTCCGTGGCGCACCCGGCGGCCCGGTCGGTGTCCGAGCCGCAGGTGGCGCGCTTGCGGGAGGCCGAGCCCCAGGCGGCGGTGTAGGCGCCCACCGACCCCTGCGCCAGGGCGTACTGGTTGAGGCCCCGCAGCGCCAGGGTGGCGTCGGGGGTGCGGACCGTGCCGACGAGGGTCAGCCGGTCGAGCCGGGCCCGGCGGTCCACGCCGACGCCGAGGACATCGGTGGTGTCGGTGCCCGGCGGCAGCGACGGGCCGAACCGCTGGGCCGTCGGCACCGCGGCCTTCAGCACCCTGCCGTGCGCGATCGCCGGGCCGACGCTCGCGCCGGTCGCCGCGACGCCCGGGTGCTGGGTCTCGGTGATGTTGAAGAAGTCGCCGTTCACGCCCGCGACCGCGCCCGCCGCGTCCGCCATCGTGGACACCGGCGACCGTGCGGCCACCGCGCCCGGCGAGAGCAGGTCCACGCGGACGTGCGGGTCGGTCAGGTCGACGGTCAGCAGATGGACGTGGACCGTGCCCTTGGCCGCGGGGAGGTCGAACTGCCGGTAGGCGACGCCGGACGCGATCCGGCCGGCGCCCGACGCGGCGCCGGCCGGTGCCGCCCCCGCGAGGGCCGCACCGGCCAGCACGCCGGACGTGGTGAGAATCGTGCACAGGTTTCGGGTCGTCGCTGCAAGCCGTCTCCGACGATGCGTCACCGCACCCCCTGATGTCTCGTCAAGTTCCTGAGGGACTCAGGAAGTGCAGCAGACGAGAGTGGCCCGCGGGGCGGCTAGCCGTCGACTACGCGAGAACGGGTGAGGAAACGCACCCCCTCGGGTGCCTCCAGGGAGAAACCGCTCCCCCTTCCGGGTACCACGTCCACGATCAGCCGGGTGTGGCTCCACGCCTCGTACTGGCTGCGGGACATCCAGAAGGTGACCGGCTCCTCGACCCCGTCCACCGCCAGCTCGGCGAGCAGCACGTCCGAGCCGCCGGTACGGAACTCGCCGTCCGGATAGCACATCGGCGCGCTGCCGTCGCAGCAGCCGCCGGACTGGTGGAACATCAGCGGCCCGTGCTCGGCATGCAGCCGGCGCACCAGCTCGGCGGCGCTCGGGGTGAGTTCGACGCGCGGGGGCGTCGCTGTCGTGTCGGCCATGGTCACCCTCCTGGGGCCGGGGCGTCGGACCCCTCAGTCTCACGCCTCGTCACCGGCACGTCCAGAAGCGGTCGTCAGGCACCGGCTTCGCGGCCCCGCCCCGCACCGCGACCTCGCCCACCGCACCCCGCGTGAACCGGACGTCCTGCGGCTGCTCGCGCAACGGCTCTCCAACGCCGGACCCGCCGCCCGTCTCCACCTCTCCGAAGCCACCGTCAAGACCCATGTCCCCCGCGTCCTCGGCAAGCTGGGCCGGCGGGACCGCGCCCGGGCGGTGGGCGTCGCCGACGAGACGGGACCGGTCAACCCCCGGCGGCCGTTGCGAGCCTCCTTCCGGCAAGGCGGACACGGCCCGGCAGCCGTCACAAATGCAGGCGCGGCCCGGCCGGTAAGGCCGTCACAATGGCGCGATGATCGGCAAGAGGATCACCTATCGCACGGCGGACGGCATACGCGTCCGTGGAACCTGGCGGCACGCCTTCATCCGCAACGGCGACTACTTTCTGACCGACCTGTTCATCTACGCGGACGGGCTCGTCGACTGCTGGGGTCTGGTCACCCTGGAGGAGTTCGAGGAGAAGCTGCGCACCGGCTGGGTGGCCACCGCACTCCCGGACGGAGCGAGGGCGTCGGCACACGACCTGGCCTCCTGGAAGTTCGGCGAACCGCGTATGTGGCACACCCCCGAGCAGCTCCTGGGCGAGGTACGCGACACCATTGACCAGCTCAACGGCCGCCCGGACTCGACGGAACGCTGCCTGGCCGCGGCAGACGCGTTTCTCGCCGACCGCACCGAGGAGAAGCGGGCGGCCGCCCGGGACGCCTATCTCGCCATCCCCGAGACCTCGCGCCGCTACGCCCTCGGTGACATGGACAACAAGGACTGGCCGTTGCGGGTCCTGGTGACCGGGCCCGGCGGGTGCCTGGACGGACGGCCCCAACCGGTCACGCAGGAGGCGTACGACAGGGCCGTCGCCTACTTCGAGGAGCGGGCGGAGTGGGCGGCCGCACGGGCCTCGCGGGTCCCGGCCGACGGCCCCGAGACGGCCGTGGCCCCCGCGATCCACCTGTACCAGAGCTATCCGCACAGGCCGTCCGAGTCCCCGGGCACCGACGCCCTGCGCAACGACTACCCGGCGCCCGTCGAGGCCGACGGGGCCACCTACCCGTCCGTGGCGCACGCCTACTGGGCGCTGTCCACCGCCGGCGCCCGGGTGCGGACGTCGATCGCGGCGGCGGACAGAGGCGCGGCCGCCCGTGCGCTCGCCGTCGAGGCGCCCCGCCGCGAGGGCTGGGAGCAGGTCCGTACGGCCGTCATGACCGCTCTGCTGCGGGCCAAGTTCGCGCACCACCCGGACCTCGCCGAGATCCTCCTCGCCACCGGCGACGCGACCCTCGTCTACGACGACGCCGACTCCGCCTACTGGGGCGACCGTGGCGGGAGGGGCCGCAACTGGGCCGGCCGGCTCCTGGAACTCGTCCGCTCGGAACTGCACGCCGCACGCGCGGGGCTCGGTCAGGTGATCTGACCGGGGTGTGCGGGAGCTGTCCGGGCCACGCTCCCGCACGCCCATTGACCTGGGCCTGTCCGTATCCTTAACCTCTGTCTGCATACGTAGACGTCGTCGTCCCGAGGATCTCCGCCCATGAGCCAGCCCGTCGTCACCCGCTTCTCCGTGTATCCGGTGGCAGGCCGGGACTCCATGCTGCTCAACCTCTCCGGCGCGCACGCCCCGTACTTCACCCGCAACGTCGTGGTCGTCGAGGACTCCGAGGGCCGCACCGGGCTCGGTGAGGTACCCGGTGGAGAGGCGATCACCCGGACCCTGCGGGATGCCGGGTCCCTGGTGGTCGGAGCCCGGCTGGGGGACTACAAGCGGGTACTGCGGGCCGTGGGGGAGGAGTTCGCGGGGCGGGACGCCGGCGGCCGCGGCGCGCAGACCTTCGACCTGCGCACCGCCGTGCACGCCGTCACCGCCGTGGAGTCCGCGCTCCTCGACCTGCTCGGCCAGCACCTGGAGGTACCCGTCGCCGCGCTGCTCGGCGACGGCAAGCAGCGCGACTCGGTCCGCGTCCTCGGCTACCTCTTCTACGTCGGCGACCCGGACCGCACCGACCTGGACTACCTCCGCGAACCCGACTCCGACGTGCCCTGGCACCGCATCCGCCGCGAGGAGGCCCTCACCCCGGAGGCGGTCGTCCGGCAGGCGGAGGCGGCCTACGACCGCTACGGCTTCCGGGACTTCAAGCTCAAGGGCGGCGTGCTGGCGGGGGCCGAGGAGGTCAGGGCCGTCCGGGCGCTGAAGGACCGCTTCCCCGAGGCCAGGATCACCCTCGACCCCAACGGCGCCTGGTCCCTGCGCGAGGCCGTCGAGCTGTGCCGCCCACTGCTCGGCACCCTCGCCTACGCCGAGGACCCCTGCGGGGCCGAGGGCGGCTACTCCGGGCGGGAGATCCTCGCCGAGTTCCGCCGGGCCACCGGGCTGCCCACCGCGACCAACATGATCGCCACCGACTGGCGGCAGCTCACCCACGCCCTCGCCCTGCAGTCGGTGTCGATCCCGCTCGCGGACCCGCACTTCTGGACCATGCAGGGGTCGGTGCGGGTGGCGCAGCTCTGCCACGAGGCGGGACTGACCTGGGGCTGCCACTCCAACAACCACTTCGACATCTCGCTCGCGATGATGGCGCACTGCGGTGCCGCGGCCCCCGGCGAGTACAACGCCCTGGACACGCACTGGATCTGGCAGGAGGGACAGGAGCGGCTCACCGTCGAGCCCCCGCGGATCACCGGCGGCGAGGTCGCCGTCACCGACGCCCCCGGGCTCGGCGTCCGGCTCGACATGGACCGGCTGCTCGCGGCCCATGCCCGCCACGAGGAGCTGGACCTCGGGGCGGGCCGGGACGACGCGGCCGGGATGCAGTACCTCGTGGCGGGCTGGAGCTTCGACGCCAAACGGCCCTGCCTGGTGCGGTGAGCCGAGCCGTCGGGCGCCGTCAGGCGCCCTGCGCGGCCGAGGACTTCTCGGCGGTGGTGTGCCCGGCCGCCCGGAGCGTGAGCTGCTGCCGGGGTGCGCGCAGCAGGATCAGCGCGACCAGGGCGGCCAGCAGCGTCAGGCTCCCCGCCGTGATCAGGCACAGGCGCATGCCGTCCAGGAAGGAGTCGCCGAGCGCGCCCATCGTCTGCCCGGTCCGGGCGCCCAGGTCCAGGCCGGCTACCGCGCCGAGGCCGTCCGTCCGCGCGGTCGTGACGATCTGGTCCCGCGTCGCGCCGGTGACGCCCGCGTCGGTGAGGTGACCGGGCAGCGCGTCCAGGGCCCGGGTGGTGAGCAGCGCGCCCAGGACGGCCGGGCCGAGGGCGCCGCCGACCTGCCGGAAGGCGTTGTTGCCGGCGGCGGCCATGCCCGCCAGGTGGTGCGGCACGGAGGCCACCGCGGTCGCGGTCATCGCCGTCATGACGAAGCCCATGCCGAGGCCCAGCAGGGCGAGCCGCCAGGCGGCCGAGCCGAACGAGGTGCCGGCGGTCAGACCGGTCAGCGCGAACAGGGCGGCGGTGACCACCAGCAGACCACCGGTGATCATCACCCGGGCCGATATCCGGTGCATCAGCCGCCCGGCCGGTCCGCCGACCAGCAGGGCCGCCCCGGTGACCATCAGCAGCCGCCATGCGGCCTCCATGGTGTCGAGCCGCTGCACCATGCCGAAGTAGAGGCTCAGCACGAAGAAGAAACCGATCAGCGCCAGGAAACTGGTCGTCGCGACCAGCGTGGTGGCGGTGAAGGCGGGGCTGCGGAACAGGCCCAGGTCCAGCATCGGGCTGTCGCTGCGCCGCTCCGCCAGCACGAACCCGGCACCCGCGACCACGGCCGTGAACAGCGCCACCATCACCTTGACGTCGGTGAACGAACTCGCCCCGCCCTCGATCACGCCGTACACCAGGGCGGTGACCGCGAGCGTCGCGGTGAGCTGGCCGGGCCAGTCCAGACGGCGCCCGCCCGGTGCCCGCGAGTCGGCCAGCTGCCGGGCCGCGACGGCGACGGTCAGCAGCGCGACGGGCACGGTCGGCAGGTAGATCCAGCGCCACGAGAAGTGCTGGACGATCACACCGGCGAGCAGCGGACCGACGGCCAGGGCCGCCGTCAGGCAGGTGGCCCAGATGCCGATGAACTTGCCGCGCTCCCGGTGGTCCGGCACCGCATGGCTGATCAGCGCCAGCGTGGTCGGCAGCAGTGCGGCCGCGCCGACGCCGGCCAGGGCCTGTCCGGCCCAGACGGCCTCGACCGAGTGCGCGCACAGGGCGGTGGCCGCGCCCGCCGCCGAGAACAGCAGGCCCGCCTGGAACACCTTCTTGCGCCCGTGGACGTCCCCGAAGACGCCCGCGGTCAGGATGAACGCGGCCATCGGCAGCACGAACGCGTCCTGCACCCATGACAGCTGGGCGGTCGAGGCGTTCAGCGCGGCCTGCAGGGCGGGCAGGCTCACGGCGACGGTGGTGACCGGAAGATAGGCGACGAAGACGCCCAGGCAGGCCATGACGATCGTGGCCGCCCGCCGCTCGACCGGCGCGCTCGCCGGTGTCGTGACGTTCACGGAGATACTCCTTCGCGGCGCACCGCACCGCGGTCGAAGGCCACCGGCGTGTCCGGCGGCCTGTGTCGAACGGGCTTCCGAGGGGAAACCCGCCGCCACAGCATCCGATCCCGCTCACGCAACCGCCAAGCAGAGCACCGGCAGGCAGCAGAATCCTCCAACCTGCCGACGCTCGTGGCAGACTTCCCGCATGCTCGACGAGACGGTCCGGAAAATCCTCCGCGCCCTCCAGTGCGCGCCCCGGCTGCCCTTCCGCCGGATCGGCGAGGTGGCCGGGGTCTCCGAGCAGACCGCGGCCCGCCGCTACCAGGCGCTGCGCCGCGCCGGGGCACTGCGGGTGGTGGGGATGGTCAACCCGTGGGTGTACGGCGCCGCGCAGTGGGTCACCCGCATCCGCTGCCGCCCGGACCGGGTCGCGCCGCTCGCCGACGCCCTCGCCCGGCGCCCCGACATCTCCTGGGCCCACCTGGCCTCGGGCGGTTCGGAGATCATCTGCGTCATGCGCTCGCCGCTCGGCGGGCCGCGGGAGGACGTACTCCTCCGGCAGCTGCCCAGGTCCGCCTCGGTCCTCGACCTCAGCATCGACCTGATCATCCACGGCTACGACGCTCCCGGCACCGCCGGCTGGACCGGCTACGGCGACAGCCTCGACGCCGAGCAGGTCCGGCAGCTGACCTCGGAGCGGCCGCCGCCCGCCGCCGGGCCGCCGCCCCCGCCGGCCGCCGAGGACGCCCCGCTGCTCGACGCCCTCGCCCAGGACGGCCGTACCACCCACACCCGGCTCGCCGAACTCACCGGCTGGTCGCTGTCCCGGGTGGCCCGCCGGCTGGAGTCGCTGGAGGGCTCCGGAACCCTGGAGTACGAGGTCGAACTGCTTCCGGAGCGGCTGGGGTTCGGGCTCAACGCCATCCTCTGGCTGCGGGTCGCCCCCGCTCACCTGGAGCGGGTCGGCGCGGAGACCGCCCGGCTCGACGAGGTCCCCTTCGTCGGCGCCATCAGCGGGGAGAACAACCTGATGGTCAGCGTCATCACCCGTGACCCCGAGGACTTCTACCGCTTCCTGACCACCCGCATCGCCGCGACCCCGGGCATCGACGGCTACGACGTCAGCATCAGCCTCCGCCACCTCAAGAAGGCGGCATCCCTCATCTCCCGGGGCCGACTGGTACCGCCGGTGTCCGTCCAGGGACCGTCCGGCGGATCACGTCACAGGAACGCCGCGGCGACCGATCAGCCGAGGTGAGCGGGTCGGCGCCGCAGCAGGCAGCCGGCATGCCGCGGGGCTTCCGGCGGAGCGCCTAGGCGGAGCCCCCGGAGCCCCCGGAGCCCCCGGAGCCCCCGGAGCCTCCGGTGTCCTCCGCGGCCACGACCGACACGGGCAGTCGCCGTACCCCGTGCATCAGCAGACCCGGCGTCCACTCCAGGTCCGTCTCGGCCACGGCCAGCCCCGCCACCCGCCCCACGAACGCGGTGACCGCGACCTCGGCCTCCATCCGGGCCAGCGGAGCGCCCAGGCAGTGGTGGACGCCGTGCCCGAACGCGAGATGGCCGCCGGCCGGACGGCCGAGGCGGAAGGTGCCCGGGTCCTCGAACCGGGCCGGGTCCCGGTTCGCCGCGGCCAGGGACACCAGCAGCATGTCGCCCCGGCGCACCGGCACCTCGCCGACCTCCAGGTCCTCGGTGGCGAAGCGCTCCGTCGCCGTCAGCACCGGCCCGTCCACCCGGAGGAACTCCTCGACCGCCGCCGCGACCAGCCCCGGATCCGCGCGCAGCGCCTTGAGGAGGTCCGGCTGCCGGGCCAGGCCGAGGAGTACGGTGCCGATGAGGTTCGCGGTCGTCTCGTACCCGGCGATCAGCAACAGGAAGGCCATGCCGACCAGTTCGGGGTCGGTGAGCCGGTCCTCGCCGGTGTCGGTGGCCAGCGCGCTCAGCAGGTCAGGTCCGGGCGCGGAGCGCTTGCCGGCGATCAGCTCCGCCAGATACCCGCTCATCCATACGTAGGCCTCCTCCCGGTCCGCGCCGGCGACCGGGGCCACGATCTGCTCCGAGGCCCAGCGGAACCGGTCCCGGTCGGCGAGCGGCACGCCGAGCAGTTCGCAGATCACGGCGATGGGGACGCGGGCGGCGAAGCCGTCCACCAACTCCGGTGTCTCCTCGGCCAGTACGTCGTCCAGCAGCCGGGACGCGATCTCCCGGGTCCGCGGCCGCAGCGCCGCCACCCGTTGCGGGGTGAAGGCGCGCGCCACCACCGCGCGCAGCCGGGTGTGTTCGGGCGGGTCCACGGTCAGCATGTAGTCGACCCCGACCTCGTCCCGGACCCCGCTCATCAGCCAGCCGGGCGCCAGGCCCGCGCGTTCGCTGCGCTTGGACACCCGCGGATCGGTGAGTACGGCGCGTGCCGCCTCGTACCCGGTGACCAGCAACTGCGGTGGGGCTCCCGCCGGTTCGCAGCGGTGCGCGGCGCCCGACTCGGTGAGCCGCCGCAGCACCGCGTGCGGGTCCGCCCGGAACGCGGACCCCTCCAGCACGGTCCGCAGCGCGGTGCCCTCGCCGTCCGGGGTGTCTGTGGTCATCGGGGTCTCCCACCTGAACATATTGCTTTCGTCGGCAAGCATCATGGCCAAGTGGGAGGCTGTCAAGGAGAGTTCGGGTGGAGAAGACGTCAGAAGCTGGTCCGTGTTCCGCCGTCCACCGTCACCATGCTGCCCGTGATGTAGCCCGCAGCCGGCGACAGCAGGAACGCGGCGGTGCGGCCGAACTCCTCCGGAGTGCCGAGGCGGCGCAGCGGGATGCCGGCGGCGGTGGTGGCGGCGTCGCCGGTGATCGACTGGAGTTCGAGTGTCCGGTCGGTCCCGATGTGGGCCGGCACCAGCCCGACCACGCGGATGCCCCGCGGGCCCAGCTCGCCCGCGAGGGTCTTCGCGTAGCCGGCCAGCGCGGGCCGCATGGCGTTGGAGATGGCGAGGCCGGGGATCGGCTCGTACACCGAGGTCGACAGCACGAACCCGATCACCCCACCCTCGCCGAGCCGCGCGGCGACGGCCCGCGACAGCCGCACCGCGCCCAGGAAGCCCGACTCGAAGGAGGCGCGCCACTGCTCGTCGTCGATGCCGTCCGTGGTGCCCGTCGGCGGGCCGCCGACGCTGATGAGCACGCCGTCGAGCCCGTTGAACGCCTCGTGCGCCGCCGTCAGCAGCCGGTCCGGCGTGCCGGCGTCGGCGTTGTCGGCGACCACCCCGACGGCCTGCCCTGGGCCGCCCAGCTCCGCCTCGGCCGCGGCCAGCGAGTGCGTACTGCGCCCGCTGACCACCACCTTGGCACCGCCGGAGGTCAGCTCGCGGGCGGCGGCCAGGCCGAGACCGCGGGTGCCGCCGGTGACGATGTAGACGCGGTCCTTCAGTCCGAGATCCATCTCTGCTCCCGTGTTCCGTGCTGTCGGCCCCGTCTAGAGCATGGCCTTCTGGGGCTGGGTGGCCACCACGATGACGGTGGTGGTGTCGGCGCCCAGGGCCGTCTTGAACTCGCGCTGCAGGTCCTCGGTCGTGTCGACGTCGACCGCGCGGCACCCGAAGCCGCGGGCCACGCTCGCGATGTCGAGACCCGGCAGGTCGAGTCCGGGGACGCCCGGCGTCTCCTCCAGGACCGCGAACGACTTGAGGATCGAGTACTCCTGGTTGCGCATCACGACGTAGACGACGGGCAGCCGGTGCTGCGCCGCCGTCCAGACGGACTGCACGGAGTACTGGAACGAGCCGTCGCCGATCAGGCCGACGACCGGCCGGGACACGCCCCGCTCCCGGTCGGCGAGGGCCACGCCGACGGCGGCCGGCGCGCCCCACCCGATGCCGCCGCTGGCGGTGGCGAAGAAGGAACCGGTCCGGGTGGTGGGCAGCCACTCGATCTGCTGGGCCATCGTGGAGGTCGACTCGTTGACGATGACCGCGTCGGCCGGCTTGACGCTGCTCAGTGCGGCATAGACCTCCGGCGGGGTGAGCGGGCTGTTGGGCGCCGCCGGGAGCACCCGCGGGCGCTCCATCGGCTGCGGGGCGGTCCGCGCGGAACCGTCCGCGACGGCGGCCAGCAGCTGCTCGATCGCCGCCCCGGGGTCGCCCAGCAGGCTGTCGCCCACCCGGGCCGCGGCGGCCACGTCCGGGTTGCCGGTGATCTGCAGGAGCTCGGTGCCCTCGGGCAGGTACGGGCCCGGCACGTAGGGGTAGTAGCGGAAGACCTCGGCGCCGATCACGACCACCAGGTCGTGGCCCTCCAGACGGTCGCTGATGGTCTTGACCGACATGCCGAGGGGGCCGCGGAAGAGCGGGTGGTCCTCGGGGAAGGAGGCGCGGTCCAGGAGCGGGGAGCCGTAGACGGCCGCGCGCAGCTTCTCGGCGAGGGCGACGGCCGCGTCCCAGCCGCCGGCCTTGTCGACCTCAGGGCCGAAGACCAGCGCCGGACGGCTGCTGGCGGAGATGCGGTCGGCGAAGCTCCGCAGCCGGTCCGGGTCGGGCAGCACCCGGTCGCTGAAGGTCCGCATGCGGGTGAAGCCGGACAGCGGCCGCTTCCAGTCGTCCATGGGGATCGACAGGTAGACGGGTCCGGCGGGCGGCTGCAGGGCCATCGCGTAGGCCCGCAGGAACGCCTCGGGCACGTCCTCGGCGCGTGCGGGTTCGTACGACCACTTCACCCACGGCTTGGGCAGCGTGGTGGCCTCCCGGTTGCCCAGGTAGGGCTCGCCGATCAGCAGTTCCCGGTGCTGCTGGCCCGAGGTCACGATCAGCGGGGTGCCGCCGTGGTAGGCGGCGACCAGGTTGCCGACCGCGTTGCCCAGCCCGGCCGAGGAGTGCACGTTGACCAGCGCGGGCCGGCCGGTGACCTGGGCGAAGGTGTCCGCCATCGCGATGACGGAGGCCTCCTGGAGGGCGAGTACGTAGGTGAAGTCCTCGGGGAACTCCTGGAGGAAGGGCTGTTCGGTGGAGCCAGGGTTGCCGAAGACGGTGGTGAGTCCGAGAGAGCGCAACAGATCGTAGGTCACGCTGCGGACGGTGGCTTGCTCGGTCATGGCAACCTGCCAGTTCTGGTGCGGGGCCCGAAATCGGGATGATCCCGCCCATCCTGACCCGGTCCCGGCCGCGGCGCCTTCCGTCCGATGACTGAGGCCCTGACTGAGCCGACGGCTCCCGGTCGCCTCCGATCCGGTCGCCGGCCACGGCAGTTCCGGTGTCAGTCGGATGACCGAAGCCGGTCCGCGCTGGGCCGTCGGAGTGTGGAGTGAGCCGTTGCCCGCCACGAACACCGCGCCGGACCCGTGGCAGGTGCGGCGCGTGCAGGTCGCTGCCGCAGATGCCGCGCAGGCCGACCTCCACGACGATCTCCACGACGGCCCGGTCGAAGCGGAGTCCCGGCTCGGACCCCGACTCCGGCACGATCTTCCGGTCCGCACCCAGGACCACCGCGTCCGTCACGGCCCGCGCCGCCCGGCCGGCGTCGCCGTGAGCGCTTCCGATGCCGCACCCGTCCGATGAGGAGCCGACATGCCCGTCTACACCTGCACCGCAGCCCAGGGAACACTGACCGGTGAGTCGAAGGCCGCGCTGGCCTCCGAGATCACCCGGATCCACGTGGCGGTCAACCACGTACCGGCCGCCTACGTGAACGTGATCTTCTCCGAGCCGCCGGCGGACAGCGTCTTCGCCGGCGGCTCGCCCGGGGCCCCGCTGATCGTCTCCGGCTGGGTCCGGCGCGGGCACCCGCAGGAGGAGGCGACGCGCCTGGCGCTGGAACTGTCCTCGGCCGCCGCCCGCGTCACGGGGGTGCCGGAGAGCCACGTCATGGTCGTGCTCCAGGACGGCCCCGCCCGCTCCGCCGTCGAAGGCGGCCGCGTGCTGCCCGAACCGGGCGAGGAGCAGGAGTGGCTGGCCCGGAAGGGCGAGTCCTGACCTGGTCCGCGTGCCGGTCCAGCGCCTTGCGGGTGTCCGCACCCTGGTGCCGGGACCGGGTGCCCGGCGGCAGCCCCCTGCCACCGGGCACCCGGCCGTCCGTGGACCGGCCGGCACGTGGTCCCGGCCGCCCGGTGGTTACGCGGCCGTGAAACGGGCGGTGACGGTGGCGACCCGCTTGCCCTGGTAGACGGCGGCGGCGCGGGCGGTGTCGTCGACGGGGATGGCGCCCTGTCCGTTGACGTGGCTGGTGCCGTAGGGGTTGCCGTCGACGAACTTCACCGGGTCGGTGTAGCCCGGGGTGACGAGGATGCCGCCGAAGTGGTGGACGGAGTTGTAGAGCGCGAGCAGCGTGGACTCCTGGCCGCCGTGCGCGGTGGCCGTGGCGGTGAAGCCGCTGTAGACCTTGTCGGCCAGCTTGCCCTGGGCCCACAGCCCGCCGAGCGTGTCGATGAACTGCTTCAGCTGGCTGGCGATGTTGCCGAACCGGGTCGGCGTGCCGAAGACGACGGCGTCCGCCCACTCGATGTCGGCCGGGGTGGCGATCGGGATGTCCTTGGTGGCCGCGGCATGCGCCGACCAGGCGTCGTTGCTCGCGACGGCCTCCTCGGGCGCGAGCTCGGACACGCGCAGCAGCCGTACCTCGGCACCCTCCTTGCGGGCGCCGTCGGCCACCGCCTCCGCCAGCTCGTGGACGGTACCGGTCGACGAGTAGTAGATGACCGCGATCTTGGGGGACATGGGGAATTCCTCTCGCTGTTCTGCGCTGTCGACGGCGGACGCCGTCTCGGTCTTGTGGGCGGCGGATGCCGCCGGGTGGGCGGTGGCGGACAGGGTGAGCCGCAGCAGCCGCGCCGCGAGCCCCTTCGCCGCGGTCAGCCCGTGGCGGTACCGGTCGACGGTCGCCGAGGCCGAGATCCTCAGCGAGCCGTTCTCGACGGAGAGGGTGTCCACCGTCAGCTCGACCGGCGCGCGGTGCCCGCGGACCGTCAGATGACCGTCGACGACCCAGTCGCCGGCCGCGCCGCGGCGCACCCCGGCCGACTCGAACCGGATCTCGGGGTGGCGCTCCGCGTGCAGGAACGCGGCGGAGCGCACGTGCTCGTCACGGCGGGGCGTCCCGGTGCGGAAACTGCCCGCCTCGATCACGGCGTGCGCGGTCGACAGGGTGACCGGCTCGGCGACCGTGAAGCTCCCCGACGCCACCCGGAAGGTGCCGTCCACCCTGCCCAGACCGAACATGTGCCGCGTGCTGAAGCCGATGGACGACCGCTCCGGATCGACCGTGTAGGTCCCCGTGGGGGGCAGTTCGACGCTCATGCCTCTCCGGCCTCTCGGTTGGCGTCGCGCGGCTGGTCCGCTGCGGCGCTTTTGCTTGCCTCGGCAAGTATCTTGACCCTCGTCGAAATGCTTTGTCAAGCAAGTAATATGTGCTGCAGTGGTGAGGCCGGACAAGGAAGGGAGGTCGGCACGTGTCACCGCAGTCGCCGGAGCCCGGGTATCCGCTGAACAACGACGAGGAACGCCTCTGGCGTGCGCTGCAGCGGATGCTGGTGGCGCTGCCCCGGGCGCTCGACGAGGACCTGCTGTGCGCCACGGGCCTGTCGCTCACGCAGTACATCGTGCTGGCCAACCTCTCCGAGGCCGACGGAAACAGCATGCGCATGACCGAACTGGCGGGCGCGGCCGCGCTGTCCGCGAGCCGCATCACCAGGGTGGTGGAGAACCTGCGGGACCTGGGCCTGGTGACCAAGCGCCGCCACTGCTCCGACGCCCGCGGATACGTGGCCGAGCTGACCGAGGCCGGCCGGCTGCGGCTGGCCGGCGCCTATCCGGCGCATCTCGCCAGTGCGCGCAGACGCGTCATGGACCAGCTGGACCCCGCCCTGGTGCGGAGGCTGGCCGAACAGCTGCAGTCGGTGGCCGTCCCGCTCGCCGCCCCGTGCGAACGCGGCACCGCGCGCCGGGAGCGCCCCGCGGCCGGGAACGGGGACGACGGCGGCGGGTGCGAGGAGCTTCCGGGTGACGCGGATGTCTCCAGTCACCGCGAAGCAGTCATCTGACCCAAGCCGGGGAGCGGTGTCCGTGCGGAGCATGGTCTCTTCCGGCCCGCCCACCTTTCTCTGGAGACCCCCCATGCTGCAGGGCTACACCTACCCGCTGTCGCCGCGCGGAGAGGCGAACCTCGCCTCCGCTCCGCCGTGGCACTACGCCGGCGACATCGTCGGCGTCGAGTTCTGGACCGACCCGGCGGCCGCCGCGGCGACCCTCCCGGAGGGCCTGACACCGGACGACGAGTCCGACGGGCGGGTGGTGGCGCTCTTCGTCGACTGGCAGTTCTCCGCGGGGCACGACGAGTACCTCGACCCGGTGCGCAGCCAGTACCGCGAGTTCATGCTGCTGGTGGACGCCCGCTTCCAGGGCGAGCCGGTGTCCTGGTGCCCGTACATCTACGTCGACAACGACCTCGCCATGGCCCGCGGCTGGGTCCAGGGCTTCCCGAAGAAGCTCGGCTCGGTGCACCAGACCCGCGTCTTCGCCTCGCCGGGCAAGGCCTCGCCGTCCCTCGCCGCCGGCGGGCGGTTCGGCGCGTCCCTGTCGGCGGCCGGGCACACCCTCGCCGAGGCACGGGTCACCCTGGAGCGGCCGGCGAGCGACCCGGCGGCCCTGTTCCGGCCCACGGTCAACCTCCGGCACTTCCCGACGCTGACCGCCGGCCAGTACGACAAGCCCGCCGTGCACGAGCTGGTCATGGCCGAGTTCCGCGACCAGCAGCTCGCCGACGTCTGGACCGGCGCCGGCGACATCAGCCTGTTCCCGGCCCGCGGCGAGGAACTGGCGGACCTGGCCCCGGTACGCACCGGCACCGGCTTCCGCGCCTCGATGTCCTACACCGTGACGGACGTCCGCAGGCTGAGCGAGTAGCGGAACAGGACCGGGACCGCCCGTAGCACCCCTCGCACGACCGCCGTACCGAAAGGAAGCTGATGCACACCATCGCCGACCTCATAGTGGACGGCCTGCGGAGCGCGGGCGTCTCCCGGATCCACGGGCTGCCCGGCGACTCCCTCAACGGGCTGACCGACGCCCTGCGCAGGAATCCCTCGGTGACCTGGGAGCACTACCGGCACGAGGAGGCGGCGGCGTTCGCCGCCGCGGGCGAGGCGGCGGTCACCGGCTCGCTCGCGGTCTGCGCCGGCAGCTGTGGACCGGGCAACCTGCACCTGGTCAACGGGTTGTTCGAGGCCCAGCGCAGCCGCGTCCCGGTGCTCGCGATCGCCGCACACATCCCGGGTTCGGAGATCGGCACCGGCTACTTCCAGGAGACCCACCCCCAGGAACTGTTCCGGGAGTGCAGCGACTTCTGCGAGCTGGCCGCCACGCCCGAGCAGTTCCCCCGCCTCCTCGACATCGCCCTGCGCACGGCGGTCGAGCGCAGCGGGGTGTCCGTCCTCGTCGTTCCGGGCGACGTGCTGCTGCACCGGCTCGACCACCCGCGCAGGCCGTCCGTCGTGCTGCCCACCGCGCCGGTGGTGCGCCCGGGTGACGCGGAGATCGAGCGCGCGGCCGCTCTCCTCGACGCCTCGGAACGGATCACCATCCTGGCCGGTGCGGGCTGTGCCGGTGCCCACGACCAACTCGTGCGCCTCGCCGCGGCGTTGCGCGCTCCGGTCGTGCACACCCTGCGCGGCAAGGAACACGTCGAGTACGACAACCCGTACGACGTCGGCATGACCGGGCTGCTCGGCTTCACCTCCGGCTACCGCGCGATGGAGCGGTGCGACACGCTCCTGATGCTCGGCACGGACTTCCCCTACCGGCAGTTCCTGCCCGAGCACGCCACCACGGTGCAGGTGGACGTGCGCGGTGAGCAGATCGGCAGGCGCACCCGGGTGGACCTGGCGCTCGTCGGCACCGTGCGGGACACCGCCGAGGCCCTGCTCCCGAAGCTCGCACCCAGGACCGGTTCCCAGCACCTCGACGCGGCGCGCGCCCACTACGTGGACACCCGTGCAGCCCTGGACCGGCTCGCCGTCGACGACCACGACCGCACCCCGGTCCACCCGCAGTACCTGGCCAGGGTCGTCGACGAACTCGCCGCCGACGACGCGGTGTTCGTTCCGGACGTGGGCTCTCCGGTGATCTGGTCGGCGCGCTATCTGACCATGAACGGCCGCCGCAGGCTGATCGGTTCGTTCACCCACGGCAGCATGGCGAACGCCCTGCCCCAGGCGATCGGCGTCCAGTCGGCCTTCCCGGACCGGCAGGTGATCGCGCTGTCCGGGGACGGCGGACTGGCCATGCTGCTCGGCGACCTGATCACCCTGAAACAGCAGCGGCACCCGGTGAAGATCGTGGTCTTCAACAACGGAGCCCTGAGCTTCGTGGAGCTGGAGATGAAGGCCGAGGGCATGGTGAACTTCGGGACCGACCTCGACAACCCGAACTTCGCCGACGTCGCGACCGCCCTGGGCGTCCACGGCCGCCGGGTGGAGCACCCGGCCGACCTCGGCGAGGCGCTGCGCACCGCGTTCGCCCACCCGGGTCCGGCCCTGGTGGAGGTGATGACGGCCCGGCAGGAGCTGTCCGTCCCGCCGACGATCAAGTTCGAGCAGGCCAAGGGCTTCGCGCTCTACGCCGCCCGTACGGTGCTGTCGGGACGCGGCGACGAGCTCCTCGAACTGGCCCGCACGAACATCTCGCGCCACCTGCCCTCCTGAGCCTGCTGAGCGGCCCGGGGGGTCCTAGGGGGCGTCGGGCGGGCGGGGGTCCGCGAGCCCGATCAGGCTCAGCACGGCCTGCCGGATGCCCTCCAGGTCGTACTCGCCCAGCGGGATCCCCGAGGCGCGGGAGTGCTTGGTGACCCCGACGAAGGCGCCGAACGCCATCGAGAGCAGCACCTGCGGATCACCGGCGCGGAGGGCACCGGCCTTCTGCGCCGCCCGCAGGATCTCCACCAGTTCGGCGTTGAGCCGGTCGGCGACCTCGTAGGCCTGCGGTCGCAGATACGAGCCGTGCACCTGGTGTTCGAGGAACGAGAACGCCTGCGGATAGGCCATGGCGAACGCGACCTGGTGCTCCCAGACCAGGCCGATCGCGGTCACCGGGTCGGCCTCGCGCACGGCGTCGGTGACCACGGTGTCCGCGAACGCCGCCTTCGCCTCGGTGAAGACCGCCTCGCCCAGCGCCTGCTTGTTGGGGAAGTAGCGGTAGATCGTGCCCACCGCGACCCCGGCCCGGGCGGCGATCTCGGGCACGTTGGTGCCGTCCCAGGTCCGCTCGTCGAACAACTCCAGCGCGGCATCCATCACTCTGCGGCGCAGGGGGGTCTCGTCGACTGTCGCGGAGAGGGGCATGGTCACGAATGAAACTTCGTTCAGTCGCTCGATCCTTGTCAAGACGGTGGAGTAGGGTGCGAAGTGAATGAAAATTCATTCACTCGGTTACTCGTTTTTGAGGAGTGCGCTGATGACGCGCTACGGCCACTGGATCGCAGGCGTGGAAGTCGACCCGGCATCGGATCGCTGGCTGCCGTCCCATTCTCCGGGGCAGGACCAGGTCGTGCACGAGATCGCCCTCGGTGACGCCACCGACGTGGACCGGGCCGTCTCGGCGGCCGCCGGCGCGGTCGACGGCTGGTGGAACCGGCAGCCCGTCGAGCGGGGGCGGGTGCTGGCCGCCATCGCGGAGCGGCTGCGCGACCAGGCCGCCGAGCTGGCGGAGCTGGAGTCGGCCGAGACCGGCAAGCCGGCCTGGCAGTCCCCGCTGGAGGTGGAGGGCGCGGCCAACTACTTCGAGTTCTACGCAGGCCTGGTCAACCTGCCCGGCGGCGAGCTGGTCAACATAGGGCCGGGCTTCCACGCGTACACCCGGCGCGAGCCGCTCGGTGTCGTCGGCGTCATCACCCCCTGGAACGCACCCCTGAACCAGGCGGCCCGCTCGATCGCCCCGGCGCTCGCGGCCGGCAACGCGGTCGTGGCCAAGCCGTCCGAGTTCACCTCGGCGACCACGCTCGCCCTGGCGCGCATCGCCACCGAGTGCGGTCTGCCCGAGGGCGTGCTGAACGTCGTCACCGGCACGGGAGACACCGTGGGCGCGGCGCTCGTCGGCCATCCGAAGGTCCGCAAGGTGGCGTTCACCGGTTCCGTCCGGGCCGCCCGCGAGATCGGCCGGATCGCCGCGGACCGCATCATCCCGCTCACGCTGGAACTGGGCGGCAAGTCACCCAACATCGTCTTCGCGGACGCCGACCTCGCCAAGGCCGCCCAGGGGGCCGTCGAGGCGTTCCTGCCCAACGGCGGCCAGTCCTGCATGGCGGGCACCCGGCTGCTGGTGGACGCGCGGATCCACGACCGGTTCGTCGCGGCCCTGCAGACCGTGCTGACCCACATCACGCCCGGGGAGACCTACGGGCCGGCGATCACCCGCGCCCAGTACGACAAGGTCAACGAGTACTTCAAGATCGCCGAGCAGGACGGCGCCACCCTGCTGACCGGCGGCCGGCCGACCGGGGACGGCTGGACCTTCGAGCCGACCGTCTACACCGACGTCACGCCGGACATGCGCATCGCCCGCGAGGAGATCTTCGGTCCGGTGCTCTCCGTCCTGCGCTTCGAGGACGAGGACGAGGCGGTGGCCGTCGCCAACGACTCCGACTACGGTCTCGTCGCCGCCCTGTGGACCGCTGACGTGACCCGCGCCCACCGCGTGGCCGCCCGTCTGGAGGCCGGGCAGGTCTACGTCAACGCCTACCCGCCCGGCATGATGGTCGAAGGCTCGTTCGGCGGCTACAAGAACAGCGGGTACGGCCGTGAGAAGGGCCTGGAGGCGCTGCACCACTACACCCAGACCAAGTTCGTCGCCGTGCGCCTCCAGGAGGACCAGCAGGTGTGGTGACACCGCCGCCGGGTGTGACCGCCCCGGCGCGGGCGGTCACACCCGGGGGAGCCGTGTACGGGCCGCGGCACACTTCGTCGAGCGGCTCCTCCGGGGTCGGCCCGCTCTGTACCCCTCCCTTCGGAGGGCGACGAAAGAACCCAGGCATGAGCGGCTGACCGGCACCCCCGTCACGGGTTGAGGTTGGTTGCTTGAGCACGCTATTCTGGGCGGATGACCGCTGAAGATCCACTGAACGCCCAGGAAGAACGGCTCTGGCGCGCCCTGATGCGCGTCATCGTCGCGCTGCCGCGTTCCCTGGACGACGATCTGCTGCGGTCCACGGGGCTCACGCTCACCGAGTACGTGGTCCTGATGAACCTCTCCGAGGCCGAGAACCAGGAGCTCCGCATGACGGATCTCGCCTCGGCCACCGCCCTGTCGGCGAGCCGCATCACCCGTGTCGTGGACGCCCTGCAGAGCCGCGGCCAGGTCGTCAAGCGGCGCTACGAAGGGGACGCCCGCGGCAATGTCGCGACCCTCACGCCCGAGGGGCTGAAGCGGCTCCAGGACGCCTACCCGGTGCACCTGGCGAGCGCCCGCAAGCGGGTCGTCGACCTGCTCGACGGACGGTCGGTGCCGGCCATGGTGCGGCAGTTCGAAGCGGTGGTCGAGAAGCTCGACTGAGCGCTCCTGACGAGGCTCCCCCGCTACTGTACAAGTGTCAAACAGTTGCCCTGTGCGGCTCCGGCCGGACCGCGACCCCGGGGAGAAGCCATGCAGCAGCGCCTTCGGCGGAGACCGTCGGCATGACCTCGCGACCGGAGAGGCGGGAGGCCTGGGCTCGGCTGCGCCGACAGCTGTGGCGGCCGCCGCGCGCCCACGGCGAACAGCCGCGGCACCGGGTGGTCGGTCCGCTCGAACTCTTCTACGACCTGGTCGTGGTCGTCCTGGTGGCGCAGGCCGCTCATCACCTGGCGGACCATCTCACCTGGCACGGGCTCGGCGAGTTCGCGGTGGTGTTCGCCCTGGTGTGGACCGCCTGGCTGAACGGCACGCTCCACCACGACCTGCACGGCCACGACGACGCCCGGGGCCGCAGCCTCTTCCTCCTGCAGATTCTCGTCCTCGTCCCGCTGGGGTCGTTCATCCCCGGCGCCGGCGGCGCGGAGGGCGCTCATTTCGCGGTCAACGCCGGGATCCTGTTCGCGGTCCTGGCCGTGCTCTGGTTCCTGGCCGGACGCGGCAGCTCCGCGGAGTTCCGCAGACCCACCCGGCTGTACGTGATCGGGACGGCGGCCTGCGCGGTGGTCCTCCTCGCGAGCGCCGGCCTGCCCGTCGGCGCCCGGCTGCCGACCTGGGGGCTGCTGGTCCTCGGCTACCTCGGCGGGTTCGCGTGGATGGTCCTGGCGGCCGCGCCGGCCCAGGAGTCGGCGCTCGCCCTCACCGACTCCCTCGTCGAGCGGTTCGGGCTGCTCATCATCATCGTGCTCGGCGAGACCGTGACCGGTGTCGTGGACGGGCTGGCGGGCGAGCCGACCACCGCCCTGAGCCTCGCGGTCGGGCTGGTGGCCGTGGTGGTCGGATTCGGCGCCTGGTGGACGTACTTCGACTTCGCCGGCCACCGCCGGCCCCGGCGGACCCGCACGGTGACCCTCCGGTGGATGCTCACCCATCTGCCGCTCACGGCCGCGGTGACCGCCATGGGTGCCGCGATGGTCGGCCTGGTCGAGCACGCCCACACCCACCGGACGCCCGCCGCCACGGCCTGGGTGCTGTGCGGGGGCGTGGCCGTCGTCCTGACCGGGACCATGCTGCTCGCGACCGGACTCGAGGTCTGGCAGGGCGAGCGGGACCTCTACCGCCCGCTCGCCCGCACCTGCCTGGCCGTGGCCCTCGCGGCCGTGGCCCTGGGCGCCGCCCGCCCCGCCCCCCTGCTCCTCGGCCTCGCCCTCGTCGCCCTCCTGGGCATCCCCTGGGGTCTTGCCGTGACCCACCGGCTGACCCGCGACGAGCAGGCGGTCCTCTGAACGCCCGGGGCGCCGACTAAGGCCCGGGGCTCGCGGTGCGGGCCCGTAGGGCCTGCTCGGACGGCCGGGGCCGTCGGTGGGTCAACTCCCGTACGCGCGGCGGGCGATGAGTTCGGCGAGCATGATGGTGGTGGCGTTGGTCACCGTCGACGGGACCTCGGGCATGATCGAGGCGTCCACCACGCGCAGCCCGGCCAGGCCCTTGACCGCACCGGACTCGTCCACGACGGCCCACCGGTCCTCGGGTCCGCCCATCGGCACGGTCGACGTCGGGTGCCCGTAGGTGGCGATGCCGCTCTCGATCGCCGCCGCCAGTTCGTCGTCGCCCACGGCGGCGCCCGGAGCCAGTTCCGCCGCCACCGCACCGGCGAGCGGCGCGCTGCCCGCGAGGCGGCGCACCAGCCGTACGGCCTCCAGCATGCGGCGGCGGTCCCGGTCCGTCGCCAGGTAGTTGTCGTCGATGACCGGGGCGTCGTAGGGGGCACGGCTGGCCAGCCGCACCGAGCCGCGTGACTCCGGACGGGTGACGGCCGCCGCGAGGACCATCGCCCCGCCGGTCGGGCTGAAGGAGCCGTCCAGAAGGTGGGTGCCGACGACGGCGAGGTCCAGTTCACCGGGGAGCGCCTCGCGGGAGGCGAGCCAGAGGTGGGCGGCGAAGGCGGACGTCATGGTCTGGTGTGCGGGCGCGAGGGCGAACAGCGAGTGGAAGAACGGGTGGTCCTGGAGCCGGCGGCCGACGGGCAGGTCGGCGACCACCTCGATGCCGAGGTTCCGCAGGTCCGCGGCCGGGCCGACGCCGGAGCGCAGCAGGATGGCCGGGCTGCCGTACGAGCCCGCGCTGAGCACCACCTCACCGGCCCGGAAGAGCGCGCCCGACGCGCTGACGACACCGCGCGCCCTGCCGTCCTCGACCACCACCCTGTCGACCGTGACATCGCTGAGCACCGTCAGGTTGGGGCGGCTGCGCACCTCGGACGTGAGATACGCCAGGGCGGTGTTCCGGCGCACCCCGTCCACGATGTTGACCGGGTAGGGGCCGGTGCCGTCCTGGCGGTCGCCGTTGAAGTCGTCGTTCCGCCGGAAGCCCAGGCCCGCCGCGCTGTCCACGAACGCCCGCATGGGGGAGGTGAGTTCCTCGTACGTCCACTGCCGGACGGGGAAGGGGCCGGTGCGCCCGTGGTGGGCGTCGTCGCCGGACGGTGTGTTCTCCATGTCCCGGAAGACCGGCAGGACCTCGCCGTACGACCAGCCCTTGATCCCGTAGCGCTCTTCCCAGGCGGCGAAGTCCGCGGCCCGCGCGCGGATCGCCACACCGGCGTTCACGGCGGAACTGCCGCCCATGGTCCGGCCGCGCGGTGCGGCGATGCTCGGGGCGCGGTCGGTGGCACGGGCGGTGTAACCCCAGTCGTGGTCGGGGTCGGCCAGGAGGTGCGGGGTCAGCAGTCCTTCGGGAACGCTGTCGGCGGAGTAGTCCGGTCCCGCCTCGACCAGCAGGACCGTGCGTCGCGGGTGCTCGCTGAGCCGGGCGGCCAGGACGGCGCCCGCGGAACCCCCGCCGACGATGACGACATCGGCCTCGTGCGGCGCCGGGTGTTCGCTTGTGGTGGTCATCTGCGTCTCTCCCCAAAAATCTGCTTCAGCAAGCAAATAAAATAGAAGTGATGATGGTCGGTGTCATGTGTGTGCCCGCTCAGAACCGCATCGCCTCGGGCACGACGCGCTCGCCCAGCAGGCGCAGCGCGGCGTGCTGGTCGGCGCCGCGGACCGGGCCGATGACGTGGTCGATGCCGATGCGGTCCAGCCGTCGCAACTCCGCGAGCAGCGCGGGGACCCGCTCGCCGTGCGTGCCGGGATCGAGGGGGAGCAGGACGGTCTTCTCGATCTCGTCGTAGTCCCGCCCGGCCCGTTCGCAGTGCCCGCGGAGCACGTCGAGCTTGTGCGGGAGGTCGGGGCCGTGGAAGAGGTTGCAGGCGTTCCCGTACTCCGCGACGAGCTGCAGCGTCTTGCGCTCGCCGGAGCCGCCGATCAGGATCGGCGGGTGCGGGCGCCGTACCGTGCCGGGGGAGTTGAGGGTGCGTTCGAGGCGGTAGTGGCGACCGGCGAAGGGCTTCTCGTCGTCGCTCCACATCTGCAGGCAGATCCGGAGGGTCTCCTCCAGTCGCTCGAACCGCTCGGCGACCGGCGGGAAGGGCAGTCCGAGCCCGCGGGCCTCGGCGAGGTTGAAGCCGGCGCCGATCCCGATGCCCAGAGCGGCGCGGCCCCCGGAGAGCACGTCGAGCGTGGTGATCATCTTGGCCAGCAGTCCGGGTTCCCGGTAGCCCACCGAGGTCACCAGTGCGAGCAGCTCCGCCCGTTCGGTGGCCGCGGCCAGGTAGCCCAGCGTCGTGTACGCCTCCAGCATCTCCTGCTCGGAGGCGCCCACGATCCCGATCTGGAACAGGTGGTCCATGACAGCGATCCGGGTGAAGCCGAACTCCTCCGCACTGCGGGCGAGTTCGGTCACATGACGGGCGATGCCCGCCGGACCGCCGGACTGGGTGAAATCCGCGATGGCGATGCCTAGGTTCATGCGGGCCTTCCGTGCTCCGTGCCGTCGCCATCGAGTATGCCGGGACTACTATGTGCTTTGTCAAGCAAGGAAAAAGGAGGGTGGCTCAGCCCCCGAGGGCCTCCGGCCGACGGCGGCGGCGCACCTCCGACGAGGCGAAGACCGCCGAGATGCCGTGCACGATGCTGAAGAGGCCGAAGACGGTGGCGAGCGAGACCGCGCCGATGTCCGGCCGTACGAACAGGACGAACCCGAGCGCGACCGACACCAGGCCGGTCAGCAGGAACAGGGCGCGCTCACCCGCCGTCTCCCCGCGCATGAAGGCCAGGGCGACCTCCATGGCACCCGTCGTCAGGGCCCACGCGGCGACCCAGAGGGTGAGCACCAGGGCCGTGATGCCCGGCCAGGCCAGGGAGCTGACGCCGGCCACGACCGACAGCACGGCCAGCAGCAGCCAGCCCAGCACCGGGCCCACCCGGTCGCTGCTGAAGGCGCGGACCCCGTCCATCACCGCGTACATGAACGCGTACACGGCGAAGAGGACGACGAACGCGCCGACGGTGATGCCAGGCCAGGAGACCGAGACGATGCCGATGACGACGGCCAGCAGGCCGCGCCAGAGCAGGGCGTTGGGCGAACTGAGCAAGATGACCTCCGAGAACGAGGGTGCCGTGGCGTCGGCTTCCACCCCGGCCCAGCACCGCGATGACGGGCACGAAGGCTACCGGCGGGACGGCCTCGTGCGATCCGTCATTCGACTCATTCGGCTACTGCTCTGCCGCGTCACCGGGTGCGTGGTCGTCCGCCCCGGCGGCGGACAGCGCCTCCAGCGCGGCGCGCAGAGCGGCCCGCGAGGTGATGCCCAGCTTCGGATACACGCGGTACAGATGCGAGCCGACCGTGCGGTGCGACAGGAACAGCCGCTCGCCGATCTGCTTGTTGCTCAGGCCCGTTGCCGCCAGCTCGGCGATCTGCCGTTCCTGCGCGGTCAGCGGCTCGGGCGCCGCGTCGGACCGGGGGGTGACGGAGACACCGGTCGCGCGCAGCTCGGCCGCGGCGCGCTGCGCCATCATCACGGCGCCGATCCGGTCGAACGTCTCCAGCGCCGCGCCCAGTTGCACGCGGGCCCCGGCCATGTCGTGGGTGCGGCGCAGCCATTGGCCGTACGCGAACCGGACCCGGGCGTAGTCCCAGGGCCAGCGGCAGGCGTCCGGAAGGGCCAGGGCCGCCTCGAAGAGCCCGGCGGCCGCCCGGTCGTCGGCGGCGACGGCGGCGGCCCCCGCGGTGATCAGCTCGATCCGGGGCCCGATCCTGGGCAGCCCGGCCTCCTGGGCGGCACGGACATGTGCCCGCGCGTCCGCCAGGTGACCGGTGCGGACCGCCGCCTCCACGTAGTCCAGCACCATCCAGCGGCCCGGTACACCGGGGGTGGGGGCGCCGGGCGGGCCGATCCGCGCCGCCTGGGCGAGCGCCTCCTCGTAGTCGCCCTGCCCGATGGCCGCGAGGTTGCGCGCCGACCGCGCGTACCCCTCGGTCACCTCCATGCCGCGGGGCGCCGCCCAGGTGGTGGTCTCCGCGCTGCGGCTGCGGGCGAGATCGGCGTTGCCGCGCAGCGCCGCGCCCGAGGCCAGCACGGCCCGCAGCTGCTGTTCCCAGAACTGGTAGCCGTAGGCCGTCGCCAGGTCCAGCCCCTCCTGCGCGAGCTGCTCCGCCTCGTCCCACCGCCCGTGAACGTAGGAGTCCTGGCAGAGCAGCAGCAGTGCGGGGATCACCATGCCGATCGCGCCGCCGTCGCGTTCCCGCTCGATCATGCGCACCAGCAGGGAGCGGTGGTCGGCGAGGGTGTCCATGGCGACGGCGGCGAACCCCAGCGGCACGATCTGCCAGGGAGCCGCGTCGATGGGCAGCTCCGCGAACGCGTCCGCGAGCCCCTCCCGGATCGCGTCGGACTTCCGGACGGGATCGATGTACGCGTCGTAGCAGAGCCGGAACGGCGTGACCGCCTCCGCGGGGAACCGGGCCATCGCGGTGTCGAGCAGCTTCCACGGCTCGGGCCTGAGGGTGTAGAGGCTGACCAGCAGCAGGGTGTACAGGATGCCGAGCCGGTCCCAGTCGTCGGCCGTGGCCTTGCAGGTGACGTCGTCCAGGGCCCGGGCCAGCAGCCGGTAGGCGGCGTCGACGTCGCCGTCGTCGTGCGTGAGGAGGTGGGCGGTGGCGGCGAAGACCAGGCCGGTCGGGGTGTCCGGGGTCTGGCCCGCGTCGGTCAGCAGCCGGTTCACCTGGTCGAGCTGGCCGGTCATGGTGGCGAGGAAGGCGGCCTCCACCAGGCGGCGGGAACGGTCCACCGGGTGCGGACTGAGCTCACCGGCGCGCACGAGCGCCGTGACCGCGCTCGACGCGGCGACCCGCCGCCGGTCGGAGACGAGCGCGCCGACCGGCGGCGGCAGCTCGACGGGGGCGGTGCCGCGCCGCCAGGCGGTCAGCGCCGCCTCGTCCAGCGCCCGCGCCACCGACTCGTCGGGTCCGGTGGCGGCCTCCGCGAGGTGCCAGGCGCGGCGTTCGGGTTCGTCGGTCAGGGCGGCGGCCAGCGCCTCGTGCGCGGCCCGGCGGTCGCTCGGCGCGGCCAGGTCGATCACGGCCGTGCCGATCAGCGGATGGCAGAAGGTGAGGCCGCGGCCGGCCGCGGGCGCGAGCACCAGCCCGGCCCGCTCGGCCGGGACGAGGTCGTCGAGATCGGCCGTCCCGCGCGCCGCGGCCCGCAGGACGGTGACTCCGGCGTCGGCGTCCAGGGCCGCGAGCAGCATGAGCGTGCGGGTCGGAGCGGGCAGTTCCGCGAGCAGGCCGGCGCAGGTGGCCGCCAGCCGCCGGGACAGTGGCAGCCGGTCGGGCAGCGGGTCCTGACCGCACAGCTGCCGCTCGGTCAGCGCCGCGGGCAACTCCCGCAGCGCGAGCGGGTTGCCGTCCGCCTCGGCCAGCAGCCGCCTGCGCACGGCGGGGGCCAGCCCGGACGCGTGCGCGTCCAGAACGGTGCCGGACTCCCCGGCGGCCAGCGACTCGACCTTGTGCTCGGGCAGCCCGGAGCGCCGGAAGAGATCCTCGGTGCCGGTCCGGGAGGCCGCCAGGAAGACGATGGGGGCGTCCGCGATGCGCCGTACGACGAAGCCCACGACGGCCGCGCTGGAATCGTCGAACCACGCCACGTCGTCGGTGACCATCAGCAGTCCGCGCTCGGCGGTGATCAGTTCCAGGAGGGCGAGCACCGCGGTCGACACCAGCGGCTCCGGGGCCGCGGGCAGGGTGAGGCCGAAGACCTGGTGGAGGGCGTCCCGGTGCTGCCCGTCGAGCCGGTCCGCGTCATGCCGTACCGGGTACAGCAGCTGGTGCAGCGCCGAGTACGGGATCCGGGCCTCGCTCTGCACGCCGGCGGCGCGCAGCACCCGCATCCCGAGCGCCGTGGCCCGGGTCGCGGCGGCGTCCAGGAGCGCGGTCTTGCCCACGCCCGGCTCGCCGTGCAGCAGGAGACCCGAGCTGCCCCGGCCGGGACCGGCGAGCAGGGCGCCGATCAGCTCCAGCTCGGCCTTGCGGCCCGGCAGCCGGCCCTCGCCCGATGCTGATCCGGGCGGCTCCTCGGTCCGACGACGCCTCTCGGAGGTGCTCACAGATCTGAATATAGCCTCCCCAAAGTGCTTGACGGCGCAAACAGTTGCGTAAACGGGGAGGTGGGCGCTGGGTAAGGTGGGCGGATGACGAGTGATCCAAGGCCACAGGCCCAGGTCGCCGCCGAGTTGATGAAGGCGATGACCCGGCTGCGCGCCCGGCTGCGCACCGAGTCGGCGCCCAGCGACCGGCGGTGGAACTGGTCGCAGCTGACCACGCTCGCCCGCATCGTCGAGGAGGGCCCGGTCACGGCCACCGAGCTGGCGCAGGCCGAGCACGTACGCCGCCAGTCGATGGCCGAGACACTCGCCGCCCTGCGCGCCGAAGGCCTCGTCGGCACCAGCAAGGATCCCGGCGACGCCCGCAAGACCCTCGTCCACGCGACGCCCGAGGGGCGCACGCTGATCGGGACGATCCCGGTGGCCCGGGCGGCGTGGCTCGGCGCGGCGATCGAGGCGCACCTGCGGGCGGACGAGCGCGAGACCCTGCTGAAGGCCGCCGCGATCATGAACAGGATCGCGGACAGCGGGAGCTGACGGGCGGGGCCCGGCGGCGGCACCGGCAGGGGTGGCCGCCCGTGGCCGCCGGTGGGCGGGCAGGGGCGGCCGGGATCGGTCCGGACTAGGCCTGCTTGGTGAGGTCGGGCAGTTCGCGGGTCTCGACGACGTGGGCCTGGTGCGGGAAGACCTTCTCCGTCAGGACGCGGTGGACCTCGGGGTCGGGGTCGGCGGTCGCGTCCTTGAGGAGGTAGAGCGCGAAGTCGTCGTCGGCCGCCTGCCGAAGCGTCGTCAGGACCACGCCGCCGGTGGACAGTCCGGCGAGGACGAGCGTGTCGACGCCCCGCTCGCGCAGCAGCCCGCGCACGTCGGTGGCGGAGGCGAAGGCGCTGAACCGGGTCTTGCGCACGGTGATGTCCCGCTCCGCCACCTCGAACGACTCGTGCAGGTCGGCCTCGGGGCTGCCGTCGGGCAGGAACCCGTTCTCGGCGACGGCGGCGAACGCCTTGTTCAGCGCGGGTATGGCGGCGAAGTCCTCCGGGGCGAAGGCGACGCGGACGTGGACGACCTGGACGTCGTTCGACCGGGCCCAGGACAGGGCCTCGTGGGCCCGGGAGAGCGCCTGGTCCGGGTCGGCCACGGCGGCGAGGACGGCCGGCTGGAAGTCCATCAGGAACAGGGCGGTGCGGGCGGGGTCGAGGTGCGGGACGGTGCTGGTCATGACCTGAACTTTCTTGTCTTGCCGGATGGTTGAAGCCGTACCGGACGGTCGGGGTGGTGCCGGACGGCGGGGGAGAGGGTCAGGGGGCGGGTCGCCGGTCGGCGTGTGCCAGCTGCCGGTCGAGGACCGTCATGACGAGGACGACGGCGGCGATGCCGACCAGCGCCCAGGAGATGTGCCGGAGGCCGGTGTCGTCGACGTGGGTGTGGAAGGCGGTGCCGGTGATGGCCGCCGAGGCGATGGAGCCGATGTAGCCGAAGGTGCGCAGCAGTCCCGAGGCGGTGCCGACGCTGTCCGCGGGCGCCTCCTGGTACAGCACCGTCTGGTTCGCCACGGTGCCGGCGCCGGAGGTGAGGCCGAACACCGCCGTGATCGCGACCACCACGGCGATGGGCGTGCCGCCGTCCACGAACAGGGTGGCGACCGCGCCCACCAGCAGGAGCAGCGCCGAGACGACCAGCGGCGCGCGGACCCGGCTGCGCCGGGACACCACCCGGGCGGAGACCGCCGACAGGACACCCATCGGGACGAGGACCAGGCCGGACCGGTAGGCGGTGAGTCCGCGGGACGCCTCCAGCCACTGGGTGAGCCCGTAGAGGATCACGTAAGTGCCCAGCAGGGTGAGGCCGTTGCGCAGGTAGGTGCGGGTGAGCGCCAGGTTCGAGGCGAGCAGCCGGACGTTGAGGAAGGGGTTGGCGGCACGCAGTTCCCAGGCCACGAGGACGGCGGCGAGCGCGACGGAGACGCCGAGGGCCGGCCACTCGGGGCCGGGCAGCGAGGACAGGAACACCAGGAGTGCGGTGAGCGCCCCGCCGAAACCGGCGATGCCTGCCAGGTCGACGCGGGAGACGAGTTCGCGCGCCGAGCGTCCGCGCACCCGGTCGGTGTCCCTGGGGATCCAGACCGCGGCCATGACGAAGGCGACGGCCGCGACGGGGACGTTGATCCAGAAGGCCGTCTGCCAGCCGAGCCGGCCGATGAGCAGGCCGCCGACGGCGGGGCCGACGGCGACGGTGGCGGCGCCCGCGATCGCGAGCCCCCCGAGGACGCTGCCGGGCGGTTCCTGCCATCCGGCGGCACGGGCGCGGCGCCGGATCAGCAGCATCGCGGAGGGGTAGCCGGTGGAGGTGCCGGCACCGATGAGCACCCGGGCCGCGACCAGCAGTGATATGTCACGTGCCACCGCGCCGAGGATCCCGCCCGCCAGGACCAGGAGGATGCCGGCGAAGAACACCCGCCGGGGTCCGAGCTCCTCGCCCAGCCGCCCGGCCGCCGGCTGGGCTATCGCGCTGGTCAGATACAGGCTCGATATGAGGATCGCGGTGCCGCCGACGGACGTGTGCATCGCGGCGGCGATCGCCACCAGGGCGGGTGCGATCACCGAGCTGTTGATCGGGTTGAGGACGGCGCCCATGTAGAGCGGGGTCACGAAGGCCGCTCCGAACGGCTTGTCCGGCGGAGCCTGTTCCCGCTGTACGGAGGCGGTGTCGGCGGTGGTTTCCAAGGTGCTTGCTCCTCCCTTCCCGTGCTGCTGCCGGGCCTGCGTGAGGCCGGTCCGGCAATTTACGCAGGCTGCCTGACAAATAATAGCAGGCAGCCTGCCTATCTTTTCGCGGGCGACCCCGGGGGAGGGTGAGGAGGCGGGTGCGGGGGTGTTACGAAGGGCTGGTCCTGCCGGCGGCGGACCGATCCGGCCGCCGCTCCCGCGGCCGTCCGGTCAGCGGTGGCGGCGGGTCCGGCGGGCCTCCAGCAGCAGCGGCAGCAGGGACAGTACGACGATCGCGCCGACCAGCGGCAGCAGGTAGCGGTCGATGTGGGAGACCGAGGAGCCCAGGGCGTACCCGGCGAGGACGAAGGTCTGGGACCAGAGGACTCCGCCGACGGCCTGCCAGACGGTGAACGGCCGTACCGGCACCCCGAGCGCCCCCGCCGCCGGATGCAGCACCGACCGGAGCATCGGCACGAACCGGCCGATCACCAGCGCCTTGCCGTACCCGTAGCGGGCGAGCAGTTCCTCCGCGCGGGCGGCGCCCTGCCGCACCCGCGGCCGCGAGGTACGGGCCAGCAGCGGCCGCCCGCCGTGCCGGCCGATCAGATAGCCGACCTGCCCGCCCGCCACCGCGCCGACGGCCGCGCACACCAGCACCTGCCACAGCTCCAGCCGGGGCGCCCGGTCCGCGGTCGCCGCGCACAGCACCCCGGCCGGGAACAGCAGCGTGTCCCCCGGCAGGAAGAAACCGACGACCAGCAGCCCCGACTCGGCGAAGATCACCGCCAGGACGCCCAGCGCGCCGAAGGCAGCGAGCAGCGAGCCGCTGTCCGTCGGATTGACGGCGATCACCACGCTCGCCTCCCCGCCCCGCTCGCCGGCCGTCTCCCTCAAGTGTCGCGTGGCGACGGCCGCGTACCCGCCCGCAACACCGCGCGTCCGGACGCCTCCGGGACCGGAGGCGGGCCCGGCCGGCTCATCTGCCCCAGATCCTCCGGTAGGCCTCCCGGTAGCCCGGTGGGTCCCAGGCGGTGGCTCCCGCGCTGTTGGCGGCCGTCGAGACGTGGGTGGGGGCGACGTAGCCGCTGGCCGGGCGGCCGGCGAAGGCGCGGTTGAACTCGTCCACGATCTGCCAGCCCTGCTGCGACAGCGGCTCGGGAACGGTGGCGGCCTGGTACTGCCCGCCGTCGATGCGCTGGAAGGCGGACGGGTCGCCGTCCCCGGCCCCGATGTTGAACGGCGGCCCGGTCCCCTTGCGGCCGGCCGCGCGGAAGGCGGGGGCGGCGTCGGCGAAGTACAGGTCGTTGATGGCGGCGGAGTGCGTCCACGTCTCCGGGAAGCGGGCGAGCAGCGAGGCGATCTCGCGCGGGATGCGAGTGCTCGCGTCCGGGACCGGGATGTTCTCGTACGCCAGCAGCCGCACCCCCGCGCAGGTGGCGAGAGCCTTCCTGATCAGGTCGGACTTCGTCCGCGCGAACGGGACCGAGGCGTCGGTGAACAGGACGACCCCGGCCCGGCCGCCGGAATGCGCGATGATCCACTGCGCGCTGATGCCGGCCACGTCCTCGACCCGGGTGGTGACGTTGGTGAAGAGCGGGGGCCGTCTGCTGGGGCCCGGCGCGACGACCGCGTGCCAGCCGACGAGCGGGATGCCGTCGGCGCCGGCCTCGGCGACCTGCTGTGCGGTCGAGCCCGGGTCGAAGCCGCCGATGACGATGCCCGAGGGCCGCAGGGCCACCGCCTCGCCCATGGCCGCCTGGATGCCGGCGGGACTGCCGGCACCGTCGATCACCCGGACGTCCCAGCCGATGACGCGCGCGGCCTCCCGCAGGCCGTTGGCGACGCCCGCGACACCGGGGTTGGTCATGGTCTCCGCGACGAAGACGACCGTCCTGCCGGACACCGCCCTGGGGCCGGTGGCCGGTCCGTCCCAGGCGGTCCCGGTCCGCTCCGCCCGCGCGACGGCGGCTTCCGCCGAGGCCTGGGCGACGGGACACCCGCCGGGGCCGGTGCTGGCGACGGCGGGGCCGTCCGACGAGCCGCGCTGGCAGCCGGTCAGGGCGGCCGCCCCGGCCAGCAGCGCGAGGGCGACGGCCCGCGGAACGGTGGCCCTGCGGCGGCGGGCTGCCCCGGCGGGGGTCATGGCGCGGTGCCTGCGGTGCCGCCTCCGGACGCCGCCGTCGGCGGGCGCGCCGCGGCCGCCGGTGCGTCGCGGGCCGCGTCGGCCCCGGTGCGCAGCCGGCGTGCGGAGTAGCCGGCCAGGCCGACGGCGAGCAGCAGCGTGCCGCCGTAGAACAGCGGGACCGTCCAGAAGTCGGCGCCGAGCTGTCCGATGCCGGTGAGGCCGACGGCGAGCACGGCCACGGCGACGAGCGTGCCGAGGGCATTGGGGCGGCCCGGTCGGATCGCCGTCGAGCCGAGGAGCGCGCCGACGAACGCGGGCAGCAGGTAGTCGAGGCCGACGCTGGGATTGCCGATCTGCTGCTGCGCCGCCAGCAGCACCCCGGCGAAGCCGACGATCAGCCCCGAAGCGGCGAACGCGTGGACGGTGTACCTGCGGGTCGGGATGCCGACCAGTTCGGCGGCGCGCGGATTGGCACCGATGACGTACAGGAACCGGCCCAGCGGCAGCCGCTCCAGCACCACCCAGAGGACGGCGGCGAGGGCGAGGACGTAGAACGCGGGCAGCGGCAGGCCGAGGAGCGTGGAGTCGTACAGGTCGGTGAAGGCGGCCGGCAGACCGGCCGGGCCCGGGACGATCCTGCCGCCGCCGGTCACCCACCCGGTCACCGCGTACAGCATGCTGCCGGTCCCGAGGGTGGCGATGAACGAGTCGATCCGGCCGAACTCGACGGCCACGCCGTTGAGTACCCCCACCACCCCGCCGCCGGCGATCACCGCGAGGCACGCCCAGGGCCAGGGCCACCCGTTGTCGACGACGAGCCGCAGCACCATCACGTGGGCCAGGCCGAGTCCGTAGCCGAGGGAGAGGTCGAAGGAGCCGGTCACGATGGGGACCATGGCGGCGAGCGCGAGGACGGCCGGGATCGACTGGTTGGACAGGATCGAGTCGAGGGTGTCCCGGGTGGGGAACGTGTGCGGCAGCGCGAGGGAGAAGACCACGACGAGCAGCGCGGTGAGGACCAGAAGGCCGTAGGCGGCCGCGAGGTGCCGGGCCGTGTCCCGCCGCAGCGGCCGGGAGCGCGGCGCGGCGGGCGGGGGCACCGCGGGCGGGGGCGCTGCGGCGGTCATGAGCCCGCGCCGGTTCCGGGGACAGGCAGGGCCGAGGCCGCTCGGGCCAGACCGGTTGCCGTGAGGTCCGCACCGCTCAGCTCGGCGGTCACGCGGCCGCGGACGAACACCAGGGCGCGCCGGCACACGCCCGCCACCTCCTCGAAGTCGGTCGAGACGAGCAGGACCGCGAGACCGCCGGCCAGCGCGTCGTCGAGCAGGCGGTGGACCGCGGCCTTGGCGCCGACGTCCACGCTCGCGGTCGGCTCCTCCAGGACCAGCAGCCGGGGGCGCACGCCGAGCCAGCGGCCGATCAGGACCTTCTGCTGGTTCCCGCCGGACAGGGCGGCGAGCGGAGCCTCGCCGTCGCGGGGCCGCACGGCGAACCGCTCGATCAGCTCCGCGGCCCGGTCACGTTCACGGCGCGGACCGGTCCAGCGCAGTGCGGGGCGCCCGCCCGCCCGGGGATTGGCGAGCAGGTTCTCGCGCACGGTCAGTCCCATCGCACAGCCCTCGCGCTGCCGGTCGCCGGGCACCAGGCCGACCCCGGCCGCGACGGCGTCCGCGACCGTACGGGGCCGGTAGGGCAGCCCGCCCAGCAGGACCCGGCCGCCGAGGAAGGGCCGGGCACCGGCCAGCGCGCGGCCCAGCTCCTGGTGCCCGGCGCCCGAGAGGCCGACCAGGCCCAGAGCCTCCCCGGCCCGCAGCTCCGCGGTGACCGGCGCGGTGCCTGCGGTCCGCGCGCCGTCGAGAACCAGGACGGCGGGCGCGGCGGCGGGGACGGCAGGGGCGGCGGGGACGGCGGGGGGAAGCGGGCGGCCCGGTTCCGCGCCGACGGCGGGGTCGCGGGCGGCTTCCGCGCCGACGATGTCGTGGACCAGCCGGGCGGGGTCGTGGCCCGCCAGCGGGCCGTGGCTGACCAGCCGGCCGTCGCGCAGGACGGCGAAGGCGTCGGCCACCTGGTACACCTCGTCCATGCGGTGGGTGACGTAGAGGATGCCGTGCCCCCGGTCCCGCAGGTCGTGCAGGACGTGGAAGAGCCGGGCGCAGTCCGCGGCGGGCAGGCGTGCGGTCGGTTCGTCGAGCACGACGAGTCGGGCGCGGGCCGCCAGCGCCCGGCCGACGGCGACCAGGGAACGCTCGGCGGGACCGAGCCGCGCGACCGGTGTGTCCGGATCGAGGTGTCCGGCGACCGCCTCCAGGGCCCCGGCGCAGCGCTCCCGGGTCCGCCGCCACGAGATGAGTCCGGCGCGGCGCGGATATCCGGTGGTCAGGGCGATGTTCTCGGCGACGGTCATCCACTCCACGAGCCCGAGGTCCTGGTGGATGAAGGACATGCTGCGGGCGGCCGCCTGGCTGCCGAGCGGGTGTCCCGCCACCGTGACCGACCCCGCGTCCGCGTGATGGACCCCGGCGAGCACCTTGATGAGCGTGGACTTCCCGGCGCCGTTGGGGCCGAGGAGGGCGAGGACGCTACCGGCCCGGACATCGAGATCGACACCGTCCAGTGCACGGGTCCCGCCGAACCGCTTGGCCAGCCCGCGGATCCGGACCAGGGGGTCGGGAGGCTCGTGCACGGACAGCTCCGGGGGTCGGCCTGACGTTCTCTTCTTCCCGACTCTCGCCGGTGATACTAGTGGTCCGAGTCGCGGTATTCCGGATTTGCGACTCCTGTGCCGTTTTCGGTGCCGGATCGGACGGCTGCCGCGGCACCGAAACGGCCGGTCACCCCTCCGGCCCAGGCGGGTCCGCGGCCTCAGGCGGCGTCGGTCCCGCACTCGGCCCAGATGACCTTGCCCTGCCGGATGTAGCGGGTGCCCCAGCTGCGCGACAACTGGGCCACCAGGAACAGGCCGCGGCCGCCCTCGTCGGTGGTGGCCGCCCGGCGCAGGTGCGGGGCGGTGTTGCTGCCGTCGGAGACCTCGCAGATCAGGGTCCGGCCGTGCAGCAGACGTACCCGGACGGGGCCGGAGCCGTGCCGGATGGCGTTGGTGACCAGCTCGCTCAGCACCAGCTCCGCCGCGAACCCGGCCTCCTCCAGTCCCCAGTCGGCCAGCCGGCTCAGCGCCGAGGAGCGGACCTCGCTGACGAGGGAGGGGTCGGCGGGCAGGTCCCAGGTGGCGATCCGGTGCGGGGCCAGCGCGTGGGTACGGGCGACGAGCAGGGCGATGTCGTCGTGGGGGTGGACCGGGGCCACCGTGTCCAGCAGCGTCTCGCAGATCTCCTCGGGTGTGCGGTCCGGGGTGGCGAGGGCGCCGCGCAGCCGGTCCAGGACCAGGTCGACGTCGCGGTTGCGGCCCTCGATCAGCCCGTCGGTGTAGAGGACCAGCCGGCTGTCCTCGGGGAGGTCGATGTCGACGGCCTCGAAGGGCAGGCCGCCCAGGCCCAGCGGGGGCCCGGCGGGCAGGTCGGGGAAGGAGACCGTGCCGTCGGGGAGGACGAGCGCGGGAGGCGGGTGCCCGGCGCGGGCCATGGTGCACTGCTGGGTGGTCGGGTCGTAGACGGCGTACAGGCAGGTCGCGCCGAGGATGCCCGTGTCGCCCGCGGCGGGGTCCTCCCGGTCCAGGCGTCCCACCAGGTTGTCGAGGTGGGTGAGGACCTCGTCCGGGGAGAAGTCGAGTTCGGCGAAGCTGCGGGCGGCGGTGCGCAGCCGTCCCATGGTGGCGGCCGAGAGCATGCCGTGGCCCACGACGTCACCTACCAGGAGGCCGACCCGGGTGCCGGAGAGGGGGATGACGTCGTACCAGTCCCCGCCCACGTCCGACTCCGAGGGCAGGTAGCGGTGCGCCACGTCGACGGCGTCCTGGTCGGGCAGTCCCTGCGGGAGCAGGCTGCGCTGCAGGGTCAGGACCATGGTGCGCTCCCGCGTGTAGCGGCGGGCGTTGTCGATCGACAGGGCGGCACGGGCGGCGAGTTCCTGGACGAGTGAGCGGTCGTCGTCGTCGAAGGGCGCGGGCTGCTGCCCGCGGTAGAACGCAGCCACGCCGAGGATGACGCCGCGGGCCACGAGGGGCACGGTGATGAGCGAGTGGACGTGGTCCAGCATCGCCTCGGTGCGCGGCGGGTCGTGGGAGAGCCAGCCCATGGCGGTTCTCAGGTCCGGTTCCAGCACGGCCTGTCCGCCGGTGAGGCAGCGCAGGTGCGGAGTGGCCGGCCCGTATTCGACGCGCTTGCCGACCGGGTGGAACGGACAGTCGTCGGCGATGCCGTGGACCACCGTGCGGTACAGGTCGGAGAACGGGTCGGCGGCCTCCTCGCCGTGCAGCACGGCCTCGGGAAGGTCGATCGTGACGTAGTCGGCCAGCCGTGGCACCGCCGTCTCGGCGAGCTCCTCGGCGGTGCGCCGCACGTCCAGGGTGGTCCCGATGCACGTGCTGGCGTCGGTCAGCAGCTCCAGGCGGCGGCGGGCGGCGAGCGCGTACCGCCCCACGTGCGGCTCTCCCACCAGCACGAGCCCTCTGGCCGGGGGCTCCGCAGGGGGCACCGGCGGGTCGGTGCCGTGCGTCCCGACCCGGAGTGGCACGAGGCCGGGTGCGGTGGTGCCGGGTACGGGGCCGGGTGGTGCGGCGGCGGGGACGGCCGCGGGCGGCGGGACGGCGGGCGTCGCCCTTGCCCCGGCGGTGGACGCGACGGACCCGGCGCCGGCGTGGGCGAAGTCGGCGGGGACGAGGATGGGGCGCGGTGGTTGCTCGGCCTGCCACGGGACGAGGAGGGGCCCGTGCGGTGCGGGGCCGGGCAGGACCGCCTCGATGACGAAGCCCTGCACGCCGGTGGCGGTCGTCGTCGGACGGCTGACCAGCGTGACCCGGCGGCCGTCGGACAGGGCCACGTGGACGGCGGCCCGCTGCGCCCACGCGATCAGCTCGACGGCCTTCTCCATCAGGACCGCCCGGTCGCCGGGGCGCACCTCGAGGGCCGGCTCACCGAGCCCCAGGCGGTGGTGGGGGCCGGCGGCGGTCTCGGCGTCGGTGTCCAGGTACGCCCGCAGCAGGGCCCGCTCGCGTTCGGAACCCTGCCCGAGCAGCCGCCTCTCGATGGCGTGCGCCGCCCGGCGTATCACGGTGGCCAGTGCCGGGTCCTCGGCGCTGCGCGGGTAGCCGAGGCACAGGACGCCCTCGATGCGGCCGCTAATCGGGTCGCGGACGGGCAGCGCCCGGCAGGCGTTGCCCTGTGCGCGCTCGGCGAAGTGCTCGGCGCCGTAGACCTGGACGAGCTGCCGTTCCGCGAGTGCGAGCCCGATCCCGTTGGTGCCGGCGTACCGCTCGGCGAACACGAACCCGGGGACGCGCTGGAACGCCGGCAGGCTGCTGGCCAGCGACGTCTCTCCGAAGCGGCGCAGCAGGACGGTTCCGTTCGCGTCCGCGACGGAGATGTTCATCCTGGTGCCGGAGAACCAGGACTGCAGCCGGTCGAGCACCGGCCCGGCCGCACGGATGATCCGGGCATCACGCTCGAAGTCGTCCCGGAAGGGGAGTCCCGGCTGGTCGGGGGAGAGCCCCAGGGCACGGCAGCGCTGCCACGAGTGCGAGATGGGAGTGCGTACGCCGGCCTCGACCGCCTCGCCCTGGAGGAAACGCTCACGCGAACGGGCGGGGCCCTTGCCGTCCGTCGCACGCCCTGTCGCTGCCGCTTTCCCGCCGCCCCGAACCACGCTTCGCCTCACTCGCGTCCGCAGAGTCCGTTTCGCCAGCACGTCTTGCTGCCAACTTTTACTACAACAATACGATATAGGTGAGATTACGGACATTGCGTACCCGGCTCACAGGACGGCGACCGGGTTGACCGGCGAGCCCGTCCCGCCCGGGATGTCCAGCGGCGCCACCACCAGCAGGAACTCGTACCGCCCGGCCCCGGCCGTCGCCGCCGACAGGGCCTCCAGGTCGAGGTTGTCCAGCAGCGGCACCCCCATCGCGGCCACGACGAGGGCGTGGACGGGCGAGTGCACACCGGCCACGGGGGAGGGGCGTACGTCGCTGTCGCCGTCGCCGCCGAGCAGCGCGATGCCGCGCTCGGCCAGCAGCGGTACGGCGTGCACGTGGAGGCCCGCGCAGGCCGTGCCCGGGTCCCAGGCGCCGAGTTCCGCACGACGGCGGGTCCGCCCGGAGCGCACGAGCACCGCGTCGCCCTCGCCGATCCGCACACCGAGCGCCCGCTCCGCGGCGAGCACGTCCTCCGCGTGCACCGCCAGTCCCGGCTCCAGCCAGCGCACCCCGAGCACGGCGGGGAGATCGAGGAGGACGCCCCGGGTCACGAGGGGGCCGAGCGCCGACACCGCTCCGAAGCGGGCACCGGCGGCGCCGACGACGTCCTTCGACGGCCGGCCGTCGTACAGCCGTCCCCGGTAGGAGACGTGGCACAGGGCGTCGAGATGGGTGACGGACTTGCCGTGGTAGTCGGCGGCGATGAAGTCCTTGTGGGTGGCGGGCTCCGGGCTCTCGACGTCGCCGAGGTCGGTCATGTGGTGCAGGGCGGGCCTGGGGTTGTCGGGGCCGGGCACGGTGTTCCAGGGCAGCGCCAGCGGTACGACCCGGCCGGATCGCACGGCGGCCGCGGCCCCTCGTACCCGCTCCGCGGTCACCCGGTTCCAGGCGCCGCGGTCGGCCGGGGTCCAGCGGCCCCAGGTGCGGACCGCCGCGAAGAGCGCGTCGAAATCCCGGCGGGAGACGGCGGGGCCGTTCCGGGCACCGGTGGGGCCGGGGTCCGGGCCGTCCGCGGGGCCGGGGTCCTGGCCGTTCGCGGGGCCGGGGTCCGGGCCGTTCGCGGGGCTCGCGCTCATCCGTGGTCACCGCCGTCCCTGTCGGTCCGGATCTCCAGCCTGGCACGACCCGCGCCGGGGCGCCGGGTGCACCCGCCCGGGGCGGGGCCCGCCGGTCCGCGAGGCCGCACGGCGGGCACAGGCGCAGTGCGGACCGTAGATTGAGGACGGAGCCGTTGAGGCGGGAAGGAGCGTCAGCGGTGGCATCGCGGGTTGATCACACGGCGCTGTTCGCCGCGACGCCGAGCCCGTATCTGGTGCTCGGTCCCGACCTGGTCATCGTCGATGTGAACCGGGCCTATCTGGCAGTCACCGGACGTACCCGGGAGGACCTGCTCGGGCGGCACATCTTCACCGCGTTCCCGGACAACCCCGCCGACCCGGACGCCGACGGGGTCCGCAACCTCGGGGCCTCCCTGCACCGGGTCCTCGCCACCGGCCGGCCCGACACGATGGCGCTGCAGAAGTACGACATCCCCGTCGTCAGCCGTCCCGGGGTCTTCGAGGAGCGCTGGTGGTCCCCGGTGAACACCCCCGTGCTCGGCCCGGAAGGAGAGGTGACGTACATCATCCACCGGGTGGAGGACGTCACCGCGTTCGTCCAGGAGTACCGGGTCACCCACCCCGACGGAGTCCGGGTGGGGCAGCGGCTGCAGGAGGCGCAGGCCCTGGAGGCGGAACTGTACGCACGGGCACGGGAGTTGCAGCGGCTGAACGAGGAGCTGCGGCAGGCGCACACCCGTGAGCGCGAGGTCGCCGTCATCCTCCAGGAAGCCATGCTGCACGTCCCCGACCTGGCTCACCACCGCGACATCGCGGTGCGCTACCTGCCCGCCACCGGCTCCCTCAACGTCTGCGGCGACTGGTACGACGTCGTCGACATCGCGCCGGACCGGCTCGCCGTCGCGGTCGGCGACGTCATCGGGCACGGCCTGGAGGCGGCGGCGGTCATGGGCATGCTGCGCAGCGCCCTGTCCGCCGCCATCCGGGCCCTGGAGCGCCCCGCCCAGGCCCTGGAGGTGCTCGGCCTGTACGCCAGGTCCGTCGAGGGGGCGCTGGGCACCACCGCCGTCAAGGCGGTCGTCGACATGCGCAGCCGTCTGATCACCTACAGCAGCGCGGGCCACCCGCCGCCGATGCTCATCCATCCCGACGGCAGCTGCGATCTGCTGGACCAGGCCACCGACCCGCCGCTCGGCGCCCGTCCGCAGCACGTGCCCCGTCCGCAGGCGAGCCTGCCGTACCGGCCGGGCGACACCCTCGTCCTGTACACCGACGGGCTCATCGAGCGGCGGGACCAGGACATCGACGTCGGTCTCGGGCAACTGGCCGCCGTTCTCGGCGAGTTCGCCCACGTGGGCACCGAACAGCTCGCCGACACCGTGCTGGCCCGCCTGGGTGTCGCCAGTGGCGGCCGGGACGACATCGCGCTCATCGTCGTACGGCTCTGAGCGGCGGCACTCCGGCGGGGGGAGCGGTGCCCGCTAACGGCCGGCGCGAATTCCGTCCAGGGCGATGCCGAGGACACGGTCGCGCTGGACGTCGTCGTCGAAGGCCGTCGCCGTGATGCCGGAGACCATGCGGAGCAGGTCGCCGATCTCCATGTCGGTGCGGACCACGCCCGCCTTCTGGGCCCGCTCGAGAAGCGGGCCGCCGGCCGCGTACATCGAGTCACGGCAGGCCTGGAAGATCTCCGACTCGTCGTTGAGGGCCTCGCGCACCGCCCGCTTGGTGACCATGTAGCCGGTGAAGCGGTCCAGCCAGGCCGTCAGGGCCTCCCACGGCTCCAGCCCGGCCAGCTCCACGGCGGCCTGGCACAGCGCGTTGACCTCGTCCGCGTAGACGCTCTCGAAGAGGTCGCGGCGGGTGGGGAAGTTCCGGTACAGGGTGCCGATCCCGACTCCGGCGCGGCGGGCGACGTCCTCCAGGGAGACGTCGGCGCCCCGCTCGGCGAACGCCTGACGGGCGGCCGTGACCAGCGCGTCGTAGTTGCGGGCCGCGTCCTTACGGTGCGGTCTGCGGGACGTGACGATCTCGCTGACGGGGAACGGGCTGTCCGTCACTGCTGCCTCCCGTGCGACCGGGGTGAACCGGAGGGTTTCCTCGACTTCGGTTGAAGCGGAGGGTTGCCTCCAGTAGAGTGGAGGGGTACCTCCACTTTAGCAGTGCGGAGCGGTACCGCCATGGCCGGACGCGGCCCGGTGTCCCCTTCCCGCACGCTGACGGAAGTCTCGCTCACTGTTTCCCTCCGTTCCGATGTCGGAGAGGCTCTCCATGCCCCGGAAGTCCACCCGCCTCACCTTCGCGGTCCTCGCGACCGGTGCCGGCGTGTTCTCCATGCTCCAGTCGCTGGTGGCCCCGGCCCTGCCGACCGTCCAGCACGCCCTGCACACCTCCCAGTCCACCGCGACCTGGGTGATGACGGCCTATCTGCTGTCCGCCTCGGTCTTCACCCCGATACTCGGCCGGGTCGGCGACCTGATCGGCAAGAAGCGCACCCTGGTCGCCGTCCTGCTGGCCGTCCTGGCCGGCTGCCTGGTCGCCGCCCTCGCGCCGAACATCGGCGTCCTGATCATCGCCCGGGTCGTCCAGGGCATCGGCGGCGCCCTGTTCCCGCTCTCCTTCGGCATCATCCGCGACGAGTTCACCCCGGCCGAGGTCAGCGGCAGCATCAGCAACCTGTCCGCGGTGATCGCGGCCGGCGGCGGCGTCGGCATCGTGGCCGCGGGGCCGATCGTCTCGGCGCTCGACTACCGCTGGCTGTTCTGGATCCCGGTCGGCGTGGTCGCGGCCACCGTCCTGATCGCCGCCCGCTATGTTCCCGAGTCGCCCAAGCGGGCCGAGGGCAGTGTCAGCTGGCTCGGTGCCGGGCTGCTCTCCGCCTGGCTGGTGGCGCTGCTGCTGCCGCTGAGCCAGGCCGGGCAGTGGGGCTGGGGATCGGCCAGGGTGCTGGGCCTGTTCGGCACGGCCGTCGTCCTGTTCGCCGTCTGGCTGCTCACCGAGTCCCGCTCCGCCAGCCCGCTCATCGACCTGCGCGTGATGCGGCTGCCCGCCGTCTGGACCACCAACTCGGCCGCCCTCCTCTTCGGCGCCGGCATGTACGCGATCTGGTCCTTCCTGCCCGGCTTCGTCCAGACCCCCACCGCGGCCGGCTACGGCTTCGGCGCCACCGTCACCGAGTCCGGCCTGCTCATGCTGCCGATGCTCATCGCCATGTTCCTCTCGGGCATCCTCGGCGGCCGCATCGAACCCCGCGTCGGCGCCAAGGCGCAGCTCACCGCGGGCGCCGCGCTCGGCGCGCTGGCCTGCGGCTTCCTCGCCCTCTGGCACGACAAGGAGTGGCAGATCGGCGTGGTCGCGGGCCTGTTCGGACTCGGTATCGGCCTGGCCTTCGCCTCGATGGCCAACCTCATCGTCGGCAGCGTGCCGCCCGAGCAGACCGGCGCCGCGACCGGCATGAACGCCAACATCCGCACCATCGGCGGCTCCATCGGCGCCGCGCTCACCAGCGTCCTGGTCACCGGCCGGCTCCAGCCCTCCGGGCTGCCGTACGCCTCCGGCTACACCCACGCCTGGACCCTGCTCGCCCTGTTCTGCCTCACCGCGGCCGGGGCGGCCCTCCTCGTCCCGGTCCGCCGCGCGAGCCGCGTCGTCGGCCCGGTCGTGGAGCAGCCGGCGGCAGCACCCGTACGCGTACGGTAGTGTTGACCTGCGTGATCACGCGGCAGGCGCCGCGTGACTCCGCAGCGGGACGTGGCGCAGCTTGGTAGCGCACTTGACTGGGGGTCAAGGGGTCGCAGGTTCAAATCCTGTCGTCCCGACTGGAGACAGTCGCAGGTCAGGGCCGGTTTCGGAGGCATCCGCAACCGGCCCTTGATCATTCTTGGGGACCAGCTGGGGACCAGTGTTCCTTGACCGCTGTCAGCGCGTGAGGACAGTACTGGCGGGCAGGTTGACGGCCCGGCTGTCGCGTCGGGTGGGCGCCGGGTTACGGGCGTTCCTTGCGGACGATCAGCCGCATGCCCCTGGGCCGGCCGTCCACGACATCTCCGGCGAGTTCGGCCACCCAGGCACCCGCACGGATCTCGCCGCCGGGTTCGACGGCCGGTGTCCACGCCGAGGCGGAGATCTTCAACACCGCCTGATGAATTTGCTCGGTGATGGTCATACCGACCGAACACGACAGCCACCGCCCGCGCGCGGTGAGCCAGTTGAGGAACGCGTGAGCGCCGCCGGCGGAGTCGGTCCGGATCAGGGTGGGCCGGCCGCGTCAGGGAGTTCCTCGCCTCCCGCCGGGCCCGCATCACCCCCGAGCAGGCGGGGCTGCCCTCCTACGGCGGCCGCCGACGGGTCAAGGGGCTGCGACGCGAAGAGGTCGCGCTGCTGGCCGGCGTGTCGGTCGACTACTACGTGCGACTGGAGCGGGGCAATCTTTCGGGTGCTTCCGACAGCGTCCTGGACGGCGTGGCCCGCGCCCTCCACCTGGACGACGCCGAACGCCAGTACCTGTTCGACCTCGCACGCCGCCCTTCTCCCCCCGTCACAGTCCGCCGCCGCACCCCCGCAAAGCGCCTCCGACCAGCTCTGCAGTACCTGCTCGACGCCATCACGGATGCGCCCGCGTGGGTCCACAACGACCGCCAGGACCTGCTCGCCGCCAACGATCTGGCGCAGGCCCTGTACGCCCCACTCCTCGCGGGCCCGCGCCGCCCTGCCAACATCGCCAGGTTCACCTACCTCGACCCAGCCGCCCGCGTTTTCCTCCCCGACTGGGACAAGGCCGCCAACGACGTCGCCGCAATGCTCCGCGCCGGAGCCGGCCGGAACCCCTACAGCAAGGACCTCACCGACCTCGTCGGGGGGCTGTCCACCCGCAGCGAGATCTTCCGGAGACGTCGGGCCGACCACAACGTCCGCCAACACCGCACCGGACCCAAGAGGCTCCACCAACCGGCCGTCGGGGACCTGCAGCTGAACTTCGAGACCATGTCCCTCGACTCCGACCCCGGCCTCACCCTCGTGGTCTACACCGCCGTTCCCGACAGCCCCAGCGCTGACGCCCTTCGCCTTCTGGCCACCTGGGCCGCCACCCAGAACCAGGCGCAAGCCGGCCGTCAGGAGCACCTCACGTAGAGAGCTGGGGGAGCACGCGCACTGATGGAGAGCGGCACCTCGTGCATCGGGCAGGGAGCACGCGGCTTTGTTCATGAGAACGGGTTCTGGCACAGCTTTCGTGCAGCGGCCACGGTGAGTGACCACTGAGCGTCGACGGGCAGCGCTCGAAGTCGCCCGAAAATGAGCCGTGGTCAGGGACTGCAAGCCCTACCTGGACGACCGCTGGAACGAGGGCTGCACCAACGCCTGGAGACTCTGGGAAGAGATACTGCCCCTCGGCTACAAAGGCAGCTACCAGCGCGTCCGCGCCTGCCTGCACGACAGGCGCACCTCGCCACGGCCGGTGACCGCACGGCCGCCCTCGCCCCGAACGGTCGCCGGACGGTCGCCGGACGGGTCCTTCGCCGCCCGGACGCCCTCATCGAGCCCGAGCAGGTTCAACTCGAGTCCGTCCGGACACACTGCTCCGAACCCGACGCTCTGACCCGCCACGTCGGGTCCTTCGCGACCATGCTCACCGAGCGCCAAGTCGAACGACTTCCGGACCGGCTCGACGCCGTCCGGCCGGACGACCGTCCCAGCCTCCACACCCTCGCCGCCGGCATCGACCGTGACCGCGATGCCGTCATCGCCGGCCTCACCCTGCCCTGGAACTCCGGAGTCGTCGAAGGCCACGTCAACCGGATCATTCTGTGGAATCAAGATTGTCAAGGATGCCTGGTGCCAGTCGGCGGAAGGCGCTACGGCAGCGGACGCCTTGTTCGTGGTGGCCCTCGGCGGGACGCACGCTCCCCGGCGGGGCGCAGACCCGCCGTCAGACGTCTCGCCAGCGCGCGCTGGCCAAGGAGAAGGCTCCGAAGGACATGAGGCCGACCGCTATCAGCGCCAGCAGCCAGGGGCCCGCAGGGGTGTCGGCGAACGTGCGCAGGGTGTCGTCCATCCCCTTGGCCTTGCCGGGCCTGTGGCGGACGGCCGCGGCGATGGCGAAGCAGCCCGCGGTGGCGAAGACGACGCCCCGGGCCGTACCGCCGAACATGCCGAAGAAGGACACGACTTTGCGCATCCTCTGCGACATGGCGGACATCCTGAGGTGCTTCTCGAACCTGCGCAGGAGAGCCCGGACGGCGATCCATACGCCGACGGCGGCCACCGCGGCGCCCGCCACGCCGACGATCCACTGTCCGCCCGGCCAGGCCAGCGCCTTCGCCGTGACGTCCTGGGAGTTCTTGTCGGAACTGCCGCTGCCGCTGCCCTTGTCCCCGGCCGCGTAGGAGAGCACGGAGTACGCGACGAATCCGTAGAAGCAGAAACGGCCCGCGGCCATCGCCCTTCTGCCCGGCTTCCCGCCGTCGGGGCCCGCCTGTCCGAAGACAGCCTCGGACAGCCGCCACAGAGCCATCCCGGCCAGGGCGATGCCGAGCAACCACAGCAGTACGGTCCCGAAGGGCTTCTGAGCGATTTCGGCGACCGCGCCGCCCCGGTCGGCCTGTCTGCCCCCGCCGGTGAACGCGATCCGCAGTGAGAGAACGCCGATCAGTACGTAGATGACCCCGCGGCCGACGAAGCCCGCACGGGCCGCCGCCGCGACCGCTCTGCCGTTCGCCGCACGGTGAACCCGGCCGAGTCCGCGTGTCGTTGCCGATGCCGATCCAGTAGCCATGTCCTACCGGATGCCCCCGAAGGGCGATGCCATCCTGGCCGCCGACCGGCGTCTTGCCAGGACACGCTGCCGGCAGGGAGCGGCGCCCGACCTCCCCAGGTGCCGCGCCGCTCCCCCACCAACGCACGTCGACTACCCGCGGAATTCCGCCCTACCCTGTCCGACGCCGGCCGCCGGGCCACCGCGCGTGCCGACATCGTTCCCTGCCGGCCGCGGCGGCAGCCTTCAACTGCGGCCAGCGGTGGTCGTGGTGGCGATCGTGATCCGCGTGCCGGCCGTTGTACCAGCCGGGGTGCAGTCCAGGGCCTGGACGATCGACGTCACCAGGACCAGGTTGACGGGCAGCCGGACGGCGGCCAGGTGGTGGTCCTGCTGTCCGCCGACGGCTTCACCGGCCAGGGCGAGCACTTCCTCCACCGTGAACGCCGCCTCTTCCAGGCCCACCCATGTGGCGATGCCGTACCCGGCCACATGCCCGGCCGCCGTCTCCTCCTCCAGGACGACGCAGGCGTCCCGGATCGCCCGGTGCAGGCCCGGCCGGTCTCCGCGCTGAAACCGCTCCGGGTTGTGCAGCAGGACCAGGTCCAGCCGCTTGCGCCCGAACTGGGCGCGGGTCGGCCGGTCTGCCGGCGCACGTAGTCCGGCGTGAGGCTGTGCCCGGCTGCGGCCCGCGTCCTCGCAGAGGGCGCCGTCGTTCACGCGTCGGCGCCGGTGGCTGCGGTGAGGAACCCGGACTTCACGGCGATGCGCATCTGCGGGCGGGCGGCCAGGACCGGGGCGAGGGTGTGTGCCTCGCCGGTGGCGTAGTCAGGGACGCCGCCGGCCGTGCCGTGTTGCATGACGTGGACGGGATCGGGTGCGGTGATCGGTGTGGTCGGTTGCGAGCCCTGAGCTGGGTGGTCTCAGGCCGCCGGGGTCAGGGCCGCGGCGGTGCGGCGGGCCAGGTCGTGGGCCTCGGCGAGCGAGGTCTCGTGGAGCGGGACCAGGTGCCTCATCGGCTCCATGACCGGCGCGTACGTCAACTCGGGAGTGATGGTGCGCACGTCGAGGCCCAGCGCGTCGCCGAGGATGGTCTCCAGGGCGGGAACGACGAAGTCCTTGCCGTGCTGCGGGCTGCCGGGGCCGTAGCCGCCGCCGCGGGCGGAGACGAGGACGGCCGGGCGGCCGGCGGCCGGGGCGTCCGCCGTGCCGAAGGTCCTTCCGGGGATCATGATGTGGTCGAGCCACGCTTTGAACACCGAGGGCATCGAGTAGTTGTACATCGGGACCGCGAACAGGTAGGCGCTCGCGCCCAGGAACTCCTCGACGAGCTCGTCCTGCAGGGCCGCAGCCGCTCGCTGGTCGGGGGTCTGCTGGCCGGCCGGGGTCGCGCGGGCGGTGATCCCGGTGGCGTCCAGGTGGCCGAGCGGGTTGATGGCGAGGTCGCGGGTGACGATCTCTGCGCTCCAGTCCTTGGCGAAGGTGTCGGCGACCTGCCGGGAGTACGAGGCGTCGCCGGAGGCGGAGGAGTCGATGCGAAGCAGGTAGGACTTGGGCATGGTCGTGCTCTCTGTGACGTCGGTGGTGTTCGGGGGTGGGTCGGATGGTGCGGGTGGGTGCGTGGTTTCAGGAGCCGTGCGTGCCGGGAACGGCGCAACCGTCCGGACCACAGACGCTGCCGGTGCCGTCGACGGCGGGCAGCGGCTGCGCGGCCGGGTGGCCGGCGTCCCATGCCTCGGTCATCGCGGCGAGGAGCTGGTCCGTGCCGACGGCGCCGTTGATGGTGCGGCGGCCGTCGATGACGAGGAAGGGCACCCCCCGGGCGCCCAGGCGCTGGGCCTCACGCTGGTCGGCAGCCACCTGCGCGCGGTAGCGGCGCTCTTCGAGGACCTCGGCGGCACTCTCGCCGCCCAGCCCCAGCTGGTCGGCGAAGTCGAGCACCTCGCTCGCGGTCCACAGCTTGCGGCCCTGCCCGAAGTGGGCGCGGAACATCGCCGTCCACGCCTCATTTCCGCGCTCCTGAGCGGTGGCATGGGCGAGCAGTTCGTGGGCCAGGTCGGTGGGGCCGAGCGTGCGGTCCAGGACGCGGTAGGGCGCCAGGCCCTCGGCTGCCGCCTGCCGCTCGACCGGCCGGAGGACCTGGTCGGCGACGGAGGGCACACCAGCCCGCTCCAGCAGTTCCCGCTGGGTCACGCCTTCGCGCGGCAGGTCGGGGTGGAGCTGGAAAGAGCGGTGAACCAGTTGGACGTCAGCGGCGTGGTCGAAACGCTCCAATGCCTTGTGCAGCCGGTGGTCCATCAGCCCGCAGTAGGGGCAGACGATGTCCGACCAGAACTCGATCCTCACGATGGCCAGCTCCCGTAACTCACTTTATGTTCGTAGCCCCACTGTCCATTAGTCTGGCAAGGGTTACAAAAGGCACACTCGTGTGCGTGGCGAGGAGAGGTGACGGTCATGAGCTCGCGCAAGATCGGAGCGGCGCGTGCCGACGTGCTGCGGGCTGTGCGGGCCACGCCGGGTCCGTGCGCGCAGTGGGACAGCGCGGAGACGAACTTCATCCGCGAGATCCTCGACATGGTCGGCGACAAGTGGAGCGTGCTGATCATCGGCACGCTCGCCGAGGGCCCGGTGCGCTACTCCGACCTCGCCGACGCGATCCCCGGCATCTCACAGCGCATGCTCACCCTCACCCTCAAGCACCTCCGGCGCAGCGGAATCGTGAACCGCATCGCCTACCCGGAGGTCCCGCCCCACGTCGAGTACTCCCTGACCGGCCTGGGCACCTCGCTGCTGTCCACGGTCCTGGACCTGGCCGCCTGGTCCGCCGACCACCACCGCGAGATCCGCGACAACCAGAGCGCCTTCGACGCCGAGGCCTCACGAACAAAACGGTAGAGACGCACCGGAACCAGACGCTGCTAAATCGTCGCGTTCGCCAGCCCCACCCCCGACTCGATGGACACGACGTTCACCCCGCGGCGATGCGGCCGAGACGTCAACTCTCGGACAAACACCCGCACTTGCGGCCGACCCGCCGACAACGGATCGACCGCCTCGCGCTCACGCAGCGCCAGGTATTCCGCCGGCCCGCGCGCGTGGGCGTCCAAGGTCCGCGGCGCGCGCCCGAGGTCTTCCCACGCCTGCAGCCAGGTCGCCGCGTGATCGTTTCGTGCCAGTACCGGCCGCTTGGCCATGAGTACCGAGGTACTGCTCGAGCCGTTCCCCAGGATCGTGGATGAAGCCGGGCTGCATGATCACCCAGCTGGATTCCACGTACCTTCAACAAGCAGCATGCTCTGCGTCCACCTCGCAGACCGCTTGCCCCTCGGCAACACCACACAGGCGCGTGACTGTGGACCGCACCCGTCCGACGAAACTGCAAACAGCCACAGCATGGCGGGAGGGGGGGACTGCGCGCACCAAAGGCGTCGCCTTCCGGCAACCAAGTACTCGCTTCCAGACCGGCACCCGGTACGAGTGGCTACGAGGGCGGCGGGTGGATCCTCAGGACAGTGCGGCCTTCGCCGAGTTCCAGAGCACGCCGCGGTTCACGCGGTCGGGATACAGGCGGACTACCGTCTCGTAGAGGTCGGTACAGCTGTTCGCTTTCCCCGCCGCGGCGGTGAAGTCCTCGATGTAGCAGCGGGTCCGGCCGATGTCGTCAGGGCCGTCCTCGTCGCCGTCGCGCTCGTGACCCGAGACCACGGAGGCCGGACGCAGATCCGCGAGGACATCGAGCGCGTGCAGCCACTGCTGCGCACCGTTTTCCTTCGCTTCGCCGAGGTACAGACGGACGTCGCCGTAGACCGCGTCACCGGCGATCACCAGGCCGATGGAGGGCACGTGCAGGACGCTGGTGCCGTCGGTGTCCGTGTGGCCGAGCTCGATCGCGTGCAGCTCCTCGCCCTCCGGTTCCATCCGGCCGTCAGGCAGCGGCTCGGGGGACCAGGTGCCGGTCGGAGATCTGGTCCGGGAAGCGTGGCTGCCAGAACCCGTCGAACCAGGCGGAGCCCCACTGGGCTGCGGCGTGGGCCGACACGTCCGCCGCGGCGACCAGCCGGGCCTGCGGGAAGTGGTCGAGCACCGCGGGTGCCCCGAAGAAGTGGTCGCCGTGCGCGTGGGTGACGAAGATCGTGGTCACGTTCTTGCCCTGGGCGACGACCCAGTCGGCCAGGCGGCGCGACTCGTCCACGGTCAGCAGCGGATCCACCAGGACAGCGTCACGCTCGCCGTAGATCAGCGTCGACGCCGTCGGACACCACATCCGCCGGTCCTCGCCCGGTGGGAGTCGTCCGACACCGCCGGCTTGGACGGAGCGACATGGACGGTGTAGCTGAGTGCGGCCATGGTGACTCCCACAGTCACGGACCATCCAGCGGCCGCGCCGGCCAACAGGCGAGGCCGGACCCGTAGCGGCCGGAATGACCCAACCTCCCCGATTTCCCGCACTATGGACAGTAGCTGCGTCTCAGCAGGGTCACCACTCTGCTCTGCCCTGCCTCGCCGATCTCCGACGAGGCGCGTCGGCTGGCTGAGCATCCACCGCAGCGCCCCGATACGGCCGGCAGGAGCATCGAGCATGCCTTCCGGCCACACCTCCCCGGCCCGGGGACCGCCGACGACCACAACACGCCCGAACCGGTCCTTGCCCAAGAGAGCAAAGCTGATCTCCGCGCGCTGCTTGCAGAAATCGAGCTGCTGATCGGCAGGCGGCCCGGACAGAGACTCGTAGCCGAGCACTGCGCTCACTGTCCACGGCCGAGCAGGCTTTGCGGCGATCCCAGCGACAGCAGCTCGATTTCCGGACTGCGGGAACGGGCGAATGTTGCCTGATGCGGCACCAGTCGTCATCGGGCGGTCAAGGTGTTCCATCTCCCGGTCGGCGCAGCAGCGACCTCTGTGGAGGGAGGGAGTACCAGGGCGCGTCCGATGGGTCCCGTGACGGGTCTGGTGGTGGATCCGTTGATGAGAACGAGGAGGGAGAACAAGGTCAGCGCGTGAGCAGGCACCCAGCCGCGACGCCGAGGAAGATCATGGCTCCGAAGAACAGGCCGACGATCCCGTGCAGGCGGTACTGCCGGGTGAACACCCGTGCGCTTTTCGGCCTTTCGGGCAGGTAGGCGACCGGTACACGGGTTCCGAGGTCCAGACCCGTCGCCGTCGTGGGTGGCCGGAACCTGACGGGCTGGCCCTGCCGGTCGACGAACGCGATGACGGGCGTTGAACTATCGTCCCCGGGTTCATGCTCCTGGTCCACCACCACCCCCTCGGCACGTAGCCCGTGGCGGCTCAGCCGCATCTGCAACCGCGCCTCCCGTGCACTGGCCCACAAACCGGCCAGGCCGACCAATACGGCCAGCCCGATGCCTACCGTTTCACCCGTCATCCGTCCCCTGCTCTCCCTCGCACAGCGCATGCCCGGCACGGGCCGCGCATCAGGAGGACGCGGCACGCAGCCCGATGGTTCACGAAGGGCTGGTGGCCGCCTTCGCCGTCGGCACACGACTTCCGCCCCTGACGAGCCTTCGCTGAGTCGAGCCGGCCCACTGAGTCGGTATCCCGGCGACCTTTCCGATGCCCGCTGGGAGTTGACCGGTCCAACCCTCACCGCCTGGCGGGCCGAGCGCAGAGGCAAGGGCCTGGACGTCGGTCGGACCCTCGGTTGGCCCATGCGCAACGCCGCCTCGCCCGTGACTACGAGACCCCCAGGGCGCCACCGTCGCCGTTGCCCGGGTGCGTTCCTGTGGCTGCCGTGAGTATGTGTGGTGGGAGCCGCCCCGCCGTTGCGGCGATGCCGTATCTCCGGCGAGGCGCGCGTTCACCGACGAGGCCGTCCGTACGGTGCTGGACCGGACCCTCTTCGCCCATGACGGACGCCACTGGCGAACCGCGTCGCCGGACGACGCGCGACGTTCGCTGGTGCCGGTCCGGCCTCAAGGAGCGCCGTGCGGAAGCTTCGTGAGCCACTTGCGTGCCGTCTGGACTGCCTGCCGCACGCCACCCCCGGTGACGGTGCCGATTCGGAGCGCAGTGTGATGGCGGCCTTGATCGTTGTCACAGCGGGTTCTCCAACACCTCCCGTTCATCTTCGTTCCGTTCGGCCTTCGCTCGGCTGTGTTCACAGAACCTCCACAGCCGAAGACTCTCGGGTGCGGCTGCACCAAGGGGGATTTTTTCGGTCAGCGGCGAAAAAACCACATAGGGGAGGGGGTGGTCTCCATGGTCCGCCCACGCTTTTTGTACGTACCGATCGAAGACCTTGGCATGGACCTGCCTGTAGATCCAGAAGGGCAACGAAGACCGGACGGGGGACGCAGACCGGTCGGGTGGCGTCTGGTCAGCGCCAACAACCGTGAACTCGGGCGTTGCACGCGGTCGTTCGAGGACCTTGCCGCGTGTCGGGCCACAGTGGTCCGGCTCCGGGAGCGGGTGACCGAGGTGCGGGCGCTGTTCGTCATGGCCGACGCGCCGGGCGCCTGGACCTGGCGGATCGAGCTCGACGGGCGGGATGTCGCCACGGCCGGACGGTCGTATCAGCGGCAACGGGAGTGCCAGTACAACGTCAAACTGTTCCTGGCCGCGGTGCCGGTGGCCCAGTTGAGCGAGGGGCTGGTCAGCCGGCCGCGTCTGCGCGGGCTGCACCTGCCGGGACCGGCGCGGTCCGCCCGGCCGGAGGCCGAGGCAGAGGAACCTCCCCTGGCCCCTGCCGGGGCGCGAGCCGGGGCGGGTGTGTCGTGAGCGCCGCCGTCTCCGGGCCCGGGCAGCCGGGTCCGGAGCGCCTGGACACGCCCCGTGATCTGCGGACCAGGGTCGAACCGGCGGACCGCCTCTTCCGCGGCGCGGCACGCGGCAGCGGCGCCGTGGTGCTGGCGATCATGCTGCTGGTCGGCGTCTTCCTCGGCTATCGCGCGGCGGAGGCGCTCCGGGTGGCCGGGTGGTCCTTCCTGACCACCTCGGCCTGGGAGCCGGACTCCCACCACTTCGGCATCGCCGCCGTACTCACCGGCACCGTGCTGATCGGCCTGGTGGCGATCACCTTCGCCGTGCCGCTGGCGCTGGGCACCGCCCTGTACATCTCGGAGTACGCGCCCCGGCGGCTGCGACGCACGCTGATCAGCCTCGTGGACCTGATGGCGGCGGTGCCGAGCGTGGTGTACGGGCTGTGGGGGGCCTTCTTCCTGCAGGGCCAGGTGGTCGGACTGTCCCGGTGGATCGCCACGTACTTCGGCTGGTTCCCCCTCTTCAAGGTCGACGGGGCCGACCCGGGCGACCCGCTGGCCACCGCGACGGTCTACACCTCGTCCACCTTCATCGCCGGGATGGTCGTCGCCCTGATGGTGACGCCGATCGCCTGCTCGGTCATGCGCGAGGCGTTCTCCCAGGCGCCGGCGGGCGAGCGGGAGGGGGCGCTGGCGCTCGGCGGGACCAAGTGGGGCATGATCCGTGCGGTCGTCCTGCCCTTCGGCCTGGGCGGGGTGATCGGCGGGACCATGCTGGGCCTCGGCCGCGCCCTGGGTGAGACCATCGCCGTGTACATGATCATCTCGCCGGTCTTCGCCGTCCAGCCGCACCTCCTGCAGAACGGCGCCAACTCCGTCTCCGCGCTGATCGCCCTGCGCTACGGCTCCGCCAGCGACTTCGGCATGTCGGCCCTCATGGCCGCCGGACTCGCCCTCTTCCTCATGACCCTCGTCGTCAACTTCATCGCCTCCTCGATCGTGGCGCGCAGCCGCTCGGGTGTCGGGGCGGAGGCCTGACATGAGCGACCTCATCGACAGCGACCTTCTCGACAAGGAACAGACACCACCGGCCCGCGGGCCCGGCGACGGCCCCGAGACCCGCCGCAACACCTCCGCCGTCCGCGTCACCGACCTGCTCGCCCTGGCCGCCGCCGCGGTGGGGTCCGTCGCCCTGACGATCCTGCTGTTCGCCAGAATCGCGCCGTTCGACTCGGTGCTGGGCTTCGTGGTCGTCACCTATGTGCTCTTCGTCGCCCTCTACGCGGTGCTGGTCTCCTTCGACGAGAACGGCGCCGCGGTACGGGACCGGGTCGCCGCGGTGCTCTGGCACAGCCTCGCCGTGCTGCTCCTCGCGGCCCTGGTCTTCGTGATCGCCTTCACCCTGTGGCGCGGTCACCGGGCTCTGGTCCACCTCAACTTCTTCACCCAGGACATGTCGCGGACCGGCCCGCTGCAGCCGCTCACCGACGGCGGCGTGGTGCACGCGATCGTCGGCACGCTGGAGCAGATCACCATCTCGCTGGCCGTCACCATCCCGCTCGGGCTCGCCTGCGCGGTGTTCCTCAACGAAGTGCCCGGACGCTACGCGCGTTTCGTGCGGACGATCGTCGAGGCGATGACGGCGCTGCCGTCGATCGTGGCCGGCCTGTTCATCTACGCCACGGTCATCCTCGTCCTCGGTCTCGGCAAGTCCGGCCTCGCCGCCGCGCTGGCGCTCAGCGTGATGATGCTGCCCATCGTCATCCGGGCCGCCGACGTGGTCATCCGGCTGGTGCCGAGTTCGCTGCGCGAGGCGTCGTACGCGCTGGGCGCGAGCCAGTGGCGCACGGTGTGGACCGTGGTGCTGCCCACGGCCCGCTCCGGTCTCACCACCGCGGTGATCCTGGGCACCGCCCGCGGGATCGGCGAGACCTCGCCGGTACTGCTCACCTCCGGGGTCAACGCCGGGCTGAACGCCGACCCGGTGCACGATCCGCAGATCTCGCTGCCGCTGGCCACCTTCGACCTGGTGCGCTCGCCGCAACCCTCCTACATCGCCCGGGGATTCGGCTCCGCCGCCCTGCTGATGGCCCTCGTGCTGCTGCTCTTCCTGCTGGCCCGCGTGATCGGCGGCCGTGGGCCCGGCGACCTGACCCGGGGCCAACTGCACCGCAGGGTGCTGGCCTCCCGCCGGGACGCCGAGCGCATGGCGGCCCAGCACGCCGACCCACCGGCCACCGCCACCTCCGCCGAACACCGCTGACCACCACTGAAGAACCCAGGAACCACGACCAAGGAGCCAGGAGCCGACCCGCCATGTCCGGATCACGCCCGGCAGTCCCCGCACGCGCCCGAGCCAGGACCGCCAGGACCACCCGAGCCAGGACCCTGACCGCCCTTGTGATCGCCTTCCTCTACTGCACCCTCGTGCCCGCCGCCGCCGAGACCTACGTCCCGATCTCCGGCGCCGGCTCCACCTGGAGCCAGAACGCCCTGGACCAGTGGCGGGCCAACGTCAAGCAGTACGGCATGACGGTGAACTACAACGGCACCGGCTCCTCCGACGGCCGCAACCAGTTCCGCAACGGCACCGTCGACTACGCGGTGTCGGAAATCCCGTACGGCATCAAGGACTCGGGCGTCGTGGACCCGCCGCCGTCCCGCAAGTACGCGTACATGCCGATCGTGGCCGGTGGTACGTCCTTCATGTACAACCTCACGATCGCGGGCCGCCGGGTGACCAACCTCCGGCTCTCCGGGGACGTCATCGCCAAGATGTTCACCGGCGCCATCACGACCTGGAACGACCCGGCGATCAAGGCCGACAACCCGGCCTTGGCCGCGGCGCTGCCCGCGCGCCGGGTGGTGCCGGTGGTGCGCTCGGACGGCTCGGGCACGACCGCGCAGTTCACGACCTGGATGAGCAAGCGGTACGGCTCCGTGTGGGACGCCTACTGCCGTCGCGCCGGACGCAGCACACCCTGCGGGACCACCTCCAACTACCCGCTCGTACCGGGCAGTGGCTTCGTCGCCCAGTCGGGTTCGAACGGGGTCTCAGGCTATGTCGCCCAGGGCGGCAACGTCGGCACGATCACCTACGTCGAGTACTCGTACGCCGTGTACACCACCGGCTTCCCGGTCGCCAAGGTGCTCAACCAGGCCGGGTACTACGTGGAGCCGAAGGCCAGCAACGTCGCCGTCGCCCTGCTCAAGGCGCGGATCAACGAGGACAGTTCCTCGCCGGGCTATCTCACGCAGATCCTCGACGACGTCTACACCGACCCGGACGCGCGGGCCTATCCGCTGTCGAGCTACAGCTACATGATCCTGCCGACCAGGCTGGAGTCGAACTTCAACACCCAGAAGGGCAAGACGCTCGGCGCCTTCTCGTACTACTTCCTCTGCCAGGGACAGCAGCACGTGGACGACCTCGGTTACTCCCCGCTGCCGATCAACCTCGTGCAGGCCGGCCTCAACCAGGTGCGCAAGATCCCCGGTGTCGACGTCGAGTCGATCAACATCAAGAACTGCCACAACCCCACCTTCTCCAGCGACGGCGGCAACACCCTCGCCAGGACCGCCGCCTACCCGCCCGCCTGTGACAAGAAGGGCACGACCCAGTGCTCCACCGGCACGGGCGGCGCGAAGGACCCGACCGTGGTGGGCGGCGGGTCCGGCGGCGCGGGTGGCACCGGCGGGTCCGGCGGGTCAGGGGGCGCCGGTACGTCGGGTGGGGCGAGCGGGGCGACCGGTGGCGGCGGCAGTTCAGGAGGGTCCGCCTCAGGCGGGGGATCGGGCGGAGGTACGACCGCGGGTGCCGGGTCCGGCGGCAGCGCGAGCCCGTCGACCGACCCGGACACCGGCCAGGTGATCGGCGCGGACGGCGGCTCCGCGGCGAGCGGCGCCGGCGGCGCGTACGCCGTGCCGGTCTCCACGTCCAGGAGCATCGGAAGCGGCATGCAGGCCGTGCTGATGGCGCTGGCGGGCGTGCTGCTGCTGGCCCTCACCGTCGGGCCGCCCCTGATCAACTCCCGGCTCCGGGCGAAGCGGGGCGGCTCATGAGCGCCGTCCGCCGGTCGCCGGCCGGACTGCTCGCCGCCCTCGTCCTCACCCTCGTCCTCGCGCTCGCGACGACCGGCGCGGCCACCTCGTCCGCCACCCCGTCCGCCACCACGGAGGGATCCGCGGTCACCGTCTCGGGGACCGGCGCCTACGCGAACCTGAAGGTCACGGTGAGCCAGACCGCCCACCTGGTCAACCAGGTGATCAAGATCTCCTGGAAGGGCGCCACGCCCACCGTCTCCGACACCGACTACGCGGCCGACTACCTCCAGATCATGCAGTGCTGGGGGGACGGTGCGAGCGGTCCCGACCCGGAGCAGTGCCAGTTCGGCGGCTCCTCCGCGCTCGGTGCCGGCGCGGGCAGCCAGGGCGCCGGCGCGTACACCAACACCCGGCAGCTCACCTACGGCGGCCTGAAGGACCCTGCCCAGCAACTCCCGCCACCGACCTCGACCGGCATCTCGTACATGCCCTTCCACTCGGTGACCGGTGATGTCATCACCAAGGGCAACTGGAACGAGTTCTACGACTCGAACAGCACCAATGAAGTGCCCTACGCCCGCACCGGTTCCGACGGCACCGGCGAGGTGTACTTCGAGGCCCAGACCTCCCTGGAGGCGCCGGGCCTCGGCTGCGGCGCGGTGCCGGCCGGGGCGAGCGCCCCGGCCACCGGCCGCACGTGCTGGCTCGTCGTCGTGCCGCGTGGCGAGAAAGAAGTCGACGGCGGCGGGTACCGGTCCCAGCCGAACGGGCTGCTGCAGTCGTCGCCGCTGACCGCCACCAACTGGCGGCAGCGCATCGTCGTACCGCTGTCGTTCGAGCCGATCGGCAACTTCTGCCCGATCGGCGCCGACGAGCGCAGCACACTGGGCGACGAGCCGGTCGCCGAGGCGGTCCTGCGCTGGCAGCCCGCGCTGTGCCAGACCGGGGACAAGGCCATCTACGGCTATGCCCAGGTCACCGACGACACCGCCCGCGCCAAGCTGGTCTCCGGCAAGCCCGGCATGGTCTTCCTCAACCGCCCGGTCACCGGCGACCAGCTGCCCGCGGACCAGCACCCCGTCTACGCACCGGTGACCCTCTCCGGGCTGACGTTCGGCTTCTTCGTCGAGAGCCGGGCCGGCTTCAACGCCCCCGCCGACGTCAAGGCACGCGACGGCACCCGGCTCGCCTCGCTCGACCTGACCCCGAGACTGGTCGCCAAGCTGCTCACCGAGTCCTATCAGGACGGCAACTCCCGCTTCGCGCCCAGCACCCGGAACAACCCGTTCAACCTGGCCCGCGACCCCGAGTTCCGCAGGTACAATCCCGGCTACGCGGACCTGGACTTCGGCGGCAACCTCGGCGACGCCCTGGTGCCCGAGGCGCTGTCCGACGCGGCCTGGCAGCTGTGGAACTGGGTCGGCCAGGACCCGGCCGCCCGCGAGTTCCTCGACGGGACCGCCGACAACCAGGGCCGCTACGGCGACGCCTCCTTCTCCGGGATGACGGTCAACCCGGCCTACAAGGGCATCAAGCTGCCCGTCACCGACTACCCGAAGAGCGACCCGTTCTGCCAGCAGTTCCAGGACCACCCGGACAACCCGCTGTGCGTGCAGGACAAGCACCCGTACGCCACCGACATGCACGCCGCCGCCCGCGCGGTCGCCCGCGGTGACACGCTGGCCCGCACCACCTGGGACAACACCGCCATCCCGCCCGCCTACAAGAAGAACCCCGCGCAGCCGGCGGGCCAGCGGGCCGTGCTCGCCGTGACCGACACGGCGACGGCGAACCGCTACGGGCTGGTGACGGCGAAACTGCAGAACGCGGCGGGGAAGTTCGTGGCCCCGACCTCGACCGCCCTGCTGGCGGGCGAGGCGGCGATGAAACCCAGCGGTGTCACGGGCGTGCTGCGGACCGACCCGACGTCGACGTCCGCGGGCGCCTATCCGCTGACGCTGCTCACCTATGCCGCGACCGTGCCGGAGAAGCTGACCAAGAAGGAAGGCCAGGACTTCGCGGCGCTGCTGAGGTTCGCAGCGGGCAGCGGGCAGACACCCGGCGTGTCCGCGGGGACCCTGCCGGGCGGGTACGCGCCGCTGCCGAAGAGCCTCCGCGGACAGACCGGTGCCGCGGCCGACGCCATCGCGTCCAGGGCCGGTTCCGGCACCGGGGGCTCCTCCGGCGGCACGAGCGGCGGCTCGGGCGGTGCGGGGGGCGGATCCGGGTCGACCTCGGGCGGCGGCGGTACGACGAGCGGCGGCGCCGGTGCTGGAGGGACGGCGGGCGCGGGCGGCGCCGGGGGCACGTCGGCGTCCCCCTCGTCCCCCTTGTCCTCCCCGCCGCCGTCCGCCCGGCCGTCCGGATCGCCGTCCGCCACGGCCCCCACCGCGAGCGGCAGTTCGACCCCGCTCACTCCGCCCTGGGTGCTCGGCGCCGTGCGCTACACCCTCCTGATCGCCCTCGTCGTCGGCCTCGCGGCGACCGCCGGCGGCCCCCTCCTGCCGAGGGTGGCCCCGCAGCTGGCGGCCGTTGTCGCGGCCCGGCGGGCGAGGGGCCGGACACCCCGCGGCCGGGGGAGGTGATGCCCGCACCCGAAAGATCGACAGGTCCGCGCCAACGAACTGTCTGAAACCGGCGCCGGGCATCACCCGGCGCAAGCCTAGCCGAGGGGTAAACCCACGTGAACACAAGAAAGATAGCCATCGCCGCCGTCGGTCTCGCCGGCCTCCTCACCGGTACCGTCAGCGCCGGCATGGCCGTCGCCGACCCGTCCGGCACTCCGACCTACCGCCAGCTGTCCGGTGTGGGCTCCGACACCACGCAGGGCGTGATGAACGGCCTCGCCAACTCCATCACCGTCAACGGCCAGAAGGTCATCGGTTCGTACGACGCCGTCGGCTCGGCGAACATCACCACCAAGGACCCCGCCACCACGCCCGGCTGCACCATGGCCCGGCCGAACGGCTCGGGTGCCGGCCGGACCGCCCTGTCGAACTCGCTCGCGGCGGGCAACGGCTGCCTGGACTTCTCCCGGTCCTCCAGCCTGAACCTGGCGGCGGCGAGCCCGGGCCTGACCTACGTCCCGTTCGCCGTGGACGCGGTCAGCTACGCGATCACGCCGACCAGCCAGATCCCGCGCAAGCTCGCCCTGACCGACCTCAAGGCGATCTACCACTGCGACCCCAACTACGTGGGGACCGGACCGAACTACGACATCACGGTCTACCTGCCGCAGGCGGGCTCCGGTACGCGCTCCTTCTGGGAGTCGACGATGGGCATCACCGACGCCGACGTGGTCGCGGGCGTCTACCCCTGCATCAAGGACACCAAGAACGGTTCGCCGGTCGAGGAGCACGACGGCCGCGTCCTCGACGACAAGTCGATCGCTCCGTTCTCCATCGCCCAGTACAACGCGCAGAGTTCGCAGACCATCGCGGACGTCCGCGGCCGGGCCATCCTCGGCACCATCGACGACGTGGCGCCCAACACGCTGAACAGCAGCTTCGGCGTGAAGCGCGACGTCTACAACGTGATCCCGACCTCCAAGATCGGTACGGCGCCCTGGAGCACCGTGTTCGTCGGGTCCAACTCGCTCATCTGCCAGCAGTCCAACCTCATCAACGAGTACGGCTTCGCCACCAACGCGAACTGCGGCGACACCAGCAAGCAGACCCCGTGACCGGGTGGGTCGACCCCGAATCACCCGCACCCTCCCAGCAGTCCTCCACGAAGGAGAGCACAACCGTGTGGAAGCTCAGACTCTCGCGGGTCACGGCGGGCGGTCTCGCGGCCCTGGTGGCTCTGCTGACGGTCGGCCTCGTGGCCCCGTCGGCGTCCGCCGCCGAGATCGGCACCGCGACCGTCACCCCGGCGACCGGCACTGACACGTCCAGCATGAACGTCACCACGTCGGGTGCCTGCCCGGCGAACGCCACCAACGTGATCGTGTCGGTGACGGGCTCCGGATTCCCGGCCGCCGGCCAGAACGTCGTCGGCAACTCGCCGATCAGCTCGTACGGCACGGACAGCAACGGCGGCCTGATCATTCCGCTCACGCAGACCATGCGGGACTACGCCAACACGGCCGGTTTCACCACCCTGACGGGCAAGTACACCTTCCTCGTCACCTGCCGTACGGCGTTCAACGGCACCAGCCTCGGTGACTTCCCGGCGTCGGTCTGGTTCACGTCCAACACGACGTACCAGAACACCGACCCGTCGGTGAAGACGCCCACCACCACGTCCCTCGCCGTCTCCCCGGCGAGCCCCGTCACCGCGGGCACCAACGTCACGCTGACCGCGACCGTGGCCCCGGCCGCCGCCGCGGGCACCGTGCAGTTCCGCGACAACGGCACCGCGCTGGGCGCGCCCGTCACCGTGAACAACGGCACGGCCGTCCTCAGCACCGCCAACCTGGCCGCGGGCTCGCACTCGCTGACCGCGGACTTCACGCCGACCAGCACCAGCTACGACGTGTCCTCCTCCAGCGCGGTCGCCTACACGGTCAACACGGCCCCCGCCCAGCAGACCACCACCGCGCTCGCCGTCTCCCCGGCCGGTACGGCGGCCCAGTTCAGCCCGGTCGCCTTCACGGCCACCGTCACGCCGAACGGCGCCGCCGGTTCCGTGAAGTTCCAGGACACCGTGGGCGCGACCACGACCACCCTGGCCACCGTGCCGGTCTCGGGCGGCCAGGCCACGTACAGCACCTCCGGCCTGGCCACCGGGGACCACACCTTCTCCGCCACCTTCGTCCCGGCCGACACCACCAGGTACCTCGGTTCGGACTCGGCCCAGATCGCCTACACGATCGGTGCGTTCGCCGGCGTCACCGCCTCGGAGAACATCACCACGACCGTCAACCCGGGTGCGCTGGTCATCAGCGTCGACGCCCCGAACGTCACCCTGCCGTCGCCCGTGCTCAACACCAACGGCGACCTGCTGACCACCGCCGGCAAGATCAACCCGGTCACGCTGACCGACACCCGTGCCGGCAACCCCGGCTGGTCGGTGAGCGGCCAGGTGTCGGACTTCTCCGACGGCGGCACGCACAAGATCAACGGCCAGAACCTCGGCTGGACCCCGAACGTCGTCGACAAGTCGGCGGCCCAGACCGTCACGGCCGGCGGCGCCGTCGCCGCCGCGAGCGGTGTCGCGCCGGCCGACGCCGGCAACGCCGGTCTGAAGTCGTCCCGTTCGCTGGCCACCGGCACGGGTCTCGGCACCGCGCACCTCGGCGCCGACCTCGCGCTCAACGTGCCGACCTCGACCGTCGCCGGCACCTACACCGCAACGCTCACCCTGACGGCCATCTGACATCCCCGGATGGCCAGGGGTGACGCCGATCCCTACCCCCGGCGTCACCCCGGGTCCGGGGCGGGCGGGCCCCTCCGCCCGCCCCGGACGCACCTCGGCTTCCCCGTGCGGGTCGTCCGCCCCGACTGCCTTTCGGGGCGGGCGGCCGTAGCCTCCCGCCCCACTGACGTCCCAGCCCGCGCTCGCGCCCGATCGGACGACCGACATGATCACCGCCACTGCCCGCCGTCTTGCCGCCCTCCTGCTCGCCGTCTGCGCCCTCGCCGGGCTCCCGGCCGCCGCGTGGGCTGCCGCCTCGTCAACACCGGCCGCCTCGCACGGGCGTACCACCTTCGGCATCCAGCCGTCGGGTGCGAAGAAGCCCGACCGGCGGCCGAACCTCTCGTACAGCGTGACCCCGGGCGCGGCCCTGCGGGACCACGTAGCCGTGTGGAACTACGGCACCAGGCCGCTCACCCTGCGGCTGTACGGGGGCGACGCCTTCATCACCGCCGACGGCGGCTTCGACGTGCTCGCGGCGAACAGGAAGTCGACCGCCGTGGGCTCCTGGGTGAGGCTCGGCAAGGGGCGGGTGACGGTCCCCGGCCGGTCCCATGTCATCGTCCCCTTCACCCTGGCCGTGCCGCGGAACGTGACCCCCGGCGACCACGCGGGCGGCATCGTCGCCTCGCTCGCCGCCACCCGCACGGACGCCAAGGGCAACAAGGTCGAGGTCGACCAGCGTGTGGGCGCGCGCATCTACCTCCGCGTCGCGGGCAAGCTCGACGCGCGGCTCTCCGTGGACGGCCCGCACACCACCTACCACGGCACGCTCAACCCCTTCGGGACCGGCACCGCCACGGTCACCTACACCGTGCGCAACACGGGCAACGTCCGGCTGGGCGCGCGCCAGACGGTGCGGGTGAGCGACCTGTTCGGCGGCGACGCGACGGTCCGCAAGCCCCGGGACATCCCCGAACTCCTGCCCGGCTCCGCCCTGACCGTCACGGCCTCGGCCAGGGGCGTCCTGCCCACGGTGCGGGACACGGCCACCGTCTCCGTCGACCCGGTCCCGGTACGCGGCGACGTCCCGCCGCCGGTGCACCCCCGGGTCACCGCGTCGGCCGGCTTCTGGGCCGTGCCCTGGCCCGCGCTCGGCCTGATTCTGCTGGTGGTCGCGGCCGTGGTGGTGTTCTTCGTGCGACGCCGGCCGCGCCGCCGGGGCACGGGCGCCGCGGGCCGCCGACCTGTGGAAAGTGAGCGGCGCCGGGCCACGGCCGGGCAGGCGGCGGCGATGGCGATCGGCACGACGGCGATGGTGCTCGCCGGTGCGTCCTCCGCGCGGGCGGCCGACGCCGGGCAGCTCACCGTCTCCCCCCAGCACGGCAGTGACACCCAGCCCGTCACCATCACCATGGCCGAGCCCTGCCCGTCAGGCACGACGAACGTCATCGCACGCGTCGCCGGTGCCGGATTCCCCCGCGCCGGCCAGATCGTCGTGGGCAACGCGCCCCTCGCCACGTACCAGAAGACGCCCGGGGGCGGTGCCTCGATCCCGCTGATCTACACGATGCGGGACTACGCCACCACCGCCGGATTCCACACGTTGCGCGGTACGTACACCTTCACGCTCAGCTGCCTCAAGGGGGCGTTCTCGCAGTCGAGCGTGCGGGACTTCAGCGGGTCGCTGCGGTTCTCGTCCAACACCGCGTACCGGGACGGGACGAAGGCGAAGGCGTCGGCAGGTGTGGGCGCGGGGGCAGGGGCCGGCGCGTCGCCGTCGTCCGGGTCGGGGCAGGCGGGCGGTTCGGCCTCGCCCGGGGGCAGCGGCGCGGCGTCCGGGGGATCGTCGCCCGCGGTGCCGAACGGCGGCCCCGCCGCACCCACAGCAGCGGCCGGCGGCGGCGTGCAGAGGGCCGCCGCGCCCACGGCCCAGCACTCGAACGCCAAGCTCATCGCGTTGTCGACGTCCGGATTCGTCGTCGCCCTCCTGGCCCTGCTCGTGGGCGCCCTGTTCTGGGTGCGAGGGCGCCGGGCCCGCGCGGCCGTCACATCCGGATCGAGCGACTGAACACCCACACCCGATCACACGAGCCAGAGGAGACATCACCGTGTCGTCGAAACGTCTGTCCGGTCCGGCCGCCGCCGGCCTCGGAGCGCTGCTGCTGGCCTGCGGCACAGCGGGTCTGCTGGTCGCACCCGGCGCACACGCGGCCGCCGCCGGCGAGCTGGAGGTGGCTCCGGCCACGGGCAAGGACACCGAGACCATGACCCTGACCTCGGCGGCCGCGTGCCCGTCGAACGCCACCAACCTGATCATGACCGTGACCGGTTCCGGCTTCCCGTCGGGCGGCAAGGTCGTGGTCGGCAACTCGCCGCTCACCACGTACGGAACGACGCCCGCCGGCGGCTATGTCGTCCCGCTCACGGAGACGATGCGGGACTACGCGAACGAGGCCGGGTTCCAGACCCTGCAGGGCCGCTACGACTTCACACTCACCTGCCGTACCGCCTTCAACGGCACCAGTCTGGCCGACTTCACCGCGCCGATCTGGTTCACCTCGAACACCGACTACCAGGACACCGACCCCGGCGGGGGCGCCACGACCAGCCCGCCCGCCTCCTCGTCGCCGCCCGCCACCTCGACCCCGTCGGACTCGGCCACGCCGACGGAGACCGACAGCTCCACGGACACGGCGACCCCCACCGACACGGCGACCCCGACGGACACCGCGTCGCCGACCGACACCGCCAGTCCCACGGACACGGCCGGTACGGGCGGTTCGGACGGCGGCAGCACCTCCGGCGGCTCGGAGGGCATAGGCACCGACGTCACCGGCGGTTCCAGCGGCGGCCATGGCTCCCTCGCCTCCACCGGCACCGGCGCGGCCCTGCTGGCCTCCGTCGCCGCGGCCCTCGTCCTGCTGGGCACCCTCTTCGTCCAGTCGGTCCGTCGGCGCCGCCTGCTGGACTTCCCCGAAACCCCGCACCACTCGCACCACGACACCGACCGCTCGCAGGACTGAGAGCAGGAGAAGACACAGCCATGATGTTCACTTCAGTACGCCGTTCCGTGCCGGCCGGTCTCGCCGCCGTGCTCGTCGCCGGGGCGATCGGCCTCGGCGCGACCGGGGCCGAGGCGGCTTCGCTCGGCACCCTGGAGGTCAGCCCGGCCACGGGCACCGACACCAGCGGAATGACCGTCACCACGTCCGGCGCGTGCCCCGGCCCGGCGACGAACCTCATCGTCTCGGTCACCGGTTCCGGCTTCCCGTCGGACGGCAAGGTCGTGGTCAGCAACTCGCCGATCGGCACGTACCAGACGTCACCGGCCGGCGGGATCGTGGTGCCGCTGACGGAGACGATGCGGGACTACGCGAACGAGGCCGGCTTCCAGACCCTGCAGGGCCGCTACGACTTCACGCTCACCTGCCGGGGCGCCTTCGGCTCGGCGACGTACGGCGACTTCGGCGCCCCGATCTGGTTCACCTCCAACACCGCCTACCAGAACACCGACCCGGTCCCGTCCGTGACCGCGACGACGACCACGCTCGCGGCCACCCCGGCGAGCCCGGTCGTGGCGGGCACGTCCGTCAAGCTCACCGCGACGGTGGCGCCCAACACGGCCGCCGGCACGGTCCAGTTCAAGGACGGCACCCAGGCGCTCGGCAGCCCGGTCGCCGTGTCCGCCGGCACGGCGGCGCTGACCACGTCCGCGCTGGCCGCGGGCAGCCACTCCCTGACCGCCGTGTTCACTCCGTCCGACGCCGCCGTGTACGCGCCCTCCGCCTCGACCGCGCTGCCCTACACCGTCAAGGTCAAGCCCCCGACGGTCGTCACGGCGCCGAAGGTGACGGGCACGGTGCGGGTCGGCTCCACCGTGACGTGCAGCGCCACCTTCGGCGGCGCGACCTCCTCCACGTACGCCTGGCTGCGTGACGGCAGCGCGATCGGCGGGGCGACCGCGCGCACCCGCACCCTGGTCGCCGCCGACTACCCGCACAAGCTCGCCTGCCGGGTCACCGCCACCAACAGCGGCGGCAGCACGAGTGCGACCAGCCCCGCCGTGACCGTGGCCCGCGGCCCGGCCCTGAAGAACACCACGCGCCCGTCGGTCACCGGAACGGCGAAGACCGGCAAGCGGCTCACCGCCAAGCCCGGCAGCTGGAAGCCCGCGGCGACGTCGTACGGCTACGTCTGGAAGCGCGACGGGCACGCGATCCGCGGCGGGACGCACTCCACGTACGTCCTCACCCGCACGGACAAGGGCCACCTGATCACGGTGACCATCACCGCGAAGCGGTCCGGCTACGCCAACGGGACGGCCACGTCGAAGTCAGTGAGGGTGGGATGACCTCACCCAGCGCCGTGGTGCGGGCTCCGGCCGGCGGAGGGGCATCCGACCCCTCCGAGGCGGAGCCCGCCCCGGCACGGAAGACCCGCCCGGCCGGCCCCGGGATCCGGGTCCTCGGCGTCGCGCTGAGCATCCTCGGCGCGCTGCTGCTCGGATTCGTCCTGGACGCCGGCCCGTTGGGCGACCTCCGCCACGTCCGCGACCGGCAGGTCGACTACGCCGCCCTCCGGGGCGCCCTGGCCAACGGGGTGGCTCCGGTGGGCGGCGCGGTTCCGCCCGGGACACCGGTGGCACTCCTCAGCATCCCTGCCCTGCACCTGCGCGAGGTCGTCCGGGAGGGCACCACGGCCGACGACCTGTCCCGCGGCCCGGGCCACCGCAGGGACACGCCCCTGCCGGGCCAGGCCGGGGTCAGCGTCGTCATGGGCCGGCAGACGACGTTCGGCGGCCCCTTCCTGCACCTGCGGGAGCTGCGGCCGGGGGTGGAGTTCACCGTGACGACCGGCCAGGGCAGGCACACCTACCGGGTGCTCGGTCTGCGCCGCGCCGGTGATCCGCAGCCGGCGGCACCGGCTGCGGGCCACGGCCGGCTCACCCTGGTCACGGCCGACGGCACGCCCTTCATGCCCCGGGGCATCCTGCGCGTGGACGCGGACCTGGTCTCCCGGGTCCAGGCCACCCCGACGCCTGGCGTCGCCCCCGGCGCCCTCCCGGAGGACGAGACACCGATGGCCGCCCAGCCCTCGGCCTGGCTGTCCCTGGTGCTCTGGGGACAGGCACTCGTGCTCGTGGCCGCGGCCATCGCGTGGAGCCACGCCCGCTGGGGCCGCCGCCACACCTGGGTGTTCGGGGTCCCCCTGCTGGGAGTCCTCGGTCTCGCCGTCGCCGACCGGGCGACCGCACTCCTCCCCAACCTGATGTGACAGCCGACCGAGGACGTGCAGTGACCGAACAGACCAGCGGCGAGACGGACACCACCGTTTCCCTGCCCGCCCATCCGGAGGCGGCCGCCGGCGCCGACCTCGACACCCGCCGGATCTCGGCCTGGTTCGGTGACCACAAAGTCCTGGACCGCGTGTCGCTGTCGATGCCGTCCGGCCTGGTGACGGCCCTCATCGGCCCCTCCGGCTGCGGCAAGTCCACCTTCCTCCGCATCCTCAACCGCATGCACGAGCTGATCCCGGCCGCGACCCTGGCCGGCGAGGTCCTCCTGGACGGCGAGGACATCTACGCTCCCGGCCGCCGTCTCACCGAGACCCGCCGCCAGATCGGCATGGTCTTCCAGAAGCCGAACCCCTTCCCCGCGATGTCCCTCTACGACAACGTCACCTCGGGTCTCAAACTCACCGGTACGCACATGAGCGGCGCGGCCCGCGACGACCTGGTCGAGGAGTGCCTCACCAAGGCGGGCCTGTGGCAGGAGGTGCGCACCCGCCTCCGCCAGCCCGGCGGCGCCCTCTCCGGCGGTCAGCAGCAACGCCTGTGCATAGCCCGCTCCCTCGCGGTCCGCCCCAAGGTCCTCCTCATGGACGAGCCCTGCTCCGCCCTGGACCCCACCTCGACCCTGCGCATCGAGCGGACGATCCGCGAACTGGCCCACGAGGTCACGATCGTCATCGTCACCCACAACATGCAGCAGGCGGCCCGCATATCCGACCGGTGCGCCTTCTTCCTCGCCGCCCAGGGCACCCCCGGCACCATCGTCGAACACGGCCCCACCTCCACCCTGTTCTCCACCCCCTCCGACCCTCGTACGGCGGACTACGTGCAGGGCCGCTTCGGCTGACGACAGGCTCCCGCGTCCGCATGTCCTCCCGGCCGCGGAAGACGTCGATGTCGCCTGATCGCTCTCGGGGACCGTTTGGGTACCAGCGGTCCTTGACCGGTGTCGGCGGGTGAGGAAGGCCGTCGCGGGAAGGTGCCGTCACCACCGGGTTGCGCGACGCCATCGGGCAGTACACCGCCGTCTGGTTCCCCGGCGCCTGGGCCGCGTTCGCACCGCACCGTCCCGCAGGCCGTGTCGACACCGAGGTCGAGCCGCCGGAGAGAGGCCGGCCGGGAGCAGCTCCGAGGCGGCTCGTACCCCCGATGCCCGGTCGGCTTCTCGACGGCTGCCCGCCCGGTGGTGATCCGGCCCCTCCCGCTGACGCCGCGGTGACGCCTCCGTAACGGCCCCCCTGCCAACGTAGCCATCGCCGGACGGGCCTGGACGGCCCGCCGGGACCGGACTACCAGCGGGGGAATCATGTCGGCATTCGGGGACCGGGCACTTCTCGCACTGAGTGACCCGGTCGCTCTCGGGGCGTTGCTGTCGCCCACCGGCGGTTCGGGCGACCAGCGGGTCCGCACGATGCTGGCCTCGGTCTACGACCTGTCGGCCGTCCGGCTCGACACGATCACCGACGCACGGGTGCGGGAGATCGCCCTGCAACGGCCGCTGTTCCCGGCCGGCCGCCAGGACGGGGCGTGGTCGCAACTCGTACCGTCCTACACCCGCACGGAACTGACCCTGACGGTGCCCGAGCCCACCCGGCCGGTCTGGATCGACCTGCGCGCCGCCATCGACGTCACGCTGGTCGCCGAGATCGACCCGGCCGGCGTGGAATCGGTGGTGGCACGGGCGTTCGACGACTTCGCCACCTTCGACGAGTTCCGGGCGAGGTTCACCTTCTTCGATCTCGACGCCTTCCTCGCCGAGCACGCAATCAGCACGGTGGAGGAACTGAAGGACGCCTTCCACTACGTGGTCGCGGAGATACAGCTGCGCACACCACCCCCCTTCGACCCCGACGACCCGGCGAACACGCACACCCTGCCGGTCACCCTGGCGGCCGTGGTCGTCGACCCGTTCGACCTCGCCGGCGGGCTGCGCGCCACCCGGCTCGTACGGGAGGCGGCCCGGCCCCTGACCGGCCCGGTCCCCGCCGGGCTCCCGGCCGAGGCCACCGAGGCCTACGCGACGGCCCTCGTCATCGCCGCCGACGGTCTGCCCGACGGGCTCGCCGCGGCGGACGTCGAACGGCTCTGTGCCGCCGAAGGCGTCGTCAGCCTCTTCCTGCCGGCCTCGTGAGGAAGCCGTCATGACAGCGACCGAGGAGCGGGCCGAGCGGCCCGGGACCCGGCCACCCCTATCTGCCACCGATTCGGCCTGACCGGCCGCGCCATGGAGGAGAACCCTGATGCCCGTTCGGTATATCCGGGTTGACCCGACCGTCAACCTGTTCGCACCGGCCGTCCGCGCCTTCGGCACGATCGCGATCGTGGGCCGCGTGACCACCCCGGACCCCGCCCCGCCCGCGTCCGCGTCCGCGTCGGCGTCGGCCTCGGCGTCGGCGTCGGCCAGGAAGTCGGCCGCCGCGGACGCGGCAGCGGCCGTGCCGCCCACGCCGGTGGCGTTCACCAGCCCGGACAAGGCGGAGGAGACCTTCCCGGGAGAACTCGGCAAGGCACTCACGCTGGTGTTCAAGCAGAGCCCCGGCCCGACTCTCGTCTACGGCGTCCCGGTCGACGCCACCGCGCCGGACTGGAAGGGCGCGCTCTCGGTCGTCGCCGGCCTGAACGTCCAGCTCGTCGTGGTCGCCAACACCCCGATCGACGCCACCTCGAAGGCCCCCGACGGACCCATCGGGCTGCTCTCCGCCCACGTCACCTCGGTGTCCGAAACGGGTGCCGACGGGATGGAGCGCATGGGTGTCGCGATGCTGCCCAAGGGCAGCACGGACCCGAAGGTGATCCTGTCCAACGAGCGGATGGTCTACATCGCGCACAACAGCGAAGAGGACGCGGCGGTGGCCGTGACCGGCACCATCGCGGGCTACGAACCCTTCGTGTCGCTGCTGCTGAAGCAGGTGAACATCGAGAGCCCGCCGTTCAACCCGACCGACATCGACACCTTGAACGGACCGACGGAGGTCTCCGGATCGGGCCCGACGGGAGCCGGTGTCAACTGGCTGACAAGTCCGGCGCTCATCCCCGGCAACGGCGTCTACATGGGCGAGGGCTACACCGGCAACCCCGGCAGCCCCAAGAAGTACATCGACGTCTGCCGCTTCATCGACCACCTGTCCTTCCTGCTCAAGGCACAGCTCATCGGCTCGGTCGGGAACGTGCGGATCAGCAGGTCCGGACTGCGCGCCCTGGTCGCCCAGATGGAGGCGGTGCTCAGCCCCTTCGTGGACGCAGGCGTCCTCAACAGCTTCGAGATCGTCGTCCCCGTCCTCGTCCTCCTGGACAAGGACCCGGCCACGCTCACCACCGACGAGGCGAACCGGATCCACGCCGCCGAGGTGCAGCGCCTCGTGCAGGTGCTGGCCGCCGTCGAGTACGCGGGCGCCGTGCACCGGATCTCCATCGACCTGAAGTTCGAGTAGGGAACCTCGACCAGCCACATCCCACTAGGAAGGCACACCTGATGGCCGACTGGAACACACGCCTCGAAGTGAAACTCGGGGACTCCACCATCACCCCCATCTCGACGTTCACCCCGACCTTCAACGCGCCGCACACCGTGCTGCACAGCGTCGAGGCGGACAACGTCGGGTTCGTCCGCCAGCCCGCGACCTTCACGTTCACCATGGGCGTGCCGGCGGTCGCCACCGCGGTCGCCGACCTGACCCAACTGGCCACCGAGGGAACCGAGTTCCAGATCATCGTGGCCGAGAAGAAGGGTACTGACTGGGCCTTCAACTCGATGAAGTTCGCCCGCTGCGTCGTCACGTCGGCGAACCCCAGCAACGTGGTGATCGACGGCGTCCCGCAGGCGAGCTTCACCTGCCTCGCGCTCTCCGTCGGGGTCGAGGCGTAACCCGTGGACGGCGACCCGGACGAGGGTCCGGACGGCGTCGAGAGCGGTCCCGGCGGCCAGGACGTGTTCCCCGTACCGGGATTCGCGACCGGCGGCCGGGTGGAACGCACCGGGATCGCGCTGGTGCACGAGGGCGAGTACATCGTCCCGCAGGCCGGCAGCGAGGCCGTGATCTCGCCGGAGAGCGGGTCCGCGGTCGTCAACTACTACTTCCCCGTCCAGGTGGAGGTCGTGGGGACGCTGCCGGACACCGAGGTCCAACGGGTGGCCGGTTACGTCTTCGACCAGCTCGACCGGGAACTGGCGACCCGGATCTGACGGACGCGAAGGGGGAGGAAAACGATGGCTGATGCGGTGAACCTGCCGGTGCTGGTGGGCCCTGTGCAGCTGCTGTACGTGCAGAGCATGACCGTCAACGAGGGCTACCGCATCGAGCGGATCATGGGCAGCCGGTTCTCCCAGGCCACCCAGCCCACGAACAAGACGATCGCGATCGAGGCCGTCCTGCTCGGCCCGCAGCGGCTGGAGCAGAAGAAGGCCCTGGAGGCGCTCGCGCTCACCTCGCGGCTGCTGGTCGCCGCCATGGCCCGGGGCGAGTCGGCGGTCGGCATCCCGGTGGTGTCGGGGCTGACCACCAGCCTGAACATGCAGGTCACCGATCTGCGCTTCACCCAGGGAGTGGCCAAGCGGGACGCGCTGGACGTGTCGATCACGCTCCAGCAGATCCCGCCGGCCCTCACCACCGCGGTACTCGGCGAGATCGGCGACCTCGTCCTCGCCGTCGGCACCGCGGCCGTACCCACCGGACCGGTGGCCAGTCCCATCGCCCGTGTCCCGGGCGGCCTGTTGTAAGTCCGCGACGAACCCCGTCATGACCAAGGAGGCAGGATATGGCGGCCCTGAACTACCTCGCCCTGCCCATCGACCCGGCCGACGGGTTCCCGCAGGCGTTCCGGCTCACCCTCGGCGTTCGCTCCTACCGGTTCCGGCTCTACGCCAACGTGGCGGAGGACCTCCTCGACGACGCGTCGGGCGAGCTGCTCGACCTGCCGGCCGAGCGCGCGTTCCTCGTGCTGTCGGTCGACCGCGAGGAGCCGGCCGGCCCGACCACCATCCTGCGGCGCAAGCTGGCGCCCGGGGTGGAGTACCACGCGGCCGAACTGGCCCTGACGTTCCCCACGATGCTGCTGGACCCGCGCAATCTCAACGGCGCCGGCTCGTTCGGCTCCCGGGTCGTCGGAGGGGTGGCCCTGCGATGAACGAACGGGCGAACTCCCGCCGGGAGGTGGCGACATGAGCTTCGTCATCCGGTACGAGGTCGAGATCTCCGCGCCCCTGGCACCCGGCGAGCCCGGACTGCCGGTGACCGTGTCCAACGACGTGCTGGCCGGCTCCTTCGTGCTCGACGCCGACATCACCGTCACGATGACGGAGGGCGCCGCCACCGACACGTTCGAGGTCACGCTCATCAACCTGCCGACGAACGTGATCGCCATGATCCGCGCGGTCCAGGCGCGGACCGCGGTCAACGTCTCCATCCGGCTCGGCTACTTCGACGACCCGTCCACCACGACGGGCGACGCCGGCCGCGTCCTCGTGGGGCGGGTCACCAGGATCTCCGGCACCGTCGGCCAGGACGGCTACGCGCGCACGGTGCTGTACGGGCAGGAGGAGGGCGGTTACCTGCTGCGCAACAGGCCGGTGGCCGTCGGCAGCCCGGCCGGGACGAGCGCGCAGCTGTTCGCCTTCGACCTGCTGAAGAAGGCGGACGTGCCGGTCGCGGCGGGGTCGACCCTGCCGGGAGACCTGAGCGGCTTCACGCTGCGCAGCGGGTCCACCCTGGACGCGCTGCGCACCCTGGCCGAACGGGGCAACGCGCCGCTGGTGGTCCGCGACGGCACGGTCTACCTCGGTGCCGCGGTCGGCGCCGCGAGGGACACGGCACCGGTGGCGCTCGACCCCGACACCAACATCGTGTGGCTGGACAGTTCCTACGGGGAGGACACCGACGGGGCGTTGTCGCCGCCGGTGCGGGCCACCGTGAACCTGGCCGTGCTCGGGCATCCGCGGCTGCGGGTCGGCCAGGTCGCGAAGATCACCGGACTGTCCGGGGTGCCCGACGGCACCCTGCGGCTGACGCGGGTGGTCCACCGGTTCACCACCTCCGGCGGATACACCGCGGAACTCGGCCTGATCGCGGCAGCCGCCGGCGAACGGGCCCAGGTCACCACCGGTGTCCACGTCGTGGTGGACCGCGTGCGGGGCATGGTGGACCGGGCCCGCGACGACCACCCGGCCGTCGACGTCGGCGAGGTCACCGAGTACGCCGCCGGCGCCGGCAAGCACCTCGCGTCCCTGCACTACGCCCAGGTCCCCGACCCCGGAGTGGTCGCGCCCAGCGTGGCCAGCCCCGTCGACACCGGCGCGAGCATGCACGAGAAGCCGATCGCCTCGGTGTTCGCGTTCGACCGCACGGGCCTGGTCGTGCCGGTGTACCCCGGCATGCGCGCCCTCCTCGCCCACAACCGGGGATCCGTCAACGACGCCGTACTGGCCGGGTTCCTCTGGCCGGACAACCCGGCGACCCGGCGCCCGGCCAACGAGCCCGGCGACTACTGGCTGGCGCTGCCCACCGCACTCGGCGACGACGGCCGGCCGACCGGCCCCGGAGCCAACGACCTCACCGACGCGGGCGGCCACCGGATCATCCAGACGACCGGCCTGCACATCGTGGTCGGCAAGGACCTGCTGCCCGAAGTGGGCACCCGTCCCAAGCCGCCGGACGACGACACGATCACCATCGAGCACCACAGCGGTACGACCATCACGGTCGGCGCCGACGGCGCGGTCACCATCAGCACCAAGGACCAGCCGATCCGGCTGACCAACGGCACGGTCGGCCTGGCCCTCGACGGTTCCGCCGTGGCGGTGTCGTGATGGCCGCCGTCCTCACCGCCGCGTCCACGCTCCAATGCCCGCACGGGGCACCGCTGTTGGTCGTGCCCGCCGGACACCTGCTCACCGTGGACGGCCAGCCCGTCCTCACCCGCGCCGACCTGCTCACCGCGACCGTCCCGGCCTGCCCGAACAAACCACCGTGCGGCGCGGTCGCCTCCATCGACACCGGCCTCGCCACGACGCTGACGGTCGGGGGCGAACCGGTGGCACTGGAGACCGCACAGGGACCGACCCTGACGGCCACACCCTGGCGGGTCGTCTCGGCCGGCCAGACGAAACTGGAGGCAACATGACAACGCCGACGTCCCCGGACCCGTTCGGGCGCGGCCTGCGCGTGGACGACGGGGACCTCGTACTCGACGGCGGGGACCTGGCCGAGGTGACCGGCATCGCCAACCTCACCCAGGCGCTGACCCTGCGGGTCCTGACGCCCTTCGGCTCCGACCGGTTCAACACGGGCTACGGCCTGGACGTCACCCGGGCGTTCACCGAACCGAACGGCACCCGCGTCGTCAAGCAGCTCCTGAAGCTGAACCTGGTCGGCACCCTGGGCACGGACCCGCGGGTCAGCGAGGTCAGACAGGTCACCTTCGACGACGACCCCGAACGCCTGGCCGCCGGACCCGGCGCCGTGGCACAGGCGCGCGCCGCCCAGGTCCGCCGCGCGTGGACGGTCGAGGCGGACCTGGAGACGGTGGCCGAGGTTCCGGTCACGCTGCGCGTGAACGTGGAGGTATGACGACCGTGACCGATTACGGGGTGACTGCCGACGGCTTCGTCCTCAAGCCCGTCGACGTGATTCTCAGCGAGTCCTTCGACCGGGCCAGGGCGGCGTTCCCCGGAGCGGACCTGACCAGTACCAGCGCACTGCGCAAGATCCTGGAGACGGCCGCCGCCGAGGACGGCGAGCTGTGGAAACGGCTGGAGGACCTCTACTACGCGAACTTCCTGTCCACGGCGGTCGGTGACGCCCTCGACCTGCTCGGCGAGGACACCGGCCTGGAGCGCGCGCCGCTGGCGAGCACCGGCACGGTCACCGTCACGCTGAACAAGGGGGTGGAGGGCCGGAGTTACGTTCTGCCCCAAGGGGCGATCCTGGTGACCGCCGACCGACCCGGGCTCCCCGCCCAGTCGTTCGGCACGGTGGCGCCGGTCGTGCTCGACAGCCGCGGCACCCCCGCCGCGGACGTCGGCGTGGTGGCGTTCGAGCCGGGACCCGACGGCGACGTCGAAGCTGACAAGATCACCGCCATCGACCCGACGTACCGGTCGATCTACCTGACCGACCTCGGGGCCGCCGACTTCAAGGTGACCAACGCGGCCGCGACGACCGGCGGCACCGAGGAGGAAACGGACGGGACCTACCGAGGCCGGCTGCTCGGGATCGCCCGCAGCCTCTGGACGGTCGAAGCCGTGGCGCAGGCGGCCCAGGGTGTCCGCGGCGTCCTAGACGTCGTCCTGTCCGACCCGCTCGGCGGAGTCGACGTGTCGCAGAGCTACTTCGACCTGTTCCACTTCGACCAGCGGGCGTTCAGCAGCGAACGCCGCGTCGGACAGCCGTACTTCTTCACCGTCGTGGTGGCGCACGACTTCCGCTGGCCGTGGCACACCACCGGCTCCGTGCCCGGCGTCTTCGAGCGGGTCGGCGCGGCGGTCGACGCGGTACGGCCGATCGGCATCCACGCCAACATCGTCGAGGCCGACCACATCGAGGTCGGGGTCCGGGCCACCCTCGTGATCGCGCCCGGCTCGGACGGCGTCGCCCTCCTCTCCGCGGTGCGCCGCCGCCTGGCGACGGACATCGGGGCGCTGCGCCTGGGCGGCGACGTCCTGTACGCGCAGGTGGTCAGCGCGTTCGTCGAACAGCCGGGCGTGCTCGACGTCCAGGGGCTGCATCTGCGCCGGGCACCGGCCGCGTTCGGCCGGATCACCTTCGGCGACGTGCCCTTCCAACGGGTGCTCGCGGAGGGCGCCGTGGGCGAGAACCTGGTCATGGGCCCGACCGAACTGGCGACCTTCGTGGTCGACGGCGAGGCCTTCGACGTGACGGTGGTGACCGGATGACCACCGAGGAGCTCACCCCGGCACCCGAGCTCGCCGCCAGCACGATGGCGCGCCGGCTCACCACACCGTTCGCCCGCGGCGCGGACATCCTCGACCTGCGCCTGCTGCCCTTCGGCAGCTCCCAGGCCGCGGTGGAGAGCTACGACTTCGCCGACCACGAGGCCCGCTTCGGCGTACCGCCCGAGCCCCGCTACGTCCTCGCCACGACCCGGGACATCGACGTAGACATCACGGTGACGATCACCTACCAGGAGCCGGGCGCGCGGACGGTGGACACATCGGTGACGGTACCGGCCGGCACCGTCACCGGCACCTCCTTCCTGCTGGCGGAGCCCGCGACCGCGACCGCCCGGCTGCTCCTGCTCACCATGGGCACGTCACCGTTCGACAACCGGCCCCAGGACTGCTGGACGCTGACCGCACTGCTCGGCACCACGGCCAAGCTGCTGTGGGTGACCGGCGCCGAACGCGACCGGCTGCGGCGGCACGCGGCCACGGCCCTCGCCCAACGGCACCTGCCGTCCGCCCTGGGCCTGAGCCTCGACCTGATCGGCGCCGACCTCGGCGTACCGCGTTTCCCCGCCCTGGCGTACGGCTTCGACACCGACACCGTGGCGCTCTACCACCTCGACGACGACGCCGGGGCCACCCCGCAGGCGGCGGACGCGACCGCCGCGTACCCGGGCCGGACCGCGCACCACGGTGTACTCCAGGGCCCGGTGCAGGTCGGCCTCCCCGGCCGGTACGGGCGGGCGATGGGCTTCCGGTCCGCCGACGCGGTGATCGTGGCCGACACCGACGCCACGTTCGACATCGGCGAGTGGGACGACGCGACCTTCGAGTGCTTCGTCCGCCCCGACCCGGCCCCCGACCCCGATCCGGATCCCGACCCCTGCGCCCACGACGGGCCGGTGCTCGGCCGCCGCCCCGACCCCGGCGAGAAACGGGTCCCGGGCTGGGAGTTCGCGATCGGTGACTTCGGACGCGGGCTCCCGCGCAACGTACGGTTCACGATCGGCGACGGCGACCCGGACCACGACGTGACCCTGTTCGCGGACACCAGCCTGCCGACCGACGGGTTCACGCACATGGCGGCGGTACTCGACCGCACCAGCGGCCGGGTGAAGCTGTTCCTCGACGGACGGCTGCGGGACTGGCGGTTCCTGTACCCGCTCGGCGCGGTGGTGAACACGGCCCCGCTGCGCATCGGCGCGGCCGGCGGCGGCTTCCGCGGGGTCGTCGACGAGGTACGGATCAGTTCCACGCCGCGTTCGGGCTTCGCACCCGCCCTCGGCGAGGACGACGACCACTACCGCCGCCGGCTCGAACTGTTCCGCCGCTGGACCCTGCCGACCCCGGCGAACCTCACCACCCTCCTCAACCGGCTCGCCGGACCGATCGGCGGGCGGCACGACGCGCTGGTGGTCGACGACACGAACGCCACCCTGGTCCGCGGCACCCGGCTCGTGCACATCCGGCCGTACGCCCTGCTGCCCGGCGAGAGCATCGACGCGACCGGACGGCGCCGTACCACCGAGTCGAGCGTGGTGGGCACCGCCGCCCAGGAGGACACCTTCGACCCGGCCTACCTGCTCCGCTACGACCACGCCGGGGTGGACTTCACCCCGGCGCCGGCCCCTGCCGACCCGCACCTGGTCCAGGTCGGGGTCGCCGAGTGTCTCGACCGGCTGGTCACCCTGGCCGGCGCCGAGACCGCACCGCCCGGCCGCCTGCTGGTCGACGCCGCCTACGACCCCCTGGCGGACGACCTGCGGGCAACAGGCCGGGCGGTGCTCCTCTCCCACAGCTCGGTGCCGCCCGGACGCCTCGCGGCACTGGCCCACCGGGCGGGCTTCGACTACGTCACCCACCGGGCCGGAGCGCGGGAGGTCTACGCGGCCACGGCCCAGGGCGACTACTTCAGGATCGACGTCACTCCGGTCGTCTTCACCTCAACTGCCGTCACCCCGAACGAGGTCGGCCCGACGGGCGCTTTCCCGACCGACCTGGACCAGGGCACCACGGTGACCCTGTCCCTGCGTCCCGCGCCCCCCGCGGACGCGTTCGTCAACTGGCTCGTGGTGCCCGGAGGTTCGGGGCGCGGCCTGTTGACGCCGGAGAGCGGGGCCGGGTCCCGGCACCCGACCGCGGCGCTGAACGCCACCGCCCCCGGGCAGTTGATCGTCAAGGCCGACGTGGCCCGGGGCAGACACACCGTCTCGGCGTCGGCGACCCGCACCCTGCGGGTCGGCCTGGCCGGCCTGGACGACGGCGCCACGATCGCCGCGGACGGAACACCCGGCGTGCCCGCGTCGAGCGTGGAGCGCCCGGGAACCTACTTCGACCCGGCGTTCCTCGTCGGCCACAACGACCCCCGGGTCGACTACGGCGGCGACGGCGCCCACCTGATGCAACCGGCCGTGGCCGAACTCCTGGACGCCCTGCTCGCCGAACTGGCACGTAGGTCGGTCACCGGACGGCTCACGGTGACCGCCGGCTTCGACGACGCCGGCGACCCTCCCGACCCGGCCGCCACCGCGGGACGTCGGCTCGTCCTGCGGCACAGCTCCCTGGGCGCCGGAGCGCTGGCCGGACCCGCGTTCGCGGTCGGCTTCGGGTATCTCCGGCGCAGCGGCGACGACTTGGAGGTGCGCCAGGCCCCCGGGCAGCTCGTCGAGGTGCGCGGGCCCGCCGGCGACGAGCAGGGCGCTGTCATCGAACTGGACGAGGGTGCCGTCATCGAGTTGGACGAGGGCACCACCATGGACCTCACCGCGACCCCGCCGCCCGCCGCCCTCGCCGGTCTCGTCGGACAGTTCCCCGGCGAGGGACCGCGCCTGGGCTGGGCGTCGGGGACGTACGACGGCGCCGCGATCACCGTCGCGTCCAGCACTCAGCAGACCGTCACCCTGCGGGCCGACGCGGCCGGAATGGCCTGGGTGCAGGCGAGCTATCTGATCGGCGGGCAGGCGGTCCCGTACACCTTCCAGGTGCGGCTGCGGCCGGAGGCGGACACCCCGGCGACGGTCGTCACCAAGGACCAGCACGACCTGATCATGAACGTCCTCAACGTGCTGCATCCGGTCGGTGTGGAGGTCAACACCGCCGCGCTCCGCGCCCATGTGGTCGAACTCCAGGGTGACCTCTCGCAGGCCAACCCCGACTACACCTACCCGAGGTTCCGCGTCCGCGGCCCACTGCCGCCCCGAGCCAGGAGGCCCGCCGATGGCTGACATCGTGTTCCAACCCACCTTCGTCCACAAGGAGTTCGTGGACGGCCCCGACGGCGACCGGGTCAGGGCCGACGAACCGAACGGATTCAACGCCCGGTTCGCCGCCATCGAGAGCGATCTGGGCCAACTGTCCGGCGTTGTCGCCGAGATCGACGCCGCCGTGGACCGACGCGGCACCGGACCGGCCGGGCATGTGCTCACCCTGGCGCCGCTGCTGCAGGGGGCAGGGGGGGACCTCGCCTGGACAATCACCGCCAGTGGTGCGGCCACGGCGTCGGGCGATGACGTCTTTTACGGACAGATGGAGGTGGCGCTCCCCGACAACGCCCGCCTGACGTCGTTCCGCACGATGGGCCAGGCCGGCAACAACGTGGTGGCGCTGGGCATCTCCCTGTCCCGGGTCAAGATCCCCGGCGGCACTCCGGAGGTACTGGCGTCCGTCGGCGGCGACACGAACCCGTTCGACAGCTCCATGGACGTGGATCCGACGATTGCTGTGACCCAGACCGCGACGTACCGCTACATCATCCAGGCCTCCTTCATAAGTGGTGGTGGCACCACGGTGACTCTCGCCGCCTTCCAGATCGCCTACACGAGCAGCTAGGAGTCGACGTGGCCGACATCAGCTACACCCCGACGTTCCACCATGTCGCCTGGGAGGACCGCAAGGACCGGGTGGAGGCAGCCGGGCCGAACGGGTTCAACATTCGCTTCAACGCGATCGCGAGCGACCTGGGCCAACTGTCCGCCACGGTCACCGACATCGGCGCGGCGATCGACGCGACGAACGCCGCGCCGCCCCCGCAGCCGCAGCGGCTCAGTTTCACACCGACCCTGCGCCCCACCGGACTCCTGTCGGGGGGTGCGTGGAGCTACGACAGGAACGGCGTGGCCCACGCCAACTCCCTCGCCATGACCGGGGTGGCCAACCTCACCCTGCCCCACGGGCTTCGGCTGACCGCGGTACGGGTCGTGGGCGACATGCAGAGAGGTTCCTCCCACGGTGTCGGCGGCGCCATCTCGCTGGCGCGCACACCGATTCGGCTCGTCGTGCCGGCCCCGGCCCCCGAACCGCTGGCGGTCAACGACTCCTTCTCGTCCCTCGGGCCCTTCGACCTCCAGATACCGGTCTCGGCGCCACGCGCCCTGATCGACACCAGCGTCTTCCGCTACGTCCTCACGGCGACCTTCGAGACCGTCCTCTTCGGCAGCATGTCGATCGAGGCCGTCCACCTCACCTTCGCCTCGCCGTCCTGACCGGGAAGGGACACCTGTGACCGACCTCAGCTACACCCCGACGTTCAAGCCCACCGACTGGATCGACAACGTCAGCCGCATCACCGCCGACGGCCCGAACGGCTTCAACGTGCGGTTCGACGCGATCGCGAGCGACCTCCACCAGGCAGCCGCCGTGGTCACCGAGATCGACACCGCGCTCGCCCAGCCCGTCGGCGTACCGACCGGCCAGCAACTGCTCACCCCCGGCCTCGACTTCGTGTCGCTGCCGGGATCGGGCGACGGCTGGCTCTACGACGAGACCGGGGCGGCGTACCCGTCCGTCAGCGGCCCCGACAGCGTCGCGGTGATGGGCCTCAGCCTGCCGGCGAACATCAGACTGGTCTCGTTCCGCGCAGTCGGCCTGTGGTTCGGCAGCCCGGCCGGCTTCAGCATCGTCCTGACCAGGGCCCCGCTGGCGAACGCGAGCGCCGCTCCCGACAAGCTGGCCGAGATCGGTACGGCGACGTCCGCCATCACCAACCCGTACGACATCACCGTGCCCGTCGACGCGGCGTTCGCCGCCGTCGATCCGCAGACGTACCGCTACTGCGTCGTGGCCACGGGTTCGGCCATCCAGGTGGTCGGCGCCACCAGCCTCGCCACCGTCCAGCTCGCCTACACCGCGGGCTGAGCCGGCGCCATGCGGATCGAGTGCCACGTCCCGATCACCCTGCGGATCGTCGGGGTGCCCACCGACGACCAACTGGAGGCGGCAGGACGGGCGTTGACCCGCGCGGTCGCGGCCCGGCTGACCGAGGCCGAACGCCTGCTGGCCGACCGGCACGGCCGGGACTGTGGCACGCCGGTCGACGTGAAGGAGCCGTACGACGCAGACCGGCAGGGCGCCGAGGGGTACGCCGTCCCGTCCTTCGGCGACGGCGGCAAACCGATCGCGGTCCCCGACAGACAGGGCACGTCGGCACCGGCGGGAGCGGAACCGACCAGGACCGGGGCTGCCGAGCCCGCGGCCGCGCCTGCTGCTGAGCCCGTCGCCGCGCCTGCTGCCGAACCCGCGGCCACGCCCGCCGCTGAGCCCGTAGCCGCGCCTGCTGCTGAGCCCGTCGCCGCGCCCGTCGCCGAGCCCGTAGCCACGCCCGCCGCCGAGGCCACGGCCGTTCGCCCTTCCCCGAAGAGCGGTGTCTCGGCCTGGACCCGGGCATGGGCGGTCCGCTTCGGCCTGGACCGGGCGATGTCCGGCGTGGACCAGGCGGTGCCCGCGCCGAGGGTGGCGGCATCCTCGGCCGCCCCCACCGAGGAGGGCACGCCGCCGGCCCCGCACGGTCCGTCGACCACAACGCCGGCACCGGCTCAGGAAACCCACGCGGCGCACCACGACCACGACCCGGCTCCGGTGGACACCGCCCCCCTGCATCCGGACGCACGGGCCTTCCTGGACGACAAGCTGCGCAAGTTCTACGAGCTGATCGGCACCCGGGAGCGCATCAGGCTGAAGCGGAACTCCACCGTCGCCATCGGCCTGGTGACCCTCGACGGTGATCCGCGGCTGGTCTACACGATCGCCGCCAACCGCGGGAGCAAGAAGCTGTTTCAGGCAGCCGAGCAACTGGACCTCGTGTGGTGGACGTACGACACCGGTGTGGAGGGACGGGGAGCGGTCGGAGCGCCCAACGACGCCGAGCAGCTGATGATCGAGTTCGCGCGGGACCATCACGCGACCGTGCACGGCATGGCGGTCTCCCGGCGTCTCTGCGCCGACTGCGCGAGCGTGGTCACCGTCACCGCGCGGGACGGCACCACGAGGACGCGGTACAGCGTCAGCGTGGTCCCCGATCCGATCCCGATACCACGCAAGGCCGCACCCAAGAGCAGGCCGGAGGCGACGACCAAGCCGAAACCCGAGGCAGCGGCAGTGGCGGAGGCAGGGCCGCACGCGGGACCCGACGTGACTGCCGAGGCAAGGCCCGAAGTGGGACCGCAGTCGGAACCCGGCGCAGGACCTGGGACGCCGGCCGGGGCGAGGCCCGAAGCGACGGCCCCGGCAAGCCCCGAGGTGCGATCCGGCGCGACGATCGAGATGCGGGGAGCCCCGGTCGAACCGATCCACAGCCCCGCGAACCTCGATGTGAAGAGCGCTGCCGAGGGCGCCGCCACCATGCTGCTCGCGCTCCAGCTCGGCAGCCTCAGGGGCGCCGAGGAACAGAAGGCGCAGGCCGCGTACGAGGAGTTGTTCGCCCGCGAGATCGGACCCGGACTGGCCCGGGGCAACAGCGTCGGCGTGACCGTGGTGTACGAGGTACCCGACCAGGTCGACATCGCGGCCCACGTGGCAGGGATCGGCGACACCGGCCAGGTGGTCCTGTTCAGGAAGATGTACGTGAGCGGCGAAGCCCCGTACGACCCGGAGAAACCACCGCCCACGGCCTCCACCCCGGCCTCGATGTACGAGAACCTGGCGCCCTCGCTCACGAACGAACCCTGGTACGTGAGCGAGGGGAGGAAGGAGAACCAGCCCACGAAGGGGTTCCACTTCAAGGAGTACTACTTCTCCGTCCAGCCACCCGACCGGAGGGGAAAGCCGCTCCAGGGCCCACGGCGCGGCGGAACGTACCGCCCGCAGGGCTACGTCCTGGTGCGCGGACGCGCCGAGGACGTGGAACTCCGCGGCATGGGCCGACTGCTCTACGTCCCTCCCGCCGGGCACGAGTCCGTCGAGATGTGGGACGTCAACGGCACACAGTACGACTCGCCGTCCGTGGTGCTGCCCGGGGAGTTCCCGCACCGCTGGATCTCCGGAGTCGGAACGGACAAGGCGTACTCCCTTGGCAGCCGTATGGAATACGGCGGACCGGACAAATGGATGATCATCGAGGACGTCACCGGCGAGGACCTCGGTCCGGCACGGCGTGCGGGGAGCACCTGGCGGGCGCGGATCGTCTGGACGAGGAGCTGAACCACCGTGGCGAACCACCACAGCGACGCGGGGACGCGCCGGCGCTACCACCTGCCCACCGACATCACGGTGCCGGACGGCCTGTCGGCGGAGGACGGCCGGCGGCTGCGCACGACGGTCCTGGCCGCGCTCCGAGGCGCTGTGCGCGACGCCGCGCCGGGGGAGACGGTGCCACCGCCGGCGAGCCCGCGACCGCAGCCGCGCGAACGAGTCGCCGGACCCGGCCGCGACAGCTACGCCGTACCGAGTTACGACAGCAACGGCGAAAAGGTCGGCATACCGGTCGCCTCCCCGGCTCCGGCTCCGGCCCCGGCCACCGGCCCCCGACCGTCGCCGCGCGATCCGGCGAACCCGCACAACATCCTTACGGCCGACGAGATGTACGACATCTGGATCGCGTACTGGACGGCCCGTCACAACCGTGCCCACGAGCTCGCCGAGAAGATCAGGGAAGACGTCTGGCGCAGGAATCCCCCCGCCTTCAGCCGCAACTTCGACCGGTTCCAGAACGGACGACGGGACGCGCTCGGGCCCGCGTACGAAGCGGCTGCCAACGACCGGGACTTCTGCACGTTCATGGTCTCCGCGATGCCGGACGTCCTTCGCTGGCTCAACGGCCAGCACTTGCTGGGCAGGCCGGTCACATTCGCTCAGTTGAACAAGGCGGCCTTCGACATGGCTCGGGCCCAGCGGGCCCTGCGGACCTATCTGGAGCCGCTCGCCCTCGCCGCGCTGGCGCTGTCCGTCCCGACGGCCGGGAGCCGGGCCCCCGCGCCCGACGAGATTCCCGCCTCGCCCCGGCTCCCCGCCGCCGAGGTGCCCCCGCCCCCGCCGGGGACACCGTCCGCCCCGGGCGGCTTCCTCGCGTGGACGCGGGGATGGGCGCTGCGGGTCGGGGTGGACCGGGCGATGGTCGGCACGGACACGGCGCTGCCCCCGACCAGAGTGGCGGCGTCCTCGTCCGCGCCCGGCGAAACGAGCCCCTCGCCGACCGCCCCGCCCCGCGTACAGGAGCCGCGCCCGGCGCCACCGGAAGGCACGAGCCCGTCGGCGCCGGACCAGGAACCCGCGACGGCCGTCCGGGCGCCGGAGCCGACCACGTCCGCCGCCCGCCGGTTCGACCTGACCGAGCCCACGCTCACCACCGACCAGGTCTTCGCGCAGATCAGCGACGAGCTGGCCCACCTGCCGACGGCGGCACCGAGCGGCACCGGCCCGGCGGCTGCCGTCGCCGACGCGCGGGCGGCGGGGCTGATCGGTCCCCAGGGCGTGCCGGGCACGGCGGATCTCGCGGTGCAGCGGCACGCGGACGCGTCGGCGGTCCGGGACGCGTACGGGGTGTCGGGCGCACAGATCCAGTCGGCGCACGCCGGCCCGACCTCCTTCCTGCGGGACGTGGACGGCTACAGCCGCCGGAACGCCTTCACCGCGCTGCTCCCCACCTGGGTCCACGCGGCGTTCGACCTGCACTGGAAGAACTGGGCGATGGCCCGGCGCCGGGCCGGTGACACCCGTGTGACGGCCGGGCAGCTGTACGCCGCGATGCTCGGGGCGGTCGACCAGATCCCGCTCCTCGACCAGGCCACCCGGAACACCGTCGCCTGGGTCATCCACCGTGAACTCTTCTACGACCTGGGACTCTCTCCAGGCGACCTCCTGACCCTCCCGTACCCCAACGTGCCGCCCAGCCCGTGACCCGACGGGCAGGCGTCCATGGCCGGTCCGATGAGCGGAACGGCATATGACAGCAGCCGTCCCGCCTCGCCACGCTGGTCGTACCGGACCCGCGCGAACGCCGGTCCGGGCACACGGGGGCCGTTCAACCGGCGGTCGCCACACGGGGAAACGGGGACGGCGATGGCCTGGAACGAACTGACCGCGGAAGCGCGAAGACACGAAGACACGACGGAACAGCCCCCGGGGCTCGCCAGACTGCGTCTGTTCGGCGCCTTCAGGCTGGAGGGCACCGAGGGGGGTATCGCCGTCCCGGCCAACGAGCAGCGGCTGCTGGCCTATCTCGGACTGCACCAGCGCGCGCCCCGGTCGGTGGTCGCCGGGACCCTGTGGCCCGACGTCAGCGAGGAGCACGCGCAGGGCAGCCTCCGTACGACGCTGTGGCGGCTGCGCCGGGTGCGGTACCCGGTGGTCGGCAGCGACGGCGACACCCTGTACCTCGCGGACGGCGTGTCCGTCGACGTCGACGACTTCACCCGGGCCGCCCTGCGCCTGACCGGCTCCGCGCACGATCCGGGCGACGCGCTGCCTCCGCTCGGCCTGCTGGCGAGAGGCGAACTGCTCCCCGGATGGGACGAGGAGTGGATCTGCTCCGAGCGCGAGCGGCTGCGCCAACTCCGCCTGCACGCACTCGAATCGCTGAGCGCCCGGCACGCCCGGAGCGGCTGCTACGCACTCGCGCTGGAGGCCGCCCTCACCTGCGTCGCGATCGAGCCCCTCCGCGAGAGCGCGCACTGCGCGGTGGTGACCGTGCATCTGGCGGAGAGCAATGTCGTCGAGGCGATCCGGCACTACGAGGCGTTCCGGCGGCTGCTCCGTGCGGAGCTGGGCATCGAACCCTCGGCACGCTTCGCCGGCATGATCCCGTACCGCGCCAAGGGCGCTGCCCGTACCCCGTCGCCCTCGGCCGCGACACCCGAGCGGCACGACCGCCCGGAATGACCGGGCCCGGCCCGACGGCGTCGTGTTGATACGGCGGTGACGTCCCGGTCACGCGGTGCCTGCCATCGTTCACCACTCACGCCGTACGACGACCCGAAAGGGGAATGCCGACATGGCCACATGCCGTGGCGTCGACGTCTCCGCATACCAGACAGCCCAGAACTGGACCGCCCGCAAGGCCGAAGGCGTCGTGTTCGCCTTCGCCAAGGCCAGCGAGGGCGAGCACACCCACGACACCCGCTTCGCCCAGCACATCACCGCCGTCATCGGCGCCGGACTCGTCCCCGGCGCCTACCACTTCGGCTGGCCGAACCAGAGCGCCACCACCGAGGCGGCCAACTACGTGGCCGCCGTGAAACCCCACGCCCGGCCCGGCTTCGTGCACTGGCTCGACCTGGAACGCCGGTCCGACGGAGCCAACTACGCGGGCGTCTCCGCGGCCGGGATCCTGTCCTACGCCAGGGCGTGGATCAAAGCGGTCCAGGCCGCGTTCCCCGGCCAGCGAGTCGGCGTCTACACCTCGGGCAGCGACCTGGCCGCCGGTCACGCTCCCGCCGACGCACCGCTGTGGTACCCGGCCTACCCCTGGTCCGGCGCCGCGACCTACGCACAGGCGGAGGCACACGCGCGGCCCGCCCCGGCCGGCCGTACGCCGCTGTTCTGGCAGTTCACCTCGACTCCGCTGGACCGATCCATCTGCTACCTGAGCGAGTCCGCGTTGCGCGCGTGGGCCGCCGGAACGGAGACCGACATGCCGCTCACCGCCGCCGAGATCGTCAGTATCGCCACCGCTTCCGCGAAGGCGGTGCTCACCATGGACGGCTTGATCGCCGCCCCGGCCGACGCCCCCGACGCGAAGACCAACCCTCACTGGCAACTCCAGTCCTACATCAAGGACACCAACCTCCGCCTGCGGGCCGTCCAGGCGACCGAGGCGGCGCAGAGCGCGGCCATCACCCAACTCGCCGCCGCCATAGCGAGGTTCGACAAGACCATCGACCCCGCCGCCCTGGTCTCGTCCATCACCGCGGCCATCGAGGCGGCCGTGGGCAAGGTCGTCGTACACCTCGACACCGCCTCCTGACGGCACCCGGAACCACGAGGCACGGAAAGGACTCTCCCGGTGAACCTCTTTGTCAGCTTCATGCGTACGGTCGTACCGATAGTCGCCGGACTCGTACTGACCCTGCTGGTGCGTATCGGTGTCACCTTCGACTCGGCGGCGGTGGCCAGCGTGGTCACCGCGATCCTGACGGGCGCCTACTACACCCTGTTCCGGCTCCTGGAGACCCTCGCGGTGAAGATCCGGAACCGGCCGCTCGCGGCCGTCGCCGGGATCCTGCTGGGCTGGGCGACTCCGCCGGACTACCCGGACACGGCTGCCGCGGGCACCGCGTGACGCACCGGCGTCCCCGCCCTGCCGGACACGGCGGGGGCGCGTGAGGCCGTCGCGGCGGGTGCTGCGCACGACGTCGCCGGCAGGCGCGGCGTCGGCCCGCCCGCCGCAGGTCGGCAGGCCGCAATCCTGTCGTCCCGACGGTGTGAAGGGTCTTCGCAGGCCAGAGCCTGCGGGGGCCCTCTTCGCGTGTGGGGTGGTCGGCGCCGGACTGGCGGGAATCGAGTGCGGTTTTCGGTCAAAAGATCTCGATAATCGGTCTGTCGGCTTGCAGGTGAGTGGGGGCTGGCAGAGCATCGGGATGCGCCCGGCGGGGAGGCTGGGGGTCAGGGGGAGGGGAATGGCCGAGGGCATTCGGTTCGTCGTGCTCGGGGCCGTACAGGTACTGCGGAACGGGGCGGCCCTCCCCACCAGGTCCCCCCAGCAGCAGGCGCTGCTGGCCGCCCTGCTGCTCAGGTCCGGCCGGGGGGCCTCCGCCCACGAGCTGATCAGCGCGGTCTGGGGCGAGGAACCCCCGGACTCCGCCCTCTCCACGCTGCGAACCTACGCGTGGAGACTGCGGCAGGTCATGGAGGAGGACCGGGCCGCGCCCAAGCTCCTGGTGTCGCTGCGCGACGGCTATCAGCTGACGGTCCCGCCGGCGTCGGTGGACGCGGTGCGCGCCGAGATGCTCGCGGCCGAAGCCCTGCGGGCACGGGACGCCGGCCGGGAGACGGAGTGCGGCAGCCTGCTGAACGAGGCGCTCGGGCTCTGGCGCGGCGAACCCCTGACCGGTGTGCCGGGGCCGTTCGCCGAACAGCAGCGCTCCCGGCTCAGCGCGCTGCGGCTCACCCTGATGGAGCAGAGATTCGAGCACCGCCTCCGGGAGGGGCACCACGCTCTGGTCATCCCGGACCTCATCGCGTTCACCCACGAACACCCGATGCAGGAGAGACCCTACGGTTTCCTGATGCGAGCGCTCTACGCCGCCGGACGCCAGGCCGAGGCGCTGGCGGTGTTCGGCAGGGCGCGCCAGGTGCTCGCCGAGGAACTGGGCATCGACCCCGGCCCGGAACTGACCGGCCTGCACGCCCGGGTCCTCGCCGGCGACCCGCAGCTGATGGGGCCCGCGGCGGGCCGTGCCACGGACACCGCCAGGCCTGCGGCCACGGCCGGCCCGGCCACGGCCGGACCGGCCAGGGTCACGCCGGCCGCGGCCGACGCGGACGAAGCCGCAGGAGCCGCCGAGCCCGCCGAGACGCCCGCGCCCGCCCCGCCCCTGCGGCCGGCCCAGTTACCCGCCGACGCGGCCGACTTCACCGGACGGACGGCCGAGGTCGACGCGCTGTGCAGTGCCCTCACCGACCCCGCCCGGGTGGCCCTGCCCGTCGTCTCCATCAGCGGCATGGGCGGCATCGGCAAGAGCACCCTCGCCCTGCGCGGCGCGCACCGGGCCAAACCCGACTTCCCCGGCGGGCAGCTCTACGCCGACCTGCACGGCAACGGCCTGGAACCCGCCGACCCGGCAGCCGTCCTGGGCAGCTTCCTCACCGCGCTCGGCACCCCCGGACACAGCCTGCCCGCCGCCACCGAGGACCGCGCCCGCCTCTTCCGCACCACCCTCGACGGTCGGCGCATCCTGCTCATGCTGGACAACGCCCGTGACCCCGCCCAGGTCAGACCGCTGCTGCCCGGCTCGGCCGACTGCGGGGTGATCATCACCAGCCGGGGCCGGCTGAGCGGACTGCCCACCATCCTGCAGACCGATCTCGACGTCTTCGACACCGACGAGGCCCTCGCCCTGCTCCGCTCGATCGCCGGAGCGGAGCGGGTCGCGGCGGAACCCGGGGCGGCCGCCGAGCTGGTGGCCCTGTGCGGACACCTGCCGCTCGCCGTGCGGATCGTCGCGTCCCGGCTCGCGGCCCGTCCCCGGTGGCGGATCGAGGCCATGACCGCCCGCCTCGCCGACGAACGGCTGCGCATCGGAGAACTGCGTGCCGGGGACCTGGGCGTGGCCGCGGCCTTCGAACTCGGTTACCGCCAGCTCACGGACGACCAGGCCCGCGCCTTCCGGCTGCTCGCGCCGCTCGCACGGCCCGGCATCGGCATCGAGGCCGCCGCGGTGGTGCTCGAACTGGACGAGTACGAGGCCGAGGAGCTGCTGGAGTCGGTCGTCGACGCGGCCATGCTGGAGGCGCCGCTGCCCGGCCGGTACCGCTATCACGACCTGCTGCGGTCCTTCGCGCTCCAGCTGACGGCCCCCGCCGCGGCCCAGCGCGCCGCCGAGCCGTCCGGCCCGGCGGCGGCCGAGGGCACCGCCGCCCTGGGCCGGCTCCTCGGCCACCTGCTCGATGTGGCCTGTTCGGCCTTCCAGACCATGGTGCCCGGCGATCCGGTCGGCGCCATCCTCGGCGGCGGCGCCCCGTCCGGACACCGCTTCGCCACGCTGGCCGACGCACGTGCCTGGGTGACCTCGGAGTTCGACTGCACCACGAACGCGGTGACCGCCGCCGCCCGGCTCGCGCTCGGCGGCGACACCCCCATGCTGCGCACGGCCACCGATCTGCTGGTCGCGCTCACCCCCTTCGGCCGGGACATCCCGTACGCGCAACTGGCGACGGCGGCCCGGGTGGTCGCTGAGGCCGCCGCGCTGCGGGGCGACGACCAGGCCGAGGGCCGGGCCCGGTTCGTGTGCGGCAACGCCGCGCTGCAGAACACCCAGCTCGCCGAGGCCGAGTCGCAGGCCCGGCTGGCCACCGAGGCCTGCCGGCGGGCCGGCGACACCGTCATCCTGCGGCAGATCCTCAACGACCGCGGCCTGATAGCCCAGTTCCAGCACCGGTACGCCGACGCCGCGGACTCCTACGACCGGGCGATCGAACTCGCCAGGGAACTGGGCCACCGCTCGGGCGAGTTGGTGACCCGGCTGAACGCCGCCCAGGCACGGCTGCGCAGCGGCCGCGCGCACGAGGCCGCCGCCATGTGCGAGGAGGTCCTGGCCGAACTGCGGGACGTGGCGGACCCGCACGGCACCTCCTACGCGTGGTACGTCCACGGCATGGCACTGCACGAACTCGAACGCCACCCGGACGCCGTCGCCAGCTACACCAGGTGCCTGGAGACCTGCACGGCGCTCCGTATCCGGGGCCGCGAGGCGCAGGTCAGGTCCCGGCTCGCGGCGACCTGGCGGGTCATGGGGAAGCCGGACCTCGCGCTGTCCGAGGGCGAGGCGGCCCTGGCCCTGTGCGAGGAACTCGGCGCCGAGCGCGAGAAGGGCAACGCCCTGCTGGTCCTCGGCCGGGCGCTCGCCGACCTCGGCGACCACCCGGCCGCGCTGTCCCGGGCCCGGCAGGCGGTCGCCGTCTTCACCCGCCTGGGACTGCCCGACGCCGACGAGGCGGCGCAGCTGGCGGCACGGCTGCCGGAGGCCCCGCCGGTCCCGTGACAGCGGGAACCCCGCACCGGAGAACGCCCGTTGAACGAACAAGCGGCCCAGCCGAAGACCGGCTGGGCCGCTGACCCGTACGGGGGCTGTCCCGGGTCAGCCCGTGCTGTTCCACTCGTCCGGGGCACCGCCGTCGGCCAGCACGGTCGTGGCGTGGTGGGCCGGCTTCGGGGCGTCCGCGTGGGTGTCCACCGACACCGCCACGGTCAGCGCGGCGGCACACCCGACGGTGGCGATCAGCAGCGCCGCCTTGCGCGGGACCAGGGACTTCGGGAATGCCTTCATGAGGTGCCGTCCGCCTTCGGGATCGGACCCAGGAGCTGGGTCTCGGGTACCGGGGGAGCCCGGTGAGGCCGTGTGCCTCGTTCTGGTCCCAGACTGCCGAGGGCCGATCTACACGGGATGGAGGCCCGATCACCGCCGCGTCCGCGCGGCCGCGGACGGCTGATGATCCCCCGTATATCCGTCCCGACCACCATCCATTCCAGGCGGCGACCGGATCCGGCCTCCGCCCGATCGTCGGTGTGGTGATGTGAAGGGAAATCGGCATGGATGGTGGGCAGCCGGTGTCCGGCTTCGGCGAACTGCTCAGATCCCGGCGTGAACACGCCGGGATGACCCAGCAGTGCCTGGCCGATCACGCGACGCTGAGCGTGCGTGCGGTACGGGACATGGAGGCCGGCCGGGTCCGGCGGCCGCGGCACGAGACCGTACGGCTGATGGCCGACGCGCTGCGGCTGACCGGCAGCGCGCGTTCCGCCTTCGAGGCGGCGGCACGGCGGCAGGCGCCCGCCGCGGAACCCGCGGCCCCGCCCGCGCCGCGCACCGCGATCGTCGGGCGCGAACGGGAGACCGCGGCGCTCGCGCACTGCCTCACCGGGGACGGCGACCGGCTGGTGTCGGTCGTCGGCCTGGGCGGGGTGGGCAAGACCCGGCTGGCCCTGGAGGCGGCCTGGCGCGTGCACGACTCGGGGCGCTGGCCGGTGCACTGGGTGTCCTGCGGCGACCGGGGTTCCCTGGCCGCGCTCACCGGCGGTACCGGTCTCGCGGAGGTGGCCGGCGACCGGCCCGCGCTGCTGGTGCTCGACGGGGCCGACGACGGGCTGGACCACACCCTGCTGGACCGGGCCTTCCGCCGTCGCCCCGGTCTGCGGGTACTGATCACCACCCGGTCGCCGCTGTCGCTCGACGGCGAACAGGTGGTACCGCTCGCGCCGTTGGACACGCCCCGTCCGGACACGGCGGCGCGGGAACTGGCCGAGGTGCCGGCCGTGCGGCTGATGCTGGCCCACATGCGGCGGCTCCGCCCCGGCCTGACCCTGGAGCCCTCCGACCTCCCGGCCGTCGCCGGACTCTGCGCCTACCTGGACGGACTGCCCCGGGCCCTGGAGTACGCGGCGGGCTGGACGCTGCTCGAATCCCCGGCCCGGCTGACCGAACGCCTCTCCGCCGCCCCGTTCGGGCTGGCCGCCCCACCCGTCACGCACTGCGAACGGGGCGACGTGCGCGAGGCCCTGGACGAGGCCCTGCGCTCGCTGACCGCCGACCAGCTGGCCTTCGTACGACTGCTGTCCGACCCGGACACCGACTGGTCCCTGGAAGAGGCCGCGGCGGCCGGCGGCCGAAGCGCCCGGCACTGCCACCAGGCCGTGCACGAACTCCTCTCACGCGGTCTGCTGCGTCTGGCCCCGGAGCGGGGCGGCGCCAGGTTCGCCGTGCTCAACCTCGTCCGCACGGTCTGCCGGGAGCGGTACCGGACCCCCGGCCTGCCCCTCGCCCCGTTCCCGGCGGCGCTGGTCTCCTGACCCGCCGCGAGCCCCCGCACCGCGCCGCTCCGCCGATCCCCCCACCTCCCCATCCCTACTGAACCAACGAGGAATCCCCGTGGAACTGGGCAAGGCCGAGCACGTCGGCCTGGACGTCGTCGTCTCGACCATGGCGTCGGACGCACACACCTGGAATCTGGTCTTCCTGCAACTGCTGCTGGAAGAACTCGGCCACCGCGTCACCAACCTGGGCGCCTGCGTCCCGGACGCCGACCTGATCGGCGAGTGCCGGCGGCTCGCCCCCGACCTGATCGTCCTCAGCAGCGTCAACGGACACGGGTTCAACGACGCCCAGCGGGTCATCCCCGGACTGCGCGCCTGCCCCGAACTGGAGCACACCCAGATGGTGATCGGCGGCAAGCTGGGCATCACCGGCGCCGACGACGGGTCGGTCGCGCGGACGCTGCGGGCGGCCGGCTTCGACAAGGTCTTCGAGGAGAGCGCCTCCGCCGACGAACTGCGCTCGTTCGTCCGCGCGCTGGCCCGGGCGGTGCCGGTATGACCGGTGCGAGCGCCCGTCCGGCCGCACCGGCCGTGCCGTTCGGGCGGTTCGTGGCCCGGGCACAGGACCGGGGCCGGCTGGTGGTGCAGCCGCGGATGGGCATGAGCCGCCCCGACCGGATGCGGGACGGCCTGCGGGCCACCCGCGGCGCGGCGGCCACCACGGTCGGCACCATCACCGTGGACAGCTACACGAGGACCGGCGACGCCGTGGCGGCCCGTGAAGCCGTCACCCGGGGCGTGGCGCTCAACGGCTACCCGATCGCCACCCACGACCCGGCCGTGACCCGGCAGGTGCTGCGCGGGGTCGCGGACGACGGATTCCCGGTGCAGGTCCGGCACGGCTCGGCCCGCCCGGAGCGGATCGTCACCGCGCTGCTGGCCGCCGGGCTCGACGCCACCGAGGGCGGCCCCGTCTCCTACTGCCTGCCCTACAGCCGGGTCCCGCTCAACGTGGCCGTGGCCTCCTGGGAACGCAGCTGCGCGCTGCTCGCCGAGGCCCGGCACACCGGCGCCCACCCGCACCTGGAGACGTTCGGCGGCTGCATGATGGGCCAGCTCTGCCCGCCCGGCCTGCTGATCGCGCTCAGCGTGCTGGAAGCGCTCTTCTTCCGGCAGCACGGGCTGCGCAGCGTCTCCCTGAGCTACGCGCAGCAGGCCAACGCCCGCCAGGACGAGGAGTCGGTCACCGCGCTGTCGCGGCTCGCCGCCGCACTGCTGCCCGACGTCGAATGGCACATCGTCGTCTACGCGCACATGGGGATGTACCCGCAGACCCCCGGCGGAGCGCGGTTGCTCCTGGAAGAGGCGGCCCGGCTGGCGGTCCGCACCGGCGCGGCCCGGCTGATAGTGAAGACGACCGCCGAGGCCCACCGCATCCCCACCGTCACCGAGAACGTCCGGGCGCTGGAGACGGCCGCGGCGGCGGCCCGCGCCGAGGCGTCCGCGCCTAGCACGGCAGACGTCCCGGACACCGGGATCCATGCCGAGGCGAGCGCCCTGGTCGACGCCGTCCTGGGCCTGGACCGGGACATCGGCCGCGCCCTGGTGACCGCCTTCGCCCGCGGCTACCTGGACGTGCCGTTCTGCCTCCACCCCGACAACGCCGGCCGCGCCCGCAGCGGCCTGGACGCCGACGGCCGCCTGTACTGGTCCGCCGCCGGAGCGATGCCGCTGCCCGCCCGTCCCGACCGGGGCCGGGCACCGATCCTCGGCGCGGACGGCCTGATGGCCGCCCTGTCCCACGTACAGCGCACCTTCGACCAGCGCGCCCGGACCGAGGCCGCCCGGCCCCGGTCCCACCCCGGCCACGCCCCGACCACCGACAGATGGGATCAGCGACCATGAACCACGACCTGCCCGACCCCCGGGCACACCTCGGCTCCCCGGCCACCCGCAGCACCCTGCGCATCCAGAACCAGCTGATCGCCGCCGCCCGCGAGTACCTCACGACGGCCGGGTTCACCGAGATGCTGGCACCGGTCATCGGGCCGGTCACCGACCCGGGCAGCCGCGGCTCCAAGCAGGTGGACATCGACTTCTACGGCCACCGCTACAAGCTCATGACCAGCGCCATCCTCTACAAGCAGGCCTCTCTGCTGGCCTTCGGCAAGATCTTCTGCATCGCCCCCAACGTCCGTCTGGAGCCGCTGGAGACCACCGACACCGACCGGCACCTCGCGGAGTTCCACCAGCTCGACGTGGAGGTGGCGGGCGCGGACCGGGAGCGGATCACCGCACTCCTGGAGGACCTCGTCGTCCACATGGTCCGCTCCGCCCGCGACACGCTGCCCGCCGACTTCGAGCTCCTCGGCAGGGACGTCGACGCCTTCACCGAGCTGCTGCACGGGTCGTTCGGCCGGCTCACGCACGCCGAGGCGGTCGCCGAACTGCGGGCCGTGGGGCACGACCAGAACCCGGACGCCGAGATCGACTGGGCGGGCGAGGCGCTGCTGTCGGCCAAGGCCGCGCGCCCGTTCTTCGTCACCGACTACCCGAAGGGGTCCCGCGGCTTCTACGACCGCGAGTCGCGCACCGAGCCCGGCGTGCTGCGCAACTTCGACCTCGTCGCCCCCGAGGGCTTCGGCGAGCTGTGCAGCGGCAGCGAACGCACCAACGACTACGCGCAGATCGTCACCCGCATGCGGGAGACCGGCGAGAACCCGCAGAAGTACCGCTGGTACCTCGACCTGGTGCGCGAGGGCGTCCCCGCCAGCGCGGGCTTCGGCATCGGCGTCGAGCGCCTGACCCGGTACGTCGCCGGACGCGACGCGGTCTGGCAGGCCAGCGCCTTCCCCAAGCTGCCCGGGGTGGTCTCGCCGTGAGCCCCGCCGCCCCCGCCTTCCCCGAGGACGAGGTCCGGCGCCGGGCCCGGTCCGGAGCGGCCGCCGCGTTCCCGGCCGCCGAGGACTACGGGCACGTGCTCTTCGGCGGCCGCACGCCCACCGCCCCCGAGGACGACCTGGACCGGACGCGTCTCGTCCCGCCCGTCTTCATGCCCGAGCGGCTGAAGAAGCTGATCGAACTGGGCCGCGAGCCGATGTACGACGACGTCGAACTCACCACCGGCATCGGCGGCTTCACCTCGGCACTGCCCGTGTACGTCTCGGCGCTGGGCTCCACCCGGGCCGCCGCCGGCGACCCCGGCCTCGCGCTGAGCCGCCAGGCCGCCCGCCTCGGACTGCCCATGGTCATCGGCGAGAACGTGGTCCCGGTGCACGGCTACGGCCGCCTGGACGGGCCGGACGGACCGGAGGCCGGCGCCTCGACCACGCTGCTCGGGCGGCTGCGTGCCTACGCCGGTGAACTGCCCGACGGGGTCGGCGGGGTGGCCGTGCAGCAGAGCACCGAGGACGCCGACGCCGAGGTCTGGAACCTCGTCTACAGCGACCCCGCCGCCCGGCCCCTGCTGGACTCCGGACGGCTCGCCTTCGAACTGAAGACGGGACAGGGCGCCAAACCCGGACTCGGCGGGATGACCGTCCTCGACACGGCGACGACGGCGCGGTTCGGCGACCGCTACGGCCTGGACGCGACGGCCCTCGGCGAACGACACGTGCTGCGCTCCAGCAGCCCCGGCACCTTCACGGCGGAGATCCTGCGGCAGCAGATCCGGCTGATGCGCAACAACTTCCCCCGGGCCAGGGTCTGGGTCAAGCTGCACCCCGGCCGCGACGTCGCCGACGCGGCCCGGGTGGCCGTGGACGCGGGCGCGGACGCGGTGACGGTGGACGGCGCCGAGGGCGGCACCGGCTGGGCGCCCCTCGCCTTCACCGGCGGGGTCGGGCTGCCGCTCGCCGTGTGCCTGCGACGCCTGGCCGCCGCCCCGCCGCCCTGTCTGCTGGTGTCGGGCCGGATGTGGGAGGGCACCCGCGCGGTCAAGAGCCTGGCGCTGGGCGCCCGGGCCGTCGGACTGGGCCGGGCCGCGCTGCTGTCCGTCGCGGAGGACCCGGACCAGGGGCTGATCCGCTTCACGGAATGCCTCGCCCTGGAAATGCGGCTGCTGATCAGCGCCCTGGGCAAATACGCCCCGGACACCCTCGACCGGCAGGACGTCTGGGCACCCGACGGCGATCGGGCCGGGGACAGCAGCTGAGCCCGGCACGGCAATTGAGCCGGCGACAGCAATCGAGCGCGCGACAGCGATTGAGCCGAGCCGGCGACAGCAATTGACCCAGGCGCTCGAAAGTGCCGTTCTTCTTCCTCTCCAACTGCCCGTCCACCGAATGAGCGCGGCCTAGCGTTTTTCGCGTCGTCCATTCCGCGGGCTTTCCATCATCGGGGTGAACCCATGTCCTCAGACGGTATTCCCTTCGCATTCGAGGCGGCCGTACGCCGCCATTCCGGCCGGCCGGCGGTGCGCTGCGCGGGCCGGACCCTCAGCTACGCGGAACTCGACGCGCTGACCGGCGCCCTGGCGGCGGACCTCGCCCCGGGCCAGGTCGTCGCGGTCTCCGGCCGGGACCGGCTCGACCACGTGGTCGGGCTGCTGGCCGTGCTGCGGGCCGGCGCGATCCACCTGCCCGTCGACGCCGACGCCCCGGCCGAGCGCACCGAGTTCATCGTCCGGGACGCCGGGGCGACGGCCTTCCTCACCCACGGCGAACTCGCCGCCCCCACCCCCGCCCCCGCGTCCGGGCCGGCCGGCGGCTCCGGCTACCTCGTCCACACCTCCGGCACCACCGGCCGCCCGAAGGGCGTCCACGTCGAGGCGTCCGTACTGGCGCGGCACATCGAGGCCGCCACCGCCCGGTTCGGCATCACCCACCGGGACGTCGTCCTGCACCTGGCGCGGCCCTCCGTGGACGTGGCCGTCGAGCAGGTCCTGACTGCCCTGACCAGCGGAGCCTGCCTGGTCGTACCGGAGCGGGGCCTGCTCGCGGCCGGTGAACTCCTCGACCTGCTGGCGGCCGAGCAGGTCACGGTCGCCAACCTGTCCGCCGGCTACTTCCAGGAGGTCGTCGCCGCCCTGCGTGCCGGTGCCCGCGTCCCCGGATCGCTGCGCCTGATGATCTCCGGCAGCGATCGGCTGTACCCGGACACGGCGGCCGCCTGGACCGCACTCACCGGCGTGCCGCTCATGAACGCCTACGGCCCCACCGAGACGACGGTCACCGCCACCGTCCAGGACGTCCACGAGCTGCCGGAAGGGGCCGACGGCGAGCCCCGGGTCCCGATCGGCGACGCGCTCGGCGACCGCGCCCTGTACGTCCTGGACGACGCCCTGCGCCCGGTGCCCGACGGCACGGCGGGCGAACTCCACGTCGGCGGCCCGCTGCTGGCCTCCGGCTACTGGGGCCGGGCCGCGGCGACCGCCGAACGCTTCGTCGCCGACCCGTTCTCGGCCGTACCGGGTGCCCGGATGTACCGCACGGGCGACCTGGTGCGGCGGGTCGCCGGTGCCCTGGAGTTCGTCGGGCGCACCGACCACCAGGTGAAGATCCGCGGCTTCCGGGTCGAGCCCGGCGAGGTCGAACGGGCGCTGGCCGCGCACCCGTCGGTCGCCGCCTGCGTGGTGACCGCCCACGAGGGCCGGCTCGCCGCCCACGTCACCTCCGGCGCGCCGGTTCCGCCCACGTACCAGGAGGTCCGCGCCTTCCTCGCGGAGCGGCTGCCCGAGCACATGATCCCCGCCGGCCTCACCGTCCTCGCCGCCTTCCCGCTGACCGCGGGCGGAAAGGTCGACCGCGCCGCCCTGCCGCGGCCCGGCGCGGACGCAGGCGTACGGGACGGGTACGTCGCGCCGCGCACCGAGGCCGAGCGGCTGCTCGCCGGAGTCTGGTCCGACGTGCTCGGCGTGCCCGACGTCGGCGTCCACGACAACTTCTTCCACCTCGGCGGCGACTCGCTCACCGCGGTGCGGGTCGTCGGGCGGGTCGCGGACGTCTTCGGCGTGGTCTCCCCGTACGCGATCTTCGAGGCGCCGACCCTCGCGGAGTTCGCCGCCGTCGCCACCGCGCCGGAGGGCGAGCGGCTGCCGGCCCTGACCCGGTCGGGGCACACCGAGGCACCGCTCTCGGCGTACCAGCGCGGCCTGTGGTTCCTCGACCAGTGGAACCCCGGCTCGGCCACCTACAACGTGCCCTGGGTGTTCCGCTTCGCCGCCGATCCCGACCCCGGCCTGCTGCACCAGGCCCTGCAGACGCTGGTCGCGCGGCACGAGAGCCTGCGTACCTGCTTCGTCCTCGGCGACACCGGCCCCCGGCAGGTCGTCCGGGACCGCGTCAGCGTGCCGTTCAGCGTCGGCGAGGCACCCGCGGAGGGTGTCGGCGCGCTGGTCGCGGCGGCCGCCGTCGAGCCGTTCGACCTGGAGACCGGACCGCTGCTGCGCGCCCACGTCTGGCGGGTGCCGGGCGGCGGGACCGTGCTCCTCCTGGTCCTGCACCACATCGTGTGGGACGAGGGCTCCCTGCCCGTCCTGGAGACCGAACTCAAGGAGGTCTACGAGGCGTTGCGGGCCGGCCGCCCGCATCGGCTGCCCGAACTCGACGCCCAGTACGCCGACTACAGCCGCTGGCAGCACGACGAAGCGGTGGCCGCCGCCACCGACGCCCAGCTCGCCTACTGGGCCGGGCAGTTGGCGGACGCACCGCAGACCACCGCGCTGCCCACCGACCGGCCGCGCCCCGAACTCCAGGCGTTCCGGGGCGCCCACCACGGCTTCACGATGCCGGAGCCGGTCGCGCGGGCGGTGCGCCGGCTGGCCCGTGAGGAGGACGCCACCCCGTTCATGGTGCTGCTCGCCGCGCTGGCGACCACGCTGCACCGGCGGTCGGGGGAGCGGGACATGGTCATCGGCTCGCCGGTGAACGTACGCGGCCGGGCCGGAGCGGCCGGACTGATCGGCTACTTCGTCAACCTGCTGCCACTGCGGCTGCGCGTCGACCCCGACCTGCCGTTCCGCGACCTGGTACGCCACGTCCGGGACGTCTCGGTGGGCGCCTACCGCAACCAGGACGCCTCCTTCGACGCGATCGTCGACCGGACCGTCACCGACCCGCCCCGCGACCGCAACCCGCTCTGCCAGGTCCTGCTCGAACTGCATCCGCTGGACACCCGCCCGCTGGACGTCGACGGCATCCCCGTCACCCGTGAGCTCCACGTGCAGGGAGTCTCCCGGTTCGACCTCTCGGTCTCCGTCGACGACCTCGGCACCGGTTTCACCGGTCGGTTCGAGTACGACAGCGACCTGTTCGACGCGACGACCATGGCGGGGCTCTGCGACAGCTGGCTGGGCACCCTGGCCGCGGCCGTCGCCGCCCCCGCGCACACCCTGTTCGAGGCGGCCGCCGCCCGTACCCCGGACGCCGTCGCTCTCGTCACAGGCGACGAGGAACTCACGTACGGCCAACTCAACCTGCGCGCCAACCGGGTCGCCCACCTCCTCGCCGAGCGGGGCGCCGGGCGCGGGACGGTCGTCGCGGTGCTGGTGGAGCGCGGCTTCGACCTCGTCGTGGCCCTGCTCGCGGCGCTGAAGACCGGCGCCGGATACACCCTGCTGGACCCCGACTTCCCGGCCGAGCGGCTCGCCGGCGCGGTCGCCGACAGCGGCGCCGCACACCTGGTCACCCATCGCGGCCGGCCGGTGCCGTTCGCCTGGCAGGGCGCGCACATCGACCTGAACGCCGTCGCCGCGGAGCTGGCCCGGCAGCCGGCGGGCGACCCCGCGCTCTCCGTCACCGGAGACGACCTGGCCTGCGTGATGTTCACCTCCGGCTCCACCGGCCGCCCCAAGGGCGTCGCCGTGCCGCACCGCGCCCTGACCGGCACCTACGCGGGCCAGGACTACGCCCGGTTCGGCCCGGACGAGGTCTGGCTCCAGTGCTCCCCGGTCTCGTGGGACGCCTTCGCCCTCGAGTTGTTCGGCGCCCTGATGTTCGGCGGCACCTGCGTCCTGCAGCCCGGGCAGCGGCCCGACCCGCAGACCGTGGCCGACCTCACCCGCCGCCACGGGGTCACCCAGCTCCAGCTGTCCGCGAGCCTGTTCAACTTCCTCCTGGAGGAGTTCCCGGACACCTTCGCCGGACTGCGCACCGCCTTCACCGCCGGCGAGCGGGCCTCGGTGACCCATGTCGCCAAGGCGCTGGAGATGTACCCCGGCCTCCGGGTCGCCAACGGCTACGGCCCGGTGGAGAGCCTCGGCCTCACCACCTGCCACACCGTCGTGCCCGAGGACGCCACCGCCGCCTCCGTCCCCATCGGCCGGCCGTTGTACGGCAAGGACGTCCTGGTCCTGGACGAGGCCCTGCGGCCCGTCGAACCCGGCGTCACCGGCGAGCTCTACACGACCGGCTGCGGCCTGGCCCTCGGCTACACGGGCCGGCCCGGCCTCACCGCCACCCGCTTCGTCGCCGACCCCGGCGGCTACGGCGGGCGGCTGTACCGGACCGGGGACCTCGGGCGCCGTACGGCGGACGGCCTGCTGGAGATCACCGGCCGGGCCGACGACCAGGTCAAGATCCGGGGCTTCCGGGTGGAACCGGGCGAGATCGAGGACGCTCTGACCCGCCACCCGGGCATCCGGGAGGCCGTTGTGGCCGTGTACGAACCCTCGCCCGGCGACCGGCGGCTCGCCGCCTACGTCACCACCGCGGCCGGCGTTCCCGCCACGGCCGACGCCCTCCTCGAATACCTGTCCGGGCGGCTCCCGGAGTACATGGTCCCGGCCACCGTCGACGTCCTGGACGCGCTGCCGCTGAACGCCAACGGCAAGGCCGACCGCCGTGCCCTGCCCGCGCCGGCGGCGGCCACCGGAGGAAGCGGGGACGACGGCGGCGACGCCGCGCTGGCGGGCCGGGAACGGCTGGTCGCCGACGTGATGCGGGAGATCCTCGGCCTCGACGAGGTCGGCCGCCACGACAGCTTCTTCCGGATCGGCGGCAACTCCCTGTCGGCCGTGCGCGTCGCGATGCGCCTGTCCCGGGAGACCGGCACCCGCGTCCCGCCGCACCTGGTGTTCCGCGCCAGGACCGTGAGCGCGATCGCCGAACTGCTGCCGGCCTGAGCGCCCGGCACCCCGGGTCCGCGCCCCGCGCCGGCCCCGCCCCTCCGCTCCCCGACAAGGAAGGCAGAACGACAGTGAGTTCGCCCACGGACACGGCCCCGCCGCCCGCTCCCGCCCCACCGTCTGCTCCCGTTCCGGCCCCGCGGCCCGTTCCCGTCCCGTCGTCGGTACCGGCGCCCGCCAGGACCGCACCGCTCTCCGGCCTCCAGCGCGGCCTGTGGTTCCTGGACCGCTGGCACCCCGGGACCGCCACCTACAACACCCCCTGGGTCTTCGAGTTCACCGGCCCGCTCGACACCGCGCTCCTCGAACGCTCCCTCAACACCGTCGTCGCCCGCCACGAGGCGCTGCGCACCACCTTCACCCTGACCGCCGAAGGTCCCCGCCAACTCGTCCACTCCGGCCCGGAGATCCCGCTCACCGTCGTCGACCTGCGGGAGCTGCCCGCGGACGAGCGGGACCGGCAGGCCGGGCAGCGGCTCGCCACCGAGGCGTCGGCGCCCTTCGACCTCGCCGCCGGACCGCTGCTGCGGGCGACGGCCCTGCTCCGGTCGGACACCGAGACCACCGTCGTCCTCGTCGTCCACCACATCGTCTGGGACGGCTGGTCGGCCGACGTCTTCGAGACGGAACTCGCGGAGACCTACACCGCCCTCACCGAGCACCGCGCGCCCCGGCTGCCCGAACTGACCGTCCAGTACGCCGACTTCGCGACCGAGGAGGAGAGCCGTTCCTTCGAGGACCAGCTGGCCTACTGGAAGGACCGGCTGGACGGCGCCCCCGGCCTGCTGGAGCTGCCCGCCGACCGGCCGCGCCCGGCCGAGCGCGACCACCACGGCCGCACCGAGGCCTTCGCCCTGCCGGCCGGCACCGCGGCCCGGGTCCGCGCGCTGGCCGAGAGCGAGGGGGTGACCCCGTTCACCGTGCAACTGGCCGCCTTCGCACTCCTGGTGAACCGTCACACCGGCGCCGAGGACATGGTGATCGGCACCCCGGTCACCACCCGGGACCGGCCCGAACTGGAGAACCTGGTCGGCTACTTCGTCAACCTGCTGCCGCTGCGGATCCGGCTCGGCGCCCGCACCACCTTCCGCGAACTCCTCGCCCACGTCTCGGACGTGGCCTTCGAGGCGTACGGCTATCTCGACGTGCCGTTCGACACGATCGTCGACCAGCTTGCCCCGGACCGCTCCGCCGCCCACCCGCCGCTCGTCCAGGTCGTCTTCGGCTCGCACACCGAGAACCGGACACCGCTCGCGTTCGGGCCCGCCTCGGCCGACCGGCGGGTGCATGCCAACGGCACCAGCAAGTTCGACCTGACCTGGTCCGTCTACGACGACGGCGAGCTGCGCGGCGAGGTCGAGTTCGGCACCGGCCTCTTCGACACCGCGACGGTACGCCGGATGACCGACGACTGGCGGGCCCTGCTGACCGCCGCCCTCGACGACACCGGCCGTACCGTGCGCGACCTGACCCGCGCGGCCGACCCGCGGCCGCCCGCCGCCCCGGTCCGCATCCCCGAAGGCCAGGCCCTGCACCGCCTGTTCGAGGAGGCCGTCGACGCCCATCCCACCCGCACGGCCCTCACCGCCGGCGACCTGTCGCTGACCTATGCGGAGCTGGACGAGCGGGCCAACCGGCTGGCCCACGCGCTGATCGCCCGCGGTGTCCGCCCCGGCGACCGGGTCGGCCTGCTGCTCGACCGCACACAGGAGATCCCCGTCTCGGTGCTCGGCGTGCTGAAGGCGGGCGCGGCCTACGTGCCCGTGGACCTGACCGCCCCCGCCGACCGGGCCGCGATGGTCTTCGGGGACACCGGAGTCCGGGTCGTCGTCACCGACCGGCCCGACCGCGTCCCGGACGGCCCCTGGGAGCGCCTCGAACCGGCCCTGGACGAAGCCGGGCCGGCCGCGCTTGCGGCCACTCGCCCCGCCGTCACGGTGCGTCCCGCGGACACCGCCTACCTCATCTTCACCTCGGGCTCCACCGGCCGCCCCAAGGGCGTCGCGGTCGCCCACGAACACGTCAGCCGCCTGATGGACGCCGGCACCCGGCACTTCGCCTTCGGCCCCGACGAGGTGTGGACCCTCTTCCACAGCTACGCCTTCGACTGGACGGTCTGGGAGTTGTGGGGCGCCCTCCTGCACGGCGGACGGCTGGTCGTGGTGCCGTACCTGACCAGCCGCTCGCCCGAGGAGTTCACGGAGCTGCTCGCCGCCGAGGCCGTCTCCTTCCTCTGCCTGACCCCGTCCGCGCTGCGCCAGCTCGAACTCGCCCTGCGGCAACGGCCGCGCGCCCTGCCCGCGCTGAAACAGATCATGCTCGGCGGCGAGGCCCTCGACCCCGCCGTGGTACAGCGCTGGAACGCCCTCGACCCGCTGCCCCCGGCCCGGCTGTGCAACCTGTACGGCATCACCGAGACCACCGTCCACGTGACCACCCACGACCTCGGTCCCGCCGCGGACGACTTCGACCGCAGCCTGATCGGCAGCCCGATGCCGCACCTCAGCGCGATGGTCCTCGACGACTGGCTGCGGCCCTGCCCGGTGGGCGTGCCCGGCGAGCTGTACGTCGGCGGCGGCAGCCTCGCCCACGGCTACTGGGACCGGCCCGGCCTCACCTCCGCACGCTTCGTCGCCGACCCCTACGCCACCGCGCCCGGAGCCCGCATGTACCGCACCGGGGACCTGGCCAGGCGGCTGCCCGACGGCGGCCTGGAGTACCTGGGGCGCGCGGACTTCCAGGTGAAGCTGCGCGGCTTCCGCATCGAACTCGGCGAGATCGAGAACGCGCTGGCCGCCCACCCGGACGTCGACACCTGCGTGGTCACCGTCCACCAGCAGCGGCTCGCGGCCTACGTCACCGGCCGCGAACCGGCCGGGATGCGCGAGTTCCTGTCCCGTTCCCTGCCCGACTACATGATCCCGGCGACCGTCACCGTCCTGGACACCCTGCCGCTGACCGTCAACGGGAAGGTCGACCGCCGCGCCCTGCCCGACCCGAGCCCGCACGGCACCGCGTCGGCCGTGGCGGCGGCCGGACACGTGGCGCCCCGCGACGCCACCGAACGGGACTTCGCCGCCGTCTGGTCACGGGTCCTGGACGTCACCGGCATCGGCGTGCACGACGACTTCTTCCACCTCGGCGGCGACTCGATCCGCGCCGTGCAGCTCTCCGGAGAGCTGCAGGAGGCCGGCTGGACGGTCACCCTGCGGGACATCTTCAACGCCCCGACCATCGCCGCCCTGGCGCCGCTCGCCCGCCCGGTGGCCGGCGCGGACACCGCCGACGGCCCGTTCGCGCTGATCGACGCCGAGACCCGGGCCGAACTCCCGGCCGGTGTCGTGGACGCCTACCCGATGGTGTCGATGCAGCTCAGCATGGTCTTCCACATGGAGATCGCCGGATCGACCGACAGCTACCACAACGTCAACAGCTACCGGATCAGCGCGCCGCTCGACGAGGACGCCTTCCGCCGGGCCGTGACCGAGGCGATGACCCGCCACCCCGTCCTGCGGACCGGCCTGGACATCTCCGGTTACGCCGAACCCCTCCAGCTCGTGCACGGCGAGCTCGCGCCGCCCGTCACCTTCGGCGACCTCCGGCGACTGACCGCCCACGAACGCGACGAGGCGGTCACCGCGGTCTTCGAACAGCACCGCGGCACCCCCTTCGACCTGCTGGCGCCGCCGCTCTTCCGGATCACCGTGCAGCGGCTGACGGACGTCTCCTTCCAGCTCACCGTCTCCGAGCACCACGCCATCCTCGACGGCTGGAGCTTCACCTCGCTCCTCGCCGAACTCCTCGCCCGGCACACCGAGTTGTCGGCCGACCCGGACAGCGCCCCGGCCGCCCCGCCCGGCTCCCGGTACCGGGACTTCGTCGCCGTCGAACGGGAGGCCGCGGCCGACCCCGTGTCCCTCGCGTACTGGCGCGACAAGCTCGACGGCGTCAGCGGCGAGCTGTGGGAGGGCGCCGGCGACACCCACGAACTGGCCCGCGTCGTGGAACGGGTGCTGCCGAAGGCCCCCGGCCAGTTGCGCCGCGTCGCCGACGCCACCGGTGTCCCCGTCAAGTCCGTGGCGCTCGCCGCCCATGTGCACGCGCTGCGGGAGATCACCGGCCGCCGCCGGATCACCACGGGACTGGCGATGAACGGCCGCCTGGAGCGGCGCGGCGGCACCGAGGTGTACGGCCTGTTCCTCAACACCGTGCCCCTGGTGGCCGGGGACGACGGCACGGACGGCGCGGGCGGCGATCCGCTGGCCCTGGTGCGCCAGGTGCACCGCGAGGAACTCGACATGATGCCGCACCGCCGGGTCCCGATCGCCCGGCTGGCCCGGCTGATGACCGGCACCCGGCTGGACAGCCAGTTCGGCTTCCTGCGCTTCCACGCCCTCGGACACCTGGGCGATGCCCGGATCGAGGACGACCGGATCGGCTGCGAGCCCACCCTGCGCCACGAGCCCAACAGCTTCGCCTTCGGGGCCTCACTGATCCAGGACCCCGTCTCCGACCGCGTCCTGCTGGCCGTCGACCACCAGCGGTCCGTGGTGCCGGACGCGCTCGCCGAGGCCTTCCTCGACGCCTACGAGGCGGCCCTGAACGCGATGGACGCGGCCCTGTGACCACCCGCGCAGACCTACCAGAGAGCGAGACACGCCCCATGACCGACATCCACGGCCCCCGTCCGGCCGACCCGCTGGCCCGGTTCCTGGCCGCCGCCGACGCCACCCCCGCGCGCACCGCGGTGGTGGCCGCCGACGGCCGGCTCAGCTACGCCGAACTCGCCCGCCGCACCGCGGAGCTGGCGGGCGCCCTGCGCGCCCACGGCATCGGCCGCGGCGACCGGGTCGGCATCCACCTGCGCCGCACCGCCGACCTCCCGGTGGCGCTGCTCGCCGTGTGGCGGGCGGGCGCGGCCTACGTACCGCTCGACCCCGCCTACCCGCGGGAGCGGCTCGCCTTCATGGCCGCCGACGCGGGACTGGCCCTGCTGCTCACCGCCGAGCCGGGCGCCGTCCCGCTGCCCGGCGGCGTCCCGGTCCTCGGCCCGGACGCGACGGGGGAGACCGGCCCGGACACCCCGGTCACCGCGCTGGACGCGGCCTACGTCATCCACACCTCGGGCTCCACCGGCCGCCCCAAGGGCGTCGAGGCCACCCGCGGCGGTGTCGCCGCCCTCCTGGCCGGCCTGGAGGAACGCGGCCTGTACCGGTCCGCGCCGGGCGTGGTCGGCTGGAGCGCGAGCGTGTCCTTCGACGCCTCCGTCCAGCAGTGGGCGCGGATCTGCCGGGGCGACACCGTCGTCGTGGTGGACGACAGGACCCGCACCGACCCGGACCGGCTGGCCGCCCTGCTCGACGCGCACGGCGTCACCGACCTGGACCTCACGCCCTCGCACTGGGAGCTGCTGCGCGAGCCGCTGGCGGCCCGCCCGGTCCGGCTGTTCATGGGCGGCGAGCCCGTACCGCAGGCCACCTGGGACGAGATCACCGCCGGTGGCACCGACGCGTTCAACCTGTACGGCCCCACCGAGTGCACCGTCGACTCCACCACCACCCCGATCGGCGGGCCCCGCCCGCACCTCGGCGACGCGCTGCCCGCCGCGGCCGTGCACCTGCTGGACCGGGAGCTGCGGCCGGTGGCACCCGGCACCACCGGCGAGCTGTACATCGCCGGTCCCGCCGTCGCCCACGGATACATAGGCCGGCCGGGCCTGACCGCCGAACGGTTCGTGGCCAGCCCCTTCGCGCCCGGTGCGCGCATGTACCGCACCGGCGACCTGGCCCGCCGCGGCCCCGACGGCACCCTGGAGTTCGCCGGCCGCGCCGACCGCCAGCTCAAGCTGCGCGGCTTCCGCATCGAACCGGGCGAGATCGAGGGCGCCCTGACCCGCCATCCGGGGATCCGCGAGGCCGCCGTCAAGGTCCACGAGGCCGCCCCCGGCGACCAGCGGCTGATCGCCTACGTCACCACGTCCGGCACCGTGGAGCCGGGTGCCGACGGCGTCCTGGCGCACGCCCGCACCCTGCTGCCCGTCCACATGGTCCCGTCCGCGGCCGTCGTCCTCGACGCGCTGCCGCTCACCCCCAACGGCAAACTCGACCACGCGGCGCTGCCCGCACCGGCCCCCGCCACGGCGTCCCGGCCCCGGCCGGCCGACAAGACGGCCGGCCGGGCGGCCGACGGCGCGTCGGACGCCGGTGCCGCGGACACCTGCGCGGCGGACAAGGGCCTGGCCGAACAGGTCGCCGACGTCTGGCGGACCGTCCTCGGCCGTGACGACATCCGCCCCGACGACGACTTCCTCACCCTCGGCGGCCACTCGATCGCCGCGCTGCGGGTCATCCACGTCCTGCGCCGCACCCTCGGCGCCGAACTCCAGCTGCGCCACCTGCTCGACGCCCGCGACCTCGCCGACTTCACCGAGGCGGTCCGCACGGCGGTCCTGGCCCCGGCACCCCGGCGCCCCGCCCTCGTCGGCGGCACGGCAGGTGCCAGGTGACATCCCCACGACCGCGGATCGAGGGCGACTGGCTGCTGGTGCCCGCACCCCAGGACCACCGGCCCTACCGGCTGTTCTGCTTCCCGCACGCCGGCGGGGACGCCACCGCCTTCGCCCCGCTGGCCCACGCGCTCGCCCCGGCCGCCGAGGTGTGGGCGCTGCGCATGCCGGCCCGGGGCGGCCGCAGCCGGCACCGGATGCCCGCCACGTTCGACCTGCTGGTGCGGACCGTGACGGAGGCCCTCCTCCCGCACCTGAACGGCCGCTTCGGGTTCTACGGGCAGAGCTTCGGCTCCCTGCTGGCCTACGAGGTGGCGCGCGCCCTGCCCGCCGGGCAGCGGCCGGAGACGGTGATCGCCGGCTCCGCGTCCGCGCCCGGCACCTGGTCCGCCCCGACCCCGCCGCAGTACCAGGCCGAGGAACTGCTGCGCACCTGCGGCATGGGCGAACTCGTGCAGGCCGAGCCGGAGTTGCGGGAGCTGGCGTTGCGGGCCATCCGCAGCGACCTCGCGGTGCGCGACACCTACCGGTACCGGCCGGTCCCGCTCCTCGACACCGCCCTGCACGCCGTCGCGGGCGACGCCGACCCGCTGCTCGACGCCGCCCTGCTCGCGGGCTGGGCGGAGCACACCTCGGGCGCCTTCGGCCTGACGGTGGTCCCCGGCGGACACCTGCTGGCGACCGTAGAACGGCCCGGACCGGTGGGCCTGCTGACCTCGATCGTCGGGCACCGGCCCGAACCGACCCCCAGGGAGCCCCGATGGCCACGAGCACAGTCCCTCGTCCGCTGACCCCCGCCCCGGCACCGGCCGGCCCCGTCGACCTGAGCGATCCGGGCCTGTGGACCCGCCCCGACCTGCCCGTCGTCGTCGACCGGCTGCGGGAGGCAGGCCCCGTCCAGCGCACCCTGACCGCCGACGACGGACCGGTCTGGTCGGTGCTCTCCTACGACCTGGCCGTCGAGGTCCTCAAGGACGCGGCCACCTACAGCTCGGAGGGCGGCTCGCTGCTCGGCGCCGGAGCCGGGAACACGCCCGTCGGCGCGGGCCGCATGATGGCCCTGACCGACCCGCCCCGCCACCGCGAACTCCGCGCCCCCGCCTCGCCGTTCCTCTCGCCCGGCGGCGCCCGCGGCGCGGCGCCCGGCATCACCGAGCTGTCCCGTCGGATCGTCACCGCGGCCGTGGAACAGGGCGAGGCCGACCTCGTCGACGTCGTCTCCCCGCTGCCCCTGACCGTCATGTGCGACCTGCTCGACGTCCCGGACCAGGACCGCGAGATGGTCGTACAGGTCTGCGACGACGCCTTCCTCGGCCGCACTGCCCAGGAACGCAGGGCCGGTCACCAGCGGCTCATCCCGTACCTCATGCACCAGGTCATGAAACGGCGGGCCGACCCCCGGGACGACCTGATCAGCATGATGGCCACGTACCGGATCGGCGGACGGCCGCTGCCCGTCGAGGACGTGGTCCTCAACCTCGACAACATCGTCGTCGGCGGTGTGCAGACCGTGCGTCACACCGCCGTGATGGGGCTGCTCGCGCTGGTGCGGCACCCGGAGCTGTGGCGGCAACTGCAGAGCGGCGAGGCCGAGATGGGGCCGGCCCTCGACGAACTGCTGCGCTGGACCTCGGTCGGCCTGCACACCCTGCGCACCGTCACCCGGGACACCGTGCTCGGCGGCCACCAGATCCGGCGCGGCGAGCGCGTCGTCGTCTGGACGTGGGCCGCCAACCACGACCCGGCCGCCTTCGACCGCCCGCACGACATCGTGCTCGACCGCAGCCCCAACCGCCATGTGGCGCTCGGCCTCGGCGCCCACTACTGCATCGGCGCGCCGCTGGCCAAGACGGAGCTGAGCGCGCTCTTCACGGCCCTGCTGGAACACGTCGAACGGATCGAGCCGACCGGACCGGTCCAGTACAACCGCTCGATCATCAACTTCGGCCTGGACCACTTCCCGGTGCGCCTGATCGCCCGCCGAACCCGCTGAACTTCCGCTCTCCTGCCGGAACTCCTGCCTGTCGGCGCGGTCGTGCGCCGATAACTTCGAGAAGTCCGCACGGAATTCCGGGAATTGAGGGAATTCCGAAACGCCCGCCCCGCTCACGACGGAGGAAAACCATCATGACGAATCCCTTCGAAGACGAGAACGGCACCTACAAGGTGCTCGTCAACGACGAGAACCAGCACTCCCTGTGGCCCGCGTGGATCGACGTCCCGGCCGGCTGGACCGTCGCTTTCGGCGAGGCCGACCGGCAGGCCTGCCTCGCCTGGATCGAGGAGAACTGGACCGACATCCGTCCGGCGAGCCTGCTCGCCGCCCTCGGCCGCTAGGAGGCGCCGCCGTGTCGACCGCACCGACCGCACCGCGCTGGGAGACCGCTCCCGGCCGCCCGGCCCTGACCCGCGTGACAGGCGTCCACGACATGGACGCGGCCGTCGACTGGCTCCAGGACAACGGCCCGCACCTGCGGGCCGCCCTCGCCGAGCACGGCGTGATCTTCCTGCGGGGCCTGCCGGTCGCCGCCGGCGAGGACGTCGCCCGGGTCCGGGACGTGCTCCTGCCGGAACCCACCCCGTACCGGGAGAAGGCCACCCCGCGCAGCGACTTCGGCCACGGGATCTTCTCCTCGACCGACCTGCCGCCCCACCAGTCGATCCGGATGCACAACGAGAACAGCTACACGCTCACCTTCCCCGGCAAGCTGCTCTTCGCCTGCCTGACCGCGCCCGCCGAGGGCGGCGCCACCCCCGTCGCTGACTGCCGCAAGGTCCTCGCGAACCTGCCCGCCGGCCTCGTGGACCGGGTGCGCGCCAGCGGCTGGACGCTCACCCGGAACTACTCCGAGTACGTCTCCCTGGACTGGCGCACCGCCTTCGCGACCGACGACCCGGCGCAGGTCGAGGCGTACTGCGCCGAGAACCTCGTCTCCTGGGAGTGGCGGGAGGACGGCCGGCTGCGCACCCGCCAGCTGCGGCCCGGCACCATCACCCACCCGGAGACCGGCGAGGAGGTCTGGTTCAACCACCTCGCGTTCTGGAGCGAGTGGTCGCTCGACCCGGTGATCCGCGAGGCCCTGACCGACGAGTTCGGCCCCGACGGCCTGCCCTTCAACACCGGCGTCGGCGACGGAGCCCCGCTCACCCGGGACGACGTGGACACCCTCAACGCCGTCTACGAGGCGGCCACCGTCCGCGAGCCCTGGCAGCGCGGCGACGTGATGCTCGTCGACAACATCCTCGCCGCCCACGGCCGCGACCCGTTCGGCGGCGACCGCAAGATCGCCGTCGCCATGGGATCGCCCGTCGACGTCCTGGACTGCCGGCCCGGCGTGCCGCCCGCCGCGTTCCGCGCCGCACCCCTGCCCACCGCCTGACCAGGCCCCCGTGGCCCGTGACGTAAGGACAGATCCGTGATCCCGGTTTCCTTCGCGCAGCAGCGTCTGTGGCTGACCGACCAGATCGAAGGGCCTGGCCCGCTGTACAACCTGCCGTTCGCGGTCCGCGTGCGCGGCGTCCCGGACCCGGCGGCCCTGCGGGCCGCGGCCGTGGACGTCGTCACCCGGCACGCGGCGCTGCGCACGGTCTTCCCGGCCGTGGCCGGCGTCCCCGTGCAGCAGGTGGTGCCCGCCGAACGGGCGGCGGCGGATCTCTCCTTCACGGTGGTCGACTGCACGGCCGACCCCGGCGGCTATCCCGCGCGACGCGACGCGGCGGCGGCCGAACCCTTCGACCTGCGCGGCGAACTCCCGGTACGCCTATGGGTGTTCGTCCTCGCCCCGGACGAGTACGTGCTGCTGACCGTGCTGCACCACATCGCCGGCGACGGCTGGTCCAGGGGACCCTTCCTGCGCGACCTGGCCGCCGCCCACGCGGCCAGGCGCGCGGGCCGCGCCCCCGACTGGGAGCCGCTGCCCGTCCAGTACGCCGACTACGCCGTCTGGCAGCGCGAACTGCTCGGCGACGACAGCGACCCGGACAGCCTGATGGCACGTCAACTGGCCTACTGGCGGACCAAGCTGGCCGGACTCCCCGAGGAACTGACGCTGCCCGCCGACCGGCCCAGGCCGCGTGCCCTGGGCGGCGGCGCCGACGCGCTGCCGATCCGTTTCGACGCGGAACTGCACGCCGCACTGCTGGAGCTGGCGCGCACCCACCGGGTGACCCTGTTCATGGTCCTCCAGGCGGCCCTGGCCGCCCTGATCTCCCGGCTGGGCGGCGGCACCGACGTGCCGGTCGGCTCGGTCGTGGCGGGCCGCTCCGAGGAGGCGCTCGACGACCTGGTCGGCTTCTTCGTCAACACGCTGGTGCTGCGCACCGACCTCTCCGGCGACCCGTCCTTCACCGAACTCCTGGCCCGGGTCCGGGAGACCCACCTGGAGGCCCACGCCCACCAGGACGTCCCCTTCGAACGCCTGGTGGAGGAACTGAACCCGGTCCGCTCGACGGCCCGCCACCCGCTGTTCCAGGTGATGGCCGTCCTGCAGCGCAACGAGAACACCCCGAGCGCCCAAACGGGCCCGGACGGCCTGGACTTCACGCCCGAACCGCTGGGGCTCAGGGTCGCCAAGTTCGACCTCAACATCGGACTGGAGGAGAACCACGCCCCGGACGGCACCCCGGCCGGGATCACCGGCTCCGTCGAGTTCGCCGCCGACCTCTTCGACACCGGGACGGTCGCGGCGTTCGCCGCCCGCTGGGAACGGCTGCTCGAAGCGGCCGTCGCCGACCCGGACGCGCCGGTCGGCCGGCACGACCTGCTGGGCGAGGACGAACGGGCCCGGATCCTGGGGGAGTGGAACGACACCGCACGCCCGGTGCCGGGCGACTCCACCCTGACCGAGGCGTTCGCCCGGCAGGCCGCACGCACCCCGCACGCCGTCGCCGTCGTGTCGGACGACGTCACCTACACCTACGCGCAGGTACGGGCCCGCGCGGAGAGCCTCGCGGCCCGGCTCGCCGCGCTGGGCGTGGGACCCGAGACGCCGGTGGCCATGCTGCTGGAGCGCTCGGCCGAGGTCGTGGTCGCCACGCTGGCGATCGTGCTGGCGGGCGGGGCGTACGTGCCGCTGCACGCCTCGCTCCCGCCGGACCGCCTGGAGTGGGTGCTGGCCCAGGCCGGCGCGCCGGTGCTGCTGACGGACCGCGACGACCTCGGCTTCGTCCCGGACGCCCTGGTGATGCGGCCCGACGGCGATCCGGTGCCCGGGTTCCGGCCGCCGGCGGCCCACCCGGACCAGCTCGCCTACGTGATGTACACCTCCGGCTCCACCGGGCTGCCCAAGGGCGTCGCGGTCCGCCACCGCGACGTCGTCGCCCTCGCCACCGACCACCGCTGGCAGGGCGCCGACCACCGCCGTGTCCTGCTGCACTCGCCGCACGCCTTCGACGCCGCCACCTACGAACTCTGGGCGCCCCTGCTGTCCGGCGGCACCGTCGTCGTCGCCCCGCCCGGCCACCTCGACCCGGCCGTCCTGCGCGCGGTCGTAGAACGCCACGCGGTGACGGCGGCCTGGCTCACCAAGGGCCTCTTCGACGTCGTCGCCGAGGAGAGCCCGCAGGCCCTCGCCGGACTGCGCGCCGTCACCACCGGCGGCGACGCGGCCGCGCCGGCCCTGCTGCGCCGGGTCCTGGACGCCTGCCCCGGCCTGGTCCTGGGCAACGGCTACGGCCCCACCGAGACCACCACCTTCGCCACGTTCCGCCGGATCACCGACGACGACCTGACCGGCGCCCGGGTGCCGATCGGCACCCCGCTCGACAACATGCGCGCCTACGTCCTGGACGGCGGCCTGCGCCCGGTGCCGCCGGGCGTCCACGGCGAGCTGTACGTGACCGGAGCCGGCCTCGCCCGCGGCTACGCGGCCCGGCCCGCCCTGACCGCCGAACGGTTCGTGGCCTGCCCCTTCGAGCCGGGCGAACGGATGTACCGCACCGGCGACCTGGTACGCCACCGCGCCGACGGCGCCATCGAGTTCCTCGGCCGCACCGACCACCAGGTCAAGATCCGCGGCTTCCGCATCGAACCCGGCGAGATCGAGGCCGTACTGGCCCGGCACGAGGGGGTCGGCCAGGTCGCCGTGGTGGTCCGCGAGGACGACGGCGACAAGCGGCTGGTGGCCTACTGCACCCCCGCGGGCGACCGGCAGGACCTGGCGGCCGCGCTGCACCGGTACGCCGCCGACACCCTGCCGGGCTACATGGTCCCGCTCGTGATGGTCCTCGACCGGCTCCCGCAGACCGCCAACGACAAACTGGACCGCGCCGCCCTGCCCGCCCCCGACCTCGGCGGACCGGCCGGCGGACGCACGCCCCGCACGCCCCGCGAGGAGATCCTGTGCGGCCTGTTCGCCGAACTGCTGGGCCTCCCCTCGGTGGGCGTCGACGACGACTTCTTCGCCCTCGGCGGCCACTCCCTGACCGCCACCCGGCTGGTCAGCCGCATCCGCACCGTCCTGGGCGCCGAGATCCCGCTGGCCGACCTGTTCCAGGCACCGACGCCCGCGGGCCTCGCCGACCGGCTCGCCGACGGCACCACGGGCAGCCCGGCCCGCCCGGCACCCCGGCCCGCCGACCGGCCGGAGCGGGTGCCGCTCTCCTTCGCCCAGCAGCGGCTCTGGTTCATCGGCCAGACCGAGGGCCCGAGCGCCACCTACAACGTCTCCCTGGCCCTGCGGCTGCGCGGCGCCCTGGACACCAGCGCGCTGGAGGCCGCCCTGCGGGACGTCGTCGCCCGCCACGAGGCCCTGCGCACCGTCTACCGCACCTTCGACGGCGTCCCCCACCAGCACGTCCTCGACGAACCGCCCGCCCCGCTGCTGACCGTCGCGGACATCCCCGTCGCCGCCGCCGCGGGCCACGTCTTCGACCTCGCCACCGACATCCCCGTGCACGCCCACCTGATCCCGGCCGGACCCGGCGAACAGATCCTCGTCCTGGTCCTGCACCACATCGCCGCCGACGGCGCCTCCCTGCGCCCGCTCTTCGACGACCTCACCGCCGCCTACCGGGCCCGCCGCGCCGGCGCCGCACCGAACTGGCGGCCGCTGCCGGTGCAGTACGCCGACTACGCGCTCTGGCAGCGCGACCTGCTCGGCACCGACCAGGACCCCGACAGCCTCCTGACCCGGCAGCTCGCCCACTGGAGGACCGCCCTCGCCGGACTGCCCGACGAACTCAGCCTGCCCGCCGACCGGCCCCGCCCGGCGGTGCCCGGCCACCGCGGCGACACCGTCCGCTTCGAGCTCGGCCCCGCCCTGCACGCCCGGCTCACCGACCTGGCCCGCACCCACGGCGCCACCCTGTTCATGGTCCTGCAGGCCGCGTTCGCCACCCTCCTGCACCGCTTCGGCGCCGGGGACGACATCCCCGTCGGCACCCCCGTGGCCGGCCGGGCGGACGGCGCCCTGGACGACCTGGTCGGCTTCTTCGTCAACACCCTCGTGCTCCGCACCGACCTGTCGGGCCGCCCGAGCTTCACCGACCTGCTGAACCGTGTCCGCACCGCCGGCCTCGCCGCCTACGCCCACCAGGACGTGCCCTTCGAACGCCTGGTGGAGGAGCTCAACCCGGTCCGCTCCGCGGCCCGCAACCCGCTGTTCCAGGTGATGCTGGCCTACGACAACACCACCGAGGCGGACATCACGTTCCCCGGCGTGCACGCCGAGCACGTGACCACCGACTTCACGGCCTCCCCGTTCGACCTGTGCCTCAACGTCTCCGAACGCCACGGACCCGACGGCACCACGACCGGACTGGGCGGTGCGCTGGAGTACGCCACCGACCTGTTCGACCGGGACACCGCCGAGCGGCTCACCACCGCCCTCACCGCCGTGCTGACCCAGGTCGCCGACGACCCCGGCCGGCCCGTCGGCAGCCTGGACCTCCTGACGTCCGACGACCGTACGGCGCTGGCGCGTTGGAACGACACCGCGCTCCCCGAAGCACCGGCCCTGCTGCCCGAGATCTTCGCCACGCAGGCCGCCAGGACCCCCGACGCCGTGGCCCTGGTCAGCGGTGACACCTCGCTGACCTACCGCGAACTGGACGCCCGCGCCGACGCGCTGGCCCACCGGCTGACCGCCGCCGGCGTCGGCCCCGAACAGGTCGTCGCCCTCGCCCTGGACCGCTCGGCCGACTCGGTCGTCGCGATCCTGGCCGTGCTTCGGGCCGGCGGCGCCTACCTGCCGCTGGACGCCGACTACCCGGCCGACCGCCTCACCCACATGCTCCGCGACACCGCCCCGCTGCTCGCCCTGACCCACGCCCCCTGGCCCCTCCCGGAGATCCTGGACGGCGTGCCCCGGCTGGCACTGGAGGAGGACGGCTCCGTACCCGCCCACCCCGCCCGGCCCGCGCCCCGGGCCGGCGCCCGCAACGCCGCCTACCTCATCTACACCTCCGGCTCGACCGGCCGGCCCAAGGGCGTGGTGATCGAGCACCGGGGCGTCGCCAACCTGTACGCGTTCCACCGGGCCACCACCATCGCGGAGGCCGAACACGCCCACCCGGGACGGCGGTTCAGGTTCGCGCTCACCGCCTCCCTGTCCTTCGACACCTCCTGGGAGGGAATTCTCTGGATGGTGGCCGGGCACGAGCTGCACCTGCTCGACGACGACTGCCGCCGCGACGCCGCCGCCGTGGTCCGCTACGTCGCGGAAGCCGGCATCGACGCGCTGGACGTCACCCCGACCTACGCCGAACAGCTCCTGGAGGAAGGGCTGCTGGAGCGACGGCGGCTGCCGGTCCTGATGCTCGGCGGCGAGGCGGCGGGCCCGGCCCTGTGGACCGCCGTGCGCGCAACGCCCGGTGTGACCGGCCACAACCTCTACGGCCCGACCGAGTACAGCGTCGACGCCCTCCACGCCCGGCTGGCCGAGCACGAAACCCCGCTGATCGGCGAGCCGTTGACGAACACCCGGGCCCATGTGCTGGACGAGAACCTGCGCCCGGTCCCGGTCGGTGTGGCCGGCGAGCTGTACCTGGCCGGCGCGGGCATCGCACGCGGCTACCTGAACCGACCCGGCCTGAGCGCCGAGCGGTTCGTGGCCGACCCGTTCGCGGCGGGCGAGCGGATGTACCGCACCGGCGACCTGGTGCGCCGCCGCCCGGACGGGGCGGTGGAGTACCTGGGACGCACCGACCACCAGGTCAAGATCCGCGGCTTCCGCATCGAACTCGGCGAGGTGGAGGCCGTGCTGGCCCGCTGCCCCGGAGTGACGCAGGCCGTGGTCGTCGCCCACGAGGGGAGACTGGCCGGCTACGTGACCGGAGCGGCGGACGGCACCGCAGTACGGGAGTTCGCGGCGGGCCTGCTGCCCGGGTACATGGTCCCGGCGGTCGTGACGGTGCTGGACACGCTGCCCCTGAACGTCAACGGCAAGCTCGACCGCGCGGCACTGCCCGCGCCGCGCTTCGCGGGCACGGCTGCCGGGCGGGCGCCGGCGAGCCCGCGCGAGGAGACCCTGTGCGGTCTGTTCACCGAGGTGCTGGGCCTGGAGTCGGTCTCGGCGGACGACGACTTCTTCGCCCTGGGCGGCCACTCGCTGCTGGCGACCCGGCTGCTGAGCCGGATCCGCGCCGTCCTGGGCGAGGACATCGGCATCCGCGCCCTGTTCGAACACCCCACCCCGGCCGGTCTCACCCGCCACCTCGACACCGAGCGCGGCCCGCAGGACTCCCTCGGGATCCTGCTGCCGCTGCGGACCGGCGGCACCGCGACCCCGCTGTTCTGCGTGCACCCCGGAGCCGGCATCAGCTGGGTCTACTCCGGCCTGCTGCGCCACCTCGACGCCGCCCACCCGGTGTACGGCCTGCAGGCCCCCGGCCTCCAGGGCGGCGCCACCCCCGACAGCGTCGGCGAGCTGGCCGCGACCTACCTGCGGCACATCCGGACCGTCCAGCCCAACGGCCCCTACCACCTGCTCGGCTGGTCCTTCGGCGCCGTCGTCGCCCACGAGATGGCCGTACGGCTCCAGGCGGCCGGCGAGGACACCGGTGCCCTGATCCTGCTGGACGGCTACCCGCCGTCCGCCGTCCCCGACCCCGGCGCCGCCGCGGACCCCGGGCAGCCGACCGATCCGCTCGCCGCCCTGCTCACCTCCCTCGGCCTTCCCGTCGAGGACGGCGTACCGGACGCCCTGCGGGCCATGCTCGGCGACGCCGCCGACACCCTGCCCCGGGTCTTCGCCGACCACGACAGGCTGCTGGCCGCACACCAGCCCGGCGTCCACCACGGAGACGCCCTGTTCATCGGCGCCGCGCTCGACAAGCCCGCCGACTGGCCGTACGAGAGCGCCTGGCGGCCGTACGTCACCGGCCTGATCGAACACGACCTGCTCGCCTGCGAGCACGGCGCGATGACCCGGCCCGGCCCGATCGCCCTGATCGCGGAAGCGGTCGCCAAGAAACTCCGCTCCGCACAGCCGGGAGACCACCGATGAGCCGCGCCTACGCCGGTCCCGCCGCACCCGGGCGGGAGAAGGAGCGGCCCGCCCGCGGCCGTCTGGGACTGTGGTCCGAACGGAACTTCCGCAGGCTGTGGCTCGGCGAGACCACCAGCGGCCTGGGCACCGCCGTCGGCCATGTCTCGCTGTCCCTGGTCGCGGTGGTCACGCTGCACGCCTCCCCGTTCATGATGGGCGTGCTCACCGCGGCGGCCTGGACGCCGTGGCTGCTCATCGGGCTCCCGGCCGGAGCCTGGGTGGACCGCTGGCCGCGCCGCAGGACCATGCTGGTCTGCGACCTGGCGCTGCTGGTCCTGTTCGGGAGCGTTCCCGTGGCCGCCTGGCTCGGGGTGCTCACGCTGGCCCAGGTCGTGCTCGTCGCCCTGCTCTCCGGCGCGGCGAAGGTCTTCTTCAGCACCGCCTACACCGCGCTGCTGCCCGCGCTCGTGGCCGACGACGACATGCTGGAGGCCAACGCCAAGCTGCACGGCGCCGAATCGGCGGCGGACGTCGCCGGACCCGGCGTGGCGGGCCTGGTCACCCAGGCCTTCGGCGCGGTCACCGGGGTCTTCCTCGACGCGGCGACCTACCTGGTCTCCGCGCTCTGCCTCGGCGGGATCGACGTCCGCGAGAACCCGCCGGAGCCGTCGCAACGCCGGGCGCTGCGGCGGGAGATCGCCGAAGGCGTCCGGTTCGTGGCCCGCGACCCGTACCTGCGGACCCTGGCGGGCTTCGGCGCCCTCGCCAACCTGGCCCTCAACGGCATCCAGGCCGTACAGACCGTCTTCCTGGTCCGGGACGTCGGCCTGCAACCGGGCGCCGTCGGCACCGTGTTCGCGGTGGTGAGCGTCGGCGGCCTGGCCGGGGCCGCCCTCGCCGGACGCGTCGCCCGCTGGTTCGGCACCGCACGCGGACTGCTGCTGTGCATGCTGGTCGTGGCGCCCTTCATCTTCCTGCTGCCCTTCGCGGGACGGCAGTTGCCGCTCATGGTGAGCGCCCTGGCCTGGGGCGTCGCGGTGTGCGGGGTGGTCGCGGGCAACGTCATCGTCGCCGGCTTCTACCAGACCTACTGCCCCTCCCACCTGCTCGGCCGGGTCCGGGCGAGCGCGTCGACCGTCAACTACGGGGCGATCCCCGTCGGCGCCCTGCTCGGCGGCTGGCTGGGCGGCGCCGTGGGCAGCAGACCCACCATCTGGATCATGTCCGGCGTGCTGCTGTGCGCCGCCCTCGTCCTGCTCGCGAGCCCTCTTCGCACCCTCCGCAACCTTCCCCGGATGTCGTAAGGACTGATGACCGTCATGGAACCGAGCACCCAGCGCTCCGCCCGCACCCGGCACTACCTGATGTGCCGCCCGACCCACTTCGAGGTGACGTACTCGATCAACCCCTGGATGGACCCCGGCAAGCCGGTGGACACCGAACTCGCCGTCACCCAGTGGGAGCAGCTTCTCGCCCTGCACCGGCGGCTCGGCCACCACGTCGAGCTCGTCGACCCGCTGCCCGGCTACCCCGACATGGTGTACGCGGCCAACGGCGCCACGGTGGTGGACGGCAGGGTCCTCGGGGCCCGGTTCCGCGACGTGGAGCGGGCCGCCGAGGGACCGGCCTACCTACAGTGGTTCCGCGAGCGCGGATACCTGGTGCACGACCCCGTCCACGTCAACGAGGGCGAGGGCGACTTCCTGCTCGCCGGTGACCGGCTGCTGGCCGGCACGGGCTTCCGCAGTGCCCCCGAGAGCCACGCGGAGGCCGAGGAGTTCCTCGGCCGCCCGGTCGTCGGCCTGGAACTGGTCGACCCGCGCTTCTACCACCTCGACACGGCCCTGACCGTCCTCGACCACGACGAGATCATGTACTACCCGGGCGCCTTCGCCCCGCACAGCCTGGCCGTGCTGCGCCGCCTGTACCCGGACGCGATCCAGGTCGACGAGGCCGACGCCGAGCACTTCGGCCTCAACGCGGTCAGCGACGGCCGCCACGTCATCCTCCCCGAGTCGGCCGCCGGGGTGGCGCGGCGCCTGCGGGAGCGCGGCTTCGAACCCGTCGGCCTCGACCTGTCCGAACTGCTCAAGGGCGGCGGCAGCGTGAAGTGCTGCACGCTGGAGATCCGCGACCGCCCCGCCCGCGACTGACATGCGGCGGACACCCGGGTACCGGACAGGTGGCGGGATCGAGCGTCCATCCGCTGTAGATCGCTCCCCGGTTTCATCGAACGACGAGGGTCTCCGACGGGGGAGCCCGGAGAGGAACGACCAGGCATGACTACCGAGGAGTTCACGCACCCTCCCACCGAGGAGGAGGCGCGGGCCGCCTTCGTGTCCCGGGCGGCCGGGGCGGCGGCGGACGCCGGGGAACTGATCGACCGGGCCGCGGCCCTGCTGCCGCCCGCCGTCACCGGGGACCGGGCCCGGACCGGCGGCGAGGAGGACCTCGACACCCTGCTGGCCGCGCTGGCGGGGCAGCTGGCCGGCCGGTCCCGCCTCGGCACGGTCCCCCCGCAGTCCACCGCGTGGGGGCTCGACCTGGACACCGGCGTCCTGCGCCGGGTGCCCGCCGAGCGGCTGGCCGTGCCGGCCGACCCGGCCGGAAACCCCGCGGTGGGAGTGGCGGCGGGCCTCACCTGGGTGGGCGCCCTGGAGGCCGGCATGACCGCGCACTGCGAGGCGCTGCTGGCCCGGCGCCTCGCGGAGCCCGGCACCCGGGTGCCCCGGCTGTGCGCCGCGGGCCGGTGCGACGGCCGGTGTGCCGCCAACGACTGCGCCAGGATCGCCACAGGTGCCTCGCGCCCCCTCTACGCGGCGGGCGAACCCGTCGCCCACGACCTGTCCGGGCTGCTCTCGCTGCCCGGCTGCGCGATCCGGCTGGACCCCCGCCCGGACACGGTCGTGGCGACCGGCGCCACCCGCGCCGAGGCCCTGCGCCGTGCCACCGCGCGCGCCCTGGCCGCCGCCGCGGGCCGCGGCCCACGCCCGCTGCCCGCGATCGGCCCGGACCGGGAACTCCCGCCGCCCGGAGCCGGACCGTCCGCCCCCGTGCACTGGTCCCGGCCCCTCGACGCGCTGCGCGCCCAGGGCCGTACCCCGGTCGCGGTGCTCCTGGACCAGGACCCCCGCGTCAACGAGGTACTTCCCTACCTGGTCCACGTCGTGCTGCTCGACGGCCCTCGATGACGCCACCGCGCGCTCCGGCCGGTGGCGCCCGTCCGCCGGCCGGTCACGAGCCGATCGCGCCGGCCCGGCAGGGGAAGCCGTGGGTGGGTTCCGCCGTCGGCCGAGTCGGGCGGCCGAGCCGGGCGGCCGGTCCGGGCCCGGTGGGGATGTGTGACCATCGGTGACGGCAGTGACCGTCGGTCCGCTCGGAGGGAGACGCGTGCAGGGACTGGTCCGGGTGCTGGTCGCCGACGAGATCGTCGTGGCGAAGTACGGCGATCTGATCGACGACGTGCTGGACGTGCCGCTGTTCTGTCCCCGCTGCGGCCGCACGGCAGGGCTGACGCTGGTGGCCGACGGACGCGAGGCGCACCTGGAGTGCGCGGAGGGCCACGTCTGGACCGACCCCGAGGTGGCCGCGTGCGGGGTGCGGCAGCTGCTGCACCTGAGCGCACAGGGTGCTCCGCCCCGGTTCCCGGGCGCGAGGGTCAGGATCGACATGCTGCCGCGGATCTCCGAGGACCGGACGCTGTACCCGCCGTCGCCGGGCGCCCCCGGGCACCTGCGCTGGGAGGACCGTGTCCTGACCGCGACCGGCACCCCGCCGCTGACCGACTGCCTGCACTGGGCGCGGCGGCTGTGCGCCTGGGCCCTGCCGAGCGACGGCGAGGTCTACGAGCGGCTCTACCCGCCCGCCGGAGGCAACGCGCTCGACGCGCACATGGCCGTCGTACTGGTCGCACTGGCCCTGTACGCGACCGCCGCCGGAGAGGACCTGGCCCGCTGCGAGCAGGTGGTGCCGGACCGGGCGGCGGAGCCGCTGGCCGGTGCGGAGCTGCGGTGGCTGCGCCCGACGGGAGCGGGCGGCCTGGGCGGCCGGCTCCGGGTGACCGACGTGCACCGGCTGGCGACCGCCGCGCCCGACACCTACGAACGGTGGCGGACGGCAGCCCGCCTCGTGCTCTCCGCGAACGCCGACGACCGGCCCGCCGTGCCACTGGCGGACCGCAACGGGCGCCTGCCCGCGGTGGCCGACGGCGTGACCTGGTACGCCCCGGTCGGCAGACCCGACGTGGGGCGCACCGGTGACGGGCCCTTCGGAACCCACCGGGGACAGGCCTAGTACACCGCTTCGAGGATCCCCAGGATCTGCTCCTCGGTGGGCTGCCGGGGCGCGTTGCGGGTGACCGCGTCCGCGAGGGCGCCCGCGGCGACGGGGCGCAGCAGGTCCGGGCGGGCGCCCAGCTCGCGCAGGGGCCGCTTGATGCCGAGGGCGCCGGAGATCTCGCGGACGGCACCGATCGCGGCGCGCGCCCAGTCGCCGTCGGCGGGCGGGGCGAGCCGCAGGGCGCGGGCGGTCTGCTCGTACGCCTCCTGCGCGGCCGGTGCGCTGAACTCCAGGACCTCCTCCAGGACGGCGGCGAGCGCGACCCCGTGCGGGGTGCCGGTGTGGGCGGTCAGGGCGTGCCCGATGCCGTGCACCAGGCCGAGCCCCGAGATGGTCAGGGCCTGGCCCGCCAGGTGGGCGCCGAGCATCAGCCCGGCCCGTGCCTCCAGGTCCGAGCCGTCGGCGTGGGCGACGGGCAGCCAGCGGCCGACCATCGCCACCGCCTGCGTCGCGTACGCCACCGACACCGGGTTCGCGCCCCGCGAGGCCAGCGACTCGATGCCGTGCACGAGGGCGTCGATGCCGGTGGCCGCCGTGATCCGGGCGGGCAGGCCGAGCGTCAGCTCCGGGTCGAGCAGCGCGATCCGCGGCTTCACCGAAGGGTGGCCGAGGTACACCTTGCGGCGGGCCCCGGTGTCCTCGACGACCCCGAAGCCGTTGGTCTCCGCACCGGTGCCCGAGGTGGTCGGGACCGCGATCAGCGGCAGCCCGTCGAGCGCCTCCCACAGCGCGTCCGCGTCGGCCGCCGCCGCGTCCGCGTTGCCGACCAGGAGCGAGATGCCCTTGGCCGCGTCGAGGACCGAGCCGCCGCCGAGGGCGACCACCACGGCCGGGCCGAACTCCCGCGCTCGTGCGGCGCCTTCGTCGACGTTGCCGGTGGAGGGGTTGGCGCCGACCCCGTCGTACACCCCGTGCTCGACGCCCGCCGCGTCCAGCACCTTGAGCACCCGGCCGACGATGCCGGCGGCCCGCAGCCCGCGGTCGGTGACCACGAACGCGCGGCTCATGCCGAGGGAGGAGACCAGGTCGGGCAGGTACGAGAGGCGGCCCGGACCGAACTCGATACGGCAGGTGGGGTCGACGGTCAGCTGGCTGGTGAGGGACTCGCCCATGGCGTACGGCTCCTGGAGACGCGGGTGGAGGGTGTGTGGTTCGACTCAGGCGGGGGTGCTCAGCAGGGCCTCCTCCGGACTCGGCAGCCGGAACTCCCGCCCGGCCAGGGCCTCGTAGAGCCGGACCGGGCTCATCTCCCCGGCCAGGTCGCCGTGTTCCGCCTTGGAGCGGCGGTAGATCTGCTCCACGAGCGCGGACAGCTCGGTGGCGACGCCCAGGTCGCGGCCCAGGTCCACGGCGAGGCCCAGGTCCTTGCAGGCGAGGACCATGGCGAACGAGTCGTCGTAGTCGCCGTCGACCAGCACGGACAGCAGGTCCTTCTCCAGGAGGTGCGAGGCGGCCGGGCTGGCGAGCAGCGAGGTGCGCAGCACGCCCAGGTCGACGCCCGCCTTCGTACCCATGGCCAGCACCTCGGAGGTGGCGACCAGGTGCGTGAACCACAGCAGGTTGATCATCAGCTTGACCGTGTAGCCGGCCCCCAGCGGGCCCACGTGCAGCACCTTGTCGGGGTCGCCCATGGCCTCGAGGACCGGCAGGCAGGCCCGGAAGTCGTCCGCGGCGCCGCCGACGAAGATCTGCAGCCGCCCGGCCTCGGCACCGTGCGCCATGCCGCTGACGGGGGCGTCCAGGCGGCGCACCCCGCGCCGGTCCAGGACGTCGGCGGCGATCCGGTCCGCGACGGCCGGGGTGGAGGTCGACATGTCGATCCACCGGGCGCCCGCGGGCAGCGCCTCGGCGGCCGCGCCGCGCAGCAGCACCTCCTCCACGATGCGCGGGTTCGGCAGCATCGTGATCAGCAGTTCGGCGTCGGCCACGCACGCGGCAGGGGTGCCGGCCCAGCTCGCGCCGAGCGCCAGATGTTCGGCGGCGGCCTCGGGCCGGGTGTCGTGCACGGTGACCCGGTGTCCCGCCTGGATCAGGTGGCGGGCCATGTGGCGTCCCATGTTGCCCAGGCCGATGAAACCGATCCTCATCGTTGTCCTCGCTAGGTGAAGTGAAGTAGGGGGACGGGGCCGTTCAGGCCAGGTTGATCCAGGTGGTCTTCAGCGCCGTGTACGCGTCCAGCGCGTGCAGGGACTTGTCGCGTCCCGCGCCGGTGGCCTTGAAGCCGCCGAACGGGGTGATCACGTCACTCGCGTCGAAGGTGTTGATCCAGACCGTGCCGGCCCGCAGCCGCCTCGCGGTGCGGTGGGCGACCGTCACGTCCCGGGTCCAGACGGACGCGACCAGCCCGAAGTCGCTCTCGTTCGCGAGCCGTACGCCGTCCTCGACATCCCCGTCGTACGACACCACGGCGAGCACCGGGCCGAAGATCTCCTCCCGGCCGACGACGGACGTGTTCGCCACGCCGTCCAGCACGGTCGGCTCGACGAAGCTGCCGCCGGTGCCGGTGAGGGTGCGCCCGCCGCCCAGCAGCACCCGGGCCCCGTCCGCCTTTCCGCGCTCGATGTAGCCGAGGACCCTGGCGAGTTGGGCCTCGTCCACGACGGGTCCCATGACGGTGGCCGGGTCGAGCGGGTCGCCGACGCGGAAGGTCTCGGCGGTGATCCGCCCCACGGCGTCGAGGAGTCGGTCCTTGACCGAGGCGTGCACGACGACCCGGGAACCGGCGTTGCAGGTCTGGCCCGTGTTGTAGAAGATCCCCCACGCCACGGCGGACGCGGCGGCCTCGATGTCGGCGTCGGCCAGGACCAGCTGGGGCGACTTGCCGCCCGCCTCCACGGCGACCTGCTTGCCGTTGGACTCGCCCGCGTACACCTGGAAGAGCCGGGCGACCTCCGCAGACCCGGTGAACGCGATCTTGTCGACCTCCGGGTGGCGCCCGAGCGCCTGGCCGGCGACCTCCCCGCGCCCCGGAACCACGTTGAGCACGCCGTCCGGCAGCCCCGCCTCGGTGGCCAGCGCCGCCAGCCGGAGCGTGGCGAGCGAGGTCTGCTCGGCGGGCTTGAGGACCACGCTGTTGCCGGTGGCGAGCGCCGGGCCCAGCTTCCAACTGGCGATCAGGAGCGCGTAGTTCCAGGGCACGACCACGCCGACGACACCGAGGGGTTCGCGGGTGATCAGCGCCAGCGCGTCACCGGGGGTCGGGGCCACCTCGTCGTACGTCTTGTCGATCGTCTCGGCGTACCAGGCGATCGTCTCCGCCGCCTTGGCCACGTCGACCCGCACCGACTCGGTGATGGGCTTGCCCATCTCCAGGGTGTCCAGGAGGGCCCAGTTCCTCGGCGTCGGCGAGGATCAGTTCGGCCCAGCGCAGCAGGATCCGCTTGCGCTCCTTCGGGGCGAGGTCACGCCAGCGGCCGTCCTCGAAGGCGGCGCGCGCGGACCGCACCGCCCGGTCGACGTCCTCGGCGCCCGCGGCCTGCACCTGGGCCAGCACCGCACCGTCGCGCGGCGAGACGCTGGTGAAGGAGTCGCCGGAGGTGGCGTCGGTGAAGGAGCCGTCGATGAACGGGCGCGTCTCGAAGGCGAGTTTGCCGGCCGCGGCCAGCCAGTCTGTGTACGAGCGTGCCAGCAACTCGTCGATCGGGTATGTCACTTGATCCTCCAGCGGTCGATCGCGTCCTCGTCCAGCTCGACGCCGAGGCCGGGCAGGTCCGGGACCTCCAGATCGCCGTCGGCGTTCACCCGTACCGGCTCGGCGAGCATGAAGTCGCGGCGCTCGGGGGTCCAGCCGGGCGGGTCGTAGGGGAACTCGAAGAACGGGCCGCCGCCGACGCCCGCCGCGACCTGCAGGTTGGCGAGCACGCCGATGCCGTTGGTCCAGCTGTGCGGAGTGAACTGACGGTGCTTCAGCTGGGCCAGCTCGGCCAGGGTGCGGGCGCGGTGCATGCCGATCGCGAGCACCACGTCCATCTGGTAGATGTCGAGGGCGTCCTCCTCCAGGTAGCGCAGCAACTCGGTGGGGGAGTGGTGCATCTCGCCGGCGGCGATCCGCACCCCCGGGTTCTCGGCCCGCAGCTGCCGGAAGCCGTTCAGGTCGGCGTACGGCAGCGGTTCCTCCACCCAGAAGACGTCGAGTTCGGCGAGGCGGGCGACGGTCTTGCGGGTCCTGGCGAGGTCGGAGGCGTTCGCGGTGTCACCGGCCATCCGCCAGGACTGGTTGAGGTCGACCATGATCTCGAAGCCGGGCCCCAGTTCCTCGCGCACCGCCCGGACCGCCGCGACGCCCTCGTCGACGCGGTTGCGGTCGATCCGGATCTTCATGGCGCGGAAACCGGCCTCGCGCACCCTCAGCGCGGTCTCGACCCGCTCCTCGGGGGACTTGAGCTCGCCGGAGGAGGCGTACGCGGGCAGCTTCTTCGCCGCGTTGCCGAAGAGCTCCGAAACCGGGCGGCCGTGCACCTTGCCGATGACGTCCCAGAGCGCGGCCTCCAGCGGCCAGTAGTGGGCGCCGTGGAAGTTGGCGGTCTCGATCGCCCGCACGTGCCGGGTGATGTCGAGCGGGTCCTCGCCGACGAACAGGTGCTTGTACGTCTCGAACCCGTCCATCAGGTCGCCGGAGCCGATGCCGGTGACGCCCTCGTCGGTGTGGACGCGCACGATGGTCGCGTCGAAGACGCGGCGCGGCTCGGGGTCCCAGGCGGCGCGGAACGGGGGGTCCAGCTCCAGCCGGAGCCGGTCCAGGACGACGTCGGTGATCTTCATCGGGCGAGCACCTCGGCGGTCGGCGAGTAGAACGGGTTCGTGGCGCCCTCCTTGGCGGCCGCCAGCACGTCGGCGACGGTCGGCGTGCCGGTCACGGCGGCCCGGACCGCGCCGTACGCGGCGGCGCGCTGGTTGCGGAAGGAGGCGTCCAGGTCGTCGACCGCGGGGTTGACCCAGATCGCGGCGATGATCAGCAGGTCGTCGGCGTCCGCGGCCGGGACCAGCCCCTCCTCGACGGCGTCCGCGACCCCCTGCGCGAGGCCGGCCTGGGCGGCACCCCAGGTCGCCCGCTCGTGCAGCTCGCCCGCGGCGGCCGCCTTGGTCACGAACAGGGTCAGCGGCTTCACCGGCACCGAAGGCCGCACGACCGTGAGGAACGGCACGTGCCCGGCGCTCGGCGTGGCCAGCGCCGTCGCCCACGCGGTCTCGACGGGGCCGCCCTTGCGTCCGAGCACGATGTTGGTGTGGGCGGCGTTCGCGCCGTCGCCGACGAACGACTCGCCGATCAGCGCGGTCGCCGCGAAGCCGGGCGGACGGGTGGGGGAAACCGGCGTGGGCATCGGATCTCCTGAGCCTGGGAAGCGTGACGCACCGGGCGCGGAAGGACGAACCTCACGTGCGGCTCGTATGCGGAACCTGTTGCCAGGACGAACCTCGCATTCGGTGCGGTTCCTCCGGCCCGATGCGGCGAATCTAGGTCGGCCGCCACCCCCTCGCAAGGCGCCGACGGGAATCGAAACGCCGGTTGCTCTGCTGACAACTTCGACGCTGACCTGGGGTTCCTTCACCGGTTTACGCGCCTACGATGACCCCGTGACCGACTCCTCCGCGGCCTCCCGCGGCCACGGCCTGCGCCGCGACATCGACCTCCTCGAAGCCCTCGCCTCCGACGAGGCCCAGGATGCCGGCGGCCTCGGCGTCGTACGCCTCGCCCAGCTGGTGGGCCGCGAGAAGACCCAGATCTCCCGGGCCCTGAAGGCGCTGGCCGCCGAGGGCATCGTCGAGCGCGACCCCGACACCCTGGAGTACCGCCTCGGCTGGCGGCTCTTCTCCCTGGTCGCCCGCACCTCCGAGAGCCGGCTGGTGCGGGTGGCCGAGCCGGTCATGCACGCGCTGTCCGCCGACCTGGAGGAGACCAGCCACCTGTGCGTGCTCAGCGACCGGGACGTCCTCACCCTGCTCTCCGTCTCCGGGCACTCCTTCCGCGTGCACGGTTGGGAGGGGCGCGGGGTGCCCGCCTGGCGGCTGTCGGCCGGGCGCGTGCTGCTCGCCGACGCGACCCCGGACGAGCTGTACGTCCGCTTCGGGACGACCGGCGAGATACCGGTGCAGGACCTGTGGGCGCTCATCCAGGACGCCCGGCGGCAGGGCTACGCGCGGGTCAGCGAGGAGTTCGAGGAGGAGCTGGTCGGGGTGTCGGCGCCGATCCGGGACTTCCGGGGCCGGGTCGTCGCCGCGATCAACATCTCCGCCCCGAAGGCCCGGCTCGGCGACCGGCTCGACGAGGCGGGGCGCACCACGGCACGGGCGGCGGCCAGGGTGTCGTCGCTGCTGGGCTGGGAGCCCCGGCGTGCCCCGCAGGCGCGGGCCCGGCTCACCTGAGGGCTCTCCTGCGGCGGGCTCCCCGCGTGATCGGCGAGTTGCCCTCACAGCAACCCCCGTTGCGATCGGCCGGGGTTGCCTTGTCGGCTTCATGACGCGCTCGTAAATTCACCGCGCATCGGACGAGCCTCGTCCGGAACGGAGAAAAGAGCAGCTCATGAACCTCGCCGGCATCGACCTCCTGGCCAAGGCGCCGCTCGCGGAAGGCGATGTGTTCCTCGGCGGCCGCTGGCTCCCGGCCGCCGACGGACGGACCTACCCCGTGTACGACCCGGCCACCGGCGATCCGGTCAGAGAGGTCTCGGCGGCGGGGCCCGAGGACGCCCGCGCGGCGGTCGAGGCGGCACAGGCGGCCGCGGCCGGCTGGCGGGCGACCCCGCCCCGGCGCCGTTCGGAGATCCTGCACCGCACCTTCGAGCTGATGCGCGAGCACACCGACACCCTCGCCCGGCTCATCGTGCTGGAGAACGGCAAGGCCCACCGGGACGCGGCGGCCGAGGTGGGCTACGCGGCCGAGTTCTTCCGCTGGTTCGCCGAGGAGGCGGTCCGGATCGGCTCCTCCTTCGGGGACGCCCCGGCCGGCGGCTACCGGCACGTCGTACGCAGGCACCCCGTCGGCGTCACCGCGTTCGTGACCCCCTGGAACTTCCCGGCCGCCATGGCCACCCGCAAGATCGCCCCCGCGCTCGCGGCCGGCTGCCCGGTGCTGCTCAAGCCCGCCCCCGAGACCCCGCTCACCGCGCTCGCGGTCGCCGCACTGCTCACCGAAGCCGGCCTGCCCGATGGCCTGCTGAACGTGCTGCCGACCGACCGCGCCCCCGAGGTCGTCACCGCCTGGCTCGGCGACGAACGGGTCCGCAAGTTCTCCTTCACCGGCTCCACCGCCACCGGCAGGCTCCTCCTGGCGCAGGCCGCGGCGAACGTCGTCAACGTGACGATGGAGCTGGGCGGCAACGCCCCCTTCGTGGTGTGCGCGGACGCCGACGTCGACGCCGCCGTACGCGGCGCGATGGACGCCAAGATGCGCGGCGGCGGCGAGGTCTGCATCGCCGCCAACCGGTTCTACGTCCACGCAGGCGTCGCCGCCGAGTTCGCCGAGAAGTTCGGCGCCGCCATGACCGCCGTCCGCGTCGGCCCCGGCCTCGCGGAGGGCGTCACCCTCGGCCCGATGATCAACCAGGCGGCCGTGGACAAGATCCGCTCCCTGGTCGACGACGCGGTGGCACGCGGCGCCCGGATCGCCGCGCAGGGCGAAGTCCCGGACGGACCCGGCCACTTCCACCCCGCGACCGTCCTCGTCGACGTCCCCGACGACGCCCGCATCCTGCACGAGGAGGTCTTCGGTCCCGTCGCGCCGCTCACCACCTTCACCGACGAGGACGAGATGGTCACCCGCGCCAACGCCACCGTCCACGGCCTGGCCTCGTACGTCCACTCCCGCGACGTCGGCCGCGCCCTGCGCCTCGCCGAACGCCTGGAGGCCGGCATGGTCGGCGTCAACCGCGGCCTGCTCTCCGACCCCGCCGCGCCCTTCGGCGGCGTCAAGCAGTCCGGCCTCGGCCGGGAAGGCGGCCGCGAGGGCATCGAGGCCTTCCTGGAGACGCAGTACATCGCCCTCGACTGGCCCCTCTGACCGGCCCCTTCGCACCTCTGCCCGTCCCCGCCCGCTCACCCGCTCACCCCGAGGACCGCTCATGGCAATGACGCCTGCGACCCAGCAACCGCCCGGCACCCCCGAAGTGCCCGCCGACCGCGTCCGCGAACGCCGCCGCCTGCAGACGAAGCTGAAGCTCGCCACCCAGATCGGCGAGGGCATCGACGGCTACATCATCGGCGGCATCGGCATGGCGATGACCGCGCTCACCGCCGACCTGCACCTCTCCACGCTCATGGAGGGCCTGGTCGGCGCCTCCCCGCTGATCGGCATCTTCGTCGGCGGCCCGCTCTTCGGCCGCCTCGCCGACCGCTACGGCCGCCGCCCGGTGTTCCTCGCCGACATGCTGGTCTTCCTGGTCGGCTCGGTCCTCCAGTTCTTCGTCACCGACGGGCTCCAGCTCTTCCTGATCCGGCTGCTGATGGGTGTCGCGATCGGCGGTGAGTACGCCATCGGCGCCCCGCTGCTGTCCGAGTACGCCCCGAAGCAGGGCCGCGGCCGGCTGCTGGCCAGCCTGGAGATCAGCTGGTACGTCGGCTACGCGCTGGCCACCGTGGTCGGCGCCCTGTTCGCGGACGTCGACGGCGGCTGGCGCTGGTCCCTGGCCAGCAGCGCGGTCATCGCGGTGGTGTGCGTGTCCCTCCGGGGCGGCATCCCCGAGTCGGCCCGCTGGCTGCTGAGCAAGGGGCGCCGGGAGGAGGCCGAGGCGCTGATCGAGCGCTACGGCATCGAGATCGACGTCGACGCGGAACTCGACGAGCGGAGCGCGACCGGACAGGCCGGCTTCTGGGCGCTGTTCAGCAGGGACCACCTGCGCAGCACGGTCTTCGCGAGCGTCTTCTGGGCGGCCCTGGTGCTGCCGTACTTCGCCATCGGCACGTTCTGGACGCAGGTCTTCGACGCCCTGAACATGGGCGACAACGCGGTCGCGGCGCTGCTCGTCTACTCGTTCACCGCGGTCGCCGGGGTCACCGCCGGCTGCCTGGTCGTGGACCGCATCGGCCGCCGCAGGCTGCTGATCCCGCCGTTCTGGATCACCGCGGCCTGTCTCGCGCTGGTCGCGGTGTGGCCGCACTCGACGCCCGTCATCGTCTGCGGCTTCCTCTTCTTCATCTTCCTCAACGCGGCCTCCAGCGCGCTCACCGCCGTCTACCCGCTGGAGGTGTTCCCCACCTCGCTGCGCGCCACGGGCGTCGGCTTCGCCACCGCGATGAGCAGGGTCGGCGCGGCCGTCGGCACCTTCCTGCTGCCGATGGGCCTCGACCGGTTCGGAGTCGAGTTCGTCCTCCTCGTCGGCGCCGGGGTGCTCGCGCTCGGCGGCCTGGTCTCCCAGTTCCTCGCCCCGGAGACCACGGACCTGGACCTCGCGAAGGCGGCGCGGACGGCACGCGGCCCGGTGAACGGCTGACGCCCCTGCCCACGAGGCCGGGCGGGCCCCGCGAGCGAACGCCCGCGGGGCCCGCCCGGCCGTGCCGGGTGCCGTCCGCGCGGGCTTCGACGGCGTCAGGTGACACGACCGGCATGCATAGCTTGCGGCCCCGGGTACGGCGCCGGACCCCCCGCCCCGACGTAGCGTGAGCCCGTCACCGCCCGCCCGCCCCGCACCACCGGGAGTCCCAGATGGCCCGCTCCGAAGCCCGCGTCCCCACCGACCGCCCCGCCCGCTACGCCAAGCAGCTCGCCTCGCACCTCGGCCGCCGCTCGCAGACCAGCTGGGACGAGGAGACGGGCACCGGCGGCATCGTCTTCCAGAACGGCACCGGCACCCTCACCGCGACCGAGGGCGCCCTGCTGCTGACCGTGGAGACGGACCCCGGGAACCTCGACGTCCTGGAAGACGTCGTCGGCCGGCACCTGGTCCGCTTCGGTACCCGCGACGAACTCGTCGTCGCCTGGCACCGCGACAACGGCGAGCCGGGCACCACCCAGCGCAACTCCGAGGACCCGAAACCCCACTGAGCCGGCTGTACCGGCTTGACGGGGACGCGGCGGGCGCCCTCGCCACGGCGGTCGCGCAGCGTCCGGGCGATGCGCGCGAACGGCACCGCGTCGCCGGACGCGGCGACGAACCCGTGTCCGGCCGCCGCGGGCGCGGTCAGGGCGCGCAGGTGCAGGTCCGCGACGCCGCGCACGTCGACCACGGCGGTGTGCGGGTCGGGGATGCCGGGCACCCTCCCGGTCATCATGGCCTGGACCAGCTGCAGCGACCCGGACAGGTGCGAGCCCCGGGCCGGGCCGAAGACGCCGACCGGGTCGACCACCGCCGGCTCCGGCCCCTGATCCCGCTCGCGCACGAAGTCCCACGCGGCCCTCTCGGCCGGCGTCCTGGACTTCGTGCACGCGGTGACGCCTGGCCCTGACAGGTCGCTCAAGTCGTCTTCGGCGAACGCTCGGCCACTCGCCGGACGGCCGTATCCGGCCGCGCCGAACGACGAGGTCAGCACGGCGCGGCGCACGCCGGCCGTGCGGGCCGCGCGCAGCACCCGCAGGGTGCCCTCGCGGGCGGGCGCCTGCCGGCTCACGGTGGTGCCTCTCTCCGATCCGGGCGGAACCTTTCCGTCCAGCCGCGGTTGCAGGGCCGAGTTGCGTCCGCGTTATCGAAAACGTACTGTCGAAAATGCGTTTTCGCTACGTGCGCGGCGCATACCACCCACGACCGGAGGCGGGGACCATGACCGACAAGCAGGCGCCGGGATCGCGGCGCCGGCGGCTGACGGCCGAACGGGAACGGGAGATCCTCGACATCGCCTTCGACCTGGTCGCCGAGGTCGGCTACGAGCAGGCCACCGTCGACGAGGTGGCCCGGCGCGCGAAGGCCAGCACCGCCACCCTGTACCGGCAGTGGGAGAACAAGCCGAGGCTGGTCGTGACCGCCATGGTCACGCGCAAGTACCCGCCGCTGGCCCCGATCGACACCGGCGACCTGCGCGGCGACCTGGTGGAGCTGGCATCGTCGATGCCCGCCCCGCACCCCTACGGCACCCCGACGCTGGGCATCTGGCAGGCGGTCATGGCCGACCCCCAGCTCGCCCAGGCGCTGCGCGACGTGATGTTCGCCCCCTACCTGGACCAGCTGCGCTCGATCCTGAACCGGTACGTCGAACGCGGCGTCGTCCGTGCCGACAATCCGGCGCTGGCGCATGCGGAGATGTTCCTGCTCGGCAGCTTCTTCGTGGAGAAGCTCTTCACCGGCACCGAGGCAGGTCCGGCCCAGCTCATCGCAGTCGTCGACGCCCTGCTGCTGCCCGCATTGACCGCCGGCAGCTCGGACCGCACACCGCCCGGCCGCTGATTTCCCCGTACCTCCGTTCTTCGAATGCTCGAAAGGACCCCTCTGATGAGCACCGACACTGTCCTGGTCACCGGCGGCTCAGGCTTCCTGGGCGGACGGGTGATCGCCCAGGCCCTGGCCGAGGGCCACCAGGTCCGCACCACCGTGCGCTCCCTGGCCCGCGAGCCCCAGGTCCGCACGGACCTGGACGCCATGGGCGCCCGGGCGGGCGACCGGCTGACCTTCGTCGAGGCCGACCTGACCCGTGACGACGGCTGGGCGCAGGCCGTCGCCGGCTGCCGCTACGTCCTGCACACCGCCTCGCCGTTCCCGGGTGAGGAGCCCGAGCACGAGGACGACCTGATCGTCCCGGCCCGCGAGGGCACGCTGCGGGTGCTGCGCGCGGCCCGCGACGCGGGCGTCGAGCGCACCGTGGTCACCTCCTCCTTCGCCGCCGTCGGCTACGGCCGCCCGGCCACCGACCGGGCGTTCACCGAGGAGGACTGGAGCGACACGGACGCCGATCTGCCCGCCTACATCAAGTCCAAGACCCTGGCCGAGCAGGCCGCGTGGGACTTCATGAAGCACCGGGGCGGCACGATGGAGTTGTCCGTCGTCAACCCGGTCGGCATCTTCGGCCCGGTCGTCGGAACCGACCATGCCGCCTCGATCAACATGATCACGGGCCTGTTCCACGGCGCACTGCCCGGCACCCCGCGCCTGTACTTCGCGGTCGTGGACGTGCGCGACGCCGCCGAGCTGCACCTGCGCGCCATGACCGCACCCGAGGCCGCCGGGCAGCGGTTCATCGCCGCGGCCGGGGACGCCGTCTCCCTGCACCAGATCGCGCTCGCCGTCCGCGCCCGGCTCGGCGAAGCCGCCGCACGCGTACCCGTCCTCGAACTGCCCGACGAGGCGGTCCGCCAGGCGGCCGAGACCAACCCGGCACTCAAGGGCCTGCTGCCCAACCTCGGCAAGATCCGCCACGTCAGCAACGACAAGGCCCGCACCCTGCTGGGCTGGACCCCGCGCAGCAGCGAGGACTCCGTCGCCGCCACCGCCGAAAGCCTCCTCCAGCTCGGCCTCCTGCCGACAGCCGGCTCCTGACCCCCGCACCCCACCACGTCCGGCTCGCGCCCGACGCCGAGCGCCCGGGGGTGTGGACCGACCCGGACCGCTGACGGGCGGGGGCCGCACGGCAGGCCAGGGCGGCACGAGTTGCACCCGTTGATCGACTCCCGCAGAGGTGCCCGTGCCCCACCCCGATGCCCGACCGGCCTAGTCGAACTGGCTCGGCAGCGGTGCCGGGGTCTTGCCGGACAGCACATCCCGGAGGCGCTTGGCGCCGTTCTGCACGGCCAGGGCGGTGCTGTCGTGGTCGGCGCCCGAGAGGCCGCCGTTGGTGACCGCGGCCCCGGAGGCGCCGACGCGCAGCACCGCGACGTCCAGGGTGGTCGTGGCGGGCTGCCCGTTCGAGGTGCCCGCGACGGTGACCGTGAGGGCCGCCAGGTTGTCGCCCGCCTTGGGCGGTTCCTTGTACTCGACGACCTGGACGGTCCGCTTGCTGCCGTCGGAGGCGGTGGCCGAGAACTGGTTGCACTCCGTGGGGAGGTTCTTCAGCCACTTGACGGTGGCGTCCACGGCCGCCTGGCCGTAGTCGCCGACCTGGTACAGCAGCCGGGAGTCCTCCGAGGTGAAGCCGCGCAGCCCGGAGGCGCCGGTGGCGCGGCCCAGCAGGGTGTCGGAGTAGAGGCTGTCCAGCAGCCGCTGGCAGTCGGCCGCGTCGGACTTGGCGGTGAGGAAGCCGGCGACGTCGACCTTCCCGACCAGCATCTGGTTGCGCCAGGTGGCCGCGTCGTTGGCCAGCTGCCAGTCGTCCTCGATGTCGGCCGGCGTGATCAGTGCGGCCTGCGCCCCGGGGCCGGTGAGCGCGGGGGTGCGCGACGGGGCCGGGGAGCGCTCGGCGGCGGGCGACACGGCCGCGGCCTCGGGGGAGCCGCTGCCGTCCGAACAGGCCGCCGCCGTGGCGAGCAGGGTCCCCGCCGCCAGGGCCGTGGCGAGCACACGCGCGGGTCGGGACGGACGGGTCATCGCGACTGCCTCCTCGGGAACGCGGTACGTCACCGGCGGACGGCGCCGGTGCGCCCCTTTCGCCGGACGACGCCGGACGACGCCGGACGGCGTCGGTACGACCTCCACGCCACCACCGGCCGCGGGCCCCGACCACTCGCACGTGCCATTCGGGTGAGCGTCGTGATCAGGCCGGCGTGATCCGCACCCGCCGGCTGCCGCAGCGCGGGCACACCGCGTCCGTGAGCGGCGACGGCACGGCCCGGCCTGCCTCGTCGACGTACTCCAGGGTGCTCTGCAGCTCCGGATCGGCGACCGGGTCGGTGAAGAACACCGCCTGGAAGACGGCCTCCCAGCCATGGCCGCACCGCCCGCAGCGGAACGCGAAGGTCTCGGGCACGGCGCCCGGCACCGGCCCGGGACCCGGGGGCTCGGTCATCGGCACCGGCTCCTGTCACTCGGCCTCCGCCACCAGCGCACCGCCCCGCCCGGCCGACGGCAAGTCGGAGCCGGGTGTCCCAGGCGTGGACGCCCCCTTGACGCCGGGCGGAGGCCGATCGACACTCCAGATGGGAATCCTAGTGAAAAGGTAGGGAAAGATGGGTCGCCTGCGCATGCTCACCGGCAGACAGCGCCGCGAGAGCCCCGCACCCTGGCCGGCCCCCCTGCTCACCTCCCGCCGCCACCTCGACCTGCTGCGCATGTGCGGCGCCACCGGCCGCAGAGGCTGAGCGCCCGATCCCGGCCGTACGAGCCGGGCGCCCGTCCGCCAGGACGCACCGAATCCCGCCGAGCACCCGACCGACGAACGCTTCGGCCGCGCGTACGTCCGCGCGCCCGCCCGCCCCCGGGGAGACGCATGTCCATCACTCCACTCGCCGCCCTGCCGGCCGTCCGCACCGCCCCCGCCTTCCGGGGCCGCATCGGCCGCGACGCGCGCAGCGGCCACTACGCCGTGCCGCGCCGCTACCGGCTGCACCTGTCCACGGCCTGTCCCGACGGCCTGCGGATCGCCGTCGGGCACACCCTGCTGGCCCTGGACGACTGTTGTCCGGTCACCTTCCTGCCCGCCGTCCCGGACTGTCCCGACGGCAGCCACGCGGTGCTGCGCCCGCTGTACGAGGCCAGCGCGCACCGCTATGCGGGACCGGCCCTCGCGCCGGTGTTCAGCGACGGCTGGTCCGGCCGTATCGTCAGCACGCACAGCCGGGACATCCTGCGCGACCTCGACCAGCACTTCGGTGACGGCGCCGCCCGGCTCTACCCGTGCGGTGCCGAGGGCGGGATCGAGGCCGTCGAGCGGCTGTGCGCCGAGGACATCGAGCAGGCCGCCCAGCGCGCCGGACGCGAGGGCGGCGACCCGCAGGCGCTGGCGGTGCTGCTCGCGGCCCTGGCCGAGCTGGAGCGCCGGCTGACCGGGGCCGAGTTCCTGGTCGGCGATCAACTCACGGCCGCCGACATCGAGTTGTGGGTGGCGCTGGTGCAACTCGACACCGTGCACCGCAACCACCTCGACGCCGCCGCGGTGCACGCCGTCGCCGGCCACCCGGCGCTGTGGGCCTACGCCCGCCGGCTGGCCGCCCACCCGGCCTTCGGCACCCACCTGGACCTCGACGGCATCGCCCGCCGCCACCACGGCCGTTGCCAGGGCCTGGAGGCCGCCGGCGCGGCCGTCCAGATCCTGGACTGGGCGGGCCACGCGGCGGACGCACCCGGCTGTCCGCGCAGGTGAGAGCGGCCCGAACCGTTTCGCCAGTCGGACAGGCGTTGACATTCGTTCGGGCAACTGCGTTACTTGCGGACCAGAACGGTCATGAGCGTCAGCGTCAAGCCCTGGCTTGCTGACCGGCAACCCTCGCACCGCGGTGGGGTGCCCCAGGTGACGACCGGACCGACGACGTTTCGGCAAGCGACGATTCGGTAAGCGCGAGTGCCCCTCGGGGCCGGCACGACAGTGACAGGTGACGGACATGTACGCAGCCTCCAGCACGGCCCAGCGCCGCGCCGACGGCTGCGTACGCCCGTACCCGAGCCCGCTCGTCGCCGACCGCGCCGTCGACCTGCTCCGTGTCAACAGCGCCCTGTGTAGCGCGTGTACCGCACCGGGCTGTGCCCGCTGTCGGGTCTGACCAGGCCTTTCCGCCGGTTCCCCGCAGCTTCGCACCCCAGCGTCCCCGTCGAGACACCGGCCGTCCGGTGTGCCGCCGTCCGCCCCGCCCCGTGCCCCGCGCGCCTCCGCGCACCGCGCCGTGCCCGAACACGGCCCGGTGCGCGGCCCCCGCCGCGGGACACGTGGGTGTCCGACTCCGCCGGAGCCCGCCATGAGTGAACCCCCAGGCGCCACGATCGCCGCCCCCGAGGCACCCGCCGCCGACGAACCGTCACCGCCCCTCGCCGCACAGCGCGTTCAGCAGCTGCGCAGACCGGGACGGTGGATCGCCACCGCCGTCGTCCTGGTCCTGGCCGCCCAGTTCGTGCACGGACTGGTGACCAACCCCTTCTACCAGTGGGACCGCTGGGGCTACTGGTTCCTGCGGCCGACCATCCTCGACGGACTCGCCATCACCCTCGAAGTCACCGCCTACAGCGCGGTGCTGGGCCTGCTCGGGGGCATCCTCCTGGCCCTGGCCCGGCTCTCGAGGAGCCCGGTGCTGCGGGCGGTCAGCTGGACCTACGTGTGGGCGCTGCGGTCCATACCGCTCATCGTGGTCCTGCTCTTCCTCTACAACTTCAGCGCCCTGTACAAGACGTTGAGCATCGGCGTCCCCTTCGGGCCCGCCTTCTTCTCCTTCGACGAGTCGAAGCTCGCCACCGACATGGTCGTCGCCGTCATCGGCCTCAGCCTCAACGAGGCCGCCTACGCGGCCGAGGTGGTCCGCGGCGGCATCCTCTCCGTGGACCAGGGCCAGCACGAGGCGGCCGCGGCGCTCGGCCTGCCCAAGGGCTACCAGTTCCGGAAGATCGTGTTCCCGCAGGCGCTCAGGTCGATCACCCCGAACTACGTCAACCAGCTGATCGGTCTGATCAAGAGCACCTCGCTGGTCTTCTACGTCTCGCTGCTCGACCTGTTCGGCTCCGCGCAGAGCATGGGCTCCACCTACCCCGGCGACATCGTGCCGCTGCTCCTCGTGGTGACCGTCTGGTACCTGATCCTGACCAGCGTCGTCTCCGTGATCCAGTTCTACGTGGAGCGGTACTACGCCCGCGGCGCCACCCGCGCGCTGCCCCCGACCCCCCTGCAGAAACTGCGCGCCGGCCTCACCGAACTGCGCGCCCGCATCCGCCGGGAGGCCGCGGTATGACCACCACCGACACCCTGGAGACGGCCCCCGCCGCCCTGGAGATCCACGGCGTCCACAAGTGGTACGGCGCCCACCGCGTCCTCGACGGCATCGACCTGACCATCCGCCCCGGCGAGGTCACCGTCGTCATCGGCCCGTCCGGCTCCGGCAAGTCCACCCTCCTCAGGGTCGTCAACCACCTGGAGAAGCCCGAGCGCGGCCACGTCAGCATCAACGGCGAGCCGATCGGGGTGAAGCGGCAGAGCGGCCGGCTCAAGGAGCTGAGCGAGCGCGCCATCCTGGCCCAGCGCGGCCGGATCGGCTTCGTCTTCCAGAACTTCAACCTCTTCCCGCACCTGACCGTGCTGGACAACGTGGCCGCCGCCCCCGCCGCCACCGGGAAGCTCGGCAAGCCCGCGGCCCAGGCGCTGGCCAAGGAACTCCTGGAACGGGTCGGCCTCGGCGAGCGCATCGGCGCCTACCCCCGGCAGCTCTCCGGCGGCCAGCAGCAGCGCGTCGCCATCGCCCGTGCGCTCGCCCTGCGCCCCGGCGTGATCCTCTTCGACGAGCCCACCTCCGCCCTGGACCCCGAACTCGTCGGCGAGGTCCTCGCCGTCATCAAGGACCTGGCGACCAGCGGCACCACCCTGGTCATCGTCACCCACGAGATCGGCTTCGCCCGCGAGATCGCCGACCGGGTCGTCTTCATCGACGGCGGCCGGATCGTCGAGCAGGGCCCGCCCTCCGAGGTCCTCGACAACCCGCAGCACGAGCGGACCAGGGACTTCCTCAGCAAGGTCCTCTGAACCACCCCTTTCACCCGCCCCGTCACCTCTCTCATCACCTCACGAAGGACAGCCATGCCCACGCTCCTCACCCGACGCAGCCTGCTCAGAGGCATCACCGCGGCCACCGCCGTCGCCTCCCTCGCCACCGGGCTTGCCGCCTGCGGGGGCGACAGCGACGCGGCCACCACCACCTCCGCCGCGAAGACCGGCGAGGTCGTCATCGGCCAGGTCTCCAACGGCGCCGCCACCCAGACCACGATCAAGGTCTCCGAGGTCAAGTCCATCAGCGCCGAACTGCCCGCCTCGGTCAGGAAGAGCGGCAAGCTCGTCATCGGCGAGGGTGCCCTGCCCGCCGGGTTCCCGCCGCTGGCCTTCGTGGGCAGCGACCAGAAGACCCTCACCGGCTCCGAGCCCGACCTCGCGCGCCTGGTCGCCGCGGTTCTCGGTCTGAAGCCGGAGATCCAGAACGCCACCTGGGAGAACATGTTCGTCGGGATCGACAGCGGCAAGGTCGACGTGGCCTTCTCCAACGTCACCGACACCGAGGAGCGCAAGAAGAAGTACGAGTTCGCCTCCTACCGGCAGGACAACCTCGCCTTCGCCGTGCCGAAGAAGAGCACCTGGAACTTCGACGGCGACTACGAGAACCTCGCCGGCAAGACCGTCTCCGTGGGCGCCGGCACCAACCAGGAGAAGATCCTCCTGGAGTGGAAGAAGAAGCTGGAGAGCGAGGGCAAGAAGCTCACCGTCAAGTACTTCCAGGACAGCAACAGCGTCTACCTGGCCCTGTCCAGCGGCAAGATCGACGCCTACCTCGGCCCCAACCCCGGCATCGCTTACCACAACAAGCAGACCGCGAACACGCCCAACGCCACCCGTACCGCGGGCACCTACTCCGGCGCGGGCGGCAGCCTCCAGGGCCTGATCGCGGCCACCGCCAAGAAGGACAGCGGCCTCGCCAAGCCCCTTGCGGACGCCATCAACCACCTGATCGAGAACGGCCAGTACGCCGAGTGGCTCAAGGCCTACAACCTCTCCAACGAGGCGGTCGCCAAGTCCGAGGTCAACCCGCCCGGACTGCCGCTCGACAACAGCTGACCACCCGTCAGGAAGCAACACCGCAAGGCGAGAAAGGACCGCGCCTCCGTGACCCTCCAGACCGGCCTCCACGGAGGCGGTGCCCCGCTCGCCCCCGACACGTCCCCGCTCGACAACGCCGTCTGGTCGGCCCTCACCGGCCCGCACGCCCACCTCGCCGAGCGGTTCGGCAGGGCGGCCCGGTACCCCGACGACGTCTACACCTACGCGGCGCTCGCCGACCCCACCGACCCGGCCGCCTGGGCCGACCTGCGCACACTCGTCGGCCCGGGAGCGACCGTGAAGATCAAGCCGGTCGAGGCGGCACCGACCGGCTGGGAGGTGATCGGCGGCGGGACCGGCGTCCAGTTCGTGGACACGGCACTGCGGGCCGAGCCCGCCCCCGAGGCGGTACGGCTCGGGCCGGACGACGTGCCCGAGATGCTCGACCTGGTCGCCCGCACCGAACCCGGCCCGTTCCGCACCCGGACCGTCGAGATGGGCACCTATCTCGGCATCCGGCACCGCGGCCGGCTGATCGCCATGGCGGGGGAGAGGCTGCGGCCGCCCGGCTGGACGGAGATCAGCGCCGTCTGCACCGACCCGGAGCACCGGGGCCGGGGCCTTGCCACCCGCCTCGTCCGCGCGGTCGCCGCCGGGATCCGGGAGCGCGGCGAGACCCCGTTCCTGCACGCGGCCCCGGGCAACGCGAACGCGATCCGGCTCTACGAGTCGATCGGCTTCACCGAGCGGCTGCGCGGCCGCACCCTGCTGCTGCGCAGCCCGGGAACAACCACGAACGCCGGTCTGTTGTGAGTCACGCCGAGATGTACGCGGAGCAGACCGGGAGAGCGGGGAGGTACGGGACGTGACACGTGTCCTCAGCCGCAGCCGCCGTACCGTCCTGCACTCCCGGCCGCACATCGACCTCCAGCGCGTGGCCGCCGCGCTCTGTTGTTCCTGACCAGTCGTCCCCCGCCGCGCCCCCTCTCCGGCGCGCCCTCGTACGGACCCTCAGGAAGGCACCACTGTGTCCTCATCTCCCGCTTCACACCTGCACCTCGCCGTCGCCCTGGACGGCACCGGCTGGCACCCGGCGTCCTGGCGCGAGCCGGTCGCCCGCCCCCGCGAGCTGTTCACCGCCGGATACTGGGCCGACCTGGTCGCCGAGGCCGAGCGCGGCCTCGTCGACTTCGTCACCATCGAGGACGGCCTCGGCCTGCAGTCCTCGCACCACGGCGAGCTCGACGGCCGCACCGACCAGGTCCGCGGCCGCCTGGACGCCGTCCTGATCGCGTCCCGGATCGCGCCCCTGTCCCGTCACATCGGCCTGGTGCCGACGGTGATCGCCACCCACACCGAGCCGTTCCACATCTCCAAGGCGATCGCCACCCTGGACTACGTCAGCACCGGCCGCGCCGGGCTGCGGGTGCAGATCTCCGCCCGCCCGAACGAGGCGGACCACTTCGGCCGCCGCACCTTCCCGCCGCTCGACCTCGCGGAACTGCGGTCCCCGGCCGGACAGCAGCGGCTCACCGAGCACTTCGACGAGGCCGCCGACCACGTCGAGGCCGTACGCAGGCTCTGGGACAGCTGGGAGGACGACGCCGAGATCCGGGACGCCGCCACCGGCCGCTTCATCGACCGCGACAAGCTGCACTACATCGACTTCGAGGGCCGGCACTTCAGCGTCAAGGGCCCCTCCATCACCCCGCGCCCGCCGCAGGGCCAGCCGCTCGTCACCGCCCTCGGCCACCAGACCGTCCCCTACCGGCTGATCGCCCGCCAGGCCGACGTCGGCTACGTCACCCCGCAGGACGGCGCCGACGCCCGCGCCGTCGTCGCCGAGATCCGCGTCGAGCAGGAGGCCGCCGGACGGGCCGGCGACACCGTGCACGTCTTCGGCGACCTCGTGGTCCTCCTCGACGACGACCGGTCCGCGGCCGTCGCCCGCAAGGAGCGCCTGGACGCCCTCGACGGCGGCGAGTTCACCAGCGACGCACGGATCTTCACCGGTACGGCCGCCGAACTCGCCGACCTCCTTGAGGAGTTCGCCGCCGCGGGCCTCACCGGTTTCCGGCTCCGCCCCGCCGTCCTCGGCCACGACCTGCCCCGCATCACCGCGGAACTGGTCCCCGAACTCCAGCGCCGCGGCCGCTTCCGCACCGCCTACGAGGCGGACACCCTGCGCGGCCTGCTCGGGCTCGCCCGCCCCGCCAACCGCTATGCCGCTGCCACCGCCTGAGCCGGAAGGACCCCGCACCGACATGAGCAAGCCGCTGAAGCAGATCCACCTGGCCGCCCACTTCCCCGGCGTCAACAACACCACCGTGTGGAGCGACCCGGCCGCCGGCAGTCACATCGAGTTCAGCTCCTTCACGCACTTCGCGAGGACCGCCGAACGCGCCAGGTTCGACTTCCTGTTCCTCGCCGAAGGCCTGAGGCTGCGCGAACAGGGCGGAAAAATATACGACCTGGACGTCGTCGGACGCCCCGACACCTTCACCGTCCTCGCCGCCCTGGCCGCCGTCACCGACCACCTCGGCCTCACCGGCACCATCAACTCCACCTTCAACGAGCCCTACGAGGTGGCCCGCCAGTTCGCCAGCCTCGACCACCTCTCCGGCGGCCGGGCCGCGTGGAACGTGGTCACCTCCTGGGACGCCTTCACCGGCGAGAACTTCCGGCGCGGCGGCTTCCTGCCGCAGGACGAGCGCTACTCCCGCGCCAAGGAGTTCCTCGCCACCGCGAACGAGCTCTTCGACTCCTGGCACGGCGACGAGATCCTCGCCGACCAGGCCACCGGCACCTTCCTGAGCGACGCCAGGGCGGGCTCCTTCGTGCACAAGGGCCCGCAGTTCGACATCCACGGCCAGTTCGACGTGCCGCGCTCCCCGCAGGGCCGCCCGGTGGTCTTCCAGGCCGGCGAGTCCGACGAGGGCCGCGAGTTCGCCGCCTCCGGCGCCGACGCGATCTTCAGCCGGTACGCCACCCTCGACGCCGGCCAGGCCTTCTACACGGACGTCAAGTCCCGCCTCGCCAAGTACGGCCGCCGCCCCGAGGACCTGCTGATCCTGCCCGCCGCCAGCTTCGTCCTCGGCGACACCGACGCGGAGGCCGAGGAGATCGCCCACCAGGTCCGCCGCCAGCAGGTCAGCGGCGCGACCGCCGTCAAGCACCTGGAGTTCGTCTGGAACCGGGACCTGTCGTCGTACGACCCGGAGGGCCCGCTGCCCGACGTGGACCCGCTGGTCGGCGAGGAGCACATCTCCCGGGGCCGCGCCCAGGTCCGGATGTACCGCGACCCGCTCGCCATCGCCCGCGAGTGGCGCGAGCTCGCCGAGGCCAACAAGTGGTCCATCCGCGACCTCGTGATCAACACCGGCAACCGGCAGACCTTCGTCGGCTCCCCGGCCACCGTCGCCCGCACCATCAACGACTTCGTGCAGGCCGACGTCTCCGACGGCTTCATCCTGGTCCCGCACATCACCCCGGGCGGCCTCGACACCTTCGCCGACAGGGTCGTCCCGCTCCTCCAGGAGCAGGGCGTCTTCCGCACCGAGTACGAGGGCACCACCCTGCGCGACCACCTGGGCCTCGCCCGTCCCGACTCGCCGCGGGGCGAGCGGGTGGCGTCGTGAAGTTCCTGGCGATCACCCTGATCGTGCACCGCCCGGATCCGGTCACGGGGAGACAGAAGTCCACCCACGACCGGTTCCGCGAGGTGCTCGACAACGCCGTGCTCGCCGAGGAACTGGGCTTCGACGGCTTCGGGGTGGGGAAGCGGCACGAGCGCCCGTTCATCTCCTCCTCGCCGACCGTGGTGCTCAGCCATGTCGCCGCGCTCACCCGGCGCATCCGGCTGTTCACCGCGGTGACCACGCTCAGCCTGCTGGACCCCGTCCGGGCGTACGAGGACTACGCGACCCTCGACCACCTCTCGGAGGGCCGCCTCGACCTCATCATCGGCAAGGGCAACGGCTCCGCCCAGCGCGAGCTGTTCCACGTGACGCCCGAGGACCAGTGGGACCGCAACGCCGAGAGCTACGAGGTGTTCCGGCAGCTGTGGCGGCAGGACAAGGCCACGGCGAGGACCCGGTTCCGGCGGCCGGGCGTTCGCGGGCGACCGGGTGGCGCCGTGGAGGCGGTCCGGCTCTGACAGCGCGAACTCGGCGTGGACCAGAGGGAGAAGAGTGGCTGGTCGCGCAGTTCCCCGCGTTCCCAGGTGCGCGGCCGTGAGGTTCGCCCGGTACCCGGGCACCGGTGCTGCCGCGCGGACGTCTCCCTCCCCCGAAGGTGACGTCCGCGCGGCTGCTTCCCCCGGCGCCGGACAGTGGTCCGACCTCCGCGTCGCGGCTGTGCTCTCACCAGCACATGACCGCTGTCTCCCCCGACCCCCACGTGGAATGGAGACGGACGCGGACGGCATAGCGGCGGCCCTTGACGAGCCTGACGCAGATCCTGGTGTTGTGCGGGGTGCCTCCGTCGTCGTGGCCGGCGAGGTAGCGCGGTTCCCCGTCGCGCTCCTCGAAGACCACGACGACGGAGTCGCTCTCCCCGAAGGTGCCCACGCTGTAGACGCGGGTCTCCGGCGGCTCCACGGCGAAGTCGGCCTGTCCGCCGGGCCCCAGGCTGAGCGGCGCCGAGCGGAACGGCACCAGCTCGGCCGACGGCTCGGCCGGCGGGTACCAGCGGAGCACGAACTCCTTGTCGGCCGGGGACAGCGACCCCGGCGGGTACAGGCCGTTGTGGTACTGCTCCGGCTCCAGGACCAGCCCCGGACCGAAGGGGAACTGCATCACCGACTGCGGGTCCCACACCGAACCGTTGGCCTCGGACGGATCCAGCGTGCGCAGGATGTTGAAGCGGGTCCGCTCCCGGCTCCAGTGGTTCGGCGGTCCGGCCAGGTCGGCGTAGACCGCCTCGTCGTCCCAGTGGACGCCCGCGAACGGGCTCTGGTGCTCGTGCCGCATCCCGAGCGCGTGCCCGATCTCGTGCAGCGCGGTCCACCGTCCGCCGGGCTCGGTCAGGTCCCAGCCCAGGTTCATGGTGCGCTCGCCCGCCCCCACCGAGAGCGCGTCCCGGCCCACCGCCGACCAGGACCCGTCCCCCGGCTGGAAGCCGATCCGCAGCTCCGCCTCGCACCGGTCGAAGACCTCGGCGAACGTCACCCCGATGCCGAGGTCCTGCCACTCCCGGAAGCACTCGCGCACCACGTCCCGCTGCTCCTTCGCACCCGCCCACGGCACCCGGCGGGTCTCCCCGGTCCCCGGGACCGGGATCACCGAGGCGTCCGTGTCGGCGTCGAAGAAGTAGTAGTGCAGGACCGTGCCGTTGACCCACATCCGCCGCCCGCCGACGAGCGCGCCGAGCCGCTCGGCGGCCAGTCCCGGCGCGAACGCCGGGGCCGACTGCTGCGGCAGCGAGCAGTAGCGTCGGGTCATGCGCCCAGACTGCCGTTCGACCCCGCCGCACGCCTGAGTCGGAAGCTACTCAAGTCCCCCTGTATCAGAGCTGAGTAACGCGACTCATACTCACGTGACGACTTACGAACGGGATGCCCGCACCCTCGGACCGCCCTGGCCGTTCACCGGCCGGGAGGACGAACTCGAGCTGGTCAGGCGGGCGTCGGTGGCCGGCCGGCAGGGTGTCGTGGTGACCGGTCCGGCCGGCATCGGCAAGACCCGGCTGATCACCGAGGCCGTACGGGGCACCGACTGCGTCCGGGTGACCGGCACGCCCGAGACCAGCGCCCTCCCGTTCGCCGCGTTCGCGCACCTGCTCTCCGACCGCGTCTCGCTGCCCGGCGCGGTCCGGCACCTGTCCGGGGTACGGCTCCTGGTCGTCGACGACGCCCACCTTCTCGACGAGGCCTCGGCCGCCCTCGTCCACCAGCTCGCCGCGCACGGCCGCACCCGCCTCGTGGTGGCCGCCGCCGGCACGGCACCGGTCCCCGGCGCGGTCTCCCGGCTGTGGACCGGGGAACTCCTCACCCACCTTGCCCTGGAGCCGCTGCCGTACGACGAGACGGCCGCGCTGCTCGCCGACTGCGGCCTGGAACCGCTCACCGTGCGCCGCCTGCACCGGGTGTGCCGGGGCGACCTGCGGCTGCTGCGCGACCTGCTCGGCGCGCTGCGCGAGTCCGGCCCGCTGACCCGGGTCCCGGACACCGGCGAATGGGCCTGGCGCGGTCCGCTGCCCCGCACCGCGGCCGTACGGGACCGGATCGCCACCCTGCTGGACGGGCGGGGGCCGGGGGAGCGCGACACCCTCGGACGCCTCGCTTTCGCCGAGCCGTTGCCGCTCCACCTCGACGACGCCCCCGACCTGGCCGCTCTCGAACGGCTGGAGACCGACGGCCTCGTCCACGTCGACGACCGGGGCGCCGTCCGCCTCACCCACCCCCTGCACGGCCCTGCGCTGCGCGCCTCGGCAGGCCGGCTGCGGACCCGCCGGCTGGCCCGCACCCCCGAGCAGTGCGAGCCCGCCCTGAAGGACGAACAGGAACAACTGCAGGAGCACATCGAGCAGCTGGACGTACGGGAGGTGCCGGCCCCGGTGGGGGAGTGGCTGGCGGCGGGAGACCTGCCCGTACCGCCCGGGTACGCGGCCGTGCGTGCCCGGTACTCGTGGCTTCGGGGGGAGCTGCGAGAGGCGGCGGCGTGGGCGAGGGAGGGACTGCGGGCGGCGCCGGGCGACGCCGCCTGCCGTACCGAACTCGCCCGTGCCGCCGCTGAACGGGGGGAAGCCGCCGTAGTGCGCGGGGACGGGGGTCTCGCGCACTACGGCGCCGTACGGCTCGGGGAACCCGAGGGCGCCGCGGCGGCCGCGGCGCGACTGGACGGCGTGCTCGGCCGGCACGCGGACGCGGTCGCCCGCGGTGACGGAGCCGCCCTGGACCGGGCGGCCGAGGCGCTGGCGGCCCGCGGTCTGCTGCTGTTCGCGGCCGAGGCCCACGCCCAGGCGGTCCGCGCCCACCGGGACCCGCGGGCCGCCCGGATGTCCCGCACTCGCGCGCTGGTCCTCGCCCGCCGCTGCCAGGGCGCCCGCACCCCGGCCCTGTCCGGCCTGGTGCTCGGTGAACTCACCGCCCGCCAGCGCCAGATCGTCACCCTCGCCGCCGCGGGCCTCAGCAACCGGCAGATCGCCGAACAACTGACCCTGTCCGTACGGACGGTGGGCAACCACCTCTACAGCGCCTACACCCGACTCGGCGCGAACGACCGCACCGCGCTGCCGTGGCTGGTGGCGCAGCCGGACCGGCAGTCGGCCTAGCGCCCGTCCACAGCGGCTCAGGCCGCCCCGAACGCGGCGAACGCCCACCCCGTCGCCTGGTGGAGGGCGTCGCCCGGCAGGGCGGCCCGGGCGTCGCGCAGCGCCTCCGCCAGCGACAGCCCGGCGCCCAGCCCCTTGTGCAGGGCCAGCATCAGCGGAACCACGGCCGCATCGTTGACGGGGGCGCTGCTCGCCACCACTCCGGCCGTGCCCAACGGCAGCAACGCCGTGACCAGTCCGAGGAGTTCGTCGGCGCCGACGGTCGCGAGCCGGGCCGTGTCGCAGCTGGACAGGATGATCCGGTAGGGGCTGCGGGCGAGGCGCTCGAAGTCGTGCACGATCAGCGGGCCGTCCGCCATCCGCAGCGAGGAGAAGAGCGGGCTGTCCGCACGGAACGTGCCGTGCGCCGCGATGTGGGCGAGAGCGGCGCCGTCCAACTCCTCCAGGACCCGCGGGACCTGGGCCTCGTCGTGCTCCAGGATCCGCGCCGCCGCGTACCGGCCCGCCACTTCGGGCACCTCCGCGCCGCCGGTCGCCAGCCCCGGCCCCCGGACCAGCACATGGCGGCCGCCCGGCGGCGGCTCGGTCTCCCGGGCCCGCAACCAGCTCGACGCCGAGGGCGACACGCTGAGCACCCGCTCCCGCAGCGCGGGCAGCAGGGCCCACGGCACCCGGTGCAGCGCGCCCGGCGGGACGATCACCACCGGCCCCGAGCCGAGGTGGTCCGCCGCCGCACCCAGCAGCAGCTCCTCCAGCCGCTTCCCGGCGGCCTCCACCACCGGCAGCCGTCCCTCCGCACCCGGGTGCGCGAGCCGTCGCAGCCCCGCCTGGACGTGCTCGGCCTCGGCGACCGCCTCTGCCAGCAGGCCGCCCGCGAAGCGCCGCACCCGGCCCTGACCGCACAGCAGGACATGCACCCGCCCGTCCAGGACGGCGAGTTCGACCAGCCGGGCGTCGCCCAGCCGGTCCAGAAGACGGGCCGGGTCGAAACGGTCGCCGCCGCCCGGGGCGTCACCCCGGGTGTGGTGCGTACGGGCGCGGATCTCCCGCTCCAGACGCCGCTGTTCACGCTCCAGGGCGGGCACCGGACGGCGCTCCCGGCGGGCCTCCTCCGCACGGGACGCGATCTCCCGGAACGCGGTCAGCGAGGCGAGCAGCGCAGGGTCCGCGGGCGGCCGGGTCTGGGGAGTGGACAGCACCGTGGCCCGCCAGCGCTCGCTCCACTCCAGGAGCCGGCGCGGGCCGCCGTGTGCGAGGCTCGCCTGCTGGGCCAGCGCCGCCAGCTCGGCGCCCTGCGCGGTGGCCCGGGCCCGCAGCTCCGAGGCGCCCAGGGTCATCCGGTGGTCGTCCAGGACGTCCAGGCCGCGCCGGCACGCCTCCAGGACGCCCCGGCCCGAACCGGCCGCCCGGGCCCGGAGCGCCTGTGCCGCCCAGCCGGTCATCCGGGCCAGCGGCGGCCCGCCGCGCCGGCTGCGCGCGGCCACCGCCAGATGCCGCTCCGCGTCCGCCGTCCAGCCCAGCGCCAGCGCGATCCGCCCGGCGAGCAGCGAGGCCTCCGGCGCGGCCGGCGCACCGAAGGACGCCAGCCGGTCGGCGACCGCCGCCGTGTCCTGCACCAGCCGCCCCGACGCCGCCCCGCCCGCCACCCGCGCCTCGATCAGCACCAGCCGCGCATGCGTCTCCCACCAGCTCCGCCGCTGCCCGGAGAAGAGCCGTACGGCGACCGCGGCACGGGCGACCGCGGTCTGCGCGTCCCCGGTCGACAGCGCCGACCGGGCGGCGGTCAGCAGCAGTTCGGCCTTGCGGGTGGACTGCCCGCCGATCCGGTCCAGGGCCGCGATCGCCGCGTCCGCCTCGGCCAGCGCCTCCGGGGCGAGACCGGCCGCCATCAGCACTTCGCAGCGCGCGATGTACAGCATGAACGGGGGCGTGCCCAGCTCGTCGTACCGCTCCTTGGCCGCCGCCAGCAGCCGCAGCGCCGCCGGGATGTCACCGGCCCGGAACGCCGCCAGCCCCCGGCTCTCCACGGCGACCGCTTTGTCGTGCTCCTGGCCCGTCGTCTCCCACAGGACCTCCGCCGCCGTGAAGTCCGCGTCCGCCCGGTCCACCGCGCCGAGTGCCAGATGCACCGTGGCACGCAGACTCAGCGCCCGCGCGGTCCAGATGACGTCGTCGGCCTGCCGCAGCACGGGGATCGCCCGCCGCAGGTCCTCCAGAGCCTCCCGGTGCCGGCCCAGCACCCACCCGGCGTACGCCCGCCGGTACAGCACCCGTGCCCGGGTGTGCCCGTTGCCCCGGTCCACCCCGCGGTCCAGCACGGCCAGCCCCTGCCGCGTCCGGCCCGCATGCACCAGGGCGACCCCGAGGGTGCCGAGGACGTCCGCCTCCCGCTCCGCCGAGTCCGCGCGCGCCGCCCAGTCCCGGGCCTGCCGCAGATGGTCGAGGGCCACGGCCAGGTCCCCGAAGTCCCGCTGCCAGATGCCGATGACCTGGTGCGCGACGGACGCGTCCAGCGGCGACGGATCGGACCGAAGGACGCCCTCCGCCCGCGCCAGGGCCTCGCCCGGGGCGGCGAACACCATCGGCAGGAGTTCCGTAACCGAATCGCTTCCCGCACTCACCCCTCGGATGGTAGTGGCCTGGGCATACATGCCCCACAGGTTTGACGCTGTATCAAGCGGCGGGCTCGCGAGTCTGACTGAAGAACGCCGTTTCTGGGGGAGGAGACAGGCCATGGCACCTCAGCGATTCCATGAGCAGTTCGAGCAGATCCAGCGCTCCATGCCGGACGTTCCACTGGCGATGGGGCCGGACGACGCGGCCGAGTTCCTGTACGAGAAGGGGGTGGTCCTCGCCCGCGACGGCGAGGAGGCCCGGGTCGTCGAGGACACCGTGCGCGCCCACTTCACCGCCACCGCCGGCCTTGTCGCCGACCACGTGGGCAGGACCGGACCGGAGACCAACCGCACCGGGGTCACCCGCATCCGGGTCGGCGACCCCACCCACCGCGACCGCACCGCCGACCCCGCCGTCGGCCACGCGCTGCGCGCCCTGCGGGAGGCGGAGGGCCGGGCCGGCCGCCGCCTGGTCAGCCGCAACCACATCGTGTCCACCACGGGGAACGCGAACTCCTGCAACCCCTGCGAACCGCTCCCCGCCCTGCTCACCCAGGCCCCCAACCCGGCCCCGGTGGAGGGCGGTTACGACCCGGACACCGCCGTCAGCGTGCTGGTGATGGACACCGGCCTGGTGCACGACTACCGCACCAACCCGCTCCTCGCCCGCGTCCAGGGCGACCCGCAGCTCAACGAGACCGACGCCGACGGCATCCTCCAGCAGTACGTCGGCCACGGCACGTTCATCGCCGGACTCATCGCCGCCCTCGCCCCCAACACCGACATCACCGTCACCAACACCCTCAACGACGCGGGCGCCATCCTGGAGTCCGAGTTCGGCGCCAGGCTCTTCGAGGCGATCGACCAGCACGGCTGGCCCGACATCATCAGCCTCTCCGCCGGCACCCCGAACGGCAGCGCCGACGGGCTGCTCGCCGTCGAGGCCTTCATGGACGCCCTGCGCGACCAGTCCACCCTGCTCGTCGCCGCCGCGGGCAACAACGGCAGCGCCACCCACTTCTGGCCCGCCGCCTGCGCCGACCTGCCCGGCTACGAGGACACCGTCCTCTCGGTCGGCGCGCTGCGCAGCGACGGCGAGTACGGCGCCTGCTTCACCAACCACGGCGGCTGGGTCAAGGTCTACGCCCCCGGCGAGCAGCTCATCGGAGCCATGGCCGGCTTCGACGCGCCCGTGCCGTACGTGTACCAGCACACCACCTACGACGCCTGCCGGTTCGGCTTCACCTACGCCTGCACCTGCCAGTACCCGCGCCACACCGGCGTGTTGACCGACACCGGGACGCCCGGCCCGGGCAAACCGGACCAAGTGATGTTCGAAGGGTTCGCACAGTGGAGCGGAACATCGTTCGCCACCCCCATCGTGGCCGGCCTCGTCGCCGACCGGATGACCACGCTCAAGGAGTCCGACCCGCGCGCGGCGCGCGCTCAACTCCTGGAGAGCATCACGGAGTACGCGGAGGTGCGCGGGGCCCACGTACCGGCGCTCCGCCCGGCCGGCTGGCAGCCGGTGCCGGTCGTGCGGCTGGCTGCCACGGCCTGAGTTCCGGAACACTCCCCTCCACGGCGTACCATGACTTGCCGTACACGAGGGGTGGGACCGTGGACCGAGCAGAGGTCGGCGCGCTGGTCCGGGCCGCCGTCGACGGCGACGCGGCGGCCTGGAAGGCGCTCGTGGAGGGGCTGAGCCCACTGGTGTGGTCCGTGGTGCGTGCGCACCGGCTCTCCGACGCCGACGGGCACGAGGTGTACCAGACCGTGTGGTTCCGGTTCGCCCAGCACCTGGGCCGCATCCGGGAGCCCGACAAGGCGGGCTCCTGGCTGGCCAGCACGGCACGCAACGAGTGCCTGAAGGTGATCCGCGGCCTGACCCGGCTGCTGCCGACCGACGATCCGCAGGTCCTGGACCGGGTCAGCGAGGACCGCACGCCCGAACAGTCCCTGATCGACGCGGAGGACGAGGCGGACGAGGCGGAGCGGATCCGTCTGCTGTGGCAGGAGTTCGAGGAACTGGGCGACCGCTGCAGGCAGTTGCTGCGGGTCCTGATGGCCTCGCCGCCGCCCAGCTATGTCGAGGTGTCCGTCGCGCTGGGCATCGCCGTGGGCAGCATCGGCCCGCTGCGCCAGCGCTGTCTGCGCCGGCTGCGGGCCCGGCTCGACGCGAGGGGTGCGGTGTGAGCGACGACGACTTCCCGGCGGACGAGGCCCTCGACGGGACTTCGGACGACGCCGGTTTCGACGCGGACCTCCTGGAGGAGGAGCTGCGCGGCGCGGCCGCCGTCCTCGACCCGCTGCCGGCCGAGCTGCTCCAACTGGCCATGGACGCCTACCTGCTGCACGACCTGGACGCCCGGGTCGCCGAGCTGACCTTCGACTCCCTGGTCGACGCGATCCCGGTCAGAGGTGTCGAGGACCCGCCCCGCATGCTGACCTTCCAGGCGGGCGAACTGACCGTGGACGTCGAGGTCACCGAGGACGGGCTGCTCGGCCAGCTGCTGCCCCCGCAGTCCGCGCGCATCGAGGTGCTCGGCGGTCCGGCGGCGGCGCATCCGCTCACGGTCGACGCCATGGGCCGCTTCGCCCACGACACCCCGCCCACCGGCCCGTTCGCGCTCCGGCTGCGGACCGGCGGGGACGTGATCGTGACGGAGTGGCTGAGGGCGTGAGGCGTCACCAGGTGGCGGGCAGCGTCCGCGGCCCCCGGATCATCGTCCTGCGCCGCCACCGAACCCCCTCGGCCGGCACCGCGAGCCGCAGCCCCGGCAGCCGGTCGAGGAGGGTGTCGACCAGCAGTTCGGTCTGCAGCCGGGCCAGGACCGCGCCCGTGCAGTAGTGGGTGCCGTGGCCGAAGGCGAGGTGGGGGCGGGGATCGCGGTCCGGCAGGATGCGGTCCGGGTCGGGGAAGACGGCCGGGTCCCGGTTGCCGGCGAGGTAGGAGACGTAGACCGGGTCGCCCGCCGGGATCCGGGTGCCGTCGCTCAGTTCGACGTCCTCCAGAGCGATCCGGGCCAGCCCGACCGTGCTGCGGTGCGGGATCCAGCGCAGCAGTTCGTCGAGGACCGGCCCGCGCTCCGCGGGGCGCTCCCGCATCCGCGCCATCAGCTCCGGCCGTGTCAGCATCAGGAACAGCATCTGCCCGCAGTTGTGGGTGACCGCCTCGCCGCCGATCTGCAGCGGACCGGCCAGTCCCACGGCCTCCTCCTCGCCGATCACGCCGCCGGCCACGGCAGCCCCGAGCAGGGAGTACACGTCCTCGCCCGCGCTGCCGGCCCGCGCGCGCACCGTCTCGGTGATCCATCCGTACAGCCCCTGCTTGGCCGTCTCGGCGGCCTCGGCCCCGCCCGAGGTGGAGATGATCTGCCGGGTCCAGGCGTGCACCTGCTCCCGGTCCGCCTCGGGTACCCCCATCACCTCGCTGACCACGGTGACCGGGAACGGCTCCAGCACCCGCCCGACGAGATCGGCGGGCGGCCCGTCCCGGAGGACCCCGTCCACCAGCCCGTCGAGGATCTCCTGCGCGCGGGGCCGCAGCCGCTTCATCGCCCCGACCGTGAAGGCACCGGCGAGCGGCTTGCGCAGCCGGTTGTGGTCGGGCTGGTCGGCCCAGGCCAGCGAGCCCGGACGGGGCCTGAAGTGCGGGGCCAGGCGGGTGACCTGGCCCCGGGTGACCTCGGCGCGGCTGAACCGCGGGTCGTTGGTGACGGTCCTGACGTCCTCGTAGCGGGTCGCGAGCCACGCCCAGCCCTCGCCGTACGGCAGCCGGATCCGGGTCACCGGCCCCTGCGCCATCAGGGCCGCCAGGACCGGGTCGAAGTCCGTCCCCGCCAGTTCGAGCGCGGGCCAGTCCCGCACCGGCGGCGCGGTCCTGTACCCGGGCGGGAGCGGCCCCGCCGCCGCGGGTTCGGCCGGCTCCGTGGTGGGCGCGGTGGTCTCCGTGGTCATGCCTCCACGGTCGTACGGCGCTCACCGCGTGTCCTGCCGGAGTGCTCCAGCCGGAGGGTCAGCGTCCGGCGGCGTCCACGAGGGCGGCGAGGGCGGCGCCGAGCCGGTCCGCTCCCGCGTCCGCCGGGCCGCCGGGCTCGGTCATGTACAGGTCGCGCCGGATCTCCACCATCAGCGCGGCGACCCGCGCGTCCGTCCCGTGGAACTCCAGCGGTACGTAGGTCCCGGCGAACGGGCTGTCCAGCCCCGTCTCCCCGCAATCGGCGAAGGCCTTGCGGGCCGCCTCGGTCAGCCCGGCCGGTGTGTGGAAGGCGTCCGTGCCCAGGCACACCGGCGGCCGGGCCCCCGCGCCGTGCAGCTCGTAGGGCAGCGGCCGGGTCGGATAGGAGTGCACGTCGATGACCACGGCCCGCCCGGTCGCGGCCAGCCGCCCGGCGACGGCCTCCGTCATCGCCCGCGCGTACGGCCGGAAGTACCGCTCGACCAGTGGCCCGGGGTCGTACGGCTCGTTCCGGAGCGCCTCCCGGTGCGTGGTCCGCGTGTACACGGCCCCCATCCCGACGGCGAGCATCTCCTCCCGCTCGTCCGGGAACCGTTCGGGATCCACCACCAGCCGCGACAGCCGGTTGACGAACCGCCAGGGGGGTACCGCGGCCCGTCCGGCCGCGGCCGCCGCGATCTCGGCCGTGTGCGCGTCCGTGATGTGGTCCAGCTCCCTCTCCAGCGCGGCGTCGTCGAGCACGATGCCCGCCCGGACACCGGCCGGGACGGCCCGCGCGGAGTGCGGCACATGCAGGATCACGGGCGACTCGTCGGCGCCGGGCAGCAGGGCGTACGGGGGCTGGGACACGGGCGGCTCCGGGTGCGTTGTCCGCGGCGGCGTACAGGACGGGTCCACGGTGTCACACCGGCGGCCGGCGTTGCGGTGGGTGGTGCCCGGCACGGCACGGCCGGGCACCACCCACCGGGGAGCGGGTCAGTGCTTGTCGACCGCGGAGGCCCAGTCGAAGTCCACCCCCATGTCGGAGTACATCTTGGAGTACCCGACGAAGCAGTCGAACTTCTCGACCTTGCCGTTCTTCAGGTACCAGAAGTCGGCGGTCGGCGCGGCGACCTTGTGGCCGTTCCCCTTGACGACGCCCGCGGGCGTCTGGAGCTGCCCGTCGAACGTGCCGTCGATCGACAGCTCGATGCTGATCACGTCGTCGTTCACGGTGATGCGCTTGAGGTCGCGGTGGACGTCGGAGAAGAGGCCCTTCATGTAGGGCAGGACGGTGCCGAGGGCCTCGCCCCGGTAGGCCTGGCCGGCGACCACGTCGTTGAAGACGCCGTCCTCGGCGAAGCTGTTGACGAAGGTCGGGACGTCTATGTGGCTGCCCTCCGCCACGTAGTAGTCGCGCAGGACGATCGCGAGGTTCTGCCTCTCGTGCTTGGTCAGGTGGCGGTTGGTCAGCGGCAGTTTCGCCAGCTGGCCGGGAGCCAGGTCCGGGACCGCCGTACCGCTGTGCGCCGCCGTGGTCCGGTGGACGGGGTTCGCGGCCTGTGACGGCGCGGCGGCGATGGACAGACCGCCCAGGACAGCCACCGCGGTCGCGGCGGTGATCGACTTCCGGCTGAGCAGCTTCATGTCTGGTTCCTCCAGGTCGGCTTCCGTGCGTCATTAGTAATTCAAACGCTCGCTTAACGTTATGGACGGGTGGATGAGCTGTCAAGCTACTGTTTGAATTCATTGCCGGTGCGGCGGCCGGAGGGCCGGAGAGGTGAGTGTTGACAATGTAGTCAAGCGTATGCTTGAGTACATTCCATGACACGCGCGGAGAAGACGGACCTGCGCCGGGAAGCCGGCCAGCGCACCCGGGAAGGCCTGCAGACGGCCGCCCTGGAGCTGCTCGCGCAACGGGGCCAGGAGGGCGTGACGCTCCGCGAGATCACGGAGCGCGCCGGGGCCAACGTCGCCGCCGTGAGTTACCACTTCGGGTCGCTGAAGGCGCTGTGCAACTCCGCGATAGAGCACGCGCTGGAGCAGTATCTGGACGCGCAGATCCAGGAACTCGGTCCGCTCGGCCCCGGTTCGTCACTCCAGGACCTGGCGGCGGCCTTCGCCCGGCCGATGATGCGCGCGCTGGCGGCCGGTGGACCGGAGCTGGCCATGATGCGGACCGTGGCACGCGTCGGTATCGATCCGCCCGAGGGCTGGGAGCGGCTGCACGGCAAGTTCGACCACAGCCGCCGGGAGGTCCTCCGGGTGCTGACGGCGAACCTTCCCGGGGTCGGCGAAGAGGAACTGATCTTCCGGACACGATGCGCGGCCGGCCTCCTGAACTGGCTCGCGCTGGCCCCCATCGGCGTCGAGCTGGCCGCGATGCCCGCCGAGCGGATCGAGCGGCAGCTGGTCCCCGTGGTGGCCGGGGCGTTCCGCGGGGACGGCCCCGCCGGCCACTGACCGGACCGGGCCGGGGCGAGAGGCGTAGGGAGTACCGGGCCCGGACACGGCTCCGCCCCGGCGGGCGGGGTGCCTGCCGGGGCGGAGCCTGCGACGGGGCGGCCCCGAGGGGCCTGGCCGGGCCTAGAGGGCCGCGAGGGCCGCGTTCCAGGTGGCCGACGGGCGCATGACCGCGTCCGCCTTGGCCTTCTCGGGCTGGTAGTAGCCGCCGATTTCGGCCGGGGAACCCTGGACGGCGAGCAGCTCGTCGACGATCTGCTGCTCGTTCGCGGTGAGCGCCTCGGCGAACGACGCGAACGCCTTCGCGAGCTCGGCGTCGTCGGTCTGCTTCGCCAGCTCCTGCGCCCAGTACAGGGACAGGTAGAAGTGGCTGCCGCGGTTGTCGATGCCGCCGACGCGACGGGTCGGCGACTTGTCCTCGTCGAGGAAGGTCGCCGTGGCCCGGTCGAGGGTGTCGGCGAGCACCTTGGCGCGGGTGTTGCCGGTGAAGTCGGCGTACTGCTCGAAGGACGGCACCAGGGCGAAGAACTCGCCGAGGGAGTCCCAGCGCAGGTAGTTCTCCTTGACCAGCTGCTGGACGTGCTTGGGCGCGGAACCGCCGGCGCCCGTCTCGAACAGGCCGCCGCCCGCCATCAGCGGGACGACCGACAGCATCTTGGCGCTGGTGCCCAGCTCCAGGATCGGGAAGAGGTCGGTCAGGTAGTCACGGAGCACGTTGCCGGTGACGGAGATGGTGTTCTCGCCGCGGCGGATGCGCTCGACCGACAGCCTGGTGGCCTCGACGGGGGAGAGGATCCGGATGTCCAGACCCTCGGTGTCGTGCTCCGCCAGGTACTGCTCGACCTTGGCGATCAGCTGCGCGTCGTGGGCGCGGCCCTCGTCCAGCCAGAAGACGGCCGGGTCGCCGGTGGCGCGGGCGCGGGTGACGGCCAGCTTCACCCAGTCCTTGATCGGCGCGTCCTTGGTCTGGCAGGCGCGGAAGATGTCACCGGCGGCGACCGGCTGCTCGATCACGACGTTGCCGGCCGCGTCGACCAGGCGGACCGTGCCGGCGGTGGCGATCTCGAAGGTCTTGTCGTGGGAGCCGTACTCCTCGGCCTTCTGCGCCATCAGGCCCACGTTCGGGACCGAGCCCATGGTGGACGGGTCGAAGGCGCCGTTGGCCCGGCAGTCCTCGATCACGGCCTGGTAGACACCGGCGTAGGAGGAGTCCGGGATCACCGCGAGGGTGTCGGCCTCCTGGCCGTCCGGGCCCCACATGTGGCCGGAGGTGCGGATCATGGCCGGCATCGAGGCGTCGATGATGACGTCGGAGGGCACGTGCAGGTTGGTGATGCCCTTGTCCGAGTCGACCATCGCGAGGGCCGGGCCCTCGGCGATCTCGGCGTCGAAGGAGGCCTTGATCTCGGCGCCCTCGGGCAGGTTCTCCAGGCCCTTGAGGATGCCGCCCAGACCGTCGTTGGGGGAGAGGCCGGCCGCCTTGAGCGTCTCGCCGTACTTCGCGAACGTCTTCGGGAAGAAGACGCGCACCACGTGGCCGAAGATGATCGGGTCGGAGACCTTCATCATCGTGGCCTTGAGGTGCACGGAGAACAGGACGCCCTCCTGCTTGGCGCGCGCGACCTGCGCGGCCAGGAAGTCGTTGAGCTGCGCGACGTGCAGCACGGAGGCGTCGACGACCTCGCCCGCGAGGACCGGTACGGACTCCTTGAGGACCGTGGTGGTGCCGTCCTCGGCGACCAGCTCGATCTTCAGCTTGCCGGCCTCGGAGATCACCGCGGACTTCTCGGTGGAGCGGAAGTCGTTCTCACCCATGGTCGTGACGTTGGTCTTGGACTCGGAGGTCCAGGCGCCCATGCGGTGCGGGTGGGTCTTGGCGTAGTTCTTCACCGAGGCGGGGGCACGGCGGTCCGAGTTGCCCTCACGCAGGACCGGGTTCACGGCGGAACCCTTGACCTTGTCGTAGCGGGCGCGGATGTCGCGCTCCTCGTCGGTCTTCGGGTCGTCCGGGTAGTCCGGCAGCGCGTAGCCCTTGTCCTGGAGCTCGGCGACGGCCGCCTTCAGCTGCGGGATCGACGCCGAGATGTTCGGCAGCTTGACGATGTTGGCCTCGGGCGTCTTGGCCAGCTCGCCCAGCTCGGCGAGCGCGTCCGGGATGCGCTGGCCCTCGTCCAGGTACTCCGGGAAGACGGCGATGATGCGCCCGGCCAGCGAGATGTCGCGGGTGTCCACGGCGACACCGGCCTGCGAGGCGTACGCCTGGATCACCGGCAGGAACGAGTGCGTCGCGAGGGCCGGGGCCTCGTCTGTGTAGGTGTAGATGATGGTCGAGTCAGTCACCGGGTGCTCCGCTCCACGTCTGCAACATTGCTCGACATCAAGATATCTCGTGAGCGACCCGCGCTCGACAGGGGTCCGCGACTCGGAAGATCCGGTTGTCCGGTTGTCATACGCCGGGCAACCGGATCGGTCAAAAGGGTGGTCAGGAAGAACGAGCCACCATCGACCGGCGGCCGGACCGACCACCCGGCCGCCCGAGCGAAAGCGGACCATGAGATATCGCACCAGAGTGACGGCCCCGGCGGCCGCCCTGCTCGGCACGGCGGCCGTCCTGGCCACGGGGGCCCCGGCCCTCGCGCGTCCCTTCTCCGCGGGGGAGACAAGGGGCGCCGCGAGGACCGGGGGCAACGCGCCCGCCCCGGGCCCTGAGACCCTCGGCGACCCCGTCTACCCGGCCCTGGGCAACGACGGCTACCGGGTCCACGCCTACGACCTCGACCTCGCCTACGACGCCACCACCCGCCTGGTCGACGCCACCGCGACCCTGTGCCTCCGCATCACCCAAGACCTGTCCCGCTTCTCCCTGGACGCCCTGGGCCTCGACATAGCCGCCGTCCGGGTCGACGGCCGGGACGCCGCCTTCGAGCAGGCCGGCGAGAAGCTGCGGATCACGCCCGCCCGGCCGCTGCGCGAGCGGGCCGACGTCACCGTGTGCGTGACCTACTCGGCCGACCCGCGCCGCACCCTCCCGCACACCGCCTGGGTGCCCACCCCGGACGGCTTCGCGATCTGCCCGCAGCCGAACTCCGCGCACACCGTCTTCCCGTGCAACGACCACCCCTCGGACAAGGCCGACTTCACCTTCCGCATCACCGTCCCGAGCGGCCTGCGGGGCGTCGCGAACGGCCTGCCCACCTGCGCCGAGAACCTGCCGGGCGACCGGACCGCGTACTCGTACCGCTCCCGCTCGCCGATCGCCACCGAACTCGTGCAGATCACCGTCGGCGACTACGTGGTCAGGGACCGGCCCGGCCCGCACGGCCTGCCGCTGCGGGACGTCGTTCCCGCGGCCCGCGCCGCCGCCCTGGAACCGGCGCTCGCCCTCACCCCGGGCCAGGTGGCCTGGCTGGAGGACCGGCTCGGCGCCGCCTTCCCGTTCGAGACGTACGGCCTGCTGCCCTGCAACTCCGACGATCCGAACGCGTTCGACTTCACGGGCCTGGAGACCCAGACCCTCACCCTCTACAAGCCGAACTTCCTGCTCCAGGAGGAGGCGAAGATCGGCTCGCACATGATGCACGAGCTGGTCCACTCCTACTTCGGCAACCTGGTCTCCCCCGCCACCTGGGCCGACCTCTGGCTGAACGAGGGCCACGCCGACTTCTACGGGCTGCTCTACCGCTACGAACGCGGCTGGCCGGACTCCCTGGGCATGACCACCATGGAGGCCCGGATGAAGGACACCTACGCCCGCGGCGACCAGTGGCGCCACGACTCCGGCCCGGTGGCCGCCCCGAACGAGGTCGACCTCTTCGACAGCCAGCGCTACCTCGGCGGCGTCCTGGTCCTGTACGCCTTCCGCGAGCTGGTCGGCGAGAACGCCTTCCACGCCGTCGAGCGCACCTTCCTGGACCGCTTCCGGCGCCGCTCGGCCTCGACCGAGGACTACATCGCGGTGGCCACCGAGGTCACCGGCCAGGACCGCTCGGGCTTCCTCCGCGACTGGCTCTACGGCACCACGACCCCGCGCATGCCCGGCCACCCCGACTGGACCGTCACCCCGGTGACCCCGGGCCCGGCCACCCCGCACAGCCTGCGAGGCGGCCACCACCACGACAACTCGGCCACGCTCTGAGCCGGGAGCAGGGGGCTAGTCGGTGACCGGCACCTCCCCGGCCGTGCGCTGGTGCGGGATCACCACGGCCCCCTGCTGGAGCGCCACCGTGCGGGCCGGCGCCGGTATGCGGATGCCCTCCTCGCGGTAGCGGCGGTGCAGGCGCTTGATGAACTCGTGCTTGATCCGGAACTGGTCGCTGAACTCGCCGACGCCGAGGATCACCGTGAAGCCGATCCGTGAGTCGCCGAACGTGTGGAAACGGATGGCGGGTTCGTGGTCCGGGACCGCGCCGGTGATCTCGGTCATGGTCTCGGCGATGACCTCGTGCGTGACCCGCTCGACGTGGTCCAGGTCGCTGTCGTAGGCCACACCGACCTGCACCAGGATCGTCAACTGCTGCTCGGGGCGCGTGTAGTTGGTCATGTTGGTCTTGGCCAGCTGGCCGTTGGGGACCACCACCAGGTTGTTGGAGAGCTGGCGGACGGTCGTCTGGCGCCAGTTGATGTCCACGACATAACCCTCCTCGCCGCTGCTCAGCTGGATGTAGTCACCCGGCTGGACGGTCTTGGAGGCGAGGATGTGGATGCCCGCGAAGAGGTTGGCGAGGGTGTCCTGGAGGGCGAGCGCGACCGCCAGACCGCCCACGCCCAGGGCGGTCAGCAGGGGCGCTATGGAGATGCCCAGCGTCTGGAGCATCACCAGGAAGCCGATCGCCAGGACCAGCACCCGGGTGATGTTCACGAAGATCGTGGCCGAACCGGCCACCCCGGAGCGGGACTGGGTGACCGACTGCACGAGCCCGGCGATCACCCGGGCCGCCGACACCGTCGCCGCGAAGATGAGCAGTACCTGGAGGCACTGGTTCGTGTGGTGCTGGACCGTCCTCGTCAGCGGCAGCACCGCCGCCGCGGACGCCGCCCCGCCCGCGAGCGCCGCCCACGGGACCACCGTGCGCAGTGCGTCCACGATGACGTCGTCACCGCTCCAGCGGGTCCGCTTCGCGTGCCTGGCCAGCCAGCGCAGCATGCCGCGCGACAGGAACGCCAGCAACAGGCCCGCCGCGAGGGCGATTCCGGCCAGGACCAGGTCATCGACGGTGAGCGCTCGGTTCACCGGTTACCTCCCATTCGGTTGTGCAACCGCTCATCCTGCCGTATCCGCACGGAGGTTCGTATCGGAGCCCGCCCGCCAGGGCTGTGCGGAACCTGTCGACTTGCTGTCGATGTGGGCGGCGCGGCTAGCGCCGGGGCCCCTGGGGGGACTTGGCTTCTGCGCTGGCTCACCCGCACGTCTGCTCCGGCCCCCACCCCCCATCGGAAGGCAGGCACAGTGCACCAGGAACAGCTCGACTATCTCGTCGTCGGAGCCGGTCCCGCCGGACTCCAGCTCGGCCGGCTCCTCCAGGCCGCCGGGCACCGCCACCGCATCCTGGAGAGCGGCGGCACACCCGGCACGTTCTTCCGTACGTTCCCCCGGCACCGGAAACTGATTTCCATCAACAAGGTCCACAACGGCACCGAGGACCCCGAGCTCAACCTCCGGATGGACTGGAACTCACTGCTGTCCGACGACCCCGGCCTGGCGTTCAGGCACTACTCCAGGCGCTACTTCCCGGCTGCCGACGACCTCGTACGCTATCTCGCCGACTTCGCCGAGGCCTTCAAACTGGACATCGCCTACGACACCCGGGCGGTCCGCATCACCCGCGACGACACCGGGTTCACCGTCACCGACCAGCACGGCGCCGAGCACCGCGCCCGCCGGCTGGTCATGGCCACCGGGGTGTCCCGGCCCTACGTCCCCGACGTTCCCGGCATCGAGACGGCGGAGCAGTACCCGGACGTCTCCGTCGACCCCGACGACTTCACCGACCAGCGGGTCCTGATCCTCGGCAAGGGCAACTCCGCGCTGGAGACCGCTGACAACCTTGTCGAGACGGCCGCCGTGATCCACGTGGCGGGACCGCACTCGATCAGACTGGCCTGGAACACGCACTTCGTCGGCCACCTGCGGGCGGTCAACAACAACTTCCTCGACACCTACCAGCTCAAGTCGCTGAACGCCCTGCTGGACGGCAACGTCGAAGCGATCGAGCGGGACGGCGGCCGATATCGCGTGCGGTTCAGCTTCTCCCGCGCCGACGAGGTCGTGAAGGAGCTGGTCTACGACCGGGTGATCGTCTGCACGGGCTTCCGCTTCGACGCCTCGCCGTTCGACGAGCAGTGCCGGCCCGAACTCGTCATCAAGGACCGCTTCGCCGCCCTGACCCCCGCCTACGAGTCCGTCAACGTGCCCGGCCTCTACTTCGCCGGAACACTCATGCAGCAGCGCGACTTCAAGAAGTCCACCGGCGGCTTCATCCACGGATTCCGGTACGCCGTACGGGCGTTGAGCCGCATCCTCGACGAACGCCACCACGACCGGCCCTGGCCGCACCGCCCGCTGGCCGGCGACCCGGCCGCCCTCGCGGACGCCGTGGTGGCGCGCGTCAACCGGAGTTCGGCGCTGTGGCAGCAGTTCGCCGTGATCGGCGACCTGATCGTCACCGCGGACGACGGCACCGCCCGCTACCACGAAGAGGTCCCCGTCGACTACGCGCAGATGAGCGAACTCACCCGGAACCGGGACTACTTCACCGTCACACTGGAGTACGGCCCCGACCACGACAAGGTCGACCCCTTCGACATCACGGTCCGCCGCACCGCGCAGAACTCGGTCGACGACGCCTTCGACGCGTCGTACCTCCACCCCGTGGTCCGCCACTTCCGCGGCGGCGTCCTGCTCGGCACCCACCACATGGCCGAGAACCTGGAGAACCACTGGGACGACCCCGACGTCCACCACGCCCCGCTCGCCGGTTTCTTCAGCCGTGAACCGGTCTCCGCACCGCGGACCGGCGCGGCGGGGAGGCAGCCGTGATGTTCAGCGCGAAGGACTTCGAGACCGCGGCCCGCGACCGGCTCGACCCCGTCCACGCCGACTTCGTCGCCGGCGGCGCCCGCGACGAGATCACCGTACGGGCCAACGAGGAGGCCTACGCCCGGCTGCGGCTGCTGCCCCGTGTGCTGCGCGGCCGCGCGGTGCCGGACCTGGACGTCACGCTCCTCGGCGGGCGGGCCCGGACGCCGGTGCTGCTGTCGCCCACCGCCTTCCACCGACTCGTCGACCCCGAGGGCGAGTTGGCCACCGCCCGAGCCGCGGCCGCGGCCGGGGCGATCATGATCGCCAGCATGGCGTCGACCGTCGCCGTCGGCGAGGTCGCGGCCGCGGCCCGCGCCGCCGCCGCACCCGGCGAGACCGTACCGCTCTGGTTCCAGCTCTACCTCCAGCCCGACCCCGGCATCACCGGGGCCCTGGTCCGCCGGGCCGTCGACGCCGGCTGCACCGCCCTGGTCGTCACCGTCGACTCCCCGGTGCTCGGTGCGAGCGAACGCAACCGGCGCAACGGCTTCCACGACCTGCCCGCCGGCCTGCGGTGCGAGAACCTCGTCGACCTCCGCGACGGCGAGCGCGGGCACGTCCGGCAGATCGAGATGTCCCCGGAGTTCTCCTGGGACCACATCAGCCGGCTCCGCGAGATCACCGACCTGCCGGTCCTCCTGAAGGGCGTCCTGCACCCCGAGGACGCCCGGCTCGCCGTCCGCCACGGCGTGGCGGGCCTGCTGGTGTCCAACCACGGCGGCCGCCAGCTCGACACCGTCCCGGCCACGCTGGAGGTCCTGCCCGAGATCGTCGCGGCTGTCGCCGGACGGATACCCGTCCTCCTGGACGGCGGGATCAGACGGGGCACCGACGCGGTCAAGGCGCTGGCGCTCGGCGCCCGTGCGGTGGGCATCGGCCGCCCCGTGATGTGGGCACTGGCCGCCGACGGCGAGAAGGGCGTACGGCGGCTGCTGGAGCTGCTGCGCGAGGAGATCGAGGACGCGCTCGCCCTGTGCGGAGCGGCAGGCCTCGGTGAACTCACCCCGGATCTCGTCCGCCCGGCCTGGTCGGGACGGCACTTCGGCGGAGCCGTCTCATGAGCGCCGCCGGCTGGGCCGCCGTCGTGGCCGCGCTCGCCGTCGCGGCGAGCCTGCCGTACTGGCTGCCGCGCACGGTGGTCGCCCTCCGCGTGCGCATCTTCGCCCGGGTCAACGGCGAGGAGGGCATCGCCGCACCCGGCCGCGACGTGCCCGCCGAGGAGTTCAAGCAGGTGTACGGCCACCCGGCGGCCGACGGCCGCAGCCGGGGCGCCGCCCTGTCCGACCTGTTCTGGTACTGGCTCTCGCCCGGCCCCGAGGTCCACCAGGAACACCTGGAGCCCGGCCCCCGCTACGACGACGTGGCCCGCACCACCCGGCAGATCCTCGCCGGCCCGTCCCGCGCCGAGTGGACCGGGCTGGTCGCCCGCTGCACCCGGCAGGTACTGGACGAACTCGGCGGCGGGGAACGCCTGTCCAAGGTCCGGCTGCGCGATCTCATGATGCCGGTGTGGGCCTCGGTCTACTACGAGGTCGTCTTCCGCAGCCCCTGCCCGCGCGAGGTCCGGGACCTGATCAGCGGCAACGCCGACGACGTGGTCAGCGCCCTGAAGTGCACCCGGCTGCGGCACCTGGACCGCCGGGCCCGGCTCACCGCGTACCTGCGCGAGCGGCTCGCCCACGACCCGCCGCCGGTGCCGCTGCCCGCGCTGCTCACCGAGCGGGAGCGGGCGTACTACCTCCAGGGCACCTTCTTCAACACGGCCGTGGTGCAGATGTCGGAGGCGACGGCCCACCTGCTGCTCGCCCTCGCCACCCACCGGGAGATACAGGAGAACCTGGCGTCCGCGGGCCCCGGCTACCTCGACCGCGTCATCGACGAGACCCTCCAGCACTTCCCGCTGTTCGGCGTGGCGCACCGGATCACCACGGGCGAGATCCCGCGCGACGGCCGTCCCGCCATCCCCCCGGGCTCGGTCCTGCTCTTCAACTACCCCGAGTACCAGCGCTCGGGCACGGCCGGGGCCGAGCGTTTCGACCCCGACCGCTGGCTGTCCAGGGACACCCGGCCGACCGCCTCCATCCCGTTCGGGATCGCCGCCAACCGGCCCTGCCCGGCGCGTGGTTTCGCCGTGCTGACCATGCGGGTCGCGGCCGAGGAGGTGCTGCGCCGGTTCCGGCTGGAGTCGTCCGCCGAGCACACCCGCTCGCTGCCCAGCCGCGGTCCCTGCCTCCTGATCCCGCGCTCGGACACCGGATCGCCCCGGCTGCGGCTCGCGGCGATGCGGCTCGCCGACCACTGGGCGAACGTCCCGCGCAGCCTCACCCAGCTGGTCCTCGGCACCTACATGGTCTGGGACGCCCGCCGCCAGGGGCTGTGCCGCACCTACTTCGCGACCGCACCCGGCGGTTCGTCCCCGTCCGTCGTCGGCAGCCGGTGAGGGGGCGACGTCATGACACCCATGGAGCTCGCTCCGCGCTTCTTCGCCGCCGTCGTCGTGATCCTGCTGGCCTGCCGGCTGGTCGTCGCCGTCGCCGGCCGGTTCGGTCAGCCGCCCGTGGTCGGCGAGATGATCGCCGGTGTCCTGCTCGGACCGTCCCTGTTCGGGCTGGTCGCCCCGGGCGCGTCCGACGCGGTCTTTCCCGCCGAGCTCAGGCCGGTGCTGTACGTCGCCGGGCAGATCGGCCTGGTGGCCCTGATGTTCCACGCCGGGTACGAGTTCCGGGCGCACGCGGGCCGCGGGCTCGCCGGCACGGCGGCAGCCGTCTCCGCGGCCGGGATCTCGATTCCCCTGGCCCTCGGTGCGGGCCTGGCACTCGTGGCCCACGGACACGTGGACATCTACGTCGACGGCGTCCCGGTCTGGGTCACGGCGGGCTTCGTCGGCGTGGCCCTCGCCATCACGGCCTTCCCGATGCTGGCCCGCATCATCACCGAACGCGGGCTGGCCGGCTCCCGCTTCGGCACCCTCTCCCTCGCCTCGGGCGCCACCGACGACGCCGTCGCCTGGATCCTGCTGGCCGCGGTCCTCAGCGCCGCCTCCGGCGCCCCGGGGCAGGTACTGACCGCCGTCGGCGGTGCGCTGCTGTTCGGGGCGGTCCTGTACTTCCTGGGGCGCCCGCTGCTGGCCCTGATCGTGAACCGGCCCGGACTGCGCGACGACACCCGGCTCCTCGGCACGGTCGCGGTGCTGTTCGGCGCCGCGTGGTTCACCGACGTCATCAACCTGTACGCGGTCTTCGGGGCCTTCTGCGTCGGCATGGCCATGCCCCGCGGCGAGGCCGCCGAACGGCTGGTGCGGACCACCCAGTCGGTGACCCAGGTGGTCTTCGTCCCGATGTTCTTCACCTACTCCGGTCTCAACACCCGCTTCGACGTGTTCGCCGACCCCGCCGTGCTGGCGTTCGGCGCGGCGGCCGTGGTGCTGGCCGTGGCCGGCAAGTTCGGCGGCTGCTGGGCGGCGGCCCGGCTCAGGGGCGAACCGCCTGCGGTGGCGGTCCGCGTCGGCGCGCTCATGAACGCCCGCGGGCTCATGCAGCTCATCGCCCTGAACGTCGGCCTCGCGGCCGGAATCGTCAGCGACGCCCTGTTCTCCGCACTGGTGCTCGTCGCCCTGGTGACCACCGTGATGACCGCCCCCGTCCTCTCCTGGCTCGACCGGAGGGACACGGCCGGGGCCCGCACCGGACCGGCGACGGAACAGGATCAGGAGGTGGTCCGCACCTAGCTCACGACCCGCCACGACACCACGCTCGGTTGACGCAGCCTGCCGCCCGGCGGCAGGCTGTCGCGCAGTGATCGTCAGGGAGGTCCGATGACAGGTCCGGTGCTCGCGGTCGACCAGGGCACGTCCGGCACCAAGGCCCTGGTGATCTGTCCCGAACGGGGCGTCATCGGCACCGGATTCGTCGCCGTACGGACCCGCCACCTGCCCGGCGGCCGGGTGGAGGCCGACCCGGTGGAACTGTACGAGTCGGTGCTGGTGGCCGGCCGCCGGGCGCTCGCCGAGGCCGGCGAACCGGTGACCGCGTTGGGCCTCGCCAACCAGGGCGAGACCGTCCTCGCCTGGGACCCCGGTACCGGGCGCCCGCTCACCGACGCCATCGTCTGGCAGGACCGCCGGGCCGAACCCGTCTGTGCCGGACTCGCCGAGCACGCCGAGGAGTTACGCGCCCTCACCGGCCTGCCGCTCGACCCCTACTTCGCCGCGCCCAAGATGGCGTGGATCCGCCGCCACCTCACCACCGAGGGAGTCGTCACCACCACCGACGCCTGGCTGGTCCACCGGCTCACCGGCGCCTACGTCACCGACGCCGCCACCGCGAGCCGCACCCACCTCCTCGACCTGGACCGGGTGCGGTGGTCCTCCCGGGCGCTCGACCTGTACGGGCTGTCCGCCGAACGCCTCCCCGAGATCGTCGACAACGCCCAGTTCGTGGGTACGACCAAGGAGTTCGGGGACAGACTTCCGCTCACCGGGCTCGCCGTCGACCAGCAGGCCGCCCTCCTCGCCCAGCGGATCACCGGGCCGGGCGGCGCCAAGTGCACCTACGGCACCGGGGCCTTCCTGCTCGCGCACACCGGCGACACACCCCGGCACAGCAGCTCCGGACTGGTCGGCTGCGTCGCCTGGCGCCTCGCCGGAGAGGCGTCCTACTGCCTGGACGGCCAGGTGTACACCGCCGCCTCCGCCGTGCGCTGGCTCACCGACCTAGGGGTGATCTCGGGCCCCGCGGACCTGGACCGGGTGGGCGGCGCCGTGCCCGACGCCGGCGGGGTCACCTTCGTCCCCGCGCTGGCCGGGCTCGCCGCCCCCTGGTGGCGCGGCGAACTGCGCGGCTCCCTCACCGGACTCGGCCTGGACACCGGCCCGGGGCAGCTGGTGCGGGCCCTGTGCGAGGGCCTCGCCGCGCAGGTCACGGAGCTCGCCGAAGCCGCCGAGAGCGACCTCGGCGCCCCGCTGACCGCGCTGCGCGTCGACGGCGGCCTGACCCGCTCGGCCCTCCTCATGCAGACCCAGGCCGACCTGCTGCAACGCCCCGTCGAGGTGTCCACGCTGCCCGACGCCACCGCCCTCGGCGTGGGCGCGCTGGCCCACCTCGGCAGCGACCCGCTCGACTTCCTGCCCGACGGCAGACCCTCCGCCGTCTACGAGCCGCGCATCTCCGCCGCCGAGGCCGCGGAACGCCTCGGGGTCTTCCGCGCCGCCGTCGCCGCCCTGCTGGACGGCCCGGTGGCCGGAGCCGGCACGGGAGCGCCCCGGTGACGGTCACCGCCGCGGGACCCCTGCCGGCCGTCCCGTACGACGTGACGGTCGTCGGCGCCGGGGTCGTCGGCAGCGCGATCGCCCGCGAACTCGCCCGCCACCCGCACCTCAGGGTCGCCCTGGCCGAGGCCCAGGACGACGTCGGCCAGGGCACCTCGAAGGCCAACACCGCCATCCTGCACACCGGTTTCGACGCCCACCCCGGCACCCTGGAGTCCCGCCTGGTCCGCGAGGGCGCCCGCCTCCTCGCCGGGTACGCCGCCGAGTCCGGCATCCCGGTGGAGCCGGTCGGCGCGCTGCTCGTCGCCTGGGACCGCGAGCAACTGGCCGTCCTGCCGGACCTCGCACGCAAGGCCGCACGCAACGACTGCCACGACACCGCCCAGTTGGACGCGGCCGAGCTGTACGCCCGCGAACCCCGCCTCGGCCCCGGTGCCCTGGGCGCCCTGCACGTGCCCGGCGAGAGCGTCGTCTGCCCGTGGAGCACCACCCTGGCCTACGCCACCCAGGCGGTCCGAGGCGGCGTCGACCTCCACCTCAACACCCATGTCTCGGACGCGAGCCGCCGCGACGGCGTGCACACCCTCACCACCTCCCGCGGCCCCCTCCACACCCGCCACCTCGTCAACGCGGCCGGCCTGCACGCCGACACCCTCGACCGCCTGCTCGGCCGTCGCACCTTCACCGTCACCCCGCGCCGGGGCCAGCTCATCGTCTACGACAAGCTCGCCCGCGACCTCGTCCGGCACATCCTGCTGCCGGTGCCCACCGCCCTCGGCAAGGGCGTCCTGGTGGCCCCCACGGTCCACGGCAACGTCCTGCTCGGCCCCACCGCCGAGGACCTGGACGACAAGGCCGCCACCGAGTCGACCGCGCAGGGCCTCGCCGCGCTGCGCGAGCAGGGCCGCCGCATCCTGCCCGCGCTCCTCGACGAGGAGGTCACCGCCGTCTACGCCGGTCTGCGCGCCGCCACCGAGCACGACGACTACCGCATCTCCGCCCACCCCGACCAGGCGTACGTCACCGTCGGCGGCATCCGCTCCACGGGCCTCACCGCCTCGCTCGCCATCGCCGCCCATGTCACCGCACTGCTCAGGGACTCGGGCCTCGGCCTGAAGGACCCCGTCGACCTGGAACCGGTGCACATGCCGAATCTCGGCGCGGCCTTCCCGCGTCCGTACCAGCAGGGTTCGCACGTCGTCGTCTGCCACTGCGAGCACGTCACCCTCGGTGAGATCCGGGACGCCCTCGCCGGGGACATCCCGCCGCGCAGCCTGGCGGGTCTGCGCCGCCGCACCCGGGCCGGGGCGGGCCGCTGCCAGGGCTTCCACTGCGGGGCCACGGTGCGGGCGCTGTTCGAGCGGGCGGGCAGACCGTGACCACGGAACGCCAGGTCGACGTCGTGGTCGTCGGTGCCGGTCCCGCCGGTCTCGCGGCCGCCGCCCGGCTGGCCGCCGCCGGAGCCGGCCGGGTCGACGTACTGGAACGGGAACCGGAGGGCGGGGGAGTGCCCCGCTACTGCGCCCACGGCGGATTCGGCACCCGGACCCGGCCGTTGAGCGGAGCGGCGTACGCCCGCCTGCTCGTCGAGGCGGCCGCGCGGGCGGGAGCGGTGGTCCGTACGGGGGTGACCGTGCTGGACTGGGCCGGCCACGACGGCGCCGCAGTCGGCACCCGGCAAGCGGAGCGCCTGGGCCTTGCCACGATCGGCGTGCGCGGCCCGGAGACGGTCACCGCACGGGCGGTTCTCCTCGCCACCGGCGCCTACGAACGCCCGCGCGCGGCCCGGCTGATCCCGGGCACCCGGCCCGCCGGGATCCACACCGGAGGAGAGCTGCTGCAGGCCGTGCACCGCTACCGGCAGCCGATCGGCGAGCGGGCGGTGGTGGTCGGGGCCGAGGACGTGTCGTACGTCGCCGCCGGGACCGTACGGGCGGCGGGCGCCGAGGTCGTCGCGATGGTCACCGAGCAGCCGCGCGCCGGATCCGTCCGTGCCCTGGACGCCCGGCTCCGCTCCCGCGTCCCGCTGCTCACCGGCACGGCGGTCACCGAGATCCTCGGGCACGGGCGGCTGTCCGGCGTGCGGATCCGGCACCGCGACGGACGGACCGGCGTCCTCGCCTGCGACACCGCCGTCTTCACCGGGGACTTCGCCGCCGAGGACGAACTCGCCCGCCGGGGCCGGATCGCCCTGCCCGGCGGGCCCGGCCCGTACACCGGCCGGCCGGGGGTCTTCGCCGTCGGCGGCCTGCGACGGCCGGGGCTGGACGTCCGGGCGGCGACCCGGGAGGGCGTCGAGGCGGCCAGGGCGGTGCTGGAGTGGCTGGTCAGCCGCCCGTGAAGGAGCCGTGCCGACCCGCCCCGGCCGCGAACCGCGCCGCGCCTTCGAGGCCCTCCGCCAGTACGGCCATGCCGTGCCGGATCTCCGAGTCCATGGCCGCCGCCTCGGCCAGCCCCTCCTGGTCGAGCACCGACGCCCGGTCGCTGCGCAGGCAGGCCTGCGGGAAGGCCGCGATCGAGGCGGCCAGTTCCTCGGCCGCCGCGCGGGAGCGGCCGCTGGGGACGAGCCGGTTGGCCAGGCCCATCGCGTGGGCCTCCGGGGCCGGGACCGGGCGGCCGGTGAGGATCAGGTCCAGGGCCCGGCCGGTGCCGATGAGCCGGGGGAGCCGTACCGTGCCGCCGTCGATCAGGGGCACGCCCCAGCGGCGGCAGAAGACGCCGAACACCGCGTCCTCCTCGGCGACCCGCAGATCGCACCACAGGGCCAGCTCCAGGCCCCCGGCCACGGCGTGCCCGGCGATCGCCGCGATCACGGGCTTGGAGAGGCGCAGCCGGGTCGGTCCCATCGGGCCGTCGCCGTCCGGTGCCACCCGGTTGCCGTGCCCGGCGCCCATCGCCTTGAGGTCGGCCCCCGCGCAGAACGTGCCGCCCTCACCCCACAGCACCGCCACCCGCGCCTCGTCGTCCGCCTCGAACTTCCGGAAGGCATCGGTCAGTTCGGCCGCCGTCGGCCCGTCGACCGCGTTGCGCACCTCGGGCCGGGAGAGGACGACCGTGGTGACGGGACCTTTGCGTTCCAGACGGACCGGCATGCGTTTCCTCCGCAGCGAGCTCTCAGATGACCTTCAGTCGCACCAGCGCTCCCAGTGTCAGGGCTCCCGGCAGCAACGGCACCCACACGGTGATGATCCGGTACGCGAGGACGACGGCCGTGGCCACCGCCACCGGGCCGCCGGCCGCCACCAGCGCCACGATCAGCGCCGCCTCCACCGAACCCAGGCCGCCCGGCGTGGGGATCAGGGCGACGGCGACCGTGGCCGCCAGGTACGCCAGCGCCATGTGCGCGGGCGGCACGTCGAGGCCGAGCGCCCGCCCCACCGCCACCAGACCGGCCGCCTGGAGCGCCGGGAAGGCCAGCGAGCCGCCCCACAGCGCCAGCGCCCGGGACGGCCGCGTGTGCACCGAGCGGGCCTCGCCCAGGGCGCTGCGCACGAAACGGAACACCGGCTCGCGCACCCGCCGGACCAGGAGCAGCGCGGCCAGCGCCACGGCGACCAGGGCGCCGGCAATGGCCAGGACCGGTCCGACGTCCCCGTCGGGGAGCAGGCCGTCGAGCCGCAGGGCGTCGGGGAAGGCCACGAAGAACACGGCCATCAGGCCCACGCGGGCGATCGACTCGGCGAGCAGGTAGAGGGCGAGCGCGGCGGAGGAGGTGGCGAGCGGCACCCCGCACACGGTCATGAAGCGCAGGTTGACCGCGCCCGAGCCGAGACCCGTGGGCAGCAGGTGGTTGGCCGAGCCCGCCGCGAGCTGGGTCGCCAGCAGCCGCCAGCGGGGCAGCGGCTGGATCACCGCGCCCTGCCGGGTGAAGGCGGCGGCCACCCAGGTCAGGCAGGTGGCACCGCCGGCCGCGAGGAGCCACGGCCAGGAGGCGTCGCGGAGGTGGCCGAAGCCCTCGACGAGGACCGGCCAGTGCTGTACCGCGATGACCGCGACCAGCACGAGCGGAATGAGCGTGAGGACGTGCCGCCAGGGAACACGGCGGGCGAGCCGGGGGAGACGGCTCTCACGGAAGCCGGGGATTCTTACCGCTGTCACACCGGAAGAGGTTTTCCGCGCCGCCCCAACTGCGGGTGGCGGAAGAGGAGACACCGGATGACGGCCGGGAAGCGGGTGAGGGGGGAGGTCCACCGGGGGACTCACCTGCGGCTTCGCGGAGCCGGACGGGGCCTGCGCAGGGCTCATCGGATCCTTCGTACGGGGGGACGGCGAGCGGACATTGACCTCAACGAGGCTTGAGGTCCTACGTTCTCTCTCATGAGTATGGAGACCACCGCCTGGACGCAGCTGCACAGCGTCATGACCGCCCAGCAGGAGCGGCGCCCGTTCGACCGGGCCACGCTGCGCCGTATCGCCGCCTTCGCCCGCCCGCACCGGGGCGGCATAGTCCGTTTCGTCCTCCTCGGGGTGCTGACCGCCCTGCTCGCCGTCGCCACCCCGGTGCTCGCCGGCCATGTCGTCGACGCGATCGTGTCGGGCCACGACACCGGCGCGGTCGTACGCCTGTCGCTGCTGATCGCGCTGGTCGCGGTCGCCGAGGCGGCGCTCGGGGTGCTCGGGCGAAGGCTCTCGGCGACGCTCGGGGAGGGCCTCATCCTCGACCTGCGCACGGCTGTGTTCGATCATGTGCAGCGGATGCCCGTCGCGTTCTTCACGCGTACCCGTACGGGAGCGCTGGTCAGTCGTCTCAACAACGACGTGATCGGCGCCCAGCGGGCCTTCGCCAACACCCTCTCCGGCGTGGTCAGCAACCTGGTCACGCTGCTGCTCACGCTCGCGGTGATGCTCACCCTGTCCTGGCAGATCACCCTGCTCGCGCTGGTGCTGCTGCCGCTGTTCGTGGTGCCCGCCCGCCGGATGGGCGGCCGGATGGCCCGGATGCAGCGGGAGGCCGCCGCGCTCAACGCGGAGATGGGCACCCGCATGACCGAGCGGTTCTCCGCGCCCGGCGCCACCCTGATCAAGCTCTTCGGCCGCCCCGAGGAGGAGTCGGCGGAGTTCGCCGCGCGCGCCGCCCGGGTCCGGGACATCGGCGTGCGCACCGCCACTGCCCAGTCGGTGTTCATGACCGCCCTGACCCTGGTCTCCTCCCTCGCCCTCGCCCTGGTCTACGGCCTCGGCGGCTGGTTCGCCCTGCGCGGCACCCTGCAGCCGGGCGCGGTGGTCGCCCTCGCCCTCCTCCTGACCCGTCTCTACGCCCCGCTGACCTCCCTCGCCGGGGCCCGCGTCGAGGTGATGAGCGCGCTGGTCAGCTTCGAGCGGGTCTTCGAAGTGCTCGACCTGAAGCCCCTGATCGAGGAGAAACCGGACGCCCGCGAGGTCCCCGAGGGCCCGGTCGCCGTCGAGTTCGAGGACGTCCGCTTCGCCTACCCGGCCGCCGACCAGGTCTCCCTCGCCTCCCTGGAGGAGGTCGCGGTGCTGGACTCGCGCGGCGGCAGCGAGGTCCTGCACGGCATCTCCTTCCGTGCCGAACCCGGCCAGACCGTGGCCCTCGTCGGCACCTCCGGCGCGGGCAAGTCCACCATCGCCCAGCTGCTGCCGCGCCTGTACGACGTCGGCGAGGGGGCCGTCCGCATCGCCGGCACCGACGTCCGCGACCTGACCGCAGGCTCGCTGCGCGCCGCCCTCGGCATGGTCACCCAGGACGGCCACCTCTTCCACGACACCGTCCGCGCCAACCTGCTGCTCGCACAGCCCGCCGCCACGGACGAGGAGTTGTGGGGCGCCCTGGACCGCGCCCGGCTCGGCGAGGTGGTCCGGTCGCTGCCCGACGGCCTGGACACGGTGGTCGGCGAGCGCGGCTACCGGCTCTCCGGCGGCGAGCGGCAGCGGATGACCATCGCCCGGTTGCTGCTGGCCCGCCAGCGGGTGGTCATCCTCGACGAGGCCACCGCCCACCTCGACAACACCTCGGAGGCGGCCGTCCAGGAGGCCCTGGCCGAGGCGCTGGCGGGACGTACCGCGGTCGTGATCGCGCACCGGCTGTCGACGATCCGGGCCGCCGACCAGATCCTGGTGGTCGAAGCGGGAGAAATCGTGGAGCGCGGCACCCACGAGGAACTCCTGCTGGCAGACGGCCGGTACGCCGAACTGCACCGCACCCAGTTCGCGGAGGTGACCGCGCCCTGACGGAGCGTTCACATCGCCGTCACATTTTCCTGTGAGTGGCGGAGGGGAGCGCTCCCCCACTTGACGACCGTGGTCCGGACCTTTAGTTTCACGCCTTAAACAAAGCCTCACGGATGTGCCCAACGCCCAGTGACCCCACACGCGTTGGGCCCACCCCGTGCTGCCACCCCCGCGTGAAAGGCCAACCCCCCGCAATGGCCAGACCTCTGCCCGCGGCTGTCGCCCTCGCCGCCCTGTCGCTCTCCGCAGGCCTGCTCGCCGCATCCCCCGCACAGGCCGCCACCGGCACCGTCACCGGCCTCGCCGGCAAGTGTCTCGACGTCGCCGGCGCCAACTCCGCCGACGGCACCGCCGTACAGCTCTACGACTGCAACGGGACCTCCGCCCAGCAGTGGACCCGCGGCAGCGACGGCACCCTCCGCGCCCTCGGCAAGTGCCTCGACGTGACCGGCAATTCGACCGCCGACGGCGCCAAACTGCAGCTGTGGACGTGTTCGGGCGGCGCGAACCAGCAGTGGACCGTGTCGTCGGCGAACGACATCGTCAACCCGCAGGCGAACAAGTGCATGGACGTCACCGGCAACAGCTCCGCCAACGGCACCCGGATACAGATCTGGACCTGCGCGGGCACCGCCAACCAGAAGTGGACGGCCCCCGCGGCCGACGGCGGCGGCACCACCCCGTCCTCGCCGATGGCCGTGGCGCCCTACCTCTACAACGGCTGGGGCGACCCGCCGAGCCCGACCACCATCACCAACGCGACCGGCGTGAAGTACTACACGCTCGCGTTCGTCCTCAGCAACGGCTACTGCAACCCGCAGTGGGACGGCAGCCGGGCGCTGACCGGCGGCGTCGACCAGAGCACCGTCAACACCGTGCGCGCCAACGGCGGTGACGTCATCCCGTCCTTCGGCGGCTACAGCGGCAACAAGCTGGAGAGCTCCTGCTCCAGCGCGAGCGAGCTGGCGGCGGCCTACCAGAAGGTCATCAACGCCTACGGCGGTCTCAAGGCCATCGACATCGACCTCGAAGCCGACGCCTACAGCAACGGGACCGTGCAGCAGCGGGTCGTGGACGCGCTGAAGACGGTGAAGGCCAACAACTCCGGCCTGAAGGTGTACATCACCATCGGCACCGGCCAGAGCGGCCCGGACACCAGCCTGATCAACCGGGCCGCGTCCTCCGGGCTCACCGTCGACGCCTGGGCCATCATGCCGTTCGACTTCGGCGGCGCCGGCCAGAACATGGGCAACCTCACCACCCAGGCGGCCGAGGGGCTCAAGAACGCGCTGAAGAACGCGTACGGCTACAGCGACGACACCGCCTACCGGGACATGGGCATCTCGTCGATGAACGGCATCACCGACAACAACGAGACGGTGACGGTGGCCGACTTCCGCACCATCCTCGCCTACGCCCAGCAGCACCACCTGGCCCGGCTCACCTTCTGGTCCGCCAACCGCGACCGGCCCTGCACCGGCGGCTCCGCCGACAGCTGCTCCGGCGTGAGCCAGTCGAACTGGGACTACACGCGCGTCTTCGCCGGATACACCGGCTGACCCCCACCGCAAGCCGCCTCCAAGGAGAATCAGTGCCTTCCCTTCCCCGGGGCCGCAGAGCAACGGCCGCCGCAGCGGTGGCCGTTGTCGCCGCCTCCCTGCTCACCGCGGCGGGCGCCGCCTCGCCCGCGTCCGCCGCCACGCTGCCCACCGGCAACACCACCCTGCTCAACGCGGCCAGCGGCAAGTGCGTCGACGCCAAGGCGGCCGCCACCGCCGACGGCACCGTCGTCCAGCAGTACACCTGCAACAACACCACCGCCCAGCAGTGGAGTTTCACCGCCACCAGCGACGGCTACGTCCGCATCAACAACGGCAACAACGCCAACGAGGTCCTGGACGTCACCGGCGTCTCGACGGCCGACAACGCGGCCGTGCAGATGTGGACCTACGGCGGCGGCAACAACCAGCAGTGGCTGCCCGTGGACGGCGGCGGCGGCGCCTACCACTTCGTCAACCGCAACAGCGGCAAGTGCCTCGACGACCCCTCCGCCTCGACCGCGGACAGCGTGCAGTTCGTGCAGTACACCTGCAACGGCACGCAGGCCCAGCGGTTCCAGGTCGTCCCGGTCACCCAGTCGAGCAACCCGGACCTCGGCTCCAACGTGGTCGTCTTCGACCCGTCGATGTCCGCGTCGAGCATCCAGAGCAAGCTGGACTCGATCTTCGCGCAGCAGCAGACCAACCAGTTCGGCTCCCAGCGCTACGCCGTGATGTTCAAGCCCGGCGCCTACAGCGCGGACGTCAACGTCGGCTTCTACACCCAGGTCCTCGGCCTCGGCCTGTCGCCCGACGCGGTCTCCATCAACGGCGCCGTGCACGCGGAGGCCGACTGGTTCCAGGGCAACGCCACCCAGAACTTCTGGCGCGGCGCCGAGAACCTCTCGGTCAACCCGACGAGCGGCAGCGACCGCTGGGCGGTCTCGCAGGCCTCGGCCTACCGCCGGGTGCACCTGCGCGGCAACCTCGCCCTGGACGACGGCGGCTGGTCCAGCGGCGGCCTGATCGCCGACAGCCAGATCAACGGCCAGGTCAACTCCGGTACCCAGCAGCAGTGGCTGACCCGCAACTCGCAGCTCGGCAGCTGGACCGGCTCCAACTGGAACATGGTCTTCGTCGGCAGCACCGGCGTGCCGTCCACCACCTTCCCCAGCCCGCCGGACACCACGGTCGCGCAGAGCCCGACCTCGCGTGAGAAGCCGTTCCTGTACGTCGACGGCTCCGGCAACTACCAGGTGTTCGTCCCGTCCACCCGCTCCAACACCTCTGGCACCAGCTGGAGTTCGGGATCCGCGGCCGGTACGTCCCTCTCGCTCGACAGCTTCTACGTCGTGAAGCCGGGCGCCACCGCGTCCCAGATCAACGCGGCCCTGACGGCGGGCAAGAACCTGCTGGTCACTCCGGGTGTCTACCACCTCGACCAGACGCTGCAGATCAACCGCGCCGACACCGTCGTCCTGGGCCTCGGCCTCGCCACCTTCGTCCCGGACAACGGCATCACCGCCATGAAGGTCGCCGACGTCGACGGCGTCAACATCGCGGGCCTGCTCTTCGACGCCGGCACCACCAACTCCTCCACCCTGGTGGAGGTCGGCCCCAGCGGCTCCTCGGCCTCGCACGCGAGCGACCCGACCTCGCTGCACGACGTGTACTTCCGCGTCGGCGGCGCGGGCGTCGGCAAGGCCACCACGAGCCTCGTCGTCAACAGCAGCAACGTCATCGGCGACCACATGTGGATCTGGCGCGCCGACCACGGCAGCGGAGTGGGCTGGACCACGAACACCGCCGACACCGGACTGATCGTCAACGGCAACAACGTGACCATGTACGGCCTGTTCGTCGAGCACTTCCAGAAGTACCAGACCATCTGGAACGGCAACGGCGGCAAGACGTACTTCTACCAGAACGAGATGCCGTACGACCCGCCGAACCAGTCGTCGTGGATGAACGGCTCGACCAAGGGCTACGCGGCCTACAAGGTCGCCGACTCGGTCACCAGCCACCAGGCGTACGGCCTCGGCAGCTACTGCTACTTCAGTACCAACTCCAGCGTCGTCGCCGACCACGCGATCGAGGCGCCGACCAACGCGAACGTCAAGTTCACCAGCATGGTCACGGTCTCGCTCGGCGGCACCGGCACCATCACCCACGTCATCAACAACAGCGGAGGACCGTCGAACTCGTCGACCAACGTCGCGAACCTCACCTCGTATCCGTGACCGTGACCCGGTGAGCGGACAGCGGGTGCCCCGGCGGATCGCCGCCGGGGCACCCGCCTGCTGTCACGACGGCGCGTTGTCCCGGGACTGCGCCGTACGCGCCGCGGGCCGGTCCTTCGGCTCCTGGAGGTCCGGTCCGGGCCGGTGGCTGCCGCGCAGTGCGGAGGCCACGGCGGAGACCAGGGCCATGCCGGCGGCCACCCCGAAGACGATGCCGAGGCCCTGGTGGAAGGGACCGGACACCAGCCGCGGGAAGAAGCTGTGCCCGGTCAGGACGGCCCGCTGGGCGCTGGTGACATGATCCAGGACGCCCTCCGAGGCGAGCAGGTGCTGGATGGGGTTGTTGCCGAGGAACGTCGCGAACAGCGTGCTCACCGGCGGCAGTGACGCGGCGTGCGCGGCGGAGGCGGCCGGTACGCCGTGCGCCATCAGGCCGCTCTTCAGCGTGGACGGAAGCGAGGAGGCGAGCCCGGACACCATCAGCGAGAAGAACACGCCGATGGACAGCGCCGTACCGGAGTTCTGGAAGGTGGAGCGCATGCCCGAGGCCACGCCCCGGTACTCGGCCGGCACACTGCCCATGATCGAGGAGGTGTTGGGCGCCGAGAACATGCCCTGGCCGAGGCCGTTGAACAGCAGCAGCGCCGCGAACAGCCCGTAGTCGAAGTCGACGGGCAGGGCGAGCAGCCCCAGGAAGGACGCGGTGACGACGACCAGGCCCGCGGTGGAGAAGAACCGGGCGCCGAACCGGTCCGACAGGTAGCCGGACACCGGCCCCGCGATCAGGAAGCCCAGCGTCAGCGGGAGCATGAAGATGCCGGCCCACAGCGGGGTGTCCTCGAAGTCGTAGCCGTGCAGCGGCAGCCAGATGCCCTGCAGCCAGATGATCAGCATGAACTGCAGGCCGCCGCGTGCGATCGAGGTCAGCAGGGCGGCCACGTTGCCCGCCGTGAACGCCCGGTTCCGGAAGAGCGCCAGATTGAACATGGGCTCGGCGACCCGCGTCTCGATGACGCAGAAGGCCAGCAGCAGGGCGACCCCGCCGATCAGGCCGGTCAGCACCCACGGGTTCCCCCAGCCGGTGGCGCTGTCGCCGTAGGGCTGGATCCCGTAGGTGATCCCGGCCAGCAGGATGCCGGCACCGGCCGCGAAGGTGATGTTGCCGAGCCAGTCGACCCGGCCGGGGCGGCCCGCCGAGGTCTCGCGCAGGCTCAGGTACGACCAGATCGTGCCGGTGATGCTGACCGGGACGCTCACCCAGAACACGGCACGCCAGTCGACGACGGCGAGCAGCCCGCCCGCCAGCAGGCCGAGGAACTGCCCGGCCAGCGCGGTGATCTGGTTGATGCCGAGGGCCATGCCGCGCTGCCGGGCCGGGAAGGCGTCGGTGAGGATGGCCGCCGAGTTGGCGGTGAGCATGGACCCGCCGAAGGCCTGCACGATCCGCCACAGGATCAGCCACAGGGCGCCCGCTCCCGCGCGGAACGGATCGAGCGACAGCGCCACCGAGGCACACGCGAAGATCAGGAAGCCCAGGTTGTAGATCTTCACCCGGCCGAACATGTCGCCGAGCCGCCCGAGCACGACCACCAGTACGGCGGACACCAGCAGGTAGCCGAGGATCATCCAGAGCAGGTAGCCGATGTTGCCCGGCGCGAGCGGGTCGAGCCCGATGCCGCGGAAGATCGCCGGCAGCGAGATGATCACGATCGACGCGTCCATCGTGGCGATCAGCACGCCGAGCGTGGTGTTCGACAGCGCGACCCACTTGTAACCGGGCCCGGCCGGGGTTTCCTTGTGGCGGGCCGAGCGCAGGGCGGCGGACCACCGCTGCCCGCTCACAGCCGCTCCGCCAGCCGGCCGAGGAGCGGCAGGGCCGCCCCGAGCGTCGCGCGCTCCTGCGCGGAGAACGTGTCGAGGACGGCCGCGAGCCGCTGGACCGACTCGGAGCGCCGCTCGGCGAGCACCGCCCGCCCCTCGTCGGTGGCGGCCACGATGCTCCGCCGCCCGTCCGCGGCGTCCGGGGTACGCCGGACCAGGCCGCGCTGTTCGAGCTGGGCGAGGGTGCTCGCCATGGCCTGCGGCCGCACCCGCTCCGTCTCGGCGAGGGAGGTCGGGGAGTCCGGGCCTTCGGCCGCGAGCCGCGCCAGTACGGAGACACCCGACAGGGAGACGTCCCCCACGGCGTGCGCCTGCCGGAGCCGCCGCGTCACCCGGCCCACCGCGAGCCGGAGCTCGGACGCGAGCCGGGTGGCGTCGCTCAGATCGTGTATGCCGCCGCCATCGGCGGCCATGTCTGCCTTCACATGTACTAACACTAGGTTTAGCAGTCTGAACTGCTCAACCGTTCGTTAGTAAATATGACGGTCAGCGGGCGAGGTGATGGCGCCGACCGCCGTGCCGCAGCCGGACTGCGGCGTAGACGAGGTCGGCGAGGAGTACCACGGCGCCGATGATCAGCAGGTAGAACAGTCCGTGGGCGGCGAATCCGACGATGCCCAGGACGAGGGCCACGAGGACAAGGAACAGGAACAGGCTCATCGGCTCTCCCGGACGACTGGACGGGTCAGCGGCGGGCCAGGCGGCGCTCGCCGCCCGCGCCCGGGACGTAGCCGAGTTCGTAGTGGGCGAAGACCGCGGGTTCCCGGGCGGCCGGCAACTCACCGTCGGTGTCGATCGACGGAGCCTTCTTGACCACGTCCTTGCGGTACGCGACCTTCAGGTAGGCCGGACCGACGGTCGCCTCGGCGACCGGGACGAACACCAGGCGGCGGCGGGTGGGCAGCCCTACCGTCACGGTCACGAAGCGGGGCTCGTCGGTCGTCGTGTCCACGTAGACCGACTCCAGGACGCCGATCCTGTGCCCGGTGACGTCGACGACGTCATGACCGCGCCACTCTCGGATGTCGGTTGCTTCGAACATCGGGCACCTCCACCGAGCGGGTACCCGGTGCGGTCCCCGGCAGTCATGGAGCCACGCGGATGCCCACCACGCACGTGTCGTCGTCCGTGTCGGACCGGCTGTGGGTCAGCAGCCGGTCCACCTGCTGGTCCAGGGCCGGGGGCACCGTGCGCGCGGCCTTCAGCAGCTGCGCGAGGGACTCCTCCACGGACCGGTCACGGCGTTCGATCAGGCCGTCCGTGTACATCAGCAGGGTGTCGTCGACCGCGAGCTGCACCTCGTGTTCCTCGTACCCGGCCTCCGGCAAGGCACCCAGCAGCATGCCCTGGACCAGGGGCAGCGGCTCCGCCTCGCCGCCGCGCACCAGGACCGGCGGCAGATGCCCGGCCCTGGCCCAGCGCAGGGTGCGGTGGTCGGGGTCGTAGAGACCGCACACCGCGGTCGCGGTGACCGAGCCGGTGAGATGGTGGGTCACCATGTTGAGCCAGGACAGCAACTGCCCCGGCCCGGCCCCGGTCACGGCGAGCCCGCGCAGCGCGTTGCGCAGGACGACCATGCTGGTGGCCGCGTCGATGCCGTGTCCGGCGACGTCCCCCACGCACAGCAGCACCATCCGGGACGGCAGCACGACCACGTCGTACCAGTCGCCGCCGACCAGGTGCTGGGTCTCCGCCGGCCGGTAGCGCACGGCGAGGTCCAGCCCGGGAACCGCCAGCGGGGTCTGCGCGGGCGGCATGATGGCGTGCTGCAGCTGGAGGGTGAGACGGTTGCGCTCGCTGGCCTGCTGCTCGCTCTGGGCGAGCTGGTCACGGGTGGCGGCGAGGGCGACCTCGGTCCAGTGCTGGGCGGAGATGTCCTGGTAGGCGCCGCGTACGACGTACAGCTGGCCGTCGGAGTCGAGGACCGGCTCGGCCACCACCCGGATGTGCCGGGTGACCCCGTCCGGCCGCTGCAGACGGAACGCCGTGGACGCCGCCCGCCGGTGGTGCAGCAGGGTGCGCAGGAACCGTCCGATGGCCACGGCGTCGTCCGGATGCGCATGCGCGGGCAGGTCCTCCAGCGCCACCGGGACATCCGAGGCGGGTCTGCCGTAGAGCTCGTACAGCTGGCCGTTCCAGGTGATCTCGGCGGTGAGCAGGTTCTCCTCGAAGCCGCCGATGCGGCCCAGGCGCTGTGCGTGCTGGAGCAGGCTGGCCAGCCGGGCCGTCTCGTCCTCGATGCGCCAGACCAGCAGCACGCAGCTCCCGTGCCGGCTGATGTTGATGTCGGCGACCGCGGCCAGCGGTACCTCGTCGACCAGCGCGGTCAGCCGCATGCGGTGCGCACGGTAGGGCTCACCGGTGGCGTGGACGCGCTCGATCCGTTCGAAGAGCTCGCTGTGACCGGCGGCCACCGGGTACGTCTCCAGCAGCAGGGCCCCGCTGACGACCCCCCGGGGCCGGCCGGCCGGGTCCAGGAAACGGCTGTTCACGTGGTGGATGCGGAAGTCGGCGAGCTCCCCGTCGACGTCCAGCACCGGGACGAGCACCAGGGCGGGGTCGTGGAGCCCGTCGGCCAGGTCCATCAGTTCCGTCACGTCGGGCAGCGCGCGCGGGCCGTCGGCGCCGTCCGGGTGATGCCGGGTGTAGGTCTCCAGGGTGTGCGCGCACAGCTCGGCAAGTGCCTCGATCTGGCGGACGACGGGCGGCGGCGGAGGAGGGTCCAGCGGGCCGGGCCAGGCGATCTCCAGGACACCGTGGATGCGTCCGCCGGTCCCGGCCGGTACGGCGGCCCGGCCGCCCTCCGGATGCTGGTGCTGGCCGATGGACGGCATCCCCGTCTCGGCCAGGCTGCGGATCCAGTGGCCCGCGCGCTCCGCCAGCCCCCGGCGGGCCACGGTCGTCACCCCGGGCGGCACGTGCCGCCACCGCCCGGCCTCGGCGGCGGGGAACCCCGCGGTGCCCGCGAGGGCGAGCGAGCCGTCGGTGCCCAGGGCCCAGATGGCCACCGCCTCGGCACCGAGCGGTGTCAGGGCGTGCTCCAGCAGGGAGTCGGCGACGGCCTGCGTGTCGTGGGCGGCCAGCGCGCCGCTCTCGGCGGCCCGCAGCCGTACGGCCGAGGAGTGGCCGTACGCCGGCTCCGCGGGCCGGGCCTCGGCGGCGGTGGCCGCGGTGGCCGCGAGGAAGGCCGCGGTCACCTCCGAGAGCCGGTCGCGGGCCGCCTGGTTGATGACGTCGACCGCGAACTCGAGGGGGGTCACCCCCGCCTGGCCGGCCAGCTCGGCCAGCTGCCGTGCGGCCTGTGCCGGGCCGCAGCGCAGCCGTTCGACCAGGATGCCCTTCGCCAGTTCGATCAGGGCGCGCCCGTCGGCCTCCGCCTGCGCCGCCCGCACCTCGCGGCGCAGCCGCTCCACGGTCGCGGTGAGCCTGCCGACGGGCGACGGCCTGCCGGGCCCGCCGGAGCTGCCGGCGTCGGCGGCGGCCGTGCCGGTCTCGCCCGGTGCGGGCCGGCCGCCCGCCGGGAGCTGCGGGCCCTGCGGATCGGGCGGTTGACGGAGGTCGCTCACGGTCAGTCTGTTCCTCGGCTGGGACGCCCTGCGGCGTCACGCGGTCGGCTGGTGGACGGTGCGGCCGTGCCGCGTGGTCACCCGGGCCCGGACAGCCAGCGCCGGACACGGCCGATGAGGTCCCCGGTGTCGACGGGTTTCGTGACGTAGTCGTTGGCCCCCGAGGCGAGGCTCTTCTCCTGGTCGCCCGGCATGGCCTTCGCGGTCACGGCGATGATGGGCAGCTCCGCGTACCGGGGCATGGCGCGGATCTCCGCGGTGGCGGCGTAGCCGTCCATCTCCGGCATCATCACGTCCATCAGGACCAGGCAGACGTCGGGGTGCGCGAGCAGCATCTCGATGCCCTTGCGGCCGTTGTCGGCGTGCAGGACCTGGAAGCCGTGCAGCTCCAGCACCCCGCTCAGGGCGAACAGGTTGCGGGCGTCGTCGTCGACCACCAGGACCGTCCGGCCCCGGAAGGCGTCGTCGATGACCTGCGCGGCCGGGGGGTGCGAGTCCTCGGCGCGCACGAGTGACAGCACGTCGCCGGGCTGTTCCGCCGACAGGTGCAGCGTGATGCGCTCGCGCAGCTCGTCCAGGCTGGCCAGGAAGTCCAGCGGCCGGCCACCGGCGAGGGCCCGCAGCCCCTGCTCCTGGGCCAGGTCCACCCGGTGTCCGGTGTGCACCAGGACCGGCACGCTGGCCAGCGCCGAGTCACCGCGCATGGCCTCCAGGAAGCCTGCACCCTCCTGGCCGGGCATGCCGAGCTCCAGCACGACACAGTGGCAGGCCTGCGCCGCCAGGGTGCTCGCGGCCTCCTGCGCCCCGACCGCGGTGATGATGTCGATGTCCCCGTGCGGATCGTCGGGTCGCTGCGCGATGTCCGCCACGGCCCGCTCGGCGACCAGCGTGAGCAGCCCGCGCGGCCGCTCCTCGATCACCAGCAGCCGGCGCCTGCGCGGCTCGGCGGCCGCCGCCGGAGCTGCCGCCGCACGCGGCGCCGGCCGCTCCTCCGTGCCGGTCCCGTCGCGGTGCTGCTCCACCGGCCTGCCCCCGGTCTCCAGGAGTTCCTCGAAGTCGGCGCGGGCGACGGGCAGATAGAGCGTGAACGTGCTGCCCTGGCCGGGCGTGCTGTCGACCGTGACGGCACCGCCGAGCAGGTGCGCGATCTCCCGGGTGATGGACAGGCCGAGCCCGGTGCCGCCGTACTTGCGGCTGGTGGTGCCGTCGGCCTGCTGGAACGCGCCGAAGATCGTCTCCAGCTGCTGCTGCGGGATGCCGATACCGGTGTCGACGACCCGGAAGGCCACCACCGGACCGCCGCGGTGCACCCCCGGCGGCACCTCCGCGTCGGCGGCCGGTTCGATCCGCAGCCGCACCCCGCCCTCCTCGGTGAACTTCACCGCGTTCGACAGCAGGTTGCGCAGGATCTGGCGCAGCCGGGAGTCGTCGGTGAGCAGGTCGGCAGGGGTTCCCGGGGCGGTGGCCACCGCGAAGTCCAGGCTCTTCTGGGAGGTCATCGGCCGGAACGTCGCCTCGACGTACTCCAGCAGCTGGCGCAGCGGGACCCGCTCGGGAGCGACGTCCATCTTGCCGGCCTCCACCTTCGACAGGTCGAGGATGTCGTTGATCAGCTGCAGCAGGTCCGAGCCCGCCGAGTGGATGATGCCCGCGTACTCCACCTGCTTGGGCGTGAGGTTCCGCGACGGGTTCTGCGCCAGCAACTGGGCGAGGATCAGCAGGCTGTTGAGCGGGGTGCGCAGCTCGTGGCTCATGTTGGCCAGGAACTCCGACTTGTACTTCGAGGCCAGCGCCAGTTGCTGCGCCCGGGTCTCCAGCTCCTGCCGGGCCTGCTCGATCTGCAGGTTCTTCGCCTCGATGTCCCGGTTCTGCTCGACCAGCAGGGACGCCTTCTCCTCCAGCTCCGCGTTGGAGCGCTGCAGTTCCTCCTGCTGCACCTGCAACTCCTCCGACCGCGACTGCAGTTCGGCGGTCAGGCGCTGGGACTCCTCCAGCAGCTCGTCGGTGCGGGCGTTGGCCACGATGGTGTTGAGGTTGACGCCGATGGCCGGCATCAGCTGCGCCAGGAAGTCCTGGTGGATCTGCGTGAAACGGGTCAGCGAGGCCAGTTCGATGACGCCCAGGACCTGCTCCTCGACCACGATGGGCAGCACCACCAGGGCACGGGGCAGCGCCTGTCCGAGGCCGGAGGAGATGGTGACGTACCCCTCCGGAAGCTCCTCGACGGTGACGGGGCGCCGGTTGCGCGCCGCCTGCCCGACCAGGGAGCGGCCGACCGGGATCCTGGTGGGCCGCTCCGCGTCGTCCGGGGCCCCGTACGAGCCCACAAGGCGCAGCTCGGGCCCGCGCGCGGTGTCCTCCGCCAGGTAGAACGCGCCGTACTGGGCCGACACCAGCGGGGTCAGCTCGTCCATGACCAGCTCGGCCACGACGGGCAGCTCGCGGTGGCCCTGCATGAGGCCGGAGATGCGGGCGAGGTTGGTCTTGAGCCAGTCCTGCTCCTGGTTGGCCCGGGTGGTCTCGCGCAGGGACCCCACCATGGCGTTGATGTTGTCCTTGAGCTCGGCGACCTCGCCGGAGGCTTCCACGGTGATCGAGCGGGTCAGGTCCCCCTCGGCGACGGCGCTGGCCACCTCCGCGATCGCGCGGACCTGCCGGGTGAGGTTCCCGGCCAGCTCGTTGACGTTCTCCGTCAGCCGCTTCCAGGTGCCCTCGACGCCCTCCACCTCGGCCTGGCCGCCGAGCCGGCCCTCGCTGCCGACCTCGCGGGCGACGCGGGTGACCTCGGCGGCGAACGAGGACAGCTGGTCGACCATCGTGTTGATGGTGGTCTTCAGCTCCAGGATCTCGCCGCGGGCGTCCACGTCGATCTTCTTCGACAGGTCGCCGCCCGCCACCGCGGTCGTCACCAGGGCGATGTTGCGCACCTGCCCGGTGAGGTTGTTGGCCATCGAGTTGACGTTGTCCGTCAGGTCCTTCCAGGTGCCGGCCACGTTCGGCACGTGCGCCTGGCCGCCGAGCCGGCCCTCGGTGCCGACCTCGCGCGCCACCCGGGTGACCTCGTCGGCGAACGCCGACAGCGTGTCGACCATGGTGTTGATGACGTCCGCCAGCGCGGCGACCTCGCCCTTGGCCTCCACGGTGATCTTCTGCGAGAGGTCGCCGCGCGCCACCGCCGTGGCGACCTGGGCGATGGAGCGGACCTGGCCGGTCAGGTTGGACGCCATCACGTTGACGTTGTCCGTGAGGTCCTTCCAGGTCCCCGACACGCCCCGGGCGATCGCCTGCCCGCCCAGGTTGCCCTCGGTACCGACCTCGCGGGCGACGCGGGTGACCTCGTCGGCGAAGGCGGAGAGCTGG
>NZ_JBIVXP010000005.1:332808-771993 GCF_044769305.1 Streptomyces sp. NPDC090499
GTCGACCATGGTGTTGATGGTGTTCTTGAGTTCGAGGATCTCGCCGCGGGCGTCGACGGTGATCTTCTGGGAGAGGTCGCCCTGCGCGACCGCGGTGGCCACCTGGGCGACGTTGCGGACCTGCGCGGTGAGGTTGCCCGCCATGAAGTTCACCGAGTCCGTCAGGTCGCGCCAGGTGCCCTTGACGCCCTTCACGTCGGCCTGCCCGCCCAGGCGCCCCTCGGTGCCCACCTCCCGCGCGACGCGGGTGACCTCGTCGGCGAAGGCGGAGAGCTGGTCGACCATGGTGTTGATGGTGTTCTTGAGTTCGAGGATCTCGCCGCGGGCGTCGACGGTGATCTTCTGGGAGAGGTCGCCCTGCGCGACCGCGGTCGTCACCTGGGCGACGTTGCGGACCTGGGAGGTGAGGTTCCCGGCCATGAAATTGACCGAATCGGTGAGGTCGCGCCAGACCCCGCCGACCCCGGGCACCTGCGCCTGACCGCCGAGCCGCCCCTCGCTGCCGACCTCGCGGGCGACGCGGGTGACCTCGGCGGCGAACGAGGACAGCTGGTCGACCATCGTGTTGACGGTCTCCTTCAGCTGCAGGATCTCGCCGCGCGCGGGCACGTCGATCTTCTGGGACAGGTCGCCCTTGGCCACCGCCGTCGCCACCTGCGCGATGTCGCGGACCTGGGTGGTGAGGTTGCCCGCCATGGCGTTCACCGACTCGGTCAGGTCCGCCCAGGTGCCGGAGACCCCGGGCACCTCGGCCTGGCCGCCGAGCGTGCCTTCGGTGCCGACCTCGCGGGCGACCCGCGTCACCTCGGAGGTGAACAGGGACAGCTGGTCCACCATGCCGTTGAACACCGTGGCGATGTCGCCGAGCAGACCGGTGCCGTCGGACGGCAGGCGGGTGCCGAAGTCGCCGTCGCGTACCGCTGTCAGCCCGGCGAGCAGCTGCCGCAGCTCCTGCTCGCCGGGGCCCTGCACCTGGGCGTCCATCGTCGTGCCGGCCATGCCCACCCTCGTTCCGCTTCGCAGGATCCCCACCCCGGGGACCCGGAACCAGGCCGGCGCCGCGCACCCCCACCACCAGTGGCGACGCCGCGTTCGACGGCTCCGGCCGACGGGAAATCGATCGCAGACTAACTCAGTTGTCGTGCAGCAACAAAAGGCCGGCGTGAAGTCCGTGGCCCACCAAAAAACAGCGGAGACAAGTGGCATGGCAAGGCCGCACCGGGGAACCCGGCCGGATTTCACCGTCGGCCGACCCCGACCCCGTCCCCGCCGCGCCCGCCGCTCGCGGGATCCCGGTGGCCGCCGCCCGCGAAGTCCCGGCCGTCAGGCCGCGAGGGCCGCCGCGACGGTCGGGTGACAAGGGGTGACGGCGTCGAGGCCCACCAGCTGCACGGTGCGCAGTACCGGGCCGTGGGCGCCCGCCAGGCGCAGCCAGCCCCGCACGGCCCGGGTGGCGTGGTGGGCGGCGACGAGTGCGTTGACGCCGCTGGAATCCATGAAGGTGACCTCGCTGAGATCGACGACGACCCGGGGGCCGGTGGTGGGGTCGGCCGGGGGCAGCGCCCGCGTCAGCGCGCCCACACTCCGGTGGTCGATCTCGCCGCGGACGCCGAGCACGGCGATGCCGTCGACATCCGCGCGGACCACGGCCAACTCGCCGCGTCCCACTGCTTCCTGGTGGTCTGCCACGTCCGTCCTCCGCGCCCTCGGTACGGGTCGAGCCCCCTTCCTGCAGCCAACGTTGCCCAGGATCCCGGCGGTGATGCACCGGAAGTCCCGGACAACTTCCCGGAGCACGGGAATACCGCCGGCGGGGCCGGGTAGACGCGCGCCCATGAACGGGGTATCGCATGTCAGTGGCAGGGAGGAGCCTGTCCCGCCCGAGGAGTGTTCCCGGATGCCGGATGCCGCACCTGCCGAGGTCACCATCGCCCTGGACGGGGCGGACGGCTGTATCGCCGACGCGCGGCGCCGGACGTCGGAGTTCCTGACCAGGGCTCAGTCCGAGCACGGACTGCCGGTCACCTCCCGCACGATGGACGCGGCACAGCTGGTGGTCAGCGAACTGGTCACCAACGCGCTGAAGTACGCGCCGGGACCGGTGCTCCTGCACCTGCGTGTCGTCGAGGGCATGGTGGAGATCGAGGTCTGGGACACCGAACCGACGCTGCCGCTGGCACGGGCCGCCGACGCCGGACGGGTGGGCCAGCACGGACTGGAGATCGTGCTCGCGGTGGTGCAGGGCTTCGGGACACGTCGTGAGCCCGTCGGCAAGTGCGTCACCGCCAGGCTCGCGCTCTTCGACGACCCGCTGCTGGGTCTCGGGCGGCCGGCTGGTGACGGCGGCCGGACGGCAGGCCGGCACGAGCCGCCGGAGGCGGAGCGGTGAGGGACGCGCGGCGACCTGACGGCGGTCGTCACCCGCGGGGAATGAAACGCGGCGGCCGGGGCAGACGGGCCGCTGCATGATCCACGCGAACGGTTGGCAGGCAGGAGGCCCGCGATGCTCATGGCACACCCCGCCGTACTGACGGACTTGATGGAGCGGTACGAGACGCTGCGCATCCTTCACGCGGACGAGGGCGACGAGACCGTCCGCCGCCGGATGGCCGACATCGCCTACACGCTGTGCGTGGCGACCGGCACCAGTGACATCGACGCCGCCCTCGTCGTGGCCCGGTACCGCCTGCCCGGTGCCCGCGTCGAGGACGACTCCCTGCTCTCCGCCTGACCGCGGCGGCCCGGGAACCCGGTCCGGGCGGCGACTCGTGCAGATGCTGTGGAGGCCGAGGGGGCGCCGGGGCGGCGGGCGTGTCCGGCCACCGGCCGGGTACCGCGGGAGAGCAAGGTGGTACCCGTATGGACAGGCGATGTCGGAAAGCGAAGCCTCGTGACTGGTCTCAGTGGTGCCGGGGACGGCCGATCGGGCAGGCCACCGGACGACCTCACGGCACTGGCCGTGTCGATGGCCGACGCCGTCGAGGGCCTCACGACCCTGTGGTCGGTCGCCGCGCAGGGCGCGAGCGTGCGGCTGTCGCCGCACCAGCTGCGCGCCCTGCGGATCATGGCGGGGGAACCCGGGCTCAACCTCACCGCCGTGGCCGCGCGGATGGACATCGGGCTGCCCGCCGCCAGCCGGCTGTGCGACCGGCTGGAGGCGGCCGGTCTGCTGGAGCGGGAACTGCATCCGCGTAACCGGCGCGTGGTGCGGCTGCACGTGACGAGGCAGGGCCGGCAGGCGCTCGACGAGGTGGCGCACCGCAGGTCGAGGAGGCTGGCCGCCGCCCTCGGCGCCATGGAGCCGGCCGATGCCGAGGCCCTGGGGCGAGGGCTCCGGGGGTTTCTGACCGCCCTGGACGGCGGGCCGGGAGACGGGGACGGAACCGGCTGACGCACTCGGGGACGTGCCCGAGGCCGTTCCCGGGCCCGGCGCTCGGCAGCCGGGCGCCCGGGAACGCGCACGCCGTCCCACGTCACGGCGTCACGACTGCATCCGCCCCCGCCAGTCCAGGCACACGACCAGCGCGTCGTCGTCCGCCGCGACGGCATCGCCGCGATGACCCGACAGCTCGCGCAGAACGGCGCGCGGCACCTCGGCGGCGGGCAGCAGCCGGGTGGACTGGATGGCCCGCGCGAGCGCCCGCTCGCCGTACGTCTCGCCCTTCGGCGAGGGCACCGCGTGCACGCCGTCGCTGACGAAGATGAGCCGGTCCCCGGGCTCGACGGCGAAGTCCTGCGCCACGTAGTCCGTCTCCTCGAACATGCCCAGCGGCAGCTGGGCCTCGAAGGGCACCCGCTCGACAGCGCCGCCGCGCAGCCGCAGCAGCTGGGGGGAGCCGGCGTCCACCACGCTCGCCCGGCCCGTCGCCAGGTCGAGGTCCAGCATCAGGACGGACAGGTACCGGCGGCCCCGGTAGTGGGCGTAGACGGCCTGGTCGGCCAGGGCCGCCTGGTCCTCGATGGAGATTCCGGCGCGCCGCGCGTTGCGCAGGGCGCTGACGGCGAGGTTGGTCAGCAGGGCCGCCTCTATGCCCTCGCCCATGCCGTTCGTGACGTACAGCATCAGCCGGTCGGACGTGGCGGACCAGTCGAAGTTGTCGCCGAAGACGGCGTAGGCGGGCTCCAGCTGGCAGGCCAGGTCGTACTCCGGCCGGGAGCAGGAGCGGCCGGGCAGCAGGTGCCACTGCATCTCCGCGGCCAGGGTGAGCCGGTCCTTGCGCCGGGCCTGGAGGTACAGGTCCGTGTCGCGCTCGGCCACGACCACCTCGTGCGCCAGCGCGTCGGCGATCTCGGCGAGCTCCGAGACACAGTCGGAGGCCGCCTCGCTGCCGTTCAGCGTCACGGAGAGCACGCCGAGCCGGTCGCCGCGCACGCTCACCGGCAGATGGACCCGGGCCGGCCGGCCCCGGCCGTCCTCGCAGTACGGCGCCTGGGAGCCGAAGGCCCGGCCGGCCGGGCTGCCGTGCACCGGGACCGGCTCCAGGTTGTGCGGCGCCACCGACACCGGCTGAAGCACCGTCAGGCCGTAGTCGGCCATGAACAGCTCGGCGTCCGCCGCGTCGTATCGCTCGGTGAGCACGAGGCGGACGGCGTCCAGCAGTTCGTGGGGAGCCGCTGTGCGCAGGGCGCGTTCAGCGGTTTCGAATCTGTTCACGATGGGGGGTGCACCAATCTTTCTCCTGACAACGTGCGGGCCCGGCGGCGGCGCCGGGCTCCGTGCGGAGCCGCGTCTGTCGTCCCGAGGTGTCCGTGGCCGGTGGCGGCGGCTAGTACGCTGAGAGGCGCCCCAGTGCCTGCGAGAGTGTGACCGTGACTGCCTTCCGCCGCCGCCCCGAGCCCGAAGAGGTCGCACGCCTGACCACGCGGGCCGTCGAGCTGCTGGAGGTCGTCTGGGGGCGGGCATCGACCGCGCCCACCTCCGCCTCCCAGCTGCGCGTGCTGCACATCCTCGAACACCACGACGGCATCAACCTGCGCACCCTCGCCGAGTTCCTCGCCTCCACCCCGCCGTCGACGAGCCGGCTCTGTGACCGGCTGCAGGCCGCGGGGTTCGTCGAGCGCGTGGTGAGCCCGGAGGACCGGCGCGAGGTACGGCTCCATCTCAGCGCCCGGGGACGCGTCTTCCTCGCCGATCTGCGCGCCCGCCGGGAGGGCGAGTTGCAGAAGGTGCTGGCCGACATGCCCGCGGCCAAGCGTGTTGCGCTGCTGGAGGGCCTGGAGGCGTTCTGCGCCACCGCGGCCACGCAGATACACGACGAGGCTCCGGACTCCGGCAGCCGGACCGCCTGAAGAACCTTCACGGCACCGGTGCCACCACCGCTTCACGACGGTGGCGAGCGGTGCCCGGAGCGGTCTCCGTCCACCGGATCATTCCAGGTCCTTCCCCGTGTACGTCCGACGCGGCTACTCTGTTGCCTCATGGCTATTGTTGTCAAACGGCAACTGTTCTTCGGATCCTCCTCACTCCCTTCGTCGGTCTCTTGCCGGTGCGGTCCGCGGCGACCGTGCGGTACGCCCCGGACGCCGGGGACGCGCGAGTGATCGGAAGCGCGTCCCGGTACGCGACCCGGTCGCAGGGCGCTCGCGGCAGCCGCGTCTCCGCGGCGGCCGCGCCGGCCCTCGACGCGTCGCCGTCGCGTGGTCGGGTTCGCCCGCCGGTGAACCCGACAGTCATCCGTGTACCCGCAGAGAGGGACCGCATGACGATCGTCGCCCAGGCTGTGGCGACTCCCACGGGAAGCGACCCGGCCGTCCGGTCCGGCCCCACCGGTCCCCCGGGGGCCGACGACGTGAGGATGGCGCCATGCACCCGGCTCCCGACCTGAGCGTGCACATCGACCGCCGTGCGCAGGTCTTCGTGCTCACCGTGCGGGGCGAGGTCGACTACGACGACGCCGGTGACTTCGAGCGGGCCTGGGAGGCGGCCGACCGGGCGGCGATGCCCGTCACGGCGGTGGACCTGGCCGAGGTCACCTTCGCCGACAGCATGCTGCTCAACGCGCTCATCCGGGCCCGCCACCGCCACCGGGCCGACGGCAGGACCCTCGTACTGGTCGGCCCCCTGCGGCCCGCCGTCAGCCGGCTCCTGGAGATCAGCGGCACCACGGACCTGTTCACCGTCACGGACGTCCGTCCCGGCCCCGCCGGGACCGGCGGCGCCTGACCGGCGGCGTTTGCGGCGGCGTCTGACCGCACGCGCGAACCGGGGCAGCCTCCGGCTGGGACGGGGACCGGTGGTCGGCGGGCATGTCAGTGCCTGGATCTATGGTCGGAGCATGATTCCGACAGACCCCGTGACATCGGACCGGACCGGAACGGGCAGCCGATGACCCGCCACGGCCGGGGATTTGTCCGCCATATAGCGCTCGATTCACCTGTGGGCGTCGACCGCTACCCCTTCAGCCTGCCTGTCGTCACCCATCTCGCCGGCATGGACAGGCTTGATCTGGACCCCGCGGTGACCTTCCTGGTCGGCGACAACGGCTCGGGCAAGTCCACCTTGATCGAGGCGCTGGCCGCGGCCGTCGGGTTCAACGCCGAGGGAGGTTCCAGGTCCTTCCGGTTCGCCAGCCGGTCCACCGAGTCCGATCTGGGTGATCACCTGACGGTTTGCTGGAACCACAGGCCTCGCACGGGTTTCTTCCTGCGCGCCGAAAGTTTTTACAACGTGGCCACCGAGATCGAGCGGCTGGACGAGGACTCGGGGGAACTGCTGCGCTCCTACGGCGGCCGGTCCCTGCACGAACGCTCCCACGGCCAGTCGTTCCTGGACCTGGTCCACCACCGTTTCGGCCCGAACGGTCTCTACGTGCTGGACGAACCGGAGGCGGCTCTGTCGGTGCACGGATGCCTGGCGCTGATCGTCCGGATCCGGGAACTCCTCCGGCAAGGGTGCCAGTTCGTGATGGCTACCCATTCGCCGATCCTGCTGGCCATGCCGGGCGCACGGATCCTGCAGATCGAATCCGACGGCACCATCGAGCAGGTGGCATACGACCAGGCCGAGCCTGTCGCTCTGACCCGCGCGTTCGTCAATCACCCTGACCGCTTCCTGGACCGCATGTTCGCCGAGGAGGTATGAACCAGCCGGTCCGACGGCACTCTGGAAGCTCGGCAGACGCCTGCGTGCAGCAGGGCAGCAGCTCGGCCTGGACGTCGCGGGTCCGCAGGGGGAATCCGGCCTGCACCGTGCTGACCGGGTGCACGGCCCGGCGCGCCGGCCGTCGCCTGTGGTGGGCGTGGTACGGAAGCGAGCCCGGTAGGTCCCGGCGTGATCCCGAGGGATCTCACCGCGCAGCTCGGGCGGCGCCGACAGCAGTCCCCGTCGGTGACCGTCCCTGAAACAACTCGTCGATGCGCCGGTAGATCACCGCGTCCACACGTTGTTCCACGTGCCGGCGCCGCACCGCGCCACCGCCGCGCCCCGTGGCGAGCTGCGCAGCACCGACCCGCCCGAGTACGGTGCCCGCCGCGACGAGGCTCCGCTGGACCCGTACATCGAACGGCCGGCCCTCCGCGTCCTCGGCCGACCTGACCAGCGTGCGCTCCACCACGCACCCCGGAACCTGCGCGGCGGCCCTCGGGCCGTCCACCTCGGTCAGCGCTTCAGGATCCGCGTCTCGCGGGTTCGAGATCGAGGGGGTGGGCCGCCGCGCGAGTCGTCCGGTTGCCCCGGTCGTGCAGGGTGAAGTCGGCCCGGACCGCCACACCGGACTGCATCAGTTTCCGGTGGACCAGTGGGTCGCGGCCGGGGTGTGAGACCACGACGCTGACGTATTCCTCGGACAGCCCGGTCACCGCGTACTCGCCCCGCGGGTTCGTGGTGGTCCGCACCAGTTGCCGGCCGCTGGTGTCCATGACGGTGACGGCGGCCTGGCGGACGGGCTGCTGTTCGCCGTCGCGGACGATGCCCTCCAGCATCGGCAACAGCTCGCCGAAGTGATGGGGGTGGACCGGAAGCGCGGTGGGCACGGGCGCCTCCACGGAGGGGTCCTCCACCGGCGGTTCCGGAACGTCCTCCTGCTCGCCCTCGGCCACGCGTCGTGCGGCCACGCGGTGGTGCCGCCACGCGTCGAGGCCCAGCAGGGTTATGCCTGCCGCGATCCATGCACACAGCACGAGGACCGGCTTGAGCTCGCCCGCGCCGTCGAAGTACAGGCCCCCTCGCAGGCCGTCGACCGCGTTGCCCAGAGGCATGACGGCGTGCAGGACCTGGAAGAACCTCGGCAGCAGCTGGACGGGGACCAGGCCGCTGGAGGGAACGCTCAGCACGATGTACAGGCCCAGCCCCGCGAGCGGGAAGAAGTGCTTGACGAAAGGCGCCATGCCGAGGGAGAACGTGCCCACCGCCGTGGTGAGCAAGAAGGCGATCGCCAGGGCGGCGGGGGAGTCGGGCAAGTAGCCCAGCCCCACACCGACGAAGAAGCCCACAGCGCTGACGACCGCGGCGAAGCCCGCGACCGTCAGCAGTTTTCTGCGCCGGTTCAGGGCCACCGCCCGCAGCAGGGCCGTCGCGAGGATGTAGCCGGGCATGTTCCAGGCGATCGCGAAGTACACCAGGGTCGTGCCGAGCCCGTCCTTGTGCACGGGGGGAGCCACGTCCATGACCGTCAGCTTCTGGTGCTCGTGCGCCGCGAGCCGGGTGAAGCCCTTGGTCAGCGCCTGATCGAGGCTCACCCCGTTGGCCCCCGCCACGTACAGCACGGAACGCTTGCCCTGGGTGGCGAAGCCTGCCACGGCGTCCCGGTCCAGCACCGCCTTCCGGGCCTGCCGGGCGTCTGCCACGGCGGTGACGTCGAACCCCCCGGGATGCTGCGTCTGCAGAGCGGTGTCGACCTTGCGTTCCAGTGGGGCACCGGCGACCACGAGCTTCGCGTGGTCGGGCTGCGGCTGGTGAAATGCCATGGGGAAGCAGAACAGCAGGCCGAGGAAGAGCAGGGCCGGGACCGTCAGGGTCTCGGCCAGGACTTTGGCCAAGGAGACGCCGCGGGGACGTTCGATCCGGTGTTTCACAGAACCGCACCCCGGGCGCCACGGCGAGCCGTGTCACCGAGCTCGCGGACCAGGTGGCCGACCGGGTGCCCGGTGATCCGAGGGCCGCCTCTTCGGCGCCGGGGGGCCTGCACTTCTCGCGGTCCAACCAGTTTCACGGCGTCCCTCTCGGCTGTGCCGCGCCCGGCCGTCGCCATGGCGCCACTCGATTAATGTACCGATCGGCACATCTACGTCTGCTGGACCATACGCGTACCGATCGGTACAGTCAAAGGTGTGCCCCGCCCCGTGAATGCCGAAAAGCGCGCCGAACTGCAGAAGCAGGTGGTGCACCACCTCCAGCAGCACGGCGTCGCGCAGATGTCATTGGGTCCGCTCGCGGAGTCGATCGGCACCACCAAGCGCATGCTTCTGTACTACTTCGGCAGCCGCGAGAACCTGCTGGCCCAGGTGCTGGCCGCCAACCGGCCCGACGCCCACGCGATGTTCGACGACGTCGGCGACACCGAGGGACTGTGCAGCGCGGCCCATGCCCTGTGGGAAGCGATGACCGTCGGGGAGCAGTCCGGGCCGATCCGCATGCTGCTGCAACTGCTCAGCCTGGCCGCCACCGATCCCGAGCAGTACGGCAGCGTCGCGGCCGAGTCGGTCGAGGTCATGATCGGCCCGATCGCCGCGGCCTACGTCCGGCTGGGGCACTCGGCACCGCAGGCGCGGGCCGGGGCCACGCTGCTCGTCTCCGGCCTGCGAGGTCTGTGCCAGGACCGCCTGGTGACCCATGACGTCGCGCGCACCGACGCGGCCGCCCACCGGCTCATCAGGGACGCGGTCGCCGCGGCCGGCTGAGCCTGCGCCGCCCCCCGACCCGGCGCTGACCGCGGGGCTCCTCGCCCGTGCCACCCTGCACGCCGGCGGCCACCGGAGCGGCGAGCGCGGCTGTCTCTTCGCCTCGGCGGTGATCTCGGGCCTGCGCAGGCCCGGCGAGCTCGTGCAGGAGGAGATCTCCGCCCTCGTCCTGACTGCGCAACGGTTCGACAGCGCCGACGAATCCGTCGAGTTGGCGAACTGTCGCCCGTACGCGAGACCCGGGTCCTGTGCCACCGCGACGTGACCAGGATCTCGATGCGGCTTGCCGGCTCCGGTCCATACCCTGACCGCGGGAAGTCTGCGAGATCCTGACCGGCGACCTGTCGGACAACGCGGCGAGCGGTCGGCGCACGTCCACCCCCGGCGACGGCCGTCAGGCGGAGAACGGTCCGTTATAAGCTGACCGAACAGCCCTTGACCTGCACAAAGCGGGCAGGGAGCGAATTCCGGGAGTTCTGAATGCTTCGTACTCTGTTCAAGTCCAAGATCCACCGCGCCACCGTCACCCAGGCCGACCTGCACTACGTGGGATCCGTGACCATCGACGCCGACCTCCTCGACGCCGCCGACCTGCTGCCCGGCGAGCTGGTCCACATCGTCGACATCACCAACGGCGCCCGGCTGGAGACGTACGTCATCGAGGGCGAGCGGGGCTCCGGTGTCGTCGGGATCAACGGGGCGGCGGCTCATCTCGTGCACCCCGGCGACCTGGTGATCATCATCAGCTACGCTCAGGTCACCGACGCCGAGGCGCGTACGCTTCGGCCGCGGGTCGTGCACGTCGACCACGACAACCGGGTCGTGGCCCTCGGCGCCGACCCGTCCGAGCCGGTACCGGGCTCGGACCAGGAGCGCAGCCCGCAGGCCATGTCGGCCTGACCGGAGGACCAGGAGGGCGACATGAGCGACATCGAGATCCGCGACGACCGGCCGGCCGGCCGTCTTGAGGCGGTCGCCGGCGACGAAGTCGTCGGTCACATCGAGTACTTCGTCCTGGAGTCGCCCTCCCGGGCCCTCGTGCCCGTGCACACCATCGTGGAGCCGGAGCACGAGGGGAAGGGCATCGCGGGCTCCCTCGCCCGCGAGCTGTACGCGATCTCCGAGCGCGAGGAGACCCCGGTGGCCCCGCTCTGCCCGTACGTCGTCAGGTGGGCCGAGCGCCACCCCGACGTGGCGCCGGTCCCGGACCCCGAGCTGCTCCGCGCGGCCAAGGAGTGGCTGGTCGCCCACCCCGGCCGCTTCTGAACGGCGCGGCCCGGATGCTCGCCCTCCTGCACACCTCGCCGCTCCACGTCCCCGTCTTCGACGCCCTGCGCGACGCCCACCACCCGGGCCTGGGGCTACGCCACTCCGTGGCCCCGGATCTGCTGGCCAGGGCCCGCCGGGAGGGCCCCGAAGCGGTGGCCGGAGACGTCACCGCGGCCCTCCTCCGGGCGGCGGCGGACGACGGCGTACGGGCCGTGCTCTGCACCTGTTCCACGATCGGCGAGGTGGCGGAGCGGGCCGCCGGCGAGGTCGGCGTACCGGTCGTCCGCGGCGACCGCCCGATGGCCGCCGCGGCGGTGGCGGCCGGACCCCGTATCGTCGTCCTGGCGACGGTCGAGAGCACCCTGCCGCCGACCCTGGCCATGCTCGACGACGAGGCGCGACGCGCGGACCGCCCGATCCGCGCCCGCGCCCGGGTCGTACCGGGCGCCTGGACCCGCTTCGAGGCCGGTGACATCGAGGGCTGCGCCCGCCTGGTGGCAGCCGCGGCGGACGCCGTGACCGACGCCGACGTGATCGTCCTGGCCCAGGCCTCCATGACCTCGGCCGCGGAGTTCACGACCACGGCGGTCCCGATGCTGTCCAGCCCACGCCCGGGCCTGGCGGCGGCAGCGCGGGCGGTCCGGCCGACCGGGTGAGTGCGCGTGCCCCCTCCGGGTAGGTGGGGAGTAGACCCCGAAGGCTGTGTCGAGCCACTGGCCGGAGGACACCATGACGAACCCGCACCCCGACCCCGTACCCCCTGGCCCCTACCCCAGCCCGGTCCCCACCCCGGAACCGTCCCCGGCCCCCGAACCGGCCCCCGTCCCCGCACCCCCGGGCCCGGGACCGTCCCCCACGCCCACCCCGCCGGACCCCGCGCCGTCCCCGATCCCCCCGGGCCCCGAACCCGTACCCAGCCCCGAGCCGGGGCCGCCGCTCACGTGAGGGGCAAGAGTGCGGCCGATTGCGCCCCGCACCTCGTGCGGCGCGTGCAGCAGCACCGTGCCCGTCGGCTCGCTGCCGAGGGCGAACAGCCTGGAACCGAGCCGCTCGGAATCGAGCAGCCCGGCCACGTCCGCCGTGGTCGCCTCGGGGACCAGCTCCTCGCACAGGACGTGCAGCAGTCGAAGACGGGACGCGGCGCCATCGATCCCCCGAAGCCACGGCCCGGCAGGGCGCCCAGGCGGGCAGCGAGAATATGAACGTACGGAACGTGTGTGTGGGGAAAGAGCCGCATCGCACCGGATCTGCGGGGATGCGGGGCTCCGCGGGATGCGGGGCTCCGCGGGACGCGGGTGCGTACCGGCCGCACCCGCATCCCCGACGGCGGTCGCTACGCCGTGACCTCCGACCGGTCCCCGCCCCACAGCGTGTGGAACGACCCCTCGCGGTCCACCCGCCGGTACGTGTGGGCCCCGAAGAAGTCCCGCTGCCCCTGCGTGAGAGCCGCAGGCAACCGCTCAGCCCGCAGCGCGTCGTAGTACGCCAGCGCGGCCGAGAAGCCGGGCACGGCGACCCCTTCCCGCGTGGCCGCGATGATCACCTCACGCCAGTCGTCCTGTGCCTGCGCGATCTCCCGCGCGAACGTCTCGTCCGACAGCAGGCTCGGCAGATCCGCCCGCGCGTCGTACGCCGCCCGGATCCGGTCCAGGAACGCCGCCCGGATGATGCAGCCGCCCCGCCAGATCGAGGACACCGCGCCGAGGTCGATGTCCCAGTCGTACTCGTCGCTGCCCGCCTGGATCTCGTGGAAGCCCTGCGTGTAGGACACGATCTTCGACGCGTACAGCGCCTGCTCCACCCGGTCCGCGAACGCCGCCGCCTCCGCCTCGGACAGCGCCGTCGGCTTCGGACCGGCCAGGTCCCGGGACGCGGCCCGCAGATCGGCGTGACCGGACAGCGAGCGCGCGAAGACCGCCTCGGCGATCCCGGACACCGGCACACCCAGGTCCAGCGCGATCTGGACCGTCCAGCGGCCGGTGCCCTTCTGCTCCGCCTGGTCCACCACCACGTCCACGAACGGCTTGCCGGTCGCGGCGTCCACGTGCGCCAGCACCTCCGCCGTGATCTCGATCAGGTACGAGTCCAGCCGGCCCGTGTTCCAGGTGCGGAAGATGTCCGCGATCTGCGCGGGGGAGTACCCGGCGACATCCCGCAGCAGCTGGTACGCCTCGCCGATCAGCTGCATGTCGGCGTACTCGATGCCGTTGTGCACCATCTTCACGAAGTGCCCGGCGCCGTCCGGACCGATGTGCGTGACGCACGGCGCGCCGTCGGCCGCCTTCGCGGAGATCTTCTCCAGCATCGGGCCCAGCGAGTCGTACGACTCCTTCGGGCCGCCCGGCATGATGCTCGGCCCGTGCAGCGCGCCCTCCTCACCGCCGGACACGCCCATGCCCACGAAGTGGATGCCCTGCTCGCGCAGCGCCTTCTCGCGGCGCCGGGTGTCCGCGAAGTGCGCGTTGCCGCCGTCGATGATCATGTCGCCGGGCTCCAGGAGCGGAGCGAACTCCTCGATCACCGCGTCCGTCGGACCGCCCGCCTTGACCATGATGACCAGCCGGCGCGGCCGCTCCAGCGCCGCCACGAACTCCTTGGCGGTCTCGGCCGCGATGAAGTCGCCCTCGTCCCCGAAGTTCTCCACCAGCTCGTGTGTCTTGGACACCGTGCGGTTGTGCAACGCCACCGTGTAGCCGTTGCGCGCGAAGTTCCGGGCGAGGTTGCGGCCCATGACCGCGAGACCCGTGACGCCGATCTGCGCCGAAGTGCTCATACCGCCTGCTCCTCAAGAATCAAGTCGATCCCGTAGAACGTGCAAGGGATGCTGCCGCCGCTCATGCCCGCCAGTATTGCCCAAAAGCCATCCTGACCCGCCGTTCGACCGGCCGCACTTGCAGATACGGGCCACAGGGGCCCGACGGCTCAGTAACCTCGTGAAACAACCTCGTGAAACGTCTTTGCGGCGTCCGGCGGGCCGGTACGGCTGACGGCGCGTCAACGGCTCTCCCCGGCACATGCGTTCGGGGGTGACGGCCGGCCTCCAGCGGCGAGAGGCGGCTGATTGCCGTCTTGTCATGGCCTGTTCGGGACGCTTACTTTTGGCCTTCCTGACGCGTGTGGCGAGGGGGGCTTCCGACATGGCCGATCGCGGCCGGCACCGCCGGTACCAGCCGAACAGGATCAACCGTGCCTCGCTCACCGTCACGGCGGGCGGTGCCGGCCTCGCGCTCCCGCTCGCCGCCGCCGGAAGCGCCGACGCGGCCTCCGTTTCCACCTGGGACCGGGTCGCCGCCTGCGAGTCCAGCGGCGACTGGGGCATCGACACCGGCAACGGCTTCTACGGCGGGCTGCAGTTCACCCAGTCCACCTGGGAGGCCTACGGCGGGACGCGGTACGCGCCACGCGCCGACCTCGCCACCAAGGACCAGCAGATAGCGGTGGCGGAGAAGGTCCTCGACGGCCAGGGGCCGGGCGCCTGGCCGGTCTGCTCGGTGCGGGCCGGGCTCACCCGCGGCGGCGACACCCCGGACGTGCACACCGAGAGCGCCGCCACCCACCCCGCGACCCACCACGCGGCGAAGAGTGCCGCGAAGAGTTCCGTACGGGACGTACAGCCGCAGACCACGCCGCAGTCCCGGGCCGGGCAGGCCGAGATGTACACCGTGGTGCACGGGGACACGCTCTCCGGGATCGCCGAGGAACACGACGTGACCGGGGGCTGGCACCGGCTGTACGCGGCCAACCGGACGACGGTCGGCTCCGACCCCGACCTGATCCTGCCGGGACAGCGGCTGAGCCTGACGGGCCAGGCCGCGAAGACCGGTCCGGCGGCGAAGAAGGCGGTCACCAAGACCGGGGCGCACCCGAAGGCCGCTGCCAAGACGAAGACGAAGACCAAGGCCGAGAAGACTGAGGCAGCCACCCACACCGGCCACACCCTCGTCGCCCCGGTCGACGCCCCGGTCGGCACCGGCTACCACGTCTCCGGCTCGCACTGGTCGAAGGGCTACCACACCGGCGTCGACTTCCTCGCGCCCACCGGCACCTCCGTGCAGGCGGTCGAGGCCGGGCAGGTCGTCACGGCGGGCTGGGGCGGCTCCTACGGCTACCAGGTGGTGATCCGGCACGCCGACGGCCGCTACACGCAGTACGGCCACCTGTCCGCGATCTCCGTGCGGGCCGGGCAGAGCGTGTCCACGGGCCAGCGGATCGGCCGCTCCGGCTCCACCGGAAACGCCACGGGCCCGCATCTGCACTTCGAGGTGCGGACGGGGCCCGGTTTCGGCACGGACATCGACCCGGTCGCCTATCTCCGGGCCGGCGGCGTCAGGATCTGATCCGCGTACGGCGCCGGTTCAGGAGCGGGCCGTGCACGTAGTCGGCGGCGGGCAGCAGCACGTCGGCCACGTCCGGGACCACGTCCGGCGCCGCGGACCCCGACCGCTGCTGCGGCATCTCGACCCGTGAGGCGGCCTCCACCGGTCCGGCCGCCTTCGCCGGCTCCGGCTGCGCGGCACCGCCGCGCTCCGCGGCCACCTGCGCCAGGCCCGCCTCGGCCAGTTCCACCAGCGCCTCGACCAGCGGCTCGGGCGACACCTCGGTCACGGCGGGCTCCGGCACCGGGACCGGCTGGACCGGGTGCGGGGTGCGCTCGATGCGCTCGGTCGTCAGCAGGATCAGACCGCCCGCCGCCACCACACCGCAGCCCAGCGCCAGCAGGGTGCCCGTCGTGCCGTAGCGGAACGTCTCGCCGAACATCGTGATGCCGACCGCGGCCGCCAGCACCGGGTTGACCACGGTGAGCGTGGCCAGCGGCGCGGCCAGGCCGCCGCCGCGGTAGGCGGCCTGGGAGATCAGGACGCCCGCGACGGCGTAGGCGCCGATCACGGACAGCCAGAGCACGTCGGCGGTGGCGATCCCGCCGTCCCAGTCGATCGCCACGACCTTGGTGAACACCGAGGACATGCCGAAGGCTATGCCGGACGCGGTGGCGAGCAGCACGCTGCGCACCGCCGGGTGCCGGTGCGCGGCCCGGCCCGCGATCATCAGCGCGACGACCGCCCCGCCGGTGACCAGCGCGACGCCGACCCGCCCGGCGGAGTCCAGGGTGTGCGAGTCGGAGGAGCCGACCAGGGAAAGCAGACCCGCCAGACCGACGGTCGCCATGATCGCGCCCCGCCATGCGGTCGACCCGGCCCGGCGGCCGACGAAGAGGGCCGCCATGGGCAGCGCGAACACGATGGTGAGCGCGCCCAGCGGCTGGACCAGGCTCAGCGGGCCGTAGGCCAGCGCCACCACGTGCAGCAGACCGCCCAGGCCGTTGAGCGCCATCGCGCCCCACCAGCTCGGGCGGCGCAGCGGCGCGTACTGCTCGTCGGGGGAGGAGACCGCTACCTGCTCCTGCACGATCGCTCCGCCGGCGTAGGCGACGGCGGAGACGAAGGAAAGCAACACGGACAACGCGAGGGCGCTCATACTCGGCTCCTCTGCGTCAGGCGGGACCGGTTGGCCCCGCGCGGTGATCGGTCGGCTTCCATGAGCAACACTCTGCCCGTCCGTGTGCTTCCCGTCGTCGTACCTGAGCACCTAATGGGTCCTACTACCGATGGAGTACGCCGGGATCCTGATCATCCCCAGGGTGGGCACCGCCGGGTGGAGAGGGCGTGCGCCCGGGATCCCGCGAGGCCTGGTACTACTGCTCTTCGTGGACCTGTTCGAGGACCTGGACCCGGATCTCGCCGCGCTTCGCCCGCTCGGCGGCTTCTTCGTCCTGCGCACGGTCCGGCCCGCGGTAGGAGACCCCGACCCGGTGCGGACCGGCCAATCCACAACTCTGGCAAAAGCCTATGAAAAACTCACATCGGATGTTTACGGAAATGCCCTAACTTTCCGTGTCGATACCGTTTCGAGGCGTCTGGGTGCCGCCGAACCCCGGGTCGCCGCCTCCATCGCCCACCAGGCGCTGGCCGCCCGGCTCTGGTCCGTCGCCCTCGGCTGCGCCGTCCGCTACGGCCGCCTCCCCGACCTCGACCCCGGCCTGCTCCTGTGGGATCCCGGCGCCACCGCCCCCGACGACCTCCGGCTCACCGGGCTGCGCGCCCTGCCCGGCGGCACCGGCCCGGCCGCGCTCGCCGGCACCGTCGTACGCGTCGTCGTGGACGGTCACCTCGTGCCGCTGGGGGCGGCCGTGCGGGACCGCTACGGCCTCGCCGCCGGCCTGCTGTGGGGCAACGCCGGTTCCGCGCTGGCCGGTGCCGCACGGGAGCTGGACCGCTGGGCGCGCGCGAACAGATGTGCGGATGCGGCCGCCCGGACCCGCACCCTCGCCGACGCCCTCTTCGCGCACCCCCTGCTGAGCGCCACCGGCACCCGCGCCGGCCCGGCCTTCCGGCGCCGCAGCTGCTGCCTCTACTACCGGGTACCGGGCGGCGGGGTCTGCGGTGACTGTTGTTTCACACAACCACCGCGCTCTTCCCCGCGCGCCGCATCTGGGTGACCATGGAACAACCGGCCGTGGAGAGCGAGGGGTTGCGGGTGCGAGTCGGACTGCTGACCCGGGAGTACCCCCCGGACGTCTACGGCGGCGCGGGTGTTCACGTGGAGTTCCTCGCCAGGGAGTTGCGGCCCCTGGTCGACCTGGAGGTGCACTGCTGGGGCGAGGGCCGCGGGGTCGGCGTCGTCCGGCACCGCCCCTGGACCGCCCTGGACACCGCCAACGACGCGCTGCGCACCTTCTCCGTCGACCTGGCGATGGCCGCGGGCCTCGAAGGCCGCGAACTCGTGCACTCCCACACCTGGTACGCCAACCTGGCCGGCCACGTGGCCAAGATGCTGTACGGCGTCCCGCACGTGGTGACCGCCCACTCGCTGGAGCCGCTGCGGCCCTGGAAGGCCGAGCAACTCGGCGGCGGCTACGCCCTGTCGAGCTGGGCCGAGCGCAGCGCGATCGAGGCCGCCGACGGCGTGGTCGCCGTGTCCGGGGCGATGCGCACCGACATCCTCGACTGCTACCCCGCCCTGGACCCGGCGAAGGTCCACGTCGTCCACAACGGCATCGACACCGCCCTGTACCGCCCGGACCGCTCCACCGAGGTCCTCGCGCGCATCGGCATCGACCCCGGCCGCCCCTACGTCCTGTTCGTCGGCCGGATCACCCGCCAGAAGGGCGTGCCCCATCTGCTGCGCGCGGTACGGGACATCGACCCGGCGGCGCAGGTCGTGCTGTGCGCGGGGGCGCCCGACACGCCCGAGATCGACCGGGAGTTCCGCGAGCTGTTCGCGGAGCTGAGCCGGGTCCGTGAGGGCGTGCACTGGATCCCGCAGATGCTGCCCCGCGCCGACGTCATCCAACTCCTCACCCACGCGGCCGTGTTCGCCTGTCCCTCGGTCTACGAGCCGCTCGGCATCGTCAATCTGGAGGCGATGGCCTGCGGCACGCCCGTGGTGGCGTCCCGGGTCGGCGGCATCCCCGAGGTCGTCGAGGACGGCAAGACGGGCCTGCTGGTCGACCTCGACGACGACTTCGAGGACGGCCTGGCGCGGGCCCTGGACGCCGTCGTCGGCGACCGGGAGACGGCCCGCCGGATGGGCGAGGCCGGACGGGAGCGGGCGGTGGGGGAGTTCGGCTGGGACGCGGTGGCCCGGCGCACGGTCCGGCTCTACGAGGAGATCCTCAAACAGGCGTAACGACAGGCGTAACGAACAGGCCGCCTGTTCGACGTGATCCCGGTGCAGGCTTAGCGGGTGTGCTCCCAGGGCAGGCATGGAGCACCAGGGTGAGGGGAGCGGCCATGCGTCGTGGTGGGCCTTCGGTACTCGGGATCGTGCTGGCCGGCGGGGAAGGCAAGCGCCTGATGCCGCTGACCGCCGACCGGGCGAAACCAGCGGTCACCTTCGGCGGTACCTACCGCCTGGTGGACTTCGTGCTGTCCAACCTGGTCAACGCGGACGTGCTGCGCATCTGCGTGCTGACGCAGTACAAGTCGCACTCGCTGGACCGGCACATCACCACCACCTGGCGGATGTCCAGCCTGCTGGGCAACTACGTCACCCCGGTCCCGGCGCAGCAGCGGCTCGGCCCGCGCTGGTACCTGGGCAGCGCCGACGCCATCCTGCAGTCCCTCAACCTGGTCCACGACGAACAGCCCGACTACGTCGCGGTGTTCGGCGCCGACCACGTGTACCGCATGGACCCCCGGCAGATGCTCCAGCAGCACGTCGAGGGCGGCGCCGGGGTCACGGTCGCGGGCATCCGCATCCCGCGCGTGGAATCCTCGGCGTTCGGCGTGATCACGCCGGGCTCGGACGGGCAGACGATAGAGACCTTCCTGGAGAAGCCCGCCGACCCGCCGGGTCTGCCGGACGCCCCGGACTGCGTCTTCGCCTCCATGGGCAACTACATCTTCACCACCAAGACCCTGGTGGAGGCGCTGCACCGGGACGCCGAGGACGAGGACTCGGTGCACGACATGGGCGGCTCGATCCTGCCCCAGCTCACCGCCCGCGGCGAGGCCCAGCTCTACGACTTCGGCACCAACCACGTCCCCGGCGAGACCAGCGGCGACCGCGGCTACTGGCGGGACGTCGGCACCCTCGACGCGTACTACGACGCCCACATGGACCTGATCGCCGAGCGGCCCGCCTTCAACCTCTTCAACCGCAGCTGGCCCATCTACACCCACTCGTACCAGCTCTCCCCGGCCCGCTTCAACGCCGGCGGCATGGCGAGCGAGTCCATCATCAGCGCGGGCTGCCTGATCCGGGGCCAGGTCACCCGGTCCGTGCTGTCCCCGGGCGTACGGGTCGACCCGGGCGCGGTGGTCCAGGGGTCGGTGCTGCACGACAACGTCATCATCGGGCGCGGCGCCGTGGTGCGCGGTGCGGTCCTGGACAAGAACGTCGAGGTCCCGCCGGGCGCGACGATAGGCGTCAACCCGGACCGGGACACCGAGCTGTACACCGTCTCCAAGGGCGGGGTCATCGCCCTCGGGAAGGGCCAGATCGTCTCGTAGCCCGCGCGCGCCCGCCGACCCGGGCGCGACGCGCTGCGAGTGAATAACCCTCATTTGCCGGACTTTGGGTCACTCTCCCCTCACGATGCAGACAGCAATGTCGAACTTCGGAGGTCATCCGACATGAGAGGGACCAGTGGTATGTCACATACCGCCAGTGGCAGTGGTATGTCACATACCGCCAGTGGTACGTCACATACCACCCCGGCTCTCCGGCGCACCCGGCTGTGCCTCGCCGCCGTGCTGACAGCGTCCGCGCTGCTCACCGCCCCGGCCGCGGAGGCCGCCGCACCGGCCGACGGCAGCCTCGCCGACCTGGTGAACCCCTTCATCGGCAGCCAGGACGACGGCAACACGTTCCCCGGCGCGGCCGTGCCGTTCGGCATGGTGCAGTTCTCCCCGGACACCGGGCACAGCACCGGCTACGACTACTCCCAGCACCGGATCCGCGGTTTCTCCCTGGTCCACCTCTCCGGTGTCGGCTGCGCCATCGGCGGCGACCTGCCCGTGCTGCCCACCACCGGTGACGTCACGCAGACGGACTACGCGAAGTACGCCGCCGGGTTCGACCACGCCGACGAGGCGGCGAGCCCCGGCTACTACCGCGCCGGCCTCGACTCGGGCGTGACGGCCGAGCTGACCGCGACCGCCCGCACCGGCGTCCAGCGCTACACCTTCCCCGCCACCGGCAAGGCCAACGTCCTGCTCAACGCCCACCAGGCGCTGCACAGACCGGCCGGCAGCGACGTCGAGATCCTCGACGACCACACCGTCCGCACCCGCATCACCGGCCACGGCTTCTGCCGCGAGACCGCCCCGTACACCGTCTACACGGTCACCCGCTTCAGCCGCCCCTTCACCGCGTACGGCACCTGGAACGGCACCGCGGTCACCCCCGGCGCCCGCACCGGAGCCGACGGCGCCTACGTCCGCTTCGACACCACCCGGGACCGTACGGTCGAGGCGACCACCGCCCTGTCGTACGTCGACGCGCGCGGTGCCGAGGCCAATCTGCGCGCCGAGGGCGGCCGTTCGTTCGACGCGGTACGGCGGGCGGCGCGGGACGCCTGGGAGCGGCGGCTCGCCGACGTCCGCGTCCAGGGCGGCTCCCCGGCCCTGCGCCGTACCTTCTACTCGTCCCTCTACCGCACCTTCCTCGCGCCCAACGTCGGCGAGGACGCCGACGGCCGCTACACCGGCTGGGACCGCCGGATCCACCGCGCCCAGGGGTTCACCTACTACCAGAACTGGTCGCTCTGGGACACCTACCGCACCCAGGCCCAGGCGCTTGCCCTGCTCGCCCCACGCGAGGCCCGCGACATGGCGCTGTCGGTGCTGAAGATCGACGAGGACGGCGGCTGGCTGCCCAAGTGGGGTTACGGCCCGGTCGAGACGAACATCATGACCGGCGACCCGGTCACCCCGTTCCTGACCACCGCCTACCAGCTGGGCCTGCTCAAGGGGTACGAGGAGCGCGCCTACCGGGCGCTGAAGAAGAACGCGGACGGCGTGCCGCCGGCCGCCAACGCCGGGGTCGGCAGGGAGGCCGACGCCGAGTACCTCGCCGACGGCTTCGCGCCGTACCTCAAGGGCCGCCCGCACACCAAGGTGGGCGACTCCGACTACGACCACGGGGCCTCCGTCACCCTGGAGTACGCGCTCTCCGACGCGATGCTCGGGCAGCTGGCCCGGGACCTCGGCCACGTCGAGGACGCGGCCCGCTACGCCACCCGGGCGCAGAACTACCGCAACGTCTTCGACCCCTCCACCGGCTTCTTCCGCGCCCGCGACGCCTCCGGCGCCTTCACCGGCGACCCCGACCCGGCCCGCGGCATCGGCTTCCACGAGGGCACCGCCTGGCAGTACCAGTGGCTCGTCCCGCAGGACCTGCCCGGCGTGATCTCCCTGATCGGCGGCGAGCGTGCCACCAACGCACGGCTCGACTCCTTCTTCGCCTACGACAGGCTGCTCGCCGACCCGGAGAAGACCGCGCGGGACGTGTGGGTGCACGGCAACGCGTACACCTACTACAACGCGGCCGTCTACAACCCGATGAACGAGCCCGACCTGATCGCCCCGTACACCTACCTCTCCACCGGCCAGCCCTGGAAGACCACCGACGTGGTGCACGCGGCGCTGACGCTGTTCACCGACGGCCCGACCGGGATGACCGGCAACGACGACCTCGGCACCATGTCCGCCTGGAACGTCCTGTCGTCCCTCGGCCTCTTCCCGGTGCAGCCCGGCTACGGCACCTGGGGCCTGTCCACGCCCGTCTTCGACCGGGCCGACGTCCGCCTCGACCGGCGTTTCTGGCCGAGCGGCGGGTTCACGGTGACCGCACCGGGGACCTCCGCCGACCACCGGTACATCCAGCGGGCCCGCACCGACGGCACCGACTACGGCCGCACCTATCTGACGACCGGTGCGCTGCGCTCCCTGCGCTCGCTGGCGTTCACGGTCGGCCCGCGCCCGTCAGAGTGGGGTACGTCACCCGAGGCGGGACCACCGGCGCTGAAGTGACCTCAGGTGTCGCATGAGTCCCGCCTCTTTCGGAGGAGGCGGGACTTAATCTGCTGTTAACTGAGCGTAGCGTGATCGTACTTGACCGTAATCATGAGTCGGCGTTTGACTGCTGATCCACCCTCCGTCAACGCGAGGCACCCTTTTCGATGACTGCGACTGCTGACCTGCTCGCCCCGCTCGATCTGGCCTTCTGGAACATCGAGTCCGAACAGCACCCGATGCACCTCGGCGCGCTGGGCGTCTTCTCCGCGCACTCGCCGACCGCCGGCGCGCACGCCGCCGACCTGCTCGCGGCCCGGGCCGCCGCGGTGCCCGGACTGCGGATGCGCATCAGAGACGTCTGGCAGCCGCTCGCGTTCGGCGGTGCCGCCCGCGAGACCGACCCGGACTTCGACCCCCTGAACCACGTCCGGCTGCACGCCCCGACCGCACACTTCCATGCCGACGCCGGCCGGCTGATGGAGCGTCCGCTGGAGCGCGGCAGGCCACCGTGGGAGGCGCATGTGCTGCCCGGCGAGGACGGGGTGTCCTTCGCGGTGCTGTTCAAGTTCCACCACGCCCTCGCCGACGGGCTGCGCGCCCTCAAGCTGGCCGCCGGTGTCATGGACCCGCTCGACCTGCCCGTGCGCGCCCCCCGCTCGATCGAGCCGCCGCGCCCGAGGCCGGCGCTGCCCGACGTGCGCAGGCTGCCCGAGCTGATGCGCGGCGCTCTCTCCGACGTGGGCCGGGCCCTCGACATCGGCGCCTCGGTGGCCCTGTCCGCGCTCGGGGTGAGCTCCTCGGCCGCGCTGCGGTCCGAGCCCACCGGAACCCGCAGCATCGCCGGGGTCGACCTCGACATCGACGACGTCCACCGCGTCCGCAAGGCCGTCGGCGGCACCGTCAACGACGTCCTGATCGCCGTCGTGGCCGGCGCCCTGCGCCGCTGGCTGGACGAGCGCGGCGACGGCACCGTGGGCGTCGCCCCGCGCGCCCTGATCCCCGTCTCCAGGCGCCGCCCGCGCACCGCGGCCCCCCAGGGCAACCGGCTCTCCGGATACCTGATACGGCTTCCGGTCGACAACCCCGACCCGCTCGCCCGCCTCGACCGCGTCCGCACGGCGATGGTCCGCAACAAGGACGCCGGCCCCAACCGGGGCGCCGGTGCCGTCGCCCTGCTCGCCGACCACGTGCCCGCACTCGGGCACCGGCTCGGCGGGCCGCTCGTCGGCCAGGCCGCCCGGCTCTGGTTCGACATCCTGGTCACCAGCGTGCCGCTGCCGGGTGTCGGCCTGTGTCTCGGCGGCCACCCGCTCACGGCCGTCTACCCGCTGGCCCCGCTCGCGCCCGGCCAGTCCCTGGCGGTCGCCATCTCCACCTACCGCAACCGCGTCCACTACGGCCTGGTCGCCGACGCGAGCGCCGTCCCCGACCTCGACGTGCTGGCCCGCGCGGTCACCGACGAGGTGGACTCGCTGATCGCGGTCTGCGATCCATGATCCGGTCGGGTTTGGAGGTATGGCCGGGGGATCCGTAAAATTCCCGGTTCGAAAGCGGGCGCGAGTCGGAGCGCCGCTGGTGGACCAGGGAAGCGGCAGCACGATGACGGTGACACAGGACGGCCCGGCGGCCGAGGACGCGGTGCGGGCCGCGGACGGGGCCGTGGACGGGGCCGTGGACGGGGCCGTGGTCTACGGCCCCGGCATCGACCCCGAGCGGCTCGCCGTCTGCCTCGGCGTGCTCGCCGAACTGGACGAGCTGGAGGTCGACCACCCGGACGCCATCGCGGTGCGCCGGGCCACGGCCGGCGTCTACCGCACGGTCAAGCAGCGCCGCCGCCAGGAGCGCCGGGCCGCCAAGACCGCCCACGACAAGGCGGTCACCGAGGCCACCGCGACCGGCTCCGCCGAGCGCATCGACGACGAGACCGAGGGCCTGCTGCCCTCCTCCCGGACCGAGGAGGGCAGGGTCGCGGGGATACTCCAGCGCCCGCGCTCCTGCTACACCTGCAAGACCCGCTACGTCGAGGTCGACTACTTCTACCACCAGCTCTGTCCGGACTGCGCCGGGCTGAACCGCGCCAAGCGCGACGCCCGTGCCGACCTGACCGGCAAGCGCGCCCTGCTCACCGGCGGCCGCGCCAAGATCGGCATGTACATCGCGCTGCGGCTGCTGCGCGACGGCGCCCACACGACGATCACCACCCGCTTCCCGAAGGACGCCATCCGCCGGTTCAAGGCGATGGAGGACTCGGCGGACTGGCTGCACCGCCTGGAGGTCGTCGGCATCGACCTGCGCGACCCCGCGCAGGCCGTCGCCCTCGCCGAGCAGGTCAGCGCGGCGGGCCCGCTCGACATCCTGATCAACAACGCGACCCAGACCGTACGCCGGCTGCCGTCCGCGTACGCGGCGCTGGTCGAGGGCGAGGGCGCCCCGCTGCCCGCCGGTGAGCTCCCCGCCCACCAGGTCATCGGCGCCTTCAACTCGGGCGCCGTGGACGGTCTCGCCGCGCTGCCGCTGGGCACCAGCGGCCTGGACGCGCAGCAGGTCGCCGACCTCGCCCTCGTCGCGGGCAACGCCAGCGTGGCCCGGCACCTCGACGGCACCGCCATCGACGCCGGCGGTCTCGTCCCGGACGTCGTGGACACCAACACCTGGGTGCAGACCATCGACCAGATCTCGCCCGTCGAGCTCCTGGAGACCCAGCTCTGCAACTACACGTCGCCGTTCATCCTGATCAGCGCGCTCCGGCCGGCCATGGCCACGGCGGCGAAGATGGCGGTGCGTGGCCGGTCCTACGTCGTGAACGTGTCGGCGATGGAGGGCGTCTTCGGCCGCGGCTACAAGGGCGCCGGGCACCCCAACACCAACGCGGCCAAGGCCGCCATGAACATGGTCACGCGGACCAGCGCGACGGAGATGTTCGAGTCCGACGGCATCCTCATGACCTCCGTCGACACGGGCTGGATCACCGACGAGCGCCCGCACTACGACAAGCTGCGCCTGGCCGAGGCCGGCTTCCACGCGCCGCTCGACCTGGTCGACGGGGCCGCCCGCGTCTACGACCCGATCGTGCGCGGCGAGGCGGGCGACGACGTGTACGGGGTCTTCCTGAAGGACTACGAGCCCGGCAGGTGGTGAGCCGCGCTTAATCGTTGGCGACGCCCGGCACCGGCGCCCTAGTCTTCAGGCAGGCGCCGGTGTGCCCGGTGCGCAGGTCACGCGTACTTCGTGGTTCGATCCCATACGGGTCCACCCATGGGCCCGTCGCCCGTCGGGGGCAGCTGCGTTGCCGACTTGATCTCGGGCACCCGCCTTCGCCGGTTCGGCCGACGAAGGGTGCGGTTGTGGGCGGCCGCGGCTCGTGAGGGGCTCGCCGCGCAGTCTTCCCCCAGCCTTCGGCCGGGGGTACCCGCAACGCCCCTTCACGTGGTGATACGCGCCGCTCTCACCCTCGTACCGCCGTCCACCAGGATGTCGGCCCCGGTCACCCATTCCGCCGCGTCCGAGGCCAGCCACAGCACCGCACCGGCCACGTCCTCCGGCTCTCCTATCCGGCCCAGCGGCAGGCCCGCGGCGATCTCCCGCTCGCGCGGCTCCCACATGAAGCGGGCCATCTCCGTGCGCACCAGGCCCGGCGAGACCGAGTTGACCCGCACCTGGGGCGCCAGTTCGCCCGCCAACTGCTGGGTGAGATGGAGCAGCGCCGCCTTGCTGGTGCCGTACGCGCCCACGTGGGGGCCGACATGGGCCGCGCCCTCCGTGCAGATGTTGATCACGGAGCCGCCGTGCTCCCGCATCCAGCCGCGCCACGCGCACTGCGTCAACCGCAGCGGGGCCTCCACGTTGACCGTGAACGCCTCCCGCCACAGGCCCAGGTCGGCGTCCATGAGCGGGCCGTACGGGCGGTTGGTCGCCGCGTTGTTGACGAGGATGTCGAGCCGCCCGAACTCGGTCAGCGCCAGCCGGGTCAGCTCCCGGGCGTGCTCCGGCTCGCCGACGCTGCCTGCCAGGCCGACCCCGCCGAGCCCGGCCGCCGTACGCCGCACCTCGTCCGGGTCCCGCGCGCTCACGCACACCAGCGCACCGGCCGCCGCGAGCGCCTCGGCGACCGCGCGCCCGATCCCGCGGGTGCCGCCGGTGACGACGGCCGCCCGGCCCCGGAGCCCGTACGACGGCCCGTACGATGACGTCATCGCCGTACCGTCTCATGACGGAACGTCAGTCGACAGCCCCCAGACGGGAGTTGCGGGCGGCGACCAGTTCCAGGACGGTCCGCCAGTCCTCCAGGACGCCCGCGTCGAAGCCCGTGGTATGGCTCTCCTCGTCCGCCTGGCGCAGGCGCAGCACGTCGTCGTCGGTGGCGGTGCCGTCCTCGCGGACCAGGTGGTAGACGCGTTCCCCGAGCAGGTGACGGACCGCGTGCGCGGCGCCGTCGGCGGGGCCGAGCAGTTCCTCGATGCCGTGCACCAGGCCTGCCACCTGGAGCTCCTTGTCGGCGGGGCGGCTGCGGCGCAGCAGTGCCGCGGTGCGCAGTGCGCGCTGGTGCCGGCAGGCGTACAGCAGATCCATCAGCTCCTCGACGCTGCGCAGCTCCATGCGTCAGTCCTTCCGCGAGACAGCCGTTGTCCTGCGCCATCGGATCATGTCGAGTTTTCGACCCGGCCAACGCAACCTGAACTGCACAGCCTGTTACGGCTGCGGCCCGCCGCGGCTGCGGATCGGCGCGCCCGGTGAGCCGGGGACCGCCGGGCCGGGCCGTGATGTTCACCGGCGACTCGACCAACGACGTCCGCCGTCCCTCGTACGGCCCGGACGGCCACGCGGTCGTGGCAGGCACATCACCTTTTAGGATCTATGTACGAATTGGAGAGAGGGGCGGGTGAGTCGTAAACAGGGCATGATGTTACGAACAGGTGCATTTCGTGATCGCTGAATTGCGGAGCGACTCGCGATAGTTACACCTTGTTTGCACTCCCTATCGAGCGGACCCCCGCTCATTTGGTTAATCTATAGGGGACGGACAGCACCAAGGGGTCCCACCCACACCCACGGTCCGTCCCGGGGACAAGCCGGTCGACAACGGCCTGCTCTCTCGTGAGTTACCGGCGCCACCGCGTCCGAACCGGCCTTTGACCCAGACCCGAGCGGGCGCCGAGCACCGGAACGCAGACTGTCCGGTACGCCCCGAGGGTGACCGACACAGAAGGAGTGCGCGGTGACACCTGACAAGACGAATCGCGAGCAGCGCCCCAAGGAACGCACGGAGCGCGCCGGCAGCAGGCCCGGACAGCTCGGCAGCCTCGACGTGTGGGCCCGGTCCGCCCCGATCCGCCTCGCGGGTTACGAGGAGGATCTCGCCGAGCCCCACATCCTGCCCAGCGTGGACTGACCGGCCGGTCAGTCCCGTCGCGATCGCCGACGCGCATGGGCGTGCGAGACTCACGCCCATGCTGATCAGAGAAGCCACCGCGGACGACTGGCCGCAGATCTGGCCCTTCTGGCACCGGATCGTCGCCGCCGCCGAGACCTACGGCTGGGACCCCGACACCTCGGAGCAGGCGGCCCGCGCGCTGTGGATGAGCCCGGCGAAGCGTGTCTACGTCGCCGAGGACCCCACCGGAGCCGTCGTCGGCTCCGCCTACCTGACCCCCAACTACGGGGGACCCGCCGCACGGGTCGCCAACGCCGGCTTCATGGTCGACCCGGACCGGGGCGGCCAGGGCGTCGGACGCGCCCTCGCCGAGCACGTCCTCGCCGAGGCCCGGGTGCACGGCTACCGGGCGATGGTCTTCAACGCCGTCGTCGAGACCAACCCCGCCGTGGCCCTGTGGACCTCCCTCGGCTTCACGATCCTCGGCACGGTCCCGCAGGCCTTCGACCACCCCGCGCTCGGACCGGTGGGCCTGCACATCATGTACCGCGCCCTGTGATCCGGCCGCCCGGGGCCTCGGCTGCCTAGCCGACCAGCGCCTCGGACACGTGCCACAGCCGGACCGCGTTGTCCCGGTCCAGGGCGTACGGCGCGACCCCGCCGGCGGCTCCGGCCCGCCCGGTGACCGGCCTTGCCTCCGCACAGTCCTCGAAGTAGCGGCCGCTGATCCCCGCCACGGCCGGCGAGGCGGCCAGCAGCACCGAGGTCGCGGCACCCTGCTCCACCGTCTTCTGCGGCGGCAGGGCGAGTTCGCCCGACGCGATGAACGCCTCGACCTGCTTCATGTCCATGTGCCGGGCCAGGTTGGTGTCGGCGATGTTGCCCGGCATCAGGGCGTTGGCCGTGATGCCGTCGTCGGCCCAGCGTTCGGCCGCTGCGACGGCGAACAGGATGTTGGCGGTCTTCGACTGGCCGTAGGAGGTCCACGGGTCGTAGGGGCGGAACCGGTAGTCCAGGTCGTCGAAGACGACGGGGGAGAAGAGGTGGCCGGTGGAGCTCACCGAGACGATCCGGGCGCCGTCCGCCGCCGCCAGCGCCCGGTGCAGGCCGTTGGTGAGGGCGAAGTGGCCCAGGTGGTTGACGCCGAACTGCTGCTCCTGGCCGTCGGGGGTGCGGGTGACCTCCGCCGGGGCCATCACACCGGCGTTGTTGACCAGGATGTGCAGCGGGCCCTGCCAGCCGTCCGCGAAGGCCGCGACGGTCGACCGGTCGGCGAGGTCAAGGCGCCGCACGGTCAACTCGCCCGACCCGGCCGGGAGTCCGGCCGAGAGGCGGGCCACCACGCGGTCGCCCGCCGCGGTGTCGCGCACGGCCAGGGTGACGTCGGCGCCGGCCGAGGCGAGCGCGCGGGCCGTCTCCACGCCGATTCCGGAACTGGCTCCGGTCACCACGGCCCGGCGGCCGTGCAGGTCGACGCCGTCGACGACCTCGGCGGCGGTGGTGGTGACTCCGAAGGTGCCGGGGGTCTGGGATACGGACATGAGGGGTGTCTCCTGTGGATGTGCGGGGGGTGGTGTGGTGGTTCCCGGGGATCAGCGCCGAGGGTGGCGGCGACGTCGGCGGTCAGCCGTTGAGGGTCCCCATGTGCTCCGGTGCGTACCGCTCGCCGGTGACCACGCCGTGCGGGGCGACCGCCTCGACGGCGGCGAGGTCGTCCGCGGTGAGGGTGATCCCGGTGGCGGCGATGTTCTCCTCCAGGTAGCGGCGGCGCTTGGTGCCCGGGATGGCGACCGCGCCCTGGTGCTGGACCCAGGCCAGGGCAAGCTGGGAGGGAGTGACGCCCTTGTCGGCGGCGAGCCGGCGGACCTCGCGGACCACGTCGAGGTTGCGCCGGAAGTTCTCGCCCTGGAAGCGCGGGTCGGTACGGCGCCAGTCGTCGGCGGCGAAGTCGTCCGGGCTGGTGATCGCGCCGGAGAGGAAGCCGCGGCCCAGCGGGGAGTAGGCGACCAGGCCGATGTTCAGCTCCCTGAGGGTGTCCAGGACGCCGTTGTGCTCGATGTCGCGCTCGAAGAGCGAGTACTCGGTCTGCAGGGCGGTGACCGGGTGGACGGCGTGGGCGCGCCGGATGGTCGCCGCGGAGGCCTCGGAGAGACCGATGTGCCCGATCTTGCCCTCGGTGACCAGCTCGGCCAGGGCGCCGACGGTGTCCTCGATCGGCACCTCGGGGTCGATGCGGTGCAGGTAGTAGAGGTCGACGTGGTCGGTGCCGAGGTGGCGCAGCGACCGGTCCAGGGCGTGCCGCACGTACTCCGGCGTGCCGTTCAGGCCGACCACCCGGCCGTCGTCGGTGATCTCGACGCCGGTCTTGGTCGCGACCACGGCGGACTCCCGGCGCCCGGCCAGCGCCTTGCCGAGCAGCTGCTCGTTGACGAAGGGGCCGTAGCTCTCGGCGGTGTCCAGCAGGGTGACGCCGAGCTCCAGTGCCCGGTCGACGGTGGCCAGCGACTCGGTCTCGTCGGTGGCGCCGTAGAAGACGCTCATGCCCATGAGGCCGAGGCCCTGGACGCCGACGGTCAGGCCCTGGCCGCCCAGTGCGCGCTGTTCCATGAGGTTCCTCAATTCGATAACTAACTGGATAGATACCCTGACCGTAAGCCTGTCTGGGCGCGATGTCAATAACTGGATAGTTACTTGGTAGGGTGGTGGTCATGTCACGGGATTCCAGCGCCACCAAGGCCCGGCTGCTCGACGCCGCCTTCAGCGAGTTCGCCGCGTACGGCATCGCCGGTGCCCGGGTGGACCGGATCGCCGAGGCCGCGGGGGCCAACAAACGGCTGATCTACGTCTACTTCGGCAACAAGGAACAGCTCTTCGACGAGGTGCTGACCCGGGCGATGACGGCGGGTGCCGAGTCCGTGCCGTTCGACGTCGAGGACCTGCCCGGATACGCCGGCGCGATCTTCGACCACCTGGTCGCCCGGCCGGACCTGATGCGCCTGCGCCTGTGGAAGCTGCTGGAGCGCCCCTCCGCCACCGGACTCGAACAGGACGCGTTCCGGAACAAGGCGGCCCAGGTCGCCGAGGCGCAGCAGCGTGGCGACCTCGACCAGGCCATGGCCCCCGACGACCTCCTGACCATGGTGCTCGCCGCGGCCCAGGCCTGGTTCTGGGCCGCCGAGGGCGTCGACCCCAAGGAGATCGGCGAGTCCTGGAACGGGGAGCGGCTCGCCCTGCACCGCGCGGCGGTCGTGGAGACGGCCCGCCGGATGACCGAGCCGAAGCGGTCGTAGCACTCCTCAAGGGGCACTCCGCAAGCGGCACTCTCCAAGCGGCACTCTCCAAGCGGCACTCCTCAAGCGGCACTTCCCAGGGGCACCACGGGCCGCGGAAGTCCCGTGAACCACACAATCGTGCCGCCCGTAGCCTCCTCTGCCTGATTCTTCGCGAGGCGGAGGAACCTCATGCTGTCCCCTGACAAGAACACCGCGTTGACGGGGTTCCAGCACCTGCGCCGCAGCATCCAGGACCGCTACTCCATCCGCTGCGCACCGCATGTCATCGGGGTGCTGATCGACACGGCGACCTGGGTGACGCGGTGGCTGAGCGTCGAGATCAACTCCTCGAACGACAACCCGCTGTTCGACGTGGACGGCGGCACGGTGCACAGCGGCGGCAACTTCTACGGCGGACACGTGGTCCAGGCCATGGACTCCCTCAAGACGGCCGCGGCCAACATCGCCGACCTGCTGGACCGCCAGGTCCAGCTCCTGGTGGACGAGAAGTTCAACAACGGGCTCACCCCCAACCTGGTCGTCCCCGTCGAACAGGACTCCTGGGAGGCCGGGCTGCACCACGGCTTCAAGGGCATGCAGCTGGCGTGCTCGGCCGTCACGGCGGAGGCGCTGAAGGGCACCAACCCGGCCAGCGTGTTCTCCCGGTCCACCGAGGCCCACAACCAGGACAAGGTCAGCATGGCGCCGATCGCGGCCCGCGACGCGCGCACGGTCATCGCACTGGTGGAGGAGGTCGCCGCGATCCACCTGCTCACCGCCTGCCAGGCGCTGGACCTGCGCGGCGCCGAACTCATGGCTTCGCGGACCCGGGCGGCCTACGAGCTGATCCGCGCCCGCGCGCCGTTCGTCGACACGGACCGGCGGATGGACGCGGACATCGCGGCCGTGGTGGATCTGATCCGCTCCGGCACCTTCGACGAACTGCTCACGCCCTGAGACAGCGCCCCTTTGCCGCCCCTTTGCCGTGCCCCGAAGGGGCGCGAGGAACTGCGCGACCAGCCACGACGGCGCCGCGGACGACAAGCGGCCCGTTGTGGCACCCCCGGTGGCCGGCGGCGCTCTCAGCCGAGCGGCGCCGTCCGCTGCCAGGGCCGCAGCGTCTCCAGCTGCCGGGCCACCTCCAGCAGGACCGCCTCCGACCCCGGCCGGCCCACCAGCTGCACGGCGCAGGGCGCGCCCGAGGGCAGCGTGCCGAACGGCACCGACATCGCCGGCCAGCCGGTGAGGTTCCAGGCCGGGGTCAGGGGGGAGTAGTTGGACCCGGCCAGGGCGTTGCGCAGCCAGCCCCGCCGGTGCCAGGGGGCTGCCTTCGGGGCGTGGCGGGCCAGGGCGGGAGTGAGCAGCACGTCGTGCTCGGCGAAGAACGGGGTGAGCCTCGCGCGCAGCCGCTCGCGGGCGTCACCCACCTGTACCCCGCGCAGGAAGCGGCGCCCGACGGCCGCGTGCACCCGGGTCCGCCGGGCCAGCAGGGCGGGGTCCAGGCCGGCCGCGTCCACGGCCGTCCCGGCGGTCCAGTGCCGGATCGCGGTGACACCGATCGACGCCGGGTACGGCGGCTCGGCGCGCCGTACCTCGTGTCCGGTGCCCGCCAGCAGCCCGGCCGCCTCCATCGCCGCGTTCGTATACGGTCTGCTGACGGTCACGCCGACCAACGGGCTGCGCAGCGAGACGGCGATCTTCCGCGGGGCGTGGGTGCCGGTGTCCTCGAACTCCTTCTCCGCCAGTACCGAGAGCATCAGCCGGGCGTCCGCCACGGTGGTCGCCAGCGGCCCGTTCTCCGACATGCCGAACCAGTCGCCGTTGCCGATCCCGGCCGGCACCACGCCGAACCCCGGCTTGATGGTGACCAGACCGCAGTTGGCGGCGGGGATCCGCAGCGAGCCCATGCCGTCGTTGCCGAGGGCGATCGGTGCCAGCCCGGCGGCGACCGCGGCCGCGCTGCCGCCCGAGGAGCCGCCCGCGCTGCGCCGGGTGTCCCACGGGTTGCGGGTGATGCCGTGGGCTCCCTCGGTGGTGCCGAAGACGCACAGCTCGGGCACGTTGGTCAGCCCGATGACCACGGCGCCGGCCGCCCGCAGCCGCGCCACGGTGACATGGTCCGCGTCGGCGGGCGTGTCCGGCGTCGCGGCCGAACCGTCCAGGTGTGCCTCGCCGCGCACCGCCAGGTTGTCCTTCACCGCCAACGGCACCCCGGCGAGCGGGAGTTCGGCGAGGTCCGGACGGGCCGCGACCTCGTCGGCCTCGGCCAGTGCCGCGTCCGCCCGGACCTTGCGGAACGCGCCGATCCGCCCGTCCAGCCGGGCGATCCGCTCCAGGTGCCCGGCGACCACCTCCCGGGGAGTGGCCCGCTGCTCGCGTACGGCGGCGGCGATCTCGGTGGCGGTCCGTCCGGCCCAGTCGGTCACGGGCGCTCCTCGGGGTGCGGGAAGGCGGCTTACTCGTCGGTACGAGAGGGCACTCTGCCCGGTCGCGGGGCGCCACGTCGAGTGCCCCGGCCGCTGCTCCTGCGAACCGGATCCGCCGTGCGGCGGTCGGCGCCGTCAATATCCGCCCCACAGGTCATCCGACCACTGGGCCAACTCTCGTTCGTGCATGCCCCATTGACAGGCCTCTGAGCCCGCTCAATCATCAGACATCCGATGAATGGAGCCGCGCAATGAGCATGTCTCCTTGTCCAAGACGTCAGGTCCTGGGGATCGCGGCGGGTGCCGCCGCGGCGGTCGCCCTGCCTCTCGCGGTGCCGACCGAGGCGCACGCCGCCGGGGCGGCCGACGACCGGGCCGAGGCGGAGGCCGTGTCGCCCTGGGTTCCCGTCCCCGACCCCGTTCCCGTACCGCTCGACTCGCTCTATGACAACGATGGCATCGACACCGCCGCCGCCCGGGGCGGTGACTTCGACGGCTCCGGCTACACGTTCCCCGGCGAGGAGCTCCCGGCCGGCCGGGTCGAGGTCGACGGCATCCCCTTCGAGTTCCCGGCCGCCACCGCGGGCGCCAGGAACAACGTCGTCGCGCTCGGCCAGCGCCTGGACCTCCCCGGGGGCCACTACCTCTCGGCCCTCTTCCTCACCGCCGGCAGCTACGGCAACGCCTCCGGCACGGTCACCGTCCACTACGCCGACGGCACGACCAGCACGGGCAGCCTGAGCGGCGGCGACTGGTACTCGGTGGGCGGGCCCCTGTCGGCGCCGTACCGCTACCAGCCGGACGGCGGCAAGGACGCGCACAGCGTCGGGATCGGCACGTCCGAGGTGTGGATCGACCCGCAGCGCGAGGCCGTCGCCCTCACCCTGCCGGTCACCAACCCGGCGGAGGCAGGCAAGACCGCCCTGCACGTCTTCGCGCTCTCCCTGCAACCCGTCGCCGAGGGACGGGCGCTGACCCTCCGGGACACCCGGTCGACCAGCTCCCTGCTCGATGCCACCGGTGCCCAGAGCGTCGAGGCCACCGTCGTCAACGCGGGCACCGTGGCGATCCTGGCGGGCGACGCGGTGTCCGTACGCGTCGACGTCCCCGGCGCCCGCACCGTCGAGCCCGCCCGCATCCGCCGCCTCGACCCCGGCGAACAGGCACGCGTCCGCGTCGGCATGCGCAACCGCACGGGCACCGCGCCCGGCACCCAGCAGGACGGCACGGTCAGCGTCCACGGCCGCGGCACCCAAGTCACGGCAAATCGACGCACGTTGACGCTCGGCACCGCCGACTACCAGCCCACCGAGACCTCGTTGGCCGGCCACCGGGCACCATACTGGTTCAACGACGCCAAGTTCGGCATCTTCATCCACTGGGGCGTCTACTCGGTGCCCGCGTGGGCGCCGGTCGGGGTGCAGTACGCCGAGTGGTACTGGGACCAGATGCAGGACCCGAACAACCCGACGTACGCCTACCACCGGGACACCTACGGCGCGGACTTCGCCTACGACGACTTCATCCCGCGCTTCACGGCCGAGAAGTTCGACCCGCGTGCCTGGGTGGAGCTGTTCCGGGACGCGGGCGCCCAGTACCACGTGCTGACCTCCAAGCACCACGAGGGCTTCGCCCTGTGGGACACCAAGGTCTCGGGCCGCAACGCGGTGCAGCTCGGCCCGAAACGGGACCTGGTCAAGGAGCTGTTCGAGGCGTCCCGGCGCTACACGCCCGAACTCCACCGCGGCCTCTACTTCTCCATGCCCGAGTGGTTCAACCCCGACAGCCCCTGGATGGGCCACGCCCCGCGCAACCCGTACAGCCTGGACCCGCTGCCGTACACCGGGTACACCGCCGGCAAGGACTTCGTGCGGGACTACCAGGCCCCGCAGATGCTGGAACTGATCCACGGCTACGACCCGGAGATCATCTGGTGCGACATCGGCGGCGCCAACGACAGCGTCGACGTCCTCGCCGAGTACTTCAACCACGCCAAGAACCGCCCCCGTCCGGTCGACGTGACCGTCAACGACCGCTCGGGCATCGGCTTCCACGACTACACGACGCCCGAGTACACGACGTACGCCGACACGGTCGTCGCCAAGTGGGAGGCCAGCCGCGGCCTCGACCCGCGCAGCTACGGCTACAACCGGGAGACCCCGGACGACGCCTACATGACCACCGAGGAGGTCGTGCACAGCCTCGTCGACATCGTCTCCAAGAACGGCAACTTCCTCCTCGACATCGGCCCGCGCGCCGACGGCACGATCCCGGAGATCATGCAGACCCGGCTGCGCGAGACGGGCGCCTGGCTCGCCGTCAACGGGGAGGCGATCCACGGCACCACGTACTGGTCGCGCATGGCCCAGCTCGGCGACGACCTGCGGTTCACCGTCCGCCCGGACGAGGCCTTCTACATCCACTCCCTGACCCGGCCGGGTGCCAAGCTCACCGTCGAGGCCCCGGTGCCGGTCCGCGCCGGCGACAAGGTGACCATGCTCGGCCACGGACGCCCCCTGACCTGGACGGTCTCCAACGGCGCCCTGGTGATCGACCTGCCCGCGGCGGCCCGGCGGGCGGGACAGCACGTCTGGGTGTTCAAGGTCGAGTGGCATGGTTGAGGCGCTCGGAAGAAGAGCGGCACGCCTGCTCGGAGCCGTGGCGGCACTGACGCTGCTGACGGCGCCGACCCCGGCGGCCGCGCAGGAACGGCAGGCGGCCCCGCCGGTCACCCTGCCCGCGCTGCCCGACTGGACGCCGGAGCAGGGGAGTTACACGTTCGGCTCCGGTACCCGCCTCGTCGCCTCCGACCCCGCCGCGCGCAAGGTCGCCGACACCCTGGCCGACGATCTCCGGGCGGCCGGACACCGTGTGGTCCCGGTCGTCACGGGCGCATCCCGGCCCGGCGACATCGTCGTCGACGTCCGCCCCTCGGCACGGCCCGCACTGGGCACCGAGGGCTACGAACTCACCTCCGGCCGACGGCTGTCGATCACCGGAGCGACCGGGACCGGCGCGTTCTACGGCACCCGCACCCTCCTCCAGCTCCTCGCCCAGGGCGACCGGATCCCCGCCGGACACACGACCGACGTGCCCCGCTACCGCGAGCGGGGCGTCGGTGTCTGCGCCTGCTACATCCACGTCTCCCTGCCCTGGCTGGAGAACCTCGTCCGCGAGATGGCGTACCACAAGCTCAACCAGCTGCTCCTGGAACTGAAGGTGAAGAGCGACATCCACCCCGAGGCGAACACCTGGGGCTACTACACCAAGGACGAGATACGAAGGCTGGCCGCCCTCGGTGACCGCTACCACGTCGAGATCATCCCCGAGATCAACTCCCCGGGCCACATGGACCCCTGGATCGAGAACCGCCCCGACCTGCAACTGACCGACTCCGACGGCGTGCAGCAGCCCGCCCGGCTCGACGTCACCCAGCAGGCCGCCTTCGACTACTACACGAGCCTGATGGACGAGTACGCCCAGGTCTTCACGGCGAAGTCCTGGCACATGGGCGCCGACGAGTACATGCTCGGCTCCGACTACGCCAAGTACCCGCAGATGCTCCGGTACGCCCGGCAGAAGTACGGCCCGGACGCCACCCCGCAGGACGCCTACGTGGACTTCGTCAACCGGGTCCAGGCCTACGCGGCGCGCACGGGCAGGCAGCTGCGCATCTGGAACGACGGCCTCACCGGCGCCAACTCCGTCCCCGTGGCGGCCGGGACCACGGTCGAGCACTGGCTGAACGTGGCCGTGAAACCCAGTCGACTGATCGCCCAGGGCTACGCGGTGATGAACGCGTCGTACTCCCTCTACCTCGTCCGCGGCGGCTTCCACAGCGACACCGAGGCGCTCTACGACCAGAGTTGGGACCCCCGCTCCTTCGAGGGCGAGGAACTCGCCTCCGCCGCCGGCGTCACGGGCGCGAAGATCAGCCTCTGGCCGGACAACGGCAGCGGCGAGACCGAGAACGAGGTCGCGGCCGAACTGTGGCCCGCGCTACGGCACATCGCCCAGGCCACCTGGGGCGCCCCGCATCCCGACGCCACCTACGCGGAGTTCACCGCCCGCGGCACGGCGGTCGGAACCGCACCCGGCCGACGGGACCTGACGACGGTGCCGGTACCGGACGGGACGTACACCTTCGCGGCGGACGGGGTGACCTACCGGGCGGAGGTCCGGCGCACCGCCGACGGCTACGCGACCCTGCGCGGCGCCGACGGCTGCCTGGACATCCACGGCGGCAGGCTCACGCTCAACGCGCCGCTCCAGCCGGGGGCGGAGGCGACCTGGAAGCCGTGCGACAGCCGGAACACCGTACAGCGCTGGGAGTTGGAACCCGTGGCAGACGGCGGCTACCACCTGGTCGACGCGATCACCCGCATGGCGCTGACCGTGACGGACGACGGCCGGGTGGTCCAGTACCCGCCCGACCAACGCACCCCCGCCCTCTGGCACCTCTCCTGACCCGAGGAGTACGCCCATGGATCTCTCACGACGCGTCTTCGTCGCCTCGGCGGCGGCCGTGGCGATGGCGGCCGGACTTCCGGCCCTGGCGGCCGCGGCCACCGCGGACGGCGACCGGTCCCGGATCCCGGTCGGCCCCGAGGACACCGAGGCCGACCTGGTCCGCAAGGCCTCCGGGGTCCGCCCCACCGAACGGCAGATCGCCTGGCAGGCCCTGGAACGCACCGCGTTCCTGCACTTCGGCGTCAACACCTTCACCGGCCTGGAGTGGGGCACCGGCGACGAGGACCCCGACGTCTTCCAGCCCACCGGTCTCGACACCGACCAGTGGGCCCGCGCCCTGCGCGACGGCGGCTTCCGGCTGGCGATCCTCACCGTCAAGCACCACGACGGCTTCGTCCTCTACCCGTCCCGGTACACCGACCATTCCGTCGCGTCGAGCAGCTGGATGGGCGGGCACGGGGACGTCCTGCGCTCCTTCGCCGACTCGATGCGCCGCTACGGCCTCAAGGTCGGCGTCTACCTTTCACCCGCCGACGAGAACCAGTACCTGCACGGCGTCTACGCCAACGGCAGCGCACGCTCGCCCCGCACGATCCCGACCCCGGTCGAAGGCGACGACCGCTCCCCGTCCCGCTCCTTCACCCTCGACGCCACCGACTACGGCGCCCACATGCTCGACACCCTCTACGAGGTGCTCACCGAGTACGGCCCGGTGGACGAGGTCTGGTTCGACGGAGCGCAGGGACACATCCCGCCGGACAAGGTGGAGGACTACGACTGGGACAGCTGGTACGCGCTGGTGCGCTCGCTCGCCCCGGCCGCGGCGATCGCGGTCACCGGCCCCGACCTGCGCTGGGTCGGCAACGAGGGCGGCCTCGCCCGCGAGGACGAGTGGAGCGTCATCCCGGTCAAGGAGAACCAGTACGGCCGCACGGACTGGGCCCTGTCCTACGACACCCCCGACGAGGGCAGCCGGGCCGCCCTGGTCGCGGCCCGGCCGAAGACGGACTACCTCCAGTGGTGGCCGGCCGAGTGCGATGTCTCCATCCGGGACGGCTGGTTCTACCACCCCGACCAACAGCCCAAGTCGGTGGACGAGCTGACGGAGATCTACTTCGGCTCGGTCGGCCGCAACGCCGTACTCCTGCTCAACGTCCCACCGGACACCGACGGTCTGCTGCACGCAACGGACGTGACCCGGCTGCGCGAGTTCGGCGAACGGGTGGACCGGGAGCTGCCCGAGGACCTGGCACGCGGCGCACGGCGCTCGGTGACGCCGGGCGCGGTGACCGTGGACCTGGGCCGTGAGCTGGAGGTGGACCGGCTCCGGCTGGCGGAGGACATCCGGTACGGGCAGCAGGTGGAGGGGGTTGTGGTCGAGGCCCACGTGAACGGAGCGTGGTCCGCGGTCGCCACCGCCGGGACGGTGGGCGCAAGCCGGATCCTGCGGCTCGCGCAGCCGGTACGGGCCAGGCGCTGGCGCGCCCGGATCACCGGGGCGCGGGCGGAGCCACGGCTCGCGGAGTTCGGGCTGTACCGGTCAGCCGTCCGACCGGACGACACCGCCGGCCTGAGCCCGCAGGTCGACCGGCAGCAAGGCCTCGATACGTGACAACTCCTCGGGCGTCGGCGATGGTTCGCGGGCCAGTCGCAGGAGACCCAGGTGGGCATCGGCGGCCGCGTGGGCGGCGAGCAGCCTCTGGGCCGCGTCGATGCGTACCGGGACCGGGGCGTTCGAAGCGCCGAGCACCGATCTCAGGGTCCGCCTGGCCACGTCACGTGCCGAGCGCCAGCGCAGGAGCTCACCGGCCGCGCGCACCCGGTGCCGGGCGTCGGCCTGCCCGTCGTCCAGCACCCTGAGGCAGGCGGCCTCCGCCTCGCAGCCGATGTCCAGCTCCCCCCAGGCCGACGCGGCGGCGAGATGGGCCTCGGTATCCGTGGTGCCGGCGTGGGAGAGGCCGAGGAGGATCCGACGGCCCTCCTCTCCCAGATCTTCGGTGAGGAGGGCGGCGGCCCGGGCGCGCACCCCGACCGGGTTGGCCGTGTCCGCGGCCAGGGCACGGGTGAGGGGGACGCGGTTGAACGCGCCGCTCGACGGGAGGCGTTCGCACACCGCCACGCGGAGTTCGGGCGGGACGGCGTCGTCGGCAGCCAGGGGATACCAGACATCGGCCGGATTCCCGGCGGCCACCCGGGCCGCCGCGATCCGCTCCGCGAGCGGAGCCTCGGCGTCCCCTGCCCAGGCCAGCAGGTGTTCCCGGACCCGGTCGGACTCGGCCTCGGTGTGCACCAGCAGCCACAGATCGCCGAGCTGCGTGACCGCTTCCGGGCGGCGCAGGGCCAGCGACTCCAGCCAGTACGCCGCGGCTTCGCGGGGATCGACTCCGGCGAGGGCGGCCGCCGGAGCGTCGACGCTCTCGTCCTGGCCGACGAACGACTGGACCTGGAAGACCTCGCGATTGTCGGCGTAGTTGCTGTGGCCGCCGAGAGACATGTGGAGACCCAGACAGTGCATCCGGTCCGGAGCGATCCCGGCCATCAGGGCCTTCCAGCGGGGATACGGAACCAGTCCGAGCAGCTTCTCACAGGCCCGGGCGCGAGCCGGCGGAGCCGCCGCAGGGTCTTCCGCGACCGCGCACAGGGCACGCCGGAGCAGCGGCACCACTTCGGCGTCGTCGAAGTCCCAGTTGACGTCGAAGTCGAGGAGGGCGTCCGTGGGGACGGTCTCGTCGTCGAGCATCGCGTACAGGCGTCTGCGCAGGGTCACCTCCGGCGTCATGGCATCGGCCAGGGACAGCAGCCGCCACAGGTGCTCGTCCGGCAGCCCGGCCTCGTCGAGAACGCGATGCAGCGCCTCGGCCGCGGCGCGCAGGTCGACCTCGGCCAGCCTGTCCAGGGCCTGGGTGCGGTACCGCATACCCACCCGCCGGTCCTCGGAGACACGGCGCAGCAGCGTCGAGGCGGTGGCCCGCTCACCGGAGTTCAGCAGCATGGTCGCCGCGTCCAATCGTGCGCCGCCGGGAAGCGTGTCGTCCGCCGCGATGCCGCTGACGAGCTCCGCGGCTGCGATCGGATCCAGCTCCTCCATCGCCTCCGCCGCCTCCAGCCGGTCGGCGGCTCCGATCCCGGGGGCCACCGCGAGGTCCGCCAGGCGTGTCCGCAGCGACTGCGACGCGCCCAGGTCGATGAGCGCGGAGACATGTGTGACACGCTCCCGGACGGGGAGCCGAGGATCCTCGAAAACCTCCGTCAGCAGGTCCCGGGAGCCGACCGGTTCCCCGGCTTCCCGCAGGAGCTCCGCACACGGGCCCACACTCCAGCGGTCGGTCCGAAGACCGTTCAGGCAGTCCAGCGCCAGGGACGGCTGGTCGAGCCGGACCAGTCGGGTGACCGCCTGCCGCCGGTCGTAGGCGGGCAGCCGCTCGTCGCGTGCCGTGCGCTCGACGAGAGCCACGTCGTCGACGAAGCCCACCGCGTAGGAGACGGCTCCCTCGGGCGAGCGGGGATCTTCGACCACCTGTGTGGACACGAGACGCCTCGTCTCGATGTCGGTCAGGTGTTTGGTCGCCCAGTGCCGCAGGTACAGGGGCACGGCGGGATCCAGGCACAGCGCTGTGAGAGCCTGAGGCGCCACCGGGGCCAGCAGAATGCCCCGCAGCACCCGGAGCATGTGCGGATCGCCCGCCAGCGCCGGGTTGTCGGCCAGCGCGTCGGCCAGGACGGAGAGAGTCCCTTCGGACCGGTCGGTCCACAGGGAACCCAGGTTGTCGGTCACGTGCACGCGGGGGAAGTCCACCGTGCGCAGCAGCGTCGCGAGCGAGGCCGTGCCGGCTGCCGTGTCCAGTGCGAGCAGGGCGACGGCCGCCTTCTGCCGGGTCTCGGGCACATGACCGGGATCCTCGGCCAGAGCCGTGAGACGACGGCACGCCCCCCGGTGGTCGCCCGCCGGGGCCAGCAGTGCGGCCGCGTCGACCCGCACGTCCGCCGGGAGGTCCGGGTCGTCCGCCAGGGCCGTGGCCAGCGCCGCGGCCCCTTCGGCGTGCCGCGCCACCAGGTGCCGCAGCGCATCGACCCGTGCCCGGTGCGCCACGCCGGGATCGCCGACGACAGCGACCAGGCCGGGCGGGGCGAGCACCGCGTACAACCGGTCCAGCACCGCATCCGGTTGGATGTCACCGACGTGGACTCCACTGCTGTACAGCTTGAGCACGGCTCCTGTGAAACGCGCCGTCAGTTCCTCGTCCGTGACCAGTTCGTCGCTGAGGATCGTGGCGCACAGCAGCAGGTCGCGCCAGCCACCGCCGTCCACGACGGTGCGCAGGAACTCGGCGATGGGCATGCCCTGTTCGTGCCAGCGGGCGGCCATGAACAGCACCAGGTTGGGGCGTTCGGCCGCGATCGCCCCGCGGACCGTCCGCAGGGCCTCCGGATCCTTGGGGTTGAGGCGGTCGGCGAGGGCGTGCCCGGCCAGATACTCCTGGATGGTGTGGTGGAGGAAGTAGAGGGCGCCGCCGCGCTGCCGAATCAGACCGGTGAAGGTGAGGGCGCGCAGCACGGTCTCCGGCGGGGTGCGCTCGGCCAGCAGCTCCATCGCCTGGTCGAGCAGGGGGCGCGCGTCCCCGCCCTGGCGCAGCTCGGCCACGGGGTGCAGCACGTCGTAGACCCGCTCCAGCAGGTCCGGGGTGATGCCGTGCGGGCCGGGGTCGCTGCGCCGGAGGCGCTGGGCCCCCTTCTCACGGAGGATGCCGATGAACCGGGCGTACAGCTCGGCGGGGTTGCGGGGCAGGTCCCGTACGGCGGCGACCGCGCAGATCATCGTCAGGTAGAGCGGATTGCGCGCCACCTCCGCGAGCCGACCCTGGCGCAGGGCCTCGGTGAGCGCGTCCGCCCGCGTCAGGGCGTCCTCGACGCGGAGCGCCGTGAACCAGGTACGGACGAGTTCTCCGACCTCGGCGTGGTCGAATTCGAGAAGAGCGTAGCGCTCCAGCTCGTCCAGCCGGTTCATCTCCGCGGTCACCAGCGACCGGCTCGCCACCACGAACCGCAGATGGGGTTCCCGTGCCCAGCGCTGGATCAGCCGGATGACCCGGCTGCGCTCCTCCGGGTCGAGCACCTCGTCGAGTCCGTCGACGCAGACAAGCCAGTCGACGGACGGCATGGGCGCGGACTCGAAGAGTTCCGGCACGGGGGAGCGGCGCAGCCCGGGCAGGTCGCGGGCCAGCGCGTTCGCCAAGGCCTCGGGCAGCGGGCGGTCCACGAGCTGGTCGGCGGTGACCAGGACCGGGATGTACGAGGGGGCCTGTCCGGGGTCGTCGAGCCAGGCGGCGGCCGCCGTGAACACGAGGCGGCGCAGCAGGCTCGACTTGCCGCTGCCGGCCCCGCCGGTGAACAGGACGTGGCGGTCTTCGGTGAGTACGCCCTCGGCGGCGGCGCCGTCACGTCCGGACGGACGGCGGCCGCGGGGGCCGTCGGCGGCGGTCCGGTCCTCTGCGTGCGAGGCTTCCTGACGGACGTACACCGTCGACAGGGGCACGTCCCCTGCATCCGTGAGCAGGGCGGCGTACGGGTGCTCGTCGGCGGCCTCGCGTGCCGCCTCCAGGTAGTCCCGCAGCTGCGCGGCCGGATACCGGCGGCCACCCGCCCGTACCTGGCCGTCCGTGAGCGTCTCCAGCCAGGCGACCGGCGCCGGCGGCACGGCACAGCGGGCCAGGATCTCGCCGATGGGAACCATGTGGGCGCTGCCCGCCTTGTCGGAGCGCGCGAGCATCCCGCAGACCGCGCCGGTGCGTTCGTTCACCACCGGGCTGCCGCTGAAGCCCTCGCCGACCGGGGTGCCGTAGCCCCGGGGCATGGCCATCGGGTCCTCGAAGGCGAGGCGGGAGTCGCCCTGGTACTCGAGCGCGGCCCACTGGCCCGCACGGTAGTGGCCCTTGGGGTGGCCGTAGGCCCGGAGCCGGTCGCCGAGTGCGGTGGCCGGTGAGGTGAGCACGTACGGCGTCTCGGCGTCGAACCGCAGGAAGGCCACGTCGAGTCCGTTGTCGGCCCGGTGCCGGTCCTCGTCCGTCACCGTCAGCGTGAACTCCGCCCCGGTTCCGATGCGTCCCCGCACCTCGTCGGCGCCGGTCACCACGTGCGCGCACGTCACCACGGTCCCGGGCGCGATCACGAACCCGGTACCGCCCGCGTGCCCACCGGGCAGGTCCAGTGCGACGGTCGCCGACTCCAGCAGCCTCCTCCAGCCGTCCACGCCTACGCTCCCGGGACCTCCTCGGCGGTCCACTCCAAGGTCACCTTCCACGTGGACCTGGACGACGCCCTGCCCACGACCGCCAGGAACTGCCCGGTGTCGAAGGAGACGTCGCACCCGAACTCGACCGTCGCCTTCGACGCGCCAGTCTCCCGGAGCCGCGTGCCCATCGCGCGGGCCACCGCCGTCAGGCCGTCGAGGACGGGGTCGAGGCTGGGTCGGCGCCAGCCGATCTCCTGTTCCCCGCCCAGGGCGCGTTCCGAGGTGCCCTCGCCGGAGGTCACCGCCATCAGGATCGTCTGACCGTCGATCTCGACCGGGATCGTCGTCCGCGTGCCCTCGTCCACTTGCTTCCCCCGTAACAGCCCTCAGACAGACGGTCCATCGTAGCGAGCGGCCGGTGCCGTGCTGCCCCGGATCGTCAGATGCGGCACCGGCACCCGCACGGCCCGCGCCGAGCCGCCGTCCAGCAGGGCGGTCAGCTCCCGGGCTGCCGTGCGGCCGAACTCCGTGCTGTCGCGGGAGAGGGCGGAGAGCCAGGGCTTGACCATGCGGCACAGGGCCGAGTCCTCCCAGGAGACGACGGAGACCTCGTCGGGGACGGAGCAGCCGAGTTCGGCCGCCGCCGCGACCCCGGCCACCGCCATCACGTCGTTGTCGTAGATCAGGGCGGTCGGGGGTGGGGTCGCGCGCAGGACGCGGCGGGTGACGGCGGCGCCCTCGGCGTCTGAGTAGTCGGTGGTGACCGAGTGGACCTCGGACAGGCCCCGGCGGTCGGCCTCGGCGCGCAGGGTGCGGATCCGGCGCTGGGTGTGCGCGAGGCCGGGCAGGCCTGCGATGTGCACGATGCGCCGGTGGCCCAGCCGGGTCAACTCGTCGACCACCGAGGCCATCGCGGCCGCGTCGTCGGCCCAGACGGTCGACAGCTCGGGGTGGCGTTCGTCGGGGGCGCCGCCGATCACCACGGCGGGCAGCCCGAGTTCGTCGAGGAGGTCGGGGCGGGGGTCGTCGGCGCGGGGGTCGACGACCAGGACGCCGTCGACGCGGTGTTCGGCCCACCAGCGCCGGTAGACCGCGCACTCGTCGGCCACGTCCTCCGCCATCTGGAAGAGCAGACCGAGATGGCGCTCGGCGAGCACCTCCTGGATGCCCGAGACCAGTTGCAGGAAGAAGGAGTCCACGCCGAGCGAGTGCGCGGGGCGGGCGAGGACGAAGCCGACGGTGGCCGCGCCCTCGCCGGAGAGGGCGCGGGCGGCCGTGCTGGGGCGCCAGCCGAGCTGCTCGGCGACCCGCTGGACCCGGGCCCTGGTCGTCTCGGAGACCCCGGGGCGGCCGTTGAGCGCGAAGGAGACCGCGCTCTCGGAGACGCCGGCGCGGCGCGCGACGTCCTTCATCGTCGGCCGGCGCGTGGGGCTGCGTTTCTCCGCCAACTCACTTCCTCATTCGGCTCGGGACCGCGATCTGCTAATGCGCTTGAGTCGCCACACCCTAAAGCGCATTAGCGATCCGTGGCAATACGTTCGTAACACCTTTCTGAGCAGGGGTTTTGAGTCACTAATGACTTTAGCTGCGCCGAATCCATTGACGCGGCGGTAAAACGGCGTGCAAGGTCTGGCGCGGCACCTTCGGCCCACCCCGCTGCAAAGGAGCAACGGACCATGCGCATCTCCCGCAGAGCCTTCGCCCTCGCCGCTGCCGCCGTCCTCGCCCTGCCGCTGAGCGCCTGCGGTTCCGGCGGAGACGACGGCGGTTCCACCGACGCCTCGGGCAAGGTCGAGGGTGACATCACCTTCCAGACCTGGAACCTGCGCGCGAACTTCAAGTCGTACTTCGACGGCCTGGTCGCGGACTTCGAGAAGAAGTACCCCGGCACCCATGTGAAGTGGATCGACCAGCCGGCCGAGGGCTACGCCGACAAGATCAGCGCGGACGCGGCCGGCGGCACCCTCCCCGACGTCGTCAACGTCTCCCCGGACCTGGTCGCCCCGCTCGTCAAGGCGGGCCTCGCCCTCGACCTGGACAAGGCGGCGGCCAAGTACAAGCCCGAGTACCTGGCGGGCGCCTGGGCCAGCCACCAGATACCGGGGACGAGCGGCACGTACGCCTTCCCCTGGTACCTGAACACCGGGCCGCTCTTCTACAACAAGACGTTGTTCAAGCAGGCCGGCCTCGACCCGGAGCAGCCGCCGAAGACCTACGACGAACTCTTCGCGGACGCGCTGAAGACGGCGCAGCAGAGCGGCGGCAAGGTCGCCACCCTCGCCAACGTGCCGACGATCGAGGACTTCGGGCGCTACGGCTCGCAGCTGATGAACAAGGCGGGGACCGGGTTCGCCTTCAACGATGCCAAGGGGGTCGAACTGCTCACCAAGTACAAGGAGTTGTACGACGCCAAGGCGCTCGACCCGCAGGCGCTCACCGCGACCCCCGAGTCCACCGGCAAGAAGTTCCTCACCGGTGCCGTCGCCATGAACCCCGGCAGCGCCCTCGACCTCGACAACTTCAAGAAGCAGGCGCCGAACCTGTACAAGAACATCGGCATCACCGACCAGATCACCAGCACCGGGCACGTCAACATGTACGTGATGGGCGTGATGGTCAACTCCCGGACCAAGCACACGGCGGCGGCCGTCGCCTTCGCGCACTTCGTGACCGACGCGCAGAACCAGATGTCCTTCGCCAAGAAGGTCGCCATCTTCCCCAGCACCGCCGGCTCCCTCGACGACCCGTACTTCACCAAGGAGGACGGCACCGACGAGACCCGGGTGCGCATCGCCGCTGCCAAGTCGCTGAAGAACGCGGTCAACTACACACCGGTTCTGTTCAGCGACCAGATGAAGACCGCACTGCGCAACGAGGTCGCCAAGACGCTGCAGGGCAAGGAGAGCCCCAAGTCGGCCCTCGACAACGCTGTCAAGGCCTGCGACCGGCTGCTCCAGCAGGAGGGCTGAGGACCCGATGGCCGACGTGTCCCGCGTGCGGCGCCAACTGCCCACCAGTCCCTGGCTGTTCGCCGCCCCCGGGCTGCTGTTCGTCGGCGCCTTCGTGCTCTACCCGTTCGTCTCGACGGTGGTCAACTCCTTCACGGACCGCCGCACCCTGATCCCGGGCCGCTTCGTCGGCCTCGCCAACTTCCGTGAACTGATCCACGACGACATGTTCTGGACCGGCCTGCGCAACAGCACCCTGTACATCGTCGGAGTGGTCCCCGCCCTCGTCCTGCTGCCGCTGCTGCTCGCCCTGCTGGTGCAGAAGAACATTCCCGGCATCACCTTCTTTCGGTCCGCCTTCTACACCCCGGTGGTCGCCTCGGTCGTCGTGGTCGGGCTCATCTGGGTGTGGCTGCTCGACGAACGCGGCCTGGTCAACTCCCTGCTCGAGACCGTCGGGATCGGCCGGGTCGGCTTCCTCAGCGACCAGTGGCTGCTCCTGCTGAGCGCGATGGCGGTCACGGTCTGGAAGGGCCTCGGCTACTACATGATCATTTATCTGGCGGCGCTCGCCAACGTGCCGCGCGAGTTGCACGAGGCCGCCGCCGTGGACGGCGCCGGGGCGGTCCGGCGCTTCCTCACCGTCACCGTGCCCGCCGTCCGCTCCACCATGGTGCTGGTCGCCGCGCTCTCCTCGGTCGCCGCCTTCAAGACGTTCTCCGAGGTCTACCTGCTGGCAGGCCCGGACGGCGGTCCGGCCGGCGAGGACACCACCCTCGTGATGCTCGTCCAGCAGACCGGCACCGGACTGACCGGCCGGGTCGGCTACGCCTCGGCGCTCTCCGTCGTCGTCTTCGTGGTGACGGTGGTGCTGATGCTCCTCGTGCTGCGCGCCGACCGGAGGGATCGGACATGACCGTCACCGAGGAACGCGTGCGGACCGCACCCCCGGCGAAGGAGGCGCGCGTCACCGACGAACACGGCCGCCGCATCCGGATCGGCGAACTCGTCCTGCGCTACGCCCTGTTGCTGCTCGTCCTGGCCGTCACCGTCGGCCCGTTCCTGTGGCAGCTGTCCACCTCGCTCAAGGGGCCCACCGAGGACATCTTCAGCTCGCCGCCCAGCTTCGTGCCCCAACACCCCACCCTGCACAACTACCGGCGGGTCGCCGACACCATCCCCGTCTGGGACTACGCCCTCAACTCCCTGAAGGTCGCGAGCGCCAGCGTCGTCACCAACTGCGTCGGCTCGGCACTCGCCGGGTACGCCCTGGCCCGGCTGCGCTACCGGGGCCGCCGGATCGCCACCCTGGTCTTCATCCTCGCGATGCTCGTCCCGGTGGAGGGCATCATCATCGCCCAGTTCACCACCATGCGCGAACTCGGCCTCAACAACACCCTCATCGGTGTCGTGCTGCCGGGTTCGATCGGCGCCATGAACGTGCTGCTGATGCGCAACGCCTTCCTCAACCTGCCCTACGAGATCGAGGAAGCGGCCTACGTCGACGGCGCGAACGTCTGGCAGCGGTTCCTGCGGATCGCCCTGCCCTCGGTCAGGGGCACCGTCGCCGTCGTCGCGATCTTCGCCTTCATGGGCGCCTGGGACGACTTCCTGTGGCCCCTCATCGTGCTCAGCGACCCCTCCAGGTTCACCCTCACCATCGGCCTCAACTACCTGCACGGCACCTTCGCCAACGACGAACGCCTCGTCGCCGCCGGCACCGTGATCGCCGTGGCCCCGCTCATCGTCCTGTTCGCCTGCCTCCAGCGGTACTTCTTCCGGGGCGTCGGCGAGGGAGCCGTCAAGGGCTGAACCCCGTCAATCGCCAGCATAGGGATACGCATGCCTCCTGCCGTGCGCTTCGGCGTCAACTACACCCCCAGCGAAGGGTGGTTCCACCACTGGCTCGACTTCGATCTCGACTCGGTGCGCGCCGACCTCGACTCGATCGCCGCGCTGGGGCTCGACCACATCCGGGTCTTCCCGCTGTGGCCCTACTTCCAGCCCGACCGCACCCTGATCCGCCCCCGTGCGGTGGAGCAGCTCGTCGCCCTCGCCGACGCGGCGGCCGAGCGCGGCCTGGACGTCAACGTCGACGGCCTCCAGGGGCACCTGAGCAGCTTCGACTTCCTGCCCGCCTGGACCCGCACCTGGCACCGCCGCAACCTCTTCACCGACCCGCAGGTCGTCGGCGGCGAGGCCGCCTACCTGCGCACCCTCGCCGCGGCCCTCGCGGACCGGCCCAACTTCATCGGGATGACCGTCGGCAACGAGGTCAACCAGTTCGCCGCCGGACCGCACCCCGATCCCGACCGGGTCGGCGAGGCGGACGCGGAACAGTGGCTCGTCCGGCTGCTCGCCGCCTGCGCCGAGGGCGCCCCCGGCGCGCTGCACCTGCACGCCTCCTACGACGCCGCCTGGTACCAGGACGACCAGCCCTTCACCCCCGCCCACTCGGCCCGCCTCGGCGCCGTCACCGCCGTGCACTCCTGGGTGTTCGACGGCACCGCCCAGCGGCACGGCCGCACCGCCCTGCAGACCGAGCAGCACGCCGCCTACCTCGTCGAGTTGAGCAAGGCCTGGGCCGAGGACCCGCACCGGCCCGTCTGGCTCCAGGAGGTGGGCGCCCCCGCGCCGCTGATCCCCGCCGAGCACGCGGCCGCCTTCGCCGAGGCGACGATCACCGCGGTCCTGGACTGCCCCGACCTGTGGGGCATCACCTGGTGGTGCTCCCACGACGTCAGCCGGAGCCTCGCCGACTTCCCCGAACTCGAATACGGGCTCGGCCTGTTGACCAACGACCGCAAGCCCAAGGACATCGCCCACGTCCTCGCGGCGGCCGAGCCCGCGGCGGCCCGGCCGCGCTCGACGGCGCTCGTCGTGCCCGCCGACCCGGCCCTGCGCTCCCGGAACGCCCCCGGCGGGCCGGTCTTCGACGCCTGGTTCCGGCTCACCGCCGACGGCGCCCGCCCCACCACCGTCCTCGACACCCGCGCGGCCGACCGGGACCATCTCACCGCGCGCGGCATCACCGAGGTCGTCACCCCCGAACAGGTTCTCTCCACCCCACAAGGAGGCACCCGCCCGTGAACCCCAGCAGACGTGCCCCGGCCGGCGGCGGAGACCTGCGCCCCGCCCGGAGCGCGGCCCCCGGTGCCGTGCGCCACTACGCCCTGCACCGCCTCCTTCCCGACGGCACCCGGCGTTTCCCCGGTGCCACCGGCCGGCGGACGTATTTCCCGACCGGCCTCCCGCCGGAGCAGGGAGAGACGACGGGACGGTTCGAAGTGCGTGCCGTAGGGGAGCTGTACACCTCGTCGGACCCCGTCACCGTCACGCACACCTGGTAACCGGTAACCAACAAACGGAGCACCCCACATGCATGACGACCGCAGCCTGGTCGAAGTCCGCCTGAGGCGCGTTCTCGACGAGCGCATCCGCCCCGCCGTGTACCCCGAGTCCGTGCCGCTCGACGTCGCGGTGTGGCACGCGCCCGGCGAGCCCGTGCCGGTCGACGAGGGGCTCGCGGCCGAGCCCGAGCCGATCGCGGTGGGCGCCCGGTGGGGTGCTCCGTGGGGCACCTCCTGGTTCCGGGTGACCGGCACCGTCCCCGAGGAGTGGGCCGGCCGGACCGTGGAGGCCCTCCTGGACCTCGGCTTCGACGAGAACATGCCCGGCTTCCAGTGCGAGGGCCTGGTCTACCGCCCCGACGGCACCCCGGTGAAGGGCCTCAACCCGCGCAACCAGTGGGTCCGCGTCGGCGCCCCCGCCGAGGGCGGCGAACAGGTCCGGCTGCACGTCGAGGCGGCCTCCAACCCCGTCATCCTCGACTACCACCCGTTCCGGCCCACCTGGCTCGGCGACAAGGACACCGCCGGGCACGAACCGCAGTACACGCTCACCCGGATGGACCTCGCCGTCTTCGACGAGACCGTGTGGCAGCTCGTCGTCGACCTGGAGGTGCTCGGCGAGCTGATGGCCGAGCTGCCGGCCGACGCGCAGCGCCGCCACGAGATCCTGCGCGCGGTCGAGCGGGCCCTGGACGCCGTCGACCTCCAGGACGTGAACGGCACGGCCGCCCGCGCCTGCTCGTGTCTGGCGGAGGTCCTCGCCGCCCCCGCCGTGCCGTCCGCGCACCGGATCAGCGCGGTCGGGCACGCGCACATCGACTCGGCGTGGCTGTGGCCGCTGCGCGAGACGGTCCGCAAGGTGGCCCGCACCACGGCCAACATGACCGCCCTCATCGAGGACGAGCCCGACTTCGTGTTCGCCATGTCCCAGGCCCAGCAGTGGGCCTGGGTGAAGGAGCACCGGCCCGAGGTGTGGGCACGGGTGAAGAAGGCGGTCGCCGAGGGGCGGTTCGTGCCGGCCGGCGGGATGTGGGTGGAGTCGGACACCAACATGCCGGGTTCGGAGGCGATGGCCCGCCAGTTCGTGCACGGCAAGCGGTTCTTCCTCGACGAGTTCGGCATCGAGAACGACGAGGCGTGGCTGCCGGACACCTTCGGCTTCGCGGCCGGGCTCCCGCAGATCATCAGGGCGGCCGGCTCGACCCGCCTCCTCACCCAGAAGATCTCCTGGTCCCAGACGAACAGGTTCCCGCACCACACCTTCCAGTGGGAGGGCATCGACGGCACCCGGATCTTCACCCACTTCCCGCCCGTCGACACCTACAACTGCTCCATGAAGGGCGGCGAACTCGCCCACGCGGCCCGCAACTTCAAGGACAAGGGCCGCGCCCGGCACTCCCTGGCACCCACCGGGTGGGGCGACGGAGGCGGCGGCACCACCCGGGAGATGGTCGCCAAGGCGGCCCGGGTGCGGGACCTGGAGGGCTCACCGACGGTCGTCTGGGAGACCCCGGAGCAGTTCTTCGCCAAGGCCGAGGCCGATTACCCCGACCCGCCCGTCTGGGTCGGCGAGCTCTACCTCGAACTGCACCGCGCCACCCTCACCAGCCAGGCGAAGACGAAGCAGGGCAACCGGCGCAGCGAACACCTCCTGCGCGAGGCCGAACTGTGGGCCGCGACGGCGGCCGTACGCACTGGGTTCCCCTACCCCTACGAGGACTTGGACCGGATCTGGAAGACGGTCCTGCTCCACCAGTTCCACGACATCCTGCCCGGTTCCTCGATCGCCTGGGTGCACCGCGAGGCGCGGGCGACCTACCAGCGGATCGCGGCCGAACTCACCGGGATCATCGACGCGGCCCAGCGGGCGCTGGCGGGGGAGGGCGACCGGCCGCTGCTGTTCAACGCGGCCCCGCACAGCCGCGGCGGCGTCCCCGCCGGCGGCGCGGCACAGGAGCAGCGGTCCGGCGAGGTGACCGTGTCGGACCGGCCCGAAGGCGGACACGTCCTCGCCAACGGCCTGCTGCGCATCGAGATCGACGCCCGCGGCCTCGTCGTCTCCGCCTACGACCTCGACGCCGACCGCGAGACCATCGCCCCCGGCACGGCCGCCAACCTGCTCCAGCTCCACCCGGACTTCCCGAACATGTGGGACGCCTGGGACGTCGACGCCTTCTACCGCAACGCGGTCACGGACCTCACACAGACCGACGAGCTGACGGCGGTCGCGGAGGGCGTCCGGGTCGTCCGGTCCTTCGGCTCGTCCCGGGTCACCCAGGTGCTGTCCCTGCCGCCGGGGGAGCGCCGGCTGCTGATCGACACGGAGGTCGACTGGCACGAGACGGAGAAGTTCCTGAAGCTGGCCTTCCCGCTGGACGTGCACGCGGAACGGTACGCGTCGGAGACCCAGTTCGGACACTTCCACCGCCCGACCCACACCAACACCTCGTGGGAGGCCGCGAAGTTCGAGGCCTGCAACCACCGCTTCGTCCACCTGGACGAGCCGGGCTGGGGCGTGGCGCTCGTCAACGACTCGACGTACGGCCACGACGTCACGCGCAGCGTCCGCACCGACGGCGACCGCGGTACGACGACCACGGTCCGCGCCTCACTCCTGCGCGCCCCCCGCTTCCCCGACCCCGAGACCGACCAGGGCATCCACCGCTTCCGGCACGCACTGGTACCGGGCGCGGACATCGCGAACGCGGTCCGGGAGGGCTGGCGGATCAACCTGCCGGAGCGCCGGCTGACCGGCGCGAGCGATGTCGCCCCGCTGGTCACGGTCGACAACGACGCGGTCGTGATCACAGCGGTGAAGCTGGCGGACGACGGCACCGGGGATGTCGTGGTCCGCTTCCACGAGGCTCACGGCGGCAGGGCGCGCGCTTCGTTGACCGCGGGCTTCGAGGTCGCGGATGTCACCGCGACGGACCTCTTGGAACGCCCGCTCCCCGATACGCCTGAACAAGTCGGCAACAGTGTTGGATTGCGTCTGCGCCCGTTCGAGTTGGTGACTTTGCGACTCCGCCGAGGTTAGAGCGCCCCTTCAGGGGCGCGGGGAACTGCGCGCTCAGCCCCCACGCACCCGCACCCCAAACACAACGGCCTACCCCCTCAGCTGCGCGCGCAGCCACTCCTCCACCTCACCCACATGCGCAGCCGCCGCAGCCCTCGCCGCCTCCGGATCCCGGGCGACGAGGGCGCGGTGGATCGCCGCATGTTCCCGCCGCGTCCTGTCGAACGCCCCCTCCTCCTCGTACCCCCGCCACACCCGCGCCCGGAACGTCCGCGACGACAGCCCCTCCAGAATCGCGGCCATCGTGTCGTTCCCGGCGGCCCCCGCGATCACCCGGTGGAACGCGAGGTCGTGCGCGAGGATCTCCTCGGGATCGTCCGTCGCGTTCATCGCCGTGAGGTGCTTCTCCACCTCGGCCAGCTGATCGGCCGTGATCCGTGCGGCGGCCAGCGCCGTCGCCGTCGACTCGAGGACCCGCCGCACCTCCAGGAGCTCCACCAGCTGCGGCCCGCGTGACAGGTCGGCGACCACACCGAACGTCTCCAGCAGGTCACCCGCCTCCAGCTGGGTGACGTAGATGCCCGAGCCGTGCCGGGCCTCCAGCACGCCCAGGACCGTCAGCGCGCGGATCGCCTCGCGCATGGAGCTGCGGGACATGCCCAGCTGGGCGGCGAGATCCCGTTCGGTCGGCAGCCGCTGGCCCGGCTCCAGGCGGCCCTCCGCGATCATCGCCTTGATCCGCTCGATGGCGCGCTGCGTCACCGTGCCCTTCTGTGGCGCCGTCTCGTCCACACCGCTCCTCCTGTCGCCGGTGCGCCGAAGTCTAACCAGCGAGGTGGTCCGACCACTACGGCTCGTTGGGCGGGAAATTCGCGTCTGTGGGGTGTTGAAGGAGCCGAGTGGTCTGATAAGTATGCGGGCATCTGCTCGAACACGCTCGATGAGGAGCTGCCAAGATGCCCGGCAGAACACTGAGGAAGCGGAACAGGTCCCGGATCATCGCCGTGACGGCCGTCGCCGTCGGAGCCTCGCTCGTGCTCGCCGCCTGCGGCAGCACCAAGGACACCGGCAGCGGCACCGCCGGAGGCGGCGGCACCGGCAAGGTCGGGGTGATCCTGCCCCTGCTGACCTCGCCGTTCTGGCAGTCGTACAACGACTACGTGCCCAAGATGGCGAAGTCCGAGGGCGTGGACGCGCTGAAGACGGTCAACTCCAACAGCGACCCCTCGCAGCAGATCACCGACATCAACAACGAGCTGAACCAGGGCGTGAAGGGGCTGGTCGTGGCCCCGCTCGACAGCGCCGCCATCGAGGCGGGCCTCGACCAGGCCGAGCGCAAGGGCGTGCCGGTGGTCGCCGTGGACGTGGCGCCCGACAAGGGCAAGGTCGCCATGGTGGTCCGCGCCGACAACGTCGCCTACGGCGAGAAGGCCTGCGACTACCTCGGCCAGCACGTCACCAGCGGCAAGGTCGTGCAGATCATGGGCGACCTCGCCTCGGTCAACGGCCGGGACCGCTCCGAGGCGTTCCGCTCCTGCGTGAAGAAGAAGTACCCGAAGCTCAAGGTCCTGGAGATCCCCGCCAAGTGGGAGTCCGACACGGCCGCCGCCCAGCTGGGCACCCTGCTCAACGCCAACCCCGACATCAAGGGCATCTACATGCAGGCCGGCGGTGTCTACCTCGCGCCGACGCTGCAGACCCTGAAGTCCAAGGGGATGCTGAAGACGGCCGGGCAGAGCGGGCACATCGTGATCGTCTCCAACGACGGCATACCGCAGGAGTTCGACGCCATCCGCAAGGGCCAGATCGACGCGACCGTCTCCCAGCCCGCCGACGCCTACGCCAAGTACGGCATGTACTACATCAAGGCGGCGATGGAGGGGAAGACGTTCAAGCCCGGCCCGACCGACCACGACTCCACGATCGTCAAGCTGCCCAGCGGCATCCTGGAGGACCAGCTGCCCGCGCCGCTGGTCACCAAGGACAACGTGGACGACCCGAAGCTGTGGGGCAACACGGTCAAATGATCACGCCACTCGTTGAGGCCCGGGACATCGTCAAGCGGTACGGCCCCACCGTCGCCCTCGCCGACGGCCGGCTCACCGTCCTGCCGGGCGAGTCCCACGCCCTCGTCGGCCGCAACGGCGCCGGCAAGTCCACCCTGGTCAACGTCCTGACCGGCCTCCAGGCCCCGGACGAGGGCACGGTCCGCTTCGACGGCGAACCCGCGCCCGCGCTCGGCGACCGGGACGCCTGGCGGCGCAGGGTCGCCTGCGTCTACCAGAAGCCGACCGTCGTCCCGGAGCTGACGGTCGCCGAGAACCTCTTCATCAACCGGCAGCCCCTGCACCGGGGTTTCATCAGCTGGCGGCGACTCCGCAAGGAAGCCGCCGCGCTCCTGGACACCTGGGACGTCCGCGTCGACCCCGAGGCACGCACCGCCGACCTCAAGGTCGAGGACCGGCAGATGGTCGAGATCGCACGGGCGCTGAGCTTCGGCGCCCGGTTCATCGTCCTCGACGAGCCGACCGCCCAGCTCGACAACCGGGAGATCGAGCGGCTGTTCAGCCGGATGCGGGCGCTCCAGGACTCGGGCGTGACCTTCCTGTTCATCTCGCACCACCTCCAGGAGGTCTACGAGGTCTGCCAGACCGTCACCGTGCTCCGCGACGCCCGCTGGATCGTCACCGCCCCCGTCGCCGACCTGCCCAGGGCCGCCCTGGTGGAGGCGATGGCCGGGGAGGCCGTGACCCGGCAGGAACTCGCGGCACGGGACGCGGTGGCCGCCGGGGCGCCCGTCGTCCTCAGCGTCAGCGGGCTCACCTCGGAGTCGTACGACGGCATCGACCTCACCGTCCGCAGCGGCGAGGTCCTCGGCCTGGCCGGCACCAGCGGCAGCGGCAAGATCGAACTCGCCGAGACCATCGCCGGGTTGCGCACCCCGACCGGCGGGACCGCGCAACTGGAAGGCGGGCAGCTGCCGTTCGGCGACGTGCGGGCCGCGCTCCGGGCGGGCGTCGGCTTCGTGCCCCGTGACCGGCACGACCAGGGACTCGTGGCCGGCATGAGCATCGGCGACAACGCCACCATGACCGTCCTCGACCGGCTCGGCCGCGGCGGGTTCGTCGGCACCGACCGCAAGCGGGGCTTCGCCGCCGGGCTGATCGAGCGCCTCGACATCCACGCCGAGGGCCCCGACCAGCCCGTCTCCGACCTGTCCGGCGGCAACGCGCAGAAGGTCGTCATGGCCCGCGCCCTCGCCTCGGAACCCCGGCTGCTGGTCCTGGTCAACCCCACCGCGGGCGTCGACGTGAAGTCCAAGGAGTCGCTGCTGGCCCGCGTGGACAGCGCCCGTGAGGACGGCACCGCCGTGCTGGTCGTCTCCGACGAACTCGACGACCTGCGCCGCTGCGACCGCGTCCTCGTCCTCTTCCACGGCCGGACCGTCGCCGAACACCCGGCCGGCTGGCACGACCACGAGCTGATCGCCTCCATAGAAGGAGTGGACTCCATGCCCGAAGGAGTGGACCATGGCTGAGACCAAGGCCCCGCCGCTCACCCCGGTGCGCTCCCCGGACCCGCGCGCGGCCCGCACGGTCATCCTGCGCCGGGCCCGTGAACTCGCCCTCGTTCCGGCCCTGTTGCTGCTGATGGTGCTGGGCGCGGTGGTCAACGACTCGTTCCTCACCGAGCGCAACCTGATCTCCATCCTCGGCGCCTCCGCCGCCCTCGCGATGGTGGTGCTCGCCGAGTCGCTGGTCCTGATCACCGGCAAGTTCGACCTCTCGCTGGAGTCGGTCGTCGGCATCGCGCCGGCCGTCGGCGCCCTCCTCGTGCTGCCGTCGGCCGAGTCCGGCTGGGGCACGGAGTTCCCCGCCGCCCTCGCCATGGTGGCGATCCTGGTCGTCGGCGCGGTGGTCGGTGCCTTCAACGGCATCCTGGTCGTCAAGTTCAAGCTCAACGCGTTCATCGTGACGCTGGCGATGCTGATCGTGCTGCGCGGGGTGCTGGTCGGCGCCACCAAGGGCAAGACCCTGTTCGGGATGCCCGACAGCTTCTTCACCCTGGCCACCAGCACGTTCCTCAGCGTCCCCATGTCGGTGTGGCTGGCCGCGGCCGCCTTCGCGGTCACCGGCCTCGTGCTGAAGTACCACCGCGTCGGCCGTGCGCTGTACGCCATCGGCGGCAACGCCGACGCGGCCCGCGCCGCCGGTATCCGCGTCGACCGGGTGATGCTCGGGGTGTTCGTGGTGGCCGGGGTCCTCGCCTCCGTCGGGGGGATCATGCAGACCGGGTACGTGGGCGCGATCAGCGCCAACCAGGGCAACAACATGATCTTCACGGTCTTCGCCGCGGCGGTGATCGGCGGCATCAGCCTGGACGGCGGCAAGGGCACCATGTTCGGCGCCCTGACCGGCGTACTCCTTCTGGGCGTCGTGCAGAACCTGCTCACCCTGGCGCAGGTGCCGTCGTTCTGGATCCAGGCCATCTACGGCGGCATCATCCTGGTCGCCCTCATGATCGCCCGTGTCACCACGGGACGGGCCCAGGACTGACCGGTCCGCGTCCCGCACTCCCCCCGAAGGAAAGGCAATCCGTGTCCCCGAGCCCCGCCCGCATCACCGCGGTCCACACCTACGACATCCGCTTCCCCACCTCGCGCGAGCTCGACGGCTCCGACGCGATGAACCCGGACCCCGACTACTCGGCGGCCTATGTCGTGCTGCGCACCGACGCGGGCGACGGGCACGACGGGCACGGGTTCACGTTCACCATCGGGCGGGGCAACGACGTCCAGGTCGCCGCGATCGACGCGCTGCGGAACCATGTGCTCGGCCGCCCGGTCGACGAGGTCTGCGCCGACCCCGGCTCCGTCTACCGGGACCTGATCGGCGACAGCCAGCTGCGCTGGCTCGGCCCCGAGAAGGGCGTGATGCACATGGCGATCGGCGCGGTCGTCAACGCCGTCTGGGACCTCGCCGCCCGCCGCGCCGGCAAGCCGCTGTGGCAGCTGCTCGCCGACGCCGACCCCGAGTGGCTCGTCCGGCAGATCGACTTCCGCTACCTGACCGACGCCCTCACCCCCCAGGAGGCCCTGGCCATCCTCCAGCAGGGCCGGGAAGGCGCCGAGGAGCGGCGGGCCCGCCTCCTCGACCGCGGCTTCCCCGCCTACACCACCTCGGCCGGCTGGCTCGGCTACGACGACGAGAAGCTCACCCGGCTCGCCGCCCAGGCGGTCGCCGACGGGTTCCAGCAGATCAAGCTGAAGGTCGGCGCGGACCTGGACGACGACATCAGGCGCTGCCGGGTCGCCCGCCAGGTCGTCGGCCCGGACATCCGCATGGCCATCGACGCCAACCAGCGCTGGAACGTCGACGAGGCGATCCGCTGGACCCAGGCCCTCGCCGAGTTCGACCCGTACTGGATCGAGGAGCCCACCAGCCCCGACGACATCCTCGGCCACGCGGCGATCCGCCGCGCGGTCGCCCCGGTCAAGGTGGCCACCGGCGAGCACGTCCAGAACCGGATCGTCTTCAAACAGCTGCTCCAGGCCGGTGCCATCGACATCGTCCAGATCGACGCGGCCCGGGTGGGCGGCGTCAACGAGAACCTCGCCATCCTGCTGCTGGCCGCCAAGTTCGGGGTCCCGGTCTGCCCGCACGCGGGCGGGGTCGGACTGTGCGAACTCGTCCAGCACCTCTCGATGTTCGACTACCTGGCGGTCTCCGGCACCGCCGAGGACCGGGTCATCGAGTACGTCGACCATCTGCACGACCACTTCCGCGATCCGGTGGTGATCCGCGATGGTCACTACGCGGCACCCACCGCACCGGGCTTCTCGGCCGCCCTGCGGCCGGAGTCCGTCGCGGAGTACACCTATCCCGGCGGCACCTTCTGGGCCGCCGACCCCGAAACACAGAAGGGACAGGCGGCATGACCGACTTCGAGGGTCTGAGGGCCCTGGTCACCGGCGGCGCCTCCGGGATCGGGCGGGCCACCGCCGAGCTGTTCGCCGAACGCGGTGCCCAGGTCGCCGTCCTCGACCTCGACCCGTCCGCCGTCGAGAAGCCGCTGCTCGGCTTCCAGGCCGACGTCACCGACGACGCGTCCGTGCGGGCGGCCGTGGCGAGCGCCGTGGAAGCACTGGGCGGCCTCGACGTCCTGGTCAACAACGCGGGCATCGGTGCCCAGGGCACGGTCGAGGACAACGACGACGACGAGTGGCGCCGCGTCTTCGACGTCAACGTCCTCGGCATGGTCCGCACCGCCCGCGCCGCCCTGCCGCACCTGCGCCGCTCCGCGCACGCGGCGATCGTCAACACCTGCTCCATCGCCGCCACCGCGGGCCTGCCGCAACGCGCCCTGTACAGCGCCACCAAGGGCGCCGTGTACTCCCTCACCCTGGCCATGGCCGCCGACCACGTCCGCGAGGGGATCCGCGTCAACTGCGTCAACCCCGGCACGGCCGACACCCCCTGGGTGGGCCGCCTCCTGGACAAGGCGTCCGACCCGGCCGCCGAGCGCGCCGCCCTGGAGGCCCGCCAGCCCTCCGGGCGCCTGGTCTCCGCAGCCGAGGTCGCCGGTGCCATCGCCTACCTGGCGAGCCCGCTCTCCGGCGCCACCACCGGCACCTCCCTCGCCGTCGACGGCGGCATGCAGGGCCTCAGGCTGCGGCCGGTGGGCCAGTGAACGCGCTGGGCCGCAGCGGCGTCCGGGTCAGCCCGCTGGGCCTCGGCGCCGCCGTGATCGGCAACCTGTACACCGAACTCCCCGACCAGCAGGCGTACGACACCGTCACCGCCGCCTGGCAGCAGGGCATCCGCTACTTCGACACCGCCCCGCACTACGGCCTGGGGCTGTCCGAGCGACGGCTGGGCGAGGCCCTGCGCCGGTACGACCGGGACGCGTACGCCCTCTCCACCAAGGTCGGCCGCCGCCTGGAACCGGGGCCCGGCGACGGCGACGACCTCGCCCACGGCTTCGCCGTGCCCGACACCCTGCGCCGGGTCTGGGACTTCACCGCCGACGGCATCCGCCGCACCCTGGAGGCCAGCCTGGAGCGGCTCGGCCTCGACCGGGTCGACGTCGTCTACCTGCACGACCCCGACGACCACGCCGAAGAAGCCTTCCGCGAGGGCTACCCGGCCCTGGAGAAGCTCCGCGCCGAGGGGATCGTGGGCGCGATCGGCGCCGGCATGAACCAGACGGCCATGCTCACCCGGTTCGTCCGCGACACCGACGTCGACGTGGTGCTGTGCGCCGGCCGCTACACCCTCCTCGACCAGAGCGCCCTCGCCGGCCTCCTCCCCGCGGCCGAGGAGCGCGGTACCTCGGTGGTGATCGGCGGCGCCTTCAACTCCGGTCTGCTGGCCGACCCGAAGCCGGACGCCACCTACAACTACGCCCAGGTCTCCGGCGAACTGCTCGCCCGCGCCCTGCGCCTCAAGGCGCTCGCCGAGGACCACGGGACCACCCTGCGCGCCGCCGCCCTCGCCTTCTGCGCGGCGCACCCGGCCGTGGCGAGCGTCCTGGTCGGGGCCCGCTCGGCGGCCGAGATCACCGACGGGGCCGAGCAGTTCGCCACGCACGTCCCCGCCGCCTTCTGGCAGGAGCTGCACGCCACCGGCCTGCTGCCGGCCGACGCCCCCGTACCCACGGCGGACCGGTCATGAGGGTCGCCCCGCACACCAGGGTCCGGGCCGACCGCATCCCCGCGTACGAGTCCGCCCACCGCGAGGCCCCCGCCGAACCGGAGAAGCCCCCGGCCAACGTGGCCTGGCGGGCGCGGATGGCCGGGCTTCTCGACGTCGTCCACGACTACTCCGAGGCGGGCTGGGAGGCCGGCCTGCCCGTCGTATGGGAGCTGCCATGACGATCGACGCCCACCACCACGTCTGGGATCTCTCGGTACGGGACCAGGACTGGATCACCGGCCCCGAACTCCAGCCGCTCAGAAGGAACTTCACCGTCGAGGACCTCGAACCCGAGGCGGCGGCCGCCGGGATCACCCGCACGGTGCTCGTCCAGACGATCACCGTCCCCGAGGAGACCCCCGAGTTCCTCGCCCTCGCCGACGCCCACGACCTGGTCGCCGGAGTCGTCGGCTGGACCGACCTGACCCGCCCGGACGTCGCCGACGAACTCGCCCGCCTGCGCGAACTCCCCGGCGGCGCCTACCTGAAGGGCATCCGCCACCAGGTCCAGGGCGAACCCGACCCGGAGTGGCTGCTGCGCCCGGACGTCGCCCGGGGCCTGGCCGCGCTCGCCGACGCGGGCCTGGTCTACGACCTCATCGTCCAGGCCCACCAGCTGCCGGCCGCCGTCAAGGCCGCCGAGTCCCACCCGGAGCTGACCTTCGTCCTCGACCACCTGGGCAAGCCCGCCATCGCGTCCGGCACCCTCGAACCCTGGGCCACCGCCGTCCGCGCCCTCGCCGCAAGGCCCAACACCGTCTGCAAGCTCTCCGGCATGGTCACGGAGGCCGACCCCGCGTCCTGGACCGTCGACGAGCTGCGCCCGTACGCCGAGACGGTCCTGGACGCCTTCGGCCCCGACCGCCTGATGTTCGGCTCGGACTGGCCGGTGTGCGTCCTGGCCGGCACCTACGGAGAAGTCCACGACGCGGCGCACCGGTTGGTCCCCCCGGCCGACCGCACCGCCGTCTTCGAGACCACCGCCGCCCGGGTCTACGGCCTCTGAGCCGTCCCCGCCAGCCGGGTCGGCGGCAGGAACTCCCGTACGTACGTCCGCTCCCAGCACGCGCCCGTCTCCCGAAGCTCCCGCCAGGTGGTGTAGCGGTAGCGGAAGAGGCGGGCGCGGACGAAGCGCGGGGGCTGGTCGGGCGGGAAGGGGGAGCGGCGCAGCAGCCGGAGTGTGTCCCGGTCGTTCTCCAGGAGGCGCTCGACCAGTCCGCCGAACCAGTCCCCGGCGTAGGCGGGGGAGAGGGCGGCGAACCACATCAGCCAGTCCAGGCGGAGGTGGTAGGGCGCGAACTGGCGCGGCCAGTGCCGGGGATCGCCCGGCTTGCCCCTGAACTCGTACTCCCGCCACTCCGATTCCTCGCGCGGGGCGGCGTCCAGGGTGCCCTCGACCACCACCTCGTAGCGGATCCGGCTGACGCTGCCGAACGCGCCGTAGGTGTTGACCAGGTGGAGCGGGTCGAAGGAGCGGTTCATGACCTGGCGGCGGGAGACCATGTTCACCACCGGGTGGTAGCTCAGGAAGAGGAGCAGCGCGGCCACGGCGAGGACCACCACCTCGTACCAGAGGGGGGTGGGCGGCGCGGCGGTGCGGTCCGTGGGCAGCCGGAGGGCGGACAGGGCCAGCACGATGGTGATCCAGTTCAGCCAGGAGAAGTTCCCGGAGGCCACCAGCCACAGCTGGGTGAGGATCATCAGGGACGCGGCCGCCGTCGCGATCGGCTGCGGGGTGAACAGCAGGAAGGGGACCAGCAGCTGGGTGACGTGGTTCGCGGCCACCTCCGCCTTGTGCACCGGCCCCGGCAGATGGTGGAAGAACCAGCTCAGCGGGCCCGGCATCGGCTGCGTCTCGTGGTGGTAGTGCAGACAGGTGAGCTTGCGCCAGCAGGCGTCCCCGCGCATCTTGATCAGCCCCGCCCCGAACTCCACCCGGAACAGGATCCAGCGCAGCAGGAAGAGCACGACCACCGGCGGGGCAACCTCGTCGTTGCCCAGGAAGACGGCGAGGAAGCCGGTCTCCAGGAGCAGCGACTCCCAGCCGAACGCGTACCAGGTCTGGCCGACGTTGACGATCGAGAGGTACAGCGCCCAGGGGACCAGCCACAGCACCATCGCGGCCCACAGCGGGAGTTCGGAGTCCGCGCCCGCCAGCAGCGCCGCCGACACCGCACAGCCCGCCCACGCGCAGCCCGCGAAGAGACGGTCCGAGTAGCGCAGCTGGAACAGGCTCGGCGCCCGCCGGAAGGGTACGCGGGCGACGTACCTCGGCACGGGCAGCATCCCGCGCTCGCCGAGCAGGGCCCGGAACTGCAGTGCCGCCGTCAGGAACGCGACGAGGTACACGCCGGCCAGAGCCCGCTGGAAGACCAGCCGGCTCACCCAGTACCCGGGATCGGTGAACCAGTCCACGGCCGTGCGCTCCTGCCTCTCTCCAGTGTGCGGCCCCCGGACCGGCCGGGGCCTGTCACCCTGTGTACCGTGCCTCCCCGCTTGCGTAACCCGGGCGAGTGAAACAGACAATAGGGGATGAATTGCCCATGAGGGGTTCCCCTGGCATGGTGGCCCCATGGCTGACCGGGGAGCGAGCGCTCCGTCACTCCCGGACGACTGGCCCGCCCATCTGGACCACCCGATCCTGGCGCTCAACCACATGGGCACCTTCGACTGGGATCTCGACGCCGGCCTGTTCCACATGGACACCCAGGCGTACGAGGTGTTCGACCTGACCCCCGAGGAGTACGACGGCCGCCCCGAGTCCCTCGCCGTCCGGGTACCCCCGGCCGAGTCCAGCAGGCTGGACGCGGTGGTGTCCCAGGCCATCAAGGACGGCAGCGAGAACTACGGGACCTACTTCCGCATCCGGTGCCGCGACGGCACTCCGCGATGGACCCACACCCAGGGCTACATCCGGCGCGACGAGAACGGCCGCCCGCGCCGCGTCGTCGGGATCGTCCGGGACGCCACCCGGGAACTGGAGGACGGCGAGGCCCGGAACCTGCGGGACGCCCAGGGCCAGGCACTGCGCCGGCAGACCGGCGTCGTCCAGGCGGTCACCGCCGCACTCGCCCACGCCAGCAGCGTCCAGGAGGTCATCGACGTCCTCAAGGACACCCACGGCATCCCCAACCTGGGCGCCACCAGCCTGGTGATGGGCCTGGTGGAGGCCGGCCGGATCCGGCTGGTCGCCGAGGGACCGGCCGGCAGCTTCGTGCCCGGCACCCGGATCACCCGGATAGACGAGCCGTACCCGATGGGCGAGGTGGTGCAGACCTTCAGCCCGCGCTTCATCGAGTCACCTGAGGAGTTCGCCGAGCGCTACCCGATACTGTGGCCGCACATCACCGACCTGCACATCACCTCGGCCGCCTATCTGCCGCTGATCGCCCAGGCCCGCCCGATCGGCGCCATGGGCCTGCTCTACAACGACCGGCTCGGCTTCTCCACCGAGGAGCGCGCCGTCCTGGTCGCCCTCGGCAGCAGCATCGCGCAGAGCCTCCAGCGGGCCATGCTGTTCGAGCAGGAGAAGGACCTCGCCCAGGGCCTCCAGCAGGCCATGCTGCCGCGCACCATCCCCAGCGTGCCCGGCGCCGACGTCGCCGTCCGCTACCGCTCCGCGGCAGCCGGCGGCTCCCTGGGCCGCGACATCGGCGGCGACTGGTACGACCTCATCCCGCTGCCCGGCGGCCGGGTCGGCGCGGTCATCGGCGACGTCCAGGGCCACGACACGCACGCGGCGGCCGTCATGGGCCAGCTGCGCATCGTGCTGCGCGCCTACGCCGCCGAGGGCCACGCCCCGGCCACCGTGATGGCCCGTGCCTCCGTCTTCCTGGACGAGCTGGACACCGACCGCTTCGCCACCTGCCTGTACGCCGAGGCCGACCTGGCCACCGGCGTCGTCCAGGTGGTCCGTGCCGGGCACATCGACCCGCTGGTCCGCGGCGCCGACGGCGGCTGCCGCCGGGTGCCCGTCGAGGGCGGGCTGCCGCTCGGCCTGTCCGCCGAGTTCCACAGCCTGGAGTACCCGGTGTCCACCCTGGAGCTGGACCCCGGCGAGACGCTGCTGCTGTGCACCGACGGGCTCGTCGAACAGCCCGGCAAGGACCTGGGGGACGGCATGCGGGCGCTGGCCGAGCAGGTCGCCAAGGGGCCGGAGGACGTGCGCGACCTCGCCGACCTGCTCATCGAGATCGCCGACGAGCAGGGCGGAGACGACGACGTGGCCCTGCTCCTGCTGCGCCGCCGCGGCTCCGAGACCGGGCAGGCCGTCGGCCGCCTCCAGCAGCACGTGGCCTCCGGCGACCCGGAGGCGCTCGCCCTGGCCCGGCACATGGTCCGGGCCGCCGTCCGCGCCTGGGGTGCCGGGGACCGCGCCGACGAGATCGAGCTGGTCGCCGACGAACTGATCACCAACGCGCTGATGCACACCGAGGGCTCCGCGATCGTCACCATCCGGGTCCTCGCCGGCGCCGACCGCCGGCTGCGCGTCGAGGTCGAGGACTCCTCCAGTGCCCTGCCGCGCCGCCGCGAGGCCGGCGAGGACGGCGTCTCCGGACGGGGGCTGCTGCTCGTCGACCAGATCGCCGACGCCTGGGGCGTGGAGGCACGCGGCGGCGGCAAGGCGGTCTGGTGCGAGTTCCGCATGCCGGAGAAGGACGCCGGGACCTGATCCCCTGCGGTCGGGCAGCGCCCCCGAGGGGGCGCTGGGGGTACCCCCGGCCGAAGGCTGGGGGAGGAACTGCGCGACCAGCCCCCACGGTGCCGCAGCCGCAAGACGACCCGATGCGGCACTTGCGGCGGAGCGTAGGCACAGCGGATGGCACCCTGGACGCATGCCCGAACTGCCCGAGGTCGAAGCGCTCAGGGACTTCCTGACCGAGCACCTGGTCGGCCGCCAGGTCGTGCGCGTGCTGCCGGTCGCCGTCAGCGTCCTGAAGACGTACGACCCCCCGGTCGGCGCCTTCGAGGGCAGCGAGGTCGTCGCCGTGCACCGGCACGGCAAGTTCCTGGACATCGAGGGGGACCGCGGACTGCGGTTCGTGACCCACCTGGCCCGCGCGGGCTGGCTCCAGTGGAAGGACCGGCTGCCGGACGGGCCGCCCCGCCCCGGGAAGGGCCCGCTGGCGCTGCGGGCGGCCCTGGAGACCGGTGCGGGCTTCGACCTCACCGAGGCCGGCACCCAGAAGAAGCTGGCCGTGTACGTCGTCCGTGACCCGCAGGACGTGCCCGGTATCGCCCGGCTCGGCCCCGACCCGCTCGCCGGCGACTTCGACGAGGCCCGGCTGGCCGCCCTGCTGAAGGACGAACGGCGGCAGCTCAAGGGCGCCCTGCGCGACCAGAGCCTGATCGCCGGGGTGGGCAACGCCTACAGCGACGAGATCCTGCACGCGGCGAAGATGTCCCCGTTCAAGCTGGCCGCGTCCCTGACACCGGAGGAGACGCACCGGCTGTACGCGGCGCTGCGCACCACCCTCACCGAGGCGGTGGAGCGCTCCCACGGCCTGGCGGCGGGGCGGCTCAAGGCCGAGAAGAAGAGCGGTCTGCGGGTCCACGGCCGGACCGGTGAGCCCTGCCCGGTCTGCGGCGACACCATCCGCGAGGTCTCCTTCAGCGACTCCTCGCTGCAGTACTGCCCGACCTGCCAGACCGGCGGCAAGCCGCTCGCGGACCGCCGCATGTCCCGGCTGCTCAGGTAGCCCGTTCTCACTCCCGTGCTCACTTGGGGTCCAGGGTCACCAGGCGCTGCCCGTCCGCGTTGCGCACCTCGTAGCGGTCGATCTCGTCGGGATGCATCGAGGAGCTGCCCATCATGGTGCTCATCCGGCCGTCGTGATTGCGCTCGGCCCAGGTGGTGACGACCTGCTCGGAGCCGTCGTCGCCGACCGCGACCAGGCGGCAGGAACGCGGTCCGTCCGGGTCCTTGACCTTCACCTCGATCTCGGCGCCGGAGTCCGTGTCTGCCGACTTCACCTGCGCCCAGATGCCGGAGTGCGCGTCGGTGGCCGCGGTGACCTGCACGGCCGGCGCCGCGTCGTGGCCGACGTAGGTCGCGATGCCGGGGCCGGCGACCGCGAACACCACCGAGGCGGCCAGGCCGTACAGCAGCTTGCGGCGCTTGGTCCGGTGCCGGGTCGCGACCTCGGCGAGCAGCCGGTCGAGCAGCCGGGGTCCGGGCTGGGCCATGGGGTGCACGAAGCGCGGCGTGGCCCGGCGGTACAGCATCAACTGCCGTGCCGCGGGGCCGAACTCGGTCACGTGTGCCGTACAGCTCGGGCACTCCATGAGATGGTCCTCGAAGCGGAAGGCCTCCGCCTCGTCCAGCACGCCGAGCGCGTACGCGCCGACGTCGCGATGCCTTTCCAGGGACCTCATGCCGAATCCTCGTGCCGATGGGTGCGGGTGGGGGTTACTCGTTGTTCCTTGCTCCCACCCGTACGCAGTCGGCAGCCGTTTCACTCAAGCCACGTACAGAATCGTAATCAACGGATTCGGAGCGGCCGGGCCCGCGGATTGGTCCTGAATCAAAAAAGATGGATGGCGAGGTGCCCGAGGGGCAGTCCGAGCCGCCAGGCGGGGGTCCACACCTTCGGTCCGTCGTCCTCGCCGAACACCGAACCACCGCCCGGCACCGCGTCCAGGTCGGGCGCGAGCAGCTCGGTCTCCTCCAGCCAGCGCCAGGCGGCCGTGGCCAGATCCAGGTCCGGTGACTGCCCGCCCGACTCGGCCGTCTCGGCCGTCACCACAGCCATACGTTCGCCGACCCAGTCCTGCCAGGCCTGGTCGTACGCCGTGAGCGAAAGCCAGTTCTCCAACTGGGAGACGACCCGGATGCCCGACAGTTCGCCGTCCGTGTCGGAGAGGAAGATGGTCAGTGCCAGCGCGTCGCGGCCGGCGCGGAACTCGAAGGACGTCGGTGGCATGAGATCGCCCGTGCGCAGCAACTCGTCGGCGATGTACTCGGCGTACAACCAGGCCATCGGGACCGCCAGTTCCCCGCTTCCGGCCCCGTCCGTGCTCTCTTGACCTCTGTGCAGCATCCCGTCCTGCCTTCCTCCGGTGCGCGCGTGGCCCCGACCCCGGGTCCGTCCCTCTCCCGGTGCGGAACACGGATGAAGACAGCTGATTGCCCAAACATGGTCCTCAGCAAGGCGCTTTACCGAGGTTTGACCTGGCATGCGGTTTCAGTGCAGGTCGGGTGCATAACCGGGCAGAACCCGGCGCAGGGCGCGCAGCGCGTAGTACGCCCGCGACTTCACGGTACCGGGTGGGATCCCGAGGGTCTCGGCTGCTTCCGCCACACTCGCCCCCTGGAAATACACCAGCACCAGGACTTCACGGTGTTCGGGGGTGAGAGTCTTCACAGCCTCCCGGACGTCGAGCGTCGCGGCGGCGCGTTCGGCGTGGTCGCCGGTGGCCCGGGTGTTCTCCAGGACGGCGTCGTGCACCTCGGCGGGCCGCGCCTGCCGGGCCCGGCGCGCGTCGATGGCGAGCCGCCGGCCGACCGTCAGCAGCCACGGCAGCACGGAGTCGAAGTCGTCGGCGCGCAGCGCCTCGGGGTGCTGCCAGGCGCGGACGAGGGTCTCCTGGACGAGGTCCTCGGCCCGTTGCCGGTCCCCGTCGCTGAGCCGGAGCAGCAGCGCGAAGAGCGGTCGGCCGTGCTCGCGCTGGAGCGCGACGAGCTCGTGCTCGGCGGTCGTCGTCCCGTGGGGATGGGTGGTTCCGGCCGTCATGGCCGTATGGCATCGCAGGGCCCGGCCGGGGGACAGGGGGCATGCACGGCTGTGCGGCGGACGGTCGATCGCGTCGGTGAACGGTGCGACGAACGGTCCCGCAACCCCCGTACCCGACCCGGATGGGTCAATCGGGGCGCCTGAGTTGTTTGCGGCCGCCTCCACCTTCGTACCCATTGATCTGTAAATCGGACAAGGCTTGCGACTCTGGGGTGCTCCTGATGATCAATCGCAGACGCCAGGCGGCCCTGGCCCTGACCGCCCTGCTCGCCGCCGCGGCCGCATGCCAGAACCACGTGCGGGAGGAGAACGCGGCCCCGCCCCCGCAACCGGCACCGGCCGTGCCCGCCACCGGCTTCACCCTCGTCGCCTCCGGTGACGTCATGCCGCTGAACTCCGCGTATGACCATGCGAGCTTCGACGCGGGCGGCAACGGCTACGACTTCCGCCCGATGCTCGCGGGCGTCGCGCCCGTCGTCTCCCGCGCCGACCTGGCGCTCTGTCACCTGGCGACCGTCACCGGCACGGACGGCGACCGGCCCGGCCGCACCTCCCCGCCACAGCTCGCCGAGGCGCTCGCGGCCACCGGCTACGACGGCTGCTCCACCGCCTCCGACCGCGCCCTGGACGACGGTGCCGCCGGTATCCAGCGCACCCTCGACGCCCTGGACCGGGTGGGCGTCAGGCACGCCGGCACCGCCCGCACCCAGGCCGAGGCCGGCACCCTCACCCTGATGACCGCGGGCCGCGCCAAGGTCGCCCAGCTCTCCTACACCTACGACGTCAACGGCAACTCCCTGCCGCCCGGCCAGCCCTGGGCGATCGGTCTCCTCGACGAGAACCGCATCCTCGCCGACGCCCGCGCCGCCCGGCAGGCCGGCGCCGACGTGGTCGTGGTCTCGGTGCACTGGGGCGCCGAGGGCACGGACGCCCCCGACCAGCAGCAGCTCACCCTCGCCAAACGGCTCACCGAGGCCCGTACCGGCGGCCGCCCCGACATCGACCTGATCCTCGGCACCCACGCACACATCCCGCAGGCCTACGAGAAGGTCAACGGCACCTGGGTGGTCTACGGCCTCGGCGACCAGCTGGCCGGCGACATGTACAACAGCCAGGGCCGGCAGGACCCGCGCGGCAACCAGTCCACCCTCGCCCGCTTCACCTTCGCCCCGCCCACCGCCCCGGGCGGCCGCTGGGAGGTCGCCAAGGCCGAGTTCGTCCCGCAGCTGTACGACGTCGACGCCGGCCGGGTCGTCGACCTCAACGCGGCCATCGACCAGGGCGCCGACTTCACCGCCACCCGGGACGCCATCCGGGACGTCGTGCTCAGCCGCGGCGCCGCCAAGGACGGGCTGATCATGGGGGAGTAGCGGTGGTGACCTGATGCGCGGCGGTCACCTGGTGCGCGGTGGTGACCTGATGCGCGGCGGTCACCTGGTGCGCGGCGGTCACTCCACGTCGACGTGATCGAAGGTCACCAGCAGCTGCTTCAGCACCCGCACGCACGCCGTGAGCTCGGCGTCGGTCAGGTCGCCGCCGACCTGCCGGTTCAGGGCGTGCTCGCGGGCGAGGACCGCGGTGACGGTCGCCCGGCCCTCGCCCGTGAGCCGGATCAGCGAGGAGCGCTGGTGCGCCGGGTTGGGCGTGACCTCGGCCCAGCCGCGCGCCACCGCGTCGTTCACCATGCGCTGCACGAACTGCCGGCTCAGCGCCATGATCCGGCCCATCTGGGGCACCGTCATGGGCTCGTACCGGCGCAGCAGGTCCAGCACCGAGCGCACCCCGACCGAGGCCCCCTCGATCTGCTCACCCTGCTCGACCTTGCGGAACGCGCGCCGGTAGAGCGGGCCGATCAGATCGAACACCTCGGTGATGCGCTCACCCAGCTCGTCGGGGGCGAGGGGCTTGTCGATGTCGTTCACCCGGCCATCATGCACCCCGCCGTCATGGCAACCCAGGTGTCAAAGGAATGATGACAACCAGGTTGTCAAACCTACTCGAAGATGACACCTTGGTTGTCATGAACGATGCTGCGGACGTCCGCTTCCTCCCGTCCTCCGACGGCGACCTCGCCTATCTCGACACCGGCTCCGGCGACCCGGTGGTCCTGCTCCACTCCGGGTATGTCGACCACCGCTTCTGGTACCGGCAGATCCCGGCGCTCGCCGCCGAGTACCGGGTGATCGCCCCGGACGTGCGCGGCCACGGCTTCTCCGCCAACGCGAGCGAGCCGTTCCGCTGGGCCGACGACCTCGCCGCACTCCTGCGCCACCTCGACGCCGGCCCCGCCGTCGTCGTCGGCGTCTCGATGGGCGGCGTGATCGCCACCGACACCGTGCTGGAACACCCCGAGCTGGTCCGCGCGGTGGTCACCTGCGGGGCGGTGACGGGCGACTTCCGGTACACCGACCCCTGGCACACGGAACTCCAGGCCGAATACGCCCGCACCCTGGGCGCCGGTGACATCGAGGGCTGGCTCGACGCCTTCGTGAAGGTCGTGGCGGGCGAGCACCGCACCCTGGACGCCGTCGACCCCGAGATCCCGCGCCGGCTGCGGGAGCTGGCCCTGCACTCCGTCTCCAAGCACACGCCCGACGAGCCCGACCGGCTGGTGCGCGTGACCGGCTCCTGGCCCCGGGTGCCGAAGATCGACGTCCCGGTGCTCACGATCAACGGCAGCCTGGAACCGGCCGACCTGCTCGCCGCCGCCGACCGCCTGGCCCGCGAGGTGCCGCACGGCCGCGCCGAGGTCGTCGAAGGAGTCGGCCACTACCCGAACCTGGAGAAGCCGGAGGTCTTCAACGCCCTCCTGCTCGGCTTCCTCCGTGCGCTCTAACGCCCGGCCAGCTTCGACCTCTTGTACGAGTAGCCGAAGTAGATCACGCACCCGATCACGAACCAGACCGCGAACCGCACCCAGGTCTCCCATTTCAGGAACGTGATCAGCCAGATCGAGAAGACGACACCCAGCGCCGGCACGAACGGCATCCACGGCGTACGGAAGGTGCGCGGCAGCTCCGGCTGCCGGTAGCGCAGCACGATCACCGCCGTGCACACCACCACGAACGCCAGCAGGATGCCGATGTTGGTGAGTTCGGCCGCCTCGCCGATCGGCACGAACCCGGCGAGCAGCGCCGAGGCCACCCCCACGATCCAGGTCACCCGGGTCGGCACGTGCCGCGTCGGGTGCGTCTTCGCGAACCAGCTCGGCAGCAGCCCGTCCCGCGACATGGAGAACCACACCCGGGTCACGCCCAGCATGAACGTGAACATGACGGTCAGGATGCCGATGATCGCGCCCACCGCGATCACGTCCGCGAGACCGCTCAGCCCCACCGACTTGAACGCCGTCGAGAAGCCGCTCTCGGGGTCGATCTCCTTGTAGTTCTGCATGCCCGTCAGGACCAGGCAGGCCGCCACGTACAGCACCATCGAGATCGCCAGCGAGTAGATGATCGCCTTCGGCATGTGCCGCTGGGCGTCCTTCGACTCCTCGGCCGCCGTCGACATCGCGTCGTACCCGAAGACCGCGAAGAACACGGTCGCCGCACCGGTGAACGCCCCGCTGACGCCGAACGGGAAGAAGGGGTGGTAGTTCGCCGAATCGATGTGGAAGACGCCCACGCCGATCACCAGCAGCACCACCAGCACCTTGAGCACCACCACGATCGTCTCGAAGCGGGCCGCGCTGCGGATGCCGAGGTTGAGCAGGTAGGCGATGAGGAGACAGAGCGCGGCGGCGAACAGGTCGACCCGGTGGCCGTCGCCGGTGCCGGGCGCGCCCAGCATCCAGTGCGGCAGGTTCGCGCCCATCTCCTGGAGCAGGAAGCTGAAGTACCCCGAGATGCCGATCGCGACCACCGCCACGATCGCCGTGTACTCCAGGAGCAGGTCCCAGCCGATGAACCAGCCCGCGAACTCGCCGAGCACCGCGTAGCCGTACGTGTACGCCGACCCCGCCTTCGGGATCAGCCCGGCGAACTCGGCGTACGACAGCGCGGCGCAGGCGCTCGCCACCCCGGCGATGAGGAACGAGACCAGGACGGCGGGCCCGGCCGTCTCGTTGGCGACCGTGCCCGCGAGGGTGAAGATGCCCGCACCGATGATGCCGCCCACGCCGATCGCGGTGAGCTGTACCAGCCCGAGCGATCTGTCGAGCCGGGCGCCCTCGGTGACCTCGGTCTCCTCGATGTGTTCGATGGGTTTGCGACGGAGAATTCCTTCACCCATACGGAGCTTGGCCATGTGCCTCACCTCTTCGCCGATCGCGAACGGCTGACGGCCGATCATGATGGCGCAGGGGCGTCAAGGACGGAAGACGCCACGCACGGTCCCGGCCCAGCCCGGCGTCCAGGTCGGGGCGGCGGTCCGCGGCGGGCGGACCGCGGCCAGATGGGTGCGCAGGGCGGAAAGCGCCGGGTGCGGGTTGGCGGTGGCCCAGAGCAGTGAGTGGGGATAGAGGGGGGTCGGGTCGAGGAGCGGGATCCGGCGCAGGTCGTGGCTGTCCGGCCAGGCCAGCCTGGTCTGCTCGCTGACGAGGGTCGCCAGGGCGTCGGAGCCTGCGAGCGCGTCCTGCAACGCCCCGGAGAAGTTGGGGCCGGAGGAGTCGATGGCGAGTCCGAACTCGGCGGCGAGCGAGGCGTAGTACGCGGCCCACTCGGTGCCCTCCACGATGCCCGGGATCCAGATGCGGTGCCCGGCGAGCTCCGCGGGCGTGACCGAGGTCCGGCCGGCCAGCGCGTGCCCCGGGCCGGTGAGGAGCTGGACGGGCTCGTCGTAGACCCGGACGGCCTCGATGCCCCTCGGCAGCGGCCGGCCCGGCATGGCGACGGCCCGGAAGGACGCGTCGACGGCACCGGAGCGCAGGGCGGTCAGCGCCGACTCCACGTCGAAGAGGGTGACGACGTCCAGGCCGAGGTCCGGGTGCGCCTCGTGGAAGCCGCGCAGCAGCGCCGCCGGGGCGAGCCGGGAGCCGACCACGTCCACCCGCAGGGGGCGCCGGCCCCGCCGTACCGAGGCGGCCGCCCGCTCCTCGGCCAGCAGCAGCTCACGGGCGGGCGGCAGGAAGGCCCGGCCGTCGACGGTCGGCTCGGCGCCCCTGGCGGTCCGGGTGAACAGCCGCACCCCCAGCTCTCGCTCCAGCGCCGCGATCCGCTTGGACACCGCCTGCTGGGTGACCCCCAGCACCGCCGCGGCCTCCTGGAACTGCCCGGCGTCGGCCACGGCGACGAAGGTGCGCACGGCGGTGAGGTCCACCTCCACACCGTACAACCGATGGTTGTGCCAATGCGCCCGGAGGTTGTTTGATCCGGCGGCCACCTGCGCGTTTTCATGTCCCGGGTCAACGGGAGGTTGTGCATGGGGCGGCGGTTCGGGTGGCTGTGGGCCGCGTACTCGGTGAGTGCGCTGGGCACTTATCTGGCCTTCGACGCGTTCTCGGTGATCGCCGTCATCGCGCTGCACGCCGGGCCGGCCGAGGTGGCGCTGCTCGCCGCGACCGGGCCCGCCGTGGGCGCCGTCGCCGCGGTGCCGCTCGGGCCGTGGGTGGAGTTCCGGCGCAAGCGGCCGGTGATGATGGCGATGGACCTCGTCAGGTTCGCCGCCCTGCTCACCGTCCCCATGGCCTACGCCCTCGGTGCCCTCGGCCTCGGCCAGCTGCTGCTGGTCTCGGTGGTCGTCGCGGCGGCCGACATCACCTTCAACGCGGCCTCCGGCGCCTTCCTCAAGTCCCTCGTCCCGGCCGACCGGCTGCTCACCGCGAACGCCCGGTTCGAGTCGGCCAACTGGACCGCGCTGGTCCTCGGCCCGCCCCTCGGCGGTGCCGCGATCGGCCTGTTCGGGCCGGTCACCACCGTCGCGGCGAACGCGGTGAGCTTCCTGCTGTCGGCCCTCGGCATCCGGGCCGTCGGCGGCGGCGAGCCCCGCCCCGCACCGCGGGACGCGCAGCGCCTGCGCGCCGCCGACCTGCTCGACGGCTGGCGGTCCATCCTCACCAGCCCCGCCCTGCGGCCCCTCTTCTTCAACAGCCTCGCCGGCAACGCCCTGATCATGGTCGCCGCACCCCCGCTGGCCGTCCTCATGCTCGGCCGGCTCGGCTTCACCCCCTGGCAGTACGGCCTCGCCTTCGCCGTGCCCTGCCTGGGCGGCCTCCTCGGCGCCCGGCTGGCCCGGCCGCTGGTCACCAGGTACGGCCAGTGGCGGGTGCTGCGCACCGCGAGCGCCCTGCGCGCCGTCTGGCCCCTCGGGCTGGCCTTCGTCGGGCCCGGACTGCGCGGACTGCTGCTGGTGATGGTCCTGGAGTTCGGCGTGATCACCTGCTCGGCCGTCTACAGCCCGGTGTACGCCACCCGCCGCCTGGAGCACACCCCGGACGACCGGGTCGCCCGCACCCTGTCCGCCTGGTCGGTCACCGGCAAGGCCACCACGGCCGCCCTGACCGCCCTGTGGGGCCTGCTGGCCGGCCTCACCGGCCCGCGCACCGCGATCGCCGTCGCCGGGATCCTGCTGCTGGCGACCCCGCTGCTGCTCCTGCGGGAGACCGCTACGGCACGACCGTCACCGGCCACCGTCCCGCCTTCACCAGACGGATCGCGACCGAGCCGATGAACCGGTGGCCGGCCTGCTCGGAGGCGCCCACCACGACCGCGTCGGCCTTCAGCTCGTCGGCCGCCTTCACCATCCCGTTGAAGGCGTCCCCGCGGAAGGTGTGGAACTCCCAGCGCACCTCGAATATCCCCCTGAGCCGCTCGGCCGCGTCCCTGATCTGCGCGACCAGCTCCTCCGCGATCTCGTCGGTGGTCTCCGCCACCGGCGCCCCGAGCGCCGCGCCGGCCGCCAGGACCGGCTGGACGTAGACGACGGCCAGCAGTGCGTGCTGGCGCCGGGCCAGACCCGCGGCGTAGGAGGTCGCGCGCCACGAGGAGTCCGAGCCGTCCATACCGACCACGATGACCTTGGGGCCGTCCGTGCCCCGCTCGAACTGGTGTTGTTCCGCCACGATCCGAGGCTATCGGAATCCGCAGGTCCGGTCATGGCCCGGGGCCCGCCGCCGGGCCGGCCGTGCGCCGTCCGGGTGCGGGCCCGGTGGGGGCTGCTCGCGCAGTTCCCCGAGCAACCACCCACGACCCGCACCCGTACGGCGGCCGAGGTCGCTCGACGGGCGAGTCCGCCGCCCCCTTCCTACAGTCGGAGACATGAGTGCCGCCGTGCAGCCCGCCACGGGCAGCGAGTCGGCGGGCCCGATACGCCCGCCCCGCGGCGGGCGGCTGACCTGGGTGCCGGAGGCCTTCGGGACCTTCTTCGGCGCCCTCGCCCTGCTGTGCGCCCTGCTCTCCTTCATCGCCCCGCTGCGCGTGCTGCTCCACCCGGTCGTGCACTTCGTCGACGCCGTCGCGGTGCCCGTCAGCCCCAACCTGGCCTACGCGGTCTTCCTGTTCCTGCTCGGCGGCGCCACCGCCGCCCGCAAGAAGGTCGCCTGGTGGCTGGTGGTGATCTACCTCGGCCTGCTGGTACTGGCCGACGTCCTGACCGTCGCCTTCGGCTTCGGCTGGTACCCGTTCAGCTCACTGGTGGTCTGCGGACTCGCCCTGGCCCTGCTGATCGTGGCCCGCCGGGAGTTCTACGCCGCCTCCCGGAGAGCCGCCGTGCGCCGGGCCCTCGCCGTCCTGCTGGCCGGCCTGCTCGTGGCGATCGTGGCCGGCTGGGGCCTGGTCTCGCTCTTCCCCGGCTCGCTCCCGCACGGCCAGCACCTGGCCTGGGCGGCCGACCGGGTCTGCGGCGGACTCGTCTCCGGCGGCAGCTACGGCGGCCGCCCGCCCCGTTTCGTAGCCTTCCTGCTCGGCCTCTTCGGCGCCCTCGCCCTGCTGAACGCCGCCGCCACCCTGTTCCGTTCGCAGCGCCTGGAAGCGGCCCTGCACGGCGACGAGGAGACCCGCATCCGCGCCCTCCTCAGGGCCTACGGCGACCGGGACTCCCTCGGTTACTTCGCCACCCGGCGCGACAAGGCCGTCGTCTTCTCGCCCAGCGGCAAGGCCGCCGTCACCTACCGGGTCGAGGCCGGCGTCTGCCTGGCCAGCGGCGACCCCGTCGGCGACCCGGAGGCCTGGCCGCACGCCATCGCCGCCTGGCTGGACGTGGCCCGGCGGCACGCCTGGGTGCCCGCGGTGATGGGCGCCTCCGAGGACGGCGCCAGGGCCTACGTCCGTGCCGGACTCGGGGCGCTGCAACTCGGCGACGAGGCGATCCTGCACGTCGCCGACTTCGACCTGGGCGGCCGCGAGATGCGGGTCACCCGGCAGGCCGTCAACCGCGTCCGGCGCACCGGCGCGACCTGCCGCATCCACCGCCACGCCACCCTCACCGAGACGGAGATGGAGGAGGTCGTCGACAAGGCCGACGCGTGGCGCGACACCGAGACCGAGCGCGGCTTCTCCATGGCCCTGGACCGGCTCGGCGACCCTGCCGACGGCGACTGCCTGCTCGTCGAGGCCGTGTCCGAGGACGGCCGGCTGCTCGCCCTGCTCTCCTTCGTGCCCTGGGGCGGCGACGGCATCTCCCTGGACCTGATGCGCCGTGACCGCACCGCACCCAACGGGGTCATGGAGTTCATGGTCGCCGACCTGTGCGAGGCCGCCCCCAAACTGGGCGTACACCGCATCTCGCTGAACTTCGCCGTCTTCCGCTCGGTCTTCGAGGAGGGCGCCCGCATCGGCGCCGGACCGGTGCTGCGGCTGTGGCGCCGGCTGCTGCTGTTCTTCTCCCGCTGGTGGCAGCTGGAGGCCCTGTACCGCTCCAACGCCAAGTACCGCCCCGAGTGGTACCCGCGCTTCCTCTGCTACGGCGAGGCCGGCTCGCTCGCCCGGATCGGCCTCGCCTCCGGGATCGCCGAAGGATTCGTCTCCGTACCGTCCCTGCGCAAACTCTGGGGAAAGGGGCACCCGCAGACCGGACCGCGGCCCGTCGAGGCGCCGCAGTCCGCGCCGGTGCCCGGTGTCGACGGAGGGGACGGAACCGGGCCCGGCGCACCGGACGCCGGCCTGCCGGACCAGTTCCGGGTCCGGCGCCGCACACTGGAGCGGCTGCGGGCGGCGGGCGTCGACCCCTACCCGGTGGCCGCCGGCGCACCGCCTCAGGCCCTCGCAGAGGTGCGCGCGGGGGAGACAGCCACCGTCGCCGGGCGGGTGATGCTGGTCCGCGACTTCGGCGGCATCGTTTTCGTGACGCTCCGCGACTGGTCCGGCGACCGCCAACTCGCCCTGACCCGCGACGGGTCGGGACCCGCCCTGGACCGGTTCACCGCCGACACCGACATCGGCGACCAGATCACCGCCACCGGCCGGATGGGCGTCAGCGACCGGGGCGAACCGACCCTCTTCGTCACCGACTGGCGGCTCACCGCCAAGTGCCTGCGCCCGCTTCCCGACAAACACCGCGGGCTCGCCGACCCCGAGGCCAGGGTCCGCCGCCGCTACCTCGACCTCGCCACCAGCCCCGCCGCCCGCGCCGCCGCCCGCACCCGCTCCACCCTCGTACAGGCGCTGCGCCAGGGACTCCTGGACCGGGGCTACCTGGAGGTCGAGACCCCGATCCTCCAGCAGATCCACGGCGGCGCCAACGCCCGGCCCTTCACCACCCACAGCAACGCCTACGACCTCGACCTGTACCTGCGCATCGCCCCCGAGCTGTACCTCAAACGGCTCTGCGTGGGCGGCCTGGAGAAGGTCTTCGAACTCGGCCGGACCTTCCGCAACGAGGGCGTCTCCCACAAGCACAACCCCGAGTTCACGATGCTGGAGGCCTACCAGGCGTACGCCGACTACGACGTGATGCTCGACCTCGCCCGCGAACTGGTCCAGGGGGCCGCGACCGCCGCCTTCGGCGCACCGGTGGCCCGCAGGGGCGGGCAGGAGTACGACATCTCGGGCACCTGGCCGGTCCGGACCGTGTACGGGGCGATCTCCGAGGTGCTCGGCGAGGAGATCGGCCCCGGCACCGAACTGCTGCGGCTGCACCGGCACTGCGACCGGACCGGGGTGCCGTACACCGCCGACGACGGTCCCGGCGACGTGGTGCTCGAGATGTACGAGCGCCTGGTGGAGGAGCGGACCCGGCTGCCCACCTTCTACAAGGACTTCCCCACCGACGTCTCCCCGCTCACCCGGCAGCACCGCACCGACCCCCGGCTCGCCGAGCGCTGGGACCTGGTCGCCTTCGGCACCGAACTGGGTACCGCCTACTCCGAGCTGACCGACCCGCTCGAACAGCGCCGCCGGCTCACCGCCCAGTCGCTGCTCGCGGCCGGCGGTGACCCCGAGGCGATGGAACTCGACGAGGACTTCCTCGACGCCCTCGAATACGCGATGCCGCCCACCGGCGGACTCGGCCTCGGCGTCGACCGGCTGGTCATGTTCCTCACCGGCCTGACCATCCGCGAGACGCTTCCCTTCCCGTTGGTCCGCCGCCGCTGACGCTTCTTGGCCTTTTCTTACCGAAACCTTTTGTTGCTGGTCCGTGCGGGTGCTTTCCCACCGCCGCACCGGTGTTGATGTGCTGCGCCGGAGTCCTGCCGGGCGACTGATGAGTCATGCAGAAGGATCAGTTGTTCACCCGGCGCCGACTGCTGCTCGCCGGCGGCGCCGCCCTGGGAGCCGCGGGCACCGCGGGCATCGTGCTGGCGGGCAGCGCCGCCGAGACGGCCGGCGGGGCCGCCGCCCCGGCCGCGGGACCGCAGGCCCGTCCGGCACTCAAGTCCTCCGCCTTCCGGCTCCAGCCGCTCACCGGGTACGGCCCGCCGCGCACCGCGCCGCGCAAGCTCAAGGTCCGCACGGAACCCATCACGGAGATCTCCCGCAGCGGCCGACGCATGATGCTCACCTTCGACGACGGCCCCAACCCGAACTACACCCCGCACATCCTGGACACCCTCGCCAAGTACGACGTGCGGGCGATGTTCTTCCTGTGCGGGGAGTGCATCGTCGTGAACCGGGAACTGGTCGCGCGGATGGCCGAGGCGGGTCACGTCGTGGGCAACCACACCTGGACGCATCCGCTGCTGACCACCCTGAACCGCCGGGCGATCCGCGACGAGATGACGAGCACCAGCGACGCCATCGAGGACACCTACGGCGAACGCCCCCAGTGGTTCCGCGCCCCCTACGGCGCCTGGAACCGCGCCGCCTTCCAACTCGGCGCCGAGATGGGCATGGAGCCGATGGCCTGGACCGTGGACAGCACCGACTGGACCGAACCGGGCACCCGCACCATCGTCGACACCATCGAGAACGGCGCCGCCCCCGGCGTCGTGGTCCTCTCCCACGACGCGGGGGGCGACCGCTCGCAGAGCGTCCGGGCCCTGCGCGAGTACCTGCCCTATCTGCTGGACAACGGCTACCGCCTGACCGTGCCCCGCCGCCGGACGTGAACGGGCCCGCGCCCGCCCGGTGGCGGCCTCAGCGGGCCTCGACCAGGCGGGCGAAGACCACGACGTTCCCGTCGTAGCCGTTCTGCTTCGAGAAACCGCCGCCGCAGGTGATGACCCGCAACTCCGGTGTGCCCTTGGAACCGTAGACCCGGTCGCCCGGGAAGTTGGCCTTCGCGAAGACCTCGATCCCGTAGATCTCGAAAACCGCCGTCCGGCCGTCCTGGCGCTCGACCTCGATCCGGTTTCCCTTCTTCAGGGAACCGAGCCCGTAGAAGACGGCCGGGCCCTTCGTGTTGTCGACATGGCCCACGACGACGGACGTGCCCTTCTCCCCGGGCGAGACGCCACCCGTGAACCATCCGGCCAGATTCGGGTCGTCCGGCGGCGGCGCCGCGATCCAGCCGTCCGTGTCCAGCCCCACCGGCATCACCGGCGCGTCGACCCGGATCGCCGGGATCCTGATCCGGTCCGCCGCGGCGAACGGCAGCGCGGCCGGCGCCGTGGCGAAGGTGCCCGGAACCGTGATACGGCTGTCCGGGGCGGCGGCCGAGGCAGGCTGCGGAGGACCGACGTCGAACTCTCCCGAACCGTTCCGAATGAGTGCCAGACCGGTCAGCAGAACGAGCGCTATCACGCCCCAGGGGGCACGCTTCCTCCGCCGCTCCTCCTCTTCGGCGAGCTCGGAAAGTTCGGACGCAGACATTCGCCATCCCCTCTCGACGCGGCCGCCCTCGGGTCCGTATCGCGCATGGGAAAAAGCTAAGTCCCCGGCACGCGTGCGGCGACGGGGCGACGGGCGAACGGGTGGCCCGCGCGTATTCGGGTGCGCCATCCGAGTTGCCGTTCTCAGGATTTTTCTGACGGTCCGTGACCTGCGGCAATATCTGATTGTGCGCTTTTCGTTCGGCGTGTCCCCTCACCAGGACGGACCATTCTCGAAATGCGGGCGTGTTCCGGGCAACTGAGGGTCTGTACGGGAGGTGCTTTCTCGCCGATCCACCGGGGACCGTTCCCGGGGCGCCTTCCGCGGAGGAAGAGATGCGAAACTCACGTGCGCTGGCGGCCGCGTGCACCGTGGTCGCCGTTCTCGGCGCCGCCGCCCCCGTGGCCGTCGCCGACGGCCTGGGCAACCCCGGCGGCCCGCCCAACACCCAGGCCCCGGTCGTCGGTGGGGCGGGCGTCGCCCCCGGGACCGGAGTCGGCGGGGTCGGCGGGATCGGCGGTGTCGGCGGTGTCGGTGTCGCCCCCGGCGTCGGCGGTGTCGGCGTGGCTCCCGGATTCGCGGTTCCCGGCGTCGTGGTCCCCGGATACGGGGTGGGCGGGTTCGGTGACGGGCGTTTCAACAACGGCAACCGCGGACGGGGTGACGACGGGCGCTTCGACGACTTCGACGGCCGGGGCGACGGCGCGCGTGACATCGACGTCCAGCCCCGGTCGATCGCCACCGGCCAGCGGCTCACCGTCACCGTCAACAACTGCCGCAGCGGCGCCATGACCTCCCGCGCCTTCCGTACGACATCGCTGTACCCGTTCGGCGGCGACATGGCCCGCGGTGTCGCCACCATCGACCGGAACGCCAGCCCCGGCCCGTACGACCTGACCGTGCGCTGCGACGGCCGCACCCTGCTCCGGCGGGACGCGTTCTTCGTGCTCGGCGGGGTGCGGGGCGGGCTCGGCGGCAGCGTCTCCAGCGGTGCCACACCCGCGGACATGGCGATCGGCGGCGGCCTGGTGGGCGCGGCCGTGCTCGCCGGCTGCGGGTTCTGGCTGCGCCGCCGGAGCGAGAAGCGGTTCTGAGCCGGCGGGTCCGTGTCCCGGTCCCGCGGCGGACCGGGACACGGACCCGCCCGGCCGGACCGCGATCAGGCGCCCTCCTCCTCGCCGGCGTGCCTGCGCGAGCGCCGGTACGCCGTACCGACCGTCCCCGCGACGAGCGCCGCGCCGAGGCCGATCTCGCCGAGATCGAACCCGCCGATGCTGCCGCCCTCACCGGCCTGGACCCCCCGTCCGGGCGGCAGGGGCTGCGGGTTGAGCGCCTGGCGGCCACCGGAACCGGCAGGGTCCGCGGGCCCGCCGACGACGCCGACGACGCCGTCGGCGCGACTGTCCGTACTGCTGCCGCTGTCGCTGCGCGCGTCCGTGGCACCGTCGCTGCGCCCGTCCACGTCCGTAGCGCTGCCGGTGCCCCCGCCCGCGTGTTCGTCCGTACGGCCGTCCGTACGTCCGCCGGACTGCTCGTCGGTGCGTCCGTTTCCGTCGCTGTTCCCGTTGTCGTGCCCGGCCGCGTGCACGTCGTCCCGTTCGGCCGACGTGCTGCTCGCGATGGCCAGCTCGGTCGACGTGCTGGAGCCGTCGCAGTTCAACGTCACCCGGTACGAGCCCTGCGACTTCGCCGTCCGGTCGACCGTGGCCGTCCCCGAGTCCCGCCCCGACGGGATGCGGACCGTGTCGAAGAGACCCGAGGTGACCGTCGCGGCGCCCCGGCAGCCACTGCCGCGGTCCAGGTGCAGGCTCACCCGGCCGCCCGCCGTGACGGTGGTGGGCGTGATCCGGAAGGCGAAAGGCGTGCCACTGTCCCGGCCGCCGTCCCGGCCACTGCCGCCGCTGTCGCTCGCGAGGATGACCGGGGCGCAGAGGGCGAGGGCGCCGAGGCCCAGCAGTGCGGCCGAGGCAACGCGTGTCGCGCGCATGGTGGTTCCTCCGGTCCCCGAGGAGCGGCCTGCGGACCTGTTCCGCCGGTGCCGGAAATGCACCTCGATGATCGGAACGCTAGAAACCTCCGCACATGCGCGCGAACGCTGTAGGGCGAACGGGGGACCGTGCTGGGCCGTCCGGGGGACACCGGCGGCGTGGCGCGCCGTGGCCCGATGTCCCCCGGGAACCCCGCTACCCCTTGATGTGCGGGAAGAGGTTCAGGAACGGCTGCGCCGTCGCCGTGATGCCGCGGCTGTACGGCTCGTCGAAGTCCCAGATCAGGAAGAGCATGAAGGTGATGGTCGCGGTGAACAGGCCGGCCAGGACCAGCTCGCGCCGGGAACGCCTGATCTGCAGTGCGAAGACCATGCCGATGGTGATCGCGGCTCCGGTCAGCAGCCCGATCCACACCACGTTCGGCATGGTCGCCCCGGTCGAGTCGGCCCGGGCACTGCGGGCCTGGTCGAGCGCGGCCACCTGGTCCACCAGCGGCTGGTAGGCCTGCGCCTGGAAGTCGGTCTTCGGCTGGTAGTCGGTGACGTCCTGGCGGATCTGCGCGAGCAGCTCGGCACCGTGCCGGGAGAGCCGCCCGTGGTCGGCCATCTCCTTCCATTCCTTGTCGACGACCTGGGCGGCATAGGCGTCGACGTCCGCCCGGATCCGGTCACGCGTGTCGGGCGGATACACCCGCACCCGTTCGTAGATCTCGTGCAGCGCCTGCGCCTCCGCCTGCACATGGTCCTGGGCGGCGCTGCGGGCCTCCCACACCCCGGCCACCGCCAGACCGAGGACGATGGCGTAGATGACGCCGATCCACATGGTCATGTACTCGATGACGTCCGGCGTCTCGGAGGGATCCTCGTCCTCCGCCGCCCTCTTGTCGCGGACGAGGGTGATGATGACGACCACGACAACGGCCGCGAGCATCGCGAGGACGAGAACAAGCCAATCCGGCAACGGAAGCCTCCAGGAATCAGTGGGCCGGCCGTCAGCGCGCGCGGAACGCGGCGACGGCGATGATCGCGGGTACGGCGATGAGCAGGACGTAGGTGACCGGGGAGGTGCGGTTCGGGGCCGTCGCACCGGTCGACTGGACGTGGTACGGCGGGTAGGCCACCGGGGTCGGCGAGGGCCGCGGGGTGGGCTTCGGCGACGGGGTGGGCGTCGGGGTCGGCTTCGGCCTGGGCCGCGGCGCAGGCGGCGGGGTGGGGGTGGGCGTGGGTTTCGGGGCGGGCGCCCGCCGGGGTGGCGGCGGGGGTGCCGGGCGCGGCGCCGGCGGGGTGGTGCGCGGCGGCCTCGGGGTCGGCGTGGGCTTGGGTTTCGGGGCGGGCTTCGGGGGCGGGGTGGGCGTGGGTGTCGGAGTGGGCGTGGGTGTAGGGGTCGGGGTGGGGCAGGGCGGCGGGGTGGGCGCCGGACACGGCGGGGGAGTGGGCCAGGAACCCCCGGCGACGGCCACCGCGTGGATGCCGTCGGGGCCCGTCGAGGCGGAGGCGCAGGCGTCGGCCGACGCCGTGCCGGCCGGGCAGCCCGCCAGGGCCCACGTCAGCGTCAGCAGGGCCAATACCCTTGGGACGGGCGCGAGTCTGGTCGCTTCGGGTGCATGCACGACGGAGATCATGGGGCGTCGGGCGCCGTCGCACGCCGGAGTACCGGGTGATTGGCCCGAACGGGGGACATGTGACGTAAACCGGTTTGAATCACGCCGCTCGGCGAATGGCTCGAAGCGCACGCCCGTGCGGGACGCGGTCCGCGGCCACCGTGTCCCGAAAGAAATTTGTGCGCCCGTTGAACACTTCGGCCCCCGGCATCCGTACCTGGTGTCGTGCGGCGGCGCAGAGGCGCTGCAATAACCAGGCGATTATGGGGAGTTGACGATGAAGACCTCGTGGAGGAGCGCCTCGCTGGTGGCCACGGCCGCGGGGGTGATGGTGTTCGCGACGGCGTGCGGTCAGGACAACACGACCACTCCGTCCTCGGCGGCCCAGAACGTCGGCGCCACGGCGCCGGCCGGCATCGGCAGCATCACCAACCCCTCCGCCTCCACCGGCGCGGGCAACGGCTACGGCGCCGACGGCAGCCAGGCCTCCAGCTCCCCGGCGGCGGTCGCGCCCGCCGGCAAGCTGACCGTTGCCACCAACCCCGACCTGGGCAAGGTGCTGACCGACGGCAGCGGCCTCACCCTCTACCGTTTCGACGCGGACACCGCCAATCCCCCCAAGTCGAACTGTGACGGGGACTGCGCCACCACCTGGCCGCCGGTGCCCGCCGACGACGCCTCGGCCGGTGCGGGCATCGACAAGTCGCTGCTCGGCGAGGTCACCCGCTCCGACGGCACCAAGCAGCTGACCGTCGCCGGCTGGCCGATGTACCGGTACGCCAAGGACCTCAACGCCGGCGACGTCAACGGCCAGGGCGTGGGCGGCAAGTGGTTCGCGACCGCCCCCGACGGCAAGAAGGCCACGCTGGCCGACCTGCCCGGTCTGTCGGTCCGCAAGGACGCCAAGCTCGGCGACATCGTCGTCGACAAGAACGGCATGACGGTCTACCGCTTCATCAAGGACAAGGCATGGCCCAAGTCCGTCTCCAACTGCACCGGTGACTGCCTCGTGAAGTGGCCGGCCGTCGCCGAGGTCGCCTCCAGCGACACCAAGGGCGTCGTGAAGAAGGGCCTGATGGGCTTCACCCGTCCCGACAACGGCGAGAAGCAGCAGACGGTCGACTGCTGGCCCATCTACACCTTCTCCGGCGACGCGAAGGCCGGCGACACCAACGGCCAGGGCGTCGGCGGCACCTGGTACGCCGTCTCGCCCGAAGGAAAGCTGGTCGGCGCGCCGAGCAATTAGGCATCACCTCCACAAGGTTGACCGCCCGCCCCCTCCACACCGCACGGAGGGGGCGGGCTTCTGCGCGTCCGGGGCCGCCTGTTGACGCGCCCCGGCTGGAGCGCCCCTTGAGGAGCGCGGGGAACTGCGCGACCAGCCACGAACCACCCGCACCAGACGAACAAACCGAACGCCCCCCAAACCCCACACCTCAATTCCCAGGCAGTGACCAGGAACGGATGGTCAATTTCCGTTTCGGCTACCCCCGTTCGCAGGCGATCAGTAGCCTCAGCTCGAACACCGGATCGCCTCAGCCTTGGAGAGATACATGGAGCGTCCCGCCTGGGCCCCACGGAGCATCGACATCTCGGTGCCGAGCGTTTCGCGTATCTACGACTTCTACCTGGGCGGTTCGCACAATTTCGAGGTCGACCGGGAAGCGGCCCGCAAGGCGATGACCCATCTGCCCGGCCTGCCGAAGATCATGCAGGCCAACCGCGCCTTCATGCGCCGCGCCGTCCGGCACGCGGTGGACACCGGCATCGACCAGTTCCTGGACATCGGTTCCGGCATCCCCACCTTCGGCAACGTCCACGAGATCGCACAGGCGGCGCACCCCGGCGCGCGCGTGGTGTACGTCGACCACGACCCGGTGGCCGTGGCGCACAGCAACGCCGTGCTGGCGGGCAACGAGGACGCGGACGTGGTCGCCGCCGATCTCCGCAAGCCCCAGGAGATCCTGTCCAGCCCCCAGGTGGAGCGCCTGATCGACCTGAATCGGCCAGTGGCGTTGCTTCTCGTTGCCATACTGCACTTCGTGGAAGACGCGGACGACCCGTACGGGGCAGTGGCACAGCTGCGCGACGCACTCGCGCCCGGCAGCCTGCTTGTTCTCACGCATGCCTCGTACGAGGGAATCCCGTTGCCCGCGGAGCGGGCCGAGGGCGCGGTGGACGTATACAAGGACATTCGCAATCCGCTGATCATGCGCTCGCGCGACGAGATCGCGCGGTTCTTCGAGGGGTACGACATGGTGGAACCCGGACTGGTGCCGATGCCGCACTGGCGGCCGGAGTCGGCGCCGGAGGACGAGGATCCGTTCGCCTTCTCCGGATTCGCCGGCGTGGGGATCGCGGCGTGACCGCGGAGCCGGGCGGCCCGGAGGACAGACTGCGCAGGTTCGCGACGATCTGGAGCCGGGCGGTGTTCCCGGTGACCTCGACGTCCCTGACCCGCCCGGAGTTCGAGGAGCAGCTTCTCCCGCTGGCCCGCCGGCTGAGCGAGATCCTGCTGGCACACGGCTTCGACGCCGACGAGGCCCGGCAGGTGGGGGCCGCGCTGATCGACGCGCACTGCACCGACCCGGAGGCGCTGACCCGCTCCCTCGACTGCGTCGACGCCTACCTGGTCCTGTACTGCGGCGAGGACGGCCCCCAGGACGAGCTGCGGATGCGGTCCTCGCGGATCCAGCACGCGATGGCCGCCGGGTTCGCCCAGGCGCTGCGCGAGCGCACGCTGGCCGAGCAGGAGGCCATCGCCCAGGCCGCGTTGCGCGCCCAGGGCGTGGTCGCGCAGGCGCTGCACGCCAGCGAGGCCCGCTTCCGGGCCGTCTTCGAGGGCGCGGCGATAGGGATCGGCATCGCCGACCTCGAAGGCAACGTCCTCCAGGTGAACGGCGCGCTGCTGCGCATGTTCGGCGGCTCCGAGCAGACCCTGCGCGGCCGCAACGTCCTGGAGTGGGCGCATCCCGAGGACGCCCCGCAGACCTGGCGGCTCTACGAGGAGCTGGTGCGCGGCGAACGCGAGCACTACCACGTCGAGAAGGCCTTCAACCGCTCCGACGGAACGGTCCTGTGGACCAACCTCACCGTCTCCCTGCTCCGGGACGCGGACGGCGACCCGCAGTACCAGCTGGCCCTCATGGAGGACACCACCGAGCGTCGGCTGCTCAACCTCCGGCTGCGCTACGAGGCCACCCACGACGCGCTCACCGGCCTGCCGAACCGCACGCTGTTCTTCGAGCGCCTGGAGAAGGCCCTGTCGGCCGGCGAGGGCCAGCGCTTCGGCCTGTGCTACCTCGACCTGGACGGCTTCAAGACCATCAACGACAGCCTCGGCCACTCGGCCGGCGACCGGCTGCTGGTGGAGGTCGCCGACCGGCTGCAGTCCTGCGCGACCGCGCCCGGCGAGATGGTCGCCCGGCTCGGCGGCGACGAGTTCGTGGCCCTGACCACCGGACCGGCCACCCAGCGCGAGGTCGACGACCTGGCCGACCGCATCATGAACGCCCTGGTCACCCCCATCAGCATCGACGGCCGTGAACTCATGGTCCGCGGCTCCATCGGCATCGTGGAGGGCCCGGCGGGCGAGCGCACCCCGGCCGAGGTGCTGCGCAGCGCCGACATCACGATGTACCGGGCCAAGTCGGCGGGCGGCAACCGCTTCGAACTGGCCGACCCGGAGGCGGACGCCCGCGCGATCACCCGGCACGGCCTGACCACGGCGCTGCCGGCCGCCCTGGACCGGGGCGAGTTCTTCATCGAGTACCAGCCGCTGGTCCACCTCGGCGACGGCAGCGTCCGCGGCGCCGAGGCCCTGGTCCGCTGGCTGCACCCGCAGCACGGCGTCCTCGGCCCCGACCGGTTCATCCCGCTCGCCGAACACACCGGCCTCATCGTCCCGTTGGGCCGCTGGGTCCTGGAGGAGTCGATCCGCCAGGCCCGCGAGTGGCGAGAACGCTACGGCGAGCACGACGGCGCCGGCCCGCTGCGGATCAACGTCAACCTCTCCCCGTGCCAGCTCTCCCACCCCGGCCTGGTCCAGGACACCGTGGAGATCCTGGAGCGGACCGGGGTGGCCCCCGACGCCCTCTGCCTGGAGGTCACCGAGTCCGCGCTCATCGGCGCCGACGACGATCTCCTCAAACCCCTGCGGCGGCTCGCCGAGATGGGCGTCGACATCGCCCTGGACGACTTCGGCACCGGCTACTCGAACCTCGCGAACCTGCGCCGCCTGCCGGTGAGCATCCTCAAGCTGGACCGCTCCTTCACCCAGAGCATGCAGCAGTTCCCCGCCGACCCGGTCGACCTCAAGATCGTGGAGGGCATCGTCACCCTGGCCCACAGCCTCGACCTCGCGGTCACGGTGGAGGGCGTGGAGACGGGGGCCCAGGCGGAACAGCTCCGGATACTGGGCTGCGACACGGCCCAGGGCTGGTACTACGCCCGTCCGGGCCCACCGGAGCGCCTGCACGAGCTGGCCCTGGTGGACGCCACGGGCTGACCCGGACGCCGCGTCGGCAAGGGCCCTCAGTCGAGGTGGAAGACCTCCTCGGCGGGGGCCCACCGTTCGCCCGGGGCCGCGGTGTCCAGCGGCTGCTGACACGGGTCGGTGAGCGTCCACCACTCGCGGGTCACCGGGTCGGCCGCGATCTGTGCGGTGTCGGCGGCGTAGTCGCTCCCCGAGTACTCCAGGTAGCTGAACAGCAGCCCGTCCCGCAGGAAGATCGAGTAGTTGCCGATGTGGGCGCGTCTGAGGGCGTCCAGTACACCCGGCCAGGCGGCCGCGTGCAGGGCGCGGTACTCGGACTCCTTCTCCGGGCGCAACCGGATGACGGCGGCGAAGCGCTGCACCTTGCTCACCTCTCCCTCCTAGGGGGACGAACGGCGAAGAATCAGTTTCATCTGACGGACAGGACCCTAAGGATCAGATCCTTCCGGCGCAATGGCCCGGAGAGATGTCGCTTACGGGCTGAATCCCGCTGTCCCATCAGGTACTTGAAGCCAGCTCCGTTCAACATCTTCCCTCCGTGTGACGCGGGTGTCATAGTGACCACCGCCGATGAACCTGATTCATCCGACATCGAGGAGGGGGTGCACCGTGGCGGATCCGTCACCGGTCTCCGACGGTCCCTACCGGCCGGGGTACGAACTGGTCGCCGAACAACTGCTGGAGTACATCGCCGAGCAGAACCTGCGGCCGGGCGACCGGCTCCCCACCGAGGCGGGCCTGGCCGAGATCCTGGGCGCCACCCGCAACGTCACCCGTGAGGCGGTCAAGGTGCTGGCCGCCATCGGCCGGCTGAGCGTGCGGCGGGGCGCCGGCATCTTCGTCGCGGAGGCGACCGGCGGGCTGGTGGACGACCACCTCTCGCACTTCCGGCCGACGAGCATGGAAGACGTCCTCATGCTGCTCGACTACCGCACGGTGATCGAGTCGGAGACGGCCCGCCGGGCCGCCGGCCTCGCCAACCCCGTCGAGGTCCGCACCATCCGGGAGGGCGCGCAGAGCTCCCTGACCGCGGCCCAGCAGAACGACGGGCACGCCTTCGCCCGAGCCGACGAGGCCTTCCACGACGCGGTCGGCGCGGCCTCGCACAACGTGTTCCTGCGCTCCAGCGTCGCCGGTGTGCGGCGGCTCGCGTCCCAGTCCGACGTGCTGCTCTTCCACGGCGACGCCCCCGGCTCGCTGGAGGTCGCGGCACGGCAGCATCTCGCCATCGCAGAGGCGGTCGCCGCGGGGGAGGCCGATCTCGCGAGCGAGCTGATGGTGGAGCACATCGCCACCACGCAGAGCCAGTTCGAGCGGAAGATCCGCGACCGGCTGTTCAACCTCGGCGACCGGGCCGCCCCGGGGGCACCCGCGCAGCCGGCCGGGGACTCCGGCCTTCCGCCGCAGACATCGGTGTCGTAGGCCGGTCGGCGCGGCTGCGGGCTGTGGGTGGTTGCTCGCGCAGTTCCCCGCGCCCCTGAAGGGGCGCCAAGTGGACGCCCCTGAAAGGGGCGCGGGGAACTGCGCGACCAGCCCCCACCGGCCCGCACCCGTACGACGAGGTCCCGCACCCCGGGAACCGGGCGGACGACCTGGTTCCGATGCTTCATTCCTCAGGCGATTGGATCTCCGTGTCTCTTCTGTCTGTGCGCAGGGGCAGAGCCGTGCCCCTGCCGAGAACCCTCATAGCCGCCCTGCCCGTCGCCCTGGCGATGGCGCCCCTGGCCGTCGCCCCGGCCCAGGCGGCCCCGAAGGCGTCAGGGCTCACCGTCTACGTCTCGCCGACCGGCAAGGACACCGGCCGCGGCACCGCCGACCACCCCTTCAGGACCCTGGAGCACGCCCGGGACTACGTGCGTGACGCCAAGACGAAGGTGGCCGGTGACGTCCACGTCCGGCTGTTGTCGGGGACGTACCGACTGAGCCGCACCTTCGCCCTCACCGCCCAGGACTCCGGCAAGGGCGGGCAGCGGATCGTGTACGAGGCCGCCTCCGGCGCGCACCCCGTGGTCAGTGGTGGCAAGCAGGTCACCGGCTGGACCAGGGCCGACGCGGACGGCAAGGTCTACAAGGCGAAGCTGACCGGCCTCGACACCCGCCAGCTGTACGTGAACGGCGAGTCGAGGACCCGGGCGCGCAGCGGGAAGAACCCCTCCGGGTTCAGCAAGACGTCCACCGGCTACACCTTCACCGACAGCGCCCTCACGAACTACAAGCGGCCCTCGGACCTCGAAGTCGTCAGCTCCTGGGGCTGGAAGCTGATGCGCTGCCCGGTCGCGTCGATCTCCGGCAACACCATGACGATGCAGCAGCCGTGCTGGCACAACGCCAACCTCCAGCAGGGGCAGGAGATCCAGAATCCCACCTGGCTGGAGAACGCCCGCGAACTCCTGGACAGCCCGGGGGAGTGGTACCTCGACAAGGGCGCCGGCGAGATCTACTACATGCCCGAGCCGGGCGAGGACATGAGGACCGCGGACGTCACCGTCCCCGCCGTCCAGGACCTGGTCGACCTGAACGGCACCACCGCCCACCCCGTCTCGGACGTGTCCTTCCGGGGCATCACCTTCTCCTACTCCACCTGGCTGGAGCCGAGTTCGTCCGACGGGCTCATCGAGGGGCAGGCCGGCTTCCGGATGGTCGGCGACGACAACCCGACCTTCGACTCCACACGCCTGAACTGGAAGAAGACGCCCGGAGCGGTCAACGTCAGCCACGGGCAGGGCGTCGAGTTCACCGGCAACACCTTCACCCACCTCGGCGCCGTCGGCCTGAACCTGAACACCGGTACGCAGCACACCACCATCACCGGAAACGTGTTCAAGCAGATCGCCGCGACCGGCATCCAGATCGGCGGGGTCACCTGGGGCGACGCGCACCCCGACGACTCCCGTGACATCACCGAGGACACGCTGGTCGACAACAACGTCGTCACCAAGGTCGCCGACCAGTACAACGGTTCGCTGGGCATCCTGGCCGGCTACACCGACGCCACGGTGATCACCCACAACAAGGTTCACGACCTGCCCTACAGCGGTATTTCCGTCGGCTGGGGCTGGGGGCTGACCGACCAGGGCGGCAACTCCGCGTACCCGAACAACGCGGGCATCCCGGTCTCCGACACCCCGACCATCAGCCGTGACAACGTCGTCAGCGACAACGAGATCAGCGACATCATGCAGTCGCAGGCCGACGGCGGGGCGATCTACACGCTCAGCAGCGACCCCGGCGGCAAGGTGACGGGCAACTACATCCACGGCATCCCGGCCCCCGCCTACGGCGCCGTCTACCACGACGAGGGCAGCCGGCACTGGGAGAACACCGGCAACGCGTTCTGCGACGTCTCCTTCCAGTGGCTGTTGATGAACCACGCCCAGGACAACGCGGCGACGGGCAACTTCACCACCCAGCCCGCCTTCAGCGTCCAGTACCTGAGCCAGAACAACGACGTCAGCGGCAACACCACGGTCGGCTCCTGCGACCAGCTGCCCGCCTCGATCGTGAACAACGCGGGCCTGGAGAAGCCGTACCAGCACCTCGACCCGGGCCCCCCGGTCACCGACCACCAGGCGCCCACCGCCCCCGGCGACCTCACCTCGGTCACCGACTTCCCGACCGTCGCCGACCTCAGCTGGGGCGCCGCCACGGACGACACCGGCGTCACCGGCTACTCGGTCTTCCGGGACGGCAAGCTGGTCAGCGCCTCCGGCAAGACCTCCGTACGCCTCTCCGGTCTGACGGCGGGACAGACGTACACCTTCACCGTCACCGCCCGTGACGCGGCCGGCAACGAGTCCGCGCCGAGCAGGTCGCTGAAGGTCACGATGCCCGACGGCGCGGACCTGGCGCTGAACAAGCCGGTCACCGCGTCCTCCGACTCCGAGGGCAACGTCCCGGCGAAGGCGGTCGACGGCGACCTGTCGACCCGCTGGGCGCAGGGCCTCGGGCTGCCCGACCCGTCCTGGATCCAGGTCGACCTGGGCGCGTCGTACGACGTGACCGGCGCGATCACCACCTTCGAGAAGAGCAGCGGCTACAAGTACCGCATCGAGGTGTCGCCCGACGAGGTCCACTGGGGGACCCTCGCGGACCACACCGCCGACAGCACCACCGCCCAGACCGACTACGCCGACGCCGGCACCCCGGTCACCGGCCGCTTCGTACGGCTCACCGTCACCGGCTCCAGCGGCAACGGCGGCAGCATCTACGACTTCCAGGTCTACGGCACCGCCCGCGCCCCCGGCTCCGACCGCACCGCCCCCAGCAGCCCCGGACAGCCCACCGTGAAGGCGCTGCTGCCCAGCCTGGTGGACGTCAGCTGGCCGGCCGCCACCGACGACACCGGCGTGACCAGCTACGTCGTCTACCAGGACGGCACGCGGATCGGCGTCACCGACGACACGAGCTACCGGGTCTCCGGCCTGAAGCCCAGCACGAAGTACTCCTTCACCGTCGTCGCCCGCGACGCCGAGCTCAACGCCTCCGACCCCAGTGCGGCGGCGGAGGTCACCACCCCGGCCGACGACGACCTGGCCCTGAACAAGACGGCGACGGCGTCCTCCGACTCGGAAGGAAACGTTCCTGCCAAGGCCTTCGACGGCGATCTGACGACCCGCTGGGCGCAGGGCCTCGGCCTGCCCGACCCGTCCTGGCTCCAGGTGGACCTCGGCAAGGACACCAGCGTCTCCGCCGTCGTCACCACCTTCGAGAAGCCGAGCGGCTACAAGTACCGCCTGGAGTACTCCACCGACGGCACGGACTGGTCGACCTTCGCGGACCACACCGCCGACAACACCACCGCGCAGACCGACTACTCCTTCGTGGACCGGCCCGTCACCGCCCGCTACCTGCGGCTGACCGTCACCGGCTCCAGCTGGAACGGCGGCAGCGTCTACGAACTCCAGGCGTACGGCGGCTTCTGAGCCGCCCGCTCCCGGCCGTCGACGTCACCTCTCCTGTCACCACAGAAACGAAAGCCAGGATGAAGATCACCCATGTCGAAGTACACCGGATCGACGTTCCGGCGGCCAGCCCGCCCTTCCGCTGGCGGGAGGGGCTGAGCGGCAGCGCTCCGGTCGGCGACGGCGCGGTGCTCCGCATCGGCACGGACGAGGGGGCCGAGGGCGTGGCCCTGTTCGCCCGCCCGGGAGCCTTCACCACCCTCACCGAACTGGTGGACCGGGTCTTCCGCGAGGAACTGGTCGGGGCCGACCCGTTCCAGCGGGAGTGGCTGTGGCACCGGGTGTGGGAGCTGGACCGCATCCACGAACTCCCGCTCCCCACCCTGGGCCTGATCGACATCGCCCTGTGGGACCTGGCCGGCCGCCACCACGGCCAGCCGGTCTGGCGGCTGCTCGGCGGCTTCCGGGACGCCATCCCGGCGTACGCCTCCACGTCGACGTTCGCCACCACCGAGGAGTTCCTCGACGTCGCCGACCAGTGCCTGGACCTCGGCTACCGGGGCATCAAGCTGCACGCCTGGGGCGACGCCCGCCGCGACGCCGACCTCTGCCTCGCCCTGCGCGAGCACGTCGGCCCGGACGTGCCCCTGATGTACGACGGCTCGGCCGGCTTCGACCTGCCGGACGCGATCCGCCTCGGGCGGGCCCTCTCCGAGGCGGACTACCTCTGGTACGAGGAGCCGATGCGCGAGTTCAGCGTCTCCGCGTACCAGCAGCTCGCCGCGGCCGTGGACGTCCCGCTGCTGGTCGCCGAGACCTCCGACGGCGTCCACATGAACTCCGCCGACTTCATCCGGGCCGGCGCCGCCACGTTCGGCGTCCGGGCCGGCACCACCCTCCGCGGTGGCATCACCGGCGCCATGCGCACCGCCCACCTCGCCGACGCCTACCGGCTCCGCGCAGAGGTGCACGGTTCGGACATCCCCAACCACCACCTGTGCATGGCCATCTCCAACACCACCTACTACGAGTCCCTGGTCACCGCCACGACGGTCGTGCGCGAACGCCACGTGGACGCCCAGGGCCTGGTCCACGCCCCCACGGGACCCGGCATCGCCCTTCCCCTCGACCTCGGCTACGGCGAGGAACTCCTGCCGTTCGTCGAACAACCGCGCTGACCGGCAAGAACAGAAAGGCAAGACGATGAGGTCTTCCGTGTCCAAGAGACCGGGCGTGCTGCGTACCGCCGCCGCCGCACTCGCCCTGTCCACCGCCGCGCTGCTGGCCGGCTGCGCCAGCGCCGACACCACCGCGCAGTCCTCCCCTTCCGACGGGTCGACCTTCAAGCCGGCCACGCAGAAGGGCGGTTCGCAGATCACGGTCTGGGCGGACTCGACCCGCCTGCCCGCCGTGCAGGCGTACCAGAAGGCCCATCCGGACGTGAAGATGGACGTCGTCACGTACGACGGCGGCGCCGACGGCTCGACCTACCTCCAGTCCAAGGTCCAGCTCTTCGACCGGACCGGCAGCGGCTGGCCCGACGTGGTCTTCGGTTCGCCCACCGACGTGACCTGGGCGTCCCAGCCCACCAAGAGCGGAGCGCAGCCCTTCGCCGCCCCGCTGGACGACAAGCTCGTCCCGCAGGCCACCCTCGACGGCTTCGCCAAGGGCTCCCTGACGCCCTGTCAGTTCGACGGCCACACCTACTGCATGCGCAACGACATCGCCCAGGTCGTGCTCTGGTACAACAAGTCCCTCATGGACAAGTGGGGTTACCAGGTCCCCACCACCTGGGAGGAGTACGAGGCCCTCGGCAAGAAGGTCGCCAAGGAGCACCCCGGCTACCTCGTCGGCTCGGTCGGGGACACCAACTCCCACGAGTCGTACTTCTGGTCCGGCCAGTGCCCGGCGTTCGACCTCGTGAAGCCGGACACCCTGCGCACCGATCTCCAGGACCCGAACTGCACCCGCACGGCCAAGCTCCTCGACGGTCTGATCGACGCGAAGGCCGTCACCACCAAGGGCTTCTTCAGCCAGGGCTTCGCCAAGGACAGCGGCAGCAAGGTCCTGATGGCCTACGGCCCGTCCTGGTACGGCCAGTACCTCTTCAAGGCCGCCTTCAAGACCCCGGCCAAGCAGATCGCCGCGGCACCCCCGCTGACCTGGCAGGGGGAGACCGAGGCGGCCACCGGCAACGTCGGCGGCGGGGTCTGGATGGTGTCCTCGCACAGCGCCAACCTCAAGGCCTCCACGGACCTCGTCAGCTGGCTCACCACGTCCGACGAGAACCAGGCGTCCGCGCCCACCTACCCGGCGTACACCAAGGCCGCCGAGGCCTGGCTGAAGAACCCGGCCAACAGCGACTACTTCGCCGACGACGTCAGCACGGCGTTCCAGCAGGCCGCGAACGACGTGTGGACCGGCTGGTCGAACACCAGGTTCTCGGACGCCACCGCCTGGTCCAGCGTCGTCCTGCCCGCCCTGACCGCCGGGAAGAGCCTGACCGACACGCTGCCCGCCTGGCAGCAGGAGATCGGCAACGAGGCCAAGGCAAACGGATACAAGGTGGAGAACAAGTGACCCTGCTGGAGACCGAGCGCACCGCCGTCTCCCCCCTGCGCCGCGGCACCCCGCCGCGGCGCAGGGCCCGCGGCCGCGCGGGCCACTACTTCGTCGCCGCCTACGCACTGCTGCTGCTCGCGTTCGGCATCGTGCCGACCGCCTACTCCTTCTACCTGGCGTTCACCAACGACCGGGGCCAGTTCACCGGCCTGAACCAGTTCGTCAAGGTGGTCCAGGACTACCGCTTCGGGCCCGCCTTCACCCACATGCTGGTCTACCTGCTGCTGTGGCTGGCCGCGCTCGTGGTGCTGGTCGTCCTGGTCGCGGTGATCCTGCGCAGCCGGGTCCGCCCCGGCACCTCCGCCCTGTTCCGCTTCCTCTACTACATCCCCGGCGCCCTCGCCGGCGTGGCCAGCGTCCTGGTCTGGCTGTTCATGCTGGATCCCGACGTCAGCCCGGTCTCCTGGCTGCTGAAGAGCATGGGCCTGCAGACCTTCGCGGCCGTTCTGGCCCCCTCCAACCTCCCCCTGATCCTCATGCTGATCGCCTTCTGGACCGGCGCGGGCGGCTGGATGGTGGTGATGTACGGGGCGCTGAACAACATCCCCGACGAGGTCCTCGAAGCGGCCCGGATGGACGGCGCGGGTCCCTGGCGGACCGCCTGGCACATCCAGATCCCGATGATCCGGCAGTGGATCGTCTACATGACCATCATGGCCTTCGCCACCGGCACCCAGCTGTTCGTCGAGCCCCAACTCCTCCAGACGGCCAGCCTCGGCCGGGTCAGCCCCACCTGGTCACCCAACCAGCTCGCCTACGTGTACGCCTTCCAGCAGGGCGACTTCAACGGCGCCGCCGCCATCTCCGTCGTCCTGCTCGCCGTGGGACTCCTGGCCGCGGGCCTGCTCGTCGCCCGCTCGAACCTGTTCAGGTTGGATGAGTCATGACGCCCTCAGCTCTCTCCCCGGCAGCGGCGACGCCCCGGCGCGTCCGCCCCTCCCGTGCCCTGTCCTTCCTGGCCGTGGCCGTCCTGCTGGCCTTCCTCCTGGTGTTCTTCGTCCTGCCGGTGGTCTGGCTGCTGCTCGCCCCGTCCAAGACGGCGGGGGAGGTGGTCAGCGACAACCCGCTGTCCTTCGGCTCGTTCCACCAGATCGGCGCGGCCTGGCGGCATCTCTTCGCGTTCCAGGACGGCGCGATGCTCACCTGGCTGAAGAACTCGGCGATCTACTCGGGCGGTTCGCTCGTCCTCACCCTCGCCGTCAGCGTCCCGGCCGGCTACGCGCTGGCCCTGACGAAGTTCAGGGGCCGCAGGACGCTCCTCGTGATCACCCTGGTCACCATGATCATGCCGCAGGCCACCCTGGTGCTCCCGGTCTTCCTGGAGCTCAACCGCTTCCACCTGATCGGCACGGTCTGGTCGGTGATCCTGCCCTTCTCCTTCTACCCGTTCGGTGTGTACCTCGTGTACATCTACTTCGGCAGCAGCCTGCCCCGGGACCTGCTCTCCGCCGCCCGGATCGACGGCTGCACCGAATGGCAGCTCTTCGCCCGCATCGCGTTGCCCCTGGCGAAGCCGGTGATCGGCCTGGTCGCCTTCTTCAGCTTCGTCGGCAACTGGAACAACTTCTTCCTGCCCTACCTGGTCCTCCCGAGCAGCAACGAGTTCCCGGTCCAGGTGGGCCTCAACCAACTCCTCACCTCCACTCCGTCGTTCAACCCGGTAGCAGGGGCGGGTCTGAACATCACGATCCCCGAACTGGCCCTGGCGATCATCATCGCGATCCTGCCGGTCCTGGTTCTCTTCCTCTTCTCGCAACGGACCTTGGTGTCAGGCATGCTGGCGGGATCGACGAAGGAGTGAACGGTCCTTCGAAGGGCACGCCGCCCACAGCGCCCCTTCAGGGGCGCGGGGAACTGCGCGACCAGCCACAACGAACCCGCAGACAACCATGCGACGTCACCTCTCCAACAACATCCTCTGCAACTCCCTGGCGGCCCGAGGCGGCGCCACATCACTGCGATGAGCCAACGCGATCGTCCGATGCAACCCCGGCCGAGCCAACGGAGTGACCCGCAGCCCCCGCCCCGACCGAGCCGCCACCATCCGAGGCACCACGGCCACGCCCAGCCCCGCCCGCACAAACCCCAGCACCGCATCCATCTCACCCCCCTCAACAGCAAAACTCGGCTCGAACCCGGCGGAGCGACACGCGGCGACGGTCAGCTCCCGCAGGTCGTAGCCGTGCCGGAACATCACCAGCCGCTCCCCCTCCAGATCGGAGATCTTCACCCCGCCCCGCCCCCGGCCGGGCACCGTCGCCTCGGGCGAGGACACCACCACCAGGTCCTCCCGCAGCAGCTCCACGGTCGTCAGCGCGGGCGACGCCGGCGGCAGCGGCAGCACGATCAGCGCCAGGTCCAGCGCCCCGCGCGCCAGCTCCCGCACCAGGTCGTGGGAGCCGCTCTCCTCGATCAGCAGCTGGATCCCCGGATACCGGTCGTGGAACGCCCGCAGCACGTCCGGCAGCAGCCCGGTGCACAGACTGGGCGTCGCACCCAGCCGTACCCGGCCGCTGCGCAGCTGCACCAGTTCCTGCACCTCGTGCCGGGCGGTGTCCGCGTCCGCGAGAATCCGCCGGGCCAGCGGCAGCAGCGCCTCGCCCGCGTCGGTGAGGGTGATGTTGCCCCGCGCGCGCAGGAACAGATCCGCCCCCAGCTCCCGCTCCAGCGCCTTGATCTGCTGGGACAGCGACGGCTGGGCGACATGGACCAACTCGGCGGCCCGGGTGAAGTGCCGGGTCTCGGCCACGGCGACGAAGTACTGAAGCTGCTGGAACTGCATGGTGACACGATAGCTTTCGACTATGGAATCAAGCCGGACCATGTCTTGGACCGATCAGGTGGTCCGGCCCTAGCGTCATCCCCATGGCTCTGGCAACGCGGACGGACCGACGGCCGTCCATGGCGCGCACGATGTGGGACAGCTCCGTCGGCAAGAAGACCGTGATGGCCGTCAGCGGCCTGATCATGCTGCTCTACCTGGTCGTCCACATGATCGGGAACCTGAAGATCTACTTCGGGGCCGGCGAGTTCAACCACTACGCCCACTGGCTGCGCACCATCGGCGAACCGTTCATGCACTACGAGTGGACGCTCTGGCTCATCCGGATCGTCCTGGTCGTCGCCGTGGTCGCCCACGCCACGTCCGCGTACCAGCTCAGCCGCCGCGACATCAGGGCGCGCCCGAGCAAGTACGTGCACAAGAAGCCGCGTGCTTCCTACGCCACCCGCACGATGCGCTGGGGCGGGATCATCCTCGCCCTGTTCATCGTCTGGCACATCCTCGACCTGACCACCGGCACCGTGCACTCCGGCGGCTTCCAGGAGGGCCACCCGTACCAGAACGTGGTGGACACCTTCTCCACCTGGTACGGCGACGTCATCTACATCGTGGCGATGCTCGCGCTCGGCCTGCACGTGCGGCACGGCTTCTGGAGCGCCGCCCAGACCCTCGGCGTCGGCAGCCGCACCCGCGACCGCGCCCTCAAGATCACGGCCGACGTCCTCGCGCTGCTGCTCACGGCCGGTTTCATCGCCGTACCCGTGGGTGTCATGACCGGAGTGGTGAGCTGACCATGACCGAATACGTGAACTACCCGACCGGCGAACCCGTCTCCGACGGCAAGGCCCCCGCAGGACCGGTCAACGAGCGCTGGGACAAGCGCCGTTTCGAGGCCAGGCTGGTCAACCCCGCCAACCGGCGCAAGCACACGGTGATCGTCGTCGGCACCGGCCTGGCCGGCGGTTCCGCCGGGGCCACCCTCGCCGAACAGGGCTACCACGTCGTCCAGTTCTGCTACCAGGACTCCCCGCGCCGCGCCCACTCGATCGCCGCGCAGGGCGGGATCAACGCGGCGAAGAACTACCGCAACGACGGCGACTCCGTCCACCGGCTGTTCTACGACACCGTCAAGGGCGGCGACTTCCGGGCCCGTGAGTCCAACGTCCACCGCCTCGCCCAGATCTCCGTCGAGATCATCGACCAGTGCGTGGCGCAGGGCGTGCCGTTCGCCCGTGAGTACGGCGGGCTGCTGGACACCCGGTCCTTCGGCGGTGTCCAGGTGTCCCGCACCTTCTACGCCCGCGGCCAGACGGGCCAGCAGCTGCTCCTCGGCGCCTACCAGGCGCTGAGCAGGCAGATCGCCGCCGGGAACGTCGAGATGCACCCGCGCACCGAGATGCTCGACGTGATCGTCGTCGACGGACGGGCGCGCGGGATCGTGGCCCGGGACCTGATCACCGGGAAGATCGACACGTACTTCGCGGACGCTGTCGTCCTCGCCAGCGGCGGCTACGGCAACGTCTTCTACCTGTCGACGAACGCCATGAACTCCAACGCCACCGCCATCTGGCGGGCGCACCGGCGCGGCGCCTACTTCGCCAACCCGTGCTTCACCCAGATCCACCCCACCTGCATCCCGCGCACCGGCGACCACCAGTCCAAGCTGACGCTGATGAGCGAGTCGCTGCGCAACGACGGCCGGATCTGGGTCCCGAAGGCCAAGGGCGACACCCGGCCCGCGAACCGGATCCCCGAGGACGAGCGCGACTACTACCTGGAGCGCATCTACCCGTCCTTCGGCAACCTGGTCCCGCGCGACATCGCCTCCCGCGCCGCGAAGAACGTCTGCGACGAGGGCCGGGGCGTCGGCCCCGGCGGGCAGGGCGTCTACCTGGACTTCGCCGACGCCATCGCGCGGCTGGGGCGGAAGGCCGTCGAGGCGAAGTACGGCAACCTCTTCGACATGTACCAGCGGATCACCGACGAGGATCCGTACGAGGTGCCGATGCGGATCTATCCTGCCGTGCACTACACGATGGGCGGGCTGTGGGTCGACTACGACCTCCAGACCACCGTGCCCGGCCTGTTCGCGGTCGGCGAGGCCAACTTCTCCGACCACGGCGCCAACCGGCTCGGCGCGAGCGCGCTGATGCAGGGCCTGGCCGACGGCTACTTCGTGCTGCCGGCCACCATCAACGACTACCTCGCCCGCAACCCCCACCAGGACGCGGTGACCGACGAACACCCCGCCGTCCAGGAGGTGCTGGCCGAGACCGAGGACCGGCTGAACCTGCTGCTGTCCGTCGACGGCGACCGCACCCCGGACTCCTTCCACCGCGAACTCGGCGAACTCATGTGGGAGTTCTGCGGCATGGCCCGCACGGACGCCGGTCTGCGCAAGGCACTTGAGCGCATCCCGCAGATCCGTGAGGAGTTCTGGCGGCGGATCAAGGTGCCGGGCACCGGCGAGGAGTTCAACCAGTCCCTGGAGAAGGCCAACCGCATCGTCGACTACCTGGAACTGGCCGAGCTGATGTGCCTCGACGCGCTGCACCGCGCCGAGTCCTGCGGCGGCCACTTCCGGGAGGAGTCCCAGACGCCGGACGGCGAGGCCGCCCGCAAGGACGACGAGTTCGCGTACGCGGCCGCCTGGGAGTTCACCGGCACCGGGGACGCCCCGGTGCTGCACAAGGAAGACCTGGTCTTCGAGTACGTCCACCCCACCCAGCGGAGCTACGCATGAAGCTCACCCTGCGCGTCTGGCGGCAGCAGAACGCCGACGCCGACGGCGCGATGTCCACGTACGAGGTGGACGGCATCTCCACCGACATGTCGTTCCTGGAGATGCTCGACACGCTCAACGAGGAACTCATCCTGCGCGGCGAGGACCCGGTCGCCTTCGACCACGACTGCCGCGAGGGCATCTGCGGCGCGTGCTCCCTGGTGATCAACGGGGACGCGCACGGTCCCGAGCGCACCACCACCTGCCAGCTGCACATGCGGTCCTTCAAGGACGGCGACACGATCGACATCGAGCCGTGGCGGGCGTCCGCGTTCCCGGTGATCAAGGACCTGGTGGTGGACCGGTCGGCGTTCGACCGGATCATCCAGGCCGGCGGGTACATCACCGCGCCGACCGGGGCGGCGCCGGAGGCCCACGCCACGGCGGTGCCGAAGGCCGACGCCGACTTCGCGTTCGAGCACGCCGAGTGCATCGGGTGCGGGGCGTGCGTCGCGGCCTGCCCGAACGGGGCGGCGATGCTGTTCACGTCCGCCAAGGTGAACCACCTGAACGTGCTGCCGCAGGGGGCGCCCGAGCGGGAGACACGGGTGCTGGACATGGTGGGGCAGATGGATGCGGAGGGGTTCGGGGGGTGCACGCTGGCGGGTGAGTGCGCGACTGCCTGCCCGAAGGGGATTCCGCTGGTGTCGATCACCAGTATGAACAAGGAGTGGTTGCGGGCTACCCGGAAGGTGGGGAAGCGGTAGCGCCGTCGGGGACTGCTGCGCCGTCGTGGCCGGTCGCGCAGTTCCCCGCGCCCCTGACGGGGCGCTGTCCTCAGGGGCGTAGAAAAGTCACAGTCGTTCGCCGAGAGGTGCGGACGGGCGGGGTCGGGGAGTGGTGCTCACCGGCCCCGTCTCGCGTTCTTTACGGCCGTTTCATCACGGTGGCGTTACTCTCAGGCGTCTGTGAGTGACCGGAAACGGTCCGACCCCCGGCATTCAGCAGTCGCACATCCACGGGTCCCGCGCACGTCACGCCGAGTCCAGCCTGCCACGGAAGAAAGCAGGTGCAGATTTCCTCAGCTTCCGCTCGGCGCAGGAGACCTCCATGACCGCCATGCCCGCCTCACCCCCCGCTCTCGCCGCCCCAGCCGGGGACTCCGGCTACCTGGTGCAGCTCGCCCGTGACGAGGACGACGTCCGGGCCGCACAGCGGCTGCGCTACCAGGTGTTCGCCGGAGAGATGGGAGCCCGGCTCGACGGGCCGGAGCCGGGACTGGACGTGGACGCCTTCGACGCGTACTGCGACCACCTCCTCATCCGCGAGGCCCTCACCGGCGAGGTCGTCGGCACCTACCGGCTGCTGCCGCCGGAGCGCGCCGCGGTCGCCGGCCGCCTCTACTCCGAGGGCGAGTTCGACCTGAGCACGCTCGCCCCCATCCGCTCCGGCCTCGTCGAGGTCGGCCGGTCCTGCGTGCACCCCGCCCACCGCGACGGTGCCGTCATCGGCCTGATCTGGGCCGGCATAGCCCGGTACATGGTCGACCGCGGCCACGAGTGGCTGGCAGGCTGCTGCTCCGTCCCGCTCGCCGACGGCGGCGCCCTCGCCGCCGCCACCTGGGACCGGGTGCAGGCCAAGCACCTCGCACCGGAGGAGTTCCGGGTACGCCCCCTGAACCCCTGGGTCCCCACCGTGCCGGCCGCCGAGGGCCGTACCGAGCTGCCCGCCCTGCTGCGCGGTTACATCCGCCTCGGCGCCTGGGTGTGCGGCGAGCCCGCGCACGACCCGGACTTCGGGGTCGCCGACATGTACGTGCTGCTGTCGATGCGCCGCGTCAACGCGCGCTACCTGCGGCACTTCCTCTCGCTCGTCCCGGCCTGATGAGCGTCTGGCTGCCCAGCGCGCCCTGCACCCCGGGCGCCTGCGTGGAGCGCGCGGGGTCCCTGACGACCCTGCCCCGGGCCGTGCTGCGGTTCGCCGCGGTCGTGGTCCTGATGCTGGTCGCCATCGCGCTGCTGCCGCTCGGCGGGCGGATACCCACCGAGTGGGTGCGCCGGTTCTCCCGGACGCTCGTCCGAGCGGCCGGGGTCCAGGTCCGGATCACCGGGAGTGCTCCGGGCACCGGCGGGGTGCTCCTTGTCGCCAACCACATCTCCTGGATGGACATCCCGCTGCTGGCCGCCGTGCGGCCGGCGCGGATGCTCGCCAAGAAGGAGATCCGCGAGTGGCCGGTGGCCGGCGCGCTGGTGGCCGGGGCCGGGGCGCTGTTCATCGACCGGGACCGGCTGCGGGCGCTGCCGGACACTGTCGGCCGGATCGCCGGGGCGCTGCGGGAAGGCGCCGCGGTGGTCGCCTTCCCGGAGGGCAGCACCTGGTGCGGCCGGGCCCAGGGGCGGTTCCGGCGGGCCGTGTTCCAGGCCGCGCTGGACGCCGGCGCGCCCGTGCAGCCGGTGCGGCTGCACTACCGGCTGGAAGCCGGAGCGGCCAGCACCGTGCCCGCCTATGTCGGCGCGGACACGCTGCTGGCCTCCCTCTGGCGAGTGGTGTCGACCCGCGGCCTGGTGGCCGAGGTGGACATACGGCCGCTGATAGCGGCCGGCAGCCACCCGGACCGTCGCACACTCGCCCGCGCCGCCCAGCCGGTGACCCACGAGCCGGCCTGGACGCACGCGGCTCTGGTGAGCCCCGAGCGGGCCTCTCAGTGGTCGGTCTCCAAGTGGAGCTTGAGCAAGTCGACGCCGTAGTCGCCGCCGTTGGGCGTGCGGATGATCGTGTGGATGTGCTGCTGGGTGGGCGTGCCGTTCGGGCCGCCCATGCCACCGCCGCCGCCCGGCCCGCCGGAGGGCATACCGCCGGTGGGCTGCCCGGTCATCTGGCCGGTGGGCTGCCCCGAGGGCTGCCCGCCGCCGGTCTTCGTGCCGTAGGCGAGCGGCGACTGGGCGTCGTACTCGATGAGGACGACGGGGCTGTGCACCCGGTAGTAGAAGGCCGAGGTGTCCTTGGTCTTGCCGAGCCAGTAGAAGTACGTCTGGTCCAGATGCTTCTCCACCTCGGTCATCTTCACCTCGGCGTGCCCGTCGCCCATGTAACCGACGTAGACCCGGACCAGGTCGAGGAGTTTGTCCTTCTGCGCCGAGGTGAGCTCGGAGCCGGGCAGGCCCTGGTAGGCGAGCTTCAGGTTGTCGGAGCCCGCGCCCGCCTTCATGTCGGTGCCGGACTTGCTCACCTTCGAGTCGATCACCTTGGCGCGCTGGGCCGAGGTGAGGGAGCGGATCAGGGCCAGGCCGGCCTTGGTCTCCGGCTTGAAGAGGGTGATCTTCTCGCCCTCGTAGGTGGCCGAGGTCGGCTCGGAGCCCATGAAGGTCGGCGTCATCACGACCTGGTCGCCGAGCACGAAGTAGTTGATGGCGACGTGGTGGCCCTCGTACTGGAAGCCCCAGGGCTTGCTGGTCGACGGGGTGCCCATGAAGGTGAAGAAGTAGGCGCCCTCGGTGAGGGTGTCCCGGTTGCCGCCGTTGTAGTCGCCCAGGAACTGGTTGAGCTTCATGATGTTGCGGGTCTGGGTGAGACCCTTCGCGGACAGCGCGGCACCGAGCAGCGCGAAGCCCAGCTCCCGCTTCCTGTCCGTGATGTCGCCCATCCGGACGCCCTTGCGCTGGTACCCGTCGACGTTGCTCCAGGCCAGCCACTCGTCGTCGTCCACGTCGAAGGTGCAGGACTTGCGCTCCTTGGCGCTGAGCCCGTCCAGGAACGCCTGCGCGGCCTTGACGACCTTGTCCGTGGAGACGCCGGTGGAGTGGACCGCGTACAGGTCGTCGACGACCTTGCCGTCCGTGGTGAGGCCGGTGAAGTCCTTGTACTTCACCTCGGTCTGGCCGGGGCCCATGCCGCCGGCGCCGCCGGGGCCGCCCGAGGGCATGCCGCCGCTCGGCGCCCCGGAGGGCGAACTCGACGTGTTCGAGGAGCCGTTGGAGCAGCCGGTCATGGTCGCCAGCGCGGCGGCACCGCCGGCGAGCAGCGCCTTGTTCATGAACCAGCGGCGGCTGCGCTCGGCTTCGGGGGTGCGGGGGTGGTGTCCGTGCATGCGCCCAAGGTTCCGGGGCAACCTGAAGTGTTCCTGAAGACCGTCAGGGGAGGGAACGGGACAGATAGGGCGCGGTGACGCTGTCCCCGGTCCGGGCCACCTCGGCCGGCGGACCCGCCGCGACGATCCGCCCGCCCCGGTCCCCGCCGCCCGGCCCCAGGTCGATCACCCAGTCGGCGTCCGCCACCACCGTCATGTCGTGCTCGACCACCACGACCGAGTGCCCGGCGTCGACCAGCCCGTGCAACTGCCGCATCAGCACCTCGACATCGGCCGGATGCAGGCCCGTCGTCGGCTCGTCGAGGAGGTAGAGGCTGTGGCCGCGCCGCCCGCGCTGCAACTCGCCCGCCAGCTTGATGCGCTGGGCCTCGCCGCCGGACAACTCCGTGGCGGGCTGCCCGAGTCGCAGATAGCCGAGGCCCACGTCGAGGAGCGTGGCCAGGCTGCGCGCGGCGGCCGGGGTGTCCGCGAAGAACTCCGCCGCGCCCGCCACGGTCAGGTCCAGCACCTCGGCGATGTTCCGCCCCCGGTAGGTCACTTCGAGCGTCTCGGGGTTGTAGCGCGCCCCGCCGCAGTCCGGGCACGGCGCGTAGGTGCTCGGCAGGAACAGCAGCTCCACGCTGACGAACCCCTCGCCCTGGCAGGTCTCGCAGCGGCCCCCGGCCACGTTGAAGGAGAACCGCCCGACGCCGTAACCGCGCTCCCGCGCCTGCCCGGTGGCCGCGAACACCTTCCGTACGACGTCGAACAGGCCGGTGTAGGTGGCCAGGTTGGAGCGCGGGGTGCGGCCGATCGGCTTCTGGTCGACGGAGACCAGACGTCCGACCTCGGCCGGTTCCCCGGTGATCTCGCCGATCAGCGTCGACTTGCCGGAGCCGGAGACCCCGGTGACGGCGGTGAGGACACCGAGCGGGAACTCGGCGGTGACCCCGCGGAGGTTGTGCCGGGTCACCGGGCCGACCGTCAGCCAGCCCCTGGCGGGCCGCGGTGCGCGGGCCGGGACGGGATCCCGCGCGAACAGGTAGCGGGCGGTGGCGGAGCCGGCGACGCCGGCCAGTTGCGCCACCGGTCCGCTGTGCAGCACCTCGCCGCCGTGCTCGCCGGCCCGCGGGCCCACGTCCACCAGCCAGTCGGCGGCGCGCACCACGTCCAGGTGGTGCTCCACCACGAACACCGAGTTCCCGGCCGCCTTCAACCGCTCCAGCACGGTGAGCAGCGCCTCGGTGTCCGCCGGGTGCAGACCGGCCGACGGCTCGTCCAGGACGTAGACGACACCGAAGAGTCCGGACCGCAACTGGGTGGCCAGGCGCAGGCGTTGGAGTTCGCCCGCGGAGAGGGTGGGGGTGGCCCGGTCCAGGCTGAGATAGCCGAGACCCAGTTCGGTGACGGGCGCGATGCGGGCGGTGAGGTCCGCGGCGAGGACCCGCACGGTCTCCGACCCGCGCTGTCCGCCGAGGAGTCGGGACAGCTCCGTCAGCGGCAGCGCGACGAGTTCGGCGATCGTACGGCCGGCGAACGTCACGGCGAGGGCCTCCGGCCGCAGCCTGCTGCCGCCGCACACCGGGCAGGGCGCACTGGTCAGGAACCGCTCCGCCTTCGCCCGCAGCGTCGGGCTCCGGGAGTCCGAGAAGGTCTTCAGCACATACCGGCGGGCGCTCGTGTACGTGCCCTGGTAGGGCCGCTGGATACGGTCGGCGTCCCGGACCGGGTGCACGGTGACCACCGGCTGCTCGTCCGTGAAGAGGATCCACTCGCGTTCCTCGGCGGGCAGCTCGCGCCACGGCCGGTCGACGTCGTGACCGAGCGCGGCCAGGATGTCCCGCAGGTTCTTGCCCTGCCAGGCACCCGGCCACGCGGCGATCGCGCCCTCGCGGACGGACAGCGACGGGTCCGGGACCAGGGACTCCTCGGTGGTCCGGTGCACCCGGCCCAAGCCGTGGCACTCGGGGCAGGCGCCCGCCGCCGTGTTGGGGGAGAACGCGTCGGAATCGAGCCGCACCGCGCCCGGCGGATAGTCCCCGGCGCGCGAGAAGAGCATCCGCAGGGAGTTGGACAGGTTGGTGACCGTGCCGACCGAGGAGCGGGAGGTGGGGGCCGAGCGGCGCTGCTGCAGCGAGACCGCCGGCGGCAGCCCGCTGATCTCCGCGACCTTCGGCGCCCCGACCTGGTGGATCAGCCGGCGCGCGTACGGCGCGACCGACTCGAAGTAGCGCCGCTGGGCCTCGGCGTAGATCGTGCCGAACGCCAGGGACGACTTCCCCGAGCCGGACACACCGGTGAAGACGGCCAGCACGTCCCGGGGGATGTCCACGTCGACGCCCCTGAGGTTGTGCTCACGGGCGCCGCGCACGCGGACGTACGGGTCGTGGGGGCTGTGCATCGGACGGGCACTCCGTGACGGGCGACTCGCGGGGCAGGGACAAACCCCGCGATCCTAGCCCGCGCGGTCGTCCTCTACTGCGGAGGGTCGCCCTGCCTCCGCTGCCGTTCGATGTAGTCGTCGGCCTGCTTCTGGGCCGTGTCGACCTGGGATTGGTACTTGTTCCCGGTCCGCTCGTCGATCATGTCCCCGCCCTTTTGGACGCCCTGCCTGGCCTGGTCCTCGTGGCCCTTGAGCATCCCCTTGAGCTTGTCCAGCATGGACATGGCAGCCCTCCTCGCTGGTTTCGGCTTCCACCCCCAGCGTCACCGGCCGCGGCGCCGTCCGCATCTCGGCGGCCGTCCCCGTCCGCATCTCGGCGGCCGTCCCCGTGCGGGCCCGGCGCGCCTGTGCGAGCTTGGAAGACGCGGATTGCCGCCGATCGCGGAGCCCTCCGGAGAGGCTCTCGCGCAGCCGCCCCGCGGCGCCGCCCCGCACAGCTGTCCGCAGAAAGGCCCGGCCCCATGAGTACTTCCGGTTTCGGATTCGGACGCAGCCCCTTCGAGGACTTCGACGAGCTGATGTCCCGCTTCTTCGGCGGCGCGGGGACGGGTGCGCAGCCTCGCCGCCCACAGCGCGTCGACATCGGCAGCCTGCTGTCCGAACGGGCCCGGGAGCTGGTCGCCGAGGCCCGCGACCTCGCCGCCGTCGAGGGCAGCGACGAACTGGACGCCCGGCACCTGCTGGCCGCCGCCACCACCCACGACTCAACCCGGCGGCTGCTCGCCGAGGTGGGCGCCGACCCCGACCAGCTCAGGGCGCGGCTCACCGCCGGCCACGGCGGCGGCGAGAAGGCGGAGCCCACCACCCTCACCCCGGCCGCCAAACGCGCCCTCCTCGACGCCTACCAGATCTCGCGCGCCGAGGGCGCCTCCTACATCGGCCCCGAGCACCTGCTGCGCGCGCTCGCCGCGAACCCGGAGTCGGCGGCCGGCCGCGCGCTCGGCGAGAGCGGCTGGGAGCCGACCCGGAGGCCGGCCGAGGGCGCCGGGGAGCGCAGGAAGCCCAGCACCACGCCGACGATCGACGAGTACGGACGTGACCTCACCGAGGACGCCAGGGCCGGGCGTCTGGACCCGGTGATCGGGCGGGACGAGGAGGTCGAGCAGACCATCGAGGTGCTCTCCCGGCGCAGCAAGAACAACCCGGTCCTGATCGGCGACCCGGGTGTCGGCAAGACCGCCATCGTGGAGGGGATCGCGCAACGGATCGTCGCCGGGGACGTGCCCAAGACCCTTGAGGGCAAGCGGCTGGTCTCCCTGGACCTGGCCGGGATGGTGGCCGGCACCAAGTACCGGGGCGAGTTCGAGGAGCGGCTGAAGAAGCTGCTCGACGAGGTCCGTGAGCACGGCGACGAACTCGTCCTGTTCCTCGACGAGTTGCACACGGTCGTGGGCGCGGGCGGCGGCGGGGACGGCTCCCTCGACGCGGGTAACATCCTCAAACCCGCCCTCGCGCGCGGCGAGTTGCACCTCATCGGGGCGACCACCGTCGACGAGTACCGCAAGCACATCGAGAAGGACGCGGCCCTGGAACGCCGGTTCGCGCCCATCCTGGTCGGCGAGCCCACCGTCGACGACACCATCGAGATCCTGCGCGGCCTGCGCGACCGCTACGAGGCCCACCACCAGGTCCGCATCACCGACGAGGCGGTGGTCGCGGCGGCCGAGCTGTCCGACCGGTACATCACCTCGCGGTTCCTGCCCGACAAGGCGATCGACCTGATGGACCAGGCGGCGGCCCGGGTCCGGCTGCGCTCGAAGACCCCGCCCACCGACACCCGGGACATCGAGGACCGCATCGCCGCCCTGAACCGGGAGAAGGACCAGGCCGTCGCCGACGAGGAGTACGAGCGCGCCAAGGAGCTCCGCGACCGCATCAAGGCCACCGAGGCCGAGCTGGAACAGGCCGGCAGCGCCGAGGAGCACGCGCCCAAGGTCACCGCCGAGGACATCGCCGAGGTCGTCTCCCGCACCACCGGCATCCCGGTCGCCGAGCTCACCGAGGAGGAGCGGGAGCGGCTGATGAAGCTGGAGGAGCACCTGCACGAACGGGTCGTCGGCCAGGACGAGGCGATCACCGCGGTCGCCCGCGCGGTCCGTCGCGCCCGCGCCGGCATGAGCGACCCCAACCGGCCCGTCGGCAGCTTCCTCTTCCTCGGCCCGACCGGCGTCGGCAAGACCGAACTGGCCCGCGCCCTGGCCGCCGCCCTCTTCGGCGACGAGACCCGCATGATCCGCCTCGACATGAGCGAGTTCCAGGAGCGCCACACCGTCTCCCGCCTGGTCGGCGCCCCGCCCGGATACGTCGGCCACGAGGAGGCCGGCCAGCTCACCGAGGCGGTGCGCAGGCAGCCGTACGCCGTGCTGCTCCTCGACGAGGTGGAGAAGGCCCACCCGGACGTCTTCAACACCCTGCTCCAGCTCCTGGACGACGGCCGCCTCACCGACGCCCAGGGCCGCACCGTCGACTTCAAGAACACCGTCGTCATCATGACGTCGAACATCGGCGCCGACCGCATCCTGGCCGCGGGCACGGAGGACTACGGCAAGGTCCGCGAGGCGGTCATGCCGGCCCTCCAGCAGCACTTCCGGCCGGAGTTCCTCAACCGCATCGACGAGATCATCGTCTTCCGCGGCCTGGACCGCACCCAGCTGCGCGAGATCGTCGACCTGCTCCTCGAACACACCCGACGCCGCCTGCACGCCCAGGACGTCAGCCTCGAAGTCACCGACGCGGCCGCCGGGTTGCTCGCCAACCTCGGCCACGAGCCGGACTTCGGCGCCCGTCCGCTGCGCCGCACCATCCAGCGCGAGGTCGACGACCGCCTCGCCGACCTGCTGCTGTCCGGCCAGCTGGTGGCGGGCGAGCGGGCGGTGGTGGACGCGGCGAACGGCGAGATCGTGATCCGTTCCGACAAGCCGGCCACCGTCTGACCGGCCACGGCCCGACCGGTCCGGTCAGGCGGCCATGATCCCGGCCAGCCGCCGGTACGAGTCCACCAGGGCCGCACGGTCGTACGTGCTCGTGGTGACCAGCACCTCGTCGGCACCGGTCTCCTTCAGGACCGTCTCCAGTTCGTGGGCGACCTGGTCCTCGGTGCCGGCGATGTGCCCGGCGAGCCCGGACTCGTAGAAGCCGCGTTCCTTCGCGGTCATCGTCCGGGTCTCCACGGCCTCGGCCGGGGGCAGCGGCGGGAACGAGCCGTGCGTGCGGGAGTACGCCATCGACCAGGCCTCCGGGACCAGCAGCCGGCGTGCCGCCTCGGGGGTGCCGGCGACGGCGACCGTCCCGGAGATCACCACGTACGGCTCGGCCACCCACGGGGAGGGCCGGAAGCGGTCGCGGTAGTGCTCGATGCCGTGCCGCATCTTCTCGCGGCCCCGTAGGTCGCCGATGACCATGGGCAGCCCGGCGCGGGCCGCGATGTCCGCGCCCTCGCCCATCGCCAGCACGAACGGCGGCACCCGCAGCCCCTCCGACGGGCGGGCCCGCACGCCCGTCGGCGAGGTCCCCTCGAACCAGCCGAGCAGTTCGCCGAGCTGCGCCGCGAAGTCCTCGGCGTCGCCCTTGTCGCGTCCCAGCGCCCTGCGCACGCCGTCCGTGAAACCCACCGACCGGCCGAGCCCCATGTCGATCCGCCCCGGGTAGAGCGACTCCAGCACGCCGAACTGCTCGGCCACGACGAGGGGCTGGTGGTTGGGCAGCATCACCCCGCCGGTTCCGACCCGGATGGTCCGGGTCGCGGCGGCCACGGCCGCGGCGAGCACGGTCGGCGCCGAGCCCGCGACCCCGGGCACCCCGTGGTGCTCCGACACCCACAAGCGGTGGAAGCCGAGCGCCTCCACCTCCCGCGCCAGCGCCACGGTGTCCCGGAGCGCCTCGGCGGGCGAGTGGCCCTCCCGGGTGCGGGAGCGGTCGAGGACGGAGAACCGGGTCCGGGCGATGGTTGCGTTCACACAGGGTTCAACAGCCGCGCGGCCACGGGATTCCCGCCGGGCTCCGCCGCCGCGGGCAGCCCGGGGCCGCCGTCGGCCGAACCGCCGGGGACGTCGCGTTCTAGGGTTGCCGGGTGACCGAGAGCAGCAGGCGTCCGATCGCCGTGTTCGACATCGACAACACCCTCGCCGACACCGCGCACCGGCAGCAGTTCCTGGAGCGAAGGCCGCGCGACTGGGACGCGTTCTTCGCGGCCGCGCCGCACGATCCGCCGATCGCCGAGGGGATCGCGCTGGCCGTGGCGACCGGCGAGGAGTGCGACATCGTCTATCTCACGGGGCGCCCCGAGCGCTGCCGCCGCGACACGCTGGACTGGCTCGCCGCCCACGGACTGCCCGAGGGGCCCGTGCACATGCGGCGCAACGCCGACCGCAGGCCCGCCCGGCAGACCAAGCTCGAGATCCTGCGGCGGCTCGCGGAACGGCGTTCGGTCCGCGTCCTGGTCGATGACGACGAGCTGGTGTGCGACGCAGCCGAACGGGCCGGGTTCGCCGTCGTACGGGCCCGCTGGGCCGACCGCTCGGCCGCGCTGGAGCAGGCCCAGGAGGGGGAGGGGCGGACCTGACGCTGCGGCGTCGGCCCTCTTGAGCCCGCCTCAGTCCTCTTCGTCGATGCGGAAGCCCACCTTCAGGCCCACCTGGTAGTGCTCGATCTGCCCGTTCTCGATCTGGCCCCTGACCTGCGTGACCTCGAACCAGTCCAGGTTGCGCAGGGTCTGGTTGGCGCGTGCGACACCGTTGCGGATGGCCTGGTCGATGCCCTCGTGCGAGGTGCCGACGATCTCGGTGACCCGGTAGGTGTGGTTCGTCATCGCGAAGCTCCTCTCGTCGTCACTCCACGGTGCCGCATCCGGAAGCGGAACGCGAGGCGTCGGTTCCGAAACGCCGACAGCCCTTGACCCTCCGTATTGGTCCATACCAAAATCCCGTACACCCGTACGGGCCCCAGTGCTCGTTCCCCCACGTCGGGCCTCTTCGCCTGTCCGCCAGACAGAACAGGAACCCCCGTGAGACATCACCGCCCGCTCGCCCTCGTCTGTGTGTCCGCCGCCCTGCTGAGTGCCTGCGGGGTGCTGCCGGGCGAAGGAGGCGGGCGCCACACGGTCACGGTCTGGCTGATGCGGAACAGCGCCTCGGCGGACTTCCTGCACCGGTTCACCGCGGACTTCGAGCGCACCCACAAGGACATCCGCCTGGACATCCGCATCCAGGACTGGACCGGCATCGTGGACAAGGTGCAGACGGCCCTCAAGAGCGACTCCGCCGACGCGCCCGACGTCATCGAGGTCGGCAACACCCAGGTCCCGCAGTACGTCGAGGACGGCCGGCTCACCGACCTCACCCTGGAGTCGATGCGCGACTGGGGCAAGGACCACTGGCTGCCCGGCCTCGCCGAGCCCGGCCGGGACGACTCCCGCCAGTACGGCATCCCCTGGTACGCCGCCAACCGGGTCGTCATCTACCGCAAGGACCTGTTCAGGAAGGCCGGGATCACCACCCCGCCGAAGACCCGCGAGCAGTGGCTGGCCGACACCGAGAAGCTAGACTCCGGCGGCAACCAGGGGATCTACCTCGCCGGACAGGACTGGTACACCCTCTCCGGGTTCATCTGGGACGAGGGCGGCGACCTCGCCCAGGAGACGGACGCGGAGTGGAAGGGCACCCTCGACAGCCCGGCCGCGCTGCGCGGGATGGACTTCTACCGGCGGCTCCAGGCGCTCGGCAAGGGACCCGTCGACGCCGACGAGGAACACCCGCCCCAGGCCCAGGTGTTCGCCGGCGGACAGGTGGCGCAGATCGTCGCGGTGCCCGGCCTCGCCCAGTCGATCGTGCAGGAGAATCCCGAACTGAAGGACGAGATCGGCTACTTCCCGGTGCCGGGGCGCACCGCGGACCACCCCGGTGCGGTCTTCACCGGCGGCTCCGACCTCGTCGTACCGCAGAACACCGACCGGCCCTACGACGCGACCGCGGTCGTCGCCGCGCTGACCGGCGCCAAGTGGGACACCGACCTGGCCCGCACCATGAACTACGTGCCCAACAAGACCACGCTGGCGGGTGCGGTGGCAGGCGAGGAGGGGGTCGCCGCCATGGCGGCGGGTGCCGCACGAGGGCGGGCGACCCCCCACACCCCCGACTGGCCGGCGGTGGAGGCCGACAACCCGATCAAGAGCTACATGACCAAGGTGCTTCGCGGAGCGGACCCCGAGACCGAGGCCCGCCGCGCCTCCCGGAAAATCACCGAACTACTCGCACCGGACTTCGGGTGACTTGGCGCACCCGGTTCGGCAGCGCCCCAAAGGGGCGCGACCGACCACGTCGGCGCCGCGGACGTTCGACGGCGTGGCAGCGCCCCGAAAGGGGCGCGGGGAACTGCGCGACCGACCACGTCGGCGCCGCAGACGACCGACGACGTAGCACGGCCCCCCCGCGGAGCGCCCGGCGCCCGGCGGACTGCTTCAGCGCGCCACGCTCAGCGACAGCGCAAAGCGCCCCTCCGCGTCGGTCCACCAATTCGTCAGCTCCAGCCCCGCGGCGGCCAGTTCGCCCGTCACCCCGTCCCGCCGGAACTTCGCCGACACCTCGGTGCGCAGCTCCTCGCCCGCCGCGAAGTCCACGGCCAGATCGAGCGCCGGCACCTTCACGGTCTGCGCCACCCGGGAGCGCAGCCGCATCTCGATCCACTCGTTCTCCGCGTCCCACAGGGCGACGTGGTCGAAGGCTTCCGGGTCGAAGTCGGCGTCCAGCTCCCGGTCCACCACGGCGAGGACGTTCTTGTTGAACTCGGCCGTCACCCCGGCCGCGTCGTCGTACGCCCGGACCAGCACCCCCTCGTCCTTGACCAGGTCGGTGCCGAGCAGCAGCGCGTCGCCCGGCGCCAGCCGCCGCCGGACCGAGGCCAGGAACTCCGCCCGCTCGGCGGGCAGCAGGTTGCCGATCGTGCCGCCGAGGAAGACCAGGAGCCGGGGCCCCGGCGTCTCGGGCAGCTCCAGGCGGCCGGTGAAGTCGGCGATCAGGGCGTGCACGGACAGCCCCGGCCGCTCCGCGACGAGCGCCTCCCCGGCCTGGGTCAGCGCACTCTCGCTGACGTCGACCGGGACGTACACCTCAAGTCCGGTGAGCGCGTCGATGAGGAGGCGGGTCTTCTCGGAGGAGCCCGAGCCCAGCTCCACCAGGGTGCGGGCACCGCTCGCGGCGGCGATCTCGCCGGACCGGGCGCGCAGGATCTCCCGCTCGGCCCGGGTCGGGTAGTACTCGGGCAATTCGGTGATCTGCTCGAACAGCTCGCTGCCCCGGGCGTCGTAGAACCACTTCGGCGGCAGCGTCTTGGGCGTGGCGGTGAGGCCGGTCAGGACATCGGCGCGCAGCGCGGCGTCCGTCGCGTCCTCGGGAAGGGTACGGGTGACACGGAAGGGACTCACGTACAGGGCTCCTTAGGTGGTACCGATGCCAGGTCCTCGACCGGGTTCTCGACCGGGTCCTCGACGGGCGTGAGAGCGACGCCCGCGCGGCTCGCGGTGAGCAGCGTGCGGTCCGGGACCTCCTGCCAGCGCGGGTCGTCGTCGTACGGCTCGGAGGCGACGACGGTGCGCAGGCCGGGTTCCGCGAGGTAGTGGAGGCTGTCGCCCCAGGCGGTGGCGGTGATGGTCTCGCCGTCGGTGAGGAGGAGGTTCAGGCGGGCCGTGGGCGCTGCCTCGGCCACCTGCTGAACCGTTTCGGCAAGGGCCGGGCCCGGCTCCGTACCGGACCGCAGCCGGTGCAGGGCCAGCGCCCAGACGAACGCCGAGTCGGTGCGGGCCTCCATCGACAGCAGGTCGGCCGGGGGCAGCAGCGGGACCAGGGGTGCCATGGACCCCGGCCAGCCGGGGATCGCCCCGTTGTGGCTGAACAGCCAGCGGCCCGCGGCGAACGGCGCCGCCGCGGCCTCCCCGTCCGCGCCCGCGAGGGTCGCGTCCCGTACGGCGGCCAGCAGTGCGCCGGTACGTACGACCCGGGCCAGGTCGGCGAAGGACGGGTCGGCCCAGATCGGCCCGGCGCGCCGGTAGCGGGCCGGCTGCGGATCACCCGGGGCGTACCAGCCCACCCCGAAGCCGTCCGCGTTGACCGTCCCGTACCGCTGCATCCGGGGAGCCCAGGACTGCCGGTAGAGGGAGTGTTCGGGCTCCACGAGGAGCCGGCCGAGCGGCTCCTCGGCTCCCAGGCAGGCGAGGTGACGGCACATCAGGCGGTCTCCGCGTCACGGGCGGTGCGGAAGCCGGAGAAGATCTGCCGCCGGATCGGGTAGTCCCAGTTGCGGAACGTGCCCCGGCAGGCCACCTGGTCCACGGCGAACGAACCGCCGCGCAGCACCTTGTACTCGGGGCCGAAGAACACCTCCGAGTACTCCTTGTACGGGAAGGCGGTGAAGCCCGGGTACGGCTCGAAGTCGCTGGCCGTCCACTCCCACACGTCACCGATCAACTGCCGTACGCCGAGCGGGGACTCGCCGTCCGGGTAGCTGCCGGCCGGGGCCGGGCGCAGGTGCCGCTGGCCCAGGTTGGCGTGGTTCGGCGCCGGGTCGGCGTCGCCCCACGGGTAGCGGCGGGACCGGTGCTCGCCCGGGTGGTGCCGGGCGGCCTTCTCCCACTCGGCCTCGGTGGGCAGCCGGCGCCCGGCCCAGCGGGCGTAGGCGTCCGCCTCGTACCAGCACACGTGCAGCACCGGCTCCTCGGGCGGCACGACCTCCGTGACCCCGAACCGGCGGCGCAGCCACTGGCCGCCGTCCCGGTGCCAGAAGTGCGGCGCGGAGATGGAGTGTTCCCGGATGTGCGCCCAGCCCTCCGGCGTCCACCAGCGCTCGTTCTCGTAGCCGCCGTCCTCGATGAACGCCAGGTACCGGCCGTTGGTCACCGGGACGGTGTCGATCCAGTAGGGCGCCACCTCCCGCCGGTGCGCGGGGCGTTCGTTGTCCAGCGCCCAGGGCTCGGTGGAGGTGCCCATGGTGAACGGGCCGCCGGGGACCAGGACTTCGGCCGGGCCGGTGAACGGCGGCACCGGGGCCGGGTCCGGTGCGGTCAGGGCCTGCGGGCCCCTGCGGAGCTGATGGGTGATCAGCATCGTCTCGTCGTGCTGCTGTTCGTGCTGCGCGATCATCCCGAAGGCGAAGCCCGCCTCGGTCAGCCGGGTGCCGCCCTGGAAGGCCGAGCTCTCCAGCAGGTCCAGCGCCCGGCCGCGCACCTCGGCCGCGTAGTGCCGGGCCTCGGCGGGCGGCAGCAGCGGCAGCGAGGGCCGCTCGGAGCGCGGGTGCTCGAAGGCGTCGTAGAGGCTGTCGATCTCCGGGCGCATCGCCTCCCGGCCGCCGACGTTGCGCAGCAGCCAGAGCTCCTCCTGGTTGCCGATGTGCGCGAGGTCCCAGACCAGCGGGGACATCAGCGGGGAGTGCTGGGCGGTGAGGTCGGGCCCCTCCACGCAGCTGGTCAGCAGCGTGGTGCGGTCGCGGGCCGTGGTGAGGGACTTCAGCGCCCGGTCCCGCAGGGTCTCGATATCGATGTCGGCGTCGGTCTCGGTCATGCGCTGATGTCCTTCCCATGGGCGCGACCGGCCGTGCCGCGCAGTCGGTCCAGCAGGTCGTCGGCCGGGCAGCGGCCCCGCAGCACGTACCGGTCCCGGAACGCCGCCACGGCGTCCGTCACCTCGGGGGCCGCGCCGATCCTCGGCAGGGCCTCGAGGGCTGCCGTGAAGCAGGCGACGGCGGCCTCGTGCAGCTCGGGGTCGCGGAGCCCGGACCGGGCCGCGTCGATCCACAGCGGGTTGTTCGGGGCGGGTCGCGGCCCCGCCCGCTCGGCCAGCGGTTTCACCGTCCGGTACGCGGTCTCGGCGGCCTCCGGGTCATCGAACAGCGCCGCCGTCACCGCCAGCGGCACGATCCACCCGTCGTCGCCGGGCTGCGCGTCGATCATCCGCAGCTCCAGATGACCGCGCGGTCTGACCGGCGGGAACAGCGTCGTCAGGTGGTACGCGAGATCCGCGCCGGTGGGCGGGGCGGGCGTCCCCGACCGGGTCCAGGCCCGGAAGGTCAGTCCCTCGGGGACCTGCCAGGGGCCGCCGTCCCGCCGTACGCACATCACGGGTGCGTCGAGGACGTGCCGGGCCCATGCGGTGCGCGGGTCGCCGTCCAGCGGGGGCGCGCCCGCGCGGCCCGCGCCGATCTCCATCCACAGCAGCTGGCGGGTGGAGAGCCAGCCGGTGGGCCGGTGCCCGACCAGCGGGGAGTTCGCGAACGCGGCCACCAGCACCGGGCCGAGCTGATGGGCCAGCCACCAGCGCCGGGTGTAACCGAGCGGGCCGGGCTCCTCGTGGCCGGCGTCCAGGCAGACCTGGACGGACGCCGAGGAGCACATCATGTGGCGGCCCGCCGTGCCGGTGCGGTCCAGGCAGCTCTCCATCGCGTCGTAGCGCGGTTCGCGCAGGAAGCGGCGGGGGGTGTGCCAGGGATCGTGACCGACGCCCACGAGTCCGAGGTCCTGTGCGGCGAGGACCTTGCGGACGGCGTCCAGGTCGGCGGCGACGGTGCCTGTGCACTCCGTGAGGGAGGCGGCGGGCGGCGAGCTGAGCTCCAGCTGGCCGCCGGGTTCGACGGTGAGCGCCGACCCCAGGGGCACCGTGCGCAGTGCGGCGTAAGCCGCTTCGAGTCGTTCGGGTGTCACCGGGAGCTGCGGTGTACGCAGCTCGTGAACCAGCCATTCCACCTCGACCCCGAGCGTGCGGGGCGGGCCGGTCTTGAAGCAGATGCCCTTGACCAGGGCCTCCACCTCGGCTTCGGTGACAGTCGTGCGGTCGTCCGAGAAGTCGGTTTTCACCGACCCGTCGGTACAGTCGCCGCTGTCGGATATCGAGTCGGACATGTAGGGATCCTCCTGAGATTCCACCATGCCACCGTCCCGGCCGTGGTTGCGTCCGGGGCGGCATCGTCCGTCCCACCCAAGACCTTCACGTCCGTTCGCACAAGGGCACCTATCGGTACGTTCTAGATCGGTAACCTCTGCTTCCCTGCCGCTTCGTTGCTCCTTCGTCGCGTGTTTCCGGCCGTTTCGGGCCAGGGAAACTCCGTTGCACGGCACCACCAGCATCGCCCAGGATGCGTGCATGAGCACGACGGGGGAGGCCGCGCGGGCCGCGGTCATGGCGTCCACGGGGGTGGCGCCATGAGCGCGCGCCTGCGCGGCATCGCACGGCAGACCGAGGAGATCGTGGCGGCGGGGAGCTACCGCGCGCCCGACGGCCGCGAGGTCCTGCTGGCCGCCGACATCGCGGCCGCACGGGCCGGGACGCGGCTGTACGGCCCGGAACCGGTGCCGGTCCCGTCGGCCCCGGAAACCGTCCCGCCCGCACCGGACGCCGTCTTCGAGGTCACCGGCGAGAGCAGCCTGGAGGCCGCCCGCCGGCTCGCCGACGCCCCGGTGGCCGTGCTCAACTTCGCCTCGGCCCGCAATCCGGGCGGCGGCTTCCTGAACGGCGCCCAGGCGCAGGAGGAGGCCCTGTGCCGGGCCTCCGCGCTCTACACCTGCGTGCGCGAGGCCGCCGCCTACTACGAGCACCACCGCGCGCACCGCGACCCCTTCTACACGGACCGCGTGATCCACTCCCCGGCCGTCCCGGTCTTCCGCGACGACCGCGGCGCGCTCCTCGCCGAGCCCTACCGCGCGGGCTTCCTCACCGCGGCCGCGCCGAACGCCGGGGTGATCCGCCGTACGGCCCCGGAGCGGACCGGCGAACTGCCCCAGGCCCTCGCCGTACGGGCCGAACGGGTGCTGGAGGTGGCCGCCGCGCACGGCTACCGGCGGCTGGTGCTCGGCGCCTGGGGCTGCGGGGTGTTCCAGAACGACCCCGCGCAGGTCGCGGGCGCCTTCCGGGGGTTGCTGGGCCCCGGCGGACGGTTCGCGGGAACCTTCGAACACGTGGTGTTCGGGGTCCTGGACCGCACGCCGGGATCCGTGGTCCGGGAGGCCTTCGCGGAGGCGTTCCGGACCGTCGGGGTCTGAACGGGACCGCGCCCCTGACGGGGCGCGGTGAACCAACCGCGCGCCCGGCGGAGCGCCCGGCTCACTTCCAGCCGTAGCGCTCGTGCAGCCGGTGGCGCACGAGGTTGAAGCGGCCCCGGTCGAGTGCGCAGGCCTCGCGGCGCATGCCGTCCTCGTGCAGGCGCAGGACGCGGTCCACGTCCACCCAGGAGTCCCGCCCGGTGCGGTCCCACGGCCCGCTGCCGATCGCCACCCACTCGCGGTCGTTGTCGTGCCGCTTGCTGGACAGCTGGACGGCGAGCAGGGTGCCGGCCGCCTCCCGGGCGACGACCAGCACCGGCCGGTCCTTGCCCCGCCCGTCGTTCTCCTCGAAGGGCACCCAGGTCCACACGATCTCACCCGGGTCGGGGTCGCCGTCGTGGGCGGGGGCGTACTCGGTGCGCACCGGGCCGACCTCGCGCGGGTCGGCCTCGGTGGTCGCGGTGGGGCCGTACCGGCCGGGGATGTTCTCGTCGTCGATATACGCAGTCACGAGGGCACCCTAAGGGGCCTCAGCCTGCGAGAACAGGCGGGGTGCCGGTGCGGTGCAGTTCCCGCCTCGATCAACTCACCGGTGACGTCGGGGCGTTCGAGGTGTGGCAGGTGACCGGCCTCCGGGACCGGCTCGAACCGGCCCTGCGGGAAGGTCTTCGCGTAGGCGGCACCGCACGCGGGCGTGACGATGCGGTCGCTCTCGCCACCCTCGCGCAGTGGGACGCGCTGCGTGCCGTCGACCGGTCGCCGGGCACCTCGGCGCGCGAGCCGGCCGCGGCCACCTTCCAGGGCGAGCAGGCCTTCGGCACGCTGGTGGAGCGACTGGTCGCGCAGGGGCCGGTGGAGCGGCGGCCGGGCCACGGGCGGCGGATCCGGCACCACCTCACCGCCGACGGGGAGCGGACCCTGGCGGCCGGGCACGGGGTGGCCGGCGAGGTGCTCGCCGACTGCTTCACCGGGCTGCCGGCGGAGGAGCGGGCGACGCTGCTGGAGCAGCTGGGGCGGAGCGGGCGACGCTGCTGGAGCTGCTGGGGCGGCTCAACGCGCAGGAGTGAGAACGGGGGTGCCCCCGGCCGCGGCCGGGGGCACCCGTGCGCTCCGGTTGTTCGCCGGCTGCTACTCGCCGCCCCCTTCCACCTGCACCTTCTGCGACGGCGGGGCCGTGACCCCGTTCAGGGCCGGTGAAGTCCCGCTCGGCGTCTGCCCGTTCTGGTTCATCGACGCGAGCAGCTGGCGGGCGAGGCCGAGCCCCGTGCCGCCCATGGTGAGCGCCTTGGCGAACAACTCGGCCATGCCGTCGGCGCCGTTGAGCAGCACCATGTTGTCGACGTTGCCGAAGGCGGAGGCACCGGCCTTGACGATCTCCGGCCAGTTCTCGGCGAGTTGCTGGGCGACGACCGCCTCCTGGTTCTCCGCGAGGGCGGCGGCACGGGCCTTGATGGCCTCCGCCTCCGCGAGACCCTTCGCCCTGGCCGCCTCGGCCTCCGCCAGCCCCTTGGCCTGCGCGGCGGCCGCCTCGGCCTCACCGGTGGCCCGGGTCGCCGCCGCACTGGCCGCACCCCGGGACTTGGTCGCCTCGGCCTCGGCACCCGCGGCCGCCTTGACCCGGGTCGCCTCGGCCGCGGCCGCCAGCTCCGTCTCCTTCGCCTTCGCCTGGGCGGCGGAGATACGCGCGTCACGCTCGGCCTCGGCCAGCGTCCGCTTCTCGTAGGCCTTGGCGTCGGCCGGCTTGCGGACGTCCGCCTGGAGCTGCTGCTCGCGCCGGTGCGCCTCCAGTTCGGCGACCCGCGTCTCCTGGACCACGACCTCCTGCCGGGCGGCCGCGTCGGCGAGCGGACCGGCCTGACGGGACTGGGCCGCCGCCTTGTCCCGCTCGGCCTGGTAGCCGGCCTGGAGGATCTCGCTGTCCCGGGTGGCCTCCGCCATCCGGGCGAACGACGCCTGCTCCGCCTCCGTGGCGAGCCGGTTCGCCTCCGCCTGCGCGATCCGCGCGTCCCGCTGCACGGCCGCCGCGTGCGGCATCGCCAGGTTCTGGATGTACCCCGTCGGGTCCTCGATCTCGTGGATCTGCAGGGAGTCCACGATGAGCCCCAGCTTCTCCATCTCGGTGCCGCAGGCGGCCCGGGTCTGCCCGGTGAGCTTGTCCCGGTCGCGGATCATGTCCTCGACCGTCAACCCGCCCACGATGGACCGCAGATGACCCGCGAACACGTTGTGCACCCGCTCGGACATCATCTTCTGCTGGTCCAGGAAGCGGCGGCCCGCGTTGGCGATCGACACGAAGTCGTCACCCACCTTGAAGATGACCACGCCCCGCACCTTCAGCGGAATGCCCTGCTGGGTCACGCAGTCCACCGACAACTCGGTCTCGTTGAGATCCAGGGACAGCTTGCGCACCGCCTGCACGCCCGGCAGCACCAGCGTGCCGCGCCCCGTGACGATCCGGAACCCCATACCCTCTTCGAGACCCTCGGTCCGATGCTTCGAACCGGAGATGATGAGCGCCTCGTTCGGCTCGGCGACCCGCCACATCATCTTGAACACACCGATCAGCACGAGAACGGCGAGAACCGCCACCCCCGCAACGACGCCGACAACCATCGGCATACGCCCCCTTTGAATGGTGCCCTTTCGGCACCGAACGAAGGGAGTGTGCGCCCGTGCGAGCGCCGGGTGAAGACGCTGACGATTCCTTGTTGCAATCTTGACGCATGCGCCCCTCACCTGGGGCTTAGCCTGCTCAACTGTCGTATGCGGGCGTGACGTAGACCGTCCGCGGCGGCAGGTACTCGACCACCATCACCACCGTGCCCCGCTCGATCCGGCCGGTGCCGTCGGCGGCGTACGCGAGGAAGTGCTCGGCGCCCCCGCGGACCCGGACGATCACCTCGCCGACGAGCCCGGGACCGACCGTTCCGCTGACCCGTCCCACGAGCCCGACCATCGACGCATCGTCCATGGTCAGAGGGTACGGGCAGGTCAAGCGGCAGGAAAGTGACTTGCTCCTGCGGCGGGCAGGTGACCTGCTTCTGCGGCGGGCGAGTGGCCTGCTCCCCGCCTGTTCTTACGCGGCCGGGGCGTCGACGGCCGTGGCCCGCGGCGGCCAGAGCTCGTGCCAGCGCAGTTCGGCCTCCAGCCGGCCGGCGACGGAGACCAGCAACGGCTCGCTGTCGGCCGGCCCGAGCAGCTGCGCGCCCACCGGCAGCCCGCCCCCGACGAACCCGGCGGGCACGTTCACCCCCGGCCACCCCAGCACGTTCCAGGGCCAGGCGTAGGGGCAGGCGGCGATCATCGCCCGGTCGGTGGCGAACTGGCCCAGCCCCAGCAGCGCGCCGACGCGGGGCGGGGGAGCGGCGGTGGTCGGCGCGAGGACGAGGTCGTACGACGCGAAGAAGGCGCCGATCCTGCCCCGCAGGGTGGCCTCGGCGCGCCGGGCGGCCCGCAGCGGGGCGCCGCCGAGCAGCCGGCCCAGGCGGGCCGCCTCCAGGGTGCGCGGGTCGAGAAGGTCCGGGTGCGGCGCCTCGCGGACGCGCTCGGCGATCCCGGCCGTGGCGCGCGGGACGAAGGTGAGCCCGATCTGGCCGTAGGGCGGGTCGGCCTCCTCGACGGTATGGCCCAACTCGGCCAGCGTCTCGGCCAGTTCGAGGACGCGGGTGCGTACCTCCGGCTGGAGGCGGGCGGGGAGCGCGGTGAACGGCGGCTTGAGGGCGAGGGCGATGCGCAGCCGCCCGGGATCGCGGCCGACCGCGTCGCTGAGCGTCAACGGGCGTGGCTGGTGCGGGTCCTGCGGATGGTTCCCGCTCGCCGCGTCCAGCAGCAGGGCCGCGTCGGCGACCGTGCGGGCCAGGGTGCCGTTGACCGTGATGCCCTGGAAGGACTCGCCGCGCGGCCAGGTGGAGATACGGCCGCGCTGCGGTTTGATGCCGACGAGGTGGGTCCAGGCGGCCGGGATGCGCACCGATCCGGCGCCGTCCGAGCCGAGCGCGGCCGGTACGAGACCCGCCGCGACGGCGGCCGCCGACCCGCCCGAGGACCCGCCCGGAGTGTGCTCGGCCTGCCACGGGTTGCGGGTGGCGCCGAAGGCCGGCCCCTCGGTGAACGGCCACTGCCCGAGCTCGCACGTATTGGTCTTGCCGACGATCACGGCCCCGGCCGCGCGCAGCCGCCGTACCGCCTCGCCGTCCGCCGCCGCCGGCGGGAACTCGCCCGGACAGCCGAAGGCGGTCGGCTCGCCGGCCACGTCCGTGTCGTCCTTCACCGCGACCGGCACCCCGAGCAGCGGCCGCCGCACTCCGGCGGCCAACTCCCGGTCGGCGGCGTCCGCTTCGGCGAGGGCGGCCGTACGGCGCACGATCCGGAAGGCGTTGAGGGAGCCCTGGGTGGCCTCGATGCGCGCGAGACAGTCCTCGGTGAGCCGGCGGGACGTCAACTCACCTGCGGCCAGGGCACGTACGGACTCGGCAAGGCCTCTGGAACGGTCGTACGGCATACGGTGACCCACCTCCGGGGCGCAGCGTTTACCGGAGAGTAACGTCGATCCGGATCCGGCAGGACAGGTTTCGCACAGCCGGTGTCCAGCTGCGCCTCAGTCCTGCGTAAAGCATTGACGTGCACCTGGCGCAACTTCTACTTTCTGCGTCGACTTATCGAACCCAGTTCGAAATGCCGGACGCATCGCCGTGTCCGTGTCTGCACGAGCCCCGGAGAGCCGCCGTGACCACACGTCCCCCCACCCCGTCCCGTCGCACCCTGCTGCGCGCGCTGGCCGCCCTGCCCGCGACGGCCCTGGCCCTGGGCGAACTGCCCGGCCTGCTCGGCACGGCCGACGCCGCCGCCCCCGCGAGTGGCTACGCCACCCGCTACACCGTCGTCCCGTTCCTCAACAGCGACGACGGCACCGTGAACGTCTACCAGTCCGACGACGCCACCGACTTCCGCCTCCTGCAGTCCTCGGCCTACACCCCGCCCAGCAACCGCATCCGCGACGCGAGCATCTTCAAGCACACGGACGGCTCTTACTACCTCACCTACACCACCCACACCTGGGAGGACGAGAGCACCACGATCGGCTTCGCCCGCAGCGCCGACCGGGTCAACTGGACGTTCCTGTACGACTACACGGTCCCCATCACGAACCTGTCCCGGGCCTGGGCGCCCGAGTGGTTCGTCGACAGCGACGGCAGCGTCAACGTCATCGTGTCCTGCTCGACCACGGACGACGAGTGGATCTTCACCCCGTACGTCCTGACGGCGACCGACTCCGCGCTCACGGCGTGGACCTCACCGACCGCCCTCTCCGGCATCGGCCCGAACCACATCGACACGTACATCGTGAAGATCGGCTCGACCTACCACGCCTTCACGAAGAACGAGACGGCGAAGTACATCGAGTACGGCACGGCCGGCAGTCTCACTGGCCCCTACACGATCACCGGGACCGGCGACTGGGCGGGCTGGGGCAGCTACCGAGAGGGCCCCTCCGTGATCCAGCTCGACAACGGCGGCCGGCGGATCTTCTTCGACGGCTACGGCGACGGCAACTACTACTACAGCGACAGCTACGACACGTTCGCCACGTGGTCCACGCCGACCGCCCTGCCGATCCTCTCGGGCACGGCCCGGCACTTCACGGTGATCAAGGAGACGGTGCCGGGCGGCCCGTCGGTGACGAGGAACGCGACCCGCTCCCTCCAGTCGGTCAACTACCCCACCAGATACTGGGAGGAGGTGTCCGCCCTCCTCAACCTCCCGGTGGTGACCAGCTCCAGCACCACCGCCGACAAACAGGCGGCCACCTTCACGGTCGTCGCGGGCCTCGCCGACGCCAGCGCCTGCTCCTTCCGCGACGCCTCCGGGAACTACCTGCGCCACTACGACTTCCGCGGCCGCTTCGACACCGACGACGGCACGACGACCTTCGCCCGGGACGCCACGTTCATCGCCCGCACGGGCACGGCCGACGGCTTGCTCCGCTTCGAGTCGTACAACTACCCGGGCTACTACCTGCGCCACTACAACTACCAACTCCGCGTGGACCTCTCGAACGGCACCGACCTGTTCCGGCAGGACAGCTCGTTCGTGCCGGTGACGGCCTGGGCCTGAGCTGCACCGCTGTTGACCTGGGCTGACGCCTCGACGGTCCGTAAGGAGTGCCCGCAAGTTGCCTCGACTTCCCGGGATTTCCCGCGGAAGTGTGCACTGGTTGTGCTCTGGGCGCGGGGCGGGGGAGGGGCGGATGACCAGGCGCGAAGGGGCCCGGCGAGCAGCAGGACGCTCGCCGGGCCCGCCACGTCGAGGCGTGGATACGGCTCCTGTGCGGTCTCGGGTGCCGAGTGTGTGCAGGTAGAGCACGTAGGCCAGGACTGGCTCTGTCCGCGGTGGTCAGCGGTCGGCCAACATTTCATGGGCCTGCCGGAGGCCAGTCGGAGGAGAACTGCGGCGGCAGGCGGCAGGCGGCACCGGTCAGCGGGCGGTGGCGAAGTCCTGGGTCCAGTAGCTGTTGGGCTGTGCGAGACCGACGCCGATCTCCTTGAAGGTGCAGTTGAGGATGTTGGCCTTGTGGCCGGGGCTGGCCATCCAGCCGGCCATGACCTGATCGGCAGAGGCGTAACCGTAGGCCACGTTCTCGCCGTAGGCGCTCCAGGTGTACCCGGCGCTGGTGATCCGGTCTCCGGGGGAGGAGCCGTCGGACCCGGCGTGGGACATGTTCTGGTGAAGCGCCATGTCCTCACTGTGCGCCTGCGCGACCTTGGACAGGGTCGTGTTCAGGGTCAGGGCCGAACAGCCGGCCTTGCTGCGCTCGGCATTGACGAGTTCCAGGATGCGAGCGACGACTCCGGACGCCGTGGCGGTGGCCTTCGGGGTGCTTGACGGTTTGGGGGCCGCGGAAGCGGTGGTGGTGGGCTTCGGGGTGCTGGGCGACGCGGTGGTGCTGGGCTTGGGAGCGGTGGTCCGTGTGGTGTGCCGAGGCGCTGTGGCCTTCGGCCTCGGCGCGGTGGTCTTGCCGGCGCTCGCAGGGGAGCGGGAGGTCTTCGTGGCGCTCGCGGATGCGCTCGGGGTCTTCGTGGCGCTCGGCGCCGCCGATGCCGTCCGCGAGGGCTCGCCTGCCTGGCTGGCGTTCCAGGGGCGGCCCCAGTTCGCGTCGTTCCACCAGCCCCTCGTGTTCCACGAGTCCTTCGTTGCGCTGTTCCCGGCGCTGTTGGACCGGTGTCCGCCGCTGTCGGGCCAGTTGGTACAGGCCATGGCGGCGGACGGTATGCCCACGGTGCCCACGGCGACGGCGGCGATGACTATCCGCCGGTAATGCGTGTTCTTGCGATGTCTACCCATGCGTAACCCGCTCCTGAGCTGCGGCGTCGTCCTGCGGGGAGTCATTCTTAGGACGCCTTCACATGGAGCGCAAAGGGCCTCGGTACTAGCTCGCTTCGTAGGCTTGGGCGGGCTCTTGCCAGGGGAGTGGGGCGCGCTGGTCCGCTTGCCGGGGCCGCTGCGGAATTCTGTCGCCCCGTCAGGATCCCTGCCAGTGCGCAGAACGGATGAAGGCGGCCGGCGGGCGGAGAGCCGCGAATCAGGGCGCGACGCAAGCGCGCCCCAAGCCGGACAAAATCCCATATGTCGCGAGGGTGATCTCTACTATCTGGCACGCCTAGGTCCCGATTTGGTGTGACTGATGTCACGGAAACATGCGCTCTGGTTCTGCGGCGGGACAAGGGCGCCCACGAAGACCGCCAGTGGCGGCGGCACACGGTTCAGGCGCAGCGGACAGAACAGCAGGAGGCTGACCGCGATGATCGCCGGAGTCGTCGGGCAGCCGTAGCGGTCGCCGTGGACGCCGGGTCTGCTGAAGCACGAGAGCGGTGTCGGCCGTCGCGTGAAGTGGGCGGTCCGTGCCGGTGGCCGGCTGGCCGACGGTGGAAACAGGGTGCGGTCGGCTGAGCTTGGGTGATAGGTAGGCGATGTGACAGAGAGCCTTGAGTTTTCCACCCTGCTGCAACTGATCGACGAGCGGTCGGCCGCGTTCCGGAGTGCGGTTGCCGCCGGGCCCGGCCTTGACACGCCGGTGCCGTCCTGCCCCGAGTGGACGTTGTTCGATCTGGTGCAGCACCTGGGTACGGGCCAGCGCTGGTGGGCCGCGATCGTCGCCGCGGGCCCGGCCGAGGCTCCGCCGGCCAAGGAAGCCGCGGAGGCGCCGCGCGAGCCGGAGGCGCTGCTGGGCTGGTACGCCGAGTCGAACGAGCTGCTGCTGAGTGCGCTGCGCGCGGCCGGACCGGAGCGCGCGTGCTGGGCGTGGTGGGCCGCCGGCGTGTCACCGGCGAACGCCTGGGGCGTCGCCCGGCGCCGGGTGCACGAGGTGCTGGTGCACACCTACGACGCCCAGCTCGCCGCAGGCGCCGTGCAGCCGATGCCGGCGGGCCTCGCGATCGACGGCGTGGCCGAGTTCCTCGACACCTGCAACTCCACCCCGGCGGCCTGGCCGCACGAGGCTGCCACCATCCACTACCACGCCACCGAGGGCCGCTCGTGGCTCCTCGCGCTGGACGGCACCGGCGCCTGGCCCGCGCCCCTGCCGGACGACGCCGGGCCCGCCTCCGCTTCGGCCACGGGCACCGCCGAGCAGCTGCTCCTCTTCGTCTGGGGCCGCCTCACGCTGAGCGACCTGAAGATCCGGGGCGACCGGCAGGTGTTCGAGCACCTGATCGCCTGGGAGCCCGAGGAGTAGCCGGCCAATACCGCCGGCGGACGGCCTCGTACAGCTCGGGCCCGAGCGCCTCCCGCAGCACAGCCGACTCGGCCAGGAAGGGGATACGGCTACGACCAGGCTTTCTGCCGGGTGCTCTCAGTGGGCGCGCTGACCGCGCCACCGCACTCGGGGAGGTGGGGTGCAGGCGATGCGGCCTGTGCCGGTTGCGCAAGTTCTCGTGGCAGGTAGCGGCGATGACGTCGTCCAGTCGGCACACCCCGATCGGGCACGCCGGCGCCGTACGCCGCAGGAGTCGGCGAGTACGTCCTGCCGGTCGACCGGCCGGTGTGGACGTCGGTTCTGGTGGACGCGCCGGCGATGTTCGACGTCGAGGAGAAGTCGGCGCGGCAGTCGCCGGCGCGCACCGCTGCGGAGGGCCGGCTCGTCTCCGGCCGGGTGGGCCGCCGGGTTCGCTGGGTGCTCACCCCGCCCGGACGGCGGCAGGCCGTTGAGGACTGGGTTCGCCGGGAGCTCTCCATGTGTTTCTCAGGCACCCATCGGCAGACCGCCCGTATGGAGAGACAGCCGCGCCGACACAGGATGTGAGGGCTCACGACGTCCTCGGGCCCCGGCGGTGATGTCCACGGGGCAGGAGGCGGACTGGGAGAACGCGCCCGCCTCGTTTGAGGAGTTGTCCGGAACCCCGGCGCCCGGTGGGTTGCCCGACGCGGCGTTGACGCCCTGCTCGGAGCGCCTGGGGCGCGGGACTCGCCCGGCGCCTGGTGGCGAGTCCACTGCCCCGCGGGGGCGTGTGTTCCGGCACGTCGTCCGTCGTCGAATACGTGTGGGGAAATCATGATCTTGTTGGACGCCTCGCCCTCTGCCGTAGCGGATCAGGCGCGCGGAAAGAATGTGCAACGGAGGTGCCGGAGTCTTCGCTCGCTGCGCTGCCCCGTAGGTCAGAGGACTGTCCCGGCAGGACGGTTCGTTCGTTCCGGTGACGCCCTGGGGGCTGATCTGCACTGTGACGCGATTGCGGCCGCTGCCGGGCAGGGTGGCGGGGCGTGAGTGAGTGTCAGGTCCATCATGCCTGCTCGGACGTGGTCTGCGGTAGGACGGAGGGCACGTCCGTTCAGGCTTGTCCGGGGTGGCGGTCTGCCCGCAGACTCTTCGTCATCCACTCTCCGACGTACGTGTCGGCATCCGTTCCCGGATGCCGACACGTACGTCGTGCTGTCTCGTCGTGGGACGGGTGCAGGCGGAGGGCGGGGGAACGGAGGGGGATCGGTGGATCAGGACATGGTCATGCGGGCGAGGGTCCAGCTGCTCAGTGCCAACCGGCGGGTGGTGGGCGGCACCGAGGGTTTGCGGATCTACCGGCTGCTGGCGCAGGTCGAGCCGGAGGTGTACGGGTCGAAGCTGGCGTACGTGCTGGTGGAGGCCAGTGCGTCGCCGCTGGTGCGGGAGCTGCCCGGACAGCGGCTGGCCCTGTTGGACGAGGCGGTTGCCGTGGCGTCGGCTCTGGACGTCGCGAATCCCTACCGGGCCAAGGTGCTGGCGAAGGCGCTTGCCGCCGGGCGGGAACTTGTGGAGCGGCAGACACAAGGGCACGAGACGGATGCCTGTGCACCCGGGGACGCCGTCGGCTCCAGTGCCGCGTACATGAGGTGAACCGTGGCCACCGGAGGCCGCGCCGGGTGCCGAGGCGCCCGGATCAGACCGTCGGCCATGCGGCGTGCGGCTCTTGACGCACCGTCAACATCTGTCGTTCATCGCATACATGGAGGTTGCGGGCGAGAGTCGTAGGAACGTGGCGGAACTCTCGTGACATGCCGGGCGCCTGACTCCCGCCGCAGTCCGCCGGTCGGACCGGGACAGGGTGCCTCTTCCCGCTTGCCGGGGGAAGGGGCACCCTGCCCTTCTCCTTGAGCGCCCTGGCCTCGCTCGGGCCGTGCACGCGGGCACGCCGCCTGCTCCGCCGGCGCTGTTCACGATCGTTGTGCGGAGCTACGGGAAGGCCGTGGCGGGCCGTCGGGTACGGCCGGCGGAACCAACTCGGCCACGAGTGCGGCGACCTGCTCCGTCTCGGTCAGGAAACCGTCGTGCCCGTACGGGGATTCGATCACCCGGACGTCGTCCGCCGTGGCGACACCCAGCGCATCGGCCAGCCCCGCCTCGGCCGCGGCCTGGTCGCGCTGGGTCAGGAACGGGAAGGTGCCGCCCCAGCGGTGACGTCCGTCGGGACGCGGCGAGGCCGGTCCCGGACTGTCCTGGCAGCCGCCAGGGACGTTCGGGGCGACGACGAACCACCGGCCGGTGTCCAGCGCCGGCCCCGGCCCGACCGGCCCGGCCCGGCCCGACCAGCCTGGGGTCGGATGGCCGGGCGTGGCGGTTCCCCCTCCCGCTATCGCCTGTTGCGACCGTGCTGGTCGCTTCGAAGCGGACGGCGGGTTTGTCGTGACGGGTGGCGACGGCCCGGTGGCGCTTGAGGCGATTGATCCCGCACTCGACTGCGTGCCGCTGCTTGTAGTCGTCCTTGTCGAACGTCGGCGGCCGCCCGCCACGCGATCCGCGCTTGAGCCGGTTGCGGGCGCGGTCCGCCTTCGTGGGCGGCCCGTGCGTCCGGCGTCGGACCGGTTGCCGAACCCCGGTGCTCGCACGGTGTCCCGGGCCGGGAGCACGGGACCGGCGGACGGTTGCCGGAAGCGGGCGGCGGCTCGGTCCCGGCTTGAGGCCGTCGGCGTTCGGATGGACAGTGAGAATCATGAACCGGCACCGGCGGCCAGCACGGAGGGCTCCGTGGATCGCGGGCGGAGCGGCCGTGGTCGCCCTGGGCGGCGGTCTGGCAGCCTGGGCGCTGCTGTCGTCCGACCACGGCGGCAGCACCCCCCACGCGACGTCGTCACCCGTGGTGACGCCGACGGCGTCGACGCCGAGTCCGTCCCCGTCCGCTTCGCCGCGGTCGTCGGCCCCGAGTTCAGCGGCTCCGAAGACGCCGAAGCCCACCCACACCCCCGCACCCAGGCCCACCCGGACCGCACCGCCGGTGCCGACCGCCACCCGGCCGGCGCCCCACCGGACACAGCCCGTCCCCCCGCCGCCGGTGCACACGCCGACCACGAAGCCGGCACCGCCCCGCACACCGACGCCCAGACCGTCCGTGACCCCGCACCAGCCGAGTTCGCCCTCGCCGTCCCTCACGACGACCAGGCCCAGTGCACCCCCGCTCTCGCCGTCCCCCATGACGACCCGGCCGAGCCCGCCCCCGTCCTCGCCGTCCCTCACGACGGCCCGGCCGAGCCCGCCCCCGTCCTCGCCGTCCCCCGCGACGACCCGGCCGAGCCCGCCCCCGTTCACCTCACGGCCCGCACAGCCACCCGGGCCCGTGACGCCGGCCCCGACGACCACCGGCAATGCACCGGGAACGACCACCTGGGTCACGTCGCCGGAGGCGGTGGCCGCCGCACAGCGGATGACGGCCGCCCGTGCGGTCGGCGACCCGGTCTGCTCGCTGTCGGCCGTGGGCCAGCCGAACCCGAGCCTCGTGCCGCAGGTCGGGCGCATCGGCATCGGGCACTACGGCGACTACTGGTGCCTGATCTGGTAGCCCGCCGAAGGCACCGCCGCGGCCGGTCCGTGCCGACGCGCAGCCATTCCGGGGGCCGCACTCGTGCGAGCCGGAGCGACGGGGGCGGGCAGGGCGTCATGCGGGGCTTTCCGGTGACGCGTTCACCCGAATGGGCGCCTGAGGGACCGCGCTCCTGCGTACCGCGTGCCGTCCCCTGATCGGCCGAGCCCCGTCGGCCGGACGTCCGGACCGTCCGAGCGGCCCACATGGGAGGACAGTGCTCGGGTGACGGCGCAGGACGGCGACGCAGAGGAGTCGGACGCCATGCCCGCTGCCGGATCACCGGTTCGCCGAGGGGGCCGAGGCGCGTGTGTGGACGAGGCTCCCCGTTCCTGTCCCGTAGGGACCGGGGTACGGGTTCAGTAGCCGACGGTGAAGCGCTCGCCGGTGTGCCGTGGCTGTTCGATCTCGTCGAGCAGGGCGACGGCGTAGTCCTCGGCGGAGATACGGCTGCTGCCGTCTTCGGCGATGATCAGATCTTCCTTGGCGATGCGGTAGACGCCCGTCCGCTCGCCCGGCTCGATCGTCGCGGCGGGGCTGAGGCTGGTCCACCGCACGTCGCTGACGGTGCGGCAGAAGTTCAGGGCGTCCCCGTGGGCGTGCATGATCTGCAGCAGGAACTCCGGCAGGCCCTCCGCGTCCCAGACCAGCGTGCCGTCCGGCGTGCGCAGCGATCCGGCGCCGCCGACCAGGACGAGCCGGGGGGCCGGTTCCCCCAGGCTGCGGATGCCGGTGACCAGGGATTCGACGCCGGGCCTGATGGTGGCGATGTGGCCCGGCCCGTCGCCTCCGCCGACCGCACTGACCACGACGTCCTGTCCCTCGGCCACCTCGGTAACGGACTCGGGATCCAGAACGTCGCCGGTGACCACGGTCAGCTCGGGGTCGTTCCGGGTGAGCTTCGCCGGGTCGCGTACGACCGCCGTGACCAGGTGGCCGCGACGGAGCGCCTCGTCGAGGATGCGGGCTCCGATGGTGCCGGTGGCGCCGAACAGGGCGATCTTGGACATGCGAATGAATCTCCCGTTCCCGTTGATCGTCTCCGGGTTCGCAGATTACCGAGACCTTTCGTGACAGACGTGAGGCGTCGGTGTGCTCCCGGCGAGCACGACCCGATCAGGCGACAGCGTTCAGCCACGCCCGTCCAGACAATCCGTGTTCCTGCGGTCCTGCCCGCGTCAGCCGGCGGCCGCGTCAACCGGCGACCGCGTCCGCTGTCTCGTCCTCCCAGCGCAGCAGGTCGCCCGGCTGGCACTCGAGTACCTCGCAGAGCGCGGCGAGGGTCGCGAAGCGCACCGCCTTGGCGCGGCCGTTCTTGAGGACCGCCAGGTTGGCGGGCGTGATCCCCACCCGTTCGGCGAGTTCACCCACGGACATCTTCCGCTTGGCCAGCATCACGTCGATGTCGACGGCGATCGGCATCAGATCACCTGGTCCAACTCGGCCTGCATCTGCGTCGCTTCGACGTCACGGGCGACGGCCTGGGCGAGCAGCATCCGCAGCACGAGCACGATGAGCGCGACCCCGAGGACGGCCACGCCGATCCCGGCCATGATGACGCTGACGCCCGGGTCGTCCCGCTGGCCCGGTGCGTTGACGGCCGTGACCGCGAACCACAGGAGGGCGATCGCCACGATCGCGCCGATCACGCCGTCCACGTAACGGAACGCGGCGTGGGAGAACACGGTTCCGCGTCGCACCATCGTCACCAGCCGCCACACGCAGACCACGGCGACCTGGGCCGAGGCCAAGCCCAGGATCGTGATCAGGCGGAACGCGGTCAGCGGGAGCGTCCCGTCCTCCGGGTCGTTCCCGCTGACCAACGTCCAGACCATCATGACCTGAATGAGCCCGGTGCCGGTGAGCACCAGTGCGAGCACGGCGCGCAGCGTGCGCACGGCCAGCTTTCCCATGACCTTTCCTTCCATCGAGTAGCGATGGAAATCTATCGAGATTCGATAGGTACGGCAAGGGCTGGGGTGGTGGTGTCCGCCTGCTGCGTGGCGAAGCGGTCATGACCGCGCGGTCAGCGACGGCTCCGGTACGACCGGGCGGTGCCGATTCCCGCCACGTGCAGGGCCAGGGCGGTCAGCCCCAGCAGCATGACGTTCGTGGAGGTGAAGGTGTCATTGGTGCTGATGTCCGCCGCGTTGATCAGGAAGGCGATGAAGAACAGGACTGCGGCGACGATGCCGGCCATGAGCGGGCTCCTCTCGAAGGGTGAAATCCCGTATGCCCGCACATCACCTCCACAAGCCCGTCGTCGGGCGGCCACGGTGGCGCGCCGGTCGCCGTGGGGGCGGGCCGGATGAGGTGGGAGCGGCGGGAACCTCGTCGCCGCAGTGCTTGTTTCCGGTGATACCGGGTCAATTGCCTGGCGGATTTCTCAATTCGACGCGACAACCGTGGAAGACGGCCAGAATGTGGCGGTGCGGCCGGTGGTGTGGGGCGTCGGCTGTCGCGTGCTGTGAAAAGGGAGTCCCGTCTTCGGGCAACGGCGTACGCTCCGCGTCGAAGGAGGGTGCCATGGCCGCTCACGCGAAAGCGATCGGGATCTGGTGGCTGGCCACGATGGCCGCCCTGACCACGGCGGTCATCGCGGTCGTCCTCGTCGTCCAGGCCGACTCGGGCGAAGCGTCCCCGCCTTCGCCGTCCCCCCTCACCGCATCGCCGACGAGCCTTCCCGGGGCGACGGGCACCGCCCCCTAGCGGCTTGTCGCCGGCGGCGGCGCCCGGCACCCGCTCGCGCCGTCAGACCGTCGAGAGGTCGATCGCGCGGTCCAGGTCTTGGGGCCGCAGGACGCGCAGGATCGCTTCGAGGAGGTAGTAGTCGGCGTAGGGGAGGGAGATCTCGATGCCGTCCTCCGCGGGGCGGTTACGGGTGCAGCGGGCCACGACGGCCTCGGCGCGGGCGGAGCGGGTGGTGAGGCAGGTCTCGCACAGGGCGGTGAGGATGCGCAGCGCGGTGGTGCGGTAGGACCGGCTGCCCGTGGCGGCGGCCAGGTCGAGCAGCCCGCAGGCCATGACGGTCCCGGCGGAGGCGTCCTTGACGTCGTGCGGCTGCTGCGGTGCGCGATAGTCCCAGACGGGCACGTGGTCCGGGCCGAGGGCCTTGACCGCGTAGTCGGCGAGGGTGCGGGCGGTGGTGAGGAACCGGTGGTCGCCGGTGCGGCGGTACATCGTGGTGAAGCCGTAGATGCCCCAGGCCTGTCCGCGGGCCCAGCAGGAGGTGGGGCTGTAGCCCTGGACGGTGTTCGGGCCGATGGGGGTACCGGTGGCCGGGTCGAGGTCGTAGGCGTGCGGGGTGGAGCCGTCCGGACGCGGGAAGAGGCGCTGCGTGGTCTGGGCGTGTCCCACGGCCGCGTCCATGAACGCGCTCTCGCCGGTCTCGCGGGCGGCGAAGACGAGCAGGTCGAGGTTCATCATGGTGTCGATGATCATGCGTCCCGCGTTGTCGGAGGTGCCAAGCGCACCCCAGGCCCGCAGATAGCGGCCGTGGGAGTTGTAGCGCTGGAGCAGTGAGCGGGCCGCCTGTACGGCGCCGTCCCGCCATGACGTGTCGCCGGTCAGCCGCCAGGCGGTGACCCAGGACGGGGTGAACAGGAAGCCCAGGTCGTGTGTGCCGGTGTCGTACCGGCGGGGGGCGAGTTTCGCGGCCGATGCCAGGGCGAGGGTGCGCAGGCTGTCGTCGGCGCTGTGCAGCCAGCTCATCCAGAGGACGCCGGGCCAGAACCCGCCGACCCAGTCGCCGTTCTGGGAGTAGACCCACTTCTCGAACTTCGTCCCGACCGGAAAGGCGCTCACCCCGGGCGCGACGGCACGCACCTTCGCGACCGCGTAGTCGGCCGCGCCACGCAGCACCGCCTCCGTCGCCGCCGGCACCGGGCCGGTGAGCGCCTGCGCGGACTGAGGTGCGGCGGCGTACGCCACCGCGGCGCCGCCTGCGGTGGCCAGCACGGCCCTGCGGGACATGTGCATGGGTGCCTTCCTCTCCAACTGAACCAGTGGGTGGGGGAGTTGAAGGAGTCTCGCACGTGGCGCCGCGCGCGTACATACATGTGCGCAAGGTTCAGATATGTGACCGACCTTCGCGAGTATCCGCGGGGCCCGGCGATCCGGTCGCCGGGCCCCGCGGACGGACGGCCGATCAGCCTGCCTGGAGGCTGCGGGCGGTGATGTCGCCGCGCGACGTGGTGGCGCGGATGTCGAGTTCGGCGGTGCCGTCGTTCTTGAGGGCGTTGCTCACGCGGCCGTGTCCGGTGCCGGCGTCCAGGGTGGCCGAGACGCCGGTGGCGGCGGTGACCGAGATGTCGCCGTCCTGGGTGCGCAGTACGACCGTGCCGCGGGTCGCCTCGTTGATCCGGATGTCGCCCCGGGCGGTGCTGATCTCCGCGGGACCGCCCAGCCGGCCGACCTCGACGTCGCCGTCGGTCGCGGTGAGGCGGAGGCTCGTGGCCTCGTCGATCTTGATGTCGCGGTACGCGCCGTCGAAGACGACGTCGCCGAGACGTCCGACCCCGCGCAGCTCGGTGCCGGCCGCCTTCGCCTCGACGCCGGAGCCGGCGGGCAGCTGGACGGTGACCTCCACCGAGCCGGAGGGGCCGAAGAGCTGGTTGCCGGAGCTCCCGGCCGTGATCCGCAGGACGCCGTCGGTGCAGGAGACGGTGGTCTGCTCCGCCGCCCTGACGTCGCGGCTCCTGGCGGGGTCGGCGGGCAGGACCTCGACCGTGGTGTCGGCGCGGTCCGCGGCGATGAGCTGGACGCGTCCGGCGGGGATGTCCAGGACGGCGGAGATCGGGGCGGGGGTGTCGAACTTCTGCATCGTGGTCTCCCGTTGGCGTTCCTTGTTTCTGACAATGGAAACGCTACGTTGCTTTCTGGATTCCGACAACGAATTCGTTGCGTAGCAAACTTATACATGCACGTCAGAGTGCTAAAAGTGTTGCAACGACTCTGAAGGTAATGCAACGCGAGGTCATCGAGCGTTGCAATGGATAAAGCGTGAACGCTACCCTCGTCAGGGTCGGGAACCGTCCCGCGGGAACAGCGAGGAGATCGCGATGCCGGGAGGCAGGCTCAGCCAGCAGGAACGCCAGCAGATCGCGCTCGGGCTGGCCGACAGCCTCCCCTACGCCGAGATCGCCCGCCGTATCGACCGTCCGACCTCGACGGTCACGCGTGAGGTGATGCGCAACGGCGGCCCCACCGCCTACCGCGCCGACCTGGCCCACCGCGCCACCGAACGCCGCGCGCACCGGCGTCGGCCCGCCTCGTCCCAGGGGCCGGGGGCGGTGCCGCAGCCGCACGGACGGGACGCCGGGGCCGTGGCCGAGTACGAGGAGACGCTCACCACCGTCTTCATGCAGTCGGGCACGCCCAAGATGATGGCCCGGGTGCTGGCCTGTCTCTGCATCAGCGACTCGGCCGGCCTCACCGCGTCCGAACTCGTCCAGCGGCTCCGGGTGAGTCCGGCGTCCGTCTCCAAGGCGGTCGCGTTCCTCGAGGAACAGGGGCTCGTCCGCCGCGAGCGCGACGAACGCCGCCGCGAGAGCTACTTCGTCGACGACGACGTCTGGTACCAGTCGATGATGGCCAGCGCGCGCGGCACCGCCCAGATCGCCGAGACCGCCCGTCAGGGCGTCACCGTCCTCGGCCCGCACACCCCCGCCGCCAACCGCCTGGAGAACATCGCCCGGTTCCTCGACTTCATCAGCGAGAGCATCACCCGCGCCGCCGAACAGGCCCGTGACGTCCTCCACAGCAAACCCGCCACGACCCCCGGCGGCGACACCGGCGGGCCGGGCCCCGGCCGCGCATAGGCGGGGGTCGGCGTCACGGCAGGGCGCGACAGGGCGCGGTAGGGCAGGATTGGCGACAATATCGTTGCCGATCTGGGCGTTCCGTCGTGGAAAGGGGCACCACGTGCCGGCACCAGCATCCAGCATCCCGTCCGGGACCGACCCGGTCGCCGAGATCATCCGTGCGGCGATCGTGCGCGGGGAGTACGTGCCGGACCAGCGGCTCGTGGAGGTCGACCTGGCGCAGCGGTTCGCGGTCAGCCGCGGCGCCGTGCGTTCGGCCCTGCTCCAGCTGGGCAACGAGGGGCTGGTGGAGCGCATCCCCCACCGCGGTGCCCGGGTGCGTGCGGTGCCGCTGGCCGAGGCGATCGAGATCACCGAGGTCCGGATGGTGGTCGAAGGCCTGTGCGCCGCCAAGGCCGCCCAGCGGGTGACCGACGCGGAGATCGCCGAACTGCGGGCGATCCGCGCGGGGATGATCGGCGCGGTCGAGGCCGCGGAGGTCATGACCTACTCCGAGCTGAACAACCGGCTGCACCGCCGGCTCGTGGAGCTGAGCGGCCAGTCCACGGCCGGGGGAGTGCTGGAGCGGCTGCGCGGCCAGTCGGTACGGCACCAGTTCCGGCTCGCCCTGCAGCCGGGGCGGCCGGCCGTCTCGCTCCCGGAACACCTCGCGATCATCGACGCGGTCTGCGGCCGTGACCCGGTCGCCGCCGAACAGGCCGCCCGCGGGCACCTCGGCAGCGTCATCCATGCCCTGCGAAGAATCGCCGACAAGCCGTCAGCACAGGCGGGTCAGCGCGGCCTGACCGATGAGGCCTCCGGCCACCACCGACCGTCCCCGGTCGATCTCGGCGGTTCGCTCACCGACCGTTCATAACCCCCTCACCTGCGCGAAGGCGGCCGTTCGGGCTGCGCAGGAAAGGTCCTGGCGGCCTGTCACAACGAAACCCCAGGACGGATTTCGTGACCGAATCACGTGCTCGCCGGTGGCGTCGCAGCCTCCGTGTTCTGCTCGTCGCCGTCGCCGGACCGACGCTCGCCGTCGGTGCCCTGACGGCGTCCCCCGCCCACGCGGCGGCGGCCGACGACATCCGGATCAACGAGGTGGTGACCACCGGGGACGTCAACGACTCCGTGGAGCTCTACAACAAGGGCACCGCCACGGTGGACCTCTCCGGCTGGATCCTCCGGGACGACAACAACAGCTCCAAGTACGCGATAGCCTCCGGCACCAGCCTTGCGCCCGGCGGATTCGTCGCCTTCGACGTGCACAACGCCTTCGGCCTGGGCTCCGACGACGAGGCGCGCCTCTACCTCGCGGACGGCACCACGCTGGTCGACAGCTTCAGCTGGACCGAGCACTCCGACCCCTCGTGGTCGCGCTGCCCCGACGGCACCGGTGCCTTCGGCTCCGCCGCGCTGACCCTCGGCGCCGCCAACGACTGCGGCACCGGCGGCGTTTCGGCGACCGGGTGGCCGGGCGGCAGCTCCGTCGCCACCGCCGACACCAAGAACGCCTTCGGCTCCGACATGAGCGGCCTCTACCAGGAGGGGAGCGTGCTCTGGGCGGCGCAGAACAGCGGCAAGCTGTGGCGGCTGGTGCCCAACGGCTCCACCGCCTGGAAGGCCGACACCGCCAACGGCTGGACGTCCGGCAAGACGCTGAAGTTCCCCGGTGGTTCGGGCACACCCGACGACGAGGGTGTCACGCTGACCGGCTCCGGCTCCGCCGGGGGCGTCTTCGTGTCGAGTGAGCGCAACGCGGACTCCTCCGGCACCAGCCGGCTCTCCGTCCTCAAGTACGACGTGAGCGGCACCGCCACCACGATCTCCGCCTCCACCGAGTGGAACCTGACCTCCGACCTGCCGTCGGTGGGCTCCAACCTCGGCCTGGAGGGCATCACCTGGGTCCCGGACGCCACCCTGACCGCCGCCGGGTTCAAGGACGCCTCGACCGGCGCCGCCTACAACCCGGCGAACTACGGCTCGCACACCGGCGGGGTGTTCTTCGTCGGCGTCGAGGGCACCGGCATGATCTACGGCTACGTCCTCAAGGACGGCGGCACCTACACCCGCGTCGCGTCCCTCAGCAGCGGCATGGCCGGTGTCATGGAGCTCCAGTGGGAGCCGCAGACGTCCCGCCTCTGGGTGGTCTGCGACGACACCTGCTCCGGCCAGCACCGCACCATGCAGATCAACTCCTCCGGAGTCTTCGCGACCACCGCGATCTACAACCGCCCGTCCGGCATGGACAACTACAACAACGAGGGCTTCGCCGTCTCCGGCGCCGACGCGTGCAGCGGCGGTACCAAGCCGGTGTGGTGGTCCGACGACAGCAACGACAGCGGTCACGCGCTGCGCAGGGGCACCATCACCTGCTGAGGCACTGCCGGGCCACCCGTGCCGCGCTGTATCGTACGCGCGGCATCACACGCACCACCGGAACATGCGTCAACTCCCGTACCGGCACGTCGACTTCACCGACGTGCCGGTTCCTTTCGCCGCCCCCCGGAGGAACCGTGGCAACCAGCCGCCCCCACCGTTTCCGTGTGCCTCTGACCCGACGCAGATCCCTCGCCGTGTCGGCCGCCCTCGCCGCCGTCTGCGCCGCCGGCCTCACCCAGCCGACCGCGGCCCACGCGGACGCCGCCGCTGACCGCGCCGCCCTCGCCCAGTGGTGGGCCCCGGTCAACTTCCAGGACGTCGACTCCACCGGCGAGACCGCGCTCGGCGGCAAGTCCGACTACATCACGTCCTACGACTACGACGGCGACCTCAACGGCCGCAACAACTGGGAGAACACCAGCCAGTTCCCGCTCGCGGCGCACGTCTACTACTCGGTCGTCCAGACCCCGTCCTTCTCCTACCTGCTGTACACGTACTTCCACCCGCGCGACTGGTCGGACGGCGTCCTCGACAACTACCAGGAGGACCTGACCGAGCACGAGAACGACGCCGAGGGCGTCCTGGTCGTCGTGGCCAACGACGGCTCCGCGCACGGTCAGTTGAAGGCCGCGATCACGGTCGCGCACAGCAACTTCTACTCCTGGGTGCCCGCCGGCAGCGACTTCACCAGCGGCCAGGAGAGCGTCGACGGCACACTGAAGCTCCAGGGCGACCCGCACGACGACGGCCACGGCCGCCCGTTCACCACCCAGCAGCCCAACACCCACGCCGCCTGGGCCGAGGGCTACCTGTCCCAGGAGCGCAGCCAGTACGCGAGCGGCGACGGCATCGTCTACTACCCCGGCGCCACCGCCGAGGTGCCCTCCGGCTCCAACGACCGCGACGTGCAGTACGCCCTGACCGACGTCTTCGCCGCGAACGGCATGTGGGCCGACCGCACCCTCACCACGCTCTTCGCGACGCCGAACAACTTCGCGGGCGACGACAGCTCCAACCCCTACGGAGCCAAGTGCGGCGCCGGCGGGGTCCTCGGCCCGGCCAACGGCGCCTGCGACACCGACGCGGCCAACCCGCCCTGGGCCTGGGACGACGGCGACGACCTGCCCGGCCGGGGCTACCTCGCCACCAACCCCGCCGAACTCGTCTGGGACTACTTCAACTGGCCCGGCAAGCCCTCCGCACCGGACCTCGCCTACACCTGGGACCAGTACAACGGCATCACCTCCTGATCAGGCTGATCACCAGGCCTTCCCGGCGCCCCTTCAGGGGCGCTGGGGGCACCCCCGGCCGAAGGCTGGGGGAGGAACTGCGCGACGAGCCCCCACCGGCCCGCACCCGTGACGCGGGGGCTCGACGCGCGCGATCCGCCCGGAGCTGGTGTGCTGGGTGAGGGGGCTTCGGACCCTACCCGTCGTACCCGTTCCGGGAGAGACGCATGAGTACCTACCGAGTCGCGCAGGTGACCGCCCTGGGCGGGCCTTTCGAGATCGTCGAACGGGAGGTGCCGAGGCCGGGCCCCGGCCACGTGCGGATCGCCGTGGAGGCCTGCGGCGTCTGCCACAGCGACACCTTCTTCGTCACCGCCGCACTGCCCGGTGTCACGTTCCCCGTGGTGCCCGGCCACGAGATCGCCGGGCGGATCGAGGAACTCGGCGAGGGCATCGAGGACTGGGGCTGGCGGATCGGCGACCGGGTGGGAGTCGGCTGGTTCGGCGGCAGCTGCGGCCACTGCAAGCCCTGCCGCCAGGGCGACTTCATCCTCTGCGAGAACCTGAAGGTGCCCGGCTGGTCCTACGACGGCGGCTTCGGCCAGCAGGTGATCGCGCCGGCCGACGCCCTGGCCCGCATCCCTGACGGGCTGACCTCGGCCGACGCGGCGCCCCTGGGCTGCGCGGGCGTGACCACCTTCAACGGCCTGCGCCGCAGCCCGGCCGAGCCCGGTGACCTGGTCGCCGTCGTCGGCCTCGGCGGACTCGGCCACCTCGGCGTGAAGTACGCGGTGGCCATGGGCTTCGAGACGGTGGCCGTCGCCCGCGGCGCCGAGAAGGCCGACTTCGCCAAGCAGCTCGGTGCCCACCACTACGTCGACTCCACGGCCGCGACCCCGGTCGCGGAGGCCCTGCAGTCGCTCGGCGGCGCCAGGGTCGTGCTCGCCACCGCGGGCAACTCCGAGGCGATCTCGGCGGCCGTGGACGGGCTGGGACCCCGGGGTGAGCTGGTGGTGATCGGCATCGACCCCGAGCCGCTCGGGATCAGCCCGCTCCAGCTGCTCATGGCCGCACGGGTGGTCCGCGGCCACCCGTCCGGCACCGCGCAGGACGTGCAGGACACCATGGAGTTCAGCGCCCTGCACGGCATCCGCCCGACGATCGAGACCGCATCCCTGGAGCAGGCGGACGAGGCGTACCAGAAGATGCTCACCGGGGCCGCGCGCTTCCGCATGGTCCTCACCTACGACTGAACCCGTGACCGGGACCGGCGGCTGAGCGTCACGTACCGACCGCGCCGCCCTCCTCGTACGGCGCGGGGCGCAGCATCGGCCGGGACGTCAGGCGCAGCACCCCGGCCGAGACCGCCGCGACCGCCACGGCCACGAAGGCCTCGCCGGTCAGCGCCCACAGGGCCGCCGGCAGCAGCACCCGCTCGTACATGTGCAGTTCGACGGCCCGGTCCGCACGCCGCCGCACGGTGACGAGCACCGCGGCGGCCGTGGCCGCGGCCGACAGGACCAGCAGCAGGAACACCGGTGCGGTACGCGGCCCGGCCCGGACCGGCAGCAGCAGCGCCCCGGCGTACTCGGCCACCGCCAGCGCGGTCAGCACGGTCCACGCCCGGTCGGGGCCGTGCCGTACCGGCAGGGTGCGGCAGCCCGCGCGCAGGTCGTGCGGGCGGTCGTCGACGGCGAGCAGCAGATTCCCGAGGGTGCCCTGCACGCTCAGCAGCAGCGCGGGCGCCGCCAGGTGCGCGGGGGGCCAGGGCGCGGTGCAGCAGGCCCCGGCGAGCAGCGGGCACGACCAGCCCGAGAAGCCGACGGCCGCGTCCCCCCACAGCCCCCGGTTCTTCAGCCACCGCCCGTAGGCGTCCTGGGCGAGGACCGCGAGGCCGACGAAGAGCAGGGAACGCCAGTTGACCAGCGTGGCCAGGACGAACGCCGCCAGCCACAGCAGGACCGCGCACCGGCGTGCGACGGCGGCCGGCAGACGTCCGGAGGGGATCGGGCGGTGCGGCTTGGTCCGCCCGTCCTCGTGCCGGGTGAGGTAGTCGGCGGTGTAGAGCGCCCCGGCACACGCGGTGAGCCCGAGCACGCCCGCCGGCAGCAGCCGCCAGGGCGGGACGGCGGGGCCGGCCAGCACGGCGCCGAGCGCGGTGACGACCGGGGCGACCACAAGGTCGTAGGGGCGCAGCGTCTCCAGATGGGCGGACCGCCGGGCCGCCGTCAACCGGCACCGCCCGCGCGCCACGGCCCGGGTGCCAGCACCTCGGCCGTCCGGCACAGCGCGGCCCGGTGCGGGCCCGGCGGCAGCGCGTCCAGCTCCCGGCAGGCCCGTTCCACATGGCTGCGCGCCAGCCGCGTGCACTCCGCCAGCGCGCCCGTCTCCACCAGCACCCGCCCCACCTTCTCCGGATCCCGCGCGACCGGCCCGGCCAGCAGCAGGGGCAGGCTGGGCCGGTCGTTGCGCAGATCGCTGTCGGCGGGCTTGCCCTCCCGCCCGGCCTCCGGGCCGTACGGCAGCAGGTCGTCACGGATCTGGAACGCCACCCCGAGCGCCTCGCCGTACCCGGCCAGCGCCCGCACCTGCCCCGGCGATCCGCCGCCCAGCACCGCGCCCGCCGCGCAGCACGCGCTCAGCAGTGCCGACGTCTTCAGCCGGACCATCTCCAGATACCCGCCGACCGCGTCCGGTGCCCGGCCCGGATCCAGTTCGCGGGCCACCCCCTGCGCCATCCGCCGGCCGGCCCGCGCCAGCAGGCCCACGGCCCGGTTCACGGCCGCCTCCGGCACCCCGCGCCGGCCGCACTCCACCACCTGCTCGAACAGCGCGAACATCAGCGCGTCACCGCCCAGCACGGCCGCGCCCGGCCCGAACCTGGCATGCCCCGACGGCTTGCCGCGGCGCAACTGGTCTTCGTCGAGGATGTCGTCGTGCAGCAGGCTCGCCACATGCACCAGCTCCACCCCGACCGCGGCGGGCATGACCCGCTCGTAGACCCCGCCCACCGCCGCCGCCGACTCCAGCAGCAGCACCGGCCGCAGCAGCTTGCCCGGCGGATGGAGCGCCCAGCGGTGCACCTCCGTGAGCGGACCCTCGGCGTCCCGGGACAGCCAGTCCCGCAGCGCCTGCTCCACGGCGGCCGCCGTGCCGTTCTCCTCGTGCCGCATACCCGGTCCTCACTGCTGATCGTTTCCCTGGCGGTGAACGAGCGACGCACGGCGGTGTCACAAGGCTGCCGGAGGCACGGCGGGCGCGTACCCCGGCGTGCGGTCGTGTGCTCAGCCGCGTACCGCGCGGGCCGCGAGCAGCGCGATGTCGTCCTCGGAGCCGGCGGCGAGGTGCGCGAGGACCGTGTCGAGGATCTTGTCCAGCGGATCGGTGGGGCACAGCGAGAGCCCCGTCAGCCGGGCCAGACCGCAGTCGATGTCCTCGCCGCGCCGCTCCACGAGGCCGTCCGTGTACAGGAGCAGCACCCCGCCGCGCTCCGGGGTGACCCGCTGCTCGTACCGGCCGAGCCCGCTGCCCAGAGGCGGGCCGACCGGCACCGGGACCAGCTGTATCTCGCCCTGCGGGCTGAGCCAGACGGGCGGCAGGTGGCCGGCGCTGGCGTAGGTGAGGGTGGCGACGTCCACGTCGCCGAGCGCGAGGAAGCAGGTGGCCACCCGTTCGAAGCCGGAGTCGGCGACCATGCGGTCCGCGTGCTGCAGGATGCGGCGCGGCGAGAGCCCCGCGAGGGCCAGCGCGCGCAGCGTCGAACGGTAGTGGCTCATCGCCACCGACGCGTCCACCCCGTGGCCCATCACGTCCCCGATGACCAGCATCGTGCGGCCGTCCGGCAGGGCCAGCACGTCGTACCAGTCGCCGCCGATCAGCGAGCCGTCGTCGGCGGGACGGTAGCGGCCGGTGGTCTCCACACCGCCGTGCCGGCGCAACTGGCCGGGCTCGGCCAGCAGCGCCCGCTGCAGCTCCAGGGCCATGGTGTGCTCGCGTTCGAAGCGGACCGCGCGGTCCAGGGCGCGGGCGGCGCGGGCGGCCAGTTCGCGGGCCACCGTGGCGTCCTCGTTCGAGAACGGCGCGGAGTCCCCGGCACGGGCCAGCAGCAGGATGCCGAGCACCCGGCCGTCCGAGACCAGGGGGGCGAGGAGCACCGAGTGGACCCGCGCGGTCAGACATGCCTGGGCGGGTGCCCAGCGCGGGACCAGCGACCGCCACTGCGCCGCGGTGATCGCGTTCCGCCGCCAGATCCGGCCCGCCGCCAGGTTCCGCCGGGTCCCGGTGCCGCGCGGCCAGCCGACCAGGTCGCCGCGCGCGTCCAGGGCCGCAAGCCCGGTGACCAGCCCGGGGCGCGTGGCGTACGCCGCGAGCCGGGTCGGCGTCCGCCGCGCCGAGACGGTATCCGGCGGAGTGAGCTCCACCCCGGCGGCGTCCGCCAGCTCCGGTACGACGAACTCCGCCAGCTCCCGGCAGGTCCCCGCGACATCGGTGCCGGTGCCGATCCGGGACGCGGCCGAGTCCAGCAGCGCCAGCCGCCGGTGGGCGCGCTCCAGCTCGTACACGTACTGCTGCGGCTCGCTGATCTCCAGGCCCACCGCGGCCACGCCCACCACCCGGCCCGTGCGGTCCACGAGCCGGTGGTAGACGCACCGCCACTCCCGGACCTGGTACGGCGAGTCCACCCAGGTGCGTCCGGTGACGACGGCCTCGCGGGGCCGTCCGTCGCGGATGACGTCCCGCAGCACCTGGTCGGGCCGCTGCAGGTGCGGCAGCACCTCGCGCTGCGTGCGGCCCAGGTAGGCGGCGGCGGGCAGGCCCGTGGCGCGGGCCATGTGCGGGTTGACGTAGAGGTAGCGCAGATCGGTGCCGAGCACGGCGAAGCCCACGGCCGCGTCCTCGACGATGCCGCGCAGCATGTCGACGTAGCCGATGCGGGCGGGGGGTGGTGCGTCCGCATCGGCCGGAGCGGGTGTGCCCCGCGCGAGGGGCGCGACCGGCGGCTTCGGGGTGTCCCGCGCCCCCGGTGACCTCGGTGTGTCCCGGGCGGCCGGTGCCGTCGGTGTGATCGGCGGCGCCGGTGCGGCCCGTCGTCGTGAGGAGGTGTCCCTGTCCACCCGGTCCCCCTTGCCTGCCCCCTCCCTCGGCCGCCCTCATCGTGCAACAGGTCCCGGCACGGCGCATCCCGGGACCGCTCCGGCCGGGTGTCGCGGGCGCCTTCGCTCACATCGCCCGGAGCGGGGCTGTGCGGCGGCCTTAACCCCCGTTGATCGGGAGCGGTGACGCCGGTGTAATCAGCCGTGCTTACCGTCGGGACCGGACGGAAGAGGCTGACCAGCAGGAACAGGAGGGGTGCCCGTGGCCGCGCCGGACTCGCGCAGCACCGACACCCGCAGGGTGCGGACCGTCTGCGCGTACTGCGGGGTCGGCTGCGGCATGGTCCTGGACGTCGGGGGCCCGGACGGCCGCCGTACCGTCCTGAAGGCGTCCGGCGACAAGGAGCACCCGGCGAACTTCGGCCGGCTGTGCACGAAGGGCGCCACCACCGCCGACATGCTTGCCGCCCCCGGCCGTCTGACCACCGCCCTGCTGCGGCCCGAGCGGGGCGCGGAGGCGGTGCCGTCGGCCGTGGACGCGGCGGTCGCCGAGACCGCGCGGCGGCTGCGCGCGATCGTCGACGAACACGGCCCGGACGCGGTCGCCCTCTACGTGTCCGGTCAGATGAGCCTGGAGGCCCAGTACCTCGCCAACAAACTCACCAAGGGCTGGCTCCGCACCAACAACATCGAGTCCAACTCCCGGCTGTGCATGGCCAGCGCGGGTACCGGCTACAAGCTCTCGCTCGGCGCCGACGGCCCGCCCGGCTCGTACCAGGACCTCGACAAGGCGGATGTCTTCCTGGTCATCGGCGCCAACATGGCCGACTGTCACCCCATCCTCTTCCTGCGCCTGATGGACCGGGTGAAGGCGGGCGCGAAGCTGATCGTCGTCGACCCGCGCCGTACCGCCACCGCCGCCAAGGCCGACCTCTTCCTCCAGGTCCGGCCCGGCACCGACCTCGCCCTGCTCAACGGCCTGCTCCACCTGCTGTACGAGAACGGGCACACCGATCCCGAGTTCGTCGCCGCGTACACCGAGGGCTGGGAGGCGATGCCGGAGTTCCTCGCCGACTACCCGCCCGCGACGGTCGCCGAGATCACCGGCATCCCCGAGGCCGACCTGCGCGCGGCGGCCCGGCTGATCGGCGAGGCGGGGGAGTGGACCAGTTGCTGGACCATGGGCCTCAACCAGTCCACGCACGGCACCTGGAACACCAACGCCCTGGTCAACCTGCACCTCGCCACCGGGAAGATCTGCCGCCCCGGCAGCGGCCCGTTCTCCCTCACCGGCCAGCCCAACGCCATGGGCGGCCGGGAGATGGGGTACATGGGACCGGGCCTGCCCGGCCAGCGGTCGGTGCTCGTCGACGCCGACCGGGCGTTCGTCGAGGAGCAGTGGGGGCTGGCGCCCGGCTCGATCCGCGCCGACGGCGTCGGCAAGGGCACGGTGGAGATGTTCCGGAAGATGGCGGACGGCGAGATCAAGGCCTGCTGGATCATCTGCACCAACCCGGTCGCCTCTGTCGCCAACCGCAGGACCGTCATCGAAGGCCTGGAGGCCGCCGAGTTCGTCGTCACCCAGGACGTCTTCACCGACACCGAGACCAACGCTTACGCCGACGTCGTCCTGCCCGCCGCCCTGTGGACCGAGACCGAGGGCGTCCTCGTCAACAGCGAGCGCAACCTCACCCTCGCCCGCCCCGCCGCCGACCCGCCCGGCGAGGCCACCGCCGACTGGCGGCTGATCGCCGGCGTGGCCCGCGCGATGGGGTACGAGGACGGCTTCTCCTACGACAGTGCGGAGGAGATCTTCGAGGAGATCAAGCGCTTCCACAACCCGCAGACCGGCTACGACCTGCGGGGCGTCACCTACGACCGGCTGCGCACCACCCCCGTCCAGTGGCCGGCCGCCAGCGCCGAAGGACCCGACCGCAACCCCGTCCGGTACGTGAACGCCGACGGTTCCCTCACCTTCGCCACCGCCTCCGGACGCGCCGTCTTCCACGCCAGGCCGCACCTCGAACCCGCCGAGATGCCGGACGACGACTACCCGTTCGTCCTGAACACCGGCCGCCTCCAGCACCAGTGGCACACCCTGACCAAGACCGCGAAGGTCGCCAAGCTGAACCGGCTCAACCCCGGTCCGTTCGTCGAGGTCCACCCCGAGGACGCGGCCGCGCTCGGGCTCGCCGACGGCGACTCGGTGGAGGTGGCCTCGCGGCGCGGCCGGGCGGTGCTGCCCGCGGTCGTCACGGACCGGGTGCTGCCCGGCTCCTGCTTCGCGCCCTTCCACTGGAACGACCTGTTCGGCGAGTACCTCAGCGTCAACGCCGTGACCAGCGACGCGGTGGACCCCCTGTCGTTCCAGCCCGAGCTGAAGGTGTGCGCGGTGTCGCTGACCAAGGTGGCCACGCCGGTGAGCGTGCAGGTGCCCGGTGCCGAAGAGACCCCGGCCGCCGTCGACGTACCCGTTGCCGCCGCCGTCCCGCCCACGGCTGTGCCGCCGCCCTCCGCCGCCTCGGTGTTCGGCCTCGACCCCGCCCCGCCGCCGGTCCTCACGGCACCGGAACGGCAGTACCTGGTCGGCTTCCTCGCCGGTGTCCCGGTCGGTGCCCCCGGCGTCCCCGTGCTGCCGCCGGACGCGCCGTTCAGCCCCGAGCACGCCCTGTGGGTCAACGGCACCCTCGCCGGCATGTACTCCCGGTCCGCCGCGGCGACCGTGACGGCGCAGGCGCCCGGCCGCCAGGTGGTGGTCCTCTGGGCCTCGCAGACCGGCAACGCCGAGGACTTCGCCGCCGCCACCGCCGAGCGCCTCACCGCGGGCGGCCACGCGGCCTCCCTCGTCGCCATGGACCAGGCCGACCCGGCCGCCCTGCCCGCGGGCGCCGACCTGCTCCTGATCACCAGCACCTTCGGTGACGGCGAAGCCCCCGACAACGGCGCCGGTTTCTGGGACGGCCTCGCCGCCCTCGACGCCGGACGCCTCGAAGGCCGCCGGTACGCCGTGCTGGCCTTCGGCGACTCCAGCTACGACGACTTCTGCGGGTACGGGCGGCGCCTGGACAGCCGGCTGGACGAGCTCGGCGCGGTCCGGATCGCGCCGCGCACCGACTGCGAACCGGACTACGGGACCCAGGCGGAGGCCTGGCTGGACCAGGTGCTGACCGCGCTCGACGACGAGCCCCCGTCCTCCGCCGCGGCGGCCCCCGCTCCCCCGCCCGCCAGGTCCCGGCGCCCCGCCCCCACCACCGCCCGGCTCGTCGGCAACCGGCTGCTCAGCCTGCCCGGCGCCGGGAAGGAGGTGCGCCGCTTCACCTTCGACACCCGCGACAGCCAGACCCCGCTGGTCTACGAGGCGGGCGACGCGCTCGGCGTCCGTCCGCTCAACTCCCGTGCCCTGGTGACGGAATGGCTGGACGTCACCGGCCTCGACGGCGCAACCGGCGTGGAGGTCGGCGGAGCCGGTGAGGTTTCCCTCGCCGAGGCCTTCTCCCGCCACCTGGACATCACCCGCGTCACCCCGGACCTGCTCCGCTTCGCCGCCGAACGCACCCGTGACCCGCGCGAGTTGCGGAAGCTGCTGCGCCCCGACAACAAGGACGAGCTGGCCAGGTGGTCCTGGGGCCGCCAGGCGGTCGACGTCGTCGCCGAGTTCGGGGTCCGGGCCGGCGCCCAGGAATGGGCGGGCGTCCTCGGCAGGCTCCAGCCCCGCCTGTACTCCATCTCGTCCAGCCCGCTGACCGACCCCCACCAGGTCTCGCTCACCGTCTCCGTCGTCCGCTACGAGAACCTGCACGGCAGGCCCCGGCAGGGCGTCTGCTCGCCGTTCCTCGCCGACGCCGAACCCGGCACGCCGGTGCCGGTGCACGTCCAGCGCTCCCCGCACTTCCGGCCGCCCGCCGACCCGGCGACCCCCATGGTCATGGTCGGCCCCGGCACCGGCGTGGCGCCGTTCGTCGGCTTCCTGGAGGAACGCCGCGCCCGCGGCCACCGCGCCCCCAACTGGCTGTTCTTCGGCGAACAGCACCGGGCCACCGACTTCTACTACGAGCAGGAGCTCACCGCCCTGCTCGCCGACGGCACCCTGAGCCGCCTCGACACCGCCTTCTCCCGCGACCAGCGTGCCAAGGTCTACGTCCAGGACCGGATGCGCGAACACGGCCCGCTGCTGTGGTCCTGGCTCCGGGACGGCGCCCACTTCTACGTCTGCGGCGACGCCTCCCGGATGGCCAAGGACGTCGACCGGGCTCTGAAGGACATCGCCACCGTGCACGGCGGACTGACCGAGGACGAGGCGACCGTGTACGTCAAGCAGCTCGCGGCGGACCGGCGTTACGTCCGGGACGTCTACTGACCCTCATTGGCGTTCCATCAGGTGATGCATGGTGAGGGCCAGTTGGAGCCGGAACCGGCCCTGCGGGGTGCGCACCGACCAGCCCAGCAGATGCTCGGCGTGCGTCAACCGGTCCTGGAGCGTGGAGTGATGGACGTTGACGTCGGCGGCCGCCGCCCGCAGGCTCGCCGTCGACGCGACCGCGTGCAGCGTGCGCAGCATCCAGGGCGCGTCGGCCGCGGCGGCCCGCACCGCGCGGACGTCCGGCGCCGGTTCCGCGCCGGGCACGACGAGCTCGGCGAGCAGCGCGACCCCGCCCAGCTCGTCGGCGTGCACGACGGGCGGGCCGCCGGGCTCCTGTGCGCCGCCGTCGGAGGTGAACCGCAGCGCGGTGCGGGCCGCCGCCCAGGACCGGGGGAGGTCCGCGACGGCCACGGCCGTCCCCACGCCCGCGCGTCCCGTCGGCTGCACTGCCGGCAGTCCGTCGGACACGGTCCGGGACGTCCGGTCGGCCGCGATCCGGTGCGGCCCGTCGGCCGTGCTCCGGGACGTCCGGTCGGTGGTGCTCCGCTGCGGCCCGTCGGTCACGATCCGCGGTGGTCCGTCGGCCATCGCCACCGCCCGGAAGCGCGCCGCCGGGTCGCCGGTGTCCAGGCCGAGCCTGCGGGCCGCGTGCAGCCGGGCCGGCAGCGGTGCACCGGCGTCCAGGACCGTCTCGACCAGCGCGGGGTCGTCCACCGGCGGCCCCGGGGCCCGCCCCCGGGTGCGGTCGAGGACGGAGCGCACGGCCGCCGAGGCCCGCTCCAGGATCACCGCGTCGACGACGCTCGGACCGTCGGCCCCGGCCCGCTCCAGCCACAGCGCGGGCGGCCCGCCCGGCACCAGCGGGGTACCCGGCCACCCGGGCTCGGGCGCGCCCGCCACGTCCGTCCGCCGTCCGTCCGGCTCCACCCGCACCCGGACCCGCCGCTCCTCGTCCGCCAGCCGCGCCGGGCACCCGGCGAGCACGGCGGCCCCGCGCACCAGCGCCTCCAGACCGGCCCGGGTCTCGGCCAGCCGGTCGAAGTAGGCGATGACCGCGACGGCGGCCCCGGCATCCGGGTCCACCGCGGCCAGCCGCCCCGCCAGCTCTTTCATACCGCCATGATGCGCCATCCGGCGTACGGCGAGGAGAGCCCGGCACGGCAGGCAACCCGTGCCCGCCCCCGTCCCTCCTAGCTGTCGAGACCCGGCGGCCCACAGCGCCGGCACAGGAACCGACCGACAGGAGCCCCGCTTGGACCGCAACGAGCCCCCGCGGGCCGCCGCCGGACCGTCCCGCCGGCGATTCATGGTGTACACGGTGGCCGCGACCACCCTCACGGTCGCCGCCCCGCTCGGCTGCGACACCCCGCGGGCCGACGGCGCCACCGCGGCCCCCGATGTCCTGGTCACCGGTACCGACGAGGAGATGCTCGTCCTGGAGGTCACCGCGGCCAACGAGGTCGTCGTACGGCTGCCCCGCGTCGAGGTCGGCCAGGGCATCACCACCGCCGTCGCCATGATGATCGCCGAGGAGCTGGACGCCCGCCTCGCCGATGTCCGGATCCCGCTCGCCGACGCCCGCAGCAAGGGCAACCAGTACACCGGGGGGTCCAGCTCGGTCAGTTCGCTGTACGGTCCGGCCCGGCAGCTGGCCGCCACCGCGCGGGCCCGGCTGGTGACCGCGGCCGCCCGCCGCTGGCGGCTGCCCGCGCACACCCTGCGCACCTGGAACACCCGGGTCGTGGCCCGGGACGGCCGGACGGCCACCTTCGGCTCCCTCACCGCGAGCGCCGCCCGGATCCGGCACCCGGACGTGTCGAGCAAGCCCAAGCCGGCCTCCCGGCACCGGGTGATCGGGAGGCCGACGACCAGGATCGACGCCCGGGACATCGTCACCGGCGCCGCGAAGTACGCCGGCGACCTCGCGGTGGCGGGCGCGAAGCCGACCGTGGTGGCCCGGCCGCCGACCCTGCGCGGCAAGCTGGTCTCCCTCGACGACACGGCGGCCCGCGCCCTGCCCGGCGTCCACGCGGTGGTGCGGATCCCGGGCGGGGTCGCCGTCGTGGCGGAGACCTTCCACCATGCCTTCCAGGCCCGGGACGCACTGCGGATCACCTGGGCCGACGGCCCGCTCGCGCCCCTGTCCGACAAGGAGATCCGCGCCCGGCTGCGGGCCGCGGTGCCCCGGCTCGGCACCCCGCCGCGCGGATCGACGCAGATCGAGGGCGAGTTCGCGTTCGCGTTCGTCAGCCATGCCCCGATGGAGGTGCTCACGGCCGTCGCCGACGTCCGCTCCGACCGGGCCGAGCTGTGGTTCGCCACCCAGACCCCGATGGAGGCCCGGGAGACCGTCGCCGACCTGCTGGGGCTGTCGAAGACCGCCGTACGGGTCCATGTGACGCGCGGCGGCGGCTCGTTCGGGCGGCGGCTCAATTTCGACCAGGCGACCGAGGCGGCGCTCGTCTCGAAGGCGGCCCGCCGGCCCGTGCGGCTGATGTGGAGCCGCAACGACGACATCCGGCACGGCAGGATGCGCCCCGCCGACCACCACCGGATCCGGGCCAGCGTCGCCGGCGGCCGGGTGGTGGCCTTCCAGCACATGTCGGCCTCGGTGGGGGAGTCCTCCGACGAGCAGGGCCTGACCGCGAAGTCCGGTGCGGTACGGCCGCTGCCCAGCGACAGCGGGCTGTACAACTTCGGCCGGGTGGGCGGTGATTCGGGCGGCATCGAACTGCCGGTGCCGCTCGGCGCCTGGCGCTCGGTGGACTCCGGGACCATGCGTACGGCGGAGGAGATCGTCGTCGACGACATCGCCCGCGCGCTGGGCCGGGACCCGGTCGCCTTCCGCCGTACCACCCTGCGCAGCAAGGCGGTACAGGCCGTCCTCGCCAAGGCGGCCGCCGCCGGGCGCTGGGGGCGGCGGATGCCGGCGGGCACCGCGCAGGGCGTCGCCGTCCACGAGGAGTACGGGTCGGCCGTCGCCTGCCTGGCCGAGATCGACGCCACCGACCCGAAGAACCCCCGGGTCACCAAGGTGGTGATGGCCGCCGATGTCGGTACGGCCGTCAACCCGCGCGGCCTGGAGGCACAGCTCATGGGCACCGCCGTCGACGGCATCTCCACCGTGCTGCGCGCCGGGCTGCACATCGACCGCGGCGCGGTCCGCGAGGGCAGCTTCGCCGACTTCCACTACGCCCGCCAGCGGCACGCCCCGCTGGAGTTCGAGGCCCACATCATCCCGTCCGGCGGCGATCCGGGCGGCGCGGGCGAACTCGGCGTCCCCGCGGCGGCGGGCGCGGTCGCCAACGCCTACGCCCGCGCCACCGGCCGGAAGCCCCGCAGCTTCCCCCTCGACTTCTGACCGCAGCCCTTCCCGACTCCCAGAAGGCACCGATGCGTTCGTATTCCTTCGTCCTCAACGGCAGACCGGTGACGGTCGAGGCCCCCGCCGACATGCCCCTCCTCTGGGTCCTGCGCGACCTGCTCGGCGTCACCGGCCCCAAGTACGGTTGCGGGGTGGGCGTCTGCCGCGCCTGCACCAGCCACCTCGACGGCGAGGAGATCCAGCCGTGCACGGTCCCGGTCGCGGACTGCGCGGACCGCACGGTCACCACCATCGAGGGCCTGGCCGACGGCGACACCCTGCACCCCGTCCAACAGGCCTGGCTGGACTGCGACGTGGCCCAGTGCGGCTTCTGCCAGCCCGGCCAGATCATGGCGGCCGCCGCCCTCCTGAAACGCACCCCGCACCCGACGGACGCCGACATCGACGCCATCGAGAACGTCTGCCGCTGCGGCACCTACTCCAGGATCAGGGAGGCGATCAAGAAGGCGTCGGCGAACGGGGGTTGAGTCCCGGCCCCGCTCCGCCTCCTTCTGACGCGTGAACGGCGACCAAAGGTGCCGAGGCGTGGACGATGGACGCCCGCACACAGACGATCGGCCGACGCGCCCGTCACCACTCCCGCCCGACGATGGGGTCGAACCGACGAGCGGGAGGTACGAGACGTGAGGACAGCACGGGGGAGTGCGGCCGCCGCCCTGGCCGTGGCGGCCGCACTCGCATCGACGGCCGGCGCACCGGCCCCGCACCACCCACCACCCACCCGGCTCTACGTGGCCCCGTGGGGCGACGACCACGGGCCCGGCACCTTCGACCACCCCTTCGCCACCCCGGCCCGCGCCCAGCGCGCGGTACGGGCCGTCGCCCCGCACATGACCTCGGACGTCACGGTGAACCTGCGCGGCGGCACCTACCGCCTCACCGCCCCCCTCCGCCTGACCCCCGCCGACTCCGGCCGGCACGGGCACCGGGTGGTCTACCAGGCATACGGCTACGGCACCGCGCACCAGGAACCGGTCACCCTCAGCGGCGGCCGACCGGTCACCGGCTGGCGCCCCGACCCCGGCCGCCCCGGAGTCTGGCGCGCCGACGTGGGCGGCCTGGAGACCCGCCAGCTCTACGTCGACGGCCGCCGGGCGCCACGCGCGTCCCTCGGCGCACCCCTGCCCGGCAGACTCACCCTGACCGCCACCGGCTACACCACGACCAGCAGGCTCCCCCTCTCCTGGCACCGGCCCGCCGACCTCGAAGTCGTCTACCGCTACGACTACGTGGAAGGCCGCTGCGGGGTGAAGGCGGTCTCCGCATCCGCCCCCGCCAGGACCACCATCACCATGGACCAGCCCTGCTGGCGGCTGGCCCGGTCCCTCTACGGCGCGGACGCCCTCACCCGGACCCACGACGTCGAGAACGCCCCCGACTTCCTCACCCGGCCCGGAACCTGGTACCTGGACCGCTCCCGCCCCGGCCACCACACCCTCCTGCACCGCCCCCGCGCGGGCGAGGACATGACCCGCACCGAGGTCGTCGCCCCCACCCTCCAGACCCTGCTCAGCGGCACCGGGACCTCGGCCTCCCGCCCGCTCCACGACCTCACCCTGCGCGGTCTGACGTTCGCCCACGCCACCTGGCTGGCACCGAACGAACCGGGCGGGTTCGCCGCCGCCTGGAGCATGTACATGCGCCCGGGCCGGGCCGGTGACATCACCGCCCACACCGTCCCCGGCAACGTCACCTTCCGGTACGCCGACCGCGTCACCCTCACCGGCAACCGCTTCGTCCACCTGGGCGCCCAGGGCCTCACCCTCACCGCCGGGACCTCGCACACCACGGTCACCGGCAACGTCTTCACGGACATCTCCGACGGCGGCATCACGCTGGGCGTCCTGCCGCCGGCCACCCGCGGCACGAACGCGGGCAACCGGATCACGGACAACTGGATCCACCACATAGGCGCCGAGTACCGCGCCGCGTCCGCCGTCTGGAACAGCGCCACCCAGGACACCCTCATCGCGCACAACCAGGTCGACCACGTCCCCTACACCGGCATCCTCTCCGGCCCCAGCGAGGACCTGCGCGGCCTGACCCGCCGCAACCGCATCCTCGGCAACCGGGTCTTCGCCACCAACCGCCTGCTGGCCGACGGCGGCGGCATCTACCTGCGCGGCGACCAGGGCCCCTCCTACGCCGACGGCGCCCTGGTCGCCCGCAACGTCGTCACCGACAGTCCGGGCGCCGTCTGGAACGTCGGCATCTACACCGACGACTCCAGCAACCGCATCACCGTCCGCGACAACGTCGTCCACGACTACGTCGCCTCCATCGGCGGCTGCAGCGAGAACTGGGGCAACCGCCCCGTCCGCAACATCCGCTACACCGCCAACTACTGGGACGACAAGGTCCCCGCCTGGCTCGCCCGCCGCCCCTACCCGGGAGCCTGGCCCCCCGCCCCCGACTGCGGCGACCCCCAGCACCTCCACTTCACCGCCAACACCCTCCTCACCCCGACCGCCCCCTGCACCACCCACACCCCCTGCACCGCCATCACGGCCACCGCAGGCCCACGGCGGCCCTACCGCGGGCAACTGGGCCTGGGCCCGCGTTGACCGCGGGCCCGGCCGGCGCTCAGCGCGCCAGCACCCGTCGCAGCCAGTCCACGTGTGCCGCGCGTGCCGACTGGGACATGGCGGCCTGGGGGGCGAAGCCGTCGAAGCCGTGGAAGCCGCCGGGCCAGACGTGGAGTTCGGCGATGCCGCCGGACTGCCAGATGCGGGAGGCGTAGGTGACGGTCTCGTCGCGGAAGGTCTCGGCGGAGCCGACGTCGAGGAAGGCCGGGGGGAGGTTCGTGAGGTCGGTGGCGCGGGCCGGAGCCGCGTAGGGGGAGACGTCGGGGCCGCCCCGGCGCTCGCCGAGCAGGGCGGTCCAGCCGGTCTCGTTGGAGGTGTGGTCCCAGACGCCGAGGCCCTTCATCTGGTGGCTGGAGGGGGTGTCGTTGCGGTCGTCGAGCATCGGGCAGAGCAGCATCTGGCCGATCACGGACGGACCCTGACGGTCCCTCAGGAGGAGGGCCAGGGCCGCCGTGAGGCCGCCGCCCGCGCTGGCGCCTGCGATCACGATCCGTTCCGGGTCGCCGCCGATCTCCTTCGCGTGCTCCGCGGTCCACAGCAGCCCCGCGTACACGTCCTCGACCGGCGCCGGGTGCGGATGCTCGGGCGCCAGCCGGTACTCCACCGACACCACCACCGCGCCCAGCTCCTTCGCCCAGGCCAGCGCGACGTCCACGCCCACCCGGTTGTTGCCGAGCACCATGCCGCCGCCGTGCACGTGGTAGATCACGGGGAGGGGGCCGGGGACGGCCGGGGCGACCGGGCGGCAGATCAGGAGGGAGATCTCCGGCGCGTCCGCGGGGCCGGGGACCGTACGGTCCGCCACCTCGAACGCGCCCTCCATCGTGAGGTCCAGCTCGGCGAGCAGCCGTATCCCCGCCCCCTGCCGGATCTCTTCGATGTCCGCCATCGTGAACGACGGGGAGATCATGTCCTTGATCAGCTCCAGGGCGGCGGAGAGCTCGGGGTCGAACGGGGGCGGTACGGCGGTCATCGCGGCTCCTCGATGCGGTGTTCTGCGGCTCGTATGCCCATGATCCGGGCGATCGTGCGCTCCCCGGGGGCCGCCGGTCGGCGGAAGCTCCCCGCCATCCGGCGGGTGCCTGTCCGGAAACATGCGCGGACCCGCCGGACCGCCGAGGCCGAGGCTTGACTTCGAGCGCGCTCCAGGATCTAGCGTCGAGGAGGCAGGCGACGATCAGCGCGGAACGGAGAACGGCCATGCGCGTGGGCGTGCACATCAACCGGTTCAACCACCCCGGCGGCGGACCCGCCCTCGGCGCCGAACTCGCCGCAGCCGGTGCGGCGGCCGAGGCGGCGGGCGTCAGCTGGGTCTCGGTGATGGACCACTACTTCCAGATGGAGTTCAACGGCGGTGCCGAGGACCCCATGCTGGAGGCCTACACCACCCTCGGCTACCTCGCCGGCCGCACCTCCACCGTGCGGCTCGGCGCCCTGGTGACCGGGGTGACCTACCGGCACCCCGGACTCCTCGCCAAGATCGCCACCACGCTGGACGTGGTGTCGGGCGGCCGGGCCACCCTGGGCATCGGCGCGGCCTGGTACGACCGTGAGCACCACGGACTCGGCGTGCCCTACCCGCCGCTCGCGGAGCGCTTCGAGCGGCTGGAGGAGACGCTCAGGATCTGTCTGCAGATGTGGGACCCGGAGAACAACGGCCCCTTCGAGGGCCGGTACTACCAGCTCGCCGAGACGCTCTGCGTGCCCGCGCCGGTGAGCACCCCGCACCCCGAGATCATGATCGGCGGCCAGGGCGAGAAGAAGACCCTGCGCCTGGTCGCCCAGTACGCCGACGCCTGCAACCTCATCCCGTCCTCCCCGGAGGAGCTGCGGCACAAGCTGGAGGTGCTGCGCGGCCACTGCGACACCGTCGGGCGGGACTACGACACCATCCGCAAGACCATCGCGTACGGCGCCGAGCCGGCCACCGCGGGCGACCTGGACGCCTTCACCCGGGACATCGAGGGCTACGCCAAGCTCGGCCTCGACACCGTCATCCTGTCGCCGCGCCTCGGCGAGACCTCGGGATGGATGGAGACCTTCGCCGCCCCGGCCGTCCAGCGGCTCGCCGGGATGGAGTGACGAGGCGGGACGGGAGAAACACGAAAGGGGCCGGCAGGAGCCGGCCCCTTTCAGGGGGTGCCTCAGGCGGCCACGCCCACGTTGCCGTGCAGGCGGGCGACGACCTCGGTCAGCTGGGCGGCGACCTCGGTGTCGTCGGCCGGGTGGGTCTCGGCGAAGCGGGTCACCGAACCGGGGATCGACAGCTTGATGTCCTCGATCACCTTGCCGCCGGCGATGCCCACGGCCTTGCGGGCCTCGTCCTGCGCCCACACGCCGCCGTACTGGCCGAAGGCGGTGCCGATGACGGCGACCGGCTTGCCGCCGAAGGCGCTGGCGCCGTACGGGCGGGACAGCCAGTCGATGGCGTTCTTCAGGACGGCCGGGATGGTGCCGTTGTACTCGGGGGAGAAGAGCAGGAACGCGTCGGCGGCCTGGGCGGCCTCGCGCAGCTTCGCGGCGGCGGCCGGGACGCTGCCCGCGACGTCGATGTCCTCGTTGTAGAACGGGATGTCGGCCAGGCCCTCGAAGACCTCGACGACGGCACCCTCGGGGGCGAGCTTGACGGCCGCCTCGGCGAGCTGGCGGTTGTGCGAACCGGCGCGAAGGCTGCCGACGAGCGCAAGGATGCGGACAGACATGAGGAACTCCAAGGGGGGTGAAACACTGCCGTAACGAATCCGGACCGGGGTCCGGTTAATTTCTAACACCTTAAACGGACCTCGGTCCAGTTCTGTTCCCGATGCTTTACGCTGTCTTCATGTCCAGCGTCCTGCCGCCCCTTCCGCAGCCCCAGGAGCCCTTCGACGCACCGCAGTTGCTCGAAGTCGGACCGGGTCCCGAAGAGCCGTGCCTGCGTGCCGACGCGGCCCGCAACCGCGCCCGGCTGCTGGAGGCCGCCGCCCGGCTGATCGCCGAGCACGGGGTGACCGGCGTGACCATGGAGGCGGTGGCCGCGGCCGCCGAGGTGGGCAAGGGCACGGTCTTCCGCCGCTTCGGCGACCGTACGGGACTGCTGATGGCGCTGCTGGACCACTCCTCGCGGCAGCTCCAGGCGGACTTCCTGGGCGGCCCCCCGCCCCTCGGCCCCGGTGCCCCGCCGGTCGAACGGCTGCGGGCGTTCGGCGTCGCGGTGCTCTACCGCGCGGCCGAGCAGCTGGACCTCCAGCTGGCCGCCCAGCCCGAGCCCACCCGGCGCTACGCCAACCCGCCGATCCAGGCGCTGCGCACCCACGTCATGATGCTGCTGCGGCAGATCGAGCCCGACGCCGACTGCGAACTGCTCGCCCAGACGCTGCTCGCCTACCTCGACCCCGCCCAGATCCACCATCTGACCAGGCAGTGCGGGATGCCGATGGAGCGCCTGGAAGCAGGCTGGACCGACCTGGTCGACCGCGTCACGCGGACGGCGCCGCCGCGCTGACGTCCGCCGGGCCGCCGTCCGGGCCGGTGCCGGTGAACATGTCGACCAGGCCCTGCGGTGCGTCGGCGCGGAACAGCATGGCGCCGCTCGCCGCGGAGTCCGCGGCCGACCGTTCGGCGCGCGCGAACATCTTCTCCTCGTAGGCTGCCACGGCGGCCTCGGCGTCGCCGGGATGCGCGGCGAGCGCGAGGCCCAGGTCGGCGCCGTCGATCAGCGCCAGGTTGGCGCCCTCGCCGGCGAACGGCGACATCAGGTGCGCCGCGTCGCCGAGCAGGGTGACCCCGGGGACCCGGTCCCAGCGGTGGCCGACCGGCAGGGCGTGGATCCGCCGCGGCACCAGCGGGCCCTCGGCGTCCGCGACCAGCGCCCGCAGGCTCTTGTCCCAGTCGCCGAAGCGGTCCAGTACGGCCCGCTTGGCAGCCTCGGCGTCGCTGAAGTCGATCCCGTCCAGCCACTCCTCGGGCGCCTCCACCGCCGTGTACACGTGCAGGCTGCCGTCGCTCTCCCGGTGGCCGAGGAAACCCCGGCCCGTGCCGAGCGCGAACAGCATGCCCCCGCCGACCACCTCGGCGCTCACCGGATGCCGTACGTCCGCGTCCGGCAGGTCCGCCTCCACGAACGAGACCCCGGTGTACGCGGGCTGCGCGTCCGACACCAGCGGGCGGATCCGGGACCAGGCGCCGTCCGCGCCGACCAGCAGGTCCGTCGTGAACGAGCCGCCGTCCTCGAACGTCACCTCGTGCCGGCCGTCGCCGAGCGGGCGGGCGCCGGTGACCTTGGCGCCCCAGCGGATCACCCCCGCGGGCAGGGAGCCGGTCAGCAGCCGGCGCAGGTCGCCCCGGTCGATCTCCGGCCGCCCGCCGGCACCGTCGTCGGGGATGTCCAGCAGGACCCGGGCGTCCTTGTCCAGGACCCGCGTCGCCTGACCGCCCGCGTGGACGTGCGTCAGGAACGCGTCGTACAGCCCGGCCGCGCGCAGCGCCACCTGGCCGGAGTCGTCGTGGATGTCGAGCATGCCGCCCTGGGTGCGGGCCGTCGCGGACGCGTCGAGGTCGAAGACGGCCGCCCCGACGCCGTGCACCCGCAGCACCCGGGCGAGCGTGAGCCCGCCGAGACCGGCTCCGACGATCGCTATGGGGTGGTGGGGAGTGGACATGTGGGTCTCCTAGTCATGAGGTTCGGGTACGGCGGTGTGCTCGATGCCGTTGAGCAGGGCCCGGAAAGCCCAGGACACGCGGGCCTCGGGCGCGCCCGACAGGAGCACCCCGGAGGCGGCGGCGATGTGCGGATGGGTGCGGTCCGACACCTGGCCCAGCGCCCGGCCCAGGGCGTCCCAGTCCTCGTGGGACGCCCCGCCCGCGTGTTCGGCGGCGGTCGCGGTGGCGCGCTGGAGCAGCAGGTCGACGCCCCAGGCGGCCCGCTCGCGCGGTACCCCGCCCTCGTCGAGCAGGCCCAGCAGGGTCTCGATCAGGTCCAGGTAGTGGGGGCCGCTCGGCCACGCGGTCAGCGCGGAGCGGGCGAGGCTCGGATACTCCATGAGCATCCGCGTGTACGCGACGAGCACGCGCTCCAGCCGCTCCCGCCAGTCGCCCTCCGCCGGGGCCGGGCCGACGGAGCCGAGCAGCTCGTCCAGGACCGCCGCGTGCAGCTCGGCGGTGTTGCGGACGTAGACGTACAGCGAGGCCGGTCCGGTGTCGAGCTCCTGGGCCAGGCGTCGCATGGTGACCTTCTGCAGGCCCTCGGCGCGCAGGATCTCCACGGCGGCGGCGACGATGCCCGCCCTGGTCAGGGCGGGCTTGGCGGGACGGTCCCGGCGGGAGCGGGGAGTTGCTGGCATGCGTCCACCATAACGAACATGTTCGTTGCGAACAAGTTCGTGACGAACATGTTCGCCCGATGGCGAGAAGAGCCCTTGAAGAGGCTGATCAAGGACCAACTCGTCGAACCGTCAACCACCTTGCCCCGCCGGTCCCCCCTCCCCGGGCTTCTGCCAAGATGCCGTACGTCATGGTGCACATCCCGAAACCGCCCTCGGCAGCGTCGCCGGTCCCGCGCTCGGTCCCCACGAGCGCCGATGTGGCCCGCCTGGCGGGCGTCTCCCGCGCGACCGTCTCCTACGTCCTCAACAACACCAGCGCCGTCCGGATCAGCGAGCCCACCCGCCGCCGGGTCCGCGAGGCCGCGAAGGAACTGGGGTACGTCCCCCACGCGGCCGCCCGCAGCCTGCGCGCCGGACACAGCCGGATGGTCCTGATGCCCGCCCCGGGCATTGCCATGGGACCGCTGTACGGGCAGTTCATCAACGATCTCCAGTGGGCCCTCAGCCGTCTCGACTACACGGTCGTCCACCACGGCACCGCGGGCCTGCGCGGTGACGAAGCCGCCCGCGCCTGGGCCGAGTTGAGGCCGGTGGCCGTGCTGGTCCCCGGCTCCGAACTCGGCCCCGAGGGCGTCACGGTCCTCAAGCGGGCCGGCGCCCGCGCCGTGGTCACCTTCGGCCCCGAACGCGTCGAGGGCGCCCACGCCCTGCTGATGGACCACGACGCCGTGGGCCACTGCGCCGGACGGCACCTGTACGCCCGTGGCCGGCGCCGGATCGGCGTGGTCGTGCCCGAGGAGACCGGCCTGGAGACCTACTCCCGGCCCCGGCTCGAGGGCGTGCGCCAGGCCCTGCGCGGCACCGACGCCGAGGTGACCGGGGTGCCGCTCGGCTACACGGAGGAGTCGGCGGCCGAACTCGCCGCGCGATGGCCGGAGTTGGGGATCGACGCGGTGTTCGCGTACAACGACGAGTACGCGATGCTGTTAATGCGCGCCCTCCAGGACGAGGGCGTGCGCGTCCCCGAGGACACCGCGGTGCTCGGCGCCGACGACCTGATGCTCGGCCGGCTGCTGCGGCCCCGGCTCTCCACCATCCACATCGACCTGCCCTCCGGCCGGGACCTCGCCGAACTGGTCGACCGCGTGGTCCGCGACCCCGGCGCCGAACCGGAGACGCACCGGGTGCTCGGCGCCTCGGTGGTGCAGCGCGAGTCCAGCTGATCCTGGCCGGTGTCCTCGACTCCGCCCACCGGGGCTCACTCGCCCTGCGCACCGCCCTGCTGTGCGGCGATGCTCTTGCGGACCTCGTCCATGTCCAGCTTGCGGGCCTGGCCGATGACGTCCGTCAGGGCGGCCTCCGGCAGGGCGCCGGGCTGGGCGAAGACGGCGACCTGGTCGCGGACGATCATCAGGGTCGGGATCGACTGGATGCCGAAGGCCTGCGCCAGCTCCGGCTGCGCCTCGGTGTCCACCTTGCCGAAGACCAGGTCGGGGTTGGCCTCGGCGGCCTTCTCGTAGACCGGCGCGAACATCCGGCACGGGCCGCACCAGGACGCCCAGAAGTCGATGAGCACGAACTCGTTCTCGGTGACCGTCTGGTCGAAGTTCTCCTTGGTGAGCTCCACGGTGCTGCTCATGCGTGCTTCCCTCTTCCTGACGTGGGGGGCGCCCCGGGGCGGGGCGGAACCGCTCGCGACAACATGTCCGGCCGGGCAGGTATTCCGCCTGCCTACCCGTGTGGCCCCGGCGCACACCACCCGCAAGACTGGCCCCATGACGGAAACGGAATCCATCGCTTACGACGTCGTGGTGCTCGGGGCCGGGCCCGTGGGGGAGAACGTCGCCGACCGCACCCGTGCGGCCGGCCTCACCACCGCGGTCGTGGAGAGCGAACTCGTCGGCGGCGAATGCTCGTACTGGGCCTGCATGCCCAGCAAGGCCCTGCTGCGCCCGGTCATCGCCCAGGCAGACGCCCGCCGCCTGCCCGGCCTCGCCCAGGCGGTCCAGGGCCCCCTCGACACCCCCGCGGTCCTCGCCCGCCGCAACTACTTCGCCTCGGACTGGAAGGACGACGGCCAGGTCGCCTGGCTCGACGGCATCAGCGCCGACCTCTACCGCGGCCACGGCCGCCTCGCCGGACCCCGCACGGTCACCGTGACCGGCCCCGACGGCACCCTCACCACCCTCACCGCCCGGCACGCGGTGGCCGTCGCCACCGGCACCCGCGCGCAGCTGCCCGACCTGCCCGGCCTCGCCGAGGTGAAGCCCTGGACCAGCCGGGAGGCCACCAGCGCCCAGGAGGCACCCGGCCGGCTGATCGTCGTCGGCGGCGGTGTCGTCGCCACCGAGATGGCGACCGCCTGGCAGGCGCTCGGCTCCCGGGTCACCCTCCTGGTCCGCGGCAAGGGCCTGCTGGGCCGCATGGAGCCGTTCGCCGGCGAACTCGTCGCCGACGGGCTGAAGGAGGCCGGCGTCGACGTCCGCACCGGTACGTCGGTGCGCTCGGTCACCCGGGAGAACGGCACGGTGGTGGCCGTGACCGACGGCGGCGACCGCATCGAGGCCGACGAGATCCTCTTCGCCACGGGGCGCGTCCCGCACACCGACGACATCGGCCTGGACACGGTCGGACTGGAGCCCGGCTCCTGGCTGTCCGTCGACGACACCCTCCTGGTCGAGGGCACCGACTGGCTCTACGCCGTCGGTGACGTCAACCACCGGGCGCTCCTCACCCACCAGGGCAAGTACCAGGCCCGGATCGCGGGCGCGGCGATCGCGGCGCGCGTCGCGGACACGCCGCTGCTGGACGCGCCGTGGGGTGCGCACGCGGCCACCGCCGACCGTCACGCCGTACCGCAGGTCGTCTTCACCGACCCGGAGGCGGCGGCCGTCGGACTCTCCCTCGCGGAGGCGGAGCAGGCCGGGCACCGGGTGCGCGCCGTCGACGTCGAGTTCTCGTCCGTCGCCGGGGCCGGGCTGTACGCCGACGGCTACAAGGGGCGCGCCAGGATGGTCGTCGACCTGGAGGCCGAGATCCTGCGCGGCGTCACGTTCGTGGGGCCCGGGGTGGGTGAGCTGATCCACTCGGCGACGATCGCGGTGGCCGGGGAGGTGCCGATCAGCCGGTTGTGGCATGCGGTGCCGTCTTATCCGACGTTGAGCGAGGTGTGGCTGCGGCTGCTGGAGGCGTACCGGGGGTAGGCCGAAGGGGGGTGCCTGGGGCTGTCGGTCGACTGCGGCGCCGTCGTGGCTGGTCGCGCAGTTCCCCGCGCCCCTTTCGGGACGCTGCCGTCACGGAAGTTGAAAACCCAGGGCCTCGGCGGCTGTTGCCGGGGTCGGCTGGGTCCAGCGGTCTGTCATGGCGGTGTTGGAGGACAGGGAGCGCAGCTCGGCCCGGTCCAGGTAGAGCATGCCGTCGAGGTGGTCGGTCTCGTGCTGGACGATGCGGGCCGGCCACCCGGTGAACACCTCGTCCAGAGCCTGCCCGTGTTCGTCCGCGCCGGTCAGCCGGACGCTCGCGGGCCGGGCCACCACCGCCTGCCAGCCCGGCACGCTCAGGCAGCCCTCGAAGAACGCGGCGCGGGCGGTGCCGACGGGTTCGTAGACCGGGTTGACCAGCACCCGGAACGGCTGCGGGACCCGGCCCCTGGCCGCCGCCACCTCCTCCGGAACCGGTGCCGGGTCCTCGATGACCGCGATCCGCAGCGGGACGCCGACCTGGGGCGCGGCCACGCCCACGCCCGGTGCCGCGTGCATGGTGACGCGCAGTGCCTCGACGAAGCGGGCCAGCAGGGCCGGGGCCAACTGGCCGTCGTACGGCTCGGTTCCGCGCCGCAGCACCGGGTCGCCGGCCGTGACGATGGGCAACGGGCCGCCGGGGGCGAGGAGTTCCTCGACCCGCTCGGCAAGGGGTGCGCGATCGCTGGGAGATGCCATCGGGCCAGCATGCCATGGCGTGGCATGTGACGCAGGTCACTTCGGGTGCGGGGAACTGCGCCGGGGAGCGGTCCGACTACTGGACCGTCCCCGCCCCGCACCAGCCCCCGGAGAAGCCCCCGATGTCCATCGCCCCTTCAACCGCCACGGACGACGCCCCGCAACCCACCGTCCCGGCCGCGTCCCCGAGCCGCTGGGCCCCGCTGCGCCCCCTCGTCCTGCGCCTGCACTTCTACGCCGGCGTCCTGGTCGCGCCCTTCCTGCTGGTCGCCGCCGCCACCGGCCTGCTGTACGCCTTCTCCTTCCAGGCCGAGAAGCTGGTGTACGCCCACGAGCTGACCGTCCCGGTGGGGAAGACCGAGCTGCCGGTCTCCGAGCAGGTCGCCGCCGCCCGCAAGGCCCATCCCGAGGGCACGGTCTCCGCGATACGGCCGGCGCCCGAGCCGGGCGCCACCACCAGGGTGCTGCTGTCGGGGGTCGAGGGGGTGAACCCGGACCACACCCTCGCGGTCTTCGTCGACCCGTACACCGGCAAGGTGCGCGGCGCGCTCGAACAGTACGGCTCGACGGGCGCGCTCCCGCTGCGCACCTGGATCGACGAGCTCCACCGCGACCTCCACCTCGGCGACACCGGGCGGCTCTACAGCGAGCTCGCGGCGAGCTGGCTGTGGGTGATCGCGGGCGGCGGCCTGGTGCTGTGGTTCGTCCGGCGGCGGCCGCTGCGCAAGGTGCGCGGCACCAGCGGGCGGCGGCGCACGCTGGGCCTGCACGGCACCGTCGGTGTCTGGGCCGCCGCCGGATTCGTCTTCCTCTCGGCGACCGGCCTGACCTGGTCCACCTACGCCGGCGCCAACATCGACGAACTGCGCACCTCGCTCGGCCAGGCCACCCCGTCCGTCTCCGCGGCCGCGAGCGGCGGCGAGCACGCGGGACACGGTGCGGCCGCCGGGGCCGGCGGCGACGCAGAGCACGGCGTCGGCCTGGACAAGGTGCTCGCGGCCGCCCGTGCGCAGGGGCTGGGCGACCCCGTCGAGATCGTCCCGCCCGCCGACGCGAGCAGCACCTACGTGGTGCGGCAGGTCCAGCGCAGCTGGCCCGAGAAGCAGGACTCCGTCGCCGTGGACCCGGCCACCGGCGAGGTGACCGACGTCCTGCGCTTCGCCGACTACCCGGTGCTCGCCAAGCTCACCCGCTGGGGCATCGACCTGCACACCGGCATCCTCTTCGGCCTGGTCAACCAGCTCGCCCTGGCCCTGCTCGCGCTCGCCCTGATCCTGCTGATCGTGTGGGGATACCGCATGTGGTGGCAGCGCGGCCGCGGCTCCGCCTTCGGCCGGCCGATCCCGCGCGGGGCCTGGGCCGAGGTCCCGCCGTACCTCCTCGTCCCGGCGATGGCGCTGGTCGCGGTCCTCGGCTGGTTCGTGCCGCTGCTCGGGATCCCGCTGGCCTCCTTCCTCGCCGTGGACATCGTGCTCGGCGAGATCGCGCACCGTCGCGGCCGCCGGACGTACGGGGGCCGGGCCGGCGTGAAGTAGCGTGGTCGGACACGCCGATGCGCGTGTCACCACATGCCGACGCCGGAGGGAGACGGGACCATGGCGCGGGCCCGGCGGGGGCAGGGGGAGCTGGAGGGGCAGGTGCTGGGCGCGTTGCGCGAGGCCGGCGGTCCCGTCACCGCAGCCTGGGTGCAGGAGCGGCTGGGCGGCGACCTCGCCTACACCACCGTCGTGACCATCCTGACCCGGCTGCTCGCCAAGGACGTCGTCGCCCGCGAACGGCAGGGCCGCTCCTTCCTCTGGACGCCCACCGCCGACGTGGCCCGGCTCGCAGCCCTGCGCATGCGCCGCCTCCTCGACGGCGAACGGGACCGCGAGGCGGTGCTGGCCAGCTTCGTCACCGCCCTGCCGCCCGGCGACGAGCAGGTGCTTCGGGCCCTGCTGGAGGCCGCCGGGCCAGGCTCGGTGAACACTCGGAACGTCCCGCCCGCGGACCTTGGCGGTACGGAAGACTGACCGCCCATGGGGGTCTTCGTCTTCCTGCCGCTGGTCCTGCCGCTGACCGCGTGGCCCGTCGCCCGGCTGGCCGAGGGGCGGCTGCACCCGCGCACCGCCACCCGGCTGCTCACCGCGGTGGCCGTGGTCATGGCCGGGTGCAGCACGCTCTGCCTCGCCCTGCTGATGGTGGTCGGCACCGCCCAGCTGCCCGGCAACCCCCTCCCGGACGGCTGGTCCGACCCGGAGGTACGGGCCGCCGTCCCGCACGACGAGATCGCCGGCCGCGCCGCCATCCCGGCCCTCGCCGCGGTCACGGTCCTGTGCGGCCGTACCGTCCACCGGCACCGCCGGGTCGCCCGGCGGGCCCGCCGGGCGCTCACCGCACTGCCCGGCCGTGCGGTCGCCGTGCTGCCCGACAGCACCCCCTACGCCTACGCGCTCCCCGACCGGATCGTCGTCACCACCGCGCTCCTGGACGGCCTCGCCCCGGCCGAACGGCGGGCCCTGTTCGCCCACGAGCGCGCCCACGTCACCGCCCGGCACCACCGGCACCTGCTCGCCGTCCACCTGGCGGCACGCACCAACCCCTTCCTGCGGCCGCTGCGCACCGCCGTCCGCTACACGGCCGAGCGCTGGGCGGACGAGGAGGCGGCCCGCTCGGTGGGGGACCGGCGCACGGTAGCGCGGGCCATCGGCACGGCGGCGCTGCTGTCCGCGGGCACCCCGGCGCCGACTTTGGCCGCGGTGGCCGCCGCCGGTCCGGTGCCGCGCCGGGTCGCCGCCCTGCTCGGCCCCGCCCCGGTGGTCCGCAGCTGGCCCTCCGCGTTCACCACGGCCGGCCTCGCCGTCTGGGGCGCCGCCGCGGGCACCCTCGTGTCGGCGATGTCCTCGGCGAACTCGGCGGTGACGCTGTTCCTGATCCTGCGCGCGGCCGCACCACTGTGACGGCCGCCCGTACGACGGCGAAAGGGGCCCCCGGACATGCCGGGGGCCCCTGCTCGTCAGCCGCCGCTCACTTCTGCGGGAAGTCCCCGGCCAGCGCCGAGGCGATCCGCAGATGCGGCTCCGCCTCCTCGTGCCGGGCCTGCCGCTGGAGCGTACGGCCCAGCATCAGCCGGGCGTAGTGCTCCACCGGGTCACGCTCGACGATCTCGCGCAACTCGGCCTCCGCGCGGCGCAGTTGGGCCGAGTGGTAGTAGGCGCGCGCCAGCAGCAGCCGGGGTCCGGTCTGCTCCGGCGCCTCCTCGACCAGCCCGGCGAGCACCCGCGCGGCGCCCGCGTAGTCCCTGGCGTCGAAGAACAGCTGAGCCCGCGCCCAGCGCTCGGCGGCGGTTCCCTGGTCGTAGTAGGTGGTGTCGTACGTCGTGTCCACTCGTGACCTCCTTCGACGCCCATAACCAGCAGGGTTTGTTGAAAATTCCACCAACTCCGCGGAGGGATCGTCGCGTCGCCCGGCGGACAAGTTGAGTTTTCTTGACAAAATTAGTTGTCGGTTGGAGGGTGGGTCTGGCCGCGGAGCGCCGCGGCCAGACCCCAAACCGCGAGGAAACCGCGATGCGTACCCTGATCAGCACTGCCTTCATCTCCCTCGACGGTGTCGTCGAGGCTCCGGGCGGCGAGCCCGGCTACCGGAACTCCGGATGGACCTTCAAGGGCGTCGAGTTCGTCCCCGAGGCGTTCGAGATCAAGGGGCGGGAGCAGGAGGAGTCGACCGCGGTCCTGATGGGCCGGGCCAGTTACGAGGCCTTCAGCCCGGTGTGGCCGGAGATGGCGGAGTTCGCGCACTACAGGACGCTGCCGAAGTACGTCGTCTCCACCACCCTCACGGCGGACGACCTGGTGTCGAACTGGGGGGAGACCACGATCCTGCGCTCGATCGACGAGGTCGCCGCCCTCAAGGAGACCGAGGGCGGCCCGGTCATCGTGCACGGCAGCGCCGCACTCAACCACGCCCTGTCCGACGCGGGCCTGATCGACCGCTACCACCTGCTCGTCCACCCCCTGCTGCTCGGCGCGGGCAAGCGGCTGTTCAGCGCCTCGGACAAGGACACCCAGCAGCTGCGGCTGGTCGAGCACGAGGTCTACAGGAACGGCGTGCAGAAGAACGTCCTCGACGTCGTCCGCTGAGCACGTGCCGCTGTCAGCAGGGCTTGCGCCAGACCCCCAGCTCCAGTTTCTTCTGCATCGACGACAGGCCCAGCCGCCGGGACTCGGCGCAGAAGGCACTGGTCGGTTCCCGGTACTCCACGTGGAACACCGCCTTGCCCGCCCTGACGAACGGGGTGAGGCGCGCGCACTCGTCGTACTGGGCGCACTCCTCGTTGACCGCGAAGTCGAAGTCGGCGAGCAGCTGCGGGATCTGCGGGAGGTCGTTCTTGAGACCCACCGACAGGCCGCGGTCATGGGCGAGGCCGGCGATCATGCGGTTGTAGCGGAGCTGGTCGGCGGCGGTGAGCCGGAAACCGGTGTCGTTGCCGTAGCCCTCCACCAGGTCGGGCTCGACCGCGTCGAAGCCCTTGTCCCGGCACATGTCGAAGCGCCGTTCCATGATCGGCCGAAGGACGGACAACCGGCGGATGTCCAGCCAGCGTTCGCCCGCCCAGCCGTTGCTCCTCCCGAGCACCGAGCGGGGGAAGTCGGCCCGGTCGGGCCGGAAGTCCTCCCACGCGCCGACGTTGACGTAACAGATGACCTTGCGCCCGGCGCGGTGCAGCCCGGCCACGTCCGCCTTCGAGTTCTCGAAGCCGTCGATGTCGTAGACGGGCACGTCCACCGTCGGTTTGACCTCCCCGTCCAGCTGCCACTGCCAGGCCAGGCCCGGCCTGGGCTGCCAGACGGCCGCGGCGGGGCTCGCCGCGGGGGAGTCCGACCGGGCGGGGGAGCCCGGGTGCGCGGTGGAGCAGCCCGCGAGGAGCGCCGCGGTCAGGGCGGCGGGCAGCAGGAGCCGGGGCCGAAGGCGGACGGGCGCCCTCATCGTCCGGCCTCCGCCCCGGTCAGGGCCGGTGTCAACGCGGCCCAGGGATTGGGTGGTTCGCCCGTCACCGGGCCGCACACCGCCGCGCCCCGCTCGTGTGCGGTGCGCACGGCGAGCGGGACCAGGGCCTCGGGCACGCCGTAGACCAGGTGGCACAGCCGCTCGGGCGGCTGCCGGCCGGCCCACGCCGGGCGGGTGAACGCCGACACGTACGTCGACCAGTGGCCCTCGAAGGTGACCGTCAGGTCGGCGAGCCGGAGGTAGCCCGGTGCCGGATGGACGCCCGGGTTGAGCACCACCGTGCCGGCTCCCGACCTCCGTACGGCGCGCACCAGTCTGCGGCAGGCGGGCAGCCCCTGCGGGGTCGCGGTCACCCGGTCGAGGAAGCAGCCGTCGGTCGCGTACCACTCCTCGTGCCGGCGCACGTCCTCGACGACCTGGGCCGGTCCGCGCATGCCGTAGTCGGTGTCGACGTAGCCGAGGAGGAGCGCCCCGGCCGTGCGCAGCGCGTCGGCGGCCGCGGCGAACGCCGGGTCGGGGCGGTCGCCGGGGCCGTTCGCCGGGTTGAGGACCACGCCGTGGGTGTGGTGCGCGGCGGTGATCAGGCGGTGCCAGGCGCCCGGGTCCTCCGCCGGGTGCACGTACAGCGGAATCAGCAGGCTCACCGCGTACCGTCACTCTCCCAGAGGGCGGCCACCGCGTCGTCCAGCGGGTGGGCGGGGCGCCAGCCCAGGGCCAGCCCGGCGGCGGTGATGTCGGAGCACTGCCACGACACCCGCGCCGAGCGGACCGAGCCGGTCCGGCTCTCCTCGACACGGCCGCGGAAGCCGGCCCGGCCGGCCAGGGCGTGCACCAGCCCGCGCGCCGGGACGGCCCGGCCGCCGCCGACGTTGAGGACGGGCGGCAGCGGTCCGGGTGCGGTGGCCGCCAGGACCACCGCACGGGCCACGTCCCGTACGTCCACGAAGTCGCGGTACGCCGACAGGTCGCCGAGCCGCAGGACCGCCTCCGGGTCCGGCCCCGCCTCGCGGAGCAGGGCGGTGATCCGGCCGGGCAGCGAGGCGGCCGGCGCCCCGGGCCCCACCGGGTTGCCCACCCGCAGCACCACCGCGTCCAGGCCGGCCGCGGTCACCGCGGCCGTGCCCGCGAGCTTGGTCGCCCCGTACGGGCCCACCGGGCTGGTGGGCGCCGACTCGGTCACCGGGGCGTCCGGGACGCCGGGGCCGTACTCGGCGGCCGAGCCCAGGTGCACCAGACGGGCCGCCGGGGCCGCGTCCCGCAGCGCGGCGCACAGCACCGCCGGGCCGCGGGCGTTGATCTCGGCGAGGGCGACCGCGTCGCCGCCGGTCGCGCCCGCGCAGTTGACCACGGTGTCGGGTGCGACCGCCGCCAGTGTCTTGGCCAGCTGTTCGGGACGTACGGTGGCGAGGTCGACACGGTGGTCGTTGGCGGCAGCGCGGCCGCCGCCGAGGACCTGCGCGCCGGGCACGGCCCGCAGCGCGGCGGCGACATGGGTGCCCAGGTAGCCGGTGTGGCCCAGGACGAGAATGCGCATGACTCGGTCAGGCTCCCTTGAGCAGCAGCGACTTGCGGGTGGTGAACTCGGCGTTGGCCCGGTCGTAGTCGTCCGGGCGGCCGATGTCCAGCCAGTACCCGTCGAACTCGTAGGCGTGCGGGGGCGTCTGGGCCCTGAGCAGATCCAGGACCAACTCGTCGAAACCGAGCGGGAGTCCGGGCGTGTAGTCGTCGAGCGTGGCTCGGGACAGGCCGTAGACGCCCATGGAGACCCGGTAGTCCAGGCTCGGTTTCTCGGTGAACGCGACCACCTTGCTGTCGTCGGTGGTCAGCACCCCGAAGTCGATGTGCACCTTGCGGGCGTAGGCGGCGATGGTCAGCGGGGCACCGGAGGCTCTGTGCCGGCCGAGGACGTCGGCGTAGTCGAGGTCGGTGAGGATGTCGCCGTTCATCACGAGGAACGACTCGGGCAGCCGGTGGCGCAGGTTGAGCAGCGGGCCCATCGTGCCCAGCGGACTCTCCTCGGTGGCGTAGTCCACGGCCACGCCCCACTGGGAGCCGTCGCCCACGTAGGCGCGGATGATCTCGCCGAGATGCCCGATGGCGAGGGTGACGCTGGTGAAGCCGGCCGAGGACAGCTGGCGCAGCACGATCTCCAGGATCGCGTGCTGGTCACCGATGGGCACGAGCGGCTTGGGCAGCGCGGTCGTGTAGGGCCGCAGCCGGACACCCTTGCCTCCCGCCAGGATCACTGCGTGCATGGGGTTCCTCCTTCGGGTACGTGCGCAGACGTGCCGGACGGGGTCAGATGTTGTAGATGCCGGTCTTGTAGCGGGCGAGGTTGGCCGGGTCGCGGAAGAACGCGGCGGTCTGCACGAGGCCCTCCTCCAGGGAGTGGGCGGGCCGCCAGCCGGTGGCCGCGGTGAGCCGGCTCGCGTCGGCGACGAGCCGCATCACCTCGGAGTTGGCCGGGCGGATCCGGGCCTCGTCCGCGCGGACGTCCACGGCGGTGTCCATGACCTTGCCGATCAGTGCGACCAGGTCGCCGACCGAGATCTCGCCGCCGGTACCGGCGTTGAAGGTGCGGCCCACCACCTGCCCGGCGGGTGCCGAGCCGACCGCCAGGAACGCCTGGGCGGTGTCCTTGACGAACGTGAAGTCCCGGGTGGGACGCAGGTCGCCCAGGGTGATGGTCCGTTCCCCGGCGGCGAGCTGCCCGATGACCGTGGGGATCACCGCGCGCATCGACTGCCGCGGCCCGAAGGTGTTGAACGGCCGCAGCGTCACCACCGGGGTGCCGAAGCTGGCGTGGTAGCTGTCGGCGAGCCGGTCCCCGCCGGCCTTCGAAGCGGCGTACGGGGACTGGGTGTTGATCGGGTGGTCCTCGGTGATCGGCACGGTCTGCGCGGTGCCGTACGTCTCGCTGGTCGAGGTCTGCACCAGCCGGGGCGTGCCGAGCGCGCGGACCGCCTCCAGGACGTTCAGGGTGCCGGTGACGTTGGTGTCCACGTAGCTGTGCGGGGCCCGGTAGGAGTACGGGATCGCGATCAGCGCGGCCAGGTGGTAGGCGGTGTCGGCGCCTTCGAGCAGGCCGCGGACCGAGCCCGGGTCCCGGACGTCGCCGAGGACGATCTCCACCTGGTCCAGGACGTCCGGGGCGAGGGTCTCCAGCCAGCCGTACGAGGAGAAGGAGTTGTACTGGGCCATGGCCCGCACCCGGTGCCCGGCGGCGACCAGCGCCTCGGTGAGGTGCGAGCCGATGAAGCCCTCGGCCCCGGTGACGGCGGCGAGCGGTTGGGAGGTCAACTGCGTGTCCTTCCGGTCGGTTGAGCATGGGGGGTGTGACTATCCGTGCGGGGCGGGGCGGCCGAGCAGCGGAAGGGCGCAGGCCGCGAGAGCCACCGCGGCGGCGCCGCAGCACAGCGGCAGGGCGAGGCCGGCCCCGGGGAGACGCAGCAGGGTGGCCGCACCGGCGACGGCGGCGGCCGTGAGACAGAGCGCGGCCGACGGCCAGGCAGCGCCGAACGCCTGGAGCAGCAGCGCCGTCCACAGGGTGGCCGCGAGCAGCAGCAGGGCGGCCGGGTCGGCGCCCGTGAACAGCGCGGCGGGCAGCAGCGGCAGGAGGTACAGGAGCAGGCAGAGGGCGAGGATCGCCGCGGAACGCAGCAGGAACGCGGCGGGGGTGGCGGTGGCGCGCAGCGCGGCCACCGACAGCCCGCGGTAGCGGTACAGCAGCCACTCCGCCGGTCCCATGCTCACCGTCAGCACGATCACCGCGTACGGTGCGTGCGGTTCCCGGACCCCTTCGAGCAGCACCAGCACTCCGGCGGCCAGTCCGAACAGGCCGTACGGCAGCGACCACCGCATCTTGGGACGGCTCGCCGCGGCGGTGGCCGGGACGGCGAGGGTGCGCCACAGCACCCAGGCGGTGACGCCGAGTGTGGCGGCCAGGGCCAGCGCCGGCAGCCCGGCGCGCAGCAGGCTGCCCGGCTCCCGCCAGGGCAGCACGGCCGCCCCGGCGATCAGCGGGCCGAGCGCGGCCAGCAGCAGCCGCTCCCGGGCCAGGACCAGGAGCACGCCCGCCGCGGCCAGGTAGGCGGACTGGGCCGCCGCGGCCAGGACGACCGGCCCGCCCCCGGCGGACACGGCGGCCGTCCCCGTGGCCAGCGCCGCCCCGGCCGGGGCACCGAGCAGCAGGGTACGGCCGGCCTCGTGCCGGCCGGCCGCCATCCGCAGGTGGGCGCGGTGGCCGAGGGCCTGACCCCACGCCCAGGACACCAGCCCCGCCACGATCAGGGCCGGGGCGTGCCCGGCCGTGTCCCACAGCGGCGCGGTCAGCAGATAGGCCAGTCCGGGCAGCGCGAACAGCACGCCCCGCAGCAGGCAGCGCACGGTGTCCGGGCGCCACGGGTCGGCCGCGGGCGCGGGTTCCGGGAACGTCCTCGGCACCCGTTCGTAGAGCGCGGAGGCGAGCGAGAACAGGTTCGGGTGGCCGTACCGCTCGTTGATCACGGCGGCCGACAGGCCCTCCGACTCCAGCAGGGCGGCCACCTCGTAGGGGTGGACGGCGGGGCCGATGCGGTCGGCGAGTTCGGCGGCGAGCTCGCTGATCGCGTCCTCGTCCGGGCCGCGCCGGGGCAGCCGGATGGTCAGCGTGGTGTCGTCCAGGGCCCAGCGCGGCCGGCGACGGCGCGGTGGCCGAGGCTCGGCCAGGCGCAGGGCGAGCGTCTCCTGTTCGGAGCCGCGGGGTTCGAGGGACATCGGTCCGCTCACAGCGCCACGCTCCCGGTGACCGGCTCCGGGGGCAGCGCGGCCGGGGCCTGTTCGACCGCCGACTCCCGTGTCCGGCCGGGCAGTTCGAGGTAGATGGCGCGGAAGGTGTCGATGGTCTGCCGGAGCGTGAACTGCTCGATCACCCGCAGCCGGGCCGCCTCGCCCATCGCCCGGCGGCGCGCCGGATCGGCCAGCAGGCCGAGGGCGGCCGCGGCCATCGCCGCCGGGTCCCGGGGCGCGACGACCAGACCGGTGTCGCCGACCGCCTCCCGGACCCCGCCGACGTCGGTGGAGACGGTCGCCCGCCCGCAGGACATGGCCTCGATCAGGGTGAACGGGAAGCCCTCGCTGATGCTGGAGAGCATCACGACGTTGCCGGCCGCGTAGGCGTCCTTGATGTCGTCGACGCGGCCCTCGAAGGTGACGGCGTCGCCGTGCCCGAGTTCGGCGGCCAGCGCCTCGCAGCGCTCCCGGTAGGCCTCGCCGCCCCGGGGGGTGCCGCCGAACAACCGCAGCCGTGCCTCCGGGAGTTGGGCACGGACCAGTGCGAACGCCCGGATCAGGGTCTCCAGGTCCTTGATGGGGTCCACCCGGCCCGCCCAGCTCAGCGTGGGCACCTCCGGCTCCGGTCCGGCCGCCGGGAACGCGGCCGGGTCGACGCCGTTGTACACGGTGCGGATCGACTCCGGGTCCGCGCCGCCCTCCTCCTCCCAGAGCCGGTTGTAGCGGTTGCCCGGGGTGATCAGGGCCGCCCTGCGGTAGGACTCGTGGGCCAGCAGCCGGAAGAAGCCGAGCACCACCGCCTTGACCGGCCAGCGATAGGGCGCGGTGCGGTAGCCGAGGTAGCGTTCGCGCAGGTAGACGCCGTGCTCGGTGAGCAGCAGCGGGACCCCGTGCCGTTCCAGCGCGGCCAGGCCGGGCAGCGCGGCGACGCCTCCGCTCACCGCGTGGGCGACGCCGGTGGTCGGCAGCGGAGCGGTCAGCGGACGCAGCGCGTGCTCCAGGAGCGCGGTCGTGGTGAGCGCGTCGTGCAGGGTGGGCCGGGCCTCGCGCACGGCGACGCCGGGCCGGTTCCACAGCGAGGTCAGGACGCTGATCGCCGGGTCGGTGCGCAGAAACGGGCTGAGCGTGCCGTCCGCCGCGGCGCGCGCCATGGCGTAGAGGGCGGCCGGGAAGCCGTGTTCCTCCCGCGGGTCGAGCAGTGCGGCCAGGAACCGGCCGTAGGCGTCGGCGAGTTCCCGGCGGGCCCGGCCCCGGGGCGCGCGGCCCGCGGGCGGGTCGCCCCACATCGGTACCGACCACACGTGCGAGACGTGCGCGGGCAGGTCCCAGACGACGGGCTCGCGTCCGGTGCCGGTGACGGCGACCACGTCGAAGTCGATGTCGGGCATGCCCTGTACCAGCTGGTCGCACCAGACGCTGACACCGCCGTGACTGTGCGGGTAGGTGCCTTCGGTGAGCAGGGTGACGCGCGTAGTGCGCAGGGGCGGCGCGCCATGGGGAACGGGCATCGGTGTGCTCCACGGCCGAGGTGTGGGGTGGTCGTGCCGGTCCCGGCCGCCGGGTGGGCGGCCGGGACCGAGGTGCGGATCTCGCTTCGGTCGCTTGGTGCTGCGGAGCGCCGTTCAGTTGCCGACGGTGGCGGGTACCGGCTCGGTCACGCCCGCGGGGACCCGGGTGCGGGGCGCGGGAGCCGTGGCCGGGGCGGCGGAGCTGTCCGCGGTGACCGCCGGGGTGGCGGTGGTGGCGGTGGAGGTGGGCAGGGTCAGGCCGATCGCGGTGCCGTCCGACGGGGTCCAGCCGGAGACCGCGCCCGCGTACGCCGAGCCGAACGCGGCGGCGCCCACCGTGGTCCCGGTCGGCAGGGTCGCGGTGACCTCCAGGCCGGCCGGTGCCTCGACGGTCACGGCGTCGCCGACGCGGTAGGCGGTGACCTGGCCGGCCTGGAGCGCGGCCTGCCAGTCCGCCCGGCGCTTCAGCTCGGTGCCGATGTCCTTCATCCGCAGGTTCACCACGGGGGTGTTGTCCGCGAACAGGGCCTGGTAGCCGTCGAGCACGCCGTTGAGCACCGGGTAGGCGATGCGGTCCTCGGTCAGGTTCGACTGGTGGATGTAGTGCGGCCTCGGGTCGTTGGAGAGCACGTGCCCGAGGTTGATCCTGGTCTCCAGCGGCACGATCCGGTCGGTGTAGCCGGTGCTGGTGTCCAGCGGCGCCGACAGGCAGGTCGTGGTGGCCGGGTTGTCCTCGCAGACCCCGCTGCCGCCCTGGGCGCGGCTGGTGTACAGCCAGTTGTACTCGTCGACCTCCTCGGAGGCCTTGGCGGTGTTGTAGAAGACGTTCATCGGGTAGCGGGGCACGGTCTCGGCCGCGCCGACCTGACGCTGCTGCGGGTCGCGGGAGTTGTCCGACCCGAGCCAGTCGACACCGTTGGCGGCGAGGGCGGGCGCGAGGTTCGGGTTGTCGTCGGGCTGCTGCGGCAGGATCCGCATCCCGGAGTGCTCGCCGGTGACCAACTCGTCGTTCTCCAGGGGGAGTCCGTTGGTCTCGGCCCAGACACGGTTGTTCGCGATCTCGTCGGAGATGTCGTTCTCGGTGACCCACTGGGTGCTGCCGTCGGCGTTGGTCTCGCAGACCCAGGGCACCACGGCGGTGTTCTGCACGCAGCCGAGGAAGGCGTGCGTGTAGGTGTGGTTGATCCAGCGGAAGTCGTTCTTGTCCGTGATCAGTCTGTCGGCGAGCTGGTCGACGCCGTTGTTGTCCTCGCGCTGGTCGACGCTGCCGGAACCGTTGAAGGCGAGGTCGAGGGTGAAGTTCCTGCTCTGCTCCCAGGCCACCGCGTAGTCGACGTCGGCCGACGTCATCCGGATCGGGTCGGCCGCGGCGCCGGGGTCGGTGCAGTCGACGTCGCCGGGCGTGCAGTTGAGCTCGCTGTTCCAGCGGTCGTCCGCGGCGAACACGTCGTCCACGTGCACGGCGAAGTAGTTGCGGGAGGCCCCGAGGTGCACCCCGCCGGTCATCCACTCGACGATGCCGCGGGCCAGCAGCCGGAACTGCTCCTGGTACTCGTTGTAGACGAAGGTCACCACGAGCTCACGGCGGTTGTCGTGCCGGTACTCGCCGACCAGGGAGCCCTTGGTGGAGGTTCCCGGGATCGTCGCCTCGACGTAGGGGGTGAAGTCCGCTCCGGCCGCCGGCTGCGCGAGGTAGGCGTAACTCTCGCCGACGGAGGGGTCGTTGTCCTCGAAGGGGACCGTGCCGTCGAGGTAGCCGAAGGGGCCCGACTTCCCGGCGGCGGTCACGTCGGCCTGCGTGCCGTCGATGCTGCCGGAGTAGCCGGTGCTGCCGACCGGATACTGCAGACCGGCTTCCGGGCGCGCGTAGGTATAGGCATCGACCTGGGGTATCTGGTAAACCTGTTCGTACGCTGTGAGGGCCGCCATCTCGCTCGAACCGGTCGCGAACGGGTTGTCGTCGGGCAGCACCACGGCCTGGAATTTTGCGCGCGCCCGTCCGTCGACGGTGTCCGCGAGAAAGCCCGCGTCGATGACCTGGCGTCCGGACTGCGTCAGGTCGATCTCGGTGAACGGCGTTCCCTCGTCGGTCAGTTCGGCGGCGATGGCGGCGGTCGACGGGCCGCCGTCGCTGACCAGCAGGACCCGTAAGTCGATTCTGGGTGTGTCGTCCGCGTGGGCCGCGCCGGCCGGCAGGCCGAGCGCGGCGATGAGCGCACCGACCGTGAGCACGGTCGTGCGTATGGTCCGCTTCATGCGGTGAAGTCCCCTCCCCGGACGAGGGTGAGTACGGCTCCGCAGAGCGCGGACGCACCCCTTGCGCCCACGCCGGCTTCCCCCTGAGAGGCCGGTCGTCGACGCATCCGTCGCGTCACATAGTGGTGTCCGTGTGTAGCGTTCGTGGTCGCGTTGCGAAACATGACGGAAAAGAGCAGGCGACCAACAGCCTTTGGAAGCAACCGAGTTGGCCGTTTCTCCGTCCGCGGTGCAGGCCGGGTCCCCGACGGGGGAGTGAGGGCCCGGCCCTGGGTCGTCGGCTGATCGCTGACCTTTTCAGGTCATCCCCGACACTCCGTCAGGCGCACAGGACGCGCGTCTCGGGCGTGTAGACCGGGCCGCCGCTCGTGTTCGTGGAGTCGCTGAACTCGGCGTAGTAGTACGAGTAGAAACCGATGTTGCCGTTGCAGCCGGAGTCGGCGGCCACGCTGAGCGTCAGGGTGACGGTGCGGCTCTGGCCGGGCGGGACGGTGGCGCCGTAGTCGGTGCCGAGGTTGGTGGGCCCGGTGCCGGAGCAGGCGGTGGCGGTGCCGTCGGAGGCGGCCAGGCTGCAGCCGGTGAAGCTGTACTTCAGGTCGGGGCGCTGGGTGGTCAGGTAGGTCGGGTCGATCGTCTGGTACACGAACCAGATGTCGTAGGTCTTGTTGTTGGTGATCGTCATCGACAGGTTCACCGTGCCGCCGGGCGTGGTGGTCGCGGCGCTGGTGGCGAAGGTGAGGTCGGCCGGCGCCGGGTCCGCGCTCGCGCTCGGGGCCAGGCCGAACAGGGCGAGCGCGAGGGCGAGGACGGCGCCGAGGCCGAAGCGTCTCATCAGTGGTGATCGCATGGCGGGGAGGCTAGGCAGCCCCGCGCGCGGCCGTCTGCCCCGGACGGCCGGGCCGACACGCGCCGTGACCGAAAGCGCGCTCTCTGTGAAGATCGTGTGACCGGCGCGTGAAGGCGTAATCCGCCGGCAAAACACCGAAGTGCCCGGCGCTCCGTCCGGACCGCCGCACGGACCCCGCGACGGGGGCCGTCGCGGCGTCCCGCGCCGCGGTTATTGGCGCGTATCGGATGCACCGGACCGCCCTCCCGTCACTCCGCCCCCCGAGACTCTCGGCCAACCACCGATTTCCGGCCCGGCCGGCGGCGCGGTCGCCTCCCGGGGGTGTCCGGCGGCCGGTCCGCCGCATGATCCGGGCCGCTCGGGGGCATCCGGAGACTATGGAAGGCGCGCCTGTGATCGTGCAGCCGCCCGGCCCCGACGGCGGCCGGCGGGTCACCATCCGCGGGGAGTACGTCGGCATCGCGTACCACCTGCTCGACATCGTCGAGTTCCTGCGTCGCGCGGGCCTGCCCGAGGCCAGTACGACGGTCGACGATCCCGAGCTGATCGAGTGGCGCGGCATCGGCCCGCAGGCCTGGACCGCCACCGGCTGACCCGGACCGGGTCGGCGGCCTTGTTCGACTCTACGAACTTTCTGCGTGACGGGTGCACATCAGCGGCCTCGACTGATAGGAAACCTTCCTATCGGTGAAACTCCTCAACCCCCCACTGGAGCCGCTGTGCGGAACCCGAACGACACCACCACGACCAACCCCGTCCTGACCTCCCGCCGCACCCTGCTCGCCCTGCTCGGCGCGTCCGCCGTCGGCGCGGGAGCCGTGCTGCTGCGCCCGGCGCACGCCTCCGCCGCCGCCCCGGCGGCCGCGGGCTGCGTGGGCCTCGACGACCCGGCGAAGAAGGAGATCGCCATGAAGCTGGTGTCGAGCGCGGAGAACTCCTCGCTCGACTGGAAGGCCCAGTACAAGTACATCGAGGACATCGGCGACGGCCGCGGCTACACCGCCGGGATCATCGGCTTCTGCTCCGGCACCGGCGACATGCTCGACCTCGTCCAGCTCTACACCGACCGCAAGCCCGGCAACGTGCTCGCCAAGTACCTCCCCGCCCTGCGCCGGGTCAACGGCACCGACTCGCACAGCGGCCTGGACCCGAACTTCCCGGCGGACTGGCGCAAGGCCGCCCAGGACACCGCCTTCCAGCAGGCCCAGAACGACGAACGCGACCGCGTGTACTTCAACCCGGCCGTGCAGCAGGGCAAGACGGACGGCCTCGGCACGCTGGGGCAGTTCACCTACTACGACGCCATCGTCATGCACGGCGACGGCGACGACCCCACCAGCTTCCGCAACATACGCAAGCGCGCCCTCGGCCACGCCAAGCCGCCGGCGCAGGGCGGCAACGAGACGACGTACCTGAACGCCTTCCTCGACGCCCGGGTGTGGGCCATGAAGCAGGAGGAGGCGCACAGCGACACCACCAGGGTCGACACCGAGCAGCGGGTCTTCCTGAACAAGGGCAACCTGTGCCTGAACACCCCGCTGGACTGGAAGGTGTACGGCGACAGCTACCACATCGGCTGACACCCCCGGGCTGTCGTACCGCACCCCCATGCGGTACGACAGCCCGGAGGCGGTTCCCCCCTCGCAGTGGTCCCTACGGCTTGATGCCCACCCCGGTCCACAGGCTGACCTCCACGTCGGTGGCGTTCGGTTCGCTGTCCGGGCGCCAGCGGTGGGCCATCGAGACGCCGGGGTCGAGCAGTTCGAGCCCGTCGAAGAAGCGCGTCACCTCGGCACACGAACGGAACCGCACGGGGGTCCCGGCGTTGTTGTAGATGTCGGCGACCTTGCCCCAGGAGTCCGGGTCGAGGTCGGGCGTGACGTGGGTCAGGGCGAGGGCGCTGCCCGAGGGGAGCACGGCCAGCAGCCGGGCCACGATCCCGTACGGGTCCTGGTCGTCCGTCACGAAGTGCATCAGGGCGTTGAGGGACAGCGCCACCGGCCGGTCCAGGTCCAGTATCTCGGCCAGTTCGGGGGCGTCGATGAGCGCCTGCGGGTCGTTGACGTCCGCCTCGATGTACGTGGTGCGGCCCTCCGCGCTGCTGCGCATCAGGCGCTCGGCGTACTTGAGGACCAGCGGGTCGTTGTCTGCGTACACGACCCGCGCGTCGGGGACCACGGACTGGGCCACCTGGTGCAGGTTCGGCTCGGTGGGGATGCCGGTGCCGATGTCCAGCCACTGGCGGATGCCGTGCTCCCGCGCCAGGACCCGGGTGGCCCGGTGCATGAACGCGCGGTTCTCCCGGGCGGCGACGAAGACACTCGGGTAGGCGGACGCCACACTCTCGGCCGCCTGCTTGTCCACCTCGAAGTGGTCCTTCCCACCCAGGTAGTAGTCGTACATGCGGGCGGAGTGGGGCCTGCTGGTGTCGATGTCCCGCGCCGCGTGCGTGTTGGTCATCCTGAACCTTTCAAGAGGGGGAGCGTGGGGGAGAGGTCAGCCGGTGGTGAGGTGGTCGGCGAGGCCCCGTTTGACCCCCGCGACGAACGCGGTGATCTCCTCCGGGGTGTAGATCAGCGCGGGGCCGGCCGGATCCGTCGACTGCCGCAGTGCGATCCTGCCGTCGGCGAGCTGCTTCGTCTGCACGCACTGACCGCCGTTGGGACCGCTCCAGGGCGACTCCCAGCCCTGTTCCCCCAGGTCCGTTGCGGGCATGCCGTTGTACACGTCGTGGACACTGCCGTCGAAGGAGGTGCCGTCGAAGGAGGCGCCGAAGGTGGTCATGAGTACTCCTTGCGCATGCGGTTCAGGAGCGCCCTGCTCTGCGCGTCCGAAGTGAGCAGGGACATGCGGTTGTGCGCCTCCAGGTGGGCGACGACGTCGGAGCGCTGGTCCAGGTACATCGCACCGGAGAGGACCTCGGTGTAGACCACGTCCGGCAGTTCGGGCTCCGCGAAGCGGAAGTAGGTGAACGGGGCGCACACGCCCACATGGGCGCCGGCGGTGAACGGGACGACGTCGACGCTGACGTGCGCGAGTTCCGAGGCCTCCAGCAGCCGGTCGATCTGCTCCCGCATCACCTCGGGCCCGCCGACCACCCGGTGCAGCACGGCCTCCTCCATCACCACCCACAGCGTCGGCGCGTCGGAGCGCTCCAGCAGGACCTGACGGCGCAGCCGCAGGTTCACCCGCCGCTCCAGGTCCTCGTCGCTGTCGTTGGGGAAACCGCCGCTGAGCACATGGCGGGCGTACTCCCGGGTCTGCAGCAGCCCCGTGGCGTAGTGCGGCTCGTACGTGCGCAGGGTCGTCGCGCCGGTCTCCAGGCTCACGTAGGCGCTGAACCAGGTGGGCAGCACGTCCCGGTAGGTGTGCCACCAGCCGGGCTCGTTGGCCCGCTCGGCGAAGGCGACGAACTCGTCACGCTCCTGCCGGTCGGCGCCGTAGGTCTCCAGCAGTTTCTCCACGTAGAGGGGCTTGAGGGTGACCTCCGCCTTCTCCAGCCGGCGGATGGTCAGGGGGGTGACCCGAAGCGCCCGTGCCGCATCCTCCAGTGACACGCCCGCTCCCTGCCGCCGCTCCTGGAGCCTGCGGCCCAGGATCATGCGCAGCACGGTGGGCGCACTGGTGCTCCCCGCGCTCGAACGGCCTTCGTTCACGCCCTACCTCCTGAGGGACTGTCACCCGGTCGAGTGTGACAGGCACTTGCTGAAGCGGCCAGACCGATACCGGCATGCTGAAATTATCAGGGAGTCGGTTGCAGCCTGAACTTGCATGCGCGCATGATTACTTGAGTAAATCGCGGCCACGATCACGGACGGCACCACGCACCACGCACCCCGTGCGGCCGTTGCCGAGTCCTGCCCCGCTCTGCCGCTCTGCTCCGCTCGTACTGCCTGCTCTGCCTGCTCTGCCAGCTCAGCCCGCTCTCCGCCGCGCCCGTCTTACGGAAGGCAGCCATCGTGTCCCCCCACGCGACCACCCCCCGCGACCTGTTAGACGTAGACGCTCCCGACCGTGCGCACTGGCTCGAACTGCCCTCGCACCGCTCCAGCGTCAGAGTCGCCCGCCGCTCCGTGAGAGCCCGGCTCACCGGGTGGGGACTCTCGCGCGAGCTGTGCGAGGACGCGGTGCTGCTGGTGTCCGAACTGGCCACCAACGCCGTCATCCACACGCTGAGCGTGCGGATCCTGTGCGGCATGGGGCTCGTCGGTGACGGATGCGTGCGGCTGGAGGTCCACGACCACGACTACTCCGGCCGCGGCCTGCCCCGGCGCGACCCCGGGCCCGACGACGAGGGCGGCAGGGGGCTGCTGCTCGTCGAACAGCTCGCCGACTCCTGGGGTGTCGACCGGTCGAGGCTCACCAGCGGTCACGCGGTGTGGGCGACGCTGACGGTGTGACGGTATGACGGGGGAGGTCAACAGGGCTGTCAAGGCACGGAGTTGCCGATTTCGTGCGGGTGTACGGGCCCGCATATGATCTTGGTCGTGACTGTGCAGAACTCTGACAAAACGCTCTCCCGTAAGCAGCGACTGCAGGAGAAGCAGCGCCGCCAGCTGGCGGTGGTGGACACCGTGGACAAGGCCGAGGTGAAGGTCCGCAAGGCGGAAGCCGAACTGGCCGTGGCCGTCGCCGAGGCCGTCCAGGTCTTCGGTGACGAGCGCGCCGCCTCCGAGGGGCTCGACATGCCCGTGGAGGCCGTACGCCGCTTCGTCGGCATCGCGGCACACGAGACCGCCCTCGCGGCGGCGGACGGTGCCGACGGCTGACCCGGCCCGGGGCCCGTGCCCACGCGCCGCCGGTGAGGACTCCGGCCGGCGCGGCACGGATCCGGTCACGACCACCGCAGGAGGTGGCCCTCTTCCCCGGCCGATGCCGGTGCCCGCGCTGGGCGCTGCCGGCCGGGGGGCCGCCGTTCGGGTGATTCGCGCGCTCCTCTTCCGGGCGCGAAACCAAGGAATGCGGGCCTGACGGCTCCTGCCGGGCACTCGCCCACGCCCATGGGACAAGTGGCAGACAACGCCTCTATCCGGACAAACTGAATCCGCCGGTTCGTGATCAGGAACATCCCGTTCTCCAGGAGATCGCATGGTGGAACAGTCCTCCGAGGTCGTTTCGGAGCCGGATGAACCTGCCGTCGTCCTGACCGGTACCGGCCCCGGAGGGGCGGAGACCGAGCGGAGACTCGCGCAGGCGCTGGCCGACCTCCTCGACACCGAGACCGTCCCGGTCGACGGCCACTTCTTCACCGACCTCGGTGCCAACTCCCTGGTCATGGCCCAGTTCTGCGCACGAATACGCAAGGCCGCCGACCTGCCCTCGCCGTCCATGCGGGACATCTACCGGTACCCCACGGTCCGGAGCCTGGCGGCGGCACTCGGCGAGACCGCCCCCGCCCCCGCCGATCCGGTGCCCGCCCCGCAACCGCCCGAGCCGTCGCAGGCACCGGGCCCGCGCCCCGCCCGGTGGAACCATCTGGTCTGCGGAACCCTCCAGTTGCTGGTCTTCCTGGGCTACTCCCTGGTCTCCGGATACGTCACCGCCACGGGATACGAGTGGATCGCCGCCGGCAAGGGACTTGCCGATGTCTATGCGCGGTCGCTGCTCTTCGGAGGCGGCGCGTTCGTGGCGCTGTGCGCATTCCCCGTCATCGCGAAATGGCTGCTCGTCGGCCGCTGGCGCCCCCGCGAGTTCCCCGTCTGGGGACCGACGTACCTGCGGTTCTGGCTCGTCAAGGTGCTGCTGCACGCGAACCCGATGGTCTTCCTCACCGGGACCCCGCTGTACGTGCTCTACCTGCGGGCCCTGGGCGCCCGCATCGGCAAGGGCGTCACGATCCTCTCCCACTCCGTGCCCGTCTGCACCGACCTGCTGACCGTCGGCGCGGGCACGGTGATCCGCAAGGACTCCTCCTTCCTCGGCTACCGGGCGCACGCCGGACACATCCAGACCGGCCGCATCACCCTCGGCACGAACGCCTTCGTCGGCGAGAAGACCGTCCTGGACATCGACACCTCCGTCGGCCACGGCGCCCAGCTCGGCCACTCCTCCGCCCTGCACCGCGGCCAGAGGGTCCCGGACGGCGAGCGCTGGCACGGTTCCCCCGCGGAACCCACCAGGACCGACTACATCCGGGTCGCCCCGGCGAACTGCGGCACCCTGCGCCGCGCCTGGTTCGGCCTCGGCACGCTGCTTCAGCTGCTCCTCGTGTACGTGCCGCTGGCCGTCGGCGGCGCCTACATGCTGTTCACCGAAGTACCGGTGCTCGGCAAGCGGCTCGACTCGACCACGGCGGCACTCGGCTGGACGGAACTGCTCCCCGACGCACTGCTGCTCTCCGCCGTGCTGTTCTTCGGGTTCCTCGTCCTGGGACTCGTGGCCCTGTGCACCCTGCCGCGCCTGGTGGGCCTCCTGGTCAGACCCGACAAGGTCTACCCGCTCTACGGGTTCCACTACGCGCTGCAGCGGACCACGGCCCGCATGACCAACGTCAAGTTCTTCGCCTGGCTCTTCGGCGACAGCTCCTACATCGTGGGCTACCTCCGCGGCATCGGATACGACCTGTCGCGGGTCGAGCAGACCGGGTCGAACTTCGGCACCGAGGTGCAGCACGAGACACCGCTGCTGGTCACCGTCGGCAGCGGGACGATGGTGGCCGACGGCCTCTCCATCCTGAACGCCGACTTCTCCAGCACGTCCTTCCGGCTGTCCCGGGCGTCGATCGGGGCGCACAACTTCCTGGGCAACAACATCGCCTATCCGGCGGGCGCGAGAACCGGCGAGAACTGCCTGCTCGCGACCAAGGTGATGGTGCCGCTCGACGGCGAGATCCGGGAAGGCGTCGGGCTCCTCGGCTCACCCTGCTTCGAGATCCCCCGCTCGGTCGACCGCGACGCCGGCTTCGACCACCTGCGGACCGGCGAGACGTTCCGCCGCCGGCTGGCCGCGAAGAACCGCTACAACCTCTGCTCCATGGCGCTCATGCTGTTCGTGCGCTGGCTGCACACCTTCGCGCTCACCCTGTTCGGCCTCGCCAGCGTGGACCTGTACGGCGTGGTCGGACACCTGGTCATAGGCGGTTACTTCGCACTCACGCTCGCCTTCTCCGCCGCCTACTTCGTCCTGGTGGAGCGCTGCCTCGCCTCGTTCCGCGCGCTGCGCCCCCGGCTGTGCTCCATCTACGACCCGTACTTCTGGTGGCACGAACGGCTGTGGAAGGTCCCCGACCACTTCCTCAACCTCTTCAACGGAACCCCGTTCAAGAGCCTGGTCTGGCGGCTGCTGGGGGTGCGCATCGGCCGCAGGGTGTTCGACGACGGCTGCTACCTGACCGAGCGGACCCTCGGCACCATCGGCGACGACTGCACCCTCAACTCCGGCAGCAAGATCCAGTGCCACTCGCAGGAGGACGGCACCTTCAAGTCCGACGTCACCACGCTCGGCGCCGGCTGCACGCTGGGCGTCGGCGCCCATGTGCACTACGGCGTGACCATGGGCGACGGCGCGGTGCTCGAGGCCGACTCCTTCCTCATGAAGGGCGAGGAAGTCCCCCCGCACGCCCGGTGGGGCGGCAATCCCGCGGTGGCCATGCCGGACGGCGGCAGCCGGTCCGGTGGCGTCGCCCGGGTCATGACAGCAGCCGACGCCGCCACGGCGACCGTGAGCTGAGGAAGGTCATTCGATGGGAACGCGCGTGGAGACGGACCGGGAGTTCTGGACCCGGACACTGACCGCCGGCGGCGCCACCGCCGTGCCCCGATGGGCCCGGGAACCGGCGCCGGGAACGGCCGGACACCGGACACCGGTGCCGGACGACGTGACGCGGGCGGCGCGTCAGCTGGCCGGTCAGCGCGGCCTGCCGGTCGGCGCGCTGCTGCTGGCCGCCCACCTCAAGGTGCTGGCCGCGCTCTCCGGCGAGCCGGACGTGGTCACGGGCCTCGTCACCGGCGCCGGCGAGCCGCTGCCCTGCCGGGTGTCCGTCCCCCCGGGAAGCTGGTCGGCCCTGCTCACGGCGGCCGCGCACGCCGAGGCGGAGGTGTCGGCACACCGGGACCACCCGGTGGCGGAGCTGCGAGGCGAACTCGGCCTCACCGAGCCCCCGTACGAATCCGCCTGGGGTCCTTTCGGAGTCCAGGCGACCCACGCCGACGGGAGCGTCCTGGACGTGCGCTGGTCCGACCGGGACGGCCGGCTGACGCTGCACGTGCGGTACCGCACCGACGTCCTGGACGCCGAGGCCGCCGCCCGCATCGGCGGCTACCACCTCACCGCGCTGCGGCTGCTGACCGCGGACCCCGACGCCGACCACACCCGGCAGAGCCTGCTCTCCGCCGAGGAACGGCAGGAGCAGCTGGAAGGCCTGGCCGGGCCGCACCGCCCGCTGCCGGACGCCCGCGCCCACGAACTGTTCGAGCAGCGGGTGCGGGCGCATCCGCAGGCCGTGGCGGCCGTGCACGGCACCCGGGAGTGGACGTACGACGAACTCAACCGGCGCGCCAACCGGCTGGCCCGCGCCCTGCTGGCCCGCGGCCTGGGCCGGGAGGACGTGGTCGCCGTCGTCTCCGAGCGCACCCTCGACTGGCTCGCGGCGGTGCTGGCCGTGTTCAAGGCGGGCGGCGTGTACCTGCCGGTCGAACCGCACTTCCCGGCCGGCCGCATCGAGGCGACCCTGTCCCGGGCCGGATGCCGGCTCGCCCTGGCCGAGCCCGGCAGCACCGGCACCCTGGACGCGGCGCTGGCCGCCCTGCCGGCCGTCGAGAAGCTGCCGTTCGACACGGCGTACGCCGAACCGCACGCCGACGACGACCCCGGCATCCGCGTCGAACCCGGCCAACTCGCCTACATCTACTTCACCTCAGGCTCCACCGGCGAGCCCAAGGGCGCGATGTGCGAGCACGCGGGCATGCTCAACCACCTCCACGCCAAGATCGACGACCTGGAGATCGGCGCGGATACCGTGGTCGCGCAGACCGCACCGCAGTGCTTCGACATCTCCCTGTGGCAGCTCGTCGCCCCGCTGCTGGCAGGCGGCCGGACCCTGCTCGTCGAGCAGGACGTCATCACGGACGTGGCCCGGTTCACCGACACCCTGGCGCACGGCCGGGTCGGTGTGGCCCAACTCGTGCCGTCGTACCTGGAGGTCGTGGTCTCCTACCTGGAGAAGCACCCGCGCACCCTGCCCGACCTGCGGTACGTGTCGGTGACCGGTGAGGCGCTGAAGCGCGAACTGGTCCAGCGCTGGCTGGCGGTCCAGCCGGGCATCGGCCTGCTCAACGCCTACGGGCTGACCGAGACGTCCGACGACACCAACCACGAACTGCTCCGGGAGGTACCCGACCGGGTCCTGCTCGGCCGGGCCGTCAACAACGTCCGCGTCCACGTCGTCGACGAGCACCTGGCACTGGTACCGCTGGGCGCCCCGGGACTCATCGCCTTCTCCGGCGTCTGCGTGGGCCGCGGCTACGTCAACGACCCCGAGCGCACCCGGGAGGCGTACCGCACCGACCCCTACCGGCCGGGCGGACGCCTCTACCTGGGCGGCGACTGGGGGCGCTGGCACCCCGGCGGCAAGCTGGAGTTCCTCGGCCGCCGGGACAGCCAGGTCAAGATCCGCGGGTTCCGGATCGAGATCGGCGAGATCGAGAACTGCCTGCTGCGGGTGGCCGGCGTCCGGGACGGCGCGGTGGTCGTCGCCGAGCGGACCGGCGGCGGCAAGCAGCTCATCGCCTTCTACTCGGGTGACCGGCAGGACCCGCAGGCCCTGCGCGAGGCGCTCGGCGCGACACTGCCCGCCTACATGGTGCCCTCGGCCTTCCACCGGCAGGACGGCCTCCCGCTGACCGCCAACGGCAAGATCGACAAGAAGGCCCTGACCAGGCTGGCCGAAGCCGCCCCCGCCGGCGAGGCACACCGGGCGGCCGCGGGGCAGCTCGGCGGGGCCGAGCGGAGAGTGGCCGCCGCCTGGGCCGAACTGCTCGGCGTGCCCGTGGCACAGATCGGCCGCACCGACCACTTCTTCGACTCCGGCGGCACCTCCCTGACCGCGGTGAAACTCAGCCTCGCCCTCGACCGCGCCGTGTCCCTGAAGGACATCACCCGGTACCCGGTCCTCGCCGACCTGGCCGCCCTCCTCGACGGCCCGGCCCGGCAGCGCCCGGAGCTGCTGCTGACCCTGGCGGACACGAGCGGCACCCCCGAGGGCGCCCTGGTCTGCTTCCCGTACGCGGGCGGCAACGCGGTCAACTACCAGCCGATGGCGAGCGCGCTCGCGGGCAGCGGCCTCACGGTCCTCGCCGTGGACCTGCCCGGCCACAACCTGGCCGAACCCCCCGAGCCGTTCGCGCCCGTCGAGGAGGTGGCCGAGCAGGTAGCCGCCGAGATCACGGCACGCGGACTGACCCGGGTCCTGCTCTGGGGCCACTCCTCCGGAACCGCACCGGCCGTCGAGACGGCCAGGAGGCTCCAGCAGCGGGGCGTGCCCGTGGAGCGGCTGTTCCTCGGCGCGCACCTGCTCGGCACCGCCGCCGGACGGCACACCGCCGTCACCCAACTGGCGCACCTGAGCGACGCCGAGCTCGCGGCGCGTCTCGCCGCGGACGGCGGCCACCCCGAACTCGCCGAGCTGAACCCGCGGCACGCCGCCCACATCGCCGCCGCCTACCGGCACGACTGCGTCGCGGCCCACCGCTACTTCGGCACGGCCCTGGAAGCCCCGCCGCCCGCCAAGCTGTCCGTCCCGGTCTCGGTGGTCGTCGCCGCCGACGACCCGCACACCGCCGGCCACGCCCGGCTCCACCGGGACTGGCTGCTCCTGGCCGACCGCGTCGAGCTGCACGAACTCGCCGACGGCGGCCACCACTTCCTGCGCACCCGCCCCGCCGAGGCCGCGCAGGCCGTCCTGACCACCGCCCTCCCCCTCGCCTCCTCCTGATCCGTCACACCCCAGGCGGTCGACCGAAAGGAACCCGAGATGCCGTTCTCCTCCCTGGCATCACCGCTCGCCGTGGAGCTGCGGCCGGACAAGCCGGCCCTGCTGTGCGTCGATCCCCCCGACGACCCACCGAAATGGGCGGCCGAGCACCGCGAGGCACTGCGCGCCCAGGTCACCGAGCACGGGGCACTGGTCGTCCGCGGCCTCGGCCTGCGCGACCCCGCCCAGGCCGGTGCCGTCTTCGGACAGCTGGCCGGGGAGCTCATGACGGAGCGGGAGGCCTTCGCCCCCCGTGAAGCCCACCTGCCCGGTGTGTACGCGTCCACGCCCTGGCCGGCCAACCAGCCCATGTGCATGCACCACGAGCTGAGTTACCAGCTCCGGGTGCCCGGCCTGATGCTGTTCGCCTGCCTCACCGCGCCCGAGCAGGGCGGGGCGACGGCGGTGGCCGACGCCGAGGAGGTGCTGCGGGCGCTGCCCGCCGGGCTCGTCGAACGGTTCGAGCGGGAGGGCTGGATCCTGACCCGCACCTACAACGACGAGATCGGCGCCAGCCTCACGGAGTCGTTCGGCACCGCCGACCGCGCCGGGATCGAGCGCTACTGCCGGGCCAACGCCATCGACTTCACCTGGCAGCCCGACGGCACCCTGCGCACCGAACAGCGCCGCAACGCCGTCGTCCGGCACCCCCGCACCGGCCGCCGCTGCTGGTTCAACCAGATCGCCTTCCTCAACGAGTGGACCCTCGCCCCCGAGGTCCGCGAGTACCTGGTGGACGTCTACGGCGCGGACGGAATGCCGTTCAACACCCGCCACGGCGACGGCAGCCCGGTCGGCGAGGACGTCGTCCGGCTGATCAACAGCACCTACGAGGCGCACACCCGGCGCGAGCCCTGGCACCAGGGTGACCTGCTGCTCGTGGACAACATCCGCACCGCGCACAGCCGGGAGCCGTTCACCGGCGAACGGCAGGTCGTCGTCGGCATGGGTGAACCCGTCCGGCCGGCCGAGGACTGCCCGGCGACGGAGGCGAGCGAGCGATGACCGACACACTGTCGACCACCCGGTCCGCCACCCCCGGGCGGCCCGCCGTACCGACCTTCGCGGTCATCACCGGCGAGCAGGTGCACCAGGCGCTGAGCGGGCGCGAGAAACAGCTCACGGAGCTGGTCGAGACCGTCTACCGACTGCACGACGCAGGCGACTCGGTCAACCCGCCGTCGTACTTCCTGCGCTTCGAGGACCGGCCGACCTCGCGGATCATCGCGCTGCCGGCCTCCCTCGGCGGCTCCGTCCGGGTGGACGGGCTGAAGTGGGTCTCCAGCTTCCCGGAGAACGTGAGCAGCGGGCTGCCGCGGGCGTCCGCGGTGCTCATCCTCAACGACCGGGAGACGGGCTACCCGTTCGCCTGCCTGGAGAGCTCGATCATCAGCGCCACCAGGACCGCGGCCTCCGCCGCCCTGGCCGCCGACTGGCTCAGCCGCAACCGCACCCGCCCCCGCCGGGTCGGCTTCTTCGGCACCGGCCTGATCGCCCGCTACATCCACACCTTCCTGGCCGGCACCGGCTGGGACTTCGACGAGATCGGCGTCCACGACCTGTCCGCCGACAGCGCCGGCGGCTTCCGCGGCTACCTGGAGCAGACCGGCGGCGGCGCGCGGATCACCGTCCACGAGACCGCCGAGGACCTGGTCCGCGGCAGCGACCTCGTGGTCTTCGCCACCATCGCAGGACAGCCCCATGTCACGGACCCGGCCTGGTTCACCCACAACCCGCTGGTCCTGCACGTGTCCCTGCGCGACCTCGCACCCGAGGTACTGCTGGGCGCGGCCAACTTCGTCGACGACGTCGACCACTGCCTCAAGGCCGACACGTCACCCCATCTGGCCGAACAGCTCACCGGCAGCCGTGACTTCCTCAACGGAACCCTCGGCGACGTCATGGCCGGCCGGGCCGCCCCGCCGCCCGACCGCCCGGTGGTCTTCTCACCCTTCGGACTCGGCGTCCTCGACCTCGCCGTCGGCAAGTACGTCTACGACGAGGTGTCCCGGGCCGGGGACCTCGGTCTCATCGATGACTTCTTCCACGAACTGCGCCGCTACGGCTGAGGCCGTCGTCCTCGGCCCGGCACCAGGAGGCCCGCCGTGCCTGTCATCTCCGCTCCCTACGCCTTCAACGAGGGCGACCTCTACGTCGACCTGGAGTCGATCTGCGGACACCCGCTCTACCTGAAGTGCGAGGCCTTCAATTTCGCCGGATCCATCAAACTGAAGGCCGCCAACGAGATGGTGGAGAAGGCCGAGCGGGACGGAATCCTGAAAGCGGACTCCGTTCTCGTCGAGTCCTCCTCCGGCAACCTCGGCGTAGCGCTCAGCATGATCGCCGCGAGCAAGGGCTACCGGTTCCTGTGTGTGACGGACTCCCGTTGCAACCTGTCGACCAGGCTCCTGATGGAGGCCCTCGGCAGCGAGGTGCACATCGTGGCCGACCAGGACACCAATGGCGGGTTCCTGGGCACGCGGATCGAGTACGTCCGCTCGCTGTGCGCGTCGGACGACCGGTACGTGTGGCTCAGCCAGTACACCAACGCGGGCAACTGGATGGCGCACTACCGCACCACCGCTCCGGAGATAGCCCGCCGGTTCCCCGAGCTCGACGTGCTGTTCGTCGGCGCGGGCACCACCGGAACCCTGATGGGCTGCGCCCGCTACTTCCGCGAGTGGCACCGTCCGGTGCGGATCGTCGCGGTGGACGCGGCCGGCTCGGTGGCGTTCGGCGGCGAGCCGGGCCGCCGAATGATCCCGGGCCTCGGCATGAGCATGCGCCCGCCGCTGCTCGACGAGTCCTTCGTCGACGAGGTGATCCAGGTGGAGGAGCCGGACACCATCCGGATGTGCCACCGCATGGCCCGGCACGGCTTCCTCTTCGGAGGCTCCACCGGGACCGTGGTCAGCGGCGCGACCGACTGGCTGACCCGGCACGACGCCCGCGACCTCACCGCGGTCGCCATCGCACCGGACCTCGGCGAGCGCTACCTCGACACCATCTACCAGACCAACTGGCTGCACGACCTCTACGGCGACCAGGTGCTGGCCACAGAGGACGTCGACCTGGTGCCCCGCACCGAGGACGTCGACCTGGTGCCCCGCACCGTGGACGACGGCCAGGTGCTCGACACCAGGGACACCACGCCGGCCAAGTCCCTGCCCCGGGAGCCCAAGTCGGCCTCCCGCGCGCCGGCCCGCCGGCGCAGCAGCACCTGACGGCGGTGCACGCCGCTGCGGCCCCCCGGAGACGCCCACACGGCGGCCCCCGGGGGGCCGCCGCTTCTCCGCAGGCCTGCTCAGTAGCGCACGGGCAGGGCGCGCAACCCGCGGGTGCGCATCGACGGACGCCAGGCCAACTGGGCCACCGGGACGTCGAGTTCGAGGCGGGGGAAGCGTTCGAGGAGCGCACCGAGGGCGATCTCGGTCTCCAGCCGGGCCAGCGGCGCGCCCAGGCAGTAGTGGATGCCGTGGCCGAGGGCCAGGTGCCCGGTGGCGTCGCGGTCGAGGTCGAGCCGGTCGGGCTCGGGGAAGCGGCACGGGTCGCGGTGGGCTGCCGCCAGCGACAGCAGCACCGTCTCGCCCGCCGGGACGGTGACCCCGCCGATGACGACGTCCTCGGTCGGGAAACGGCGGATGGCGAGCGGCGCGGGCCCGTCGTAGCGGGCCAGTTCCTCCACGGCCGGCCCGACCCGGGCCGGATCCGCACGCAGCGCGGCCAGCTGCCCGGGGTTCTCCAGCAGCGCCAGCGTGGCGTTGCCGATCAGATGGACGGTGTTCTCGTACCCGGCGAACAGGATGAGGAAGGCCAGCGACATCAGCTCGTCCTCGCTGAGCCGGTCCTCCTCGTCGCGTACGGCGATCATGGCGGAGAGCAGGTCGTCGGCGGGCTCGGCACGCTTGCGGGCGAGCAGTGCGGTGAAGAAGGCCAGCAGCGCCCCGACGGCCTCCTTCGCCCGCTCGGGCCGGGCCGGATCCGGGACGACGAGCGCGTCGGTCCAGGACCGGAGGTCCGGCCGGTCCCGTTCGGGCACGCCCAGCAGCTCGCAGATCACGGCGATGGGCAGCGGCGCCGCGTAGGCGGCGATCAGATCGGTACGGCCGAGGGGGGCCATCGCGTCGAGCAGCGCCTCGGCGGTCCGCCGGACGGGTTCGCGCAGCAGGGCGACACGGCCGGGCGTGAACGCCCGGGACACCAGGTGCCGGACGCGGGTGTGGTCCGGCGGGTCCATGTTCAGCAGGTTCGCGTCGAGCGCGGGCGGCAGCGCGAGCCCGCGGTAACCACCGGGTTCGGCGTGGGCCTTGTCGAGGGAGAGCCGCGGGTCGGCCAGGGCCGGCCGGACGTCCTCGTACCGCGTCACCAGCCAGGCCGGCAGCCCGTCGGTGCCGGCGACCCGGTGCACGGGCCCGGCCTCCCGCAGCCGGGCGTACCCGGCGTACGGGTCGGCGAGCAGCTCGGCCGGGTCAACGGCAGTGGCAGCGGAGGGTGTTGTACTGGCGTCCATGCCCCAACCCTAGACAGTACGGGCGGCGACAGCGGCCGGTCACCCGGAGACCGGGGTGCCGTCGGCGGCGTCGGCGGCGTCGGTGGAGCGCAGCAGCCGCAGGAACGCCTTGACACCCGCGATGAGTTCCTGGTTGTCGGTGAGCCGGTTCACCGTGGACTCGAACTGCCTGCCGAGCGCCACCGTCCTGCGGTCCGCCGCCTCCGCCCGCTCGTCCGTGCTCAGGGCCAACGCCTCGACGGTACGGCGCAGTTCGGCCAGGGCCCGGTACTGTTCCTCCGCCTTCTCCGCCAGGACCCGCGTCCCGGCCTCGGCGCGGTTCAGCCGGGCGTGCAGCTCGATGACGTCGTCCTGCGGATACGTGACGTCCTTGAGGAGGCTGCCCAGGCGCCTGCGGAGCTGGCCGAAGTAGGCGCCGGCCGGCCGGAAGAAGGTGCTCAGCAGGAAGAACACGGCGAACCAGTACCCCGTGAACCCGCCCGTCGCCCAGGTGACCGCGACGACGACCGCGGCTGTCACGAGGTGCCCCGCCACCGCCGCCCGCAGCATCGCGCGGGCGATCCGCGCGGCCTCGGCGTCCCGGGCCGCCGGGACCGTGATGCCCTTCTCCCTGCTGACCGCGATCTCGGCGAGCACCGCATGCGCCCGGAAGTACAGGTTCCAGGGCAGGGTCAGCAGGAGCAGCAGCCACAGCAGGCTGAGCACCCCCGCCCCCACGGCGAACACCACCGCGGGCGGCGCCCCCGCCACGTACGCGACGATCAGCGCCGCGGCCGCCGCGACGACGGCCGCCACCGCTCCGAGAAACCTGCCCATGGCCCGTGTCCCCCTGTCTCCCGCCCACCGGTACGGCCCATCGTCCCCGCCCCGGCGCGCGGCGGCATGAGTAGCCGTACTCAGGGGAGTGCAGGTGAGGGCCGCGGGACAGGGTGCGCCGAAGGAACGGATCCTGGTGGTGGGTGTCACCGGCGCGGGCAAGTCCACGCCGGCCCGGCCCCTGAGCGGCCGTCTGGGCCTGCCCTACCACGAGATGGACGCCCTGTACTTCAACGGCCCCGGCTGGGCCGTCAACGACGGACTGGCCGCGGACGTCGCACGGCTCACCGCCGGGCCGCGCTGGATCGTCGACTCGCTCGGCAGTCCCGAAGTCCGTGACCTGCTCTGGGACCGGGCCGACATCGTGGTCTGGCTGGACTGCCCCAGGCGCGTCGTCATGCCCCGCGTGCTGCGCCGGTCCGTCCGGCGCACCGTCACACGCGAGGCCCTCTTCGGCGGCAACAGGGAGACCTGGTCGGGGTGGCTGAGCCGGGAGCACCCGGCCTGGTGGGCCTGGTCCCAGCACGGCGCCCGAGGCCGCGAGATCGGGCGCCGGGCCGGCGATCCGCGCTTCGCCCCGCTCCACACCCACCGCTTCGGCCACCCCGACGACACCGCGGCCCGGCCGGCCTCCCTCTGAGCCCGCGGCCGAGGCGTCAGCGCCCGAACTTCGCGAGGGCCGCCGGGGTGACGGGGGTGAAGAAGTTCACGAGGTTGCCGTCGGGGTCGCGGAACAGCAGCGACCGGTTGCCCCAGGGCATCGTGGTGGGCTCGGTGACGAAGTCGTCGACGAAGCCCTTCAGATCCCGGTGGACGCGGTCCACGTCGTCGACGAGGAACTCGGTGATCACGCTGTGGTTCTCCGCCGGGCGTGCGGAGCCCGGGGCGAACAGCGGGACGGTACGGGTGCCGGCGATCGCGAGGGTCGCGCCGGCCGTCCTGAGCTCGGCGAAGTCCTCGGTGGCCCACGTCGCCCGAGCCCCGGTGGCGCGCTCGTAGAACTCGACGAGGCGTGCCACGTCGCCGGTGATGATGCGGATCGAGACGAAGTCCATGGGATCTCCTTGGCTGTGCTGAAGGCGTGCACCGTGCAGGCTAGGAGAAATAGCGGACAGAATCGGTCCGGTATTCGCGCTAGGTTGGGTCCATGTCCCGACCCACCGGCCGCGTGCTGACCCTCCTGGAACTGCTCCAGTCGGGCGGCACCCGGACCGTGGCCGAACTCGCCGACCGGCTCGGCGTAGAAGGGCGCACCGTACGGCGGTACGTGGACCAGCTGATCGATCTGGACGTGCCCGTGGAATCGGTGCGCGGCCGCTACGGCGGCTACCGGCTCGCTCCCGGTTACCGCCTGCCCCCGCTCATGCTCGGCGACGACGAGGCGCTCGCCGTGCTGCTCGGCCTGGTCGCCGGCCGCCGGGCCGGGCTGACGACGGCGGAGCTCACGGCGAGCGAGACGGCGGCGGCGAAGATCCGGCGGGTGCTGCCCAGGCATGTCGCGCGCCGGCTCGACACCCTGCTGGAAGCTCTCGCCTTCACGGACCGGCCCGGCGAGTTCGAGACCCCGGATGCCGGGATCCTGCTCACCGTCGCCGATGCGGTACGCCACCGCCGGCCGGTCTCGATCCGCTACACCGACCGCGACGGACGGCGCAGCGAACGCACTCTGCACGCCTACGGGATCGTCGCCCACGCGGGCCGTTGGTACGTCACCGGCCGGGACGCCTCGGCCGGTGCGGACCGGACCTTCCGGCTCGACCGCATCGCGGACGCGCGGACCCTGCCCGGCTCCTTCGAGGCACCCGAGGGGCCCGCACCGGCGGAGCGCCTGCTGTCCGGGTTCGCCACGGCCGGGTACCGGCACGAGGTGACCCTGCGGATCCACGGGACGGCCGAGCAGATCCGGGCCCGCCTTCCCGCCGCCGTCGCGACCCTGGAGGAACACGAACCCGCGGCGGACCGGGACCCGGCGGCCGAGCGCTGGCTGCGCGTCGAACTGCGGGCGGAGCGGCTCGACTGGCTGCCTCCGGTACTCGCCGCACTGGACCGGCCGTTCGTCGTCGAACGCCCCGACGAACTGCGCGACCTCGTCGCCGCCCTCGCCGACCGCCTCGCGTCCTACGCCCGCCGGGCCTGACGGCGGGCGAACCGGCCGGCGCGGGGGTCAGAATCCGCGCCGGAGTCCGCCGTCCACCTGGAGCATGATCCCGGTGAGGTACGAGGCCGCCGGGGACAGCAGGAACGCGCCTGCGCGTCCGAACTCCTCCGGTGTGCCGTACCGGCGCAGCGGAATCCGGGACTCGTTGGCGGCCCGCGCGCCGTCGGGATCGGCGGACAGCCCGTCCAGCTCCCGCATGCGGTCCGTGCCGATCCGGCCGGGCAGCATCCCGAAGACGCGGATGCCGCGCGGGCCCAGCTCGTCCGCGAGCGACTTGGCGAGCCCGGCGAGGCCGGGCCGCAGCCCGTTGGAGATGACCATCCCGGGGGCGGGCTCGTACGCCGTGATCGACAGGACGAACCCGATCGCACCCCCGGCCGTCAGCTCCGCGGCGGCGGACCGGGCGAGCCGCACCGCGCCCAGGAACACCGACTCGAACGCCGCCTGCCACTGCGCGTCGGTGTGGTCCGCGATGCGGCCCGCGGGCGGCCCGCCGACGCTGACGAGGACGCCGTCGAAGCCGCCGAACCGCTCCCGCGCGGTGGCGATCAGCTGCTGCGGGGCCTGCGGGTCGGCGTTGTCGACGCCGACTCCGGCCGCGTTCGGGCCGAGCTCCGCCGCGGCCTCGGCCGCGCGTCGCCCGTCGCGGCCTGCGACGACCACCCGGGCGCCGTCGGCGACCAGTTCACGGGCGACGGCGAAGCCCAGCCCGCGGGTGGCTCCGGTGAGGACGTACACCTTGCCGGTGAGTCCGAGGTCCATGGGCGCGTCCCTTCAGCGTCCGAGGACGGCGGCGAGGTCGTCGTCCACCGCGGTGCCGAGCTTGGCGTCGTCCTGGTGCGTCCAGGCGCGGGCGACGTGCCCGTCGGGCCGGACCAGGGCGGCGCGTACGTCGTCCCAGCCCTCCGGGACCGGGTCGAGCGTCCCGCCGTGCACGGTGATCCGCTGCTGCGCGCGGTCGGCGAGCACCCCGCTGCCGGTCAGGTCGAGCAGGAGGTACGAGTCCGCCCGCAGCAGGCCGAAGAGGGTGATGTCCGTACCGGTGAAGGCGAGTTGGGGGGCCCGGGTGCCGGTCAGCGGGTGGGCCGCCGGGTCGTCGCCGGGGTAGCCGATGCCGATCGCGCTGATCTTTCCGGCCAGTACGCGGCCGAACTCCGGCACGGTGGCGATCAGTTGCGCGACCAGGGAACGCATGGCGAGCGCCTGCGGCGTGAAGGTGGTCAGCAGCAGGGTCTGCGCGCGGCTGTGCTCCTCCAACTGGGCGCCGACCAGGTGCCGTTCGGTGTGGTATGTGTCGAGCAGCCCGTCCGGGGCCCACCCGTTGAGGGTGGCCGCCAGCTTCCAGCCGAGGTTGTGGGCGTCCTGCATGCCGTAGTTCATGCCGACGCCGCCGGTGGGGAAGTGCTGGTGCGCGGCGTCGCCCGCGAGCAGCACCCGGCCGCGCCGGTACTCGGTGGCCAGCCGGGTGGTGTTGCTGTACCGGGAGAGCCAGGACGGGTCGCGCATGCCGAAGTCGTCGCCGGTGATGGCGACGGTCTTCTGCCGCAGTTCCTCCAGCGTGAGGTCGCCGGGCCATTCCGTGCCGTGCCCGTCGGGGCTGGTGCCGGCGAGCCGCCACCGGTTGCCGGGCAGCGGCGCGACCAGGACGCCGCCGTGCTCGTTGAACCGGTTGAAGGCGAGCGGGGGCGGGTTGTCGAGCGTCACGTCGCCGAGCCAGCCGAGGAAGTCGAACGGCGTGCCCGGGAAGTCGATGCCGGCGGCCTCGCGCACGGTGCTGCGGGTGCCGTCACACCCGACGAGGTACTCGGCGCCGATCTCGTACGGTCCCTCCGGCCCTGTCGCCCGTACGGTCACCGAGTCCGCCTGCTCGGCGAAGCCGGTGACGCGGTGCCCGCGCCGCACGGTGGCGCCCAGCCCGCGGGCGTACTCCTCGAAGAGTTCCTCGGTGCGGGCCTGCGGCAGGAAGAGGGTGTACGGGAACGGGGTGTCCAGCAGCGAGAAGTCGAGCCGGCTGGAGAGATTGGCGAAGTGGCCGGTGGGGATCTGCGGCGTCCCGTCGTGGAACCGCTGGTGGATCCCGCGGGAGGCCAGCAGCTCGATGCTCCGCGGATGCATGGTGAGCGCCTTGGAGCGCTGGTCGATCTCGGTGCGCTCCTCCAGGACCGTGACGGAGACGCCGTTCAGTCGCAGCTCGGCGGCGAGCCAGAGTCCTACGGGCCCGCCGCCGGCGATGACGACCTGCTGCTTTTCCATGCGATCACCTTTCCCTCGGGTCTGTGGCCGGGCCCTGGGCCGGCCCACTCTCTTGGTCGCTGACCAAGAGTCCGTGCGGTCAGTAAACTAGGTCAATGACCAACAGGCAACAAGGCGACCGACTGGATCCCGCCACCGTGATCCGTGCGGCACTGGAACTGCTGGACGAGAAGGGCCTGGAGGCGCTGTCCACCCGAGCGGTCGCCGACCGGCTCGGCGTCCGCATGAACACCGTGCTGTGGCATGTGAAGACCAAGGGCCGGATGCTGGAGCTGATGGCGGACGCCGTACTCGGCGAGATCCGGCTGACCGGCCTGCCGCCCGCCCCGGAGGACCGGGTGCGCGAACTGGTCCGCCGCTACCGGCGCGCCCTGCTGGCCCACCGTGACGGCGCCGCCCTCGTCGTCGGCACCTTCGGCGTCGACCCGCACACCCTGCGCGTCGCCGACAGTGTGGTGGGCGCGCTGCTCGAGTGCGGTCTCGACGACTGCGAGGCCGCCTGGACCGCGTGGGCGATCACCTACTTCACCCTGGGGCTCGCCCAGGAGGAGCAGGCCGCGGGAGGCCGCCCCTTCGACAGGGCGCTGGCGGACGCGATCTCCGAGACGGACCACCCTTCGCTGCACCGGGTGGTCGACTTCCTTGCGCCGGGTTCCTTCGACGAGCGGTTCGAGTTCGGCGTGGCCGCGATCCTCGCCGGACGGTCGTCCCCCCGCCGCTGAGGCGTGTCGGCACGCGGCCGAGTCGCCGGTCCGCGGCGCCGGGCGGACCCGTCCGGCGACTCCCGACACCCCCGGACCGCTCTCCGGGTTTCTGCCTGTGAGGCAACTTAATGTGCCAGAGAGGTTGACTGGAAGGTGCCTGCTGCTGACCCTGTGAGGGAGGGCCGCCGGGTCCTCGCAGACGCGGGGCCTCCGGGCCCGGACCCTCCTTGGAGCGGCAGATGGCAACCTTCGTGCTCGTGCATGGTTCTTGGGGTGGCGGCTGGGTGTGGGACCGGCTGCGCCCCCTGCTGGAGGCCGGCGGCCACCGTGTCCTGACCCCGACCCTGACCGGCCTCGCCGAGCGGCGGCAGTCGTCCGCGCCGGACGTCGGCCTGAGTGTGCACGTGGCGGACGTCGCCGGGCTCCTGGAGTCCGAGCGGGTGACCGACGCCGTGCTGGTCGGGCACAGCTACGGCGGGATGGTGGTCACCGGAGTGGCCGCGCTCGCGGGCGACCGCATCGGGCAGGTGGTGTACGTCGACGCCTTCGCTCCCGTGACCGGCGATTCGGCGTTCACCCTGCTGCCGTGGCTGGCGGGGGCGTTCGCCGAGGCGCCGGGCCCCGCGGAATGGGAGGTCGCCCCGCTCGCCCCGGAGTCGCTCGGTGCCGACGGCGAGGGCGCCGCATGGCTCTCGAGCAGGCTGACGCCGATGCCGCGGCGCACCCACGAGGAGTCGCTCGGGCCGGGCAGCGAGGAGGTGCTGGCCGACAAGGCGGTCACCTACGTCTACTGCGCCGACCAGGCCATCTTCACGGACATGGCCGCCTCGGCGGAGAAACGGGGGTTCCGGGTCGTCGCGCTGTCCGGTACCACCCATGCGGACCTGCTGACGCGACCGCAGGCGCTCGCGAGAGAACTCCTGGACATCGTGTAGAGACGTCCCGGGGCCCGTCGCCCCCGCGGACGCAGGCATGCCTGTCAGGTGATGTGTCTTGCCTGACAGGCATGTTATGTTGCGCAGATGTCGATCGAAGACACCGATCTCTGGGTGGCCCAACGCCTGAAGGACATGCGCAGCGAGCGCGGCATCACCCTGACAACCCTGGCCGAGCAGACCGGTATCTCCTCGGCGCATCTGTCGCGTCTGGAGAAGGGCGTCCGCAAGCCCTCCATCGGGAGCCTGCTGCAGATCGCCCGCGTCTACGGCGTCTCCATCAGCGAGCTGGTGCAGGAACCGGACGAGAACGACTTCCATCTGGTGCGCGCCGACGCGGCGATGACGCGGGACGGCCAGGACGGCCGTTACACCGTACTGAGCGGCCCGCGCGAGACCATGTCCGTCATCCGGGTCGACCTGGCGCCCGGCAAGCACTCCAAGGCCGCCCGGCATGTCGGCGAGGAATGGCTGCATGTGCTGGCCGGGACCGTCACGCTGCACGTCTCCGGGACGTCACTGCGGCTCGGCGCAGGTGATTCGGTGCACTTCGACTCCTCGAAGGAACACCGGCTCGTCAACGAGGAGGACGCCGCCGCCACCGTACTGATCGCCTCGACCGCGGCGACCGTTCCCATGCGCCACCCCATCCCCGCGTCCCGGCGCGGCTCCGCGGCCCCTGACCGCAATCCCTAGGGCAGAACCGCGAACCCGTCGACTTCCACCAGCCATTCCGGCATGCCCAGTGTCTGGACGCCGAGGAAGGTGCTCGCGGAAACGGGCCACGTGCCGCCGAAGCCGCGCTGTCCCGCGGCGAAGACGGGCCCGACCAGCTCGGGCCGGTGCCCGACGACATGGATCGTGTTCTTGATCAGGTCGTCCGGGGTGGCTCCGGCGGCCTCCAGGGCGATCCGGAAGTTGCGGAAGGCCTGTTCGGCCTGTGCCTCGTGGTCACCCGGGCCGACGAGGTTGCCGTCCCCGTCCAGGGCGATCTGACCGGCGATGGCGATGAAGCGGGTGCCTGTACCCGTCACCGCGTGGCTGTAGAGGTCGTGGACCGGGGGTGCGAGAGCGCCCGGGTTGACGCGTTGAACCGACATCTCTTCTCCGGAATCGTCTGCGAGGAGGGAGTGGGGAGGGAGAGGGGGAGGGGGAGGAGTAAAGGGCGGGCTGGGCGCGGGCACTTGGCGGTCCTGGTTCCTAGTCCAGGACGTCGGGCTCCTCGTCGCGTACCAGTCCGGCCAGGAGGTTGAAGTTGTGCCGGGCCATGTTGGCGTTGCTGAACTGCCGGTGCGCCAGCGTCACTTCCTCGTCGCTCATGATCCGGGGCCGTCCCGCCGCGTCGGCCAGGAGCTGCATCTGGCAGGCCCGGTCCATGGTGATGAACCACCAGGCCGCCTCCTCCACCGACCGGCCCACCGTGAGCAGTCCGTGATGGCGCAGGATCGCGGCCCTGCTGTCCCCGAGCCGCTCGGCGATGCGCTCGCCCTCCGCCTTCTCCAGGACGAGCCCCTTGTACTCGTCGAAGAGCACGTGGTCGCCGGCGAAGGCGCAGGACTCCTGGACGATCGGGTCGAGCAGCTTGTCGAGCGAGGCGAACGCCCGGCCGTGGATCGTGTGGGCGTGCGCGACGGCGACCACGCCCGGGCGTGCCTGGTGGATCGAGGAGTGGATCCAGAACGCCGCCTTGTTGGTGCGGCGGTCGCCCTCGATCACGCGCCCTTGTTCGTCGATGAGCAGGAGATCGCTCACCCGGATCTTCGAGAAGTGGACGGCGTAGGGATTGACCCAGAAGCGGTCCGGGAACTCCGGGTCGCGCGCCGTGATGTGCCCCGCGATGCCCTCGTCGAACCCGTGGCGGGCGAAGATCCGGAAGGCGGTCGCGAGGTGCTCCTTGCGGCGCCGGCGTTCGGCCTCCACGGAGCCCATGGCTTCCGGCAGTTGGGGTATGTCGAGCTCGCCGATGCTCGCCGGCTCCGCTGCGCCGGCACTGTCAGTCGACACGGACATGCGTTGGTTCCTCCCTCGGTCGGTGTGGACGGACCTCCTTCAGCGTGGGGTCGACGTGCGGGTTAAGTCAACCTGAGAGGCAAATCAATGTGCCTGTCGGGTAAATTCCGGTGAGTGGGGGCGTCACCCGTCCCGCCGCCACGCCCCCAGCACCATCAGCGTCTTCGTCCCGATCACCGGCCCCGACCGCCGCAGCCGGTCGATGACATCCCGCAGATGCTGGACGCCGGACACCCGGACCCGGACCAGCGCGTCAGGGTCCCCGGCCACCGTGAAGACCTCCAGGACCTCAGGAACGCTGGTGGCCGCCATGGTGATCATCTCGACCTTCACGTCCCCGGCGAACCTGAGCTCCACGAAGGCCTCGAAGCTCGACCCGAGCTTGTTGTGGTCGAGGATGACGGTGTAGCCCGCGATGACCCCGACCCGCTCCAGGCGGTCGATGCGCCGCTTCACGGCGGAGGGGGACAGGCTGACCTGGTCCGCGATCTCCGTGACCGTTCGACGGCCGTCCTGCACCAGCAGGTCGATGATCATGCTGTCCACGCTGTCGACATGCTCGGTACCCGACATCTCCACACCTCACTCGGAAGCAGGTTCCTTGCGCGGAACCCGGGTCGTGCTTGGGAATTTTTGCGCGCACTGCAAGAACTCAGCAGGTTAATTGCACCATGGGTGGCGCACTGCCGACTGTGGTCCTCCACCGGGAGCCGACCGCAGAAGGGGGCACCCCGCCCCTGCCGACGAGGAACACGCACCGTGCGGTCGCGTGCTGCCCGGCCTGGCCGCCTGGACTGATCGATCCCTCCGCACGGCACCGCGCCGACCCGCGCCTGCCCTCCCCCACAGCCACCGGTGCCCGCACGGGTGCCTCCGAGAACGAGAGCCGCGATGCCACGAAAGCCGTCCTCACCGACCACGGACGCCCGACACCCCGACGAACCGATCCGGTTCCTCACGCCCGAGGGGGAGTTGCGGTCCGACGGCCGGCTCGGCCCGCCCTCCGCCCTCGACCTGCCCGCGCTCTACCGGGACATGGCCCTGGTACGCCGCCTGGACTCCGAGGCGATCGCCCTCCAGCGCCAGGGAGAGCTGGGCCTGTGGCCCTCCCTGCGCGGTCAGGAGGCCGCCCAGGTCGGGGCCGCCCACGCGCTGCGCGCCCAGGACATGGTCTTCCCCACCTACCGCGAACACGGCGTGGCCTGGTGCCGGGGCCTGGACCCGGTGTCGCTCCTCGGCCTGTTCCGCGGTACGACGCTGGGCGGCTGGAACCCGTACGAGCGCCGCTTCCACCTCTACACCCTGGTCATCGGCGCGCAGACGCTGCACGCCGTCGGCTACGCCATGGGCCTGGTCCGCGACGACGTGATCGGCTCGGGGGACGACAGTCGCGACACCGCGGTGCTGGTCTTCCTGGGCGACGGCGCGCTGAGCGAGGGCGAGACCAACGAGGCGTTCGTCTGGGCCGCCGCCCAGAACCTGCCCGTGGTCTTCTTCTGCCAGAACAACCAGTGGGCCATCTCCGCCCCGTACAGCGTGCAGAGCCGCGTCCCCGTCGCACGGCGCGCCTCCGGTTTCGGCTTCCCCGGCGTCCGCGTGGACGGCAACGACGTGCTGGCCTGTCACACGGCGACCGGAGACGCCCTCGCCCGGGCCCGGTCCGGCGGCGGGCCCACCCTGATCGAGGCGGTGACCTACCGCGTCAACGCCCACACCACCGCCGACGACGCCGGCCGCTACCGCCCCGCCTCCCTGACCGACGAGTGGATCGCGAAGGACCCCCTGGAACGCCTGCGTCGCCACCTCACCGCGAGCGGCACCGTCGACGAGGGGTACTTCGCCGACATCGACCGGCGGGAACAGGAACTGGCCGACCGCCTGAGGACCGGCTGCCGATCGCTCCCCACGCCGGACCCCGCCGCCTCCTTCGCGCACACCTACGCCACGATGCCCGCCGAACTCGGGCGCCAACTGGCCGAGCACCTGGAGTCCGTCGTCGCCGGCCAGGCGAGCGGAGCCGTCCGATGAGCGGCGTCTCCATGGTCGGGGCCCTCAACAACGGGCTGCGCAGAGCCCTCCAGGACGATCCCAAGGTCCTGTTGATGGGCGAGGACATCGGACGCCTGGGCGGGGTCTTCCGCGTCACCGACGGCCTGCAGAAGGAGTTCGGCAGCCTGCGGGTCGTCGACACCCCGCTCGGCGAGGCCGGCATCGTCGGCGCCGCCATCGGTCTCGCCCTGCGCGGCTACCGGCCGGTGTGCGAGATCCAGTTCGACGGCTTCGTCTACCCCGCCGCCAACCAGATCATCAGCCAGCTCGCGAAGCTCCGGCACCGCTCGGCCGGCGCGATCACCCTGCCGGTGGTGATCCGCATCCCCTACGGCGGCGGCATCGGCTCCATCGAGCACCACTCGGAATCACCCGAGGTCCACTTCGCCCACACGGCGGGGCTGAAGGTGGTCACCTGCTCGAACCCCCAGGACGCCTACGACATGATCCGCCAGGCCGTCGCCGACGACGATCCCGTGATCTTCCTCGAACCGAAGCGGCACTACTGGACCAAGGGGGAGGTCACGGAAGAGCCGCCGGCACCGTTCGAGCGGGCGTGTGTCGTGCGCCCCGGCACCGACGCCTGCCTGATCGCCTACGGTCCGACGGTTCCCGTCGCCCTGGAAGCGGCCGGTATCGCCGCCGAGGAGGGCCGCAGTGTCGAGGTCGTCGACCTGCGCAGCCTGTCGCCGCTGGACATGGACACGGTACGGGAGTCCGTCCGTCGCACCGGCCGTGCTCTCGTGGTCCATGAGGCCTCCCTGTCCCACGGGTTCGGGGCCGAACTCGCCGCGCGGATCCAGCAGGAGGAGTTCCACTTCCTCGAAGCGCCGGTGCTGCGCATCACCGGACACGACACCCCCTACCCGCCGAGCCGCGTCGAGTCGGACTGGCTTCCCGGCGCCGACCGGATCCTCGACGCCCTTGACCGCAGCCTGAGTTACTAGAGGGGGAACCGTGTCACGAGAGCAAGTCTTCCTGCTGCCGGACGTCGGCGAAGGGCTCACCGAGGCCGAGATCCTCCAGTGGGCGGTACAGGCCGGCGACTCCGTGGAGATCAACCAGATCCTCGTCGAGGTCGAGACGGCCAAGGCCGCCGTCGAACTCCCCTCGCCCTACGCGGGTGTTGTCGCGACCCTGCACGCCAGGGAAGGGGAGACCCTGCCGGTCGGCCGCCCGCTCATCACCATCCTCGGCGATGGCGATGGCGATGGCGATGGCGATGGCGATGGCGGTGCGTGTGCGGGGCGCGAGCCGACCGCCGAGCGTGTGGAGGCCTCCGGCAGAGAGGCCCTGCTGGTCGGTTACGGGCCGCAGGAGTCCACCGGCCGCCGCCGACGCCGTCGTTCACCCACCGGATCCGCCGCCCGGCCAGCCGCCCGGCCGGCCGCGGAACCGACGGTGACAGCCGCACCGCCGGCCCCGGCCCTGGCCACCGAGCGGACGGCAGCGAAACCGCCCGTCCGGAAACTCGCCAGGGAACTGGGCGTCGACATCACCACCGTCACGCCGACGGGACCCGGAGCCACCGTCACCCGCGACGACGTCCACCGGGCCGCCGCCGACACAACTCCCCGCCCGCCGACGGAGGTTGCCCCGGTGGCGGTTGCGGAGCCCGCGGCCGAGACCCGGATCCCGATCCGCGGCGTACGCAAGCACACCGCCGCCGCGATGGTCGCCTCGGCGTTCACCGCCCCGCACGTCACCGAGTTCATGACGGTCGACATCACGGCGACCATGCGGCTGCGGGACACGGTGGCCGCCCGGCGCGACTTCCGCGACCTGCGCGTCACGCCGCTGCTCTTCGTGGCCCGGGCACTCCTGCTGGCCCTGCGCAGGACCCCCGAGGCGAACGCCGGCTGGGACGAGGCCGCCCAGGAGATCGTGCTCAAGCACTACGTCCATCTCGGCATCGCCGCCGCGACAGAACGCGGGCTCGTCGTGCCCAACATCAAGCACGCCGACCGGATGTCCCTGCGCGAACTCGCCGAGGCGCTCGCCGAACTCACCGGCACCGCCCGCGCCGGCCGGACGACGCCCCGGGCGATGACCGGCGGGACCGTCACCATCACGAACGTCGGTGTGTTCGGGGTCGACACGGGCACACCGATCCTGAACCCCGGGGAGGCGGCCATCCTCGCCGTGGGTGCCGTCCGGCGCATGCCCTGGGTCGTGACGGACGCGTCCGGGGCGGAGGCGGTCGAGCCACGCTGGGTCACCCGGCTGGCCCTGTCGTTCGACCACCGGCTCCTCGACGGTCAACAGGGTTCGGAGCTGCTGGCCGACATCGCCGCGGTCCTGCACGATCCGGGTCTTGCGATGCTCTGACCCGCCCGGTCAGCGGGACGCCGGGAACCGTTCGATGTTGTCCTCCACCCAGCTGCGCAGGTGGGCCAGCGGACGGCAGGCGTCCTCGCCGAGCGGGGTCAGGCTGTATTCGACGCGCGGAGGGACCTCGGGGTAGATCTCGCGGTGCACCAGGCCGTGGTCCTCCAGGCGGCGCAGCGTCTGGGTGAGGACCTTGGGGCTCACCCCCTGCAGCCGCGCACGCAACGCCCCGAACCGCCGGGGCCCGTCCTCCAGCGCGCCCAGGGCGAGGGCGCTCCACTTGTTGGCGAGCAGATCCAGCATGTCGCGGCAGGGGCAGGCGGCGAGGTAGACGCTCTTCGGGTCGTCGCACAGGTGTGCCGTGGTCGTCATACTGCAATAGTACCCATTGGGAACCATGGGTCCTTGCGGGTAACCACCATCCGTTTCGTACTGTCGCCGACGTGGCCGAACGACACGGACCACCCGCTCGCGGGTGCTGTCGGTGCGGCCACCTTCTGCCGATGCACCTGAGACGGAGCGGCGTCGTCCGCGGCTCCCGGATCACGCACCCATGGAAAGGCCGGACCACCATGACCGACACCTACGACATCCCCGCGACGATGCCCGCGGTCGCCTACCGCAAGTCGCTGCCCGTCGACGACGCCGAGAGCCTGGTCGACGTCACGCTGCCCACCCCGGAGCCGGGCCCCCGTGACGTGCTGGTGCGCGTCGAGGCGATCGCCGTCAACCCGGTGGACTACAAGATCCGGCAGAACGCCGACCCGGGCGGGGAGCCGAAGGTGCTCGGCTGGGACGCCGCCGGGACCGTCGTCGCCGTCGGCGGCGACGTGGAGCTCTTCTCGGTGGGCGACGAGGTGTACTACGCCGGCGCGGTGGACCGGCCGGGCGCCAACTCCCGCTACCACGCGGTCGACGAGCGCATCGTCGCCCGCAAGCCGGCCACCCTCTCCTTCACGGAGGCCGCCGCGCTGCCGCTGACCTCGCTCACCGCGTGGGAGGGGCTGTTCGAACGGCTCGGCCTGCGCACGGGTGCCCTGGAGCAGACCGGTGCCCTGCTGGTCACCGCGGCCGCCGGCGGGGTGGGCTCGATCACCGTGCAACTGGCCCGTGCCCTGACCAGCCTCACCGTCATCGGCACGGCGTCGCGCCCCGAGAGCGTCGACTTCGCGCGCCGCATGGGTGCCCATCACGTCGTCGACCACCACCGGCCGCTGGCCGCACAGCTGGCCGAAGTGGCCCCGGGCGGCATCGACTTCGTCTTCAGCACCACCGGGACCGAGCGCAACCTGACCGCGTACGCCGAGACGCTCACCCCCTTCGGCGGGATCGTCGCCATCGACGACTTCGACTCGCTGCCCCTCGGAGTGCTCAAGCCGAAGAGCATCTCCTTCCACTGGGAGTTCATGTACACGCGGTCGATGTTCCGCACGGCCGACCAGAGCATGCAGCACCACATCCTCACCCAGGTCGCCCGGCTGGTCGACGCCGGCATTCTCACCACCACGGCCACCCGCGACCTCGGCCCGGTCAACGCCGCCAACCTCCGCGCGGCCCATCGCGTCCAGGAGAGCGGCTCCACGATCGGCAAGACGACTCTCACCGGCTTCTGACCGGACGACGTACGACGCCGTGCCGCGCCGCCGGTGAACCACTTCGGCACGCTGTGTCGTGAACCTCCATGTGTACGGCTGCCGTTCAACGTCGCGGCAGCACATCGCCCCATGGCGGGAGCGCTCGGCGAGCGCTCCCGGGGCCCGATGAGCGGATGGACTTGAACAAGCAGACCAGGACAACCCCCAGCCGGCGGGACCTGCTGCGTGGCACCGTGGTGGCGTGCTGCGCGCTGGCCCTCTCCACCACCGGGGTGATGGCGGCGAGCGCCGCGACACCCGCCGCGCGCACCGTGGACCACGTCGCGCTCGGCGACTCGTACGCCTCCGGCCCCGGTATCCCCACCCAGGTCGACGCTGCCTGCGCGCGGTCCGGCCGGAACTATCCGTCCCTGCTCGCGGCGGCGACGCGGCGACGGCTGACCGACGTCAGTTGCGCGGGCGCCACGGCGGCGGCGCTGGCCGGGCCGCAGGGCTCGCAGCAGCCCCAGTTGGACGCGCTGGGCGCGGGCATGGACGTGGTCACCCTGACCATCGGCGGCAACGACATCGGTTTCTCCGGCGACCTGGCCACCTGCGCCGGGCTCATGGCCGAGGACCTGGCGGGCAACCCGTGCCAGACGTTCTTCACCAGCGACGGCACCGACCGGCTGGCTCAGCGCGTCGACGACACCGCCCCCAGGGTCGCCGCGGCGCTGGACGCCGTCCGGCAGCGGGCACCTCGTGCCGAGGTCGTGGTGGTCGGCTGTCCCGACCTGTTCCCGGACGACGGCGTCGGCTGTACCGGCTCCGTGGTGCCGCTGGCCGCCGGTGACTTCGCCTGTCTGCGGGACACCGAGAAGAAGCTGAACGCGATGCTCGCCCGGCAGGCCGCCGCGCACGGCGCGCGCTACGCCGACACCTACACCCCGACCGTGGGACACGACATGTGCCGACCGGCCGGGGAACGCTGGATCGAACCCCTGGCCGCGACGGCTCCGGCCGCGCCCGCCCACCCCGACGCCGAGGGCGAGCAGGCCATGGCCGTGGCGGTGGAGCACGTCCTCCGCTGCGGCGCACACCGCCGCTGACTCCGGGCGGTGAGCAGCACGGTCAGGAAAGGAGACGGACAGCGCCCATGCCGAACTCGAAGTTCACGGCGGACCGGAAAATCCGCCATCTGGTCACCTGGGCCACGGAATGGCAGGGGGAACGGCAGGGGCGGAGCATGTGGGCCTACTCGCTGAGCCTGGGCGGATCCCATGCCCTCATGAACGACCGGCTGAAGAACGAGAAGCTGTTCCGGCTGCTGACACAGGAGGAGAGGAACCTCGTCCGAGCCGCACGTGAGCGGGCGGCACGCGCCTGAGCGCTCAGTCGATGCAGAACTCGTTGCCCTCGATGTCCAGCATCGGGATGCACGCGTCGTTGCCGTCGTACAGCGTCCGCACGTGCACCGCGCCGAGCGGGACCAGCCGCGCGCACTCGGCCTCCAGCGCGGCGAGGCGCTCCTCGCCCACGAGGCCGGTGCCGACCCGCACATCGAGATGCACCCGGTTCTTGACGGCCTTCCCCTCGGGCACGCGCTGGAAGTACAGGCGCGGGCCGACTCCGGAGGGATCCACGCAGGCGAACCACGCATCCCGCTGCTCGGGCGGCTGCGCGTCCTTGAACTCGTCCCAGGTGGCGTACCCCGCCGGTGGCGGCGGTACGACGTACCCGAGCACCTCGCACCAGAAGCGCGCGAGACGCTCGGGTTCCGCGCAGTCGAAGGTGACCTGGAACTGCTTGATCGCTGGCATCGGCGCACCATAGCAGGCGGAGTCCGCGCGCCGGTCAGCCCGTTCGACGGCCCGTCAGCTGGTCGTGGGCCAGGGCGTGGGTGACCGCGGTGGTGCTCTCGTACAGGTCCCGGTACTGGGCGAACCGGCGGTCGTAGACCTCCGCGGTGGCGGGATCGGGCCGGACCACCGATTCCGGCGGGTTCCAGGCCGTGATGTCCGGCCGGCCGATCAGCCCGGCGGCGAGGAAGGCGGCACCGTAGCAGGCGCCGATGGTGGTCCGGGCGACGATCTGTTCCAGACCGGTGACGTCGCTCACGATCCGGGGCCACAGCCCGCCCCGGGTACCGCCGCCGACCGCGACGATCCGCCGGATGCCGGCGCCGGCCGCCAGCATCGTCCCGACGTTGTGCCGGACCCCGTAGGCGGTGGCCTCCAGCGCCGCCCGCATCAGGTCGCCCCGGGTGTGACCCAGCGTCAGCCCCGCGATCACGCCCCGGGCCTCGGGGTCCATGAGGGGGGTGCGCTCCCCGGCGAAGTACGGCAGCATCACCAGGCCGTTCGCTCCCGGGGGCGAGGCGGCCGCCTCGCCGAACAGCACCGAGGGGCCGACGTCGCCGAAGAGGTGCCCCAGCCAGTCGGTGACGGCTCCCGAGGTGGCCATGCCGCCGGCCAGGCAGCGGGTGCCGGGCAGGGCACCGACCGTGGACCACATCGACGGGCTGGTCACCAGCCGGTCGACCGTGTTCACCAGGAACATCGTGGTGCCGTACATCAGCATCAGGTCGCCGACGCCGTGCCCGCCCACGCTGACGGCCTCGCTCCAGGCGTCGATCGTCCCCACGATCACCGGCGTCCCCGCCGGGATGCCCGCGACGGGCGTGGCCACCCGGCCGGCCTCCTCGCCCGGCCAGCGCAGCGGCGGGAGTTCGAGGCCGGGGGCGATGTGCTCGGCCCACTCGGGGATCCAGCGCTGCCCGTGGATGTCGAACAGCGGGGTGCACTGGCTGGCGGAGTGCAGGTCCAGCACGTAGGCGCCGGTCAGCCGGTGCGCCAGCCACGACGCGGGCATGAGCAGGCGGCGGGCGCGTGCCCACACCTCGGGCTCCCGCTCGCGGATCCAGGCGAGTTTCGGCCCGACGGCCTGGGAGGACAGCGCCGAACCGCACCTGCGGAAGACCGTGTCCGCTCCCAACTCCCCGTTCAGCCGGCTGATCTGCTCCTCCGCGCGGGTGTCCACGCCGTACAGCACCGCCGGACGCACCGGCTCTCCCGCGTCGTCGACCAGAAGGGTGCACGGGCCCATGCCGCTGACCCCGACGGCCCGGACGGCGACGTCGTCGCGGTCCAGCAGTTCGGCCGCGAGCGAGACGAACTCGTCCCACCACACCTGTGCGTCCATCTCGACGTGCCCCGGCCGGGGACGGTCGACCACGTGACCGCGTACGGCCTCGCCCAGGATGCGGCCGGCGGTGTCCACCACCACGCCCTTCGTGCTGGAAGTGCCCACGTCCACTCCGAGGACGACGTCGATCATGCGCTGCCTCCCTTGGCGCCGGATGCGCCACCGTAGTCTGCCGCCCGGTCCGGCGGACGGTCGCGGTTCAGGCGGACCGCCGCCTGAGATGTCGTCAGATGCGTACCGCGGACCGGCCTGTGGCAGTCGTTGACATGCCCCTGCCTTGTGGCTAGCTTCACGAGGAGTTCCCGCTCTGCTCCTGGGGCGCCCGCAGCCCAGGGGTCCATCGAAGCGTTCGTGTCCCAGGCACCTCGTCTCTCCTGGATGGACAACGTTGTCATCCGTGGAGACAACGTTGTCGGACCCTCAACTCCCGAGTGGAGGAGCAAACCCCGTGATCACACGACTGTCGAGACCTCCCGGAACCATGGCGATCGGTCTCCTCGCGGCCGCGGCGCTCGCCGCGGCCGGGCTGTGCACGCCGGCGTGGGCCGCCGGGAAGGCCGCGCTCGTCACCTCACCGGCCACTCTCGTCAATCCGTTCATCGGCACCTCGAACCAGGCCGACGACTTCCCGGGCGCCGACGTCCCGTTCGGCATGGTGCAGTGGAGCCCGGACACCCCGTCGCGTCCCGACGGCGGCGGCTACGAGTACAACGACTCGTCGATCACCGGCTTCAGCCTGACCCACATCGCCGGTCCCGGCTGCGGCGCGGCCGGTGACATACCGGTGCTGCCCACGGTGGGAGCCGTGAACACCGGTGCCACGGACGCGTTCTCGCACGCCAACGAGTCGGCGTCCGCGGGGTCGTACAAGGTCGCGCTCAACAACCAGGTGACCACCGAGCTGACCACCACGACCCGCAGCGGCATGGCCCGCTTCACCTTCCCCTCGACCAGTCAGGCCAACCTGGTCTTCAAGTTGACGGGCAGTCAGAACGGGGCCAGTTCCACCCAGTTCACCAAGGTGTCGAACACGGAGGTCAGCGGACAGGTCACCAGCGGGCACTTCTGCGGCGCGGGGAACACGTACACCGTGTACTTCGACATGGTCTTCGACCAGCCGTTCGCCTCGCAGGGCAGCTCGCTCGCCAAGGCGTCGGCCACCACTCCTGCGGCCACCGCCAGGGCGTCGAAGAACGCCGCGGAGAAGCCCAACCGGCCGGTCCTGCACGGCAGGAACCCCGGCACCGCGGTCCCGAAGTCCGCGAAGACCACACCGGGCAGTGCCGCCCCTGCCGCCGCGGCCTCGAACGGCTACGTCACCTTCAACACCACGAGCAACCCGGTCGTCCAGGCCAAGGTCGGCATCTCCTACGTGTCGGTCGCGAACGCCGTCGCCAACCGGGCCGCGGAGAACACCGGCTGGGACTTCGACGCGACCCGTACCGCCGCGCAGAACGCGTGGAACAGCACGCTCGGCAAGGTGCAGATCGCCGGCGGCACGGCCGCGCAGCAGCAGACCTTCTACACCGCGCTCTACCACTCACTGCTGCACCCGAACGTGATCAGCGACAGCAACGGCCAGTACTACGGCTTCGACGGGAAGACGCACACCGTGGACGCCGGTCACGGCGCGGTGTACGCGAACTACTCCGGGTGGGACATCTACCGCTCGCAGGCCCAGCTCGAAGCCCTGGTGGCTCCCCAGGTCGCCTCGGACACCGCGCAGTCCATGGTCGACGACTACGCGCAGACCGGGATCTTCCCCAAGTGGTCGGAGAACAACGGCGAGTCCTACGTCATGGTCGGTGACCCGGCGGACGCCATCCTCGCCGACTACTACGCCTTCGGCGCCCGGAACTTCGACACCACGACCGCTCTGGCGGACATGGTGAAGCAGGCGAGCACGACCAACAACGACCGGCCCGGACTCGGTTACCTGAACTCGCCGGGATACATGCCGCACGACGGCAGCTACGGCTGCTGCAACTTCTACGGCCCGGTGGCCACCACCCTGGAGTACGACACGGCCGACTTCGCGATCTCCGCGCTGGCCGGAGCGCTCGGCGACACCGCGAACCAGAAGACGTACGCCAACCGCGCGCAGGACTGGCGCAACGTGCTCAACCCCGCCTCCGGCTTCGTGGAACCCCGCAACGCGAGCGGCGCGTGGACCGGCGGCTTCGACCCCACCAGCGGCACCGACATGGTCGAGGCCGACTCGTGGATCTACACCGGGATGGTGCCCTTCAACATCGGCGGCCTGGCCCGCGCCAAGGGCGGCAACACCGCGATGAACCACTACCTGGACACCGTGCTGCGCAGCTACACCGGCGCCAACGGCTACGCCTGGGTCGGCAACGAGCCGAGCATCGAACTCCCCTGGGAGTACGACTACACCGGGCAGCCCTACACGACGCAGGGCACGGTGCGGGCCGTCCAGGACCAGATCTGGTCGAACACCCCGGGCGGCCTCGCCGACGGCAACGACGACCTCGGCGCGATGAGCGCCTGGTACGTGTGGTCGGCGCTCGGCATGTTCCCTGAGACCCCCGGCACCTCCGACCTCGCCCTCGGCTCACCGCTGTTCACCCAGGCCGTGGTCACCCTGCCCTCGGGCAGGTCGCTGACGATCAACGGCAACGGCGCCGCCGACAACGCCCCCTACGTCCAGTCCGCGGCGTGGAACGGCACGGCGTGGAACAACGCCTACGCCCCCACCACGGCGATCACGGCCGGCGGCACGCTGGACTTCACGCTGGGCACCAGCGCCAACACCTCCTGGGCGACGGCGGCCTCCGCGGCGCCGCCCTCGTACGCGGGGGACACCACCGCGCCCGCCTCGCCGCGGATCGGTCCGCTCACCTCGTCGGTGGCCTCCAACCTGTGCGCGGACGTCGCGTCCTCCGGCACGTCCGACGGCACCCACGTCCAGATCTGGGGCTGCGACAGCACGTACGCCCAGGACTGGATCGTCGCGGGCGACGGAACGGTCCGGGCCCTCGGCAAGTGCCTGGACGCCGACCACAGCGGGACCACCAACGGCACGCTGATCCAGCTGTGGACCTGCAACGGCACCGGCGCCCAGCAGTGGACCGCCGGCAGCAACGGGTCGCTGGTCAACCCCGAGTCGAAGCTGTGCCTGGACGACCCCAACTCCGCGACGACGAACGGCGCCCAGCTCCAGCTGTACACCTGCAACGGCACCGCCGCCCAGAACTGGAAACTGCCGGGCTGAGCAGCACGGAGCCGGCCGGGCAGTCGAACGCCCGGCCGGCTCCATGCACCGCGGAGGTGATCAGCAGTACAGGTTGGCGCCGGGGGCGACACCGAGGATCGAGGTGAAGCGCTGGTAGGCGTCGACCCGGCTCTGGACCTGGGCCGGGTTGCGGCCGTCGCATTCCAGGGAGCCGTTGATGGAGCGGATGGTCTGCCCGAAGCCGGCACCGTTGACCATGGCGTTGTGCGGGGTCATCGTGCCGGGGCCGCTCTGGGTGTTCCAGTACCACAGGCCGGTCTTCCAGGCCACGGCCGAGTCGTTCTGCACCAGCCAGGGGTTGTCGAGCAGGTCGATGCCGAGCGCGTCCCCGGCCGCCTTGTAGTTGAAGTTCCAGCTGAGCTGGATGGGGCCACGGCCGTAGTAGGCGGCCTGTCCTGCCGGGCAGCCGTAGGGCTGGCTCCAGTCGCAGTACGTCGGGTAGTTGGCGGTGTTCTGCTCGACGACGTACACCAGTCCGCCGGTCTCGTGGCTGACGTTGGCGAGGAAGGCGGCCGCCTCCTGCTTCTTGGTGGTGTCACTGCCGGTGGTGGCGAAGCCGGGGTAGGCACTGAGCGCGGCGGTCAGGCCCTGGTAGGTGTAGAAGCCGTTCCGGTTCGGGAACATCTGGTTGAACTGCGCCTCGCTGACCACGAACCCGGACGGGTTGCCGCCTCCGCCGTCGGCGGCCGGGGCGTTCCACTTCTGGTTCGCGCCGCCGGTGCAGGTCCAGATCTGGAGCCGGGTGCCGTTGGCGCTGTTGTTGCCCGTCACGTCGAGGCACTTGTTCGCCGTCGGGTTGACGATGTCGTGGGCGGCGGTGACGACCCACTGCTGGTTCGCTCCGCCGGAACAGTCCCAGAGCTGGACGGCGGCCCCGTCGGCGGTGCCGCGGTCGACCACGTCCAGGCACTTGCCGAGGGCGCGCAGGGTGCCGTCGCCGCCGTTCGACCAGCTCTGGGCGCCGGTGCCGTTGCAGTCGTAGAGCTGTACCGGGGTGCCGTTGGCGCTGCTCGCGCCGGCCACGTCGACGCACTTGCCGGCCAGTCCGGTGATCTGGCCGGTCGCCGCCTGGGCCGGGGCGACGGTGAAGAGGGCGGACAGGACGGCGGCGAGGACGACGGCAAGCGTCAGCCGGCCGAGGGCGTTGCGCCCGCGGAGGCGGGAGATGACGGGAGTTGGGCGCATGGAGAGCTGCTCCTGACGTGGAATGAGGGGGGTGGGAGCGGGTGACCGGTCTGCCGGGGCAGACGTCTCAGCCGAGGACCTGCTGGGTCACGACGATGTGTCCGGCGTCCGGGTCGAGGACACCGCCGAGCCGGCTGAACGCGCCGTCGGTCAGGTCGAGGCACTTGGGTTCCTGCGGGGTCTGGGCGAACGTGCCGCGGTCGTTGATCCGGACCGTCAGGGAGCGTCCGTTGGCGACGTTGGTGACCTGGACGCGGGTGCCGAAGGGCAGTTGGGGCTGGCGGGTGAGGGAGGTGGCGGCCGTGTCGGCGTTGTTGTCGAACACCTCGCCGCTCGCGGTCAGGGCGCCGGGCGGCTGGGGGCCGTAGTGCGTGGCCCAGCACTGTTCGCCGGTCTGCTGCTGCGCGGGGGCGGTCCACTTCTGGTTGTCGGCCCCGGTGCAGGTCCAGATCTGGATCCGGGCACCGTTCGCGGAGGAGCGGTCGGTGACGTCGAGGCACTTGTTCGCCGCCGGGTTGACGATGTCGTGGGCGGCGGTGACGGTCCATTGCTGGTTGGCGCCGCCGGTGCAGGACCACAGCTGGACATTGGCGCCGTCGGCGGTGGAGTTGCCGGTGACGTCGAGGCATTTGCCGAGGGCGCGCAGGGTGTTGTCGGCGCCGGTGGTCCACTGCTGGGCGCCGGTGCCGTTGCAGTCGTAGAGCTGTACCGGGGTGCCGTCGGCCGTGCCGGCGCCGGCGACGTCGAGGCACTTGCCGGCCAGGCCGGTGATCTGGCCGGTCGCCGCGGCAGCCGGCGTTGCGGTCAACGGGCCGAGCGACAGGGCCAGCAGGGCTATGACGGGAGTGCCGCGTAACGCGGCGGTGCGGAGGGAAGTGCGAGCAGCCATGGCGGGAAAGTAAAAGGTCTATACCAAGACCGTCAAGATGTGAACATGACAGATGTGTTGGTGTGCTGCGACCCGAAGGCCGAAAACAGGCCACTTTGAACCGTTGGTTCACCTGATGGCGACTCAGGGTTCATCACCGACCTACAAGTTCATGGGCATGACCTCAAGACCTCGCTTGCGCAAGCGCACCCGGATCGGCATAGCGATCCTTGTCACCGTCGCCGTGGCGGGCACGGGCACCGTCGTGGCCCAGGCCCAGGGCTGGCTGTCGGCCCCGACGCACGACTTCGACGCCGCCGCCGACTCGTTCTCCGGCCACGGCAAGGTGACGGGCGACGTTCTGCGCAACGACTACGGTGCGACCGCGGTCGTGCGGCACACCGCCCCGTCCCACGGCACGGCTACGGTCGACGCGGACGGCACGTTCACGTACACGCCGGACTCCGGCTTCAAGGGCACGGACACCTTCACGTACACGGCGACCGATGCCGTGCAGCTGTTCAAGGACACGCAGCGCAACGGCGACCCGCTGCCCTCGCTCGCGACCGTCGCAGGACCCGGCGGAACCACCACCCGGATCTCCGGCGAGGGCTACGGCTCCGCGCTCGCCCCGGTGCCGGGCAAGTCGGGCCGCTTCTACGGCCTCACCGACCGCGGCCCCAACGCCGACGCCCCGGACGGCAACAAGTCCGAGATGCTCACCGACTTCACCCCGCAGATCGGTGAGTTCAAGCTCGACAAGGGCAGGGCCGAGCTGGTCGAGAAGATCACCCTCAAGGGTCCGAAGAGCCTCGGAGGCATGCCGTACAGCGGCCGTCCGCCGCACGACACGAGCGAGGTCATCGACGACGTCGCCGCGACGAACGCCAACGGCGGCACGCCCACGCCCGTCCAACGGGACCCCTACGGCTACGACTCCGAGGGCCTGGTGGCGCTGCCCGACGGCACGTTCTGGGTCTCGGACGAGTACGGTCCGTACCTCACGCACTTCGACGCGAACGGCTACGAACTGGGCCGGCTGACCCCGTACAAGGACAGCCAGGACAACCAGTACCACAAGATCCTCGGCTACCTGCCGGCCGAGCTGGCCAACCGCCTGAAGAACAAGGGCATGGAGGGCCTGACGGTCACGCCGGACGGCTCGACCCTGGTGGGCGTCATGCAGGCCGCGCTGCAGCAGCCGGATCTCGGCAGCACCAAGGCGTCCAACCTCGCGCCCACCCGCATCGTCACCGTGGACCTGCGCACGTTCAAGACCAAGCAGTACCTGTACCTGCTGGACGACCCGGCCACCACGGGTGACGCCAACAGCGAGATCACGGCGCTGTCCGACACGAAGTTCGTCATCGACGAACGCGACGGCAACTTCGAGCCGTTCGCGCAGAAGTCCCTCTACGAGGTCGACATCAACGGCGCCACCGACGTCAGCGGGCTGACCATCGGCGGCAAGTCGCCCGAGGCGTTCGTCGGCAAGGTCGGCACCAACGCCGCGCTCACCGCGCTCACCGGTGCCGGCGTCCAGGTCGCGCAGAAGCAGCCGTACGTCAACGTCGGGACGCTGGTGAGCCAGCTCGACCCCACCGGGAAGTTCTTCGGGCACGACAAGGTCGAGGGCGTCGCCACCATGGACGCCGGCAAGACGCTGTACCTGTCCAACGACGACGACTTCGGCATCGACACCATCGCCGTCGACCCCGACGGGAAGTGGACCGTCCACCAGAAGGTGCTGCCGGCCACGGGCCAGACCGACAACGGCGAGATCCTGAAGGTCGACACCACCAAGTTGCCGGCCGTGCTCAAGACCGTCACGGTCACCGTCCGCGTGAACTGACTCGCCCGGCGCGCCGACCCGGGCCCGTCCATCCGGCGGACGGGCCCGCTCGTCCGCCGACGGCACCCGCACCGGGCTGCCGCCCGCTAGTTCTTCTGCAGGGCGCGGCTGACCCCGGCGATGACGGCGGTCGTCAGTATCCAGCCGAAGGCGATGAGCAGGTAGGCCAGCCACTGGAGGCCTTCGTCCGGCCAGTACCAGGCGGCGCGCTGGCCCAGGCCGCCGATGGGGATCAGCAGGTCGAGGGTGTAGACCAGCGGCTGGAACGGGGCGCCCTGGCCTTGCTGGACCGGCTTGGGGGAGTGGCCGCCGAAGGACAGGGTGCCCAGCAGGGTCAGCGCGAGCAGCCAGACACCGGCCAGCCAGGGGCGGTAGCCGTAGCCGACGGTCACGTCGAGCAGGTGCCCCCACGCCCGTGCGGCCAACGGCAGGGTCCGACGCCGGTGGCGCTGCCGGGCGAGGAGCACCCGGCGGGCCTCGTCGTCGTGCCCGGCCTTCCGGTACCAGCTCGCCAACTGCTCGTAGGGCTGCGGGTTGTAGCCGGGGCTGCGCCGTATCCACGCCACCCGGCGGGCCACTGAGTTCCGCTGCCCCACCGCTCCCGGACGCCCGCCCGCCTCGTCGCCCCTGATGGCGCCGTACCCGAAGCCGTCCAGCTCCACCACGTCCGGCCAGCTGCGCTCGCTGTCGCGCAGGTACGACACCTGCGCACCCCGCAGGTCCACGGCGCCCGACGGCGGCTGGGCGAGGACGAAGTCGAAGTCGACGGCCTGCATCAACGAGGCCGACAGGGACGGCCCGTTGCCGTCGGGCGGCCCGTTCAGCACGGCCCCCGCGAAGCTCAGACCGGCCGAGATCCGGGCACCCCGCAGCTCCACGGTGCCGTTCGCGACGAACCCGCCGGACAGGACGACCGTCGAGGTCACGCAGTTCTCCAGATTGAGCGCCAGGCCACGCGGGCTCGGCTCCTCCAGCCGCGCGCCGTTCATGTAAAGCCCGCCGGGCAACTGCGCACCCGGCAGCCGTACTTCACCCCGTGCGACGAACCCCGGCCGGCAGAAGAGGCCCCCTTCCATCACCAGGCCGCCGCCGGCCAGGGCCCACCCGCCGGGCGCGTTCAGCTCCGCCTTGTTGAGGATCACCCCACCGGACACCCGGGCGTTGGTGAGGGACAGGGCGGTGACGCGGTGGTGGAAGTGCGCGGGGGCGCCGCTCTCGACGATCGAGCGCCCCAGGTCGAGGTTCCCCTCGATACGGGCCGCCCCGGCCTCGATGCCGGGCACCCGGCAGCCCTTGAACGCGAGCGTCTGGGTCGCCGCCCCGAGCAGGTTCACCGCCTCCTCGAACCAGCACTCCTCCAGCCAGAGGGCGTACGCGAGCTGCGCACCGGCCAGATCGAGCGGTCCGGTGACGCGGGCTCCGGCCAGCCGCAGACACGGCACGGCACCGGGCTGCCCGCTGCGCGCGCCCAGCATCAGCGCCGCGATCACGGAGGCCCGGATCGTCCGCTCCGGCCCCCACCGGCCACCCTCGACGACGCGATCGTCCCCGGCCGCATCCGCGCGCAGACTCACGGCCCGCCCCTCGGGAAACGCGTTCCACAACTCGCGTTCCGGCGAGGTCAATTCGTCGTATGAGAACACTCGTGCAGAGTAGTGATCCTCCCGCGTTCCCGCCCCGCCCTCCGGGCGGGGGCGTTCTCACGGTACGCGGGCGACGCCGACGTAGAAGCCGCTCAGCTCCTGGGCGGGAGCCGGTGCAACCTGGTACCAGTGGGTCGCTGTGACCAGACCGGGAGCCACCAGTTCCAGGCCTTCGAAGAACGGCTCGATCTCCTCCCGGGTGCGCATGCGCAGGGGGATCTCGCCCTTGCGGTAGGTCGTGGTCACCGACTTGGCGAGGTGCGGGTGCTCGTCGGTGGTGCCGTGGGAGAACATGAAGTAGCTGCCCGAGGGCAGCGCGTCGAGCAGCGTCCGCGTAAGCCCGTAGGGGTTCTCGTCGTCGGTGATGAAGTGCATCAGCGCGATCATCGAGAGCGCGACGGGCCGGGTGAAGTCCAGGAACGTACGGGCGTGGTCGAGGATGACGTCCGGCTCGCGTACGTCGGCCTCGATGTAGTCGGTGCTCCCCTCGGGACTGCTGGTGAGCAGAGCCTCCGCGTGCCGCAGCACGATGGGGTCGTTGTCGGCGTAGGCGACCCGTGCCGACGGCACGGTGCCCTGCACGATCTGGTGCAGGTTCGGCTCGGTCGGGATCCCCGTACCGATGTCGAGGAACTGATCGATGCCGTTGCCGGCCAGCCAGGCCGCCGCGCGGTGCATGAACGCCCTGTTGCGCATGGCGTTGAGACGCGCTTCCGGCGGCAGCTTCGACGCCACCTCCTCATCGACCGGATAGTTGTCCTTGCCGCCCAGCAGCCAGTCGTAGACGCGTGCCGGGTGGGGCCTGCTCGTGTCGATACGGCCTTCGCGGGAAGGTAACGCGGTCATGCATGACTCCAGCGCGCACTAGATCACTGACCGGCTCACCGAGGTCGCTGCGTGCCGCGGGTGAGGCGGTAGGGCGTTGTGATTGTGCCATTGGCCCAGCCTTCGCGCAGAGTTGCGGTTCGGCGCACCGGTCACAGCGCCGAGCCGCCGGACGCGTCGATGCACTGCCCCGTCACCCAGCGGGAGTCCGTGGAGGCGAGGAAGGCCACGATGTCCGCGATGTCGGCGGGTTCCCCCATCCTGCCGAACGCGGAGAGCGCGGCATGCTGGGCCTCGGCCTCGGGCGTTGCCCAGCGCCTTCGGTTCATGTCCGTCCTGACGAAGCCCGGTGCCACACAGTTCACCGTGATCTGCCTGTCCCCCAGCTCCTTGGCGAGCGTGTGGGTGAGGGCCTCCAGGGCCGCCTTGGCCATGGAGTAGGCGAGGGCGGACGGGAGGGCGACACGGGTGGCCGCCGAACTGATGTTGACGATACGGCCGCCCTCGCGCAGCAGCGGAAGTCCCTCCTGTACGAGAAAGAGCGGGGCCCTGGCGTGCACGGCCATGAGCCGGTCGAAGTCCTGCGGGGTCACCTCACGGACACCGCCCCCGATGTTGAAGCCCGCATTGTTGACCAGGACGTCCAGCGCGGTCGGCTCGCCCAGTGCGCGCAGCCCGGCGTCGAACCGCTCGTACACGGCTCGGACACCGTCCGGCGCGTCGAGCGGACCGCGCACGGGGAACGCGCGCCCGCCGGCATCGTTGATCAGCGCGACGGTCTCACGGGCCGAGGACTCGTCGCTGCCGTAGTGCACGGCGACGAGCGCGCCGTCCGCCGCGAGACGGCGGGCGATGGCCCGCCCGATCCCGCGCCCGGCACCGGTGACCAGAGCCGTTCGGCCGTTCAGCGTACCCATCGGGCCCCCACGTCATGAGCGCATCACCTGTGCCGGGTGATGATCATAACTTGTCGCAGAAGTTGCAAAACCGGCATGCATGTCGCAATCCAGCGGGTCCGACGATCGAGAACTCGGCGATCCGGGCGGCGCAGCCCGGCCCCATGATTCCTGAACGCATGTGAGTCCTTGGCCCTGTTCCCCGGCAGTCCTGTTCCCCGGCTGTCCTGTTCCCGACGGTCCTCTGTCCCGACGGGGCGGCTCAGTCCTGGCCGCCGAAGACGATCTGGTCCCAGTCGATGACGGATCCGGTCACCACCCCGCTGCGGTCGGAGAGCAGGAAGACGACGAAGTCGGCGATCTCGTCGACCTGCCCGAGCCTGCCCATCGGCTGGGTGGCGGCGGCCTTCTCCCGCCAGTCGTCGCCCGCGCCGTGGAAGGCACGCTGGACCGCGTCCTCGCCCTCGGTGTCGGTCCAGCCGATGTTGAGGCCGTTGATCCGGATGCGGTCCCAGCGGTGGGCGTGGGCCGCGTTGCGGGTGAGCCCGGCGAGGCCGGCCTTGGCCGCGGAGTAGGGCGCGAGGAAGGGCGGGCCGCCGTGGGCGCAGTTGGAGATGATGTTGACGACGGTGCCGGGCGCCTCACGGGCGACCATGTCGGCGACGGCCGCCTGCATGGCGAAGAACGGCGCCTTCAGGTTGACGGCGATGTGCTGGTCGAACAGTTCCGGCGTGGTGTCCAGGAGCGAGCCGCGCGAGGTCAGCCCGGCGGCGTTGACCAGACAGTCGATCCGGCCGTGCGCGTCCAGGGTGCGTACGACGCTGCCGCGTGCCTGCGCCGGGTCCGCGAGGTCCGCGCGTACGAAGCGGGCGCCGGTCTCGGCGGCGAGCTTCTCGCCCGCCTCGGCCCGGCGACCGGTGAGGACGACGCTCGCGCCCTCCCGTACCGCCGCCCGCACGATGCCCGCGCCGACGCCCTGGCTACCGCCGTTGACGAGGACGACCTTGTCCTCGAGGAGTCCCATGAATCCGGTGTTCCCTTCAGCTCCGGCGGCGCTTGGCGGCCGCCTGCAGTTCCTTGTGCAGCAGTTCGGGTGACCAGCCTTCCGTCACGGCCTCCCAGAGTGTGTCCGCCTGCGAGGGCGGGGCGAGACCGTCGACCGGCGGGTCGAGGTCGAGGTCGGTGGGGAAGGGGTAGCCCTCGGCGGTGGCGGCGACCACGCGGCGCAGCCAGTCCTCCGAGACGCCCTCGGCCCTGCGGCGCAGCAGCACCGGGAAGAGGGCGCGTGCCATCGCTGCTCGGTCCACCGTCTCCATGGCACGCCCGAAGGCGGAGGAGATCTGCAGCAGGTTCGCCATGCGGCGGATGCCGGTCGAGCGGTTGTGCCCGGCGGCGTGGAAGAGCGCGGGGTTGAAGAAGGCGGCGTCGCCCTTCTCCAGGGGGAGTTGGACATGGTGGGCGTCGAAGTACTCGACGAACCGGGGGAGTCGCCAGGCGAGGTAGCCGGGCTCGTACTTCTGGGAGTGCGGGAGGTAGAGCGTGGGGCCGGACTCGACGGGCATGTCGCAGTGGGCGACGGCGCCCTGGAGGGTGAGGACGGGGGACAGGCGGTGCACGTGTGCCGGGTAGGCGGCGGCCCGCTCCTGGGAGAGGAAGCCGAGGTGGTAGTCGCGGTGCACGTTCTGTGCGGCGCCCCCCGGGTTGACGACGTTGACCTGTGAGGTGACCTGGTAGGCGGGGCCCAGCCAGGCCTCGGCGATCAGCGCGATCATGTCGTTGGCGTAGTAGTCGGCGAACACCTCGGGTGCCCGTACGGCCACCTTGTCCAGGGCGTTCCAGACGCGGTCGTTCGCGCCCGGCTTCGCGAAGTGGTCGCCGCGGGCGGCACCGCTCGCGCGCTCCTCCCCGATCAGCGCGGTGAAGGCCCCGGTGGCCCGGTCGACGACGTCCGCATCGGCGAACGCCCCCTTGAGGACCACGATGCCGGGGCCGTCGAGCAGCGCCCGGACCAGTTCGCCCTGCACCTCGCGCCGGCCTTCCGGGGTGGCCGTGAGGTCGCGGAGCCGGTCGCTGTCGTAGAGCGGGACGTTCTGCTCCACGCGCTCGGCCGAGGGGGTGTCGGCGGGGTCCGTGCGCTGGTCCACGAGGGAGCGGAACGCGTCGAGGTCGCAGTCGGCCTCGGTCAGCCATGTCCGCGTTCCCGCGGTTGAGGTGGACATCCGTGGTCCTTTCGCAGTCCGTGCGTTTCTGCCAGTCTTGAGAACCCGAAGCCATCATTCAATGCTTGCCAATACATCAAAAGTGCATCAGAAGGTCTTGGAATCCGTCATGAGGCACCCCTACTCGATCAGGGAAATCGCCCGCCAGGCAGGCCTGAGCACGGCCACGGTGGACCGCGTGCTCAACGAGCGCGGCAACGTGCGGGAGAGCACCGTCAGGGAGGTGCGGGAAGCCATCAAGGACCTGGACCGCCAGCAGGCGCAGGTCCGCATCGGCGGCCGCACCTTCATGATCGACATCGTGATGCAGGCGCCGGAGCGGTTCTCCACCGCGGTGCGCGAGGCACTGGAGGCAGAGCTGCCCTCGCTGCATCCCGCCGTCGTGCGGTCGCGCTTCCACTTCCGTGAGACCGGCCCGGCCGCCGAGCTGATCGCAACCCTGGACAAGATCGCCAAGCGGGGTTCGCAGGGCGTGATCCTCAAGGCACCCGACGTACCGGAAGTCGCCGCCGCCGTCGGACGGCTGGTCGCGGCAGGCATCCCCGTCGTCACCCTGGTGACGGACCTCCCGCACAGCGCCCGCCTCGCCTACGTCGGCATCGACAACCGCGCGGCCGGCACCACGGCCGCCTATCTTCTCGAACAGTGGCTGGGAGATCGTCCCGGCCATGTGCTCACGACCATCAGCCGGGGTTCCTTCCGGGGCGAGGAGGAGCGCGAGATGGGCTTCCGCAGCGCGATGCGCCGCACCGATCCGCAGCGCACCCTGGTGGAGGTCACGGACAGCGACGGCCTGGACACCACCCAGTACGACCTCGTCCTCGACGCGCTCGGACGCGACGAGGACATCGTGGCCGTGTACTCCGTGGGCGGCGGGAACCGTGCCACCCTGGACGCCTTCGAGGCCCTCGGACGCGCCTGCGCGGTGTTCATCGCCCACGACCTGGACCGCGACAACACCCGGCTGCTGCGCGAGCGCCGCCTGTCCGCGGTGCTCCACCACGACCTGCGCCAGGACATGCGCCGCGCCTGCCAGACGATCATGCGCGCCCACAAGGCACTCCCGTACGACGGCCCCGCCCTGCCGTCGGCGATCCAGGTGGTCACACCGTTCAACATGCCACCCGGAGCCCCGTCCACGGCGACCGCGGACTGAACACCGGGGGACCGCCGCCGACTTGCTGCCGTCCGCCTTCCGGGCGGGCCGGCCGCCGTGCCGCAGGAGTGTCACACCCAGCCGTTACGTTGTTGTTCGCCGCGGCAGCAGCCGATGGCGTGCCGGTCTGTCAGGAGTCTGGGATGACTCGTACCACCCCGCCACGTCCCGTCGACGTGGAAATGTTGTTCCCCGAGGTCGCCGCCTACCGCAAGGACACGGTCCGGCTGCATCCGCGAGCGGGGGATCCCGGGCCCCGGGAAAGCTCGCTGGGCGGTCCTCTCCTGTGGCCGCGGTCCCTGGACTGGCCGCACTGCGACGAGGACCACGGTGGGTCCGGTCCCGGAGCGGGGGCGATGCCCCTGGTGCCCGTGCTCCAGCTGTTCGCCACCGACGTTCCCGAACTGCCCTTCCCGGCCGGCACGGACGTCCTGCAGGTTCTGTGGTGCCCCTTCGAGCACGGCTACATACCCCAGCCGAAGCTGTACTGGCGCGACAGTTCCACGTGCGAGGGGGAACTCACCGAGTACCCCAGGCCGGAGGGCGCCGAGGAGGACTACCTGCCCGACCCGTGCGTCCTGCATCCGGAACGGGTCGTCGACTATCCGAGTTGGGATCTGCCGGACGAGATCGCCGAAGCACTCGAGGAGCGGTTCGCCCGGGTGGAGAAGGAGACCGGCTGGTCGTACTGGCAGCACCTGTCGGTGGCCGACGGCGTCAAGGTCGGCGGATACCCGACGTGGACGCAGGAGCCCTTCTGGCCCGACTGCGCGGCGTGCGGGCAGGCCATGGACCACCTGCTCACGGTCAACAGCGCGGAGTTCGACGGGGAGTCATGGCGAGCCTGGCTGCCCGTGGAGGACACACCCGAGACCGGCACCATCTGGGATCTCCCCTACGACGACCGCCGATTGATCCAGAGCCCCCCGGGCCTGACGTTCGGCGACATGGGCGGCATCTACCTCTTCACCTGCCAACACTGCCCCGACCGGCCCTACTCCCACTGGTTCGACTGCTCGTAAGGCGCCAGGCGGTGCGCTGCAGGCGAAGGCCTGACGACGACCGGCGCCCTCGTGCACGGTCGGCCGTGGCACGGCACGTCGAGGTGTACGGCGCTGTCGTCGTTCACGTTCGCAGGGCGTCGTCGAGGGTGGCGGTCTGCTGGTGTGGGAGCAGTCCGGCGACGGCTCGCACGACGCCACGCTGCTGCACGAGGCCGTCAGGCCATGAAAACGCCGCGATTGCAGCGAAGCGTCCCTACGACGACGGCGACGATGACCGTGGTCGTGACGGCCGTTCCCGCGACCGAGCCGGTGGCGGCGAAAAGGCCACCGAAACCGGCCACGCCCAGAGCTGCTCCCACCGCGAGGCTGGTCTCCTGGAGAGCCGCAGCGCGTGCAACGTCCTTGGGCGGGACGCTCCCCAGCAGATACGCGTCTCCGGATGCCATGGAGACGCCCACGCCCAGACCGATCAAGAGACTGGCCGGCCACAAGCCGACAAAAGCGGCTGTCGCGAGACCGAGCGCGCAGGTGGCCAAGCTGACCTGCAGCATGTGAACCGGGGTGAACCGGGACTGCAGTTTGTGGAAGGCGAACCCACCGAGCGACACCCACAGTGCCAGAACCGAGACCGGCAGGATGGACAGCAGCGAATCGGCCTCCGCGCTGAAGAGGAAAACCGACCCCGTGTAGCACGCGGAACCGACGACCAGTGCGAGTGAACAGGCGCCCAGCCGGGAGAAACCGAGCATCCGTACATCGATGAGCGGATCCCGAGAGCGGAGTTGCCGCAGGCAGAAGACCGCCAGGACGGCGCAACCGCCGACGGCCGCCAGGACCCGGCCGAATGCCGCACCATGACTCTGCAGACCGGCCACGAGGAGCCCGAAGCCAAGAAAAGCCAGGACCGAAGAAGAGACGTCGGCCTTGGTCGACGAGGCCCGCCCCAGACTGATGTCGCGCAACAGCAGAGTCGCGAGCGCTCCGCATGCCAGGGCGATTACGGCCGGCAGCCAGAACAGCAGGGTGTACGCGCCCATGTCGACGAACGCTCGGCCGATCAACGGTCCTGCACCGGCTCCGATGCTGTACGTGGTGATCCACAGGGAGTAGCCCAGTGTGCGCTCCGCAGTTTCGGGCAGCCCGCCGATGACCGAGGCAACGCTGGAAACGATCAACGCGTAGCCAAAACCCTGTACGAACCGAGTCGCTGTCCATGTCGCCGGTGAACCCAGCAGGGCAGGACTGGCTGCCGCGACCGCAAACACGAGAAGCCCGGTCGCCAACGTCACGCCAGGACCCGTCCGTGCGCCCAGACGCGATCCGAGAACAACACTCGAGGCAAGGGCAATCGTGTATCCGTCGATGAACCACAGGCGCCACGAACCGGTCAGTACGGGCAGGTCGTACGCGATGGAGTTGAACAGCGTGGAGTCCACACCGCCGAGGAACATGGGGACCAAGAGCAGAGGGAAAAGCATCTTCTTCGACACGGCGGTGGACCGCGCCGGAACAAGGGCAGTTCCGGCCATGGCATACCTCGTCTCAGTTGGCTTTCTGTGGCGATTGCAGGAGGAGCAGGATCACTGCGATGAGCCCCGGTCGGGCACTCGACGCGGGCAGGAAGGGCACCATGAACTCTCCGAGTCGGTGCGGAACCGCCTGAGTTGGTTCTACCAGTCTGCGTTTCTGGCGGCAACCGGCCAAGCCGGTTCCGGGCGCGTTCCCCGGGTCCCGTCCGGGAATCGCGCCGGGGTCGGCTCGATCGACGGCGGCCCCACGAGCGCGCGAAGCCCCTGGTAAGCGCGGGTGACCTTGGTCGTGCCCCGCCGCCGGGAGCCTTGTCGTTCCGTGGAGCCGGCCGACCCGCACGCGGCGCAGTGGCAAGAGATCGGATGGCGTCGCCGCGCGTCACGCACGGACCGGTAACGCTGGTGCTGACGGTCCGGATCTGCCACCTCGGCAACGGACCGAACCTGGTAGGGCTCGGGCCGGCCGTGCACAGGTATCCGGAGTCGGTGCGCGGGAACTCGATGCCGGTGGCGATTGCCTCGCGCCGGGGTGCGTTGCCGCCCTTGGCGCCCAACGACGGCCCTGGAGGCGGGACATGAGACCTGTGAGCCGACGTGGAGCCGCTGATGGTGGTTCCAGTGTTTGCCCCGCACATGGTAACCGGCTAGGGTGGTTCCATGTCCGTCGAGCATTACCCTGAGTTCCGCCTCGGCAGGGTTCTGGCAACCAGCTTCACCGCGACTCTGACGGAGCGTTGCGGTGAACCGGTGGAGCGTATTCCTGTCCCGCACCGGCTCGTGGACTGGTTGGCGGTCAACAGGCTCCTGGTCGACTCCTGCAGCGATGCTCAGCTCGGCCACGCCAGAGAGCTGCGTGAGTCGATCCACGCGGCCGCCACCGCCGTTGCCAGCCGGACTCTTCCTCCCCCCGCGGCTGTCCGGGTCATCAACGACTGCAGTACCGGCGGCCTGGCTTCAGTGATCTTGTCGCCCGAGGGCGGCCAGAAGTGGCGGCTGGGTTCCGCCTCCGTCGAAGACGCGCTCAGTGTGATCGCCGCCGATGCGATCGGCATCATCTCCGGAGAACGCGAAGGAAAGATGGCCCTGTGCGCATCGCCGACGTGCCGCGCCGCGTTCTTCGACACGAGCCGAGGCGCCACGCGCAGATGGTGCGAGATGAACACCTGCGGAAATCGCGAGAAGAAGGCGCGTTTCCTCGCCAACAAGCGCCAGAACTCAAGCCCCGCCGACTGAACACCACACCTCGTGCGCCGACCCGGCAGGCAGCGATACCGGCATGGCCGCCACCAGGGCTCGCGCAGCCTTGGCCACCCCGGTGTCCGGATCGTCCAGCAGGGACTGGAACACCCCGGTGCCTGCCAGGACGGCAGCCCTGCTCGCGGCCTCCCAGGCGATCTTCTCCTGGTAACCGTCCGCGTACTTGCCCGGTGCGATCCGGGCCGTGGACTCCCACTCCCTGGCCGCGTGGATCCTGGAGACGAGGTCCAGGATCTCCGCCCGGCCGTGGACCGTGCTGTCGCCGGCCAGCTCCACGAGGAACGGAACCACGTGCGCGGTCGCCTCCGACACCACGAACCCGAGGGAACACACACGGTCGCCGAGTTCGTCGATGGCCGCACTCGCCGTCGCCTCGTCGCCCCAGGCCACCCTGGACAGGAGTGGCGGGATGTCCCGAGCCGGGCCCAGCGAGTCCGTGAGAACACCCCAGGGGACCTGGGGGACCCTCTTGAGAACGCGCCCCATGCCTACCCTGCGTGCATGTCGGGATACGAAGCCGGGACATCACAGCCTGGCACATGTCACAGCCGGGCAGAAGCTGCCTGTTCCGGCGGTGGTTGAACGGCCGGTGCACCACCGCCGGACTCCGGCTCCCGCGTACGAGGTCTCCCGTGGTCGGCCCGGCCGAGCTGCCGTCATGGACCGTCAGCGTGATGCCGGCGAGGTGCTTGGTGCCCTTGCCGACGATCGTCGCCGTGGCGGTCCGGACGGAGGTGCGGCCCGTTGCCGGGTCGGTGGCGAGGACCCTGTCACCGGCCTTCACCTTCTCGATCGGCTCGCCGATTCCCGGGCCTCGTCCCGTACCTCCCGTGCGACCCTCTTCACCGCCCGCTTCAACTGCGACCCCTTGGGACGCGCCTTCGCCGCCGCGCGGATCGCCGCCTGGACGGCGATACGGGCCGCGATGCCGACGAGGATCGGGAAGAACTCGCCGGAAGGGTCGGAGAAAGCCGGTGCCGAGTATGTCAGGCCGTGAAGCGCCTGCTCAGCGCACTCGGCCCCGCGGCTTGAGAGGGACCGGCGGCAGCTCGGGGGCGGGAAGAGGCGCCCCGTCGTACCCCTTCACCTCTCCGAATCCCGTCCCGGTCATCCACTCCTCGCGAGCCTGCTTGATGTCGTCCTGGGTGCGTCCGACGAAGTTCCACCACATATCGAACCCCATCGCTGTTCCTGCTGGTCAGGCGGGATCGAGACCCCTGCTGGTCAGCAAAAGGTCAGCATCGGTCGTGGGGAGTCGGTTCGACGTGGCACAGAGTTCGTTGCCCAGGGGCATGGGGTCGTTCTTCAAGGAGTGCGGGCATCCGCAATCGCGATGGGCGAAGTGCCCCCACCCCTACGCGATCCGGTACCGGTCGGCCGCCGGCAAACAGGTGGAAGAGTCCGGGTTCGCGAACAAGGACTTGGCCATCGAGCGTTTGACGGAGGTCTACAAAGAGAAGAAGACGGCGAAGCAGGGGCAGCCGAGGGCGGAGCGCATCCGCAGGTACGGGGCGATGCGCTTCGCGGACTACGCCGAGGAGTGGAAGGCCGGCCAGCGGCATTTGGCCGTCCAGTCGGTCAAGCACCTCGACTCGCTGCTGGAGCATCACCTCTACCCCGCGCTCGGCAGCCGGCGTATGAACTCCTTCGACCACAAGGTCGTCGACGGATTCATCCGCACCATGGAGCGCAACGGTGCCGGGCTGGCCACCCAGTCCAACGCCTTCGACAAACTGCGCGCCATCCTCCTCGATGCCCAACGTCTCGGCATCTTCCCCGAAAACCCCGTGGCGGGGGTGAAGGCGCCGCAGTACGATCCCGCGCGGGCTGTCATCCCCTCCTCGGAACAGCTGCGCGGGATACGTACCGCCGGCGACGACGCGTTCATGCTGATCGTCGACTTGATGAGCGGATGCGGCCTGCGCAACGGCGAAGCGGCCGCGGTGAACCTCGACAACATCGTGGCCGACGACGTGTACCGGGTCAGCGAGCAGGTCATCATGGCCACCCGCCAGTACGGGCCGCTCAAACACCGGAAGCCAGGGGAGTACCGCGACGTTCCCCTACCCGTCCGGGTCAGGGAGACGATTGAGTGGTACGCCGAGAAGCACGGAACGGTCGACGGCTACCTGCTGCGCCAGGCAACCGATCCCAGCAGGCCGTACCAGCACTACGCGATGGACAATCAGTGGCGGCGGATCAGGGCTGCGGGCACGGTGGACGTTCCGGAGGGGATGGTGCTCTACGGGAACCGTCACTTCTTCGCATCGAACTGTCTCAGCAACGGCATTCCGATCACGGACGTTGCCGAGTGGATGGGCCACAGGAGCATCGACGTCACCTTCAAGATCTACCGGCACCTCATGCCGGGCTCGATCAGCTCCGCCGCACAGTTCCTCAACGCGGGGCTTGCTGCTTGAGCTTCGTGATAGGGAGGAAGACGCCACTGCGGAAGCGCTGCGGCGCATCGGCTCGTTGGGTGATTACCTGTGCGTCTGGGGCCAGATCGAGAACCTGCGCTGTAAGGACCTGCAGATGCCGATTGTGGGGTCTCGGCCCACGTGCAGTTGTTGTCGGTCTCTCGTGAGTTGGTGGGGCGGAGGGTGCTTGCGGATGGCCTCTGACACAGGTGCATCGTGCTTCGTGTACCTGGGCTGGGGTCGCAGAACGTGGGGGAGCCCGGGCAACCGTTGGTTCGCGTTGGCCGCGGTCAGGTTGCCAAGACGAGATTCTGGTTGAGGACCTGGGCGGCGGAGCTGATCGAGCCCGGCATGAGATGCCGGTAGATCTTGAAGGTCACGTCGATGCTCCTATGTCCCATCCACTCGGCGACGTCGGTGATGGGGATTCCCTGGGCCAAACAGTTGGAGGCGAAGAAGTGCCGAAAGCTGTAAAGCACCATCCCTGGGGGGATGTCCACCCGTTCCCGCACCTTAATACGCCTCCATTGGTTGCTGAGGCTGTAATGGGGGAACGGCCGTGAGGGATCGTTAGGGTGGCGCAGTAGATAGCCGTCTGTCGTCCCGTACTTCTCGGCGTACCATTCGACCGTCTTCCGGATCACGGAAGGCAGCGGAACGTCGCGGTACTCGCTGGGCTTGCGGTGCTTTAGGGGCGCATACTGGCCAGTGGTCTGGTTCACTTGCTCGCTGACCCGGTAGACATCATCGGCCACGATATTGCGAAGATTCACTGCGGCGGCCTCGGCGTTGCGTAGTCCGCAGCCGCTCATCAAGTCGGTGATCAGCCGGAATTGGTCATTGCCGGCGGCGCGTATCGTTTGTAGTTGCCTGGGAGACGGGATCACTGCGCGTTTTGGGTCGTAGAGCGGGGCCTTCACGCCGGCCAGGGGGCTCTCGTCGAACAATCCAATTCTGTGGGCGTCTAGCAGAATTGCCTTGAGTTTGTCGAACGCGTTGGACTGAGTTGCCAGACCAGCACCGTTTCGCTCCATGGCTTGGATGAAGTTCTCGACGACCTTGTGGTCAAACGTGCTCATCCGCCGACTGCCCAGCAGAGGGAAGAGGTGCTGCTGCAGCAATGATTCAAGATGGCGCACCGAGGCTGGTCCTAGGTCCCTCTGGCCTGATTTCCACTCGATGGCGTATTCTTTGAAGCGCATGGTCCCGTACCTTTGGATGCGTTCCGATTTGGACTGTGACCTGTTTGCAGAACGCTTCTCTTTGTATATCTCTGCTAGTCGCCCCAGCGCCTTTTCCTGGGTTGCAAATCCCGATTCCTGTACCTGTTTTCCTGTAGTCGAACGGTAGCGGACCTTGTAGAGGTGGGGGCATTTCGACCATCGGGATTGCGGATGCTCGCACTCCTTGAAGAATGAGCCCATCCCGCGAACCGGTGAAGAAGGCAAAAGTGTAAAATCCGTTCAATGTGACCTGCCTGAATGGCAGTTCTGGCAACCTGAATTCCTGTTTGTCTTCGGTGTGGCACTAGTGGGGGCGTTGTTGTCGAATCCAAGCCTCGACCTCCGAAACCCTGAATCGAATCTTTGCGTTGGTGCCTGCAGCGAACCTGTAAGGCGTTAGCCCGGAGCGGGTGGCATTTCGGTATATCCAGGAAGTCGATACATTTAGATATTCGGCGGTTTCTTGGATGGTCATAAATTCTCCAGACATTTTCCTCCAGGTGTCGGGCGTAATTATTTTTGTTGCGGCTTTTCTGGACCGTCGGTGGCGTCTCGTTGCACCCACCATGGTGCGCATGTTCGCCGGTTTGGCCAACCGGCGATCCTGGGCTATGTTGCGGGCCCTCTTCTCTCGAAGGCCGCTCGTTGCGTGACCGGACTGCGAAGGCGCCGAGTGTGCCTCGCCGGCTTGCACACGCCGCTGGTCAGGGCTTCCGCCTCTTCAAGAGGCGAGGCGGGTGGCCTGGAGCTCTGCGCTGCCATGGCGCATGCACTGCCGCAAGTGCGGCCAACCAGCAGGTTCTTCGTCTGCTGGTGGTACACGCTCACCGTCGCCTCTCACCTGCGGCAAAGGGTGGCATCGTCTGCTGCTCAGCTGAGTTGGTCCGCACCTGGTCCGGATCTTGGTCCGTGAGCTGTGGTGTTGGCGTGCGAGGCCTGCGGTACGACATGGCACATGTCGTAGAAGCCGTCCACGGGCGTCCATTGGTCCAGAGGGAGTACGGAAGTCCAGGTCAGCGCTTTGTGACGTGAGAGCGTCCATGGGGTTGGTGACACGCCTGTGATCGTTGTGATGCGTGAGGACCCCCGTCTCATGCGCACGGCAGCGTTCGGTGGGGGTCTCCGCGTGGACTACCGGAGCCTGACCGCGGGCTATCCCATCGTCGGTGTCGCCTCGCGGGCGTCCCTTCCCTTGCTCGGACAGGCCGGGCCGGGACGGGAACTCCGGTTCCGCTGGGTCGACCGAGAGACTTCACTGCGCCGCCTCGCCCGTCGTGAGAGCGAGGTGCACGCGCTGGCGAACGCGGTGGCCGGGGCCTTCGACGCCCTCGGATTCCCGGCGGCCTTGCCAGCCGCAAATTGAGAATATATTATCATATGCGATCAGCGTCTCATATCATGCATGGAGGAGGCACGGTGACCACGTCCGGCAGGACCGCGCTCATCACGGGAGCCGGCAGCGGCATGGGGCGCGAGATCGCGCGACTGCTCGCCGGGGACGGTGCCGCCGTCGCCCTGTTCGGCCGCAGGCAGGACGCCCTCGACGAGGTCGCCGCCGTGATCCGCGCCGAGGGCGGGACCGCACTCCCCCTCGCCGTCGACATCACGCGCGCCGACGACGTGACGAGCGCCCTCGACCGGGTGCGCGCCGAACTCGGCCCGGTGGACGTGCTCGTCAACAATGCGGGCAGCTCCTCGTCGGTGCTCAACCCGCAGTGGCTGCCGCACGAGGAGTGGCGCGAGGTCCTGGAGGTCAACCTCACCGCGGTCTTCCGGCTCACCCAGGCGGCCCTGCCCGACATGCTCGACCGGGGCACCGGCACCGTCGTCACCGTCTCCTCGCTGGCCGCCGTCAACCCCAACCTGCTCGGCGGCGCCGCCTACGGCGCGGCCAAGGCCGGCGTCCGCAACTTCATGACCTTCCTGCACAACACGTTCCGCAACCAGGGTCTGCGGGCGATCACCGTGCTGCCCGGCGAGGCGGACACTCCCATCCTCGACAACCGCGCCCGCCCCCCGGCGCCCGAGGAGCGTGCCGCAATGGTTCAGCCCGAGGACGTGGCCGAAGCTGTCCGACTGGCCGTCGCCCTGCCCCAGCGCGTCGTCCTCCAGGAGATCGTCGTCGCCCCCACCCGGCAGCGCGACGTGGCCGCCGATCTCGAGATCAGCCGCTGGGCGGGGGCGCCCGCCAGCGCCGCACCGCAGGCCTGACCACCCGCTACCAGGAGAAGCACATGCCGCCCACCGTCACCACGCAGCCGCCGCTGTACGACACCGCCGACGCCGTCGCCCGGATCGCGGCCGCCTCCCGCCGGACCCAGCAGCCGCAGTCGAGGGCCGACCTCGTCTCGCTCGCGATGGGCGAACCCGACTTCGACACACCCCAGCGAGTGACCGAGGCCGCCCAGGCCTCACTGAGCGCCGGACGCACGCACTACTCGCCGCTGCTGGGCGAACCCCTCCTGCGCGAGGCGCTCGCCGCGAAGTTGGCCGGAATCGCCCAGGCACCGGTGTCCGCCGCCGACATCCTGATCACCCAGGGCGGCACCGCCGGACTTGCCGCGTCGATCCTCGCATCGTCAACCCCGGCGACAAGGTGGTCATCCCCGACCCCACCTATTCCCTCTACGGCGACCTGGTCGCCATGGCCGGCGGCACCGTGGTCCCCGTACCGCTCGCCCCCGACCTGCACTGGGACCTCGACCGGCTCGCCGACGCCCTCGCCGACGCCAAGCTCTTCGTCTTCTGCAACCCCGTCAACCCGACCGGCATCGTGCACAGCCGCGAGGAACTCGAAGTCCTCGCCGACCTGTTGGACGGCACGCCCACCATCGTCATCTCCGACGAGGCATACGCCGACCTCGACTACACCGGCCGCCCGTTCACCTCGGCGATCTCCGTCGAGGGCCTGCGCGAGCGCACGCTCTACTGCCAGACCTTCTCCAAGAGCTATGCCATGACCGGATGGCGCATCGGCTACCTGTGGGGGCCGTCGCCGCTCATCCAGGCGTCCGCGCGCGTGCACAACACCTTCAACGGTTCGGTGAACACGGTCGTCCAGGACGCCGCGCTGGTCGCGGTGGAGAGCTGCGCCGAGGACGTCGCGCGCATGCGCGCCGCGTACGAACAGCGCCGCGAGATCATGCGCGCCGAACTCACCGCGATCCCCGGCCTCACCCTCAGCGCACCGGAAGGCGCCTTCTACCAGTTCCCGCGCTACGACCTCGACCTGCCGTCCGTGGAGGTCGTAGCGGCACTGCGGACGACGTACGGGGTCGCCGTGCGGCCCGGCAGCGAGTTCGGGGCCCAGGGCGAGCATCATCTGCGGCTGTCGTACGCTGCCGGACCGGAGGCCATCGTCGAGGGGGTCCGCCGGCTGGCCGACGGTCTCGCGGCCCTGCGATGAAGACCGATCCGCGCACACCGAGGAGCCGCCCCATGCGCAGTGACACCGAACGCAACCGCAGGCACCTCATCAAGGCCGCGGCACTGCTGTTCGAGAACTCTCCCACTCCGGTCAGCATCGCCGAGATCGCCAAACACGCCGAGGTGTCCACCGCTACGGCCTACCGCCACTTCTCCTCCGTCGAGGAGATCCTCCACGCCTTCCGCGCCCAAGTCGGCTCCGAACTGAAGGACTTCAGCGCGCAGCAGACCACCAGCGGCCTGGTGAAGCTGGAAGCGGTGTCGCGCAAGTGGGTGTCCCTCGTCGTGGAGCACGGTGGCGCCATGGCGCAGATGCGCTCGCACCGCGGCTATCTCGAGCGACTGCGGGAAGCCACCGGCTACCTCGTCCCGCAGGCCGAGGCACTCGCCGAGCCCCTCCGTCAGACGACCGAGGAACTCGGCCTGGGAGACCTAGGTGACGAGGCGCTCTACCTGTGGAACGCGCTGTTCGACCCGCGCGACATCCTCGACCTCATCAAGAGCGGACGCACCGAGGACGAGGCTGCCACCCGTCTGGTGGCCGCCCTGCGCGGAGCCTTGATCGGCTGGGCCGCGGCAGACCGGTCCAAGTCCGACTGAGCGTCGGCCCGCCCGACGGGCACCCGCCCATGGCCGGTGCCTCCCCTACACCGGAGCGGAAGACAGCCCCATTGATGTCAGCGCCCAGATCGAGGCGGTGTACGACGACCTCCGCCTCTGGGACCCCGGCGAAACGGGGTTCCTCCAGGCGGCACGTGAGGTCCTGCAACCGATAGGCCCCTTACTGCGCGCCCGCCCGGAGTACGCGCAGGCCCGGATCGTCGAGCGGCGCTGCGAATCCGAACGGCAGCTGATCTTCCGGATCCCCTGGGTGGACGGGCAGGGCATAGTCCGCGTCAACCGCGGCTTCCGGGTGGAGTTCAACAGTGCCCTCGGACCTTATACACGGAGTTGTGCGGTCAGCTCAGATAGCAGGTGCCTGCTCCGGCAAGTCGAGCGTTGCCAGGGCGACCTGGATCAGGTCTTCGCCGAACTGTGGGTTCTTGTGCAGGTGCGGAGTCCTCACACAGTCGTCGATGATCCTTTTGACCACGTTGACCCGAACGGCGGCTTGTGGAGGGCGCAGGTCGGGTCGCGCGACCAAGAGCCAGCGCTGCCATTCGGCGGTGTTGTCGGCGTGGATGCGGTCGAGTCGCTCTCGGGCGTCCTCGGGCAGATACAGCCGTTCTGTCAGTGTGACGGCGAGTAGATCGGTGGCGGTGAAAGCAAGCCGAACGTAGCCCTCGATGAGTGCTGCTATGACCTGTTCGGGTTCGGGCGCGGTGGAGAGAGCCCGGGTGGTCTCTAGCGCCTGCCACTCGTAGAACCTGGTGACCGCGGCGACCAGAACGTCGGCTTTGGTGTCGAAGTACCGGTACAGCGCCGGACCGGCCACTCCCGCGTCGCCTCCGATGTCGTCGATGCTCACGCCGACGTAACCGCTGTGCCGGAAGGCCTTCGCCGCGCCCGCGATGAGCTGCTCGCGGCGCGCGCTTGGTGACCGGTGGATCGCATGCTTCTCGTGGCCGGGTGAAGCGTTCGGCGTGGGGGCCGCGATGACGCGTTTGCTGGCGTCGGCCAGCTCCCGCACCATGCGAGGGCGCGGGAGGGCGACATCGTAGTAGGCGGTGCTCGTGAGGATGCTGAACACCGCCCAGCTTCGCAGCTCGGCGGCGGTGCGGCTCAGGTCGGGCCGTTGCGGGCTCACGAGCAGCTGTTCGATCTGCTCCTCGATCCAGCGGGTGCGGTCGCGGACGAGCTGGTAGGCGACGGGGTCGAGATGCCGTGACTCGCGTTGCCAGAGCAGGGAGATCCGGCGACTCCTCAAGGCCACCTCGGTGAGGGTCGTCAGAGTGTCGTCAAGGTCCCGTGAGCCGTCTGACCGCGCCGCGAGTTTGGTGAAGGCTTCGACGAACCGATTCTGGTCCTCAACCACCACGTGCGAAAGCAGTGCCTGCTTGTTGTCGTAGTGGCGGTAAAGGGCGCGGGCGGTGATGCCGCTGGCCTCGGCGATGTCGCCCATGCGAACGGAATGGAACCCCCGCTCGCTGAACAGCTCGCCGGCATGTTCGGCGATCTGGATCCGCCGGTCCCGTGGCCGTCGGTTCTTCGGGGTGTCCGGCTGTGCGACCGCGCCCACGCGTTGCCTTCCTCCTGTCCGCAGTGACGATCGTGAAAACCTGAACACCGGATTCTACCGCCCTGCGTCCGCCCGCCTGCTGGAGTATTAGGCCGTGCCGATGTCAATGCCAAATCGACTGAGGATCTCGGCGGTATCGCCCCCAACGTTCTCAGCGGGCGCGCGGAGCTTCAGGGGTGTCCCACTGAACCGGGGGGCAGGAGCTGGCTGAACGCCGTCCCCCGCCGCAACGAAGGTGCCCCGCGCCGCGAGGTGGGGGTGCCGACGGACATCCTCGGCGCTGGCCAGGACGGTTACGCAGGCATCGGTGCGGTCGAAGATTGCCATCCACTCTTCGCGGGTCTTCTCGGCGATTCGTTGAGCGAACCGCATCCGAGTCGCAGGCCACTGCGCGCGGTCGTTCTGGTTCTCTGGCGCGAGTTCGGTGTCGAGCTGCAGCCTGGACAGGAGGCGCTGGTAGAACTGGGGCTCGATCGCACCCACGGCGAGCCATCCGCCGTCCGCGGTCCGATAAACCCGGTAATACGGTGCGCCGCCGTCGAACAGATTCTCTCCACGGGCACCAGTCCATGTGCCACTGTTCTTCATTGAGTGATGCATCGCAGTGAGCGTGGCCGCGCCGTCGACGATCGCGGCATCGACCACCTGACCGGCACCGGTCGCTTTTGCGTGGTGGAGGGCGGCGAGCACACCGGCGACCAGCAGCATGCCGCCGCCCCCGAAGTCTCCGAGCATGTTCAGCGGCGGCACTGGTGCGTCGTCGCCACCAACGATAGGTTCCAGTGCCCCGGCCGCCGCGATGTAGTTGATGTCGTGCCCTGCGATGTGCGCAAGCGGGCCGGTCTGGCCCCATCCGGTCATTCGCCCGTAGATCAGTGCGGGATTGTCAGTCATGAGGTCGTCCGGACCGAGCCCGAGTCGTTCCATGACGCCGGGGCGGAAACCCTCGATAAGGATGTCGGCGTGCATCGACAGGGACGCGAGAGCGCGCTGACCGTCGGATGCCTTGAGATCGAGGACAACTGACTTGCGGCCGCGAAGGAGGATCGAATGAAGAGGCGCGAGGGGGCCGATGCCACCGGGCCGGTCGACCCGGATTACTTCTGCCCCCATGTCGGCGAGAAGCATCCCAGCAAACGGACCGGGCCCGATGCCCCCCACCTCGATCACGAGTACGCCGCTCAGAGGGCCGGTCACAGCGACTCCCGAACCCGATGCGCGGCCGGGAGGCGCTGCCCTGCGGAGGCGGGCACCGGCGCCCCCGCCAAACGGGCTGGCGCTTGTCGTCGCACGCGCGCCCCTTCGAGACCGTCAGCGCCGCCGAGTACCTCGTCGGATGACTCCGCGTTGAGCTCCCACGGGCCCTCGTCGCCCAAGTCTACGTCCCCGCCGGACGTGCCGTCCCGGGCTGTTCCGACAGTGCACTTGGTGTGGTCGACGGACTGCGGAGCCTTGGCGGGGACTATCTCGTACAGTTCGATGGCCCCGTCGAGCACTCGCTCATCGCCGATGGCCCGGTTGATGAACCTCGATTCCTGATGAGTGATGACGTTGATCGGATTGCCGACGAGCGCGATCTCTATCGCGCACCGGATCGGAACCTCGCAGACCAGCCCGAGGTCCGCTCTGCCGTCCATCGCGAAACCTCTGAACGCGGAGATGACCGGCTTGCCGATCCGGTATTGGACGAGGCCTGCAAGACGCCACTCAGGATGCTCGACGGCGTCGGCTTGATTCCCCTGCGCGAGTTCCTCGATGCCCGTGCCCGCACAGAAGACAAGGCCGGTGCCGATGCCCGCGACAGGACGCACCGGGTCGTCGGTCGCGGCAGCCCCGATCCCGACTCCGAGCGCGGTCGGCAGGGGACGCGTGACCGCGTCGGGCGACTGCGGACGATTGATCGGGAGGGTGGCGACGTTTCCCCGGACCGCGTGGAGAGCGGCCTCCTCAACCGGATCGCCGGGCGCGACGCCGCTGAAACTGGTGTCGGTCATGAGGGCTCAGAGCCTCTCGATGATCGTGGCGTTGGCCAGGCCGCCGCCCTCGCACATGGTCTGGAGGCCGTAGCGGCCGCCGGTCTCCTCAAGGTGGTTCACGAGCGTCGTCATCAGGCGCGTACCCGATCCGCCGAGAGGGTGTCCGAGCGCGATGGCGCCACCGCGCGGGTTCAGCTTCGCTGGGTCGGCGTGGAACTCGGCCGCCCACGCCATCGGAACCGGTGCGAAGGCTTCGTTGACCTCATAGGCGTCGATGTCGTCGATCGACAGGCCGGTCCGCTCCAGGATCTTGTGGGTTGCCGGGATCGGGCCGGTGAGCATGATCTCCGGGTCGGACCCGACGACCGCGACCGCGTGGATCCTGGCACGCGGGTTCAGGCCCAGTTGCGTCGCCTTCTCCTCGCTCATCAGCAGCGCCGCCGCGGCTCCGTCGGTGAGCGGGGAGGAGTTGCCTGGCGTGATCACCCAGTTGATCTCGGGGTAGTACGCGCCGAGCTGTTCGTCCCGGAAGGCGGGGGGAAGCGTGGCGAGGACTCCCGCGGTCGTCGACGGCCGCACGGTCTCGTCGACCGTGTGCGGCGAGCCATCGGGCAGCATCACCGGGATGATCTCGGCACCGAAGTCCGTGGCGGCGGCGCGGGCGTGGGAGCGGGCCGCGTACACATCCACGTCGTCACGGCCGAACTTCCAGCGGGCGGCGATCAGCTCGGCGCCGATGCCCTGGTGAGGGAGGCTCGGGAAACGCTCGGACAGCGGGCCGTGCGGATGGCTTTGCCGGGCGGCGCTGCCCAGGGGGACGCGGCTCATCGACTCGACACCGCACGCGATGGCTATGTCGTAGGCGCCGGCGATGATGCCCTGCGCCGCGAAGTGCACCGCTTGCTGGCTGGAACCGCACTGCCGGTCGATGCTGGTTCCGGGCACGCTCACCGGGAACCCGGCGGCGAGCAGCGCGGTCCGGGCGATGTTGGACGACTGGTCACCGACCTGTCCGACACATCCGGCGATGACGTCGTCGATCTGGCCGGGGTCGACCCCGGTCCGCCCGACCAGGGCCGAGAGCACATTGGCCAGCAGGGTCGCCGGGTGCACGCCGTTCAGCGCGCCTCCCGGCCTGCCACGTCCGGAGGCGGTCCGGACGATGTCGACGATGACTGCGCGACGGGCGGGGAGGCTCATGCGGGTGTGCCTTTCGCGATGGGGTGGTCGAGAACGTTCAGCCGGCCCGCGGCATCGCGGTCGAGGGAGTGGCTGATGACCATCCGCTGGATTTGGTTCGTGCCCTCGAAGATCTGCATGACCTTGGCTTCGCGCATGTAGCGCTCGACGGGGAAGTCCTTGGTGTAGCCCGCGCCACCGAGGACCTGGACCGCGTCTGTCGTGACCTTCATCGCGTTGTCGGTCGCGACCATCTTGGCGATGGAGGCCTCCCGGCCGAACGGGAGTCCGCGGTCCTTGAGGCGCGCGGCGTGGAGCGTCATGGCGCGTGCTGTCTGGACGGCGGCTTCCATATCGGCCAGCAGGAAGGCGAGGCCCTGATGGTCGATGATGCGCTGGCCAAAGGTCTCCCGCTGCTGGGCGTACACGAGCGCGTGGTCGAGGGCTCCCTGCGCCAGGCCAGTGGCGACGGCGGCGATGCCGAGTCGACCGGAATCGAGCCCGGCGAGCGCGATCCTCAGGCCGCTGCCCTCGTCGCCGAGGCGGAGCGCGGCGGGGATACGTACCTCACGCAGCAACATCGTCGCGGTGGTCGAGCCTGTCAGCCCCATCTTCTGCTCCGGGACATCCGCCTCCAGGCCCGGTGTATCGGCCGGGACGAGGAAGCACGTGATGCCGTTGCGGTCGTCCGACGTCCGGGCCATCACCGTGTAGAAATCGGCCTCGCCGCCGTGCGTCGTCCACGCCTTCGTACCGTTCAGCACGTAATGGTCGTCGTCTCGGCGCGCCGTGGATCGCATCGCGGCCGGGTCCGAGCCGGCGTGTGGTTCCGAGAGACAGTAGGCGCCGAGCAGGTCGCCGCCGAGCATGTCGGGGAGGAACCGCGCCCGCTGTTCGTCCGTGCCGAAGGCGGCGAGCGCGAAGCACGACAGGGCGTGGACGCTGACGCCCACGCCGACCGAGCTCCAGACCGACGCGATCTCTTCCAGGACCTGCAGGTAGACCTCGTACGGCTGGCCACCGCCGCCGTCGTCCTCGGAATAGGGGAGTCCGAGGAGCCCGAGCCGGCCCAATTCCCGAAACACGTCACGGGGAAACGTGGCAGAGGCCTCGGCGGTTTTCACTCGAGGCCGCAGCCGCTGGTCGGCGAACCGGCGGACGACGCCGACGAGTTCCTTGGCTTCGTCGCTGGGCAGGAGGCGGGTGGCGGGCAAGGCTATCTCCTGGAGGGGGGTTGCAGGGAACATGCGGGATGGGGTGCGAGAATCCGGGTGACTGCCACAGACAGCGGGTCGCGGTCGCTGACGCCAGCGAGGGCGCCGGGGGTGCGTCGCGGTCGCGTACCGGGGCGTCTCCCCGAGGGATCGGACCGTATGGGTCAGTCGAACTCGGGGTGTCGGCGCTCGCGGAATGCCTCCGTACCTTCCAGGAAGTCCGCCGAGGTCAGGAGACGGAGTTGTCCTGCGCGTTCTCGGGAGAAGGCCGAGTCGAGGCCGGCCAGGGTAGCGGCGTTGATGGCGCTCTTTGTCCGCGCGATGGCCTCGACCGGGCCACGGACGACTTGGGCGACCACTCTGCTCGCTTCCTCGTCGAAGTTCGGGCCAGGCACGAAGTGGGTGACAAGACCGGCTTGCGCGGCCTCGGCAGCGCTGAGCGGCGCGGCCAGCAGGGCCATGCGCATGGCCTTGGCGCGTCCGATCGATGCGGCCACGATCTCGGTGGCGCCACCGTCCGGCATGAGTCCGATCTTGGTGAACACCAGGTTGAAATAGGCGTCCTCGCCGCAGACCGTGAGATCCGCTGCGAGCGCTATGGAGACCGCGACGCCCACCACGGGCCCTCGAAGGAGCGCCACGACCGGCTTCGGTGACGCGAGGATGGCGCGGACGACGTCGTTGGCGGCGTCGATGGTCGCCTCGGCTTCTGATGGACTGCCGGCAAGGGTCTCGGCCAGGCCCAGGTCGAGACCGGCACAGAACGCCGTACCGTCGTGGTCGAGGACGATGAGTCTGACCGATGCGTCGTCCTGGGCCGCCCGGACAGACCTCGAGAACGCGACCATCTCCTCCCGGGTCAGGGCGTTGTACTGCTCGGGGCGATCGAGGGTCAGGGTGAGGACCCCGTCACTGACGCTTTTCCGCATGAGGTTCCTCTGATGTCGTCTCGGTCAGGAGCGAAGACGGGCCGGCGCGGCCGGACCACACGGGGGTCGCGAGGGCGTTGTCGTACTCGCGGCGGAGCTGCGCGACGAGGTCGGCCGCCGACTGCCTGCGGCCGATCGCGCCGATGCCCTGGCCCGAACCCCAGATGTCGCGCCATGCCTTGGCTTTGCCTGTCGGCGGGTCCCCGTCGGAGCCGAAGGACATGGCCGTGGGATCGGAGACGGTGAGGTCGTCGGGGTCCATGCCCGCGGCCTGGATGCTGCCTCGCAGGTAGTTGCCGTGTACGCCGGTGAACAGGTTGCTGTACACGATGTCGGCGGCCGTGCTGTCCACGACCATCTGCTTGTAGGCGTCGACGACATCGGCTTCGTGGGTCGAGAGGAAGGCACTGCCGATGTAGGCGAGGTCGGCGCCCGCGATTTGCGCGGCGAGGATCGACCGGCCGTGGGCGATCGCGCCCGAGAGCAGCAGCGGGCCGTCGAACCAGGACCGGATCTCTCGCAGGAGGGCAAACGGTGATGTCGTACCGGCATGCCCGCCGGCGCCCGCCGCGACGGCGATGAGGCCGTCCGCGCCCTTCTCGATGGCCTTGTGGGCGTGGCGGTCATTGATGACGTCGTGCAGGACGATGCCACCGTAGGAATGGATGGCGTCGTTGACGTCCGGCTGGGCGCCGAGGGAGGTGATGACGATCGGGACGCGGTGGTCGACGCACGTCTGAACGTCCCTGTCGAGCCGATTGTTGGACCTGTGGACGATCTGGTTGACGGCGAACGGCCCTACCGGAGCTTCGGCGGTGGCTGTGGCCAGCTCCTCGGTGATGCGCGCGAGCCAGTCCGACAGCTGGCCGGCGGGCCGGGCATTGAGGGCCGGGAACGAGCCGATGATGCCGGCCCGGCACTGTGCCAGGACGAGGTCGGGCCCCGATGCGATGAACATCGGGGACGCGACGACGGGCAAGGTCAGCGGCCCGCGCAGGACCTCGGGCAGGTCGCGGGTCATCGGGGGGCCATCCGGACGGCGCCGTCGAGACGGATGGTCTCGCCGTTGAGCATCGGGTTGGCGACGACGGCGGCCACGAGGTCGGCGTACTCCCCGGGTTTGCCCAGCCGATTCGGGTGGGGAACCTGCTTGCCGAGAGAGTCGCGGGCCTGCTGTGGGAGGGAGGCGAGCAGGGGGGTCTCGAACAGGCCTGGGGCGACGGTGACGACGCGGATGCTCAGCGAGGCAAGGTCACGGGCGATCGGCAGGGTCATTCCGACGACGCCGCCCTTCGACGCGGAGTAGGCCGCTTGCCCGATCTGGCCGTCGAACGCCGCGACGGAGGCGGTGTTGACGATGACGCCCCGCTCCTCGCCGTGCACCTGGTTGCCGGCCATGGCGGCGGCCGCGAGACGGATTACGTTGAAGCTGCCGACGAGGTTGACCGACACGGCCTTGGCGAAGATGTCGAGGGGGTGGGCGCCGTCGCGGCCGACGGTCCTGACGGCAGGTGCGATGCCGGCGCAGTTGACGGCCACGGCCAGGTCGCCGCGCTGGTTGGCGAGCGCGACGGCAGCCGTGACGGCCGCCTCGTCGGTGACGTCGCCGCCGATGAACTCGACCTGGTCGCCGAGAGCGGTGAGGGCGTCGGTGTCGGCGTGGGGCAGGTCCAACGCGATGACGCGTGCGCCCTCGTCGGCGAGGCGGGCGACGGTGGCCAGGCCGAGGCCGGACGCGCCGCCCGTGACGAGGGCGGACTTGTGGTTGATATGCACGGCGGTCCTATCGGGCTTGGCTCGGGAACATGGGGGTACTGGGCAGCACACTCTTGGGGCGGGCAGGCCGCTGGCGTCGGGGTGTGCATCGTGCGGCCCTGTCGATGCGGCGGCTCCGTTTCGTCACCGACTCGCGAGACGTCCTGCGCTCAGCCCGTGGTGGGCGGTCGGGTTTGGCCGGAGCGCGTCACGAGCCACGCGCGGGCCGAGGCCACTTCGACGCGGTCGCCGTCCCCGACCAGTTCCGCTTCCAGGCGCCGGTACGAACTCAGAAGCGCCCTGACCGCCCCGCGGTCACCGCCGGCGATCGTGACCGCGAGTCGACGGGCGGCGGGAAGTAGGTCTTCGTGCGGAACCACCTCGGTCACGAGACCGGCACGCGACGCGTCCGACGCCGACAGGAACTCACCGGTCAGACTCATTCGCCTTGCCAGGCCGGGACCGACCAGCAGCGGCAGCAGTACCGACAGCCTCCATGCCGGCAGCATCCCAACCCTCGCGTGGGTGTCCGCGAACCGCGCTCGCTCTGAGGCGACGATGATGTCGCAGTTGACGGCGAGCTCCAGCCCCCCGGTCACGGCCGGTCCGTTCACCGCGGCGATGAGTGGTGTACGAAGAGGAGCACCCCACGGAGCCTGAGACACCGGACCGTCGCCGATCCCGCCGAACAGCCCGCCGGAGGATGTGACGTGATTCAGGTCAAGGCCTGCGCAGAAGGCGGGATCGGCACCGGTGAGCACGATCGCGTCCACGTCCTCGGCCGCGTCCAGTTCGCGAAGGGCGTCGGTCAGCTCCCGCAACATGGCCGGGTTGATGGCGTTGCGGGCCTGCGGCCGGTTCAGCGTGACCACGGCGGTGCCGTCGTCGTGGCGTTCGGCGAGGACTGACGGGTACACGGGATCTCCTTTCAGGGGGCCTTGCGGGCGGCATCGAGTTGTCCGGCTCCGACCCAGGGTCGGTGGTGGCGAGACGCGTGGGGAACGGTCGCGGCGTGGCGGACGAGGGCTGCGCCGCGACCGTCGGGGTGGGGCGGCCAGCGGCGCCGCTCGGCGGCGTCGTGAAGCGACCTTCCCGGTCGACCACCGGTGCGCGCTGTCTCAGCGGGTCCGGCAGATCGTCCTCGCGGACGCTCCGGAGGCGGTCAGCTCGGCCACCTGGTCCGCGCGGCCCTCGCGGACGACCCGCTGGTTGATGTAACTCTTGTCGGTGATCTCCCCGGCATCCAGTGCCGGCGGGACCACCTGGACGAGGAGGCGTTCGACCCGGTGTGAGGAGCCGCCGCCCTCCGCCGCGAGCCGCGCCAGCGCGTTGGCCAAGTCCTGGCGAAGGCTGTCCTCGGGCATGCCGGTTTCATCCACGCGGTGGGCGTGGTCGGGGTGCAGCCACACCAGCGCGGACACGAAGTCGGTGTCGTGTCCGCAGATCACCGCGTCCTGGAGAATTCCGGAGCACGCGGACAAGAGCTTCGGCCGCAGGGTTCCGACGGTGACGAACGTCCCGGTGGAGAGCTTGAAGTTCTCGGCGATCCTGCCGCCGTAGAGCAGGCCCTTGTTCGGATCGCTCGGGTCCACCGGTGAGCAGAGGTCACCGCTCCTGAGGAAGCCCTCCTCATCGAAGCATTCGGCCACTAGGTCCGGTCGGTTGTAGTAACCCTTCGTCACGTTGGGGCCGCGGACGAGCAACTCGTACTTGGACCCGGAAGGGACCAGCTTGAGTTCCATGCCGGGCACGGGCACGCCGATGCAGTCGCTGCGTGTGATCGGGAAGTGGGCGGACGTGGCGACCGGCGCCGTCTCGGTCATTCCCCAGGCGGTCGTCAGGCCGGCCGACGAACCGTACTGGGCCGCGAGCGCCTCGTACCGCTCCCAGAGCTGCTGGGGAAGCGCCGCGGATCCGAAGAACGCGATGCGCAGCTGGGCGAAGAACAGCCGTGCGGCGTCGGGATGGCGCTCCAGGTACGGCAGCAGCACTGCGTAACCCGCCGGCACGTTGAAGTGGAGGGTCGGTTGGACCGTGGCAAGGTTCTCGATCGTCCGACCGATCAGCTCCGCGGTGGGGCGTCCGTCGTCGATCCACATGCTGCCGCCGTTGACGAGCACGTTGTTGATGTTGAGGTTGCCGCCGAACGTGTGACACCAGGGCAGCCAGTCGAGCAGTACCGGGGGCTCGTCGGCGAGGAATGGCCAGGTCTGGCGAAGCTGCTGCTGGTTGGCCGCGAGCATCTCGTGCGTGTTGACGACGCCCTTGGGGCGACCGGTCGACCCGGAAGTGAAAATGATCTTCGCGACGGTCTGTCCGTCGACCGCCGCGGCAGCCGTGTCGACGGCTGCCGTGGCATCGCGTTCGAGCGCCTCGACCGGGGTCGTGACGCCAGAGGTGTCGGGCGTCGCGGTCACCAGCACCCGCTGCTCTCCTATGGCCCGCAGCGCGTCGAGGTAGGTGTTGTCCTCCGCGAAGACCGCGGCGGGGTCACACACCTCCAGGATGTGACGAAGCTTGGAGTAGTCGGTGCTCTGCAGGGAATACGCGGGGCTCACCGGCACGATGGGGCTGCCCACCGTGTATGCGGCGAGTGCCATCAGAAGATACGAGACGCTGTTGTGGGAGAGGAACAGCACAGGGCGCCCCGCGACGTCCCTGTCGATGAGCCCCTGGGCGATCCGATCGACCCGCGCGCGGGCCTGCCCCCAGCTGCACGTCGACCAGTCATCGCTGACACGCTCGGCCACGAGGACACGGTCGGGATGCCGGACACTCCCCTCGCGGAAGGAGTGCAGAACGCTTGAGGGGAAGGAGCCGAGCGGAGTCTTCGAGGAGAGCAGCACGGTCCCGTCGGGACGTTGGTCTGCGGTGATGGCGGGCGGAGAGAAGATCTGAAGGGCCACGGCGAGTCCTGTGGGTGGATGCGAGGCATGCGGTCGGCGGAGGCCGACGCCTGGAATTGACGCAGTGAGGGCGAGAGCCCTGCTGTCGGTGGAGCTTCTCCGGTGTCGTGAGGCGCGGCCACCGGCCGATTGACGCGCATCTGTGCCATGCGGTTTACCTCGGCCGGTAGCCGCGGACTGCGTGGGAGGTCATCCCCCCGAGCAGGTTCGGCAGGCTACCGAGTTGCCGAGATCATGGTTGCGACGAAGGTCACGGGGCCGTCCGTGCGGTTGCTCCAGGCGTGCTTGGTTCCGCGCTGGATCAGGGTGTCACCCGCCTTCAGGAGGGTCTCCTTGCCCTCCAGCACCGCCCAGATCTCTCCGCTGACCATGGTGATGAAGTCGATGGTGTCGGTCTCGTGCAGACCGTCGATCTCGTCCTCGCTGTCCAGGGAGTCGCTGCCGATGGCGGCCATGGCCTCCTTGTAGCCCTCGCTCCCCTGCCACTCGCTGTCCGGGGGGAAGGTCACCATACGGATCGTGAGGGCACCGGGCTCCGGCTGGAGGACGACCTCGTCGGTCAGGGCGTTCTCCACCGTGACGGCGGACGGCACCGAATCGAGCTTGAAGACGTCGACGCAGGTGAAGGTGGGGGTGACGGCTCGGGTCCGGCTGTTTTCGTCGGACGCGATGGTCGAGCGACCACCGGCGTCAAGTCCGGTGACGATTCGTCGAGCCTGGTAGTCAGCGACGCTGCTGCTCATGGCTGGTCCTTCCGTAGGTACGTATCCGGGGATTCAGTGTGTGGAGCTCTCAGGCCCGCGGACGGGGCCGTGTCGTGATCTGGATCTTTGACGTCCGTGGGTCGACATGCCAGGACGTTCCGTGCGTCCTGCCGGGACCTGACTTCAGTGACGCAAGTCCGTGTGCTGCTTGGGCGGCTCGCAGCAGGGCGTCCATGGCGACCTGCGACCGCTGAGGCGGCCGCGCTCGTGACGAGGATGTTAATGAGTATGGACATCATGCGTCAATGGGGATGGCTAGAGCTTTATAATGTCCGTATTACTCATAAATGTGCATCATGCTGAGCCTAGACCGTTCGGCTTGCATAGTTATTGCTGAAGGACATATGGCTGGCGAGTCCTTCTCCGTAGATCTGCACCCTTCGATGATCACGGTCCAGAAGGGGAAGGGCTCCGCAGGTTCGCCGCGTGGGTATCCCAGTGCCGGCTGCTATCCGGAGTGCGACGGTCGCAGGGGCGAGCTCGACTCAGGCGAGCTGACCTCCAGTGAGCTGTGCAGCGTCACTTTGTCTGACTCGCGTGTGGGCGAGGTGTTAAACGCCCGCTCATCGCTCCGTGTCCAGTTGACGGCCGCCGTGGTCACAGTAGGCACCAAGATCTCGACGGCTCCGAGGCCGACGCACCGCCCGGTGTCCTCCGGACCGAGCCCCGCACCACCAGCATTGGGCACCCCGGCTTCGGTCGAACAGAAGGTCATCCGCCTACCCTGCGACACCGAATCGGCCCTGTCCGGCCGGCCGCTGGACGTGGCATCGCCGCCTCCACCGCCCGCTGCACCTGCGCTGTCACCGCCTACCCCATCCACCGATCGGGCCACCAGCGAACCGGTCCGCCGCTACGAGCGCGCCAGCCCGGCGAACTGGTCCACATCGACGTCAAGAAGCTCGGCCGCACCCTGATGGCGGCCACAAGGTGCTGGGCCGTGCGACCGGAAGCCCGGGTAACGACGGCTGCAAAGGCGCCGGATACGCCTACCTGCACACCGACCTGGACGACCACTCCGGCCTGGCCTACACCGAATACCCGCCAGGCGAGACCCCCGAGCTGAGCAGGCTTCCTTGCCTGTGCCACCGCCTGGTTCGCCGAACGCGGCATCACCATCGAACGGGTCCCGACCGACCATGCCTGGGCCTACACCACGAACATCTGGCGCCAGACCCGCACGCCTCCACGAGTTCGCCTCCGGGTACTTCAGCAGGAAGTCCGAGGCGCTGGCCCATAGCGCTCCGTAGACGTATTTGTGGGGGTCGAAAGAGGTCAGGACGAGCACGTCGGCCAGGTCCTCGGCGACGACCTGTGGCGTCGCCAATACCCATCAGCACCACGTCAGGGCTCGGATCACCGTCGGCTGGTAGGTGAACTCGTTGTCCGGTACGGCCATTTCGTGCTTCGTGGGCCATCCGTGTCCACGTCGCCGAGGATCAGTCCGCCGTCCAGGCCGCCCTCGTCCTCATCCTACGCAGCGCCCCCGACATCGAGGTTGTCGACGAGACGGCGGACGGTGAGCCGGCGGTGGCCCTGGCCCGCGAACTGCGGCCCGACCTGGTCGAGTTGCTCGGCGGCGCGTTCGAGGCCGCCCGGAGGAGTCGGCACCCGAGCCAGCCGCGCGGGCTCGTCATGGTCTCCGAAGGGGCTGGTCACGATGACGGCGAGGGAACCGTTCTGCTGAGCGAGCTGTAACCCGGCCGGGGATGCGTGCTTGAGGGTGTTGGTGACGGACTCCTGGACGATGCGGTAGGCGGCGAGCTCGACGGGGTGGGGACGGCGTCGTGCGTGGCGTCGAGGGTCACATCGAGGCCGGTGGCGCGGGCGCCCTCGACCAGGGCGCCGAGTCCGCCGAAGGTGGGGGCCGGCGACCGGCTCGGTGTTGCCGCTCGAATCCGGCGGGATGCCGATGAGCTGGCGCATCTCCGCGAGCCCTGTTCCCGCGGATGACGGACAGGGCGTCCGGGGAGGATTTCGGGGCTGTCGACGGAGAGGGCGGCCGTGGAGTGGATGGCGATCGCGGAGAGGTGGTTGGTGACCATGTCGTGCAACTCGCCTGCCATGCGGGCGCGTTCGGAGGTGATGGCCTGGGTGCGGTCCATCTCGGCCAGCATCGCGGTTTGTTCGGCGCGCAACTGGGCCCGCCTCTGCGGCGTCGCGGTGGTTGCGGACGATCAGACCGGTGGCGGGGGGCGCGAAGGCGGCGAGGCCCGTAGTCACGCCGATCAGCAACGCTTGGGGCTCGCGCCACAGCGCGAACGGCACCACGGCCCTGGCCACAGAGAGCAGTCCGGTGACCGGGGGATGCGGCGAGCCTGCGTGGGCGGGCCGTACACGACGGCCGCGTACATGAGGTCGGTGACCAGGTTGCCCTGGGTGACGGTGTCCAGAACGATGGCGGCCGTGCCGGTGAGCAGGGTCGCGCGCAGGGCCCTCCGGCGCAACAGCTCGCAGCCGGCCATGACGAGAAGCGGCAGCAGCATCGCCCAGCGTCCGGGCAGGAGCACGTACTCCTCGGTGGCCGGACGCGTGGCCAGGCCGACGGCCCACAGCAGCAGTCCGCAGAGCAGGCTGCCGAGCGCGACGCGGATGTCGAACCCAAGTGGGTGGGGGAGTCGAGCGGCCATGAAACCATCCAATACGGCCGTCCCGCCCTGCGCCTGATCCTCGCGAAGGGGCTTTGAGGCGCTCGCCGGGCTGATCGACGAGGTGGCGTTCGCGGCGGTTCGCCCATGCCGACAAGGGCGGGGCTGGGGACCCCTTTCCTGGAGCCTGCCCCACCCGCGCGGTTGTCATGGCACTCAGGCCACCTTGATCGGCAGCGACGTCAGGGCTCGGATCACCGTCGGCTGGTAGGTGAACTCGTTGTCCGGTACGGCCACCGAGTAGTCCGGGTGCCGTCGCAGCAGTGTGGTGATGGCGATGTCCGTCTCTGCCCTGGCGAGCGGGGCGCCCAGGCAGAAGTGGATGCCCTGGCCGAAGTCGACGTGCGGCCGGGCTCGCGGGTGATGTCGAGCTCGTCAGGGTTCTCGAACTGGGCGGGGTCGTAGTTGGCAGAGCCGAGCAGCATGGTGACCGTGCTGCCCTCTGGGATCAGGGTCCCGCCGATCTCGACGTCCTCGGTGGCGATGCGGAAGGTGGACCGCTGCACCGAACCCTTGTACCGCAGGAACTCCTCGACCGCTGATTCGATCAGAGAGGGGTCGTCCAGGAGGAGGCGGCGCTGGTCCTGGTGGCGCCAGAGGCCGAGTGCCATCGCCCCCATGAGACCCACGGTCGTCTCGTGGCCCGCGACCAGCAGGAGGAACGCCATGCCGACGAGTTCCTCGTCGCTCAGGCCGTCGTCCGCGTCCCGCGAGATGATCATCGCTGAGAGGATGTCGGGAGCGGTCCGCGGGTTGGTCTCGCCGGCCAGGGCGGCGCGCTTGGCGGCGATGTGCTCGCCGAGGAACTCCTGCAGCTTGCGGCCGCCCTCCCGGGTCGCTTCCGGATCCGTCTGGTTCGGCGTAGTGGCCGCCACCGACCAGGTGCGGAACTCGTTCCGGCGCTCGGAGGGCACACCGAGCAGCTCGCAGATGACGGTGATGCTCAGCGGGTAGGCACTCCAAGCCGGTGACGTGCAGTGGGCGATCGACCAGCAGCCGTACCTGCAGGGCTACCAGGCCATCGACTCGCTATGGCTGTACAACACCAACCGCAACATCCTCGGCGGCGGACGTTCGGTGCTCACTGGTCCCGCGTTCATCGACAAGTCCAACCTCGACAAGGTCGCCGAGCACGCCGAGAAGGGCACCCGCTAGCAGTGGCTCCGCATGGGCCGGGGCCGACGGCGACCCCGGCGCTGAGGCGGGTGCAGCCCATTTCGTGCTTCGTGGGCCCCACGCTGAGCGATCATATGGGCGAGTCCGCGGTGCTCATATGCCGACGACGTGGAATCACTTCTGAGCGGCCAGGTATTCGTTGATCTTCTCCCGCATGAAGACGGAAGACTCCTTTGCCTTCTCCTCCCAGGCGAAGACGCAGGCAGTGAGGGTGCCGTCGAAGCCGTGGGCGCGCAGCTCGCGGAAGAGCTCGTCGAAGTCGACCTCGCCCTCGCCCATGTTCAGGTGCTGGTGGACCCGTGCCGGGGTGCCGGGCGGGTTGAGGATGTACCTCAGGCCGGACGAGGCGGTGTGGTCGTAGGCGTCCGCGAGGTGGACGTGAGTGAGGAGATCGCCCGCGTGCTTGATGATGCCGGGGGCGTCGTTGCCGATGTGGAAGGTGTGCGGGGCGCAGTAGAGGAAGGTGACGTTGGGGTGGTTGATGCCCCGGATCAAATTGATCGCGTCGTAGCCGTTCTCGATGAAGTCGTCCGGGTGGGGTTCCAGGGCGAGCTTGATGCCCTCGCGCTCGAAGACCGGGAGCAGCTCGTCCAGCGACTTCCAGAACTGGGCCTCGCTGCGGTCTGCATCCTCGGGGCGGCCGTTGAACTCGGAGATCATGCTGTCGACGCCGAGGTCCGCGCAGATCTGGATGGACCGCTTCCAGTAGCGTACGGCGGCCTGGCGGGCGTCCTCGTCCGGGCCGGACCAGCGGAACAGCGGCAGCAGCGAGGAAATGCCGACACCCGCCGAGTCCAGGGCCTTGCGGAACTTCCGTACGGTGGCGTCGTCGACGCGCGGGTGCCGGAAGAAGGGGATGAAGTCCTCACGTGGGGAGAGTTCGATCCACTCGTAGCCCAACTCGGCCACCACGGCCGGGAGTTCCAGCAGCGGCACGTTGCGGATCATGTACGGGTCGAGGGCGATCTTCACGGTGGTGCTCCTTGGCGTCATCGGCTCTGGCAGTGCGAGGACCGCCGGAGCCGCTTCCCATTCCCCCGGTGGGTGTATGGGCTGTCGGGTGCGCTGCGCGGCGAAGCCGGCGATGGTGTCGGTGGTTCATTTGTGGGGTGAGACCGGTCAGGTCACCACGGGCTCGGCGCCGCCGATGCCGTAGCTGCCGCTGTGGTCTTGGCGCTCCCTTCTGCGTTGAGGTGCCGAGCGCGTTGCTCAACAGGACGTGGTGTACCGCTGGAGGCGCTGGTGCCGCCGTCGACAGGGATCACGGCCCCCGTGATGTATCCGGCGTCGGGGCTGGCCAGGAAAAGCAGGGCACGCGCGATGTCCTCGGGCTGGGCGACCCGGTCAAGGGCGAGGCGATCCAGAAGCCGGCTGGAGAACACAGGGTCATCGAGCCGCTCCTGAGTGAGCCGTGACACGGTGAAGGCCGGTGCGATGGCATTCACCCGTACACCGTCGGCACCGAGGTCGAGGGCGAGGCTCTGCACCAACGCGTTGACCGCCGCCTTGGTGGCGTTGTAGGCGAACTGGCCCCAATCGCCGCGCAGGCCGGCGATGGAGGAGATCGCCACGAAGTTGCCGTGGGTGGCACGCAGCAGCGGAACAGCCAGGCGTGCGAGATAGATGACGGCATCGAGGTTCACCGATCGCAGGCGCTCCCAGGCGGCGTCGTCGAATGCGTCGATGCGGCTGGGCTCGCTGGTGCCGGCGTTGGCGACGACGACATCGAGGCGGCCGAAGCGCTGGACGACCGCAGCCACCGCGCCCGCCAGAGCGTGGGGGTCCGTCACATCGGCGACGAGCACCTGCAGGCGCTCCGCGTCGAAGCCTGCCACGGCCTCCTGCAGTGGCTCCGGATGGCGGCCGAGGACCGCCACGCTCGCTCCCTGCTCGAGGAACGCACGCGCGGTCGCCCGGCCGATGCCGGTGCCGGCTCCCGTGATGAGGACGACTCGGCCCTGGTAGGGGTAGCTGGCCCAGGCGATCATGATCGCAATGACTCCTGCAGCGCGGCGTCGGCGGCCTTGAGGACTTCGGCGGCTACGGCGACGCCCTCGACGGGTCCGAGTTCGGTGTCCTCGTGCTCGATGTTGACCAGCATGTCCGGGTCGACCTCGTGGAGGGCGCGCAGGAACTCGGTCCAGTAGGCGACGTCGTGGCCCTTGCCGAGGGCGACGAAGTCCCAGGCGGAATTCTTGGGCCATTCGTTGGCCCATTCGTCGCCGCCGAGGTTGGTGCGCGGCTCGTCGGGGGAGAGGCGTCGGAAGCTGTTGTCGAGGACGCCGTTGAGGGCGGCGTGCTCTGGGTTGATGCGTACGTCCTTGGCGGCGGCGTGGAACACGAGGTCGCCGAGGTGGCGGATGACCGCGACCGGGTCCATCTGCTGCCAGAACAGGTGGGAGGCGTCCAGTTCGACGCCCACGTGCGTGGCGCCGGTCAGCTCGATGAGCTTGTGTACGTCGGCGGAGTTGAACACGAGGTTCTGCGGGTGCAGTTCCAGGGCGACCTTGACATCGTGGTCACGGGCGAGCCGGTCCGTCTCGCGCCAGAATTCCGCGGCGATCTTCCACTGGTGGTCCAGTACGTCCAGGGCCGCGGAGTTCCAGGCGTTGACGATCCAGTTCGGGCGGGTCGCGCCCGGCTCGCCGCCGGGCAGGCCGGACATGGTCACCAGGCGGTGCTGTCCGAGCCGCTCGGCCAGGCGGATGGAGCGGCGGACGTCTTCGGCATGCTTCTCGCCGATGGCGGGGGTGGGGTGCAGCGGGTTGCCGTTGGCGTTGAGGCCGGCGATGGAGACGCCGGTGCCCTCGAAGATTCCGAGGAAGTCGTCCCGGGCGGTGTCGCTGACGAGGATGTCGTCGAAGGTCGGCACGTGTACGGCGGGCAGGAAGCCGCCCGTGTTGATCTCGATGCCGGTCAGGCCCAGATCGGCGATGACTTTGATCGCTTCGGGCAGCGACCGGTCGTGCAGGATCGCGTTGTAGAGGCCCAGCTTCATCTTGTGTTTCCTCGGTCCTTCTTGATGGTGGGGGTAAGTGGTGCCGGTGAGCGCGGGGTGGGAGACGCGATCGGGCAGGAGCTCAGGGACGGGGTGGGGCGGTCAGCCCTTTCACTGGACGGTGACGGCCTTGCCGCCGGCGTTGGCGGAGGCGACGATCCCGTCGATGACGCGCAGGTTGTGCAGCCCGTCGGCGAGGGTGGGGCAGTGCGGCAGTCGGTCCACGCCTGCGATCTGCTCCAGGAAGGACCGGGCCTGCCAGACGAAGAACTCGTGTTGGCCGTGACCGACGCTTGGGAAGTCCATGGGCAGGCCACCGGCGATGTAGGGGTGGTCGGGGCCGATCACCACTCGCCGGTATCCGTCCACCGGGTCGGCGGCTGACGAGTCAGCGATGGTGAACTCCGCCGGACGGGAGAGTTCGAAGGTCGCAGCGCCGCCCTTCGTGAACACCTCGAAGCCCAGGGAGTTGGCCAGCCCGCGGGCGATGCGGGAGACGGAGAAGGTGCCGACGGCGCCGGAGGCGAACGTTGCGGTGAAGGTGGCGATGTCGTCGTTCTCGACCGGCGCGCGCTCCTGGCCGACCGCCACGTCGGCCGAGTGCCCCACTGCGGTGCCCAGCGGGACTGGCCGCTGGCCCACCTGGGTGGACAGGACCGCGCCCTGCACGCTCTGCACCGGCCCGCAGAAGTACTCGCCGAGATCGATGAGGTGGCTGCCGATGTCCGACAGCGCACCCGAGCCTGGTCCGCCCTTGTAGCGCCAGCTGATGGGTGCGTCGGGGTTGTGCCCATAGTCGCACCAGTAGTGCCCGTTGAAGTGCTGGACGGGCCCCAGCGAGCCTTCCCGTACCTGCTGCCGGATCGCGTTGATCGCGGGGGAGCGGCGGAAGGTGAATCCGGTCGCAGCCACCAGACCGGTACCCTCGGCGGCCTTGACCATGGCCTCAGCGTCGGCCACGGTCGGTGCGAGCGGCTTCTCGCACAGCACGTGCTTGCCGGCCGCCAGCAGCGCTTCGACGATCTCGCGGTGCAGGTGGTTGGCGACCACGACGCTGACCGCGTCGATGTCGTCGGCCTCGGCGATCGCCCGCCAGTCGGTCTCGGCCCGCTCGTAGCCGTAGCGGCGAGCGGCGTCGAGGGCGAAGGGTTCGTGGGCGTCGGCGACAGCGACCAGGCGTACCTCGGGCAGTCCGGCGCCGTAGAGAGTCGCGGCCTGCCGGTAGCCGTTGAGGTGGGCTCGGCCCGCCATGCCGGCTCCGATGACCGCCACCCCGATCGGCCTCGTGATCATGGTGTTCCTCTCCGGCGCGTCGCTGCGCCGTGCCTGGGGGACGTGTGGCCGAACGTCATGGGTCAGGTTCCGTCCCGAGATCGCCGGCTGAGTAAATTAAAGCGCTTTAAGTGCTGGTACTATCTGTGGCGTCACGGACAGATGTCAAGGGTGTTGCCGAAAATCTCCGGGAGGTCGTGTGGACGAGCTCGGTTCCGTTGCCCCCGCGGGCGGCAACGGCGCGATTGCGCGGCCTCGGCTGGAGGACGTCGCCGCGCGCGTCGGCCTGTCCACGGCGTCGGTGTCGCTGGTGCTGCGCAACGTGCCCGGTCCCAGCGAGCGCACCCGGCAGCGAGTGCTGAAGGCGGCCGCCGAACTCGGCTATCGCCCCGACCGTACGGCCAGTGCCCTGGCCAGCAGGCGCAGTCGGCTGCTCGGTGTGATGATCGATGTCCACAGCGCCTTTCAGGCCGAGTTGGTCGAGCATTTGCACACGGCCGCCGAGGAGGTCGGCTACGACCTCGTCCTGAGCACCCAGACCCGCACCCGCGACGAGAACACGGCCGTTGAGACGCTGCTCGCCTTCCGTTGCGAGGCGCTGATTCTCATCGGCCCGGTGGCCCCCGTCTCCGTCCTTGCCGAGCTCGACCGCAGGGCGCCCGTGATCTCGCTGGGCCGCCGGATCACCGGGGCCGATCTTGACGTCGTGCGCAGCGCCGACGAAGCCGGTGTCGGCCAGATCGTCGACCATCTGGTGGGTCTTGGTCACCGTGTGATCGCCTACGTCGACGGCGGCAAGGGTGTCATCGCCACCGACCGCCGCCGGGGATACCGGGGCGCCATGCGCCGTCATGGGCTCGACGCGCAGATCAGGATCCTCCACGGGGACCTCACCGAGGAAGCCGGCGAGAAGGCCGGCAGGCATCTCCTTGATGAGGGCAATCTGCCGACCGCAGTCGTGACGTTCAACGACCGGAGCGCCATCGGCCTGCTCACGGCCCTCCGGGGGGCCGGGGTCGACATCCCTGGAGCCGTCTCCGTCGTCGGTTACGACGACGACACCCTCTCCCGTCTGTCCTGCTTCAACCTGACCACGGTCAGCCAGAACGCCGAGGAGCAGGCCCGGCAGGCCGTCACCGCCGTCGTCGAACGCCTCGATCAGGGGCGCACCGTGCCCCGTGAGATCGTCCTCGCTCCCTCCCTCGTCGTTCGTGGGACCACAGCACAGCCTCGCTGATCAGCTTCGAACGTCTCTACCGGGTGGCCGTGGTGTGTCTCGCCGACTGCGGGACACAGCCGTGCAGGCGTGAGATATGTGGCCGATGCAGCTTTCGTGGTAGATAACGGAATGGCGTGCATTTTGTGAGTAGGCCCTTGACACCTATCGGAAACACAAGCATGCTCTGGCCACCCGCTTAAAGCGATTTAAAACATCGCGGAACCGATATCAGCCACACAATCCGGCGTTGCCGCGATCGGTGCCGGGACACCCCCGCGACGAGCCGTCCTACCGACCGCCGACGCCGCTACGCCAGTCCAAGCGAATACCGGTGCTGCGACCGTGCCGGCCTTCCCCGCGCAGCCGCGTGAACGTGTGGATGGCCACCCGATTCGCGCATACGCACCGCCGCACCACTCCACCCCGAGACATGCCTGGCCCCGCTCACGCCCCGCCCGGCATCACACGAAGGAGCCCCCAGCACATGGAACGCACCCAGTCCAGGCGGCCGTCCGGTCGTCTCTCCCGAAGAGTTCTGACCGTGGTGAGCCTGGCCGCCATCGCGGCCACCGCGCTGACCGGCTGCGCCAGCGGCAAGGCCAAGGGCGACACCGCGGACGCGACGGCGACGGCTGGGGGTGGATCGACGTCCGGGGCGAAGAGCAACGGCAAGGTCAACCTCGTCGTCATCGGCGGCAAGTCCGACGACCCGTTCTTCTCCGCGGTCAAGCGAGGCGTCGAGGACGCGACGAAGCTGGTGAAGGCGGGCGGCGGCTCGGTCACTTACCTCGGCCCGGCGAACTACGACAACCTCGGCCCGGACGTCGCCAAGCTGACGCTGACCGCCATTTCGCAGGAACCCTCGGCGATCCTCGTGCCTGACTGGGTGCCGGAGAACCAGGACTCCGCGATCAAGCAGGCCATCGCCAAGGGCATCAAGGTGTTCATCTACAACTCGGGTGGCATTGACGCGGCCAAGCGGGTCGGCGCCGTGAAGTACATCGGCTCGGACGACTACGAGGCCGGAAAGGCCGGCGGCGTCAAGTTCGCCGAAGAGGGCGCCAAGAACATCCTGTGCGTCAACACCGTGCCCGGCTCCGCCAACCAGGAGGCCCGCTGCAAGGGCATCAAGGACGGCGCCACGAGCAACGGCTCCTCGTCCAAGCAGCTTCCCCTTCCCTCGTCCAACTTCGGCAACCCGTCCGCCGTCACCCAGGCGATCAAGGGCGCGTTGCTGAAGGACTCCTCGATCGACGCACTGGTGACAATCGGTGTCGGGGACGCCGACAGCGCCGCTGCCGCGATCCAGCAGGCCAAGGTCGGCGACAAGGTCAAGCTCGGCACCTTCGACCTCTCGCAGAGCCAGCTCGACCGGATCAAGGGCGGCAGCCAGCTGTTCGCCATCGACCAACAGCCCTACCTGCAGGGCTTCTACGTCGTCTCGATCGCGAACCAGTACCTCTCCTACGGCGTTCTCCCGCCGCAGAACCCGATCCTGACCGGCCCGTTGCTGGTCACCAAGGACAACGTCGACGCGGCGATCGCAGGCGCCAAGGCCGGCGTGCGCTGATTCGCCCTCTGTGCCGGGACCGCCGTAAGGGCCCGGCACCCCTCCCGAAGCCCGCCTCGCACCACACCCGGATTCACGAAGGTGACTGCATTCCGATGACAACCTCACTTCCCGACACGACGGCCGAGAAAGAGACCGCCGTCGCCCCACCGCAGCAGTCCGAGAGCCCGCTCGGGCAACTGCGGCACCGCCCCGAGGCCGGCGCCCTCATCGGAACGCTCAGCGTCTTCGTCTTCTTCGCGATCTTCGGCGGTGAGAAGTTCCTCGCCACCGGAGGTTCGGCGAGCTGGCTGAACATCGCCGCCGAGCTCGGCATCGTCGCCATCCCCGTGGGACTGCTGATGATCGCCGGTGAACTCGACGTCTCCGTCGGCTCGGTCCTGGCCGGCAGCTCCATGACGCTGGCCATCGTTTCCGGCCACTGGGGCGCCCCCATGATCGTCGGCATCCTGTGCGCGCTCGGTCTGGGACTGCTCACTGGCCTGCTCAACGGGTTCATCGTGACGCGGACCAATGTCCCCTCGCTGGTCGTCACCCTGGCCACCATGTCCGGTATGGCCGGCCTCACCCTGGGGCTGTCGCGTGTCACGACCGGCACCACCAGCGTCCCCATCAGCCCCGACTCCGTGTCGAAGACGCTGTTCGGCAAGCTGATCGCCGGCCAGTTCGAGGTCGCGATCTTTTGGTGGCTCGGCATCGCGGTCGTGGTCACGGTGCTGCTGCAGATGATGAAGTACGGCAACTGGATCTTCGCGATCGGCGGCGACAAGGAAAGCGCCCGCGCGACCGGCATCCCCGTCAACCGGGTGAAGATCGCCCTGTACATGGGCAGCGGCTTCGGCGCCGCCCTGGTCGGCGTGATCCAGACCATCCTCTACAACGGCGCCCAGGTCGCCAACGGCCAGTCCTTCGTCTTCAACTCCATCATCGCCGTGGTCATCGGCGGAGTCCTGCTCACCGGCGGCTACGGCTCCGTCTTCGGCGTGGTGCTGGGGACGTTGACCTTCGCCATCGTCAACCAGGGCATCTACTACACCGGCTGGAACTCCGACTGGGCCAGCCTGATCCTCGGCATCCTTATCCTCACGGCCGTCCTGATGAACAACACGTTCCGCCGCCTGGCCCTCTCCTACAAGCCCCGATCCGCGAAGAAGGCCTGACCATGACCACACCCCTTCTCCGCCTCACCGACGTCAGCAAGTCGTTCCTCGGCACCAACGCGCTGCAGGACATCTCCCTAGAGGTGGACGCAGGCAAGGTCTTGTGCCTGCTGGGCGACAACGGGGCCGGCAAGTCCACCCTCATCAAGATCATGTCCGGTTTCCACAAGCCCACCACCGGCACCATCGAGATCAACGGCCAACCGGTCAGCTTCGAAAGCCCCCGCGACGCCAGCGACCAGGGCATCGCCACCGTGCACCAGTTCGGCGGCACCTTCCCGCTGATGGGTGTCGGCCGCTGCTTCTTCGTCGGCGCCGAACCCACCAAGGGCTTCGGCCCCTTCAAACTGTTCGACAAGAAGCTCGCGGGCGAGATCGCCGTACGCGAGATGCAGTCCCTGGGCATCACCCGGGTCACCGACGGCAACCGCCTCGTCGGCAGCCTCTCGGGCGGTGAGCGCCAGGCCCTGGCCATCGCACGCGCCGTCTACTTCGGCGCCAACGTCCTCATCCTGGACGAACCGACCGCTGCGCTCGGCGTCAAGGAGGCCGCCCACGTCCTGCGCATCATCATGCAGGCCCGCGCCAAGGGCGTCGCTGTCATCCTCGTCACCCACAATGTGCGGCACGCCATGATGGTCGGCGACCACTTCGCTGTCCTGATCCGTGGTCAGAAGGCCGACGACTTCCGCAAGGGTGAGCGCACGCGGGAAGAGATCACCGACCTGATGGCCGGCGGCGAGGCCATGGCCGACCTGGAAGCCGAGCTCACGAAGCTGCAGGCCGACGCCTGATCGACGCCGTGACCTCACGCCGGTGAGCCGCCCAGAGCCACGCGCCCTGGGCGGCTCAGTCGTGCAGAGAGTCGTAACGAGGGGACAGGGGCACCGGGTTCCAGTCGATGAAGACGGCAGTCCAGGGCACGCGGACGCGGACTGGGGCACGTCGGCTGTGGAAGCCGCGGAGATGGGGACCGGACAGGCAACCGGAGAAAGAGGTGGCTGCGCGGAGGTGATCGGCGCACGCGGCAGGCTGCGTGCTGCGATGGCAGCGGGCATCGAGTGGATCGCGCAGTTGCGGGCCGCGGTCATGGGGGCGGCTCTGGGAGGCCTGGGACGCTACGACGCACTCCGGGTGCGGCAGCGGCTGCGGGAGATTCCTTCTCGCCGCAGCACACGTCGATCACCATGGTCGACCGCGAAGTCGCCGGATGCGTCGCGGTCCGGCCCTTCGGAGACAGACAGTGGCTGGAGCACACGGCCGTACGGGTATGACTGTGGGAATGAAGCCCCTGCGGTGCTGCCTGTCGGCTCTACGAGTGTGACGGATTCGTCGTGGGAGCCCAGGGCCCGGTCGACGTCTTCATGGTGCGCCTTCCGGGGACGATGGCGGGTACTGCTGCGCCGGGGCGGCAAGAACGAACGCCGCTCGGCCGCCCACCTCCAGAGGTGGGCGGCCGAGCGGCGTTCGTTCGGTCAGATGACCTTCACGCGGTGCCGCCGTAGAAGACGGGCCGGGGCTTCATGTCCGTGGTGACGATCCGGCCCGACTTCCGTGCTTCGACCGTGGCGTTGGAGATTACGGTCGCGGCGTAACCGTCCCAGGCGGAGGGCCCGTTGGGTTCGTTGTCGGCCGCGATATCCGCGATCCACTCACGGAACTCGGTGTCGAAGGCATCAACGAAGCGGCCCACCCAATCCGTGAGGACCTCCGTGCTGTGCTGCCCCGCGGTGCGGACACCGACCGCGGCGGGGTCGGGCAGTCGCACGAGGCCCTCCTCGCCGACGGCCTCGCACTGGATGTCGTAGCCGTACTGGCAGTTGACGAAGACCTCGAGGTCGATGCGGACGCCCTTGGCGGTCTCGAAGAGCATGATCTGCGGGTCTTTCAGGTGGGCGTACCGCTTGCTCGTGGAGCGTGGCAGGACGACCTGGGCGGAAACGATCTCGTCGTCGAGGAGCCAGCGCAGTACGTCGATCTCGTGGACCGCCGAGTCAAGCGCGGCCATGTCGGTGTGGTACGACTCGGGCACGGACGGGTTGCGGTGGGCGCAGTGCACCACCAGCGGCTCCCCGATGCGGCCGGAGTCGATGACCTGCTTCATCTGCCGATAGCCGGCGTCGTAGCGGCGCATGAAGCCGACCTGGACCAGCCGCCGACCGTGGGCGCGCTCGGCGTCGACGATACGCAGACAGTCCTCCTCGGTCGTGGCGAGGGGCTTTTCGCAGAACACCGGTTTCCCGGCCGCGATGGCGTTCAGCACGTGTTCGGCGTGGGTGGGCCCCCAGGAGGTGACGAGCACCGCGTCCACGTCGTCCGCCGCGATCAGCGCGGCCCCGTCCGCGAACACCCGGGCGCCGACCCGAGCCGCGGCCTCCTCGGCACGAGCGGCGTCGATGTCGTTCACGGCGGTGATTTCGGCACCGGTCACGCTCTCGGTCAGCCGACGGATGTGTTCCTGACCGATCCAGCCGGCCCCGATCACTCCTACACGCACAGTCATGGGGATTCCTTTCAGAGCCCCGACCCCCGACGGGACCGGGGCGGGAGTGTTCAGGAGAAGCGGGCCTTGAGTTCGTGTTCGAGGTTCTCGAGCGTGCGTCCACGCGTCTCGGGCACGTACCGCTGCACGAAGGCCATGGCGAGCAGGCCCAGGGCGACGAAGACGAAGAAGGTGTTGGACACGCCGACCGCGTCGACCAGGACCGGGAAGACCAGCCCGATGAGGAAGTTGGTGATCCACAGGGCGAAGGCCGCGATGCCCAGGCCGAAGCCGCGCATCTTCAGCGGGAAGATCTCGGACAGCATCAGCCAGGTCACGGGGGAGATCGCGCCCTGCTGGAAGGCCAGGAAGGTGACCGTCATGGCCAGGACCGCGAAGGCGCGGCCGTCACCGGCGGGCAGGACGAGGGAGAACACGCCGATCAGCAACTGGGCGGCGATGGTACCGAGCTGGCCGATCATCAGCATCGGGCGGCGGTTGACACGGCCCAGCAGCCAGATGCCGACGAAGGTGGCCAGCACGGAGATCACGCCGTTGGCGATGTTCGCGGTCAGGGCGCTATCGGCGGCGAAGCCGGCGTCGGTGAGGATCTGGGTGCCGTAGTACATGATCGTGTTCACGCCGGTGATCTGCATGACGATCGCGATGCCGATGCCGACCAGGACCAACTTGCGCACCCACGGCACCTTCAGGTCGTTCCAGCCGCCGAGCTTGGCCTTCTCGTCCTCGACGGCCATCGCGGTGACCTCGCTGAGCTCGGCCTCGGCCCGCCGCTCGGAGCGGACCTGCTTGAGGACGGCCAGCGCGTCGCCGTACCGGGCCTTGGAGGCGAGCCAGCGCGGGCTCTCCGGCATGACCAGCATGCCGAACCACAGCGCGACTGCGGGCAGGGTCGCGATGACCAGCATCCAGCGCCAGATGCCGCCCGACTCGCCGCCGACATCGGCGATGATCGCGTTGAAGGTGAACGCGGCCAGCTGGCCGCTGACGATCATCAGCTCGTTCCGGGTCACCAGGCGGCCGCGACGGTCGGCGGGCGATATCTCCGCCAGGTACACCGGGACGGTCACCGAGGCACCGCCGACCGCGAGGCCGAGCACGAAGCGGGCGGCGACCATCAGTTCGGTGTTCGGGGCCAGGGTGCAGCCGAGGGCTCCGACGAAGAAGATCACGGCTATGAGCAGGATGTTACGGCGCCTGCCGCGCGCGTCCGACAGACGGCCGCCGAGCAGCGAGCCGAAGGCCGCACCGAGCAGCAGTGAGCTGGTCACCAGGCCTTCGGTGAACGGGGTCAGGCCCAAGTCGTCCGACATGTACGGCAGGGCGCCGTTGATGACGCCGGTGTCGTAGCCGAAGAGGAGGCCGCCGAAGGTGGCGATGACGGTGATGATCCGCAGCCGCCGCCGGACGGCCGGTGGAGCATCGTCGATGAGGGGGGATGGCGTCGGGGCCTGGGTCACGTCGTCGTCCTTGACGTCCATGGCCTTCTCCTGTCGCGTGTAGTTCGGGGGTGTGGGGCCCGGCGAGGTCACAGCAGACCGGGTGGCCGTGCGTGGGGGTGACGATCGGGAGCCGGGCTTGTGTGTGCCGACCGTCCGCCGTCAGCTGGAGGTGGGGAAGTTGAAGCCGGCGGTGGTGTCGTGGGCCTGCTGGGGCCAGCGGGTGGTGACGACCTTGGGGCGGGTGTAGAAGCGGACGCCTTCGGGACCGTGGATGGGGTTGTCGCCGATGAGGGAGTCCTTCCAGCCGCCGAAGGAGTAGTACGACATGGGGACGGGCACTGGGACGTTGATGCCGATCATGCCGACCTTGATGTTGCGCTGGAAGCGGCGGGCGGCCTCGCCGGAGGCGGTGAACAGGGCGGTGCCGTTGCCGTACGGGTTGGCGTTGATCAGGTCGATGGCCTGGTCGAGGGAGTCGGTCCGCACGATCGCGAGGACCGGGCCGAACAGCTCCTCCTTGTAGGCGTCCATGGCGGTGGTGACGTGGTCGAGGAGGGAGGGGCCGGTGAAGAAGCCGTTCTCATGGCCTTCGATCTTCAGCCCGCGGCCGTCGACGACAACTGTGGCGCCCTGCGTGGCGGCGATCCCGACGGCGTTCTCGACGCGCTCCTGGGCGGCCTTGGTGACCAGGGGGCCCATTTCGGTACCGGGTGCGTTGCCGGGACCGACCTTCACCTCGTTGGCCTTGCGCTGGAGGATCTGGACCAGCTGGTCGGCCGCGTTGCCCACAGCGACGGCCACCGACACGGCCATGCAGCGCTCACCGGCGGAGCCGTAGGCGCCTGCGGTGATGTGGTTGGCGGCGAACTCCAGGTCGGCGTCCGGGAGGACGACCGCGTGGTTCTTGGCGCCGCCGAGGGCCTGGACGCGCTTGCCGTGCGAAGTGGCCTGTTCGTGTACGTACTTGGCGATCGGGGTGGAGCCGACGAAGGAGACGGCCTCGATGCCGGGGTGGGTGAGGAGCGCGTCGACCGCGTCCTTGCCGCCGTGCACGACGTTGAAGACACCGTCGGGCAGACCGGCCTTCTTGTACAGCTCGGCGACGAAGTTGGCGGCGGACGGGTCGCGCTCGCTGGGCTTGAGGATGAAGGTGTTGCCGGTGGCGATGGCGACGGGGTGCATCCACAACGGCACCATGGCAGGGAAGTTGAACGGGGTGATGCCGGCGACCACGCCGAGCGGCTGACGGAAGTTGTGGACGTCCACGCCACGGGAGACCTGGTCGGAGAAGGACCCCTTCAGCACGTCACCGAGGCCGCAGACGTACTCGACGACCTCACGGCCGCGGGTGATCTCGCCGCGGGCGTCGTCGACGGTCTTGCCGTGCTCGGCGGAGATGATCCGGCCGAGTTCCTCCTCGTGTTCCACCAGGAGCTGGCGGAAGTTGAACATGACCTGGGTGCGCTGGCTGAGGGAGGACTCCGACCAGGTCTCGAAGGCGGTGGACGCGGCCTGCACGGCGGCGTCCACCTCGGCGTCGCCGCCCAGGAGGAGCTGGGCCTGCTCGGCGCCGGTAGCCGGGTTGAACACGGGCTGGGTGTCGGCGGCGGAGCCCTGGTTGGGGGAGCCGTTGATCCAGTGCTCGATGGTCTTCACGGTGCGGGTTCCTTTACGGGGACGGGGCTTACAGGTAGTGGCGCTGGGTCTGCTTGTGGGCGGCGTACGTCTCGTACGCCGCCTGGGTGGTCTCCAGGGCGGAGGTCTGGCTGACGGGGACGTCCCACCAGCCGTGGCCGGGTGGGTTCGGTCCGTACAGGTCGGTCTCGACGTGTACGACGGTGGTGCGGCTCGCCCTCTTGGCCTTCTCCATTGCGGCACGGAACCCGTCGACGGAGGTGGCGTGCAGGACGTCAGCGCCCAGACTGGATGCGTTGGCGGCCAGGTCGACGGGCAGGATGTCGCCGTCGAGCTGTCCTGAATCTCCGTTGCGGTAGCGGTACTTGGTGCCGAAGCGCTGCGAGCCGAGCGACTCGGAGAGGGCGCCGATGGAGGCGAAGCCGTGGTTCTGGACGAGGACGATGATGACCTTCAGACCCTCGGAGACCATGGTGACGATCTCCTGAGCCATCATCAGATACGAGCCGTCGCCGACCAGGACGACGACCTCCCGCGACGGGTCGGCCATCTTGGCGCCGACGCCGGCGGCCACCTCATAGCCCATGCACGAGTACGCGTACTCCACGTGATAGGCCTTCGGATCCCGCGCCCGCCACAGCTGCTGCAGGTCGCCGGGCATCGAGCCGGCAGCGTTGATGACCACGGCGCGGTCATCGAGGACGTCGTTGAGCGTGCCGAGGATCTCGGTCTGAGCCGGCAGCGGGCCGTGGCCGACGGTGAAGCAGCGGTTTTCGATCTCCCGTGTGCGGGCGATGAGTTGACGCGTGTGCTGGCGGTACGCCGGGTCCACCTCCCATTCGGTCAGCGCACCCGCGAGGGCCTGGATGCCGAGCCGTGCGTCGGCCACCAGCGGTTCGGCGGAGTGCTTGACGGCGTCCAGGCGGGCGACGTTGAGGTTGACGAAGGTGACGTCGGGGTTGCCGAAGACGGTGTGGCTGGCGGTGGTGAAGTCGGAGTAGCGGGTGCCGATGCCCAGCACGACATCGGCGTCCTGAGCCAGTTCGTTGGCGGCATACGAGCCGGTGGAGCCGATCCCGCCGACGGCGTAGGGGTGGTCCCAGGGAACGGCGCCCTTGCCGGCGTGGGTGTCGGCGACCGGGATGCCGGTGGCCTCGGCGAACGCGCGCAGCGCGGTTTCGGCACCGGAGTAGACGGTGCCGCCGCCGGCGACGATCAGCGGCTTGCGTGCCCCGCGCAGCAGGCGGGCGGCCCTCTCGATCGCGGCCGGCTCCGGCACCGGGCGGCCCACATGCCAGACCCGGCGCCGGAAGAAGGAGACGGGCCAGTCGTCGGCCTCGGCCTGCACGTCCTGCGGCAGCGCGAGGGTGACGGCGCCGGTTTCGACCGGGTCGGTGAGCACCCGCATGGCGGCCAGTGCGGCCGGGATGAGCTGCTCGGGACGGGAGACGCGGTCGAAGTACTTCGATACCGCGCGGAAGGCGTCGTTGACCGTGACGTCCCCGCCCCGGCTGTCCTCCAGCTGCTGCAGGACCGGGTCCGCGGCGCGGGTGGCGAACATGTCGGACGGCAGTAGCAGCACCGGCAGCCGGTTGGTGGTGGCCAGCGCCGCACCCGTGATCATGTTCGTTGAACCCGGGCCGGTGGAGGCGGTGCAGGCGAAGGTGGCGAGCCGGTCGCGCATCTTGGCGTAGGCGACGGAGGCGTGGACCATGCCCTGTTCGTTGCGGGCGAGGTAGTAGGGCAGGTCGGCCTCGCCGGTGGTGGCGGCCTGGAGGAGGGCCTGGCCGACGCCGGCGACGTTGCCGTGGCCGAAGATGCCCCACACGCCGGGGATCAGACGCTGTTCCTGCCCATCGCGCTCGCTGTACTGGTTCGCCAGAAAACGCACCAGCGCCTGAGCGGTGGTCAGTCGGACGGTGTTCATCGCGGGGTGAGTCCTTCGAAGGGAAGCCGGTCGTCGACGTCCTGGGTGTCCCAGGTGGAGCGGACCCACCCGTGGGCGGGGTCGTCGCAGATCAGCCAGGCGCGGTCCTGCCCGGGGCCGGCCATGACGTTGAGGTAGTACAGGTCGTAGCCGGGCGCGGCGATGGACGGCCCATGCCAGCCGTGCGGGATGAGGACCGTGTCGCCGGAGCGGATCTCGGCGAGTACGTCGATCGGCCGGTCCTCGGTGCCGTACACACGCTGGTAGGCGAAGCCGTTCTCGTCGCCGGAGACCTCGAAGTAGTAGATCTCCTCCAGCTCTGACTCGACCGGCTCGCCACTCTCGTCCGTGCGGGCCTGGTCGTGCTTGTGCGGCGGGTACGACGACCAGTTGCCGCCGGGCGTGAGCACCTCGCACACCAGCAGCTGCTCGGCCTCGAACGTGCCCGGCAGGCAGTAGTTGTTGACTTGCCGGGAGCAGGCGCCCGCCCCGCGCAGTTCGACAGGGACGTCCTCCTTGCGCCCGTACCGAGCCGGTTGACCTCCCTGCTCGGTACGGGCGGAGGGCAGCGCGAACCTCCCACCGGATGCGCTGCTGATCAGGGCCTCCGACTGCCTGGGGAGGTAGGCGAAGTCGGTGGCCGAGGCGAACACGCCTGTCCGACCGGCGAGATCGAAGGCCTTGCCGTCCGTGGTGACGGTGCAGGAACCCGTCAACGGCAGGACCAGGAACTCGGACTCCCCGGTGGACAGGGCGTGTGCCTCGCCCGGCCTCAGGGTCAGGATCCTGAGGCCGGAGTATCCCCAGTCCGCCGATTCCGGCGTGACCAGGAGGTCATACGGTCCGTCGGCCGAAGTGCCGGCCGGGAGGTGGTACTTGCTGGTGTCGCTCACAGCAGGCTCACCGCCTTGTCCACCGCCCCGGCGACATCGCCGTTCGAGGGATAGAGCAGGGAGCGGCCGACGACCAGGCCCTGCGCGGTCGGCTGCTTGAGGGCCTTGCCCCATGAGGCGAAGGCGGCGTCTGCGTCCTTGACCTCGCCGCCGAGGAGCAGCGCGGGCAGGGTGGAGGAGGCGAGGACGCGCTCCATGTCGTCGACGACCGGGAGCTTCAGCCAGGTGTAGGCGGTACGTCGGCCCAGACCCGAGGCAATGGTGATCGACTTGATGACGGCGTCCGTCGAAAGGTCGTTGCGGATCTTTCCGTCCTGCCACGCGGAGAGGAACGGCTCGACCATCGCGATGAGTTGACGGTCATTCAGCTCGTCGACCGCGCGGGCGGTGTTCTCCAGTACAGACGGCGTCGCCGCGTCGTCGAGCGCGATACGGGTGAGCATCTTGCCACCGTCGAAGCCCATCGCGGCGATCGTGGCGGCGTCGTAGCCGGTGAACCGGTCGTCGATCTCGAAGGCGGAGCCCGCGAGACCGGCCCGGTTCATCGAGCCGAAGACACTCTTGCCGTCCAGCACCCCGAGCAGCAGCAGGTCCTCCAGGATGTCGGCGGTGGCCAGCACGCCGGTCACGCCCGGCCGCTCCAACGCGGTGCACAGGCGCTCCAAGAGCTGGAAGCGGTCGGCCATGGCGCTGGGGTCGCCGCCGACGCCGTTGGCGCCGCGTGCGGGGTGGTCCGCTGCGATGATCATCGCCTTGCCGTGCTCGCCGAGCAGCGAGGTGGCCTTGATTCGGCGGGCGGCGGCGGCCGCGATGGCGCCGGGATCGCCCACCCGGGCGGACACGATCCGGCTCACGTTCTCGGACAGCACAGGGTCACGCCTTTCGTTCAGTGGAGGCTTCGGTGGAGGCGAAAGACGCCTCGCGGAGCTTGGTCTTGACCTCGTCCTCGGTCGGCATGGCCTCGGCGCAGGCCAGCCGGCCGGCGACGATGGCGCCGGCGGCGTTGGCGAAGGTCACCGTGCGGCGGGTGTCCCAGCCGGACAGCAGCCCGTGGCAGAGCGCACCGCCGAAGGCGTCACCGGCGCCGAGCCCGTTGACCACGTCCACCGGCACCGGAGGAACTTCGGCGGTCGACCCGTCACGGTCCATCGCCAGTACGCCCTTCGGCCCCTGCTTCACGACGGCCAGTTCCACGCCGGCGTCGAGCAGCGCCTTCGCGGCGGCGTACGGCTCACGCTCACCCGTGGCGACCTCGCACTCGTCGAGATTGCCGACGGCGACCGTCGTATGGCGCAGGGCCTCGGCGTAGTACGTCCGGGCCTTGGCCGGGTCGGCCCAGAACATCGGCCGCCAGTCCAGGTCGAACACGGTCGTGCCTGCCTTCGCCCGGTGCGCCAGCGCCGCGAGCGTCGCAGAACGGCTGGGCTCTTCGCTCAGCCCGGTACCCGTGATCCAGAAGACCGTTGCCTCGCGCACCGCCGCCAGGTCCAGCTCATCCGGTTGGACGTCCAGGTCGGGTGCCTTCGGCAGCCGGTAGAAGTAGAGCGGGAAGTCGTCCGGTGGGAAGATCTCGCAGAACGTCACCGGCGTCGGTGCGATGTCCGACGTGCCGACGAAGCGGCTGTCGACGCCGTAGCTCTCCAGGGCCGTACGGACGAAGTCGCCGAACGGGTCGCGGCCGGTCTTGGTGATCACAGCGGCGGAGCGGCCGTAGCGGGCGGCGGCCACGGCGACGTTCGTCGGGCTCCCGCCCAGGTACTTGCCGAACGAGGTGACCTCCGCCAGTCCCACACCCGTCTGGAGCGGATACACGTCCACTCCGACACGCCCCATGGTCAGCACTTCGAACGACATCAGACTGGTTTCCCTTCGCTCCGGAGACCCCGGATGGAGGTGATGGTGCAGACAGCGACAGATTTAGAGCGCTTTAAAAGCTGCTCTAGGGCGAGTACGATGCCGTCAGTCAAATGTCATGTCAATAGGTTGTTGCTGAGAGGTTTCCGGAACGGTGCTTCACGGCCTGACGGACGGGGACGGTTGTCGAGGCGGTACGCAGGGGTTGCTCGATCTGGCGTGAGCCCGACTCGGCTCGTGAGCCCGAGTGGGCTCAGGGGTATCCGCCCCGCCTCCACACGGGCGGAAGGGGGTGTGGGGATGCCCAGGTCCAAGGTGAGGCGGTCGCCGTAGGGGGCTCCGGCGCGCGGATGCTGTGCGACGGGTAGTGGTTTCGTGCCTCCGTCGATTGTGCGGCCCCGCCCCGGATGCCCCTTGGGGTGCGACCAGCCTCGGCGAGACGCCCGCCTTCCTGTGGTCGTCGGGCGGTCGCCGGCGACCAGGGGAGGTGTTCAGGCGTTCCGCGCGGTAGCCCGGGTTTCGTCTTGGACGGCACCACCGAATGCAGGGTGCTCCGATGCTCCCTCCGCGCAGTTCAGCATCGGGGCCGCGGGGGGAAGCGGGCTGGCTCCGACGGGGGACAGGGAGTCAAGGACGAGCACCACGTAGCGCCGCCAGCCCTCGGTGTCGGGGTCCATGTTCCACAGCACGCCGATGAGCATTCCCATGATCCGCTGGGTGTCGTCGGGGACGAGGTCGTCGCGGACCGTGCCCATCTGTTGTCCGCGCCGGACGAGCGACGTCAGGGCGTCGTTGAACGGGGCGACGACTTCGGCGGTGAGCGCGCCGGAATTGCTCGCGGCTGCCAGGGTGTTGCGCTCGCGGGCCATCAGTGCCAGTGCCGCGTTGAGGAGGATGGCCAGCCCCTGGCGTGGATCGTCTTCGTTCACGGCCCGTTCGATGGCGGGGGAGAGCTGCTCGGTCGTGCTCTGATCGAGCGCGGCTCGGACGAGCGTCTCCTTGTTGGGGAAGCGACGATAGAGAGTGGCGATCCCCACACCGGCGCGGCGGGCGATCTCCTCGAGCATCGCGTCGGGACCGCTCTCGGCATACACCTCGCGTGCCGCCCGCAGGATCCTCTCGGAGTTTCGGGCGGCGTCGGCGCGCAGCGGCCGCGCGGCATCGGTGGACATGATGTGAACACTATCAGCCGATAGTTGACTATCGCCAGCTGCTAAGGTTGGCTCATGGCGGCAAATGATAGTCACATATCGCTTGCCTTCGTCGGGACGGCGCGTGAGAGAGCGAGGAATGTAATGGACGATGCGGTGCGGGACTTCCGCGGGAAGACGGTGGTGGTCACCGGCGCCAGTGCGGGGATCGGTGCGGCAGCGGCCCGCCGCTTCGGTGAGCTGGGCGCCACTGTGGCCGTGGTGGGCCGGTCGCAGGAGAAGACAGCAGCCGTCGCTGCGCAGGTCGGCGGCCGGATGCACCTGGCGGACTTCGCGTCGCTGGACAGCGTGCGCGGCCTCGCCGCGGATCTGCAGTCCGCGTATGAGCGGATCGACATCCTGGCCAACAATGCGGGCGCGATGTTCGCCGACCGCCAGCTCAGCGCCGATGGTCACGAGATGAACTTCCAGGTCAACCACCTGTCCCCGTTCCTGCTGACGAACCTGCTCCTGGATCGACTGGCCGCATCCTCGGACGCGCGGGTGATCAACACGGGAAGTCTGCAGTACCGCAAGGGGCGCCTCGACCTTGACGATCTTGACGCCGCCAAGGTTCGGTACAACAAGCTGAAGGCCTACGGGACCGCCAAGCTCGGCACACTCCTGTTCACCCAGGAACTCGCCCGGCGCACGCAGGGCACCAGTGTCACCACGTCGGTCTTCCACCCAGGAGGCGTCGCCACCGAGGTCGCCCGCGAAAGCGCGTGGCAGCGATTCGTCATGGAGTCCCGGCTGGGCAAGGCCATGCTGCTGAGCCCCGAACAGGGCGCCGAGCCCCTGTTCCATCTGGCCTCCGTCGCCGATCCCGAGTCGGTGAACGGTGCCTACTTCCACCGTCTCACCCGCGAGGAACCCAAGAATCCGCAGGGCCGTGAGCTGCAGCTGGCCCGGAAGTTGTGGGAACGGTCGGCGGAACTGACGGGCCTGCCGGCGCACTCTCAGTCGTAGCGGAGCCCTCGTCTCTCGCAGGCTCTGCTCCATCTCTGATTGATCAGCTGTGCAGAGCCAGTGATGACCTTCGCCACGTACAAGGTCACCTTCAAACGCACAGACGCGGCCTTCGGGGCATGGACGTACGGCCGTCTCACCCTGACGGACGGCGGCCGTCATACGGTGCGCAGCGCTGTCGCCCTCCGTGCCACGCGGTTCACCGCGCCCGCGGAGGCTGCCGTGACCGGTGCCGACGGCTCGACCGTCCTGAACACCAGGGTCTCCTAGGCCGGCACGCTCACCGCACGGGTAGACGGCCTGTACGCGGGCGTGACGAAGACCGGCATGCTGACTGGCACCAACGAGGACTTCGACCCGACCGGCGCGCCGGCTGAACTTCCCGCGGCGACCGTCAGAACCGAGTTCGCTGTTTCCGAGGGCATCGAGTTCGCCCGAGTGGCGATCCTGCACGGCGAGCGCCTCGACGGCGGCGATGTGGACCTGTTCGTCGTCGACAAGGACACCGGCAAGGTGGTGTTCCGTTCGCTGGCGGGCAACAACGAGCGCGCCGACCTTCAGCCGGGCACCTATGCGGTCTACGTCAACCAGTACGCGGCGCCCGAAGGCGCCGCGAGCCAGCCCTACAACCTGTACCTGGCTCATCGGCGGGGATGCCCGGCCGGATCGCACGGCGGTGGCCGACCCCGCCAGCCGGCAGGTGACCGGCGGCGAAGTCGTACAGATCACCGTGGACTGGCAGGGCTTCACGCCCGCGGAGTGCACTGTCTACCTCGGTCTGGTGCGGTACGGGGACGGCACGACGACGGTGGGGCGGACCGTTCTGACGGTCGCCGCCGCACCGTAGGGCGCGGAGGAGGTGATCCTGGGCCCTCTATCGAAACGCTTGAGTTTCGGTAGTGGGGCGTCTAATGTGTGTACGAAACTGTTTCGTTTCGTTATTCAGCAGCTCTGATCGTGATTGGAGTCGTCTCATGGCTCACGCATCCACAGCGCCGGACACGGCGTCGCTCAGGTGGTCCGCCGCCTTCTTCGCGGCCGGTGCGCTGATCACGTTGCTTCTCTATCGGCGCGGCGTCCCGGCGGTTGACGCCGACGCCGCCCCCGCCGTCCACATGTGAGCGGCATGTGGTGACCCGCGCCCGCCCGTGGGGACAGGGTCAGGACGCGGAGACGGGCCCGGTGTCTCCTGTCACCGGGCCCGTCGATCTGCCCCGGCCGTCCGCTGGTGCGTTGGTGAGGTGCCGCATCGCCTCGTAGCCCTTTCGTCGACCAGGTAACGGGCCAAGCAGGCCCAGCAGTTGGAGGTGCGGGTGCTGGAACGGGTCGGGATGCGGCTTACCTCGAGGAGTCAGGCGGCACCTGCCTCACCCGGATGGAATGAGTTTTCGATCTCCCCCTCTTCACCAAAAGCAGGCGATGGAAATGGCGGGGCAGCTTCCGTCCGCAACGCTGGCCTCGGTCAGAGCGGTAAGCGAACGTCGAGGCAAGGTCTGCGCGACGACTTCTCGCCTGAAGATCGAAGGGCGGTTCGATGCGGTCGACGGCTGTGTCACACGCGGTCGGCCGTCTCGCGGCAAGGTCGCCAAAGCGCGCGTCGCCCACGGCCATGCAGTGACTCACACAGCCTTGATATGAAATCGAGTACTGCGGTACTGTAAATAGTACTCACAGGTGCTGCCCACGAGCCGACGACTCGCTTCGGGTGTTCACCAGAGCGGCCGGCCGCAACCAACATCGCATTCGCCGTCGATTTTGGAATCAACCTCGGCTTTCAGTCCGCTGAACCGGCCCAGCGCACCGCGGTCAACTGTCAGACAAGAAACCGAAGCAGCACCGAACAACGGTCACCCGCATAGAGAAAGCGAGCTACCCGATGGCTGGCATGGAAATTGAATTCGACCTTCCCGCGAAGATGCGCGACGGCACGGTGCTCTACGCCGACGTGTATCGACCGACCACCGATGGTCCGTGGCCCGTCCTGCTCCATCGCACGCCATACGGTCGTCGTTCGGCGGTCATGACCATTCTCGACCCGTTCGAGGCCGTGTCCCGCGGCTACATGGTGGTGCACCAGGACACCCGGGGCAGCTCCCAGTCGGAGGGTGAGTGGCTCCCGTTCGGCTATGAGGTGGACGACGGCTACGACACGGTCCGCTGGGCTGCCGCATTGCCCGGCAGCAGTGGTGTCGTCGGCATGTTCGGCGGTAGCTATACCGGCAACACCCAGTGGGCCGCAGCGGTCGCGGCGCCACCGGAACTCCGCGCGATCATCCCGCAGGTCACCTGGTCCGACCCAAGCGACGGCCTCTACTTCCGCGGCGGGGTGATCGAGCTGGGACTCTACGGCGCGTGGTCCCTGCAGACCGGGGCCGCCCAGCTCGCAAGGCGGGTGGCCGAGGATCCGGCCGGGGTCATGGCGGCGCTCCCCGCCCTGATCGCGGACTATGACGGCCTCGCGCCCCGCAGCTACTGGGAACTGCCCGCGGGCGCACTGCCCGCCATCGCCCGCGGTGGATTCCCGGATATCGGCGTGGAACGCGCACTGGCCGACCCGTCCTCTGCGGAAGGGGCCACGATCCATGGGAAGCATGATCGGGTGGAGGTGCCGGCATTCAACGTCGCCGGCTGGTACGACATTTTCCTGCAGGGCACGCTGGACAACCATGTCGCCATGGCAGGGCACGGGAAACCGAGCAGGCTGGTCGTCGGACCGTGGACCCATGTGCCTCCCGCCGGGCCGGACGGCGTCATGGCCGGCGAGGTGAACTTCGGCCTTGCCTCGATGCGGCAGATGCTGGGTCTGTCGACGAGTCTCGACCAGCTCCAGCTGAGGTGGTACGACCACTGGCTCAAGGAGATCGACAACGGCGTCAACGACGAGGCGCCGGTGAAGATCTTCGTCATGGGCGTCAATGAATGGCGTGACGAGAACGAATGGCCGCTTGCCCGCGCCGTTGACACTCCCTGGCACCTGCGTGCGGACGGCGGGCTCACCCAGACCCCGCCGACCACCGACGAAGCCCCCGACAGCTATGTCTACGACCCCGCCGACCCGGTCATCACCCGCGGTGGCACCCTCGTCATGACGGGCGAGTTCCCGGCAGGTGCGTTCGATCAGCGTGTGGTCGAGGAGCGTGCGGACGTGCTGGTCTACACCACCGAGCCGCTGTCAGAGGACATCGAGGTCACGGGCCGAATCCGGATGCGGCTCCATGCCGCGACCGACGCTCCCTCGACCGACTGGGTCGTGCGACTGTGCGATGTCGACACCGACAACGTCTCCCGCAACATCTCCGATGGCGTACTCCGCATCCACGGCACCCCTGGAGAGCCTGCCGAGCACGAAATCGACCTCTGGTCGACCAGTAACGTGTTCCTCGCCGGCCACCGCATTCGAATCCAGATCACCTCAAGTAACTTCCCCCGCTGGGACCGCAACCTCAACACGGGCGAACCGTCCCAGACCGCCACCGCGATGCGGACCGCTCAGCAGACCATCTTCCATGACAGCGCCCGGCCGTCCCGGATCGTCCTTCCGGTGATTCCTCGTATCTCGTGACACCGACAGGGGTTGCCTGCGACGCGGGCAACCCCTGTCGCGAGACGAAGACGTCATCCCGCGCCTCGTCTACTCGAAGTCTTTGGGCTCCAGTTCGACCGGTAGCGCGGCCAGTGCCCGGATCACCGTCGGCTGGTAGGTCAGTTCGTCGTCAGGGGCGGTCACCGTGAAGTTTCCCCGTGATCTTGGACACTCGATGGTTATGCCGTGAGGGCGTGTTGGTGTCGTTGTCTGGTCTCGGCTGGGGTGAGGTAGCCGAAGATCTTATGTTTGCGCAGGCGGCGGCGGTTGTAGAAGGTCTCGATGAAGTTGAAGACCTCGGCGCGGGCAGTGGCCCGGTCGGGCAAGGTGCGAGTGCCGATCTCCTCCTTGAGCAGGGCCCAGAAGCTCTCCGCGGCGGCATTGACGCTCCTATAGTTGTCAACTCCCCGCGGAGACCGTCTTCGGGGCAGGCCGGATGAGGTGGTAGACCTCGCGGATCACGTAGCGTTTGAGGCATCGGATGATCTCGCGTTTCGTCTTGCCCTCTGCGGTTCGGCGAGCGACGTAGTCGATCGTGGGCTGGTGGAATTGCATGCGGACGATGACGGTGCGGTAGATCGCGGCGTTGAGCTGGCGATGGCCGCCGTGGTTGATGCGGTGCCTGCCGCTGGTCATTCCGGAGCCGGTGGGCACGGGTGCGATGCCCGCGAGTTTGGCGAGTGCGGCTTCGGACTTGATGCGCTCGGGGTTGTCGCCGACCACGACGAGGATTTCCGCGGCTGTGTCCACGCCGATGCCGAACGGCTCGAGTAACTGCGGGGCGACTCGGTGCACCAGGTCATCGATCATCTTCGTCAGCTCTTTGGCCTCGGCGTCGAGGTACTGCCACCGCTTGGCCAGCGTGCGCAGGGCGTGACGGAGTGCGTCCTCAGGGCCCTCCAGCTGTCGAGGACGCAGGCCCGCCAGGTGCCGGGCCAGAGCGATCTGCGTTTTGCCGGCGGTCTCGTGGCGCAGGCCATCGGGGGCGTGGACAAGCATCGCCTTCATGGTGACCATCGCGGCCGCGCGCTGTTCGACGGCCTGGTCGTGGGCGATCTTTAGCCGGCGGATCATCTCGGCCTCGCCGTCCGCCGTCTTGGGAGTGGCGGTGGCGAAGCCGGCGAGAACTGCGCGGGCGGCGTTCTCGGCGTCCAGGGTGTCGGACTTTCCGTTCATCCGCCGCAGCCGTCGGTCCGGTCGGCCGGCCTCAACCACCTTGTGACCAGCCCTGCGCAGGAACGAGGCCAGGGTGGCGCCGTAGGATCCGGTGCCCTCGACCCCGAATGCCAGCACGTTGCCGAACGCGGTCGCCCAGTGCAGGAGTTGCTGGAATCCGCCGGTGTCGGTGGGGATCGTCAATGTCGCCAGTATTCCGCCGATGGTGTCCATGACTGCCGCGACGTGCACGTGCTTGTGTGTGTCGACGCCGATCACGACGTGCCCGGACATGTGCTGCTCGTTGGTGTTCACCGCGTTCCTTCCGGCCGGTAGCGTGAGGTGCACGCTGTCGCCGGTCGGACGGACAGGACTGTCACGGGGACGCTTTTGACGAGGTGGCTCCAGGCTCTTATCAGGTCACGTCCGGTCGGCGGCAGCGCTTGCTGCGTGCCCGGCCGGACGGTCGACAGATCAACGCCAGGACACCCTCAGGGTCGGTCGTAGCAAGAGTCAGACCGTCACGGCCGGGGCTACCGAATCCTTGCGGGATCCGGTGCCAAGAGACTGACAGTCGAAGCAAGATCCGGTGCGTCCGTAACTCTGCCGGAGTCCCAACTCCCTTACTCGGGAGCGGAATTGGGTCGCGGTTTATTCGCTGCCGCGATCGCTGTGGATCACGCAGCCTGACTCCAGGTGGCTGCGGCCGTGGGCCATGTCCAGGGCGTCGAGGACGAGTTCGGCGCGGTGGTGGTCGGCCATGGCATAGCCGACGACCTCGCGGGTGGCCAGGTCCAGCCAGCAGGCGAGGTAGAGCCAGCCCTCTGCGGTGGGCAGGCAGGTGATGTCGCCGACCAGCTTGGTGCCGGGGCGCTCGGCATGGAAGTCGCGGCCGATCAGGTCCGGGGCCGGCTTCGCCTTCTTGTCCGGCCGGGTCAGCGAGCGGTGTTTGCGCCGGGTGACGCCGCGGATGTCGCGCTTGCGCATCAGGCGGGCGACGCGTTTGCGGTTCACCCGCCGCCCGCGGCGGCGCAGTTCGGCGTGGATGCGTGGTACGCCGTAGGTGCGACGGGAGGCGAGGTGCAGCACGGTGATCTCGTGGGCGAGTGCGTCGTCGGCGGCCTGCCGGGCACGGCGGGCGGCCTCGCACTCGCGCTAGGCGTAGTAGGAGGAGCGGGCCACGTGCAGTACCCGGCACAACAGCGTGATCGGGTAGTTCGCCTTCTCCGCGTGGATGAACCGGCACAACTCGCTCACCGGTCGTTCTCCTTGACGAAGAAGGCGGTCGCTTTTTTCAGGACCTCGATCGTCTGCTGCTGTTCGCGGTTCTCCTTGCGTAGCCGCCGCAGTTCCTCACGCTCGGCGCTGGTCAGCTCGCCGCCCTGGCCACCGCCTCGGTCGGCCTTGGCCTGGCGGTACCAGCCGCGCAGGGATTCTGAGCTGATGCCCAGTTCCCGGGCCACCGCGGTGACCGTCTTGCCCGAGGAGTCGATGAGCGCGATGGCGTCCCGCTTGAACTCCTCTGTGTACCGCTTCGTGTACTTGCTTCCCACCTGGTGCTACTTCCTCTGGAACCTCAGGTTCCAGTCTCCAGGTGTCCACGATCAAGGGGAAGCTTCAGGTGTCGGTCAGCTCGATGTCCTGGACGGTGGAGATGGTGGTGGCGACATGGACCACCACCTCGGGGCGCTCTTCGTCGCGGGTTTCCGTGAAAGGTGTTCGGTATCCGTTCCAGGCGGTGTCCCGTTTGACGCAGTAGTGCGCATCGGTGTCATACGGGGAGTCGAACCGCAGCGAGGCGGGCGGCAGCGCGTGGCCATCCCGCCAGCGCAGCAATTCGTTCGCGTCCCAGAAGTAGTGGTGGACCCAGACCTGGCGCAGGATCTCCATTTGCGGAAGCAGCCGCAGGCGGGGTGGGGCACAGGCCGTCCAGGCGGCGGTGAGGATCTTCTGTCCGTCCCGGCCGAACTCCTCGGCCCGGGCGGTCACGGCCGTCTTCCCGCCCGGCAGCTTCCCGATCTCCACCCGGCGTCCGTACCGCTTGGCCCACTCGGGCTCGATCAGCGGTGCCAGCCAGGTGGGAGCGGCCTCCGCCAGCTCTTCCAGCGCCGCCCGAAGTGTCTCCCCGACCAGCTCCAGGCGGCTGAGGCGGCGCACCGCGGCCAGCACATGTGTGGCGTCCGTACGCTGCCGGCCCCCGGCCTTGAGCAGACCGGCCTCCACCAGACGCTCCAGCATCACCTGCAGCAGTCGGTCAGCGGCGCCGTCCTGTTCAGCCAGCCGGGCCCTAAACTCGCACAACACGGAGTGATCGAACCCCGGATCCTCCAGCTCAAGCCCCAGAGCGTACTTCCAGTCGATCCTGGTGCGGACAGCGTCCGCCGCCGCCCGGTCGGACAGGTTCTCCGCGAACTGCAGCACCGACACCAGCGCCAGCTGCCCGGGCGATATCCTCGGCCTGCCATCGTCGGGATACAGCCCGACGAACTCCTCGTCCCCGAACAGGACATCGAGCCGGTCCCGGATGAGCATCGCCGGAGTGCCCTTCGGACACGCCGCCCGCGCTGTCCTCACCGTCCTCACCGGAATCCGCTGAAAATTCCTCGGCCGTAACGACACCGCACCCACACCCCAGAACCCGAGGTCACCCCGCACATGCTCAGCGAAGCACCCCACGGCCCTCCCGTCAGCACCCCGCGCAAGATCACCAACAGAGTCACGGCATTGCCCCTAGCTCTTCTCGTTGTCCGGTCGTGGAGGGGATTGCTGAATTCGAGCGCTGGCATGCGGAGTTGGAGTCCGTCTTCGCACGGGTGGCGGGCCGGTTGGGGCGGGCGGACCTGCGGTGGCGGATGCGGGACTATGTCCGCGGCCCGCTGGTGCCCGTGTTGCCGCAAGAACGGCTGGCAAAGGCGTGTCAGGGACGGTGGCCAAGACCGTCCCTGACACGTCATCAGCCCGTCACGCTCCGAGGCGGTGTCTGACCAGGCCAGATAGCGAATCGCTGCCGGAGTACTAGTTGTCGCTGAAGGTGGGTGTGGTGGCCGGCTTGATCACCACCTGATTCGGGTGGGCGGTCAGGAGCGGGTCGGTGACCGAGGCGGGGGCGTCGGTCTCCACGACCACCCGGTCGTTCATTCCGTCGTAGCTGACCATCACTCCGTAGCTGGTGGTGTGGTCGCCCGCGCCCGCGATCCGCTGTACGGCGTCGGTCTGGATGTCCTGGATCTGGGCGACCGTGAACTGGGGGCTCTTGGCCGTTGTGGGAGTGGGCCAAGACGCCGGGATCTGTCCGTCGTCGGTCCAGCCGGGAGGCTTCGGCAGGTCGTCGAGACTGCCCGTGTAGTCGTTCGGGAAGATGATGACGGGACCGATGTGGGGATCGTCAAACGCGGTGAGCGCGCAGTTGTAGTCCGCCAGGGCCTGCACCTGCTTCCACTGGCGTTCCGTCGTGACATCGCCCGTGCCGCCCGCCGGTGTGGCGCTCGTGGCCAGCGACTTGGCGAGGGTGGTCTCGTGCGGCGCGCACTTGCCGGGCGTCGCGGCGCCGCTCTCGATTACCAACTGGTCGGGGTACTGGGCCACCAGCGGGCCGGTGACCGATGCCGGGGCGTCGGTCACCGCCACCATCCGGTCGCGCATGCCGTCGTAGGTGACCTTGAGACGGTAGTTGGTGCTGCCGTCCGCTGGCTGTACGGCAGTCATGACCGCGTCCTCAATGGTGGCGATCTCGCCGACCGTGAACTGCGGGCTCTTGGCGATCGTGGGAGTGGGCCAGGAGGTGGGGGTCTGGCCGTACTGGTCGGTCCAGTCCGGCGGCTTCGGGAGGTTGTCGAGGGCGCCGGTGTAGTCGGACGGGAAGACGATGACGGGGCCGACGGTGGGGTCCTGGAAGACCGCGATCGCCTGGTTGTAGCTGGCCAGGGCCCGCACCTGCTCCCACTCCTCCTCGTTCTCGTTCGCCACAGTGCGCACCTCGTCGGGAGGCAGCGCCCGGTCGTAGACACGGAAGTCCCTGATCCGGCCCTTGAAGTAGAGGTCGTTGGCGTAGAGGGAGCGGCCTATGTAGTCGGCCGTCGTCGTACCAGCGCCTATCGCGCCCGGCGTGATCGTCACACTGGTGTTGCGTACCTTCTCCACACCGTTCTCGTACAGGATGCCGGTCGTGCCGGTCTGCGTGTACGTCACGTGCTTCCACATTCCGCGCGCCAACTGGTAGGGGGCACCGGAGGGTTGGATGTTCTGCTCGGCGGTGTAGTCGGTCATCGAGAGCGAAGTCCGGAAGTTGTTCCCCGTGCCGAACAGGTAGCCGTTCCCGTTGGAGCCACTGGTGTTGCCGAACCCGTAGAGGAAGTACGGCTTGCCCATGGTCGGGTCGATCCACGTGTCGAAGTCGACCGTGATCGAGTTCAGGCCGGCCATGATGTTGTTCGGCACCTTGACGTAGGTGTTGGAGCCGTTGAAGGCCAGTCCCTCCGCACCTTTCCAGTCCGCCGTGCCGTTGACCGTGCCGTCATGGTTGTTGCCGGAGGAGTCGTGCGCGACGTTGCCGGAGGTCTCGTTCAGTTCGTAGCGCAGGAGCAGGCCGTCGGTACCGGCGGCCTGCGCGGGAGCGGCGGTCGTCAGGGCCGTACCGGCGACCGTCGCCACCGCCAGGGCGGCGACGAGAGCGCCGGCCGGGTGTCTTCTTCGCATGGTCTTTCGTTCCTTTCAAGCTCTGCGTGGCTGTCCGCGGGACGGTTACTTGCGGCCTTTGGAGGTGCTCAGGACGTACTGCGCGTACTGGACCGCGCTGTAGAGGACGATGGTCACGGCGGCGCCCCACGCGTCGCGGCGGTAGGCGGTGAGCGGATGGGGGTCGCGGTAGCTGCTGTCAAAGCCGAGGAGCCAGTTGAAGCGGCCGCTCAGCGTGGCCCAGTTGTTCTCCTGCGAGACGAATCCCGGATCGATGTGGTAGACGTCGTTATTGCCCATGACCATGGCGATGTTGTCCCTCAGGGGCCGCTGCCGGGCGGCTTCCGAGAGGAACTGGGTCATCCTCAGCACTCCACGCGCCATGTTCTGGTCGTTGTTGGAGTCGAAGAGGTACCAGGCGGCGGAGCTGATGGAGTCGCGGCTGATCGCCATGTACGAGCGGTTCTGGTCGGCGTGGGTCTGCAGGCTGATGTAGTTCTCGTCGAACGAGGTACGTCGGATGTCGTGGGCGTTGCGCATGCTGCCGTGGTCCATGCGCTCGCGCTCCGCCTGCGGGACGGCACGGTTGCCCATGTAGTGGTAGCTGTTGTTGCGGTCCCACCAGCCGATGAGGTACAGGTCCGCCCGCCGCAGCTGAAGGCGCACGAAGTTCGGGCTGCCCCACATCTGGATGTCCACCTGCATGTACGCGAGGTGGCGGTCGCGCTCCCGCGGCCAGTTCGGATTGTTCGGGTCCAGACTGGGGTCGGTGTGGTTCACCTGGTAGGAGGTCCCGGCACCCGGGACCACGGTGCTCTCGCCGTCGTTGATCCGCGCACGGACGGCGTTGATGAAGTTGACGTAACCGGTGCCGTCGTCGCTCCCGACCCGGAACATGGGGTTGCCGTCGTTGGCGAGGGCGGGCTGCCCTCCGAGGGGGCCGACCAGGGTGGCGATCAGTGCCAGGATGACGGCGGCCAGGATGGAGACCGTCGTCCGGGGACGCCACGGCCCGGCCAGATTGTTTCTTCGCATGCTCTTCCTTCCACAGCGGTGTGAACACATCGCTTGCTGACGGACGGAGCATCTCCGCGCGGCCCGCGCCCCCGCGATACGCACTTGTACCGATGGGCGGGGTCCGGGCATGGGTAGTCAGGCCCGGCCACTGGGTACCGGGGCCCTCACGAATTGGGTAGGTACGGGCGTGCCACCGCGAGCTGGGTACGGGGGGATCTACCGCGCGCCAGGTGTCTGTGTCCTCGACCACCACAACGCGATCTGCGCGCACGAGCCGAAGCCCTGCGCGCCGACGGCGGACTCACCAAACCCGCCGACCACTGACGAAGCCCGACAGCTACGTCTACGACCCCGCTGACCGGTCATCACCCGCGGTGGCGCCCTCGTCATGAAGGGCGACTTCCCGGTCGGCGCGTTCGACCAGCGTGTGGCCGAGGAGCGCGCGGACGTGCTGGTCTACACCAGCGAGCTGACCGAGGGCATCGAGGTCACCGGCCGAATCCGGATGCGGCTCCAGCGATCAATGCCGGTCGAAAAAGGGGGCAGGGACCTTGTCTGTGGGTGGCGGCATCTTCCGTCGGTGGCGGTTCTCCCAGTACTCGGTCAGGAATGGGTCATCGAGGGATGCCGATCCCATCACCAGGGTGTGCCGGACAATCCCGGTCCAGCGGAACTTGACGAGGTTGGCGCCGCTCGCGCGGCCACCGAATACCCATCGGTCCTGTCTTGTCTGACCTTGTTGAACTGGCCGAAGTACCGTTTGACGATCCAGTCCTTCGACTTCAGCGGGTAAGCATGCTTGGCCCACTTGTAGGTGAGCACCCACATGAGTTATCCAGATCGTTGAAGGTTTTGGATGACACCACCGTCCGGTAGTAGGCAGCCCAACCGCGAGTAATCGGTGTGAGCTTCCTCAAAAGTCCTCCGGCGTTGGCTCCATACAGCGTCGTGTCGCACCCCGCCACTTGGTGCCGCTGTCGACGAGGTGGCGCTCCGCGTCGATCATCTCGGGTGGCAGTAGCCCTCCGGCCGCCCACCCCGGCCCGCCAGCCATCCTGGCATCGGCACCCGATCCCGCACGAGGGCCCACTCGCCATCGCTCATGTCCGAGCCGTACCGAGGCCGGCGCTCCGGCCGGTCGGCCGCGTTCCCGAACCTGTGAGCGAGACAATCGCATCCGAGAGTGGACGGACTGGACCCGGCCACCGCGACAACGTGACACTTCGACGACAGGGCCTCCTGTGACTCGTTGGACTCGACACCCGCGAGCTGTCAAGAGATCCTTCCTCCTGCCTCAGTACCGGTCAACTCACCCGATCCGGCACCCCGCTTGAGGCGAACCGACCGCATGAACGGATAGAGGAAGCCAGTTACCTCGCTCGTTTGGCAGGCCTCACCCGCAATCGGCGTCCGCCTCCAGAATCGGGAACACCAGTAGTCGACGGATCACGTGAAAGCGCGCGCCGCCCACTGGGTCGTCGCACCGTTCTCGAGCACCAGTAATAGTGGCTCACATAGGATTGATAAGAAATCGGGTACTAGGGTACTGTCAATCGTACCCGTTATGCGCCGTGAGATGACGGATCGTTTTGGGTGTCCACCATCCCAGTCCCTTCACTTCGCCCACTGGCCCGTGGTAGAGCGCACCAGCGCCGCTCTGGCAACTTCGGCGTATCGCGTGGCCACGCCGAGCGGAGGGTGCTTCGACGTGGCGCCTACAAGATAGGTATTTGAACATGATTGTCGTGTCCGGTGTAATGTCCCACGCGGGTAACCTGCCTGCGGCCCTGGCTCCTTTCGTGGGCCGGGAGCGGGAGGTCGCCGAGCTTCGTGATGCGCTGGGCAAGGCTCGGCTGGTGACGCTGACTGGGGTGGGCGGCGTGGGCAAGACTCGGCTCGCCCTGGAGGTAGCGGCGACGTCCGATGGCCCCTTCACCGATGGTGTGTGGGTGGTCGATCTGGCCGCCGTTGGGCTGCCGTCGGGGGTCGCTGACGCGGTGGCGGCTGCGCTGGGGGTGCCTGATCTGGGCACTCGGCCGGTCCTGGAGCAGCTCGCGGGATATCTGGTAGGGCGGCGCGCGCTAATCGTACTGGACAACTGTGAGCATCTGATCGGTGCCTGCGCCGAGCTGGCGAGAACGCTCTTGTCAGCCGCTTCGAGGCTGCACATGCTGGCGACCAGCCGGGAGACCCTGGACATCATCGGTGAGCGGGTCTTCCTCGTGCCGCCGCTGGCTCCGGACGAGGCGGTCGAACTGTTGCAGGCCAGGGCGGCCGCCGTACGGCCTGATTTCCGAGTCACTGATGCGAACCGCGCGCAGGCCCTGCGGCTCTGCGCCGACCTGGACGGGCTGCCGCTGGCGATCGAGCTGGCAGCGACGCGGCTGCGTGCCCTCACCGTCGAGCAGGCCGCGGACCGGCTGGCGGACAGGTTCACTCTGCTCACCGCCGGCTGCCGGACCGCTCCACCGCGCCAGCGCACGCTGCGCGCGCTCGTCGACTGGAGCTGGGAGCTGTGCACTCCCGCCGAGCGGCTGATGTGGAACCGTCTGTCGGTCTTCACGGGGACGTTCAGCTTGGACGCGGCCGAGGACGTCTGCGCGGGCGAGGGTATCGCGGTGCGCGAGGTACTAGACCTCTTGGACCGGCTCATCGCCCAGTCGGTGGTGCTGACCTGCGAGGCCGAGGGCCTGCCGCGCTACCGGCTGCTGGAGACCATTCGGCAGTACGGGCGGGAACGGCTAGCCGAGTCCGGTGAGGAGGAGAGGCTGCTGCGGCGGCACCGCGACTTCTTTATCGCCCTCGCTGAGCGCGTCGACAAGCACTGGTTCGGTGTCGGCCAGGTGGAGAGCCTGGCTCGGCTGCGTGCCGAGCACGGCAACCTGTTGGCGGCCCTGAGCTGCGACCCCGACCCCCAGGCCAGACTCACACTGGTTACCGTGTTGCGTATTCACTGGACAGTCGGTGGCTTCCTCGGTGAGGGGCGTCGTCAGTTCGAGCAGGCCCTCGCGGTGGCGCCCGAGCCCACACCGGCCCGAGCCCGGGCCCTGGTGGGTGCCGCCTGGTCGGCGCTGTCGCAGGGCGATGTTGCAACGGCCGATCGGTGGCTGGATGAGGCAGTCGCGCTCAGCGAGCAGGTGGGCGACCCGACCGCACTGGCCAACGCGTCGGGCTTCCGCGGTGTGTTGGCGCACTATCGAGGGCAGGTGGGGGAGGCCCTTCGCCGGTACGAGGAGGCGGAGGCCGCCCTGACCGCGCTGGGCGACGAGCGCGGGGCGGGTGGTTGGCTGCTCGCGCTGGCCTGCACTCAGGCCTATGTCGGGGACCCGCGCGCGGCAGAGTCGGGCAGACAACTGCTCGACGCCTCCGAGGCGAACGGGGAGCGGTGGGGTCGCGCGCAGGTGCTGCTCGCGCTGGGCTTCAACGCCTGGCAACGCGGTGACCGGAAGAAGACCAGCGAATTCGTGCGAGCCGCGCTGGAGAACATGAGCGGTTTCAACGACTGCGCGGCCATCGCGAAAATGCTGGAGGTGCTAGCCCTCGCCACAGCCGCCGCGGGCGAGCACCAACAGGCCGCCCGGCTGCTGGGCGCGGCGGACACCCTGTGGAGGGACGCCGGCACCAACATCACCGCGTCCGAACCCCGGCTGGCCGTGCAGCACGCGCGCTGTGAGGAGGAGATCGTCGCCGCCCTGGGCCGGACCTCGTACGCGCAGGCACGCGCGGAAGGCGGCCCGCACGGCAGCCCCGGACAGGCTATCGTCTTCGCCCTGAACACTCCCACCGGCACCCGTGCCGACACCGTTGGGGCGGTCGCGCCCGCCGCCACCCCGTGCCGGCTGACTCGCCGGGAGCGCGACGTAGCCGAGCTCGTGGCCAGCGGCCTGAGTAACCGACAAATCGGGTCGGCGCTCGACCGCTCCCCTCGCACGGTCGACCGTCACGTCGCGAACATCTTGGCCAAACTGGGTTTCGGCTCTCGCACCCAGATCGCATCTTGGTGGACAGCGAACCTGGCGCCCGCCCCGTAGGACAACCCCGTAACATCACCTGGCCCCCGCGCGGTGTTGGTATCCCGCCGGGGAGACGCGCTGGTGAACCGCTGCCGGTTCGTTGAGGATCATCAGCGTCGCAAGGCGTGAAGCGGCTGTGCACCATCGTCGGGATTGTCCGCTCCAGCTTCTCCTACTGGCGCAAGACGGCCTCGGCGCGGGCCGCCCGCCAGGCCGCCGACGACCGCCTCGCGGCACGGGTACGCGGGGTCCACACCGAGTCGGACGGCAGTTACGGCGCCCCAGGATCACCGCCGGGCTCGGCGAGGACCGCGAGCCTGTCAACCAGATGCACAGCGCCCGCGTCATCCGCCAGGTCGGGCTCGGCGGCCAGCGCCTGCGCCGCAGGGCACCGCACCACGATCGCCGACCCAGCCGTGGTGAAGGCGGCCGACCTGATCGGACGTGACTTCACCGTCGAGATGGTGAACACCAAGTACGTTGGGGACATGACCTACTTGCCGGTGAGCGGGGCGAAGCCCCTCTACTGGGGATGGTCATCGACTTGTGCTCACGTCGGCTGGCCGGATGGGCGATCGCCGACGACACGCGCGCCGAACTCGTCGTCGACGCTCTGGGGGCCGCCGAGCGTACCCGTGGCAGTCTGGCTGGCGCGGTCATGTACACGGATCAGGGCGCCCAGAGCGGATTCAACCAGTCGTCGCAACACCGGCTTCCTGGCCCGCAGCAAAGCTATCTCTGCACACTCATGACATGACAGATACCGCCCCGCGAATGGAGCAAGATCGAACGACGGCGGGCCCCCGCCCTGCCGGAACCACCGGATTCCGGCTGCCGAGGACACACCGACCACAGCAGCGGCCTCCTCGCTCAGGAGCCTCTTGGCGATCTCACGCCAGAACTCGCGCTCGATCTCACGCCGTGCCGTGACGAAGGCATCATCCCTCCGTCTACTCGAAGTCTTTGGGCTCCAGTTCGACCGGTAGCGCGGCCAGTGCCCGGATCACCGTCGGCTGGTAGGTCAGTTCGTCGTCAGGGGCGGTCACCGAGTACGTCGGGAACCGCTTGAGGAGTGTGCTGATGGCGATCGCCGCCTCGGCCCGCGCCAGTGGCGCTCCCAGGCAAAAGTGGATGCCCTGGCCGAAGGCGACATGGCGGTCGGGATCGCGGGTGATGTTGAGCTCGTCCGGGTTGTCGAAGTGGTCGGGGTCGTGGTTGGCCGAGCCGATGAGCATCGTCACCATGCTGCCCTTCGGGATGCGGGTGTCGGCGATCTCCACATCTTCCGTGGCGACACGGAACGTGGAGCGCTGCACGGCGCCCTCGAAGCGCAGGAACTCCTCGACGGCCGAGTCGATCAGGCCCGGGTCGTCGAGGAGGAGACGTCGCTGGTCCTGATGGCGCCACAGCCCGAGGGCCATGCTTCCGATGAGGCCGACGGTCGTCTCGTGTCCCGCGATGAGCAGCAGGAACGCCATGCCCACGAGTTCGGAGTCGCTCAGGCCGTCGTCCGCGTCACGCGAAATGATCATGGCTGAGAGGACGTCGGGCGCCGTACGTGGGTCGGTGTGGCCGGCCAGATCGGCGCGCTTGGTGGCGATGTGGTCCGTGAGGAATTCGTTGAGCCTGCGGCCGGCCTCCTGGATGGCGGACGGGTCGTCGCCGGCTGGGGTCGTCGCGGCCACCGACCAGGTCCGGAAGTCGGCACGGTGCTCGGCCGGCACCCCCAGCAGTTCGCAGATGACGGTGATGCTCAGCGCGAAGGCGAAGTCACCGATGAGGTCCGGGGCTTCGCTGCGCGCGAGGTCGTCCAGCAGGCCGTCGACGATCTCCTGGATGCGGGGTCGCAGGGAGGCGACGCGCCGCGGTGTGAACGCCCTCGACACGAGACGGCGCAGCCGGGTGTGGTCCGGCGGGTCGGTGTTCAGCAGATGCCGGGACGAGGCCCCGGAGAGGACGAAGCCGGACTGCTGGGCGGTCGCCCCGCCTGCCGGGAAGAGCTCCGCCATGTGCCGTGAGTCCTTGGCGAACCGCGGATCCTGCAGTGCGGCGACCACGTCCTCGTAGCGGGTCACCGCGTACTGCGAATGTCCGGTAGGCGTGGGGTACTTGACGACGGGCCCGCGCTCACGGAGCTTCGCGTGTGTGGCCCAGGGGCAGGCACTCGCCTCCAAGTTCGCGGCTGAGACGTCGATGTCCCGGATCTCGGGGGCTTCCTTGGCTGACATGGCGTTCTCCGTAGGGGTTGGTCTGACGACGGGCGAGTCAGAGGGAGACGGCCCAGCGGGTGATGTGGTCGCACATCTCGTCCCGCAGGTCGGGGCGGGTACGGAAGTAGTGGTCGGCGCCCTTGAGCGTGATCAGTTCGCGCCTTTCGTGGCCGATAGCTCTGTACATCGCCTGGGCGTGGCTCGGGAAGACCGCGTTGTCGGCGGTCCCGTAGATGATTTGGACGGGCACCGACACGTGTGCCAGTTCGGCCACCGCGTCCGAGCGGCTGTCGTCGATGCTCCACTGGCTCAGCCAGGAGCGCAGACTGCTGTAGTGGCCCAGCCGCGCGGGCAGGAAGTTCGTCTTCCAGGGGTCGCCGAGGATGGTGTTCGGCACCCGGTCGCTCGGATCGAGGGAGAGATCGAGGAAGCGTGGGTCGGCGGCGGTTCCGTGTACCACGAACGGGAGGTCGTCCGGACCGTCGGGTTCCGTGGCGAGGACTGCCAATTGCTGGCGAACCCAGGCGGTGATGCGCCGGTTGCGCGCCTCCTGCGCGGCCCGGTACCGGGTGACGAAATCCTCGCTGTACGGCGGTCCGTTCTCGGCACGGAACATGTCCAGCTCGGGGCAGCGGCTCAACGCGTTCGACTCGTCCCGGATCGACGGATCGAGGCTGTCGGTGTAGACGCGGGCACGCCCGGGGTGGGCCATCGCCAGGCACAGGCCGTCGGCCGGGGGGAGGTCGGCCTTGGTGAGGTCCGGGGGATCACCGGCCGGCGTGCTGGTGATCGTGGGGTTCTCGGCCTGGCTCTGGTAGAGCGCGGCGAGAGACCCGCCGCCCGAGTTGCCGATCAGGAGCACCTTGGCGTAACCAAGTTCGCGCTTGAGGTAGCCGATGACGGCCGCGATGTCCAGCAGACAGTTCTCCGTGATCAGAGTGCTGTCGTTGCCGGCGTAGCGCGTGGCCATGCCGATCGCCGCGACGCCCCTCGCGGCGAGGAGTTCGAGCGCGTAGTGGCCCATGAAGTTGGACGTCGGGTGGACGATCACCACCGCGGTGTCCTGACGCGCGCTCGTGTCGCGCCAGCGGGTGGCCCAGAGTGTGGCGCTCATCCGGGCCACGCCCGAGGCGATGTCGATGCGCCCGCCGGTGAAGTCCTGCGGGATCGCGAGCAGGTCTCGCTCAAGCGTGTTCACGGTCACCTCCCTGGCCCCGGTCCCAGCTGGCGAAGTAGTCCTGGTCCTCGGCTTCGACGGCCGCGGAACTCAGCCTGAGCGGTGCGAACGTGTCGATCATGACGGCGAGTTCGTCGAGCATCGCTCCCGGTGTTCGCCTGCCGTCCGGCTGCTTCTGCGGTCCGTGCGTCCACCCGAGGGGGTGCAGGGAGACCGAGCCCGGGCCGATGCCGGAGCCCGACCGAGCGGTGTAGTCCCCACCGGCGTAGAACATGACCTCGTCGGAGTCGATGTTCATGTGGTTGGCGGGCCCGCCGACGGCCGCCGGATCATAGTCCGACAGACGTGGCACGAACGAGCAGAGCACGAACCCGGGCCCTTCGAAGGTCTGGTGCACCGGCGGGGGCTGGTGAATGCGCCCGACGACGGGTTCGAAGTCGTGGATGGAGAAGGCGTACGGGTAGACGCACCCGTTCCAGCCGACCACGTCGAACGGGTGGTGACGGTACGTCAGGCGAGTGAGTCGGCCTGCTCGCCTGATGACGACATCGGCCTCGCCTTCGCGGGGTTCGTCGAGGCTCTGCGGACCACGCAGGTCGCGCTCGCGGTACGGCGCCATTTCCAGGAACTGGCCCGCCTTGGACAGGTAGCGGGCGGGAGGCTTGATGTGGCCCCTGCTCTCGATGGTCAGTGCGCTGACGCCGTCCGCGCCCGGAATCCACTGGTGGATCACACCGGCGGGGATCACTACGTAGTCCCCGGCCCTGACTTCCAGCGGGCCGAACATCGACAGCAGGGTCGCCGAGCCGGAGTAGAGGTAGAGGCACTCGTCGCCGTCTGCGTCGCGGAACAATCCGCTGGGCTCGGTCGCCGAGGCGAAACCCAGGGTGACGTCGTCGTTGACCAGCAGGGGAGTGCGGCCGAGGACCAGGTCGTCGCCGGTCGGCACTTTGCTGGTGAAGAAGTGGCGCGGTAGGAGAGGCCAGTTGTCGACCAGCGTGACCGGTTCCCGGTCGATGCCCTCGGCCTTCACGATCGCGGTCGGCGGATGCACGTGGTAGACGTGCGAGAGATCGGAGCTGAAGCCCTCCTCGCCGACCAACTCCTCGGAGTAATAGCCCGACTCACCGTTCGGGAACAGGGTGCGCCGCTTGGCGGGCAAGGCGCCAAGACTTCGAAAATACGGCACTGGGGGAGACCTTCCGAGTTCAGGGGGTAGTGCGCGAGCGCTGGGTGAGGTCCAGCGCGCTCGTCGGGCACATCTCGACCGCTTCCTCCACCTCGTCGACGTCCTCCGGTGTGGGCGTCTCACTGAGCACCCGCACGCGGCGGTCGGACGGGTCGAGTCCGAAATAGCGCGGTGACACGGCCACGCAGGTGGCCGTTCCACAGCATCGGTTCCTGTCGGCGACGATCTGCATGTGTCCTCCTCAGCTGCTGGTGGGGGTGGTCACGGGGGACACCTCCACGGCGGTGCGCAGGCCGATACCGGCACGCAGGTCGTCGAAGGCGTGGCCGAGCTCGTCCAGGGAACGGCGTCCGGTGACCATGGAGTCGAGGTCCAGCTTTCCGCCGCGCCACAGCTCGACGAGGATTGAGATGTCCCGCTCGGGGACGCAGTTGCCGAGGTAGCAGCCGGCCAACCGCTTCTGCGACAGAATGACATCCATGGCGTCGAGGGCGAGTTGCTCACCGGGCGGGGTCACGCCGATCACCACGACCGTGCCGCCCGGCCGCACGAGTCGGACGGCCTGTTGGGTGGTCACCGGCTTGGTGACCGTGTCCACCGTGACGTCGGGAAGGAGTTCGCCGACGGTCTGACGCACGAGGTCGGCCGTGGCGTCCTCCGGTGCGAACACCGCGGTGGCACCCACCTTCAACGCCAGCTCGCGGCGCTCCGTGAGCGGATCGACCCCGACGATATGGGAGGCGCCCGCGATCCGGGCCGCCTGTATGGCGGCGATGCCCACGGCGCCGAGTCCGATCACGGCGACGGAGTCGCCGGGCTGGACCTGCGCGATGTTGACGACGGCGCCGTACCCGGTCAGCACCGAGCAGCCGAGGACGCTCGCCAGATCCAGGGGCAGTTCCGCCGGAACCCGCACCGCCGCCTTGCGCGGCACCACCGTGTACTCGGAGAAACCGCCGACTCGCAGTGCACGCCAAACTTGCTCGCCCCCGTGCACGATGCGGGTGCCGCCGTCCGCCGCGACGCCGCCGCGACCGAAGCTGTTCGGGCACGACATGGGGACTCCGCGCATGCAGTACGCGCACTCCCCGCAGGGACCGACCATGCTGAGCACGACCCGGTCGCCGACCGCGAGATCGTCGACGCTCGCACCGACGGCCTCGACGATGCCCGCGGCCTCATGACCGAGGATCGCCGGGACCTTCGCAGGCGTGACCCCGTCGAGTGCGTGGAGATCGGAGTGACAGGCGCTGCACCAGCGCACCCTGACGAGGACCTCTCCGTCCCGCGGCTGCTCGACCTCGGCGTCGTCGACCTGGGTCAGCACACCGGGAGCAGTCATGATCGAAGCACGCATCAGCTCGGTCCCCCGTTCCGTGCGACCTTGAGCACCTGGAGTTCGGACACGTCGTCGAGGCCGCGCAGCCCCAGTTCGCGTCCGAAGCCGCTGCCCTTGACACCCCCGAACGGGATCTCGGGATCCGGCGGACCGGCATGGGAGTTGACGTAGACCTGGCCCACGCGCAGCCGGGACGCGATGCCGAGTGCCTTCTCCTCGTCGGCGGACCACACCGAGGCGTCGAGTCCGTACTCGTCCGCGTTGAGGCCGTCGACGAGTGCGTCGAGGTCGTCGTAGGCGACGATCGGCAGCGCCGGCCCGAACTGCTCCTCGGTGACCAGCGGGGCCGAGGCGTCGAGCCCCGTGACGATGACCGGACGTACGAAGTAGCCGGGGAGACCCTCGTACTTGACGGCCCCGAGTTCGTGGATCGTGGCGCCCCGCTCGGCGGCGTCGGTGACGAGGTCCTGGACGAAGCGCTGCTGTGCCGGGTTGTTGACGGGGCCGACCGTGACCGCCTCGTCCTGGCCGCAGCCGACGACCATGTACGAGTCGGAGACCGTGACCATGCGCTCGACCACCTCGTCCACGAGACGGGTGGGGACGAACACCCGCTTGATGGCCTGGCACACCTGTCCGGCGTTGTGGAAGCTGCCACGCACCAGAACGGGGATCGCGGCGTCGAGGTCGGCGTCATCGAGCAGGATCGCCGGGTCGTTGCCGCCCAGCTCCAGGGTGAGGCGCTTGAGCGTCTCGGCGGAGTTCGCCATCACCGAGCGGCCTGTGGCGGTGGAACCCGTGAACGAGATCTTGTCGACGAGCGGGTGCGTAGTCAGCATCTGTCCGACGAGGCCCTCACCCGTCACCGTGTTCACGACTCCGGCGGGCAGTACGGAGGCGATCAGTTCGGCGTACCGCAGCGTGGTGAGCGGGGTGGTGGGCGCCGGTTTGACCACCACGGTGTTGCCGGCCCGCAGCGTTGCCCACAGCTTCATGCCGAGGATCGTGATCGGGAAGTTCCAGGGGGTGATGAGGCCGACGACCCCGATGGGGCGGCGCCGGGCCACGATCCGCTCCCGCGGGGTGTCACGCAGCACCGACTCCTGGAGTTCGACATCGGCGTACCACTGGAGGATGCGGGCGCTGCCCAGCAGTTCCTGGCGGGCCTGGGCCAGCGGCTTGCCCTGTTCCTTGCTGAGCAGCACGGCGAGTTCGTCGTGGTGGTCGACGAGGACCTTTAGGCACTCCCGCAGCGCTGCCTGGCGTGCCTCGTCCGATGCGGCCCAGACGGGCAGTGCGGCATGCGCGGCACGGCACGCGGCGTCCACGGCCTCAGGTCTACAGGCGTTCACCGTGTCGACGACTTCTAGCGTCGCTGGGTTGAGGACGTCGACGCCGAGGCCCGTGCCACTGGGCCGTCCGTTGACCGTGTTCTTCACTGTGCCGCCCCGATCCGTGCGATGTCGACCCCTACGGGCCCGAGGTGCAGGGCACCGCGCGGGTTACCCAGCGGTTCGGTGCGGCCCGGCAGGATCTCGGTGAAGAAACGGGCGTTGTCGTCGAGTGCATGCCGGGTCGCCTCGTCGAGGACCGAGTCCCTGCCGATCGCGTCGACCGGGCAGACCTGCAGGCAGTTGCCGCAGTCGATGCACGCGGCGGGATTGATGTACGCGCGTCGGCCGCCCTCGTAGATGCAGTCGACGGGGCATTCCTCGACGCAGGACTGGTCCATGACGTCGAGACAGGCGTCGGTGATGAAGTAGGTCATGTCATGCCACCTCTGGGGGAGCCTGGTCGGAGGAGTGCGCCGGCATGAGGGACTGGGCCGGATCCAGGCGCACGGCCAGGTTGTTGACCGCGGTCGCCGCCTCGCCGAAGCCGACGGACAGAAGACGGACCTTGCCGTCGAAGTCGGCGAGGTCCCCGGCCGCGTAGACGCCGTCGCGGCTGGTCGCCATCCGCTGGTCGACGGCGACGTACCGGTCCCGCATCTCCAGGCGCCAGTCGAGCAGCGGGCCGAGGTCGGCGATGAACCCCAGGGCCGAGACCACGTGATCCGCGTCCAGGACCTTCGTCCCGCCGTCGTGGTCGACCTCTACCGCCCGGAGCGCCTCATCACCCTGGACCCCGATGAGCCGTGCCCTGGTGAGGATCTCGACCCGGGACTCGTGTAGCAGCTTCACCGAGTGTCCGTGGGCGCGGAACTGGTCGCGGCGGTGGACGAGCGTCACCTTCCGTGCGACGGACTCCAGCATCAGGGCCCAGTCGACGGCGCTGTCCCCGCCTCCGAGCACCACGACGTCCTGGTCCGCCAGGGACTCGGGGTCGGTGACGAAGTACGACACTCCTCTGCCGAGGTACTCGGCGCCCGCGGGCGGTGTCCTCGGGGTGAAGGTGCCGATGCCACTGGTCAGCAGTACGGCCCTGGCGCGGATGCGTACGCCCTCGCTCGTGGTGACGACGAACGCGCCGGGTTCCCCGTCCAGCGCGGTTGCCTGCTGCCCGAGGAGCACCGGATGGTCGAACCGGCCCGCCTGCTCGTCCAGGCTCTTGATCAGATCGCGGCCGCGGATCTGGGGAAAGCCTGCGATGTCGTACAGGTACTTCTCGGGATACATGGCCGATATCTGGCCGCCTACCTCGCTCAGCGAGTCCAAAATGACGGCTGACAGGCCTCTGAAGCCCGCGTAGTAACTGGCGTACAGCCCGACCGGACCCGCGCCGACGATGAGGACGTCCCAGTGCGCGGACTCAACGGCCGTCCGGTCGAAACCGTTCACCTGATCACGCCCCCGCCTTCGTGGCGCTCTCCACGACAGTCGTGGAACGGCCGCCGACGCCCGCGATGAGCTCCTTGGCGGCCTCGTCGAGTTCGTCGAGCGTCCAGCGGTGCTCGCCGTCGATGGTGACCGCCTTGCGCCACGCGTGGTACAGGTCGACGCGTCCGCCGGCCACGCCGAAGACGTTCCCGGACGGCATGGGGCAGCCCTCGGCCGCCAGCCAGATCACGAACGGCGCCACGTTGGCCGGCGACTTCGCGTCCCACTCGCCTTCGGGCGCCTGAAGGCCCACAGTCTTGGCCGCGTGCGGCGTGGAGAGGGTGAGCCGGGTGCGGGCCCCCGGCGCGATCGCGTAGCTGCGGACGCCGTAGCGCTCGTTCAGCTCGCGGTCGACGAGCTGCGCGAAGGTGGCGATGCCGGCCTTGGCGGTGCCGTAGTTGGCCTGGCCGACGGAGCCGTGCAGTCCGCTGACGCTGCTGGTGGCGATGACGACCCGGTCGGCGTTCCTGCCCGCCTTGGACTGCCCCCTCCAGTACTCGGCCGCGTGGCGCGTCGGGCAGAAGTGGCCCCGGAGGTTGACCGCGATGACGGCGTCCCACTCCTCGACGCTCATGTTGAACAGCATCCGGTCGCGCATGATGCCCGCGTTGTTGACGAGGACGTGCAGGTCACCGAACTCGTCGAGGGCCCGGTCGATCAGCGCCTTGGAGCCGTCCCAGCTGGAGACGTCGTTGCCGTCCGCGACCGCGACACCACCGGCGCTGCGGATCTCCTCGACCACCTCGTCCGCGGGGCTCTGGCCGATGGTGGCCCCGTCGAGGCTGGCACCAAGGTCGTTCACCACGACCTTGGCGCCCTGTGCGGCCGCCAGCAGTGCGTACTCCTTGCCGATGCCGCGTCCGGCCCCCGTGACGATGACGACGCGTCCGTCGAGCCGCTTGGTCATCGAGCACCCCCGGCGAGCTCGGCCGCGAAGACCCGGCTGTGCGGGGCGACCCGCGGCACGCCGATGGGCAGGCGGCGCACGCTGTTGATCATCGAGGACTCCATCAGCCACTCCTTGGCTCGGTCCGGATCGGCTGCGACTGCTCGCATCTCGTCCTGCTTCCTGAGTCGTGCGGCCTCGTCGGACTCGCCGAGGTCGACGGTGTTGCGGTGGGTGATGCGCTGGATCTCGGTCACAGCGGCGGTCCGTCGGCGGGTGGACCAGCTCTCCAGAGCGCGGTGTGCGTTGTCGCGGGCGGCCGTGAACGTGGCAGCCAGGTCCACGGCGTCATGGATGCCGCTGTTGAGGCCCATGCCCCCGGTGGGGCTGTTGACGTGGGCCGCGTCGCCGGCGAGCAGGACCCGGCCCTTCTTGAGCCCGTCGGCCACCCGCTGGTGCACGTGGTAGACCTGCGTCGTCAGGACCGACACCGTGACGCCGAGCAGTTCCTTGACGCGAACCGCGTAGTACTCCTCGGTCGCCGCCGTCTCGTCGTCGACGTCTCCGGGCAGGCTGAACATGACCCGCCAGACGTCCGGGATCCGCAGGACCATGCCGGCACCGACGGGCGCGTAGACGTAGTTCACGCGGTCCAGGTCGGGAACGATCTCGTCGAGGGCTGTGTCCGTGCTCACCAGGAGACGGCGCGTCGGGTACGAGTAGCCCTCGAAGCCGATGCCCGCCAGTTCACGGACCGTGCTCGCCGATCCGTCACCGGCGATGAGCCAGCGTGATGTGAGCCGGTCGGAACCGTTGATCTCCAGCTCGACATGATCGTCCGTCTGGACCAGACCGGTCAGGCGCCGCCCGTAGGCGACCTCGGCTGACGGATACTCGGCCAGCTTCCCGGCGACGATCGCCGCGTACTTGTACTGCTCCAGCTGGAGGCGGAAAGGCCAGGCGGTCTCGTCGGCGAGCACGCCCAGGTCGAAGCGTGCCACGGGGCCGGACCTGTAGTCGCGCATCTGGTAGTAGGGCGCTCGGAGGCCCTGCGCGAGCATGGGCTCGACGATGCCCAGGGCGTCGGCGACATCCAGGGTCGGCGGGTGGAAGGTGGACGCCCGCCAGAAGGTCCCCGGCCCGGTCTGCTGCTCCAGCACGACAACGGAGACGCCGCTGCGGGACAGGGCGAGGGCGGCGGTGAGCCCCACCGGACCCGCGCCGACGATGGCGACCTCAACGTCGATTTCGGTCACTGGAATCCCTCTCGTGATGACGAAAAGTCACCGTAGGACGGGGGATTGCCGGGCCGTTCGGATCCGTGTCACTGTTCCGCTGTGAGGGAAACACAGGCGAAACGGAACCCTTACGCACTGGACTCCGCCACCAATGCGCTGAGGATCATCAAGCTGTTGCAGGCGCGCCACAGCATCACGGTGACCGAGGTCAGCCGTGAGCTGGGCGTAGGGAAATCGACGGCGCATCGCCTGCTGATGACGCTGGTCGCGGAGGACTTCGTCGTACGGGATCCCGTGCACCGGCGTTACCACCCGGGCCGGGCGCTGGTGCGGGCCGGGCTGTCCGTACTCGGTGACTTCGATGTCCGGCGACGTGCCAGTCAGCCGATGGCGAAGCTGGCCGAGCGTACAGGGGAGACCGTCAAGCTCCTGATCCTCGAAGGACCGTACGCGCGGGTCCTGGAAGTGGTGGAGGCTCCGCAGTCGCTCCGTGTCGGAGGATCGATCGGCGAGCTGCTACCGGCCAACGCCACCGCGGGCGGGAAAATGCTCCTTTCCCAGGAGACGGAGGAGGCTCTGAGAGAGCGGTTCCGCGGTCGGCTCCCCAAGCTGACCGACCGCACGATCAGCGACTGGGACGAACTCGTAGTCGAGCTTCAGGCGATCCGTCAGAGAGGTTGGGCGGCCAACTACGAGGAGAGCGCCGTCGGCGTGCACGGGCTGGCCGTGCCCGTCGCGGGGCGTGCCGTCCCGACGCTCGCCGCTTTGACGATCGCGGCGCCGACGAGCCGTATCCCGCGAGGCCAACACGCGGAGATCCTGCGCCAGTTGCTCGACACCGTCGCCTCCATCGCCGCGGCACGTGGCACGTCACGCGGGAAACCGTCCGGGGCCTGACACCGTTCCCGACCGCTGTCCCGGACAGCGGAACATTCCGTCCGGGCTGCCGGGAGTGCGCGGACGCGAACATAACGTTCATGCATCGCCGTGACGCTGCGTCAAAGGAGATGCATGAACGAGCACAGTCCTCTGAGCGCCCTTGACGAGTACCCGATCCATCAGTTCCCGCAGCCGGTTCGGATTGTGGCGACATCTGATCCCCGCGCGTACGAGCGGTACTGGTTCACGGCTCAGGACGAGGCCCAGCAGTTCCTGTTGGTCATGGGCTTCGGCTACTACCCGAATTTGGGCACCGCGGATGCCTACGCGATCTTCGTCCACGACGGCCGGCACACCACGGTGCGAGCCCACCGTCTGCTGGGCGACGACCGCACGGTGATGCGGACGGGCCCGTTGCAGGCCGAGATCATCGAGCCCTTCCGGCAGTGGCGCCTGAGGCTCGACGACAACGACGAGGACCTGACTGTCGACGTCCGCTGGCACGACACGAAGCGGGCCGTGTTCCACCGCATGGCCGTCAACGAGATGAACACCAACAGCCACGGCCGACTGTCCCCGGAGATGGTCGGCTATGAGTCCTTCGGCCGCATCGAGGGAACGGTGAGGCGCGGCGAGCGGACCTTCACCCTCTCGCCCGCGACCACCACCGGAAGCCGCGACCACCACTGGGGAGTTCGGGACGGCGTCGGCGGCCACGTCGTGGGACCGCCGCGTACCCGTACCCACGTAGGGCAGTGGGTGGAGTTCGCCGACTGGTCCGTCTGGGACCGCCGGATCCTGTTCAACCTCGGTGACGATCGGCCGGGCGCCCAGCTTCTCGAACCCTTCGACTACCGCATGAAGTTCGACCCCGAGACGAAGCATCTCCTCGGCGGCGTCATCAGGAACCGGATGCCTGACGGAAGCGTGTGCGAGATCCAGTACGAACCGATCGGCGATCTGGTCGCCTATCTGCGGTGCGCCATGTACTTCGGCGTCGGCGGAGGCACGCCGGAGGAGAACTACTTCCAGGGTTCCTACGTGGGCGACGACGTCACAGGCGGTGAGACCTACGACCTGGGCGACCCCAAAACCCGGGAGCGGATCGGGGGTTTCGAGGACAGGCTGGTCACCGCCACCTGTGACGGCGAGCGGACCGTGGGCATCCTGGAGTGCCGCAACCCGCTCCTGTACGACATGTGTCGCGAGGGAATCCCCGGCTATGGGTTCCTCGACTGAGGCGGCCGAGCGGACTCCCGTGGGCGTGCGGGAGTTCGTGCTGCGTGACGCCGGCTTTCACCGCAGGCTGGCACTCGCGCTCGGCGCCGAGTCCGTGAGCGTGGGGTCGGCGAGCCGGGTGGTCGGCGGAGCGTCCCGGGAGATGTGGGCGTTCGACGCGGTGGTCAGAGGCCCGGGCGGACATCGCGCCTCGGTGCCCCTGATCATGCGGCTGGACGCCCTCGCGGCACTCCTCGACAGCGACAGCGACGCCGAGGTGGCGGTGTACTCCTATGTGCGGGAGCGCACGGCGGTGCCCGTCCCCGAGGTCGTGCTCGAAGTGGTTCAGGATCCGGGCCTCGGAATGTCGTACTTCGTCATGAGCCGTATCGAAGGCCGGGCACGGCTCCTGGACCTGCAGCGCGCGGAGTACGCGGGTGTCCGTCGCCGGATCGTCTCCGATGCCCTGGGGATGGCAGGGAGTCTCGCGCGCCACGAACCCGACGTGGACGCGCTGCGCGGACGCGTCCGGATGCCCGATGCCGAGCCCCCTGCCCTCACCGAGCTCCGCCACTGGGCGGCCATCATCGCTGGCTCCGGGCTGTCCCGCCCGGTGACGGACATGGTCGTACGCCACCTGGAACGCAACCCTCCGCCTCCTCCCCGCCGTCTCGCGCTCGTCCACGGGGACTACAGGATCGGCAACATCCTGTTCACCGGCGACGGCCTTACAGGGGTCGTCGACTGGGAGATGGCGCACGTCGGGGACCCGTTGGAGGATCTCGCCTGGGCGCTGGCTCCCGCGTGGAGACCGCGCTCGGCCCCTGATCTGGTGGGCGGTGTACTGACCGAGTCCGAGGCTACGGCGGCATGGGCGGCCTCGGCGGAACGGAAACCGGACCCGGCCGCGCTGGCCTGGTGGAGGTTGTTCAGCCACGTCAAGGCCAATGCGATCTGGATGTCGGGGGTCGGACAGTTCGTCTCCGGTGCCACGGACGACCTGGTGTTCGGACTGTTCGGCTGGAAGAACCTGGGACGCGAAGAGCGGTGGATGCTCGAGCAATTGGGGTGGGTGACGTCATGACGCCGTCCGTGGAGTTGGCTCTGGCCGCCGTCTGCCGGATCCTCGAACGGCATGAGGACATGACGGGTGACGAAGCCATGAGGCGTGATCTGGCACGGTGCCGTGCCGTATTGACCGTGGTCGGCGAGCAATTCGACCGGTCAGTGACCGACCGGCTCACGATGCTCGCCCGCTACGAGGCCCTCGTGGGCCCGGCGGCGCCCGGCGGACCGGAGGGAGTGCCGGCTCTGGCCGAGCTGTCCTCACGCTGGTCATGGGAGCACTTCCGGCTCTCGTATCTGGAGCAGTGCCTCGGCCTGCAGCGTCGGGCGGCTGTGGCAGTCCTGGAGCAGGCAGGTCCCCAATCCGGCAAGGCAGTCGGCGAATTGCGGGCGTTGCTCTACGAGGACGTGTCCCGACAGGTGTTGATGGATCCGACCTGGTGAGACGGACCCGTGTGCCCGCGCCGGCGGGGGGCACGGCGCTCACAGAGCCGGCGCCGCGTGGATCTCCTGGCGCCGAGGCTGGACCTGTGCGGTGCCCTGGGGCGCTGCGAAGTCCTCCGGCCTGGGCCATCTGACGGTGTGTGCCGGCTCCCTGGGCCCGGGCCGCCGATCCAGGCACGGTCCCAGTGGGCGTGCACGAAGTGCACGGCGAGAGGGCACCAACGGCACAGACACTGCCTGCCGTCTCCGTCCAAGCTGATGTCCCAGGCGCACCGTGCTGACGAGGAGACCCTTATGGCCATTGATTTCACCCTGACTACCGAGCAACTGCACCTCAGGCAGGACGCACGGAACTTCGCGCACAAGGCGCTTGCCGAGGTCGGCCCCGGCACCCGGCACCTGAGCAACCCGGAGGAACGCTGGAAGGCGACCCGGCCGGTCTACGAGCAGGTGGTCGCCGAGGGCTGGCTGCGACGGATCCTTCCGGCACCGGTCGGCGGCGAGTGCCAGGGGATGCTCGACTTCGCCCTGGTCGCCGAGGAGTTCATCGCGGTCGAATCCAGCGTCGCGCTCACGCTGTTCGCGGTGACACTCGGGCTCACGCCGCTCATGGCCGCAGGAAGCCCTGAGCAGATGCGGGAGCACTTCGGCCGGTTCCTCGACCCCTCCGGGGTGCCGCTCGCCGCCTTCGCCTTCAGCGAGCCGGGAGGCAGCGCGAACTACGACGCCCCGGCCCCCGCCGAGGGCGTCCGCACCACGGCCGTGCTCGACGGCGATGAATGGGTCATCAACGGTTCGAAGAGATGGGTCTCCAGCGCCGGCGGCTGGGAGGGCACCGGTCCGGACCTGCTGGCGGTCGTCTGCCGGACGAGCGCGGACGCGCCGCCCAGCGAGGCATTGTCCGTCATTCTCGTGCCCGGCCCCGTGCAGGGGCTCACGCTCGATACCAGCCTCGACCTGCTCGGTCACCGGGCCCATCAGACCCCGATGATCACGCTGCGGGACGTGCGCGTACCCAAGGGCAACATCCTTGGAGGCCCGGGAGCAGGCCGTCAGATCGTGGCCGAAGGCTTCGTCCCGACTGCCGCACTGGTAGGGGTCTTCGCCCTGGCCAAGATGCGGGCGGCGTTCGAGTTCACCCTGGACTTCGCCAAGCGGGAACGCCGAGCGGGCGCGGTGCCGATCATCGAGCACCAGGCCGTCGGCTACGCGCTCGCGGACGCCAAGTCGGCCATGGAAGCGGTGCGGTACCTCTGCTGGAAGGCCTGTCACGCACTGGACACCCAGAATCCGGCGGCGGCGGAACTGGCCCTGCACGCCAAGATCTTCGGTTCGGAGACGGCTGTACGGGTCATCACGGACCTGATGCGCGTTGTCGGCATCGAGAGCTACCATCACGGCAATCCGCTCGCCGAGATCCTCCAGGACGCCCTGGTCTACCCGCTGTTCGACGGCGGCAACCTCGGTGTCCGACGCCGGCAGCTGCACACGATGCTCAGCGATGCGTCGTACGACCCGTCGGCGACCTACCTCGGCACAGCGCCGTAGGCCCGGACCTCCCGCGGCGAGACACCGTACTCGCGCCGGAAGGCGCGGCTGAAGGCGGCCGGGTCGGTGTACCCGTAGCGGGCCGCCGTCTCGGTGATCGTGGCGGTCTCGCGAGGGTCCGCGAGGACCCTCGCGCAGTGGCCCAGCCGCATCGACCGCACCGTGCTCGCGAAGGACCGGCCCTCCTCCTGGAACAACCGGTGGAGCAGGCGCGGCGAAATGGCGAACCTGCGGCACACCATGCCGACGGAGAGGGCCGGATCGCCGAGGTTGGCCGCCACGAACCGCAGGATCGCCGTGCGGGTACCCGCGTACAGATCTTCATCGTCGAGGGAGGTCCCGACGGCGAGTGCGGCGGCGACAACCGACAGGTAGGACTGCTCGAGATCTACGAGCGCCCGCGTCGGGGTGGAGCCGTCCACCTGCCACAACGATGTCATCATGGCCGTCACCACACCGCCCACGCCCGAGGTTCCGTCGATGGCCCGGCCGAGTCCCGCTGCCCGGTGCGCGGTGGACAGCCGTGTGTCCAGCTGCCGGTGCGGAAGCCGGAACGACAGCATGCGCCATTCGGTGTCGAAGCTGAGGTAGTAGGGCTCTGTCGTGTCGAGCACCGTGAACTCGCCTGGGGCGACGACCGATTCCTCGCGGCCGTGACGCACCGCGCACCGCCCGGCGAGCTGGAGGTTCACGAAGAAGAACTCGCCTTGGGAGCGCCTGACCTCGCGTGGGCCGTGCGCGGTCAGCTGCGGTTGGGAACGGATGCGTGCCCGATTGATGTCCCCCAGCGCGTGGGCCTCCACGCGTGCCGCGAATCCCGGCTCATGGTTCGTCCGGGTCGGCGCGAGTGGCACGAACGCCTCGCAGATGACCTCACGCCAGAAACCGAACTGTTCCCGAGCGGGCCGCTCGGTGATGTCCCACACCTGCATACCGGCCAGGATGCGGGCCGGCTGTCACCGGGAATCGCGTGCCGGGTAAACCTTCGTTTCCAAACGCTCACCCTTGCGCCGCGCTCGGCCGGGGCTGGTTCGGCGACTACGAGTTCAACCCGAGCGCAGGCCACGGTTTCGGGGGCACCGACGTCGGGGGCTGCGGCTTCGCCGGGAGGGCGAGGCTCTACTGGAAGGGCGACGTGATTCCGGCAATGCGAAACTTCCGGAAATCGCCGACTCTCCTGCCGTGGCTCAGCTGGGAGCTGCCTTCGTCTGCCCGGGCGGGGTGCTGCGGCTTCAGCGCTTTCAGTAGCTCATCCGCCGCCCGACGAGCGCGGCGTGTCCCTTCCCCTTCTGGCGGTCGAGTGGCTGCGGAGGCGTCACGTCGAGCCGGCCGGTTCAGTTCTGTGGGCCGTCGCCACCGGCTTCGTCGTACGGTTGGAACAGCTGTAGTGCGTGAGCCAGCATGCCGTGCATGTCGACCGCGGACTTGTCGAACAGCCACTGGAGTTGCAAACCGTCCTGAATGGCGAGCAGGAGACGGGTCGCCATCCTGGGGTCGATGTCCGCCCGGACGGAGCCCGCGCGCCGCGCCGCCTCGAACAGAGGCGCCACGTGAGACTCGAAAAGCTCGTAACGGTTTTGGTAGTACTGATGCGCAGGGTGTTCGGGATCCGTCGCCTCCGCGGTGGTGATCGTGAACGAGGCCAGGAGGCCGGGGGCCTCGGCGTTCGCACGGGAGACCTGCAGGGCGATCGCTATCCACTCGGCAAGGCTCTTCACGTCGTCGAACAGATGAGACGTGGCCGCGTCCCGCTCCTCGAGGACCGCCTGGAGCAGCTCGTCCTTGGTGGGGAAGTAGTAGAGCAGATTCTGGTGCGAGATCCCTGCCGCCTCTGCGATGTCGCGCAGAGTTACCGCCCGGTAGCCCCGAGAGCCGAACAGGGCAGAAGCTGCCTGGACGATCTGCGCTCGGCGAGCACGACCCTTGGCTGATTTCGGCTGGCGTGTCGCGACGTGTCCGTCTTCCATGCCCGTCACCCTAAGGGTGGGCTCCCGGTGACGACTCGCAGGTGAAGGCCGATTTAGAGGTGGTGGCCGTCGATCACCGGCCTGCCACGTGAAAGTCCTCCGGTGACTCGTCCACTTCAGTGCTCGGGAGCCCTCCATGACGAAATTCTCGACACGATCGCTGCGCGAAGTATTTGCCAAGTGGCAAAAAAAGTGTACGGTCCCGACCGCGCAGTGTGTTGACCTGTGCGATTGAAGTCACCCCGAGGAGTCAACGATGACGACCGATACTCCCGGCCCGGTGCGGACCGACGCCCAGCCCGCTGCCCGAGGCCCCTCCCGAATCCCGCGTGGCTATGCGCCCACCCTGGCTCTCGCGAACTGGGGGATCTACTTCGCGGTCGTCCCACCGGCCCTGATCGGGCTCGCGCTCAAGGTCCGTGAGATCGCAGGACCGGGCGGACAGGCCGAGGCGCTGGCGCTGGTCACGAGCGTGGGCGCGATCGTCGGACTCATCGGCACTCCGCTCATCGGTCGTCTCAGTGACCGGACTGTCTCCCGCTTCGGGCGGCGGCGACCGTGGCTCGTCGGCAGTTCGATCCTTTGCGCGCTCGCGCTGATGCTCGTCGGTTCGGCCGGCAGCATCGGCGTCGTACTCGTCGGCTGGTGTCTCGCGCAGGTCGCGGGCAACGCGGCCATCACGGCCCTGAACGCGACCGTCGCGGACCAGGTTCCGGCCGAGAGGCGGGGATTCGTATCGAGTCTCATCGCCATCGGCGCACCCGGCGCGTCCCTGGCCGGCACCGGCGCGGTCAGTCTGCTGTCGGACGGAATGGCACGTTTCGCGGTGCCCGGCATCGTCTGCGCGGTTCTGTGTTGTCTGTTCGCCTTCGTGCTGCCGGACCAACGCCTCGAACGCTCCGAACGCCCGCCCTTCGGCTTCTTGTCCTTTGCGGGCTCCTACGCCTTCAACCCGCGCAGGCATCGCGACTTCGCCTGGGTGTGCCTGAACCGCTTCCTCATGTTCTTCGGCTACTTCGGCATCCGCGGGTACACCGTCTACTTCCTCATCGAGCGCTTTAACCTGAGTGACTCGAAGGTAGCGGGGACCTTCTTCGTCGCGAACCTCTTCTCGGTCGTCGGCATGGCGGTCGCGGGTCCGCTCTGCGGCTATCTCAGCGACCGGTTCGAATCCCGCCGACCGTTCGTCGTCATCGCCGGTCTGACGATGGTCGTGGGGTTCGTCGCTCTGGCGAGCGCGCCGAGCATGGCGGTGGTCTACGTAGCGGAGCTGGTCATAGGCCTCGGCTTCGGCAGCTACGCCTCCGTGGACATCGCACTCGGTCTCGCCACGTTGCCGAACCAGAAGGACGCCGGCAAGGACCTCGCCGTGCTGGCCGTGCTGGGCTCGCTGCCCCAGTCGATCGCGCCCGCTATCGCACCCGCGATCCTCGCCCTCGGCGCTGCGCTGCCCATGGGGGGTTACGCCACCTGGTTCCTCTTCGGCGCCCTCGTCTCACTGTCCGGCGCGTTCCTGGTCTTCCGCGTCAAGGGAGTTCGATGACCACCACCCCTGCCCTCTACCGGGACGAGCGGCTGCCTGTCGAGGAACGCGTCGAGGACCTGCTGGCTCGCATGACGATCCAGGAGAAGGCCGGACTGCTGTTCCACACCTCGATCCTGCCGGGGGACCTGGATGCTCCGAACGCGAACTTCGGCAGCGCGACAGCCGGACACCTGATCGGTACAGCACATGTCTCGCACTTCAACGCGGTCGGCCCGATCGAGAACGCGCGCGAGTTCGCCGAGTTCCACAACCGCCTCCAGGAGTGCGCCCTGCGCACCCGCCTCGGTATCCCTGTCACGCTCTCGACGGACCCGCGCAGCCACTTCACGGACAACCCCGGTACGGCTGCCAGGGCCGGGGCCTTCTCCCAGTGGCCCGAGCCCCTCGGGCTCGCCGCGATCGGATCGGCCGACGTCGTCGAGCAGTTCGCCGATGCGGTACGTCAGGAATACCTCGCCGTCGGCATCCGGGTCGCCCTGCATCCGCAGATCGATCTCGCGACCGAACCCCGGTGGTCCCGTATCGCGGGGACGTTCGGTGAGGACGCCGAACTCACCAGCCGACTGGTCGCCGCGTACATCCGCGGGTTCCAGGGGACGAGCATGGGCGCGGCCTCCGTCTCGACCATGGCCAAACACTTCCCAGGAGGCGGGCCGCAGCAGGACGGCGAGGATCCACACTTCGACTACGGGCGGGAACAGACGTACGTGGGTGGTCAGTTCGACTATCACCTCGGACCCTTCCGGGCCGCGATCGCGGCGGGTGTACGGCAGTTGATGCCCTCCTACGGCATGCCGGTCGGTACCGGTCTCGAACCGGTGGCCTTCGGCTTCAACAAGCGCGTGATCACCGAACTGCTCCGGGAGGAACTCGGGTTCGACGGCATCGTCTGCACCGACTGGGGACTCGTGACCGACGTTACGGTGCGCGGCCAGTTCATGCCCGCACGCGCCTGGGGGGTCGAGCACCTGGACATCCTGAGCCGGGTCGAGGCGATCATCCTTGCCGGCTGCGACCAGCTCGGCGGCGAGGCGTGTCCGGAGCTCGTCGTGCAACTGGTGGACAGTGGGCGCGTCAAGGAGGAACGCCTCGACACCTCCGCCCGGCGACTGCTCCGTGAGAAGTTCGTACTGGGCCTCTTCGATCAGCCGTTCGTCGACCCTGACGCCGCGGCGGCAAGGGTGGGTCGCGCCGACTTCGTCGCCGCCGGCCGCCGGGCGCAACGCCGAGCAGTCATCCTGCTCACGGACCACGCCGACGTGCTACCCATCAGACCTCCCGTGCGCGTATACGCGGAAGGGATCGACCGGACGGCCCTCACCGCCCGTGCGACGGTAGTCGACGATCTCGCCAAGGCGGACCTGGCCCTGCTCCGCGTCACGGCACCCCACGAGTCCCGCCCGGGCGGATTCGAGGCGATGCTCCATGCCGGCTCGCTCGCGTTCTCCGAGGCCGAGCATGGCCGTGTTCTCGGTATCTGCGCTACGGTTCCCACCGTCGTCGGCATCCACCTCGAACGGCCTGCCGTACTGCCCGAGATAGCGGATGCGGCCGCGGCACTGCTCGCTGACTTCGGCGCCGACGACGAGGCTTTCCTCGACGTGGTGTTCGGGGTCTCGCGGCCCGAGGGCCGACTCCCCTTCGACCTCCCTCGGTCGATGAACGCAGTCGAGACCAGCCCGTCCGACGCGCCCTTCGCCACAGCCGATCCCGTTTTCCGCTTCGGGCACGGGCTCCGGTATCCCCCCGAGAGGTAACGGCTTTCGCCGGTTCGAGGATTTCTACGCAGAGATGAGGTAGTCCCCATGCCAGAAGCAGTCGGCAAGCCGGTTCCGCGCAGCATCGCGGTGTTCGGGGCGAGCGGGCACATCGGTGCGCCGCTGGCCCGACACGTGCTCTACCGGAATCCCGATGTGAGGCTGCGCCTGATCACCAGTTCCGAATCGAAGCGAGACGGGTTGCGGGCTCGGTTCCCCGACGACGAGTGCGTGGTGGCCGACCTCCTCGACCCGTCCGGTCTCGACGCCGCACTCCAGGGCATTGAGGGCATCTTCGTGGTGACGCCTTCGCCGTTCGACGAGACCTTGGCGATGTCGAACTTCGTGAAGGCGGTGCGGGCGGCGGACAGCGCGGTCCACATCGTGCGGATCCTGGGGTACGAGCCCGAATCCCTGCCGCGCCGGGTTCCTGAGCACGTGCGGCGGTTCGGGGGGACGGCTCAGCAGCACTACGTGGCCAAGACGCTGCTCGACGCGAGCGATCTGCCGGTCACGTACCTCAACGTGGGGGCGACCTACCTGGACAACCTGCTGGCTCTCGCGCCGGCGGTGAGGAGCCGCCGTACGGTGGTCTGGCCGGACCGGGTCATTCCGTTCATCGACCCCCGGGATCTGGGGGAGGTCGCCGCCAATCTCCTCCTGTCGCCCGACCCTCGTCATCTGCACCAGTTCCACACGGTCAACAACGGACAGGACCTGCTGACGACGGAAGAGGTCGCGGACATCCTGAGCGACGTGCTGAAGGTGCGGTTGACCTGCGAGACCAGCCGCGAGGCCTTCGTCGCCGAGCACGGAGCCCGGATCGCGGCGCGCCGAGGCGCAGAGAACGCCGCGGACAGGATCCTCGACTTCATCGAGTACGAGCAGGGCAACTCGGCGTTTCTCGCGCTGAACGACTTCGCCGAGCGCATGCTCGGCCGGAAGCCGACGTCCGTGCGCGCCTGGCTCATGGAGCACCGCGCGCATTTCGTCGGCGCCGAAGACGGCAGCGCCTGACGCGCCGAACCCCTGCCGCCGAAACTCCTCCGGCGCGTGGGGTTCAGTCGCTGAGCAGCGGGCGTCATGAACGTGACCGCTGGATGACGGCGGTGTTTCCCGCGTATCGGAACAACTCGGCGAGTTCCGGCCAACGGCTGTGCCAGACCCTACTTTTAGCGCGCACACCGAGCCGCCGACCACCGCTTACGACCACGGTGTTCAGGCTGAAGTCCCCCAGCACGGACCGCCACCAGGGGCGTGTGTTCCCTGGGCTCGCAGGCGTGGCACAACCGCAGCCGCGCACATCAAGGAGGTGTCCTGTGAAAGAGACGCCAACCGATCGAGAGGACAAGGCTCGACTCCGCCATGTGGCGCTGTCGAGCTTTCTCGGTACCACGGTCGAGCACTACGACTTCCTGCTCTACAGCACCGCCGCCGCACTCGTGTTCAACGAGGTCTTCTTCACCAATCTCACCCCGCTCATCGGCACCATCGTCTCCCTCGCCACGCTGGCCGCCGGATATCTCGCCCGGGTGGTCGGCGCGATCCTCTTCGGCCATTACGGCGATCGGCTGGGCCGCAAGAACGTCATGCTCACCACCATGATCGTGATGGGCGTGAGCAGTGGTCTGATCGGCTGCCTGCCCACCTACGACACGGTGGGGGCGGTGGCCGCACTGCCCCTTGTGTTCCTGCGTCTCGTCCAGGGCCTGGCTGTCGGCGGTGAGTTCGGCGGTGCCGTGCTCATGACCGCCGAGCACGCACGTACAGGTCGCCGTGGGCTGATGAGCAGTGCTGCGTCCATGGGCCAGCCGAGCGGCTCGGTTCTCGCATCAGGATCCATGGCTCTGGTGACCCTCCTGCCTGAGGACCGACTGCTCTCCTGGGGCTGGCGCATTCCGTTTCTGGCCAGCTTCCTGCTGTTGGCTGTCGGACTCTACTTCCGCCTACGCGTCACGGAGAGCCCGGTCTTCCTCGAACAGCGGGCGAAGCCGAGGAACAGCACGCCACCGATCCTCTCGCTGCTCCGTCGCTACCCGGGCCGGGTGGGCCGAGCCGTCGGTTTCCAGATCGGCGCGTTCTGTGGGCAGGGGGTGTTCGGGGTCTTCGTAGTCTCTTATGCCCCCACCATCGGCTACGAGCGCTCGACCGCCCTGCTCGCCCTGCTTCTGGGCGCCCTGGGTTCTGCGCTCATGACGCCCGTCTACGCGGCGTGGTCGGATCGAGTGGGACGCAAGCCGTTCGCCATCGCCGGCAGTCTCGGGACGGCCGTGTCCGCCTATCCCGGTTTCCTGCTGATCAACCACGGCTCGCCCCCGGTGTTCGTGCTGACCGTAGCGTGCTTCCTGACGTTCGTGATGACCTGCATGGGCGCCGTCGCTCCCGCCATGCTCAGCGAACTGTTCCCGACAGAGGTCCGCTACACGGCCGTGTCCACGAGCTACCAGCTCGCCGCGACCGTCGGCGCCGGCTTCGGGCCGCTCATCGCCGCCTCCCTGCTCGCCGCCCGGGGCGGCGACACGAACACCGGTCTCGTCTCTCTGTTCCTCGTGATCGTCGGTGTCTTCGGCGCCGTGTGCGCGTGGACGGTCCAGGAGACGCACCGGTACGAGCTGACCGATGACGACTCTGTCGAGAACAGGGTTCCGGCCGTCACCTCCGTGTCCGTGCAGGCGAGCGAGCCCAGCGCGTGAGGACCTGACTCTCCGTATCGGCTCCGAGCCCGAGACCCAGCCTCACCGCGCATCCGGCGCGGTGAGGCTGTCGTTCATGCGAGCAACTGCCACCGGGCCCGGGAGAGCGTGTCGTGGACCTCGCTGGCCGCGGCGGTCACAGCTTCATCGGTGGGTTCCTCCGCCGGCTCGAGAGCGGCCCGGACGGTGGCGGCGAGCAGATCCGCCTGGCGGTCGAGTGAGACGTTGTGCGCGGTCCGGGTGGCCAGCCCTCCGGTCACGAAGCCGGAAAGGATCGTGTCGATCAGGAACACCTGGTCCCCCGCCGGGATGTGAGACACCGTCAGGCCGTGGTCTCGAAGCACACGGACCAGATCGACCACGGTGGTGTGGAGGCCGAGCCGGTTGGTGACCGGCACACCGCCTGGGGCGACCGCGAGTGCGCCCAGCAGCTCGCTGTCGGAGGTGTAGACCGCCTTGGTGATGGGGCGCTGGACTCGGGAGAGGAAGATCCGGCGCACCAGCTGGTGGGGGCGTACGGCGGCGGGATCGTGGGAGAGCCCGTTGACGACCTCGGCCAGGTGCTCTGCGGAATCGATCCGCAGCAGGGCGATGAACAGCTCTTCCTTGGTCTTCCAGTGTAGGTACACCGTGCCCTTGCCGACGTGTGCGTGGCGCGCGATGTCGTCCACCGTGACCCGCTTGTAGCCCCACCGCAGGAGCAGCTCGCGGGCCGCCGACAGAATGCGCTCGGCCCGGTCGTCCTCCGTGCCGAACCGGTCGGAGCCGTGGCTGGATTGAGCACTCATGCGCGCCAGGATCTCACACGAGTACCCTGTGACCAAATTTCGAAATTGGTCACAGGGTACGTATGATGGTTGCTCCAAGCACTCATCACATCGCCATGGAGAACCACGATGAAGATGAAGAACCGCACGAAGCTGCAGATCGGGACCGCTGTCGCCACAGCCGCCGTCCTCGGCGCCACTGGGGTGGCCTCTGCGGCGGCCGCCGCACCCGGCATCCCGACCGCGGTGGACGTGGCCACCGACCTCGCGGCCCACACTCCGGGCACCGAGGAAAGCTGGAACGACTCGATCTACATCACCAGCGAGGTACGCTCCGGCGGCCACGACTACGGCGTCCTGGTGCATGTGATGGACTTCCCGAACACGGACACCCGCAAGTTCAAGTTCTCCGTCACGGACGAGAAGACCGGCTGGTACAAGAACTACGTCACCGGCATCGACAAGGGCGCGTTCAACTGGAGCAAGTCCGAACTGGACATCAAGGCTCCCGGACTGACATGGACCGGGGACGCGAACAACATGTCGATCAACGTCGACGCGCCCTTCGGCTCCTTCGACGTGCGGCTCAAGGCGAAGGGCCCGGTTCTGAACTACGCCGGTACCGGCACGTTCGACATCATGGGCGCTCAGCAGTTCGAGTTCGGTCTGCCGTCCCTGCAGACGAGCGGCACCCTGAAAGTCAAGGGTGAGACGCACCGGGCCTCCGGCGAGACCTGGCTCGACCGGCAGTGGGGACCCGCTCCGCAGGACGCGGCCAACCTTCGCTGGACCTGGATGAACCTGAACCTGCCGAATGGCGACAAGGTCGCCATCTGGAACCCGGTCAACGTCAGGACCGAGGAGCAGGACTCCTGGGCCACGGTGCTGCACCCCAACGGCTCGTACGACCTCGCCGCGGTCAAGCCCCTCGCCGACGGAGCGAGCGGCTCCTGGTCCAGTTCCGTCTCCGGCAACACCTACCCCACGCGCTGGCGCGTCGAGATCCCCTCGCTGAACACCGACGTGAGCGTGCGCCTCACCGGCACCCCGGGCCAGGAGCTCAACATGCCCGCGGGCGCCGGTGGATGGGCCGGCGGTGGCTCGACGCTCGAAGCCACGGCGAGCTTCAGCGGCACGTACGAAGGCAAGAAGGTGAACGGCAAGAACTACGTCGAGATGGCCGGCAACTGGAAGTAGCGGGACCGGCCGGTGGGGACCCGCCTCAACTGGCTTCCGTGGCAGCCCCGTTGAGGATCGGAGCAGCGGAGCCGACGGTCGGACGGGCGGCAGGCGTGCCGCGCAACCGGATGCTGGACCGGTCGAGCTGTGCCGCCGACGACAGCCCCATCAGGGTCAGACCTCGGCGGAGTTCGTCCCGCAGGATCCGGAGCACGTCTGCGGCACCATGGGTGCCGCCGCCGGCCAGCCCGTAGGCGAGGGGCCGGCCCACCAAGCAGGCACGGGCCCCCAGTGCCAACGCGACGATGACGTCCAGGCCGGTGCGGATCCCCCCGTCGACCAGCACCTCGGCCCGCGAGCCGACCTGGTCCACGACAGCGGGGAGAGCCTCGATCGCCGCTGGCGCGCCGTCCAGTTGCCGGCCGCCGTGGTTCGACACCACGATCCCGTCGGCCCCGAGTTCGACACAACGCTCGGCGTCCTCCGGTTCCAGGACTCCCTTGACGAGGAGCGGCCCGGACCATTGGGCGCGGAGCCAGTCGAGGTCGTCCCAGTCGAGGCGTCCGCCGAGGCGCGCGGACTGGGCGGCCACCGAGCGCACCGCGCCGCGGGTACCGGGAGGCTGCAGGTTGCGCAGCGTGGTGCGTCGGTGCCGCGCGTAGCCGTAGCACCACCGGGGCCTGGTAAGAGCATGGCTGACGCGTGCCGGGGACAGCGTCGGGGGCATTGCCATGCCGCGGCGTTGCTCGCCGAGCCGGTTGCCCAGCACCGGCACGTCCACGGTGACCACCAGCGCGCCGTAACCCGCGTCCTCGGCCCGGCGCACCAGCGTGCCGGTAAGCTCCCGGTCGCCCCACGGATAGAGCTGGAACCAGTGCGACTGCCGTGTCTGCTCCGCCACTTCCTCGATGGAGTAGGTGGATGCGCTGGAGAGCACGAGCCGGGTGCCACGGCGCTCGGCGGCCCGCGCGACACCGAGGTCGCCGTGCCAGTGCGCGGCCCCGAGGAGCCCCATCGGGGCTCCCAGCACGGGAAGGGCCAGCTCTGTCCCGGCCACCGTGGTCGTGAGATCGGGATCGACCACCCCGCTCAGCACCCGCTGGCGCAGGGCCCAGGCGTCCAGCGCGGTGCGGTTGTCGCGCAGTGTGCGCTCGCCGTCCGCACCGTTCTCCAGGTAGGCCCAGACCATGTCGGGCAGCCTTCTGCGGGCGCGCTCCCGCCAGTCGGCCACCGTCAGCGGCGCGGCGGGGGACCGGGCGGCGAGCCGGAAGCCCGCGACGTTCATCGCCGGTCTCCCGCGCTCGCGGCCGACTGCTTGATCGGGACTTCCAGCAGCCGGGGCCCGGCCTGTGCGGAGGTACGGGCCAGGGCCGCCGCGATCTCACCGGCCTCCATGAGACGCTCGGCGGGCATGCCGTACGCCTGCGCGATAGCGACCGCGTCCAGGTCCGGGAGGTCCATACCCGGGGTGCCGACGGAGCCAAGGTGGGAGGCGAAGATCTGGAGCGCCTCGTAGCCGCCGTTGCGCAGCACGACGAAGGTGATCGGAAGGTTGAGCTGTACGGCCGTCCACAGCCCGGCCACCCCGTACTGGACGGCGCCGTCGCCCAGCACGGCGACCACCGGACGATTCGGGTCGGCGAGTGCCACCCCGACCGCGGCGGGCAGACCGAAGCCGAGTCCGCCCGCCGCCGCCAGGAACAGGCTCCGCGGCCGGTCGAGCCTCACGTGTGACCAGAACTCCGGCATGTTCGAGGTGGACTCGTTCACCATCCGCACGCCGTTGGGAAGTTCACGGGCCATCAGGGCGAACAGCCGCTCTGCGCCCATCGGGTCCGCGCCGGAGACGAGGGCCTCCTCGTGTGCCTGAGTCGCTGTCGCGTTATGCGGGGCGTGACCTGGGGGCAATGCTTCCAACAGGCGGGAGACGGTCTCGCCGACCTCGCCGAGCACGGCGTCGCCGAACGGGGCCCGGGCGGCGTTCTGGGGGTCGCCGGTCACCGCGACCACTTCGGTGCCTTCCGGCAGCCAGGGACCCGGCTGGTTGGCGTGGTACCGGAAGACCGGGGCGCCCAGGACCAGCACCAGGTCATGGCCGGCCAGCCTCCCGGCGACGCCGGCGATTCCCGTCGGCAGCGCTCCGGCCCACAGCGGATGCCGGGTGGGGAAGGGGCAGCGAGAGGGGCTGGGCGCCACCCACACCGGGCTGCCCAGACGTTCGGCCAGCTCCACCACCAGCGGGTAGGCACGCTCGTCGTCGGCCTCGGGGCCGACCACGAGCGCCGGGCGCCGGGCCTGCCGCAGCCGTGCAGCCAGCTCGGTGACCGCTTCGTCCGTCGGCGCACCCGACCGATGCACACGCCTCGTCGCCAGCGGCGCGACGTCGTCCGGGTCGATCTCCTGGCCCCAGTCGTCCAGGGGCACGGAGACGAACACCGGGCCGGTTGGCGGGAGGGTCGCCAGGTGGAAGGCCTCCGACAAAGCCCGGGGTACGTCCTGCGGACGAGCGGGCTCGAAGGACCACTTGACGTGCGGTTCGGGAACCCGGGTGAGGGCGGGTTCGGCGAGCATCGCCCCCAGCCCGATCAGCGAGCGGGCCTGCTGCCCGGCGGTCACCACGAGGGGGGTGTGCGAGGCGCTGGCGTTGGCGAGGTTGCCCATCGCGTGGCCGAGGCCCGCCGCCGCGTGCAGGTTGACCAGCGCGGGACGGCCGGTGGCCTGGGCGTAACCGTCCGCCATCGCCAGGACCGCCCCCTCGTGCAGCCCCAGGACGTAGCGAAAGTCGTCCGGGAACCGGTCGAGGAACGGCAGTTCGTTCGAGCCGGGGTTACCGAAGACCGTGGTGAGGCCCCAGTGCCGGAGCAAGTCGTGGGTGGCCTCGCGAACCGTCGTCATGACGACTCCTTCCTACGCGATCGACGGGAGGCGGGTCACTGACCGAGACGGGCGCGGAGTTCTGCCGCGGCGCCGGCGAGAAGCGCGCCGACGCCCGCCTCCGTCTCCGGCGCCAGCAGCGGGGAGCCGACCAGACCCTCGCTGGTGGCGACCGGCCCGGTCTGGGTGGCGACGACGCGCCGGTGTGTGAACTCGTCGAAACCGGCCTTGCCGCTGTAGGCCCCATAACCGGAACCACCCACTCCGCCGAAGGGTGCGGCGGCGTTGATGTGCAGGAAGGCGTCGTTGCGGGTCACCCCTCCTGAAGTTGTCGCGTCCAGGAAGTGGCGGAATTCCTTGCCGTCCTCGCCGTACCAATAGGCCGCCAGCGGCGCCGGGCGGGCGTTGATGTGTGCGATCGGTTCCTCGGCGGTGTCGTAGAAGTACACCGGGAGGACGGGCCCGAAGATCTCCTCGTCGGCGATTCTCGCCTCGTCGGGCACGTCGAGAAGGAGGGCCGGCGGGATGAGGCGTTTGGCACGGGAGGGCTGCTCGTCGACAGCGGTGATCTTCCGGGCGCCCTTGGCCACCGCGTCGTCGATCAGACCGACGACCCGGTCGAAGTTGCGGTCGTTCACGAGTGACACGGCGGCAGGATTGTCGGTGTAGGTCGGGAAGAGCCGGGCCAGGGCGTCCCGGAGCTTGCCGGTGAACTCCTCGCCGTGCTCCCGCGGAACGAAGACGTAGTCCGGGCAGAGACAGACCTGACCGCCGTTGACCATGCGAGTGGCGGCCACGCGGTGGGCCGCGAGGTCCATGTCGGCGTCGGGGGCGACGACCACCGGGTTCTTCCCGCCGAGTTCGAGGGTGACCGGTACGAGGTTTCGTCCGGCGGCCTCCGCCACCTTCCGGCCCACGGCCGGGGAACCGGTGAACAGGATCCGGTCCAGCGGCAGATCGGAGAACTCCTGCGCGGTCTGTACGTCGCCGCACACCACGACGACCTCGTCCTCGGCGAGCTGCGCGGCGACGGCTCGGGCCAGGACCCGGCCGGTGCGCTCGTGGACGTCGGTGAACTTGATGATGACGCGGTTGCCCGCGGCCAGCGCGTCCAGGGCCGGTGTGACGGCCAGATGGACGGGGAAGTTCCAGGCGGTGACGACCCCGACCACGCCCAGTGGGTGCTGCTGGACGAACGCCGGGAAGGGTCCTTCGACGGTGACCGGGGCCATCCACTCCTCCACATGGGTCCGGAGGGTCTCGGCCTCGCCCAGTATGGGCACGATGTCGAAGGCCTTGCTGACGGTGGCCGGGCGCTGTCCGTAGTCGTCCGCCAGGGCGGCGGCGAGATCGTCGGCGGCATCGAGGACGGCGAGGACCAGCCGGTCGATGCGATTGCGCCGGACCTCGGCGCTCGGCAGCCCCTCCGCGCGGAAGGCCTTCCGCTGCACGGCGACTATGCGGTCCAACTCGGCGCGGCTTACATGCTCGGGCACGGGCGCTCACTCCTTTGTGAGGTGCTCACGGGTCGGGTGGGGTGGGGCCGGCCAGGAGCCGGACCGGGCGGAGGCGGGGAGGAAGAGGAGGCGATCAGGGAAGCCGGTTGGCGAAGACCAGGCTGGCGGCGGCGGTGAACATGCCGCCGACGCCCTGGACGAGGCTGGTCTCGACCCCGTCGACCTGTGCGAAGGCCTCGCCGCGCAGTTGGCGGATGCTCTCCTGCATCGCGAACATGCCGTACATGCCGGTGTGCGTGTAGCGCAGCCCGCCGCCGTTGGTGTTCAGCGGCAGGGACCCGCCCGGGCGGGTGTTGCCCTCGGCGATGAAGGCACCCGCCTCGCCGCGACCCACGAAGCCGAGGTCCTCCAGCGCGTAGAGCGGCAGGTGGGCGAAGGCGTCGTACACCATCAGATGGTCGATGTCCCCGGTGCCGAGGCCAGACTGCGCGAAGGCGAGCCGCGAGGCGATCTTGAAGGCCTTGGACGAGGTACCGTCCTGTAGGTGCTGGACCAGCGGGGCGTCACTGGCCTCGCCGGTGCCGAGGATGTAGACGGGCGGCTTGGGGCTGCCGATGGCCTCGGCCTTCTTGCGTGAGGTCACCACCAGGGCACCGCCGCCGTCCGTCACGACACAGCACTCGAGCTTGTGGAACGGGTGGGCGATGACGGGGGAGGCCAGTACGTCCTCGACCGTGACCTCGCCCTTGCGGAAGGCCCGAGGATTGTCGGCCGACCACGCGCTCTGGGCCGCGACGACCGCCGCCAGCTGCTCCTCCGTCGTTCCCGTCTCGTGGAGATAGCGCATCACGGGCAGCGTGAACATGTTGGGCGGCCCGGACAGCCCGTAGAGGTTCTGGAACTGCGCCTGCACCGAACTCGGGCTCCTGGCCATGAAGCCGCCGGCCTTGCCGACCCGCGAGCGCCCCGATTCCCCGTGCGTGACGAGCACGGTCTCGCACAGTCCGGCAGCGATCGCCGCGGCGGCGTGCCGGACATGGATGAGGAACGAGCAGCCACCGACACTCGTGCCGTCGTACCAGGTCGGGGTGATGCCCAGGTAGTGGGCCACCTCGATCGGTGAGTCCCCCACGCTCGTGATGCCGTCCACGTCGGCCATGGTCAGGCCGGCGTCGGCCAGCGCTCGGTGGGCGGCGTCGGCGCGCAGGTCGAGTTCGGACAGGTCGGGGACGACACCGAGCTGATCGGTCTCGGACGCTCCGACGATGACGATGTCGCCCGGCTTCACGCGCTCACCTCCGGTCGGAACTGCACGATCGTCAACTCGCCGCGCGGCTCGAAGACAGCCTCCAACGGCATGTCGATCCGCAGGGCTCCGGGAGTCGGCTCGATGTCGACGAGGTTCGCCAACACGCGGGGCCCTTCGGCGAGTTCGACGATCGCGATGACGTACGGCGTCTCATCCTGGTAGCCGGGGCCGGGAAGGTTATTGATCACGTACGAGTAGAGGCGGCCGCGCCCCGAGGCCCTGACCCACTCGACCTCGCCGCCGACGACATAGGGGGAGTACCGGCGCGGATAGGTGAAGGTCTTCCCCGTGGTGACGCACCGCTGGATCAGCAGCTCATGACGGGCGGTGGCCTCCCAGTACTCCTGGGTGACCGGAGTGGCGATCGGAACCGGTTTGGTCCGGGGCGGAGCTGGCATTCTGGGGCTCGTTTCGTCGTTCGGGTCACTGGGACGGAGACTCAGCGGTAGGGGTTGAGGACACGCGGCGTCATGGGGCCGCCGGCGTGTACGGCCTTGCCGGCAAGGAGGTCTGCCACCTCGTCGGAGGACAGCCCGAGTTCGGCGAGGATCTCCAGGCTGTGCTCGCCTCCGCCCGGCGGCCGCATCCGCTGGTCGTACGGGGTGCGGCTGAACTCCGCATAGCGCTGCGGGCGGTAGTAGCGGATGTCCTCTGCGGGGCGGTGGAGTTCGAAGCGTCCCGGATGGTCCCCGGAGAGCACGACATCGCGGGCGAGCCGTGCAGCGGCGGCGGGAATTCCCGCCGCGTACAGGCGGGCCAGGAGGTCCTCGGTGGTCCGGGACGCGAAGGCCTCCTCCAGAGCGCAGTCCGCGGAGGCGGCGAGCACGGTGCGCAGATCGTCGGCCGTTGTCCCGGCGAGGGCCTGTACCCGCACCCAGCCGTCGGCCACGCGGTAGTAGCTGTCGAGTTCGCCGGGACCGGCGAAATCACGGCCGCCGGTGAGAGCGGACACTTCGGTCGCTCCCTCCACGAGCTGGCCGCACTGCATGAACATGCCCGCAGCGGCGAGGGACGTGGTGATCGGCTGGCCATCACCGGTACGGCACCGGTGGAACAGGCCGAGACAGGCCGCGAACGCGATCAGGCCCGCACCGCACACGTCGTTCACCGGCACCGTGTACAACACCGGCGTGTGGTCGCCACCCTGCGCGACGCTCATGCCGCTCCAGGCCTGCAGCACCGGGTCGAACCCGGGCTCCATGGCCAGCGGTCCCTCCTGCCCGAAACCGGTCAGGGAGACGGTCACGATGTCGGGGTTGACCTTCACCACGTCGTCGTACCCGACACGCAGCGCGGCCGGGACTCCGGGGCGCAGGTTGTCCACGATGACATCGGCGTCGGCGGCCAGCCGCAGGTACACTTCGTGAGCGGCCGGGTCCTTGAGGTTCAGGGCGACGCTGCGCATGCCGTCGCTGTAGTAGAAGCCGCGCGTGCGCCACGGATCGCCCTCGGGAGGCTCGATCTTGATGACATCGGCACCGAGGTGACCCACCAGGAACGCCCCGTACGGTCCTGCGACGAAGGAACCCAGCAGCAGTACGCGTACTCCGGCCAGCGGTCCCTCCCCGCCGGAGCCTCCGGTGCGGCCCTTCCACCCCCCGGTGGTGCCGGGCGAGGACGCGTCTCGGGGCAGCCAGTCGAGGTCGCCGAGTGAGTTGCCCCCTTCCGGCGCCCCGCCCCTGATGACCGGCGGAGTGCGCTGAGGGGTCACCGGCTGCCCCACGATGGTGAGTTGACCGTACGTGGCGTCCTTCACCTCCTGGCGAATGCCGATCGCCCGGCTCTGCGGATGGCCGAACGCCTCGTGCGGCTCGTTGAGGACCGCACACGGGACACCCGCGTCGCGCAGCGTGGTCAGCCACTCCTCGCGGGTACGGGTGGCCAGCCGGTCCTTGATGCGGGCGCGGACCCACTCCCGGTTCTCGTTGGCGTACACGGACGTCAGGTCCCCGGCGATCCGCGGGTCGTCGATGATCCACTGCTCGCCGATGGCACGAAGGATCATCGCCTGGAACTTCGGCGTGAGCCCCGCTATGAGGAACCACTTGCCGTCGGACGCCTGGTAATGGGTGTACGTGGGATTGGCGCCCCCCGGCCCCACACCCGAGTCCGGGACGGGCAGACCGGGATCGAGCGTGTAGTTGCCGGTGAAGGCCTCCGCCACCGCGTGCATGCCGTCCACCGTGACGATCTGGCCGCGCGCGGACCGCAGCCGCTCGGTGAGTGCCGCCGCGGCCGCAGTCGCGCCCATGAGCGCCTGGATGTACAGCAGGTGCGGATAGACGATGTCCACGGGCCCGCCGTCGTACGAGGACTGGCGGCGCGAGTACCCGCTGGCGGCGGCGAGGAGCGCCTGGGATTCGTGGCCGCCCGCCCACGGCGTCCGCCCCTGCCACACCGGAAGTCGCAGGATCACCGGCGAGTTCTCGGTCTCCAGCAGGGCGTCGGGGTCGATGCCCCAGTCCGTGAGTACCGCGGTCTCGCGCACCAGGACCAGATCGGCCCGGGCGACGAGGTCGCGGACCCGCGCCCGATCGGCCGGCTCATCAAGCGCGGCGGTGGCGGCACGCTTGCCGCGGTTCCAGGGCACGAAGGAGGCGGTACGACGCTCCGGGTCGCCGTCGGGCGGCTCGATCTTGAGGACGTCGGCCCCGAAGTCGGCGAAGAACGTCCCGGCCAGCGGGCCGGCGATCCCGGTCGTGAAGTCCAGGACCCGGACACCCTCGAACGCGTTCAGCGCGATCAACCCCTCTCCCTCGCGTGGTTGCCGCGTGCCGGGCCCGATGCGCCGGGCTCCGGTGCTGCGCTGTGTCAGGGACGTTAAGTTCGCAGCCGGAGGGCGCGGCGAGGGGCGCTCGAATGTTCCTCTCAGCGGGACATCCATCGCCCGAGGGCGTTACTCGTCAGGCCGTCGGCATCATGCTCGGCATGAGTCTCAACCTTGATCTGCTCGGCCGGCCGACCGAACCGGTCCTACGCGAATGGACCGAGCGGGACACGCTGCTCTACGCGCTCGCTGTCGGAGCGGGCGCGGACGAGCCCGCAGAGGAGCTCGCGTTCACCACCGAGAACTCCCATGGCATCGAGCAACAGGTCGTCCCGACGTTCGGGTGCGTGGTCGCGGCCGCGCGCAGCCCCCGGGCGCTGGGCGACTTCGACGTGGCCAGACTCGTGCACGCCGAGCAGTCCGTACTCTTCCACGCCCCGATTCCGCCGGCGGGCGGCGTCCGGGCGATTTCGACCCTGACGGGCGCCTACGACAAGGGGAAGGCCGCGCTCCTGGTCCAGGAGAGCACGGCGATCGACGTCAGGACCGGACAGCCGTTGGTGACCAGTACTGGTGGCTTTTTCGTCCGGGGCGAAGGCGGATTCGGTGGCGAGCGGGGTCCCGAGGCCGCTCCCTGGGAACTCCCCGCGCGCAAGCCCGACCACGAGGTCGTGTACCGGACCCGCCGGGACCAGCCGCTGCTTTACCGCCTCACGGGTGACCGCAATCCCCTGCACTCGGACCCCACCGTCGCCGAACGGGCCGGCTTCCCGCGCCCGATCCTGCACGGCATGTGCACCTATGGATTCACCTGCCGCGCACTTCTGCACACCGTCGGGGCCGGCCGGCCGAGTCGGCTCCGGTCCATGTCGGCCCGCTTCTCGCGTCCGGTGATGCCCGGTGACGTGCTCACCGCGCGGGTGTGGGACGAGGACGGCCGCGCCCTGTTCCAGACGGTCAACGGCAAGGGAGATGTCGTCCTCGACCGTGGCACCGCCGAGTACCGCGCGGTGTAGGCCGTGGACGACGTCTCGGATCACGAGGTCGACCTGCTCAGTCGAGGAGGTCGGGATGGTCATGGATGATGTCGTCCCACATCGGCTGGAAGCTGAGCCAGCCGATGAACGGGCGTCCCACCTGGGCCGCGGTGAGCTCGGCGTTGGCGCGGTCGATCTCGATCGGTGTGCCCGCCGCCTCGGCGACGAGCTGCGCCTGGCAGGACCGGTCGAGGCCGATGAACCACCAGGCGGCCGCGTCCACCGAGTCACCCACGGTGATCAGGCCGTGGTTGCGGTGGATGAGCGCCTTGTGCGGACCCAGCGCGCGGGCGAGGCGGTCGGCGTACTCGGAGTCGACGACCAGCCCTCCGAACTCCTCGAAGACGGCGTGCTGGCCGTAGTAGGCGCACGCGTCCTGGGTGAGCGGCGCGAGCGGCTTGCCGAGACTGGCGAACGCCAGACCGTACTTCGTGTGCGCGTGGGCCGCCGCCATCACGTCGGGGCGGGCCCGGTGGATCGCGGCATGGATGCAGAACGCGGCGGGATTCACCGGCCGGTCGCCGTCGATGACCTGACCGGACGAGTCGATGCGCAGCAGGTCCGACACGCGCACGCGGTTGAAGCTGACCCCGAGCGGATTCACCCAGAACGTGCTGGGGTCGATCGGATCCCGCACGGTGATGTGGCCGGCCGCCCCGTCGTTGTATCCCTCGCGGCCGAAGATGCGCAGGGCGCCGGCCAGCCGTTCCTTGCGGTGCTGTCGCTCCGCCTCCGGGGAGTGGAAGGTCGGCGGCCGCAACCGGCCCAAGGGGTCATGGACCAGGCGGACCGGGTCGGTCTCCGTCCTCACGTCCTCTCGCACTGCGTTGCTGATCGTCATGCGGCGGCTCCTCTCGACAGCGGTGTCGGGATGTCGGAGCCATGGTGCGACGCAGCAGGGAGGTCACTGACACGATGCATGAGAACGTCCGAACTCGGCCTGTGATGCAGGAATCGAGCAGCCCGGACCAGACGGATCTGGAATTGGTCAACGCCCTGCAGATCCATCCGCGGGCCACATGGCAGTTACTGGGGTCGGTCCTCGGTCTGGATCCGGCGACCGTGGGCAGGAGGTGGGCCCGTCTGGTCGAGGGCGGGTGGTCATGGATCTGTACCTCACCGACACCCGGTTTGGCGGACTCGCTCTGCTCGGCCGTGGTCGAGGTCGACTGCCGACCTGGACGCGCTCGCGAGGTCGCTGATGAACTCGCACGCGACCCGCGGGCCTTCACGATCGACCATGTCGCCGGCAGCGGCGATCTGATCGTCGGTGTCGACACCGAGGATCTCGCGGCCATGTCGGAATTCGTGGACGGACGGCTCGGCCGGATGCCGGGAGTCTCCGGCATCCGATGTCACTTCGTCACCGGTCTCCTCGCCGAAGCCGGCGGGTGGCGTCTCGACCTGCTCGACCCCGCACAACAGAACAGGTTGCGGCGGGCCACAACGGTGGTCGGGACACGCGGCAGGACGCTGACCCCCACCGACCGTGCGATCGTCGCCGCACTGCATACGGACGGACGCGTCGGCAACGCCTCGCTCGCCCGTCAGCTGTCGATGAGCCCCGCCACCGTGCGGCGACGTGTCGAGGCACTGACGGCGTCAGGGTGTCTTGTCCTGCGCTGCGAACTCGCCCGCGCGACGGCCGGCTGGCCGGTCACGGCGGTCTACTGGTGCAGCGCCCCGGCGCACGCTCTGGCGCGGATCGGCGACCGGCTTCGACGACGACCCGAGACGCGGACCTGCGTCGCGCTGGCAGGTCCGCGCAACGTCCTGCTCGTGAGCTGTCTCCACTCCGTCGTCGATGTCCGACGGTTGGAATGCGAGTTGAACGAAACCGTGCCCGAACTCCTCGTGCACGACCGAAGCATCGCCTACCGCACGATCAAGCTGTACGGCCACATTCTCGACGATCACGGCCGGCGGGTCGCCACCGTTCCCGTGAGCGCTGGGTGAGGCCCGCCGTCAGCCGGTGGAGGACCCGGTGGCGGACGTGCCGACGATGTCGTCCGCGTGGAGGGCGATCCAGCGGGTGAGCGGCAGCATGTGGTCGACCAGATCACGACCCAGCGGCGTGAGGGAGTACTCCACGCGGGGCGGCACCTCGGGGTAGGAGGTGCGGGTGACGAGTCCGTCGACCTCGAAGATGCGCAGGTTCTGGTTGAGCATCTTGTCGCTGATCCCGTCGACGACTTTCCGCAGTTCGCCCCAGCGCATGGTGGACCGGGCCAGCGCGAGCAGGATCAGTACGCCCCAGCGGCTCGTGACGTGATCGAGGACCGTCCGAGTCGCGCAGTCCCGCCGAAAGGTGGCAGGCCCCTCACCCGCGGTCTCAACAGAAGTCGTCATCCTCAAAAAATAACTCATGGGTGGGTACCGGCGACGGGGATTGTTCGTCACACGGAAGGGACGGCCGCCATACCCTTTGGGAATGCCTGTGATGTCAAGAAAAAGGCTCAATCTACAAAACTAACCTAGAAGTGGGTACTGGCGAATGGGAATGTACCTCTGAAACGGTTCGTTAGGACTGGTGTTGCACGAGGCCGGCCGACATGCGCTTCGGTTCCGCCGCGGACAACCTGAAGACCCACGGCTCCGCTCCGTACCCCGGAAAGAAAGTCAGACCATGAAGCTCACCAAGAACACCCACTCGTCCGTCCGTCTGGAGAAGGACGGACGTGTCCTGGTCCTCGACCCCGGCCTGTTCGGGGCGCCGGACGAGGCGGCGGGCGCCGACGCGTTCCTCGTCACTCACGAGCACCCGGACCACTTCAACGAGGAGCGGATCCGGGCCGCGCTGGAGGCCAACCCGGCCGCCGAGCTGTGGAGTCACAGCACGGTGACCGACCAGCTGGCGGCGGCCTTCCCCGGCAGGGTGCACACGGTCGGCCAGGGCGACGCGTTCACCGCGGCCGGTTTCGATGTGAACGTCTACGGTGAGTTCCACGCCGCCATCCACCCGGACCTGCCCAAGAGCCAGAACGTCGGCTTCCTGATCGACGACTCGCTCTTCCACCCCGGTGACGCGCTCACCCTGCCGGACCGCGCCGTGCAGACGCTGCTGTTCCCGATCGCCGCCCCCTGGAGCAAGTCCGAGGAGGTCGTCGACTACATCCGCGAGCTCAACCCCGCCCGCACCATCGACGTCCACAACGGAATCCTGAACCCGATCGGCGAGAACCTCTACGGCAAGGTCATCGGCGCGCTGACCAAGCCCGAGAGCGCGCACCTCGGCGTCGGCGACTCGACCGACGCCTGACGCCGCAGGCGCGAGCTTGTCGGCTGGAACGGATCCGGTCGCGTGATCGTGATGACCGCGCGTGGGGTCGAATCGGCCGTCTCCGCCGTGTTCATCGCTGGCCTCGCCCGGGTTGCGCTCGTCCGGTTCGCCGTCCGTTGGGCCTTTGTGCGGGCGTAGGCAGCGGACTCGCGGTTTCCCCGGCTTTGTCGACCCGGTGCGCGGAGGATCGCGCCGATGGCTGCCACTCATGCCGACCGTCGGTGACACCCCCTGGGTGCCGCCGACGGAGATCGGGCGGCGCGACGGCGAAGCACGGTACGGCTACGGCGTCAGGACCTCGCTGTTCTACGTGGTGGGCGCTTCGGCGTCGGCGATCCTGCCGCGCACCATGAGCGCCATCACCGTCATGAAGTGCTGCGTCCGCCACTGGCCGAGGATGAACGGATTCGGCCCACCGGGCCGGCTGTGAAGCTGTTCCACGCGTTCGAGCGTGTAGTCGGCGGGGTGGTTGAACAGTTCGGCGTCCACCCCGGCCTGTCGCATCCGGACCCGGAAGGACTCGATGGACGCCAGGTAGGTGCGCAGGTCCCCGGGTGCGGCGGGTGGCCTGATGCCGCCCCACAGCATGGCCATGTGGCGCTCACGGGCCGCCCGTACGGGCAGGATCGCCGAGACGGTGCCCGCCGTATGGCCTGGTGTGTGATAGAAGTGGAGCGTCGTGCCGCCGAGCGTGATCCGTTGCCCATCCGTGATCTCCAGGTCTCGGGCGGGGGCGTTCGCCGGACGGGTGCGATCGAGGAGATCCCAGTCGGCTGCCGACATCAGAACACGTGCTCCGTAGCGGTCGGCGAAGTACTGCGCGGCCCCGAAATGATCGAAGTGGCCGTGTGTGACGACGACGTACTTGACCATCTCGGGACGGGCGCCCACGCACCGCAGTCCGGGGACGAGAACGTTCTCAGCATCCTCCGGGGCGGTGAGCGCGTCGATCAGCACGACCCCTTCACGGGTCAGCACAGCCATGGCGGAGACCGGGCCCATGCTCAGCAGGGCGAGGTTGTCGAAGAGCTTCACGGGTTCCGGCGCCGGCGGACTCGTGCCCGGAGGGGTGGCGGGGTCCATCCCCGTGGCGAGGGCGAGCAGAACCGGGTCGCTCCCCGCCAGTCTGCGGGCACGGTCGTAGTACGCTCGCCCGCCAGCTCCGATGGCCGACGCCGGGGATGCGAGATCGACCGAACTGAGGCCGGCGGCGAGTGCAAAGGCTGTGGCTCGGGTGAAGCGACGCCTGGAAAGGCGGTCGGCCGCGTCGTCGTGGGGAGGCGAAACCGGCATGGCGACCTCGTGGGGGCTGAGGCGGGCTGGGTGGCGTCAGGCTACGAAGGCCTGCGGTTCGGGACGGTAGCTTGCACGAATTGGTGCATCGGTCCATGGCCACTGCAGGAATGCGCCCGCTTCGCGGGCCGATGGCCGTGCGTCCTTGGGGCCTTTCGGCTCGCGACCGAGGTTTCGATAGTTGACTATCGCTCGATGGTGCGGTTGACTCCGAGGTATTCGATAGCTGGGTATCGTTTCTGGTCTCTGTCGTGGCCGACGGCGCCAGCGCGTCCCGGGGCCCGCGAGCGAGGGTCCCCTCGGTATGGGGCCTGCTCAAAGGAACTGAGAGGATCATGAGGGAACCGCAGGGCAGGAGGATGGTCATCGCCGGTGGTGCCACTGGCGTCGGCGCTGCCTCCGCGGAGCGGTTCGCTGAGGAGGGCGCCCCGGTCGTGCGAGCGGTTCTCCCGCACTCCCTCAGGCAGGGTGGCGAGGTCATCGGCAACACCTCGTCCGTCGCGTGGGTCGGTGAGCCCGAGCGCCCCGCATACGCAGCTTCCAAGGCCGGTATCGAAGCGCTGACCCGAAACACCTCCTCCCGTTGGGGGTTTGGCGCCTGGCATCGTCCTGGGACCAAGGCGACGGCCGGCCAAGTGTCGACGGCGCATCTACAGGTCACGCGCAGCCCGTGGCGAGGCGAGTCCGCCGACCCCGGCACCACATTTCCCTTACTTCACCCACCCCGTGGAGACGTAGCCCTATGACGAAAACGCTCGGACTCATCGGTGCCGGCATGATCGGCGGCTCACTGGCCCGCCTGGCTGTCGGCGCCGGCCTGGACGTCGTGCTGAGCAACTCCCGCGGCCCGGAATCCCTCGCCGGCCTCGTCGCCGAACTCGGTACACGGGCCCGCGCGGCGACGCCGGCCGAAGCCGCCGAGGCAGGCGACCTGGTGGTGGCCACCATTCCGCTGGGCGCCTACCGTAAGCTGCCCGCCGCCGCCCTGGCCGGCAAGACCGTGCTCGACACGATGAACTACTACCCGGACCGCGATGGCAGCATCGCCGAGCTGGACGCGAAGGTGGCGACCTCCAGCGAACTCGTCCAGCGGCATCTGGCCGACGCGCGTGTGGTGAAGGCGTTCAACAACATCGACTTCCACCGTCTGGTCACCCTCGCCCGGGTCTCCGGAGCCGAGGACCGCAGCGCGTTGCCCATCGCGGGCGACAGCGTGGACGCCAAGGGTCAGGCGGCCAACCTGCTGGACGCCCTCGGTTACGACGCGGTGGATATCGGCACCCTCGCTGATAGCTGGCGCACTGAGCCCGAGACACCCGTCTACGTCAAGCCGTACTTCCCGGGGGAGCCTTCCGAGGGACTCAGCCCTGAAGAGGCGTACCGCTTGTTTGTAGAGACTCCGGGAGTCATGGTGCCCGTCGACCGGGTGAGGGGACTGACCGGCAGTGCCGTCCGAGGTCCCGCGGGCGGGCAATTCCCGGGTGCGGCCGATTCGGCCGACGGCTGAACCGTCGACCCGAAGACCGGCCGGCACGGCCGCGCCGAAGCAGCCGTACCGGCGCGGGGCCGGGGGCGCCCCGAGGTACCGACCACCCCAGCGGACCGATGTCGAGCAATCACGTGTTGACCAGGAGCAATCCATGACCAAGCCCGCAGTCCTTATCGTCGGAGCCGGCGCGACAGGACTCCCCGTCGGTTATCACCTCAGCCTGGGCGACGCCGACGTCACCTTCCTGGTCCGCCCCGGACGCAAGGCCGCTTTCGAAGCCCCGCAGCGGCTCTACTGCTACGACGACGTCTCACTGAAGACTTTCGATGGCTACGACATCGTCGAGGATGTCTCCGAACTGGCGGGGCGGCGTTTCGAGTTCGTCCTTGTCACACTCGACGGTCACGCCAGCCTCAGCGAGGCCGGTACGGACATGCTGCGTGCTCTCGGCGACGCCATCCGTCCGTCCGACGCGACCGTCATCATGTGTGCCTTCGGCATGGGCGTGCGCGAACACTACCTGGAGACGATGGGCATTCCCGAAAGCCGCTTGCTGCACGGCTTCCTCGGCATGCTCAGCCATCAGGCCGGCGCCGGCCTTCCGGTGCATCCGCCGACGGATCCGGCGAAGGTCGCACAGGCAGCCATCTGCTACAGGCATCCCAAGAGCCGTAAAGGCTTCCGTGTCGAGACCGGCAACCCGGCGGCCGCGAAGCGGTTCGCCGCGCTCTACGAGCGCTCCGGTGTCTCCAAGTGCGCCCGGTTCAGCAAAGACATGTCCAGCATCTTCTCCACCATCGCCTTTCCGGTCTACGTGGCGTTCGAACTGGAGGGATGGGCCGACATCGCCACCGTCACGCGGAACAAGCGACTCTGGCGCCTCGCCTGCCAGGCCCAGAAGGAAATCCTCACGCAGCCGCAACACGGCTGGCGGGGCAAGGCGTTGTCCCTGGTCATTGGCCCCCGCGTGAACAAGATGGTGCACGTCAAGTCCGAACGGGACATGCTGCCGATGGACTCCCCGGCCTTCGAACGCTTCCACCACGGTGGCAAGGTTCGTGCGCAGGGCGTGGAATCCATGTACAGGAGCCTCGACGAGGGCCGACGACAGGGCCGGCCGATGAACGCACTCCGGGCCTTGCTGGAGCTCCTGGAGGCACACGAGCAGGCCGCTCGGACCGTAGTGGGCTGACGAAGCCTGTGTGAGGTACGAAGCGGCCTTCGGTGGTCGGCAGAATCGCCGCCGGACCGCGAATGCGCGCAGAGAGGCCCGTGTAAAGGGCGATGTTGACGGGCTTACTCGACCTCTTCGACTTCGAATGCCGAGAGGTCGGACAGCGCCACGGCTAGGTGCTCGATGAAGGTCCCTGCGCCCCCGCCGGCGTGCACGTGCTGGTCGTGTGTCAGTGACATGCGCAGGATCGAGGTCACGGTGGCCTCGATCCTGCCGGCCCCTCCTGGCCAGGGGGCCTCGGAGAACCGCAGGGAAGACGGCGCAGGTCAGAGCGACTGCGCTGCGGCACGCGATTCACTCACGCAGGCTTATGCCTCCGCAGATGGACCATGTCTGGCCGTTGATCCATTCCGCGTCGTCGGAGAAGAGGAAGGTGACGGCGTTGGCGAGGTCGGAGGGCACTCCGAGGCGCGGGCTCCGCTGCATCTGCAGAGCCATCGCCTGCATCTGCTCATCGATGATCCCCATCCGCAGCTGTGTCTCGCCCATGACCGCACCGGGGGCGACCGCGTTGCAGCGGATGCCCTCCTTGCCCCAACGGGAGGCGATGTGGCGGGTCAGTGCGTTGATACCGGCCTTGGACGAGGCGTACGCGGGGCGCTCCGGCTCACCACCCCACGCCGCCTGGGACGAGGTGTTGACGATGACTCCGCCCCGCTGCCCGAGCAGGTGCGGGAGAACGGTGCGGCAGGTGAGCGCATAGCCGAGGAGGTTCACGTCGTAGGTGCGGCGCCACACAGCCGGGTCCATTCCCAGCAGGTCGGCGTCCCTGCCAATGGTGTCCGGCGACAGGTCGGCGCCGACGTTGTAGAGACCGTCGACTCCTCCGAACTTGGTGACGGTCCGGTCGACAAGTTCTCGGATCGAGTCCTCGTCGCTGAGGTCGAATTTCCAGGCGAACGCCGTCCCGCCGGCTCCACTGACGCGCTTGGCGGTGGCCTCCGCGCCCGCCAGGTTGATGTCGCCGACGACGACCGAGGCGCCTTCTTCGGCGAGTCGCTCGGCCGTGGCGGCGCCGATTCCGGTGGCCCCGCCGGCAATGATGATCCTTTTGCCCCGCAGTCCCCTCATGTTCTCCCTACCTCCCGCTCCTCGTCAGTGCTGCCGGTCGATCGCCGCCACGGAGGCACTACGGCCGGTGCGGCACAGGGATGCCGGTCAGCTCGGCCGACCGTTCCCACAACTGCCGGGCCAACTGCGGGTCATGTGCCTGCTCGTTCTTCGGTTCCTCGCGGGTGAGGCGGTGGAAGTAGGCGCCGTTGACCGACTGAGGGTCGGCTACGGCGGCCAGGTGCAGGAGAGGTTCCGCGCCCTGCTCGGGGCTGAGCAGAATGCGCCTGCCCAGCCAGGACTCCATGACCAGCCGTTGGAATCGGTTGTCACTGTTGACTTCGGTGGCGACCCCTCCGGGGTGAAAGGCCGAGGTGGTGACGCTGGTGCCCGCCATGCGTCGCGCGAGCTCCTGAGTGAACAAGACCGTGGCGAGTTTGGATGCGCCGTACGCCTTGAGCGAGTTGTAGGGGACCTCGCTGCCGTCGACGTCATCCAGGTCCAGGCGGCCCTTGCGGTACTGCAGGCTCCCCGTGTTGATCACCCGGGCGTCCGGGGACGTGACCAGCCGGTCCAGGAGCAGGTTCGTGAGAAGGAACGGTGACAGGTGGTTGACCTGGAAGTTCATCTCGTGGCCGTCGGCACTGGTCCGGCGGTCGGCGAACATCGCGCCCGCGTTGTTGGCGAGGATGTCGATCCGCTCGTAGGCGGCCAGCAGGTCGGCGGCGAGGCCGCGCACGCTGTCCAGTGAACCGAAGTCCACCAGGTGCGCCCTGCCGCCGACCTGGGCCGCGACGGCAGCCGTCTTGTCCTTGGACCGTCCCACGACCGCGACCGTGGCCCCCAGCGCGGCGAACCGGCGCGCCGCCGCGGCCCCGATCCCGGCACTGGCCCCGGTGATCACCACCGTTCTGCCCTGGAAGTCCTGCACCGTACTGTGCGTCATCTTCTTCACCTTCTTGCCTCGTCGCTCTCTTGCTGTGGTGTCTTCGCCCGGCAGGGGCGACCGCTGCGGGAAGTGGTCGGTTCCTCAGTCACGCAGACTCATTCCGCCACAGACCGACCAGACCTGCCCACTGACCCAGGCCGCGTCGCCGGAGAGCAGGAAGGCGACCGTGGCGGCGAGATCCGCAGGTTCGCCGGGCCGCGGGCTCCGAGTGACCTGCAGGTACGCGGGCGGCACGTAGTCGCCCTGCGGTTTGTCGCCCAGGACCAGGCCGGGCGCCACCGCGTTGCACCGGATGCCCTCCTTGCCCCAGCGGGAGGCGATGTGCCGGGTGAGGGCGTTGATCCCTGCCTTGGAGGCGGCGTACGCGGGGCGTTCCGGTTCGCCGATCCACGCGGCGTTCGACGAGGTGTTGACGATGGCGCCGCCGCCCTGGTCCAGGAGATACGGAAGGACCGACCGACAGGTCAGCGCGTAGCCGAGCAGGTTCACCTCGTGCGTGCGCCGCCACACCGCCGGGTCCATGGCGAGCAGGTCCGTGTCCCGGCCGAGGGTGGGCTCGGAGAGGTCGGCACCGACGTTGTAGAGCCCGTCGACGCCACCGAACTCGGTGACGGTCGCCGCAACCAGCTCCTGGATCGAGTTCTCGTTGCCGAGGTCGAACTCGGCGGCGATGGCGTTCCCGCCTGCCTCCGTGATGCGCTTGACGGTGCTCTCGGCACCCGCGACGTTGATGTCGCCGACCATGACCGAGGCGCCTTCCTCGGCGAGCCGCTCGGCCGTCGCGGCGCCGATCCCGGTCGCGCCTCCGGCGATGATGATCCTCTTACCCCGCAGTCCCCTCATGTGCCTCTCCTTGGTGTTGAGCGCGTCGTTGTGCAGCGGGCCGGCGCGGAAGACGTCACCACGTGACCGGCAGTGCGCGCACGCCGTAGGTGCTCATGTCGTAGCGGAACTCGACCTGCTCGAAGGGCACGGTCAGCCGCAGCCCCGGCAGCCTGCGCAGGAGCGTGGGCAGCGCGATCTCGAGTTCCGCCCGGGCCAGGGACTGGCCGAGGCACTGGTGGACGCCGTAGCCGAAGGAGAGGTGGCCGCGGGCGCTGCGGTCGATGTCGAAGGTGTCGGGCCGGTCGACGAAGGCCGCGTCCCGGTTGCCGGCGGGAAGGTTCATCACCATTCCCTCGCCGGCCCGGATGAGTTGGTCTCCGATGGTGAGGTCCTCGACCGCGACGCGGACGACGACATCGAGGGGGATGGTCAGGTAGCGCAGCAGTTCCTCGACCGCGCCTGCGACCAGGGCGGGGTCTTCGGTGTCGCGGACGCGCGTGAGCTGCTCGGGGTTCTCCAGCAGGGTCAGCGTGCTGAGGCCGATCATGTTGGCCGTGGTCTCGTGCCCGGCGAACAGCAGGGTCATCGAGTTCATCGCCAGTTCTTCGCGGCTGAGCTCACCGGTCTCGACACGCTCTCGTACCAGTCGGCTCAGCAGCGCGTCGTCCGGCTCCCGCTCCTTGCGTTCCACCAGGCCGAGCATGTACGTGTACAGAGCGTTGATGGCCGCGCTCTTCTCATCGCCTGAGGCGGCCTGGCTCAGCAGGGTCGTGCTCTGGCCCTGGAAGTACTCGTGGTCCTCGTACGGCACGCCGAGCAGCAGGCAGATGACCATCGAGGGGACCGGCAGCGCGAACGCGGTCACGAGGTCCGCCGACTGTCCTTCCTCCACCATCTTGTCGAGGAATTCGTCGACAAGCTCCTGGATCTGCGGCCGCATCTGCCCGACCCGCTTGACGGTGAACTCCCCGGTGAGCATGCGGCGAAGCCGGGCGTGCTCCGGGTCGTCCATGCGTGTGAAGGAGGGCGGGGTCTCCTGAGCGGCCGGAGCCTGAACGGACGGGAAGCCCGGTTGGGTGTTGTCCGCGCTCATGCGCGGGTCGGTGAGGGCCGCTCGGATGTCGGCGAACCGGCTCGCCACCCACACGGGCTCGCCGTAGAACATCGCCCGTCGCGGACCGTTCTCGCGGCGCCAGTCGGCGTACTGCGCGGGCGGGTCGAACGGGCAGCGGGCGTCACGCGCGAGGGGGAAGGCGGGAAGCGATTCGCCGTCGTGGGCGGGGCACGTCGTGTCGGTCGTGGTGCTCATGGAACGACTCCAGTGGGGGGAGAGCGTGGAAGGGGGATTATGGGAGGGCCGTGCCGGCGAACGCGGCGTCCGCCGCCTTCGACACGGCGTGGTGCCATGTGGTTCCGGCCGCGATGAGCGACCGCCAGCCGCGCAGGGCCTTCGGCGGGACACCGACGGCCAGGACTCCGCTCAGCCGGTCGTCGGTGCGATAGGCGACGAGCAGGCCCCGCGAGTCTTCGTGCACGACCACCGCTTCGTCGTGTCCGTGCAGATGTCCGTACGCCTGGATCTTCATCTCGTACTGGTCGGACCAGAAGTAGGGCACCGGGGCGAACGGGCGGCGAAGGCCCGGTTCCGGGGCGAGCAGGTTCCGGGCCACGGCCACGGCCTGTTCGGCGGCGTGGGTACGGTGCTCCACGCGCATCGCCGTACCGAACAGCGGGTTGTACCAGCGGGCCACGTCCCCGACCGCGTACACGCCGGGTGCGGCGGCGCTGAACTCGTCGCAGACCAGCCCGTTGTCCACGGTGAGCCCGCTGCCGTCCAGCCAATCGGTGTTGGGCAGGGAGCCGATGGCGATCAGCACGTCGTCGGCGGGGATCACCCGGCCGTCGGACGGTATGACCCCGGTGACCTCACGCCCGGAGCTGAGGACCCCGGCCGCTGTGACTCCGGTGCGCAAGGCGACGCCATGGTCACGGTGGATCCGGGCGAGGAATCGTCCTGCCTGCTCACCCACGGCCTGTGCGAGCGGTACCGGGCCCGCTTCCAGCACCGTCACCTCCGCACCGAGCCCCCGCGCGACGGCTGCCACCTCGGCACCGACGAATCCGGCGCCGACGATGACCAGCCTCCGCCCCGCGCGCAGCCGTGCCTTCAACGCCAGAGCGTCGTCAAGGGTGCGCAGCGTGTGGACTCCGGCAACCCCCTCGCAGTCCGGCAGAACGCGCGGGCGCACGCCGGTCGCCACGACCAGGCCGTCGTACCGCACGAGCGTGCCGTCGGCCAACGTCACCGTTCGCGCCGCCATATCAAGGCCGGTTGCCCTCATCCCCAGGCGCAGGTCCAGCCCCAGGGAGTCGAGCTCGCTCCTCCCGCGCAGCTGGATCCTGTCGGGCTGCCATTCCCCGGAGAGGATCTGCTTGGACAGTGGCGGGCGGTCGTACGGCAGATACGGCTCGTCGCCGACGAGCGTGACCGTGCCCTCGTACCCGAACCGGCGCAGCGCCTCCGCGGTGGCCAGACCCCCCGCGGACGCCCCGACGATCACAATCCGTTTCACCGCTCCACCAGGCGGATGGCGACGGCCGGGCAGACCATGGCGGACTCGCGGACGGCGTCCTGCAGGTCCGGGCCCGGGGTATCGGTCAGCAGCACCACCATGCCGTCATCGTCACGCTGGTCGAAGACCTCGGGTGCGACCAGTACGCACTGCCCCGAGGCGACGCACTTAGCGTCCTCGATTTCGACTTTCATCGGGATCTCCTCAGCCGCACACGGCGCCGCCGGAAGGGCCACGCCGATAGTTGACTATCACCTTCCTGATGCAGCGAACCCCATCCCATGCCGATAGTCAACTATCGGCGCTACTCTTCCTCCATGACCACCGATGTCCCACGACGGAACCAGGCTGTCGCCGCGCGCAACCGCGAAAGGATCCTGCGAGCCGCGCGGGAGGTGTACGCCGAGAGTGGCCCCGACGCGATGCTGGAGGACATTGCCCGCCGCGCCGCCGTGGGTATCGCGACGCTCTACCGCCACTTCCCGAACAAGGAAGCACTCGTCCGTGCCGCGCTCCAGCAGAGTGTGAGCGAGCGGCTCTCGCCGGCCATCGAGCGGGCCATGGACGACGACGACCCACTACAGGGCTTGGTCACCCTGTTGGAAGCCGCGCTGGCCATGACGGCCCGCGAGCGCAACACGCTGGCCGCCGCGCAGAACTCTGGTGCCCTCACCACGGAGATCAGCGCCCCGTTCCTCGACTCGCTGATGCTGCTCGTCCAGCGCGGACAGCAGGCCGGCGCCATCCGGGCCGACCTCGTCCCCGACGACGTCCAGAGGATCATGGGAATGCTCACCAGCGTCCTGTGGAACATGGATCCCGAGACAGAGGGCTGGCGCCGCTACATCGCGCTTGTCCTCGACGCCCTGTCGCCCGTCAACGCCAGCCCCCTGCCCCCGGTGACCCCGCTGCTGAAGTGCGGCGACGGAACACCTGACCATCCGACGTTCGGCGGTTTCGTCCGCCAACGGGGCGAGGCCGCGGCCAGGTGATCCTCGGCGTCGATTCCCCGCCCCCATGGAGTGCGTACCAGAGCTGAGTGACGCCGGTATCAGCTACCGCAGCCGCTGGGAGCTACCACCCTGGCCAGGTCTTGTTTGCGGACTGTTGTCCCGTTAACTTGCAGGCGAACTGCTGCAAGAGACCTGGTGTGGAGCGACGCATCGGTGTCGATGACGAGAACAGGCATCAGGTGACAGCGCAGAGCAAGGCGCACCGGGAAGCGCAGTACGGTCTGCTGACGAGCATCGCGAGCGAGGTCGGCGTATCGCTCAGCACCGTCTCCAAGGTGGTGCACCGGCGACATGACGTCGGTGCGACGACGCGTGCCCGGGTCGAGGAGCTGTTGGAGCGGCACGGGTACGTCCGACCCGGGGAGCCGGATCCCGCGGTGCCGCGCCAGATCATCGCGGTGTTCCGGGACCTGTCCGGGCCGTACACCCTGGAGGTCGTGCGCGGGATCGTGGACGCGGCGGACGAGATCGGCATCGACGTGGTGACCGGAACGACCGCGCATCGCTCGATCTCCCAGTGGCTGGAGGAGTGCGTCGCTCTGGGCGCGGCCGGGCTGATCATCGTGATCTCGATGCTGGCCGAGGAGGACCAGCGCCGCATCATCGAGCAGCGGCTGCCGGTGGTGCTGGTCGATCCGCTCAGCGCACCCACCCACGACATTCCGAGCATCGGCGTGACGAACTGGAGCGGCGCCAGGGAAGCCGTGCAGCATCTGATCGGGCTCGGGCACACCCGGATCGGCATGGTCGCGGGCCGTTCGCACTCGCTGGCCGGGGCGGCCCGGCTGCACGGCTACCGCGCCGCGATCGAGGAGGCCGGGATTGCCTACGACCCGGCGATCGTGCGCTCGACCGACTTCGACTTCGAAGAGGCGCTGCTCGCCAGCCTGCGGATCCTGGCTTCTGACGATCCGCCCACGGCCGTATTCGCGGCCAGTGACGCGCAGGCGCTCGGCGTCCTGGAGGCCGCTCGCCAGCACGGGCTCAGCGTGCCCGAGGACCTGGCGGTCATGTCCTTCGACGACACCCACGTGGCGGCGATGGCCTGTCCACCGCTGAGCGCGGTGCGCCAGCCCTTCGAGGAGCTTGGCCATGAGGCCACCAGAGTCCTTGTCCAGTTGTCGGAGGGAAGGCCGCCCGCCTCCTCGCGGATCGAACTGGCGACGCAGCTCGTTCTGCGCACCTCGACATCGGCGCCTCGCGAGGTCGCCGCGGAGTGAGACCGCGGTCCGTGCTCCGTCAATCGAGCCAGACAGTCACTGTGACGGGAGTGTGCGGCCGCAGGCGCACGAGGTGACGCTGGTCAGCGGCGCGTCGGCTCTGGACGACGACCTCCCGCTCGTGCCGCGCGGAGAGAACGAGCTGCGCGACGCGTCTCTCCACGTCCCACGTCAGCTCGTCGACGCTCACCCCGGCACGTGTGCCGATGCCGCGAAGACTGCCGGTCCTCCACTCCGGAGGCAGCGCGGGCAGCACTTCCACGACTCCCGGACGGGAGTCTACGAGCATCTCCACGACCACTGCGGGCAGACAGTGCGCCGCGTCCGCGTTGTAGATCTCCAGACCGGGGTTGTGCGAGGTCATCAGCGACCGGAAGACCATGTCGCTGCCGAGGATCTTGAGGACGTTCGCCTTGGCCGTTTCGCCGTCCTTGAGGCGGGCGGCGACCAGCGCGCGGTGCAGGCTGCCGTGGGCGGACATGTTCTCGTCGCCGCGGAGCAGCAGCGCCTCGTGTGCGGCGGCGGCCAGGACGGGAGTGTCGTCGGGGGTGATCTCGTGCAGCGGCCACACCGGGTAGAGGTGGCTGATGTGCCGGTGGTCGTCGGCGGTCTCCAGCCCCGGCCACGCCCATTCAGCCAGCGCTCCCCGGTCGTCGACCCGGTACGGCGGCAGCCGTTCGGCCAGGGCGCGCCAGCGGTCGGCCGCGTCCTGCTCCATGCCGAGGTGGGCGCAGACGTCGGCCGCGGTGATGAGCGCGTGCCGGGCGGCCGCCAGATCCATGGTGGCGTTCACGCCCGCGACGCCCCGCACGTCTCGCGGGCCGACCTCGGGGGAGTAGGAGGGAACCAGGAGGACGCGCCCCTCGGCGTCCTCGCGGGTGAGGAAGTCCTCGAAGAAGAGGGCGGCTTCGACGAGCCAGGGGGCGAGGGTACGGGCGAGGAAGTCGTCGTCCCCGGTCGCCTGCCAGTACTCGTACAGCGGGAACAGCAGCCAGTCCGCGCCCGCCAGCCACATGGTCCAGGGCCAGTCGTCGTCGAGGTGGAAGAGCAGGCCGTGTTCTCCGTCGGTGCGGCTGGGCGCGAGGATGCCTCGGGTGCCGTAGATCGTGCGGGCGTTGGTGCGCCAGTCGTCGATCTGCGCGCCGATCAACTCGGCGTGCGGGATGATGAGTTCGGGCATTCCGGTGAGGACCGCCGAAGCCATCTGCAGGTTGATGTTGGCGTCCGTGGTGAAGTCGCCGGACCAGGCGGCTCCCCATTCGCCCAGCCACAGGCCGGTGAGGCGGGGCGGGAGGACACCGCTGGAGCTGAGGAGCAGGTAGCGGCCGGAGCGGAACAGCGCCTCGACCAGTGCGGCATCCAGTTCCTTGGCGTCGGCGCGGGCGATCAACTCGCCGACGGGCAGCTGACGTGCGCTGTCGGAGGCGCCCAGATCGATGGTCGCGCGCCCGTAGAGCTCGCCGTGGACCGCCGCGTGCCGGGCGAGCAGGCCGTCGTAGTCGGTGGGCGGCTCGGCCGGGAACAGACGGACGTCGACGTCCGGAAGACGTTCCCACCGGTCCAGCCGGGTCAGCAGGAGAACCTTCGCTGCTCCCCGGACGCGGACCACGTCCCCCTCCGCCGTGACCCGCCCGGCGGTGGCCACCACCCGGGTCTCACCGCCGAATCCGACAGCTCCCGGTCCGGGTGGATACAGGGCCACGATGGCGAGCCGCGTCTCCCCGTCCCCGACGGCCTGCGCGAACGTCGTGAAGGCGACATCGGCCGGCCGGCCGGGTACCTCGCCGGAGAGCCGGACGGCCAGGTCGATCTCCGGACCGGTGATCTCGACGACCGCGACGGCGTCGGTGCGTGACACGAACGCCCGCCGTGTCCATTCACCCGCTCCGTCCGACCAGCTGACCCGCACCTCGCCGGTGGTGAAGTCCGTCACCCGGCGATAGTCCTCGACGGGGCTTTCCCCGGTCGGCGCGTCCAGGTGCAGCACATGTCCGGGGTGGAACGCCTGCGTCCAGGCCATCGTGCGACCGTCGGAGAACTCGCGCTGCGCCCGCTCTCGATCCCCGGCGAGGATCAGGTCGCGGACATGCCCGAGTCGGTCGGCGACAGCGGGCGGACGCATCCCGAGGGACTCGTTGGGGAGCACGTAACGGTGATGGTTGTGCACGATCCGCTCCCGGTGCGGATGACCGAACACCATGATCCCGTACTCGCCGTTGCCGGAGAGGAACGCGTCCTCCCAGCGGTCGGCGGGTCGTGTGTCGTAGACGCTGTGCACGGGCATCCCCGGCCTCCCGAAAGGTGACATGCCCGAGCGGCTCGAACAGGCTGCGGGGAGCCTACAAGAGTTGTCGCGGCTGGCTACGAAAGACTTTCGTGAGATCGGAGCCCTCGTATTTCCGCGGGTCTGAGGGCTATGAGAGGGATTCGTACGGGACCGTGGGAGCGCGCCGGCGTGTACGTTCACTCAGCGCACGCCGAGAGGGAGGTCCACGCCGCAGTGACGGGTCCAGCCAGGTCGCGCCGGAACGCCCAGTACGGGCTTCTCACCGCCATAGCCGACGAGGTGGGTGTCTCCCTCGCGACCGTGTCGAAGGTCGTGCACCGACGACACGATGTGTCCGAGGCGACGAGGGCGCGGATCGAGGCGCTGCTCGCCGAGCGGGGCTACGTTCGCGACTGGGAGAGCGGGGCGCGCCGGCCGCGGCAGATCCTGGCCGTCTTCCGGGACCTGGCCGGCCCGTACACGCTGGAAGTCGTCCGCGGCATCGTGGAGTCGGCGGCCGAAGTGGGTGTGCACACCGTCGTCGGGACGACAAGTCGGCGCTCGATCGCCCGGTGGCTGGAGGAGTCCGTGGCCCTGGGCACGGCGGGAGTCGTCATCGTCATCTCCGCCCTCGCCGAGCAGGACCAGCGTCGCATCGTGGACCAGGGGCTGCCGGTGGTGCTGGTCGATCCCCTGAACGCGCCGTCCGAGGACATCCCCAGCGTCGGGGTGACGAACTGGCACGGTGCGACGACCGCCGTGCAGCACCTCATCGACCTCGGACACCGCCGGATCGGCATGCTGGCCGGCCGGTCGAGTTCCCTGGCCGGTTCCGCGCGTCTGCACGGCTACCGCGCCGCTCTGGCGGAGGCCGGGATCCCGTACGACTCCGCGCTCGTGAGGTCGACGGACTTCGACTACGGCGAAGCCCTGCGCGCCGCCCGGCATGTCCTGGACCGGAGTGACAGACCGACGGCTCTGTTCGCCGCGAGCGACGTCCAGGCCCTCGGCGCGCTGGAGGCCGCCCGGCAACTCGGCGTAGCCGTGCCGGCCGGGCTGTCGGTCATGTCGTTCGACGACACTCTGGTGGCCGCCATGGCCTCACCGCCACTGAGCGCGATACGGCAGCCGTTCCGGGAGCTCGGCCAGGAGGCCACACGCGTCCTGCTGCATCTGGCTGACGGCAGGCCCCCGGCGACGTCACGCCGGGAACTGGCGACGGAACTGGTCGTGCGGACGTCTACGGCCCCGCCCTTGGCGAACCTGGTCAGGCCGGTCTGACCCGATTCCGCAAGCCCCCGGGTTGCGAAAGTCTTTCGCAACCGACATGCGGATGGTTATTGCCGCCACGGATTTCCGCCGCTTAGCGTGACCGACGCCAGCTCAGCCGCAGGAGCAACGGGACGCAACCCTTACGCAAAGCACCTGACGGTCATGGCCCTCGAACACATCCCTCAGCGCAAGCAGGCCTGGGACGGCCTGCCGGGTGAAGTGCATTCGGAGCACACCCGCCTGAGGGATCCAGCCGACTCGAAAGGTGTTCAACGATGAACAGAGTGTCCCGACGGTGGTTTCTCACCGCGACGGCGGCCACCACGCTGAGCGTCACCGTGGCGGGCTGCGGCTCGTCCGGCAGCTCCGCGTCCTCGCCCACGGGCAAGGCGGACTTCTGGACCCTGCAGGACCCGACCAACTCTGTGCAGCAGTCGGCGGTGGACACCTTCAACTCCACCGGCAAGGGCAAGGTCAGCATGACCGTGATCGCCACGGACGGCTACAAGGACAAGCTGCGCACGGCGATGGGCTCCTCGAAGATGCCCGGACTGTTCTTCAACTGGGGCGGCGGTAGCCTCGACGACTACGTCAAGGCGGGCAAGCTGGTGACGCTCGACTCGGCGCTGGAGTCGCACTTCCTGCCGTCGGCGCTGGCGGCCGGGAAGAACGGCGGCAAGCTGGTTGGCATCCCGTGTCGTGGCACCCAGCCCGTGTTCCTCTTCTACAACAAGAAGGTCTTCGCCGACGCCGGCGTCGAGCCGCCGAAGACCTACAGCGACCTGACGGACTTGGTCAAGACCTTCAAGGGCAAGGGCATCACGCCGTTCGCGCTGGCGGGCAACGCCAGCTCCTCCTGGACCGAGCTGATGTGGGTGGAGTACCTGGTCGACCGCCTCGCCGGCCCCGAGCTGTTCCAGAAGATCGAGGGCGGCGAGTGGACGCAGTGGAAGGACCCCGCGGTCCTCAGGACCGCCCAGATGATCAAGGAGCTGGTCGACAGCGGCGCCTTCGGCAAGAACTTCGGCTCGGTCAACTACGGATCCGGCGGCACCTCCACCCTGCTCGCCAAGGGCAAGGCGGCGATGGTCCTGATGGGCTCCTGGGAGTACGCTACCCAGCAGGCCGACGCCCCCGACTTCGCCAAGAACGACCTGGGCTATGTCCCGTTCCCGAGTGTCGAAGGGGGCAAGGGAGACGCCGCCAACGTGGTCGGCAACCCGACCAACTACATCTCGGTGACGACCAGCGCCCCCAAGGACACGGCCGCCGCGTTCCTCCAGACCGCGTACAGCGACAGCTACGTCCAGGGGCTGGTCGGCAAGGGCGAGGTCCCGGTCACCTCTAACGCCGCGAAGTTCCTTGAGAAGGCCCCGGACCCCGCGTACGCAAAGTTCCAGTACGAGCTGGTGCAGAAGGCCCCCACCTTCACCCAGTCCTGGGACCAGGCCCTCGGCCTGACCCTGGGTACTCCGCTGCTCACCGAGATCCAGAAGCTGTTCAACGGGCAGAGCTCGCCGGAACAGTTCGTCAGCGCGGTGCTGGCGCTGAAGAAGTAGGAAGGCTCGCCACGTGGTCTCCGCAACGACTTCACGGCCGGTGAGCAAGGATCGGGTCCGTGACCGTGCCGCTCCGCCCACCCTGGAGCGGCCCGGCGTGGCCTGGGCACTTCCCGGGCTGCTGTTCTTCCTGGTCTTCGCCGTAGCGCCGATGATCGGGGTGCTGTATCTCTCCTTCACCCACTGGGACGGCCTGAACGCCCCGCAGTTCACCGGCATGGACAACTGGTCGCGCTTCTTCGCCGACGACCAGGTCTGGCAGTCCACCCTCGTCACGGGGGCCCTGCTGATCGGCAACATCGTGGTGCAGGCGCCGATCAGCATCCTGCTGGGAGTGTGGGCGGCAGGGCAGCAGCGTAACCGCGCCGTCCTGTCCGCGATCTTCTTCCTCCCGCTGCTGCTGTCCACGGCGGCCACGGCGGTCATGTGGCGCCAGCTCCTGGACCCCAACTTCGGCCTGCCGTCGAAGGTCCACTGGCTCTTCGGTGCGAACCCGCTCGGCACGCAGCAGGGGGCGATCGCCTGTCTGGTGCTGGTCACCAGCTGGCAGTTCATCCCGTTCCACAGCCTGCTCTACCAGGGCGCGGCCCGTGCCGTGCCGCACACGCTCTACCAGGCGGCCGCGATCGACGGCGCGGGCAGGGTGCGGCAGTTCTTCCACATCACGCTGCCGCAGCTGCGCAACACGATCATCACCTCGACCACCTTCATGGTCGTCGGCGGGCTCACCGCGTTCGACATCGTCCTGCTGCTGACCAACGGCGGCCCGGGCACGGACACATCGATCCTGCCCTTCTCGATGTACCAGACCGCCTTCCGTACCTACGACTACGGATATGCCAGCGCCATCGCGGCGTTCCTGCTCCTGCTGGCCACCGGCGCCTCGGTCCTGCTCACCAAGCTGAGCGGCTACGACAAGATGACGAGCACCCTGGAGGGGCTGTGAGGACGCGCCCCAACTACGCCGCCGGTCTGGCGGCGTTCATCTGGCTCCTGATCATCGGAGTCCCGCTGTACGCGCTGGTGAACACCGCGTTGCAGCCGCAGTCGAAGTACACCGACAAGGGTCCCCTGTCGATCCCGTCCACGCTGACGCTGGACAACGTCCGCACTGTGCTGGACAGCGGCTTCCTGCAGTACATCTGGAACACGATCGTCGTCGCGGCGGCCACGGTCGCCATCGTGCTGGCCCTCGCGATCCCGATCAGCTACGCGGTCGTCCGCGGGCGGGGCTGGATCAGCACGGGAGTCTTCCGGCTGTTCCTCCTGGGCCTGGCGATCCCGTCCCAGGCGGTGATCATCCCGCTCTTCCTGATCGTCAACGACCTGGGCTTCTACGACACCCTCTGGGGCATCATCCTGCCCACGGCGGCGTTCGCGTTGCCGGTGAGCGTGCTGGTCCTCAGCGGCGGGATGCGGGACATCTCCACCGAGCTGTACGAGGCCATGGCGCTGGACGGTGCCAGCCCGGCAAGGACGCTCGTGAAGCTGGTCGTCCCGATGTCCAGTTCCGCCATCGCGACCACGGCCGTCTTCACCGCGCTCCAGGCGTGGAACGGCTTCCTGTTCCCGCTGATCATGACCCAGTCGGACGACAACAAGCTGGTGACGCTCGGCCTGTACAACTTCGTCTCAGAGTACGGCGCCAACGTCCCGGCCCTGCTGGCGGCGGTGCTGATGTCCGCCGTCCCCATCCTCGTCGTCTACCTCTTCGCCCGACGAGCCCTCGTCGCCGGCCTGATGGGCGCCGGCGGCAAGTAGCGGCCCCGCCGCCCCGAACCCTCCCTTCTCCACAGGTCGGTTCGGCATGCCCGCGCACAGCGCCTTCGACCTCCCCCACCACGCCGTTCGCGGCACCCGCAAGAGAAATGGATGACCCCGTGACGATCAGCGAGGAGCGCCCGACGACCGGGCTGTGGAACGACCCCTCTCTGCCCGCCTCCGTCCGCGCTCAGGCCCTGCTCGACGTCATGACCGTGGAAGAGAAGATCGGGCAGCTCGGCAGCACCTGGCCGGACCACGACGAGTCCGGCGACGTGGCCCCCATGCAGGACAGCTTCCGCGGCGCCGACAGCTTCGAGAGGGCCGTCGTCGACGGTCTCGGGCAGCTGACCCGGGTGTTCGGCACGGCACCCGTCGACCCGGAGGCCGGCCGCGCACGGCTCGCCGCGCTCCAGGCCCGGGTCGTGGCGGCGAACCGCTTCGGAATCCCCGCCGTCGCCCACGAGGAGTGCCTGACCGGCTTCTTCACCTGGCAGGCTACGCTCTACCCGACCCCGCTCGCCTGGGGAGCCACCTGGAACCCCGAGCTCGTCCGCCGGATGGCCATGGCGATCGGCGCGGACATGGCGGCCGTCGGCGTCCATCAGGGCCTCGCCCCTGTGCTGGACGTCGTACGCGACTACCGCTGGGGCCGGGTCGAGGAGACCATCGGCGAAGACCCGTACCTCGTCTCGGAGTTGGGGCTGGCCTATGTGCGCGGTCTTCAGTCGTCCGGTGTCGTCGCCACGCTGAAGCACTTCGCCGGCTACTCGGTCTCCCGCGCAGCACGCAATCACGCGCCCGCCGCCCTGGGCCCGCGCGAACTCGCCGATGTGATCCTGCCGCCGTTCGAGAAGGCGGTGGTCGTCGGCGGCGTCCGCTCGGTGATGAACGCCTACAACGACATCGACGGCGTGCCCTGCGGCGCCGACGAGACCCTCCTCACCCAACTGCTGCGTGACACATGGGGCTTCGAGGGCACGGTGGTCTCCGACTACTGGGCTGTGGCGTTCCTAGACTCCATGCACCACGTGGCGGCGGACATCGCTGGCGCAGCACACGCCGCACTCCACGCGGGGATCGACGTCGAACTGCCCCACACCCACGGATACGGGGATCCGCTGCGGGCCCGGCTGGCGGATGGCGGCACCTCCGTCGACCTGCTGGACCGCGCGGTGCTGCGCGTGCTGACGCAGAAGGCCGAACTGGGTCTGCTCGATCCTGACTGGCACCCCGGCCAGTACACGGCTCCCGTGGACTTCGACTCTCCCGGCAACCGTGAAGTCGCCCGCAGCCTGGCCGAGGAATCCGTCGTGCTGCTCGACAACCCCTCGGACGTCCTGCCGGTCGCTGCCCCGCGCACCATCGCGGTGATCGGCCCCGTCGCCGACGACGCCCGCTGCCTGTTCGGCTGCTACTCGTTTCCCAACCATGTCCTGCCCCACCACCCCGACACCCCGCTGGGGGTCGACGCCCCCACGGTGCTCGACGCCATCCGGCAGGAGTTCCCCGACGCCGTCGTCCGCCACCAGGCGGGCTGCGCGGTGACGGGGGACGACCGCAGCGCCATCGCAGCGGCGGTGACAGCGGCATCCGCGGCCGACCTGACGATCCTCGTCGTCGGTGACCGCTCCGGGATGTTCGGGGAGGGCACGTCGGGGGAGGGGTGCGACGTCAGCGTGCTGACCCTTCCGGGAGTGCAGGACGACCTCGTGGACGCCGTCCTCGAAGCGGGGGGCCGGACCGTCCTCGTCGTCCTGTCGGGACGTCCGTATGCGATCGGCCGGCACGCCCGGAAGGCGGGCGCGACCGTGCAGGTCTTCTTTCCCGGCGAGGAGGGCGCGGCGGCTGTCGCCGGCGTCCTGTCCGGGCGGGTCAACCCCTCGGGGCACCTGCCCGTGCAGATCCCCGGTGACACGGCAGGCCAGCCGGGCACCTACCTCGCGCCCCCGCTCGCCCTGAAAAGCGACGGGGTGAGCAACATCGACCCCACGCCAGCGTTCCCGTTCGGGCACGGCCTCTCCTACACGACCTTCACGATCGAGGACGCGCACGCCGACGAGGAGACTTTCGCCGTCGACGGGGCGGTAACCGTACGGGCAACGGTCTCCAACACCGGTGACCGGGCGGGCACTTCGGTGCCTCAGCTCTACCTCACCGATCCGGTCGCCTCGGTCACCCGCCCCGTCCGCCAGCTGATCGGATTCACCCGCCTCGACCTCGCCCCGGGCGAGACCCGGGTCGTGGAGTTCGAGGTCCACACCGACATGACCAGCTTCACCGGCAGGGACCAGACCCGACGCGTCGAACCCGGCTCGATCACGCTCACCGTCGCGCAGTCGGCGGGCGACCCGGGCTCCGCCGTACAGGTACGGCTGGAGGGGACCCCGCGCACGGTCGACCACACCAGGACGATGACCACCGCCGTCACGGTGCGCCAGCGCTGAACGCGTCCTTGTACTCCAACCAACCGCCTATAGCCCGGAGTTGTGCTATGCCTGCTGCCCGCATCACCGCCCTGGACGTCCTCGACGTACGCTTCCCGACCTCGGAGCACCTGGACGGGTCGGACGCGATGAACCCCGAGCCCGACTACTCGGCCGCCTACGTCGTCCTGCGCACCGACGCCGGCGACGGCCTGGAGGGTCACGCCCTGGCCTTCACCACCGGGCGCGGCAACGACGTCCAGGCCGCTGCCATCGCGGCCCTCGCCCCCCACGTGGTCGGCCTGGCCGTCGACGAGGTCTGCGCCGACCTCGGCGGGTTCTCCCGCTCCCTCGTCCACGATCCTCAACTGCGCTGGCTGGGACCCGAGAAGGGCGCCATCCACATGGCGACCGGTGCCGTCGTCAACGCCGCCTGGGACCTGGCGGCCAAGCGGGCGGGCAAGCCGGTGTGGCAGTTCCTCGGCGAGATGTCGCCGGAGGACCTGGTCGCGCAGGTTGACTTCCGCTGGCTGAGCGACGCCCTCACCCCGGAGGAGGCACTGGAGCTCCTGCGCCGCGCCGAACCAGGCCGCCAGGAGCGCATCGCCCGCCTTCTGGAGCGCGGCTACCCCGCCTACACGACCACCCCCGGCTGGCTCGGTTACTCCGACGAGAAGCTGGCCCGCCTCGCCCGCGAGGCCGTCGCCGACGGCTTCACCCAGATCAAGCTGAAGGTCGGCGCGGACCTGGAGGACGACGTACGCCGCATGCGCACCGCCCGCGAGACGGTCGGCGACTCCATCCGCATCGCCGTGGACGCCAACCAGCGCTGGGACGTGCAGCCCGCGATCGACTGGATGCGCGCGCTGGCCCCCTACGACCCGTACTGGATCGAGGAGCCCACCTCCCCGGACGACATCCTGGGCCACGCGGCCGTCCGCAAGGCGCTCAGCCCCATCAAGGTCGCCACGGGGGAGCACATCGCCAACCGGGTCGTCTTCAAGCAGCTTCTCCAGGCCGGCGCGGTGGACATCGTGCAGATCGACTCCGCGCGGGTCGGCGGCGTCAACGAGAACCTCGCGATCCTGCTGCTCGCGGCCAAGTTCGGCGTTCCGGTGTGCCCGCACGCGGGTGGCGTGGGCCTGTGCGAGATGGTGCAGCACCTGTCGATGTTCGACTACGTCGCGGTTTCGGGCACGGTCGACGACCGCGTCATCGAGTACGTCGACCACCTGCACGAGCACTTCGTCGACCCGGTCCGCATTGCCGACGGCCACTACCTCGCGCCCACGGTGCCCGGCCTGAGCGCGCAGATGCACCCCGAGTCCCTGAAGGAGTACCTCTACCCCGACGGCCCGGTCTGGTCCTCCCGTGTCTGAGACCGAGTGGCTGGTGGACGCCCACCACCACGTGTGGGACCTGGCGCGGCGCCCCCAGCCCTGGCTCGACGAACCCGGCCATGAGCTCATCCGCCGTACCTTCGGGCCGAGTGATCTGCGCGCCTCCGCGACCAGAGCAATCGCCGGACGACGGCTGGGAACCACGGTCGTCGTGCAGTGCGTGCCGTCCCTGCCCGAGACACGCGACCTCCTCGCCCTCGCCGACGTCGACCCGCTGATCGGCGGAGTCGTCGGCTGGGCGGACCTGACCTCGCCCGCGATCGGGGACGTCCTCGACGAGCTGCGGGCGGGGCCCGGCGGCCGGCACCTGAAGTCCGTACGCCATCTCGTCCAAGGTGAAAGGGACCCCGAGTGGCTGCAACAGGCCTCCGTGGAGCGGGGGCTGCGGACCGTGGGGGACTGCGGACTGGCGTACGACGTGCTGATCCGTCCCCACCAGTTGCCGCAGGCGATCCGGCTGGCCGAGCAGCTTCCGGACCTGCCCCTCGTCCTGGACCACGCGGGCAAGCCGCCGGTCGTCGGCGGCGACCTGGCCTCATGGGAACGGAACCTCCGGGCGCTGGCCCGCCATCCGCAGGTGACGTGCAAGGTGTCGGGCCTGGTCACCGAGGCCGACCACGTGACGTGGACCACGGTCGACATCCGCCCGGTCTGGGACACCCTGCTCTCCGCCTTCGGCCTCGAGCGGCTGATGTTCGGCTCGGACTGGCCGGTCTGCGTACTCGCGGGCGGCTGGAACCGCTGGGCCTCGACCGTCGAGGAACTCCTGGAGGGCTGTTCCGCGCACGAGACCGCGGCAGTTCTCGCCGACACCGCGACCGCCTTCTACGCGCTCGCCCCCACCTCCTGTGAGACCTGAGGGAATCATGATGACGACACTCGCAGTCCGTTACACCGCCGCCCGAACCCTGGACACCGCCCCCGCGGAGAACCCGCCCCCCGGCCCCGGCCAGGTGGAACTGGCCCCCGCCTACGTCGGCATCTGCGGCACCGACCTGCACATCTTCCACGGCGACATGGACGCCCGAGTCAGCACGCCCGCGGTCCTCGGGCACGAGGTGTCCGGCCGGATCGTCAGGGTGGGGCAGGACGTGGAGGGCTGGCGGCCTGGTGAGGCGGTGACCGTGATGCCGCTGCGCTGGGACGGTACCTGTCCCGCCTGCCTCAGAGGTCATCAACACGTCTGCCAGAACCTGGACTTCATCGGCATCGACTCGCCGGGCGCGATGCAGCAGCGTTGGACCGTTCCCGCCGCCACACTGGTCCGCCTGCCCGATTCTCTGGCCCTGGACCACGCCGCACTCGTCGAACCCACGGCGGTCGCCGTGCACGACGTCGGCCGGGCCGGGGTACGGGATGGCGAGCGGGTGGTCGTGGTCGGAGGCGGGCCGGTCGGTGTCCTCATCGCCCTGGTCGCACGGGCTGCCGGCGCCGAGGTCCGCGTCGTGGAGCCGAGCGCTGGTCGGCGGCTGCTCGCCGAGAGGCTGGGGCTCACCGCCTGGAACTCCAACGGGACCAACGTACCCGACCTGGTGCGGGAGTGGACCGGCGACGCGGGCGCGGACGTCGCCTTCGAGGTGTCCGGTGCCGCCGCCGGGATGGACACTGCGGTCGAAGTCCTCGGCGTGCGGGGCAGATTGTGCCTGGTCGCCATCCATCCCCGCTTCCGCGAGGTGAACCTGCACCGCTTCTTCTGGCGGGAACTCACCCTCGTGGGAGCCCGGTTGTACGACCGCTCCGATTTCGAGAAGGCGGTGGGCCTGGTGGCGGACGGCACGATCCCCGCCGAGCAGCTGATCAGCAAGGTCGTCCCGCTGGATGAGGCGCCCTCGGCGTTCGAGGCGCTGGAGGCGGGCGGGGACGTGATGAAGATCCTGGTGGACTGCGGCAACGACGGGCAGGGGGAAGCGGCATGAAGGCGTTCGACCTGACCGGCCGGCTCGCCGTCGTCACCGGCGCCCGGCGCGGCATCGGCCGGGCCATGGCCCGCGCGCTCGCCGAGGCCGGCGCAGACGTCATCGGTGTCAGTGCCTCGCTGGAGGAGTCCGGCAGCGCGGTGGAGAAGGACGTGCGGGCCGCGGGCCGCGCCTTCGAGGCGATCCGGACCGACTTCGCCGATCCGGAGGCGGTACGAACACTCGGCGCCGAACTCGCCGGGCGCGAACGACCCGTGGACATCCTGGTGAACAACGCGGGCACCATCCGCCGTGCTCCGGCGGCGGAACACGCCGACGCCGACTGGGAGGCGGTCCTCCAGATCAACCTCAACGCACAGTTCGCGCTGACACGTGCCGTCGGCGCGGCGATGGTGTCCCGTGGCTACGGCAAGGTCATCTTCACCGCGTCGCTTCTCAGCTTCCAGGGCGGCATCAACGTGCCCGGCTACACCGCCGCGAAGCACGGCATCGCCGGGCTTACCAAGGCGCTGGCCAACGAGTGGGCTCCGCATGGCGTGAACGTCAACGCCATCGCGCCGGGTTACATCGCAACCGACAACACCCAGGCCCTGCGAGACGACTCGGCCCGCAGCCGGGCGATCCTGGACCGTATCCCGGCCGGACGCTGGGGCGACGCCGACGACCTGGCAGGCGCCACCGTGTTCCTGGCCTCGAACGCGGCCGCCTACGTCCACGGCGCGATCCTGCCCGTCGACGGCGGATGGCTGGGCCGATGAACACCGCCGATCTTGCCTCCGTGCTGGCCGGCGCCCGCATCGTGCCAGTGCTGACCGTGCCCACCGCTGTCTCGGCCACCCCACTGGCCGACGCGCTCATGGGAGGCGGTGCGCGCTGCGCCGAGGTCACGTTCCGCACACCGGAGGCGGAGGGGGTGCTCAAGGCGATGGCGGCGCATGGCGGGCTGACCGTCGGCGCCGGCACCGTGCTCACCCCGCAACAGGCGGAGCGGGCCGTCGAGGCCGGCGCCCGCTTCGTCGTGTCACCCGGAGTGGATGAGGAAGTGATCGCCAGATGTCGGGAGTTGGCGATACCCGTGGTACCGGGCATCGCCACCGCCGCCGAGCTGATGCGGGCGCTGCGGGCGGGCCTGGACACGGTCAAGCTGTTCCCGGCCGAACCCCTTGGTGGTACCCGCATGCTCGACGCGCTCGCGGCGCCCTTCCCGCGGGTCCGCTTCGTGCCGACCGGCGGCATTGGCCCCACGCACCTTCCCGGTTACCTCTCCCGCCCGGCGGTCCTCGCCGTCGGTGGCAGCTGGATGGCGACGGCCGGCCACCTGGAGCGCGGTGACTACGACGGGATCCGGCGGCTGACCGCCGAGGCGGTGGAGAGGAGCACGGGATGATCGACGTGGTGGCCCTCGGGGAGGTGATGCTCCGCTTCGACCCGGGGGAGGGGCGAATCCGCACCGCCCGCACCTTCCAGGTCTGGGAGGGCGGGGGCGAGTACAACGTCGTACGCGGCCTGCGCCGCTGCTTCGGCCGGCGCACCGCTGTCGTGACGGCCCTGGCCGACAACGCGGTGGGCCGCCTCGTCGAGGACCTGATGATGCAGGGCGGTGTCGACACCTCCCTGATCTGCTGGGTGCCGGGAGACGGGATCGGCCGCACCGCGCGCAACGGTCTGAACTTCGTCGAACGCGGCTTCGGCATCAGAGGCGCGCTGGGCGTCAGCGACCGGGCGAACACGGCTGTCTCCCAGCTGAGGAAGGGTGACATCGACTGGGACGCGGTGTTCGCCGCAGGCCCGCGCTGGTTCCACACGGGCGGCATCTTCGCGGGCCTGTCGGAGACGACGGTGGACGTGGCGGACGAGGCGATGGCGGCGGCCCGCCGCCACGGTGTCACGGTCTCCTACGATCCCAACTACCGCCCCAGCCTGTGGGACGGCCGGGGCGGCGCCGACCGGGCACGCGAGGTGGACCTGCGCCTGGCCCGGCACGCCGATGTCGTGGCGGGCGCCCTCGGCCTGGCCGGCCGGCGCCCCGGACAGCGGCACTTCAGCGCCGACGAGTTGCCGGATGCCCTCGCGGAGGTGGCGGATCGGCTGCCCGGCGTACGGGTGCTGGCGACGACCCTGCGCGAGGTACCGTCGGCAGGAGTGAACGACTGGTCGTCGGCGGCCTGGGCGCCCGAGACGGGGTTCGTCTCCGGTCCTCAGATGCCGGGCCTGCACGTCCTGGACCGCATCGGCTCCGGCGACGGCTTCGCCGCCGGCCTGATTCACGGCTTGCTGGGGGGTACCGAGGGACAGCCTGGGCGGCTCACGGCCGCCTGCCTGGAGCGTGCCCTCGCCTACGGCACCGTCCACGGCGCCCTCACCATGACCACGCCCGGCGACGTCTCCATGGCCACGCTGGCTGAGGTAGAGGCACTGATCGCGGGCGGCTCGGCCGCCGTCAGACGCTGACCGACCGCCGGACCGCGCGCACTCAGAGAGGCAGACCTTGCGACACCGAAAGATCACCGGCACGCCGGTCCAACTCACCGAACTCGGCTTCGGAGCCTCCGTCATCGGCAACCTTTACCGGGTCACACCGGCCCACGACGCGACGGCCGCGGTCGAGACGGCCTGGGAGGCAGGCATCCGGTACTTCGACACCGCACCCCACTACGGCCTCGGTCTCTCGGAGCACCGCCTGGGAGCCGCGCTGAAAGACCGCCCACGCGACCAGTACGTCGTCTCCTCCAAGGTCGGCCGGCTGCTCGTACTCAATGAGCGGCCGCGAGGCGTGGACACGGAAGGCTTCGTTGTACGGGACGACCTGCGCAGAGAGTGGGACTTCAGCCGCGACGGCGTGCTCCGCTCCATCGAGAGCACCTTGGAACGCACCGGCCTGGACCGCCTCGACATCGTCTACCTGCACGACCCCGACGACCACTGGCGTCAGGCCGCCGAGGAAGCCATGCCCGCGCTCGCCGACCTGCGCGACCAGGGGGTCGTCGGGGCCATCGGTGCCGGCATGAACCAGTCGGCCATGCCCGCCCGGTTCCTGCGTGAGACCGCGGCCGACGTGGTGATGCTCGCGGGGCGCTACACCCTGCTCGACCAGTCGGCACTCGATGACGTGCTCCCCGCTGCGCTTGAGCTCGGCAAGACCGTCGTGGCGGCCGGTGTTTTCAACTCCGGTCTGCTCGCAGGCGACCGACCCGAGCAGGGCATGAAGTACGACTACGCAGAAGCACCGCCGACCCTGGTGGCTCGCGCTCGCGCCATCGCGGACCTCTGCGAGGAGCACGGCACGACCCTGCCCGCTGCGGCGGTCGCCTTCCCGTTCACCCACCCCGGCGTCGTCAACGTCACCCTTGGGATGCGCAACGCCGAACAGGTCACACGGAACATGGAACTCCACCGTCGGCACGTCCCCGAAGCCCTCTGGAACGACCTGCGCGACAGGGCTCTGATCAGGCACGATGTGCCGCGCGGGCAGGGCGCTCGTGGTGCGTCGCCTCCCTGACCGAAGCCAAGGCCGGTCAGGGAGGCGACGCCCTCATCGTGGGTCAGAACATGGTGTTGTCGTTGGCCGAGGTGGCCGGCACGTCCTGGACGGTGTCCCAGTGCTCGACGATCTTTCCGTTCTGGACGCGGAAGAGGTTGAGGACGGCCTGGCCTCGTTCGCCGGGGGCGGGGATGTAGTGGCTGTGGACCGCGACGAGGTCGCCTTCGGCGATGATCCGCTTCGGTTCCACCTTCAGTTGCGGGTGGTTCTGGAAGTATGCGGTCAGCGCTGCCTGCGCGCCCTGGCGGCCGTCGGTGACGGTGGGGCTGTGCTGGCGGAAGTTCGGTGCCAGGAACCTGGTGACAGCAGAGGCGTCCTTCTCGACGAGGAGACGGTCGAAGGCCTTGGTGACCAGCTTCTTGTTGTAGGCCGTGAGCCACCGCGGGCGGGGCTTGCCGGTCGTCGGCTTGCTGAGCGTGGAGAACATGTCGTTGCCGCTGGCTGTGGTGGCCGGCACGGGCTGCGTCACGTCCCAGTGTTCGGCGATCTTCCCGTCCTGGATGCGCAGGATGTCGAAGAGAGCTCGTCCGCGATCGCCTGCGAGCTGGGCGGAGTTGGAGTGCACGAGGACGAGGTCGCCCTGGGCGATGATGTGCTTGATGTCGATCCGGGCGTCGGGGAATTGGCGCATGTTGATGGCCGCCTGCCTCAGTGCGGCGGAACCGTCGGGGGCGATCGGGTTGTGCTGGATGTAGTCCGTCCGGACGTACCGGTCGACGACGCCGGGGTCCCCTTCCTCGAAAACGCCCTTGAGGACCTGCTCGACGATGGACTTGTTGTAGGCCTCGTTGTCGGACCTGGTGTCCTGGCGGTGCGAGGCGGCGGTCGTCGGTGCGGCCATGGCTGGGGCGGCCGCGGCGGTGGCGACGGCGGTCGCCAGGAGCGTGGCGGTGAGGGCCCGGCGCGCGGGCGTGGTACGGGACATGCTGCGCTGATCTCCGATCGTTGACGAACGGCTGGTGTTGCCTTACGCCAGTCTCAACGGGACCGGTCAGGGCAGCATTCCAGAATGTATGTACGCACTTTTTAGTTAGTTTTGAATGCCTCTGCCAACCCTGCTGGGCGACCTCCCAGGTCTGAGGCGGCGGTGCCGCTGGACCAGATCACCGTTGCGCCCGGCCATGCGGGCCGAACGAGGGGTCCCGCTCCGGGGTCGATGGAGGTTCAGTGTGACCAGTCCTCGAGCACGGCCCACCTGGAACAGCCTGCGCTCTGGGCCACCGCGCTCTCCGACCAGATCAGCAGGCGCCCGGCGGTGCTCGCCGGCGCGGGTGTCACGCTGCACCGGTGGCGTGCTTGCAAGAGACCGACCCGGTATCCCTCGCGCGAGTGGCTGATGCCCTTGGTGACGGCTTCGGACCGCACGTGATCTTCCCTGCTCGTACTCCGAGCTGTGGCACGGCCCTGGAGTACGGGGCGCAAATGGTGGGCCGTGCCTCCGGCGAATAACGAGACTCCTCGCCCCTGTCTTGTGCCGGCTGCGTCCCGGGAGCAGCGGGGCGAAGAGCAGGCCCATCACTGGAGAAGTGTGTCCGTTGAGGGCAAGCTGGTGGTAGCCGTGGAATAGCCGCGCGGACCGGGGCGCGACACGGCGAGAGGTGCCGCGATGGACAGGGAACCTGCCGTATCCGCTGCTTCCGACAGGGAAGGGCCAGCCGGCACGGGGGAGACCGCGTCGGCTGCGCTGGATGGGCATGGTGTGGTGAGTGCCTGGAGCCCGGAAGCGCAGAAGCTCCTGGGCTATGACCAGGCGGAGGCAGTCGGCAGGGCAGTTGAGCGGCTGCTGGGAGAGCCTCTGCCTGAGGCCGTCCGAGGCTGCTGTGTGGGGGGCCGGGCATGGGAGGGCCAGGTCGCGGTGCGGCATCGCGATGGCCACCGCCTGGACGTGCGGATCAGGGCCCGCCCGCTTGTGGACGCGGTCGGGAGCGTGCACTGGTACCTCGAGGCAACGCCGCCTGCGCCGCCCGAGTCGACCGGAGTCGGTAGCGGGACTGCGGACGCCCCCCTGATCGAGCAATGGGCGTTGGAGCAGCTTCCGCTGCCAGTGGCGCTCTTCGACGACCACGCCCAGTGCATTGCGGTCAACGCGGCCATGACTCTCGTGATGGGGCAGACGAAGGGAGACCTGCTAGGGACGGAAGTCGGTGTCCCTGGATCGTCCTGTCGCATGACGGGGCTGGAGAACATCGGCGACGCCGTAGAGCAGGTGTGGCGAAGCGGTGACGTGGTACAGCGAGAAGCGCATCTTTCCGGACCGGGCGAGGCGCAGGCCTACGCCGGGCTGGTCACGCTCTCTCCGGTCCGAGATCACACCGGTCACGTGCGTGCGGTGTCGCTCGCGGCGGCAGGCGCGACCGAGCAGTTCCATGCGCGCAGGCGCCTGAGGGTGCTGAACGAGGCCGGTATTCGGATCGGCACCACACTCGATCTCGCGCGCACCGCGGATGAGCTGGCGCAGGTGGGCACGGACCATTTCGCCGACTTCGTCCTCGTCGATCTACTCGACAGCGTCCTCAGCGGAGGAATCGAGAACGCCGCGTACGAGGAACACTCGACCTTCCGTCGGGCTGCGCAACGTTCTGTCCTCCCGGGCTGCCCCGAGGCAGTGATTCCGACCGGTGCCGTACACGCATATCACAGGGATTCGCCGCCAGGGCGCGCGCTGGCCGCAGGACGAGCCACCCACCAGCTTGTCGATGAAGCCGTCCTGCGGTCCTGGGCTGCCGGCTCTCCGGAGCGCGCTCGTAGCATCCGGGTCCATCACATCCACTCCGTAATGTCCGTGCCACTGTGTGCTCGTGGTGTCACGTTGGGGCTGGCGGCCTTCTGCCGCCATCGGACCCCTGAACCCTTCGACGAGGAGGATCTGCGGTTGGCCGACGAGCTCGCTGCCCGAGCGGCGGTGTATATCGACAACGCTCGCCGCTACAGCCGCGAACATGAGATCGCGCTCACCCTGCAAAGGAGCCTCCTGCCCGACAGTGTGCCGCGTCAGGCTGGCGTGGAGGTTGCCTCCCGCTACCTGCCTGCCGATCCTGGTGCAGGCATCGGGGGCGACTGGTTCGATGTCATCCCCCTGTCCGGAGCCCGAGTCGCGCTGGTGGTGGGCGACGTGGCCGGCCGTGGAATTCAGGCGTCCGCGACCATGGGTCGGCTGTGCACGGCGGTCCGCACCTTGGCAGATGTCGACCTGGCCCCCGATGAACTGCTCACCCAACTTGACGACCTCGTGTTGAGACTCGACCGCCAGGCCGCGGCGGATGGGACGGACGTCACAGGGGACCGCATGGTGAACGAGGTGGGGGCAACCTGTCTGTACGCCGTATACGACCCCGTCTCGCGGCACTGTTCCATGGCGAGAGCCGGTCACCCCGAACCGGTCCTCGCGACCCAGGATGGGACAGTGGACTTCCTGGATCTTCCCGCCGGGCCTCCACTGGGTGTGGGCGGCCTTCCCTTCGAAGTCGCAGAGTTCGAACTGCCGGAGGGCAGCGTCCTTGCTTTCTATACCGACGGTCTTGTCGAAAGCGCACAAACAGACTTGGACCACGGCCGAGCCGCCCTTCGTGACCTGCTCGTCCATCCGGAGCGTGCCTTGGAGGAAATCGGAGACAGTGTGGTGCGCGCTCTGTCGCCAGACACTCGCACCGACGATGCGGCCCTGCTGCTGGCGCGGGTCAAGTCGCTGCGCGCGGACCAGGTCGCGACCTGGGACGTGGCCGCCGAGCCCGTGGCCGTCGCTCGCGTCCGTAAGGTGGCCTGTGACCGGCTGCTGGCGTGGGGCCTGGAAGACACCGTCGTCGTCGTCGAACTCGTCGTGAGCGAACTGGTCACCAACGCCATCCGCTATGGACACGCGCCTGTCCAACTGCGCCTGATCCGCGACACCACTCTGATCTGCGAGGTGAGCGACAGCAGTAGCAGTTCCCCCCACCTGCGGCGTGCCCGGGTCTCCGACGAAGGCGGACGTGGCCTGCTGATCGTCGCCCAGCTCACCCAGCGTTGGGGCTCACGCCATACCCGAACGGGAAAAGTTATCTGGGCGGAAGTACCCCTGGGTGGTGAGGAGAGCGGTTCGTGGTGAAGCCACGTGGATACCGCGGCTCTGGGGCGGCGTGCCGTCAGTCGACATGTGCCTGCTCGGAGAAGAGAGCCCGGTGCAACATCGCGCGGACACGGTCGGTCATCAGCTCGCGCTGAGAGGCCTCGTCGTCCGCCATCACGCCTGCCGCCATGGGGAACGCCAGCATCACGTCCTGGATACCGACTCCTGGACGGACGATTCCAGCTTGGCGACCACGCTCGAGATGGGGCTCGAAAGCGGCCATGGTGCGGTTCGACAGGCCGGTCAGCCAGGCGAGATTTGCGCCTGAAAGGACGCGGGCGAGGCTGCGGTTGTCACGTTGCATGGCCAGGACGAAGTCGAAGAGCTGCACGATGCCGTCCGCACGATCGCCGAGATCGGCGGAGCGCTGCTCGATCGCTCCGACGTTGTCCTCGAAAACCGTGACGGCGAGTTCCTCGCGCGTCGCGAAATTGCGGTAGAGCGTGGTCCGGCTGACGTCGGCGGCACTGGCGATCTCCTCCAGGGCCACGTCGGGACCGCGCTCGGCGAACGCCCGGCGCGCTGCGGTGAGAAGCCGTTCCCGGTTGCGGGCGGCGTCGCTCCGCCTGCTGCGCTGGGCATCCTGTGTCATGCCCTCAGACTAGTAGCCATTATCCGTACACCAATGTACGTTTCCTTGGGTCGGGGGCAAGGATCAGCAAGAGGAGAGCATTGATGGAAGGTCTCAAGGGCAAGGTCGTCGTCTTCGCGGGCGCAGGTGGCCTTGCCACTGCGACAGCCAGGTTTCTCGGCGCGGGCGGTGCGACGGTGGTGGTGAGCGACGTGGTGGAGGCTTCCGCCGAGGCCACGCTGCAAGCGGCTGTCGAAGCTGGGGGAGACGGCGTCGCCATGGCTGTGGATATTTCGGAAGAGGGTCAGGTCAAGCGCCAGATCGACCGGGCGGTGAAGGAGTACGGGCGGATCGACGGTCTCTTCAACGTGGCCGCCAACATCCATCCGGACGAGGTCGCCAAGGACACGAACGTCGTGGACATCGATCTGGCGGCCTGGCAGCGCACGATCGACGTCAATCTGACGGGCTACCTGCTCACCCTCAAGCACAGCCTGCCCCACATGATCGCCGGGGGCGGCGGCTCCGTGGTGAACACCCTGTCCGGGGCCGTCTACGCCGGCATGGCGGACAAGGTCGCCTACTCGGTCACCAAGGCCGGAGTCGGCGCGCTGACGCGACACATCGCCCGCAAGTACGGCAAGGACGGCGTGCGCGCGAACAGTGTCGCGCCGGGGCTGGTGATGACGGAGGCGACGAAACTGAACCTGCCCGAGGACTTCCGCGACATGATCCTCACGACGACACCCGCGCCTCGCCACGGCAGGCCCGAGGACATCGGTGCCACGGTGGCGTTCCTGCTGTCCGACCTGGGGGAGTGGATCACCGGACAGGTGCTGTGTGTCGACGGCGGAACCACGATGCGTGTCTAGGCCGAACGTCCGAGAACACACTGGACGACGATGATCGCGCGGGAGGCTCTCGCCCCCGGATGCCGCCCTGTGCCGGCGTGAAGGGGGAGATCCGGAGGCCTCCCAGGATCCTCAGCCAATATACCTGGCTGCCCCTTGTGGGTTTGTTGACGGCGCCGAGGAGGCCGTAGGCGGGAGCGCGGCCGTTCCCTCTCACGACCGCCCCGACGCCGTCAAGGCTGGTCACGGGCGTCCGGCAGGGCCCGTGACGGAGTCACTCGCCCTGTGCGGGGATCTCAACCTGCCGTGCCTCGCGCCGCAGGTCCTCGGCGTCCTCGGCCAACAGCCAGCCCGCGCCGACCAGTTCGTCCAGACGGCGGTCGAAGCGCTCGACGTAGTCGGCTTTGTCCCGGTACAGGCTTCCCAGCTTCGGCGCGTCGAACGGTTCCTCGCTGCCGACCGTCAGATAGCTCGGGGCGCCGTCCGAATACGGCGGATTGGCCAGATACGTGGAGTGCGGGACGTCCAACTGCACGCTGCGCACTCCGCCTCGGCTGTTGCCGTGCTCGTCCGTGGCGAAGTAACCGTCCGTTCCCACCACGATCCGCTCCGCCCGGGGCGGCACGGTGCCGTGTGCCACCCACTCCACCAGGTGATGCAGGCCCACACTGAACAGCTCGAAGTGGGGCAGCCGGCTCATCCGCGAGCCGAACACGACGTCGGGCTCGGCGGCGAAGGTCGCCTTCCACAGCGACGGGTCGTCGTAGGGAGCCGTCCGGGTGCCCATGTGGGCGACGGCGGCGAGTTCGTAGAGGCGGTACTGGTCGCCTGGCTTGTCGCTGTCTTCGCGCCGGTACTTGCGTCCCCCGTAGCCGGGACGGAAGGAGTAGTCGGGCAGGGAGACGTCACCGTCGCTCATCACCTGAACCACGGGGACGCCGACGTCGCGGAAGGCCTCGAAGGGGAAGCCAGAGGGGAAGAAGCCGTCGTAGACGGGTGAGCCGTCGTCGAGGCGCTGCACGTGGTGGACGTCGCGGATGTAGTACGTGGTCACACTGCCGGTCTGCGAGTGACCGGCGAGGATGATCCGACCCACGGATCCTTCCGCGAACGGGCTCCCGGGCGACCGCAGGGCCGCCCCCACCTGGGCGAGGATCGCGCCGGCCGCCCCGTTGCGGCGCTCCAGCTCCGACCAGAAGACCCGCGAGAGTTCGGGATTGCCGAGGTTGGGATTCGGATCGAAGTCCGCAGTGTCGGGTCCTTCGATACGCAGGTCCTCGTAGCGCTGCGGGTTGGCCGGCTTCACATGCATGTCGAGCGTCGTCTTCTGAGCGGTGATCTCCACCCAGGCGTGGCCCGACCGCATGATGTAGGGGGCGGTGTAGATCCAGATCGGTGCGATGCCGTGAACGTGCAGCGGCTCGGCGATCACGGTGCCGCTGAAGCGGGCGGCGTCCCGGGGCCGTCGTACACACAGCGTCGTCGCGTAGGGGCGGCCGTCCTCCTCGCCGACGGCGATCCACTCCTCCTCGATGTAGTCGTACGCGTCGAGCGGCGGGACGTGCGTGCCGTAGGGGGCGAACGTCGGCGAACCGTCCGTCGGCGGTCGTCGCAGGACAGCGGGGGTCACGACGTGCATGGCGCTCCTTGTAGGGCGTGCGGGATGCGTCGGTCAGCGGGGGATGACGGGAAGGACCAGGCGGGACGGGTGGAGCGCGTCGTGGAAGACGTGCTGGGTGGCCGTCACCGTCTTGGCGTCGGAAGCGTGGGTGATGCGCTCGCCGGTGTTCGGGTTGGGTTCGTAGGTGGGGTATTCGCTGGAGGAGACGTCGAGGCGGATGCGGTGCCCGGCTTGGAACACGGTGCTCGTCGACCACAGACTGATCTCGTAGCGGTAAGCCGCTCCCAGCGTCCGGGGCTGCGTCACCCCGTGTCCGGTACGGACGATGCCCTGGCATACGGGGACGGCGGTGCCGTCGGGGAAGACATCGACGAGCTTCGCGGTGAAGTCGGTGTCCGCCACGGAGGAGGACGCCCACAGTTCCAGCGTCACCGGGCCGGTGACCTCCAGTTCGTCCGCCAGCGGTGGCGTGGTGTAGACGAGCACGTCGGGGCGGTGCGCCACGGCGTCGAGGTCGACGGCGTCGCCGTATGTCGCGCCGAGTCTGACGGGGCCGGGGACGGGATCGTTCGGGTCGTAGACGAACACGTCCGCTTGTTCCTCGCCCGGCGGCTGGGGCGACAGGCTGCGAAGGCTGTCCGCGCCGCGGAGGTAGTACGAGGTCCACTCGGTCCGGGCCAGGGGCCACTCGTTCTCCTCGCGCCAGACGTTGTCGCCCATCACATACAGCCGGACCCGTGGCTCGTCGGCGTAGTCCGGCAGTTCACCCTTGAGGTGGTGTGAGAAGAACCGCATGACCGGTGCGTCGGGTCCGAAGTCGACCAACGCCCCGGTACTCGGGTCGGCGTCGGGACGGACCTGCGTGCTGTTGTGGTTCCACGGACCGATGACCAGACGCTGCCCCTCGCGGGTCCGCCGGGTTGCTCCCTGGTTGGTCAGCGTCGTGTAGGCATCGATCCCGCCCTTCGAGAAGAAGTCGTACCAGCCGGCCAGATGGAAGACCGGGAGGTCGATGTCCTGGACGTGGTCCGCGGCGCTGATCCGTCGCCAGTAGGGGGCCCGGGCGTCGTCCTGGTCGCACCAGTCCCTGAACCACGGTGCCAGTTCCCGCAGTTCCTCGACGTCTCGCAGGGGGCGGCGGTCGAGCAGGGCGCGGGTGCCCTCGACCTCCAGGCGGGCCATCTCGCCGAACTTCGAGAGGTCTCCGAGGCCGCCCGTGCTCATGAGCTTCTCGGAGGCGGCGAACTGGGGCACCGGGGCTGGCATACCCCGGCGCTCTGCCTCCTGCGTGGACATCAGGGCGCTCCAGCTCACCGCGAGGCCGAGCTGGAGGACTCCGGGCGCGAAGTACCAGGTGCTCTCGTCCCAGTTCCAGGTACAGGTGAACGGGGCGATGGCGACAAGATGGGGTGGCCGGGCGATGGCGGCGGTCCACTGCGTGTAACCGCTGTAGGACATGCCGTACATGCCGACCCTGCCGTTCGACCACGGCTGTACGGCCGCCCATTCGACGGTGTCGTAGCTGTCGTCCACATCGGGATGGAACGGGTAGAAGTCGCCCTCGGAGCCGTATCGGCCGCGGCAGCTCTGCACAAGCACGGCGTAGCCTTGCCGGGCGAGCATCTTCCCGAACATCGCCATGATTCCGTCGTGCGGGGTGTACGGATAGCGCTGTACGAGCACGGGGTACGGACCAGGGCCGCTGGGCCGGAAGATGTCCGTGCGCAGGCGGATGCCGTCGCGCATCGGCACCATCACGTCGTTGTCGACGACGAGTTCGTCGGTGAGCTGGTCGAGCTGCTGAGCGGGGTCTGACATGTCGTGGTGCCCCTCAGGTGGTCGGGTGCGAGTCAGCGCAGTGCGCTGCCGATGCTGATGCCGCCGTCGACGTCGAGGACCACGCCCGTGACGTAGCCGGCCGCCTCGGAGCACAGGTAGGCGGCGGCCTCGGCGATGTCCGTCGGGTCGCCGATGTGCTTCATGGGGACGCGGGCGGCGAGCTTCGCGCGGGCGGCGTCGTTCATCGAGGCCAGCATCGGCGTGTCGATGAGGCCGGGCGCGATCGCGTTCGACGTCACTCCGTGCGGGGCGCCTTCGAGGGCGATGGTGCGGGCCATGCCCACCACACCGGCCTTGGCGGCCGCGTAGTTGACCTGCCCGAAGTTGCCCCGCCAGGACATGGAGGAGAAGGACAGGACCCGCCCGTACTCCTGCTGTTTCATGTGCGGGAACACGGCGCGGGTGCAGTGGAACATGCCCCGAAGGCTGACGTCGACCACGGCGTCCCACTCGTCGTCGGTCATCCGCTCCAGGCGGTTGTCCCGGATGACACCGGCGTTGTTCACCAGGACGTCCACCCGGCCGAAGGCCGTGAGCGTTTCGGCGACCCATGCGTCGACCTGCCGGGCGTCCGCCACGTCCACCACCGAAGGGCGTACGTCACCGCCGCCGGTGGCCTGGGCAGCCGTCTCCTTCACCGCGGCCTCGTTGACGTCGCACAACGCCAGCCGGGCGCCTTCCGCGGCGAACCGCAGGGCCATGGCACGCCCCAGTCCCTGCCCGGCTCCGGTGATCAGGACGACTCGGTCCACGTAACGTCGCACGGGGGTCACCTCACGGCTCGCTGGTCGAAGAAGCTGGTCAACTGGGCGGCGATGTCCCGCTCGCGCCAGTGCTCGGCGAACACGTCGAGTTCGCGCAGCAGGGCCTCCGGGGTGCCTGGGTCCGCGAGGAGCTGCTTCATCCGGTCGTGGCCGGGCGGCAGTCCCGTGAAGGAACCCGCGACGGTCGACACCGTCTGCTCGAACTCCTCTGCCTCGGCGATGAGTTGCACGAATCCGCTGGTCAGGAACTGTTCGGCGGGCAGCAGTTCACCGGTGAGCATCAGACGGCGGGCGAGCGGCTCGCCGACCTTGCGGGCGAGCCGGACGCTCGAACCGGCGCCGGGCAGCAGGCCGTTGCGGATGTGGCCGTCGCCGATGACCGTGCCTGTCCGGGCCACGACCGCGTCACACGCCAGCGCCAACTCCAGCCCGCCGGCCACCACATGACCGTGCACGGCTGCGACGACGGGCTTCGGTGCCGTCTCCAGACGGGTGAAGCACTCCGAGATCAGACCGAGGAAGGCCAGCGGGTCGCCGCCGGAGCCGGCCAGTTCCAGCAGATGGCGCAGATCCGCCCCGGCGCAGAAGCTCGGCCCGTTGCCGGCGATCACGACCGCCTCGGTGCCCGGATCGAGCATCGCGGCGGCCACGGCCTCGTCGAGCGCCCGGATCAGATCCGGGTTGATGGAGTTCCGGCTCTCGGGCCGGTTGAGCCGGACCCAGCGCACGGTGTCGCGCTGTTCGGTCAGTACTGCCGTGGTCACGGGCGGGCCTCCGGGCCGTTCTGGCGCTGTTGACGCAGGAGGAAGCGCTGGATCTTGCCGCTGGGCGTCTTGGGCAGCGCGTCGACGAAGTGCACCTGACGGGGGTAGGCGTGCGCGGCGTAGCGCTTCTTGACCAGTTGCTGGAGTTCGGCCGCCAGGGCGTCGGAGGCCTCGGTGCCGTCCTGGAGGACGATGTAGGCCTCCAGGACCTCGCCGCGGACCTCGTCGGGTGCGGCGACCACCGCGCACTCGACCACCGAGGGGTGCGTGACGAGCACGGACTCGACCTCGAACGGGCCGATGCGGTAACCGGCCATGATGATCACGTCGTCGTCCCGGGACGAGAAGTGGAAGTATCCATCGTCGTCGACCCGGCCGACGTCACCCGTGTAGTACCAGCGGCCGTCAGCGCTGAACTTCTCCACGCTCTTGCCGGGCTCGCCTTCGTAGCCGCGGAACCAGGCCAACGGGCTCTCGGCAATGTCGGCGGCGATACGGCCGACGGTGCCGACGGGCGCGATCTCGTCACGGTCCTCGTACAGCACGTGCAGGTTCCACCCCGGCATCGGATGGCCCATGGAGCCGGTGTGCACCGGCCGGCGCAGCGCCGGGTGCTGGTGGTTGTTGATCAGCATCCCGGCCTCGGTCTGCCCGTAGTGGTCGTGGACCTGGATGCCGAAGGCCTCCTCGGCCCATGCGTTGACCTCGGGGGTCAGCGGTTCGCCCGCGCTGGACGCGTGGCGCAGGGCCAGGCCCTCCGGTACCGGGACGCCGGAGGCGCGCAGCGACCGGTACACGGTGGGTGCCGCGGTGAAGTTGGTGACCCGGAGCTCGTCCATGACCCGCCAGGTGAGCTCAGCCGAGAACCCGGAGTGCAGCAGCACGCTCGGCACTCCCATGCTCAGCGAGGCGATCACGCCGAAGTAGAGCCCGTACGCCCAGCCGGGGTCGGCGGCGTTCCAGAAGACGTCGTCCTGGGTGACCCCGCAGCCGTACTCGGCGTAGACACGGAAGCCAGCGATCGCCGAGGTGGGGACGACGACGCCCTTGGGCCGGCCGGTCGTGCCGGACGTGAAGATGTGCACCAGCGGGGCGGCGCCACCGAGGGCTGCCGCGGGGTACCCGGGCTCGTGGGCGGCCATGAGGTCGGCGAAACGGAGATCGCCCTCCTGCCCCGCGCCTCCGCTGACGACGATCTGCCACTTGGCGTCGGCCGGGATGTCCTCACCCGGTTCGAGCTTCGAGCGTTGCGCCTCGTCGCAGACGACGACCTTGGCGTCGCTGGCCAGCAGGCGCAGCGCAATCGCCGGGGGTGCGAAGGCGGTGAACAGCGGCACGGTGACCGCGCCGAGACGCCAGGTGGCCAGGAGGGCGACGAGATAGTCCACGCTCTTGCCCATCAGCGTCGCGACGCGGTCGCCGGGGCCCACACCAAGCCCGGCCAGGGCGGCGGCGAACCGCTCGGATTCCGTCTTCAGACGGCCGTAGGTGACCACGGTAGACGACAGGTCCGGCTCCACGACCGTGTAGGCAACGGCCTCGGACGGGTGCCCGTCACAGAGCAGGTGGGCGACGCCGGCCCGCTGATCGCTGTAGAGGGTGACCAGCTCCTGGACCCGGTCGGGCGGGGCGGTGGAGGAGTCGGGGTCGGAGAGGGGCATCGCTCGCCTCATCTCGGAAGGACGAAGGCGCCAGAGGCAGCCTTCGATTTGAGTACTGTTTCACGTACGTTAGTACTCAGTGACGTATCCATCAAGAGTTCGGGTGATCACCCACCGGCAAAGGTGTGGAGTCAGCTGGGCGTCTTGCGGAGGGCCGCGAGGACGAGGTCGGCCAGCTCGATGAAGGCGTCGCCGGAGGAGAGACCCGTTGAGGTGAGGAGTTCCCGGCTCTGGATGCCGTCGATCAGAAGGCCGACGGACTGGCTGACGAACTCGGCATGCAGCGAGCGGAAGTCGCCCGACTCCACGCCGGCGTGGATCATCTCCCGCACGCGGCGCGTGGCGGCGAGCGAGTTGACGGTGTAGATCTCCCGGGTCGCGTCGTCGTCGAGCATGTCGTCGTAGCAGGCCGCCGACATGCGCCGCATCTGCGTGCCCACGGCGGCGAGGTAGGTGGCGATTTGCTGTGCCGGGTCGGAGACCTCGGCGACCTCTTTCTCGACCTGCTCGGTGGCGTCCCGGAAGAAGCTCTTGAGCGCCGTCGCGACCAGGTGGTGCCGGTTGGAGGAGAGCGCGTAGAGCGTGGACTTCGAGCACTGGAGACGGGCGGCGATCGTGTCGACCGTCAGTCGGGCGAACCCTTCCTCGAGGACGATCGTCCGCAACTGCCCGAGAAGCTCCTCACGACGGTCGTCGTCGAGCCGCTTGCGTCCGGCGCCCGGCGTGCGCCGAGTCCCGGTCCGCGGACCGCGCTGCACGGATTCGCCACTTCCTTCCGGTACTGAGTCGGGTCTTATCGTACTGCGAGTCTGCAGGTGCACAGGGCGTGTGGATGATCAGCCTGATCGGCACGTTCTGAGGGGGATGCGCCTCCGCACTCAGTTGATGACGTCCAGGGCGGGCGTGACCACGTCGAACGCTTCGTCGACCAGTTCGGCCAGGTCGCGGGCACCACCGTCGGCGGACCAGCGGGTCAAAGCGGTGTAGAACGCGGTTAGGGCCACCCCGGAGGCCAGGGCCGGGCGCAGGTCGACGGGGTTCTGGCTGCTGCCGTGGCTCAGCACGGCGGCCATGTCGGTCTGCCACTGCGCCTGCCGTTCGAGGAACCGGGCGCGCAGGCCTGGCGAGTCCAGGACGAGTCGGGTCAGCCGCAGTGTCTTCTCCGGGTGTTCGGTCATCTTTTGCACAAAAGCGGCGATCGTTTGGCGCAATGCCATCGCCGTACCCTCGGCTGTCAGTCGCGCGCTCAACTCGGCGCACAGTGCGTTGCCGGCCTCCGTGAAGGCCTGGACGATCACGTCCTCCTTGGAGTCGAAGTAGCGGAAGAAGGTCCGCCGGGAGACGCCGACCTCGGCCGCGATCTGCTCGGCCGTGGTCGCTTCCAGACCTTGCTGAGCCAGCAGCCGCATCGCGGACTCGGTCAGTTGGTCGCGGACGAGTTGGCGCTTGAGCTGTCCGAGGCTGGGTCGATCGGTCATCACGCCATGATAGTCGGTGGGCGCTCTTGTCTCATCGAGACTTTATTGACTCACCGTGCCATCTTCGTCATCATCACCTTATGAGCTGGAACGCAAGCCTCATCCCCGATCTGAGCGGCCGGACCTTTGTGGTCACCGGCGCCAACAGCGGTCTCGGATTGGCTACCACGCGAGAGCTGGCCCGGCATGGGGCGCATGTCGTCATGGCGGTACGCAACGAGACCAAGGGGCTGGCCGTGGCCGCCCGACTCCGCGCAGGGCAACCCGATGCGAACCTTCAGGTGCGTCGCATCGATCTCGCCGATCTGGAGTCGGTACGCGAATTCGCCGGCAAGCTGCATACGGACGGCGTACCAGTCGACGTGCTGGTGAACAACGCGGGCGTGATGATGGCACCCCGTTCCCTCAGTCCCCAGGGGCAGGAGAGCCAGTTCGCCACCAATCACCTGGGTCACTTCGCGCTGACCGGACTGTTGCTGGATCTGCTGCGCGCGGGCCGGGATCCGCGCGTGGTGACGGTCGCTTCCTCGCTGCATCGCGGTGGCCGGATACATTTCGAAGATCTCACCGGGGCCCGGAAGTATTCGCCGCTGGGCTTCTACAAGCAGGCCAAGTTCGCGAACGTTCTGTTCGGGCTGGAGCTCGACCGCCGACTGCGGGTGCTCAACAGCCCGATACGGAGTCTGCTCGCTCACCCCGGATATGCCGCGACCAACTTGCAGACCAGCGGACCCACCGGTTTGACGCCCATCATCATGCGGGTGGCCAACCGCGTCTTCGCGCAGTCCGCGGAGGCCGGCGCGTTGTCGCAACTGTACGGGGCGACGGCGCCGGAGGCCCTGAGCGGAAAGATCTACGGGCCGGACGGCCACAACGAGCTCAAGGGTCACCCGACTCAGGTCCCGCCCGATCCCGCGGCCGAGGATGCCGCCACCGCCCGGCGCCTGTGGCAGCTCTCCGAGGAGTTGACCGGGGTCCGGTACGACCTGCCGACACCTCACTGACCTCACGTGATCGACACTGGAACACGCTGGAAGCCGCCGGCTTGCTGCGCCTGCCCTTCGAACGCGCCCCGCCCACGGGGCCCGCGGCCCTTGCCCCGCAGTCGCTCCTTCAACTCCGTGTCGCGTCGAGCCCGATCGTCACCCCGATACTGACTCTCCCGAAAAGGGTTGTCTCGAACGGGTGTCGACGACTGAGTTGTTGAGCCGATGGGTGCTGGAGCGCAGACTCCGAATTCTCGGTAGCCTGCGCCGCGGGCTTCCGGGCTCGCCTTCGGACGTGCATGGCTGTACGCAGGAGGCGGTAGCGGAGCTTCTTGGGCTCGGCGGTGGCCAACTCGCCTTCCAGTAGCAGAGTTCTGGTCCACATGAGCGGGTCGATCGCGGTCAGGGTCTCGTTCGGTGTCCCTGCAGGATCCAGTTGAACACCAATACTTGACGTGGCCGTCGGTTCGTGGCCTGCGCGTCGACCTGTAGTCGCTCGCCGTGTCCGCCGGCCGGGCCGTACGAAGCCCGCAACCGGGGCCGGAGCCGATCTTGTGCCTCCATTTGAGGGGGACCCGACTCCTGTCCCGGGCCGGCGCGGCCGACTACGGGATGTGGTCTTGGACCTGGAGAGGTTCCTGTGCAGGCATCCGGTGAGAGCGCGCAACTGGCGGTCGCCAGGCCCCGTCAATACTCGATGCCGGGCAGCTTACGAAAGACTTTCGGAAACACACCGGTGACATAACGGCGCCGCGTCCTAATACTTTCACCACCCGGCACACGCATCAGCGATCAGCCCGCCGCATCCATCAGTAACCATCGTCAACCTCCACCCCTGTCGAACTCGGAGCTACGGCCGAATCTGAGCAAGGAGTGTTACAGGCAATGTGGTGAAACGCGTCGCCGGGCCGTGGGCGGCGGTCGGCAAAGGCACTCTGTCGAGGCCCACCGCGTAGGGATGAATCACAGCTGAGACCCTGCCAAGCCGCCGATTCCACATGCCGGATATCGTCTCGGCGCTTCATGCGAGGCAAGCAGTGAGCTGGATGCGAGAAAGATTTCCTTTTCGGCCACGAGCTGCCCGATCCGAGCTCCAACGAACCCTGACCAAAACTCAGAGGACCCGTAATGATCCAGGAATTGACACGGAAGGCTCTCGCAATGGCGACAGCCTTCGGCGTCGGCGTAACACTTGTCATCGCCTCAGCGGGAAGCTCGTCGGCATATCAACCAAGCCCCTCGACCCTGTACACGGCGCAGAATCCTTCGTGCAGCAAGGTGCCCTGCGTTCTCTACCCGAAGTCTGCCCAGCTCCCGAGCGGCCGGATCGTGGCATCGTTCGAGAACAGCCAGGGCGCCCCGGTGGGCCAGTCACTGCCGGTCTACAAGAGTGACGATGACGGAACAACCTGGCAGAAGCTCACCGACCTCAAGGCTCCCGCCTACCTCTCCAACGATCCCCAGTACGCGAAGTACACGAGCAACTGGACGAACCCCTACCTCTACGTGCTCCCGCAGGACGTGGGAAACCTCCAGGCCGGCACTCTGCTTCTCGCCAGCGTCGTCTCAGGGGACGACTACTACTACGAAGAGCACAAGGCCGCTGACCCCAACTGGACGCCGGACGGCGACGGCGACCGCAAGGACGTGGCCATCGCGCTGTACGCCAGCACCGACGACGGCGCGACGTGGAGCTTCGAGAACATCGTCGCCGCAGGCGGATGGCAGGGCAGCCGTGTGTCGAACGCCAACACCTTCGCCCAGTCGGATCCGGTCTGGGAGCCGTACCTGATGGCGCGGAACGGCACGCTCGTCGCCTATTACTCCGACGAGCACGACTACACCGGTTTCGACGCCACCACCGGAGGGCCGACCCGCGACCCGGACGACGACACTGCCACGGACGCACGCACCCAGATCCTGGTGCACAGAACCTGGAACGGAAACAGTACGTCCTCCTGGAGCCAGCCGGTCGTCGATGTTCCGGGGACGACCGTGAACAACAACGGAAAGACGGAGATCGGCGCCGGACGCCCCGGCATGACGACGATCGCCCCGACCAGCGACGGCAAATGGCTGCTCACCTACGAGTACTGGGGTGGCGGAGCGAACGTTCGCTACCGGATCGCGGACGACCCGCTGAAGTTCTACCCGACCAGCGTTGCGGACTCCCCCATCACCAGCCTGCCCGTGCCCTCAGGGGGTCACGCGCCGGCCACGGGCGGCAGCCCGGTGCTCGTCCAGTTGCCGGACGGGCGGATCGTCTACAACGCCGCCGGCAGTGGCAGCGTCTGGGTGAACGAGTCCGGTCTGAGCACCGGCACGTGGAAGGAGTACCAGACACCGATCGCCGCCGGATACAGCCGCAACCTCCAGTATGTCGACGGCACGGGACGCGTCGTCATACTCCAGGCCGACTTCGGCGGAGGGGGAGCGGGCCCGGTGCGCTATGCCGAGGTCGACCTCGGTCGGTCCGTGGGCGTGTACAACACCCTGGTCAACCGCGCCACCGGTCAGGCCCTCAGCCCGGATGCCGGCAAGACACAGGACGCCAACCTCACCGGCGACGTCCCTGACCTCGCCCTGCGCAACCGGGACGCGGGGGACGCCTCACAGCGATGGCATCTGACGGCCAAAGGCTCCAATGTGACCCTCCTCAACAAGGCGGGCGGTCGGTCGGTCGCCGTCTGGACCGGCAACGCGACCGCCGGGCAGCGTCTCGCTCAGTGGGTCGACGACGGAGCAACTGACAAGCAGTGGACCCTGGTCCCCTCGACCGACGGGTACTACAAGATCCGCTCGGTCCGTAACACGAGCCTGTTCATGACGGGCGCGACCCAGAGCGGCCCCGTCGATCTGGAGGCCTCGATCGACGCGTCAGGGAACCCGGCCGCGGACGACTCCCAGGAATGGCAGCTCGTCCAGGACCCCCTGCCGACCGATGCGTCCTTCACGCTGAAGGGCAGCAACTCCGGCCGCTGCCTGGACGTGCCGAACAGCCAGACTGGCGTGCAGGTGCAGATCTGGGACTGCTCCGGCAACGCCAATCAGACGATCACGCAGACCACCGCGGGCGAACTCCGCGTCGCCGGAAACTGCCTCGCGGCGGACGGTGACGGCACCACCCCGGGGACGAAACTCATCCTCTGGTCCTGCAATGGCAAGACCAGCCAGAAGTGGTGGTTCCGCCTTGACGGTTCCGTCATCAACCGCTCCAACGGCCTCGCGATCGACGTCGCCAACTGGGCGACGGCCAACGGATCGAAGGTCCAACTGTGGACGGCCCTTGGCAACGCCACCCAGAAGTGGAGCCGGAACTAGCGGACACCGCCAGCGGGGTGCGGCCGGAGAACGCGGCCGCACCCCGCGGTTCTTTCGTGTCGTGCCGCCTCACGCATCCAATTGATGGGGGCGAGTTGCCGGACCGGACACCCCCGGCGACAACATCGATCAACAGTCCGGAGTCCAGTCGCAGGCCTGGCGGGCGAGTGATTGCCCCGGGTGCTCCGTAGCGCCCGGAGCTCACACGACGAGGGCCGTGGCTGGACGATCCAGCCACCGCCCAGCGGCAAAGAGAACACGCGTGGCCTACGAGTCCCCCGTCATGGTCGAGGGCGAGGCGGGCCCGTGAAAACGTGTGTTCCGCACCGCTGCCACAAGTCAGCCTGTCCAGTTTGACGACGTCAACGGGCGTCTTCCCCGTCAGCCTCGGGCGATCAGCGAAACGCGGCTTGGCCGGTGAGCGCCTGGCCGACGACCAAGGTGTGCATCTCACCGGTGCCTTCGTAAGTCAGGACGGATTCCAGGTTGTTGGCGTGGCGCAGCGGTGAGTACTCCAGCGAGATGCCGTTGGCCCCCAGGATGCTGCGGCACTCGCGTGCGATGGTGATCGCTTCCCGGACGTTGTTGAGCTTGCCGACGCTGATCTGCTCCGGCCGGATACGCCCTTGATCCTTCAGACGGCCCAGGTGCAGGGCGATCAGCGCCGCACCGCCGAGGGAGACGCTCATGTCGGCGAGCTTCTTCTGCGTCAGCTGGAAGGCGCTGATCGGCTTGCCGAACTGAACCCGGGTATCGGCGTACGCGAGGGCTGCCTGGAGGGAGTCCCGGGCGGCGCCGACGGCGCCGAACAGGATGCCGAAGCGGGCTTCGTTCAGGCAGGAGAGCGGTCCGCGCAGGCCCTGGGCGTGCGGGAGCCGAGCGGATTCCGGCAGGCGTACGTCATCGAAGTGCAGCTCCGAAGTGATGGAGGCGCGCAGCGACATCTTGTGCTTGATGTCCTGCGTGGTGAACCCGGGCGTGCCCCGCGGCACAAGGAAGCCGCGGACACCGTCCTCGGTCTGCGCCCAGACGGTGGCCACATCGGCGATGCCGCCGTTGGTGATCCACATCTTGGAACCGTTCAGGATCCAGTCGTCGCCGTCGCGAGCAGCCTTGGTGTGCATCCCGGCGGGGTTGCTGCCGAAGTCGGGCTCTGTCAGGCCGAAGCAGCCGATCGCCTCACCGGCGGCGAGCCGGGGCAACCACTCCTGCTTCTGCTCCTCCGAACCCCACTTCCAGATGGAGAACATCGACAGCGAGCCCTGCACGGAGACGAAACTGCGGAAGCCGGAGTCCGCAGCCTCCAGCTCCAGACACGCCAGGCCGTACGAAACCGCGTTGGTGCCCGCACAGCCGTAGCCGTCCAGGTGCATGCCCAGCACGCCCAACTTGCCTAGTTCGGGGGCGAGTTCGCGGGCGAAGTGGGCGTTCTCGAACCACTCGCCGATGTGCGGGCGCACCCGGTCGGAGAGGAACTTGGCGACGGTGGCCTGGATCTCGCGCTCCTCGTCGGTGAGGGTGGCTGAGAGATCGAGGAGGTTGAGGGGGTCCTTCATCGGCTGAGCGCCGCTCATCGTGGGCTCCTGGTGGTTGCGATGGCCGTTCGATCGGGGGCCTGCGCCAGGGACGGTCATGTGACCGGTCCGTTCGGGGCGGAGGTGTGATCGGGCAAGTGGTGGAGAATCTCCGCGGTGTCCTGGCCCAGGCGCGGCGGCGGCAGGCGGTACCGCACGGGCGTCCCGCTCAGCGTGATAGGGGTCGCGACCTGGCGGGACGGCGTGCCCTCAACTCCTGCTGCGGGCATATCGACAATGCCGGGCAGCCCGAGTTTGCGGGCGTAGTCGAATGCCTCGTCGAGGGTGTTGACCGGTCCGGCGGGTACTCCGGCTGCCAGCAGGGCAGCTGACCAGTGGTCCGCACCGGCGACGGTCAGCCGTTGGGTCAGGATGCCCCGCAGTTCGGCGCGGTGGGCGACCCGGTCGGCGTTGGTGCGGAAGCGGTCGTCGTGAGCGAGAGAGGGATCGCCGACGACGCCGGCCAGAGCCGCGAACTGGCGGTCGTTGCCCACCGCGAGCGCGATCGGGCGGTCGGCGGTCGGAAAGGTCTCGTACGGTGCGATGCTCGGGTGTGCGTTGCCCATGCGGCCCGGAACCACGCCGGCGACCGCGAAGGCCGACGCTTGGTTGACCATGGCCGACAGCAGCGAGCCGAGCAGGTTCACCTCCACTCGCTGGCCCTCACCTGTCGCATCGCGGTGCCGGAGGGCCGCGAGGATGCCGAGCGAGGCGTGCAGCCCGGTGATCACATCGACCAGGGCCACTCCCGTCTTCACCGGTTCACCGGTTGCGTCTCCGGTGACGCTCATCAGACCGCCGACGGCCTGTACGAGGAGGTCGTAGCCGGGGATCGTCGTGCCCGCACCGCTGCCGAATCCGCTGATGGAGCAGTAGACCAACCCCGGGTGACGAGCCCGGAGTTCGCGGTGGCCGAGCCCCAGTCGTTCCATCGTGCCGGGGCGGAAGTTCTCCACCAGGACGTCGGACTCGGCGACCAGGGCGCGGGCCTGTTCGAGGCCGGCCTCGGTCGTGAGGTCCAGGACGACGGACTTCTTGTTCCGGTTGACGCTCAGGAAGTACGTCGACGTGCCGTCCTGGTCTGTCGGAGGGTGCCAGGCACGGGTGTCGTCCCCGACGCCCGGCCGCTCGACCTTCACCACCTCGGCGCCGAGGTCGGCCAGGAGCATGGTGGCGTAGGGCCCCGCGAGAACCCTGGAGAAGTCGGCGATGCGTACCCCCTCCAGAGCACCGCGGACCGCCGCATCGAGAACGCCGGCCCGTTCGTCCGGCGCGTTGCGCTCCATGCCTACGCGTCCTCCTCTCTGATCGTTCCGCGTTCCGAACGTCGTTCGGTCCGAGCCGTCTCGTGGCTGGGTTCCATTTGGCGCGCGCCCAGTCGGCTTCTGCCACGGTCGCTGAGGTGAGAAGACCGAGTTCCACGGCTGCGCGCCGGGAAGTGGTCAGGCCGCGAGGGACTCGAGCAGCGTGGCTACTGGCCGAGGGTCGGAGATGATGCCGTCGTGTCCCCCGGGGAGTCCGACGAAATTCCAGTCGGCTCGACTCCTGGCGTAGGCGGCGCTCGGCTCCACCCCCGGGAAGACGGGCTCGGTGAACTGTGCGTAGGTGCAGGGCAGACCGTTGCCGATGTCGTTCTTCAGCGCCAGTGGTGACGCCTCGACGCTGAGCGGCTGCGGGGTCAGGCGCCGGTTCACCCAGGCGATGTGCTCCGGATCGGAGAGCCCGAAGTTCTCGGCGGGGGGAGGCGGGATGCTGAGCCCGCCGCTGAACTGCTCCGCGGACGCGATCCGTGCCGCGCGGGCCTGCGGGGCCATTGCGTCCAGCCGGCTCAGTCCGCCGAAGGGCAGGCCGCCGTCGAGGAAGACCAACTGCGCTATCCGCTCAGGTACCCGGTCGGCCACACCCGTGATGGTGCGGCCTCCGAAGCTGTGACCCACGAGGATGACGTCGCGCAGATCCTCGCTCTCCATGAGGTTGACGACGTCGAGCACGAAGGTGTTCATGTCGATGTCGCGGCTGAGCAAGTGTTTTCGGTCCGCCAGCCCGGTCTGTGAAGGAGCGTATGTCCGGTGTCCGTTCGCCTCCAGGAGGCGCCGTACTTCGGACCAGCACCAGCCGCCGTGAAAGGCGCCGTGCACCAGGAGGAATGTCGTAGGCCCAGCCGGTGGTGCCGTACCCATGGAAGCCTCCATCTTCCTACTCGGCGTCCAGGTCGTTCCACGCGGGCATGGGCGCTGCCTCGTCGAAGCGGATCGTGACGCGCCGTACACGGGTGGATCCTTCGATCGCGCCTTCGGCGTAGGCGCTGCCCTGTCCGCTCGCTTTGATCCCGCCGAACCACAGGGCGGGGTGGTGCAGGCGCATGGTGTTGCCCCAGACGGTGCCGGCTTGGACACGGTCGGCCATGCGGTGCATGCGTCCGAGATCACGCGTCCAGATGTTCGCACTCAGGCCGTACTCGACGTCGTTGGCCAGGGCCACGGCTTCGTCCTCGTCCTCGAAGACGATCACCGACAGGACCGGGCCGAATATCTCCTCTCGGGCGACCCTCATCGACTGCCCGACCTCGGTGAGCACGGTGGGTTCGACGAACAGCCCCTCCGCATGGGCGTCCTTGGGCCTGCCTCCGCCGGACAGTACCCGCGCGCCTTCGTCGCGGGCGATCTGGAGGTAGTCATTGACGCGCGCGAACTGCTGCCGCGAGGCGAGGGGGCCCATGTGGGTCTTCGCGTCCATCGGGTCGCCGACCCGGATCCGCGCGGCTCGTCGGGCCAGTTGCTCGATGAAGCCGGGGGCGATGGAGCGTTGGACCAGCAGGCGGGTGCCCGCGACACAGACCTGGCCGGCGTTGTTGAAGACGCCCCAGACGGCGCCGCGTCCCGCCGCGTCGAGGTCCGCGTCCTCGAAGACGATGTTGGGTGACTTCCCGCCCAGTTCGAGAACCGTCTTCTTGAACGTCTCGGCGGCCGCGTGAGCGATACGACGTCCCGTGGGCACGCTGCCGGTGAAGGTGACGCCTCCGACACCCGGGTGTTCGGCGAGTGCCGCTCCGGTCGCGCCGCCGCCGGTGACCACGTTCACGAGTCCTTCGGGCGCTCCCGCCTCGGACACCAGCGCGGCGAGCCGGAGCGCGGAGAGAGGGGACATCTCACTGGGCTTGACGACGGCGGCGTTCCCGCAGGCGATCGCCGGTGCGACACGGCTGCAGAAGCTGCTCACCGGACCGTTCCAGGGCATGATCACGCCGATGACACCGAGCGGTTCACGGGTCGTGTAGGAGAGATGGCCGGGGGTCGCCGGTACCTGATGGCCCGTCATGCGGTCGACCTGGCCTGCCCAGTAGCGGATCAGGCGGGCGCTCGCGGCACCATCCCCGAGTGCTTCCCGGAGCACCCGGCCCATGTTCCTGGTGTCGGTCTCGCCGAGTTCCTCCCGGTGCCGTTCGACCGCGTCGGCGAAGCGCAGGAGCACTCTGACCCGGCGGCCCGCGTCCCAGCTCGCCCACTCCCGCTGCGCCGCGGCGGCCGCCTGTACGGCTCGGTCGACGTCCACCGCGTCGCAGTCCGCCACCTGGGCGAGTACGTCCCCGTTGGCCGGGTTGACCGCCTCAAAGGTGGCCGGCGAGTGGGGTTCTTGCTGGGCGCCTCCGATGAAGGGGGTTTCCCGTACCGGTGTCTTCGCGTGCGTGGTCATGTCTGCCTTTCCTGCCTGCTCTTGTCGTTTCGTGCGCGGACTGCCTGGCACGTCCGGTTCGGTGGTGGCGGCTTGAGGACCATCCCTGCGGGCAGTCGGTCCGGGTGGGTCGAGCGCAAGGTCCAAGTCGCGCCGGGTGAGGCACCGCACGCGGGTCTACAGGCCGAAGGCCTTGGCGAACGCCTCCAGTTCGCGGGGGATGTCCGGTCCGGCCGGCGTGTAGCAGAATCGGCTCGCCCCTGCCTCCTGCAAGGCGTCGAGACCGGCGCGGACCTCGGCGGCTGTGCCGCTCAGCGTGCCGTCCCGGACGACGTTGCCGTTCAGGAACTCCCGGTCGAGGTCGGTGAGAGAGATCAGGTGGCCTCGATGGGTCGCGACCGGGCGCTCCGCTTCGGGAAGGTCGTTGATCCGCGCGGTGTATCCTTTCTCCTCCACGGAGCCGGCGAGAGGGCCGTACGGTCCCATGTGCAGCGCCAGGGCCGCGGTCGGTCCCACTCGTTCGATGACCGCCGGGTCGTCGAACGTCTCGCCGGGTTCGAGAACCGTTCCGTAGTAACTCAGGCCGCAGGTGCCCTCGAAGGGGATCTTCTCGTTGCCGTGGGTGGGGTTGGTGATGACCCCGTCGGCCACCCTGGACGCGACACCGAAGGCCTTCGGGCCGTGCGCCGCCACCCAGATGGGGATGTCGGCGGGGAGGGAGATGCCGGATTCCTCGGTGTGGAGCAGCGACATCGCGCGGCCGTCCAGTTCGATCCGCCCACCGGCGAGCAGGGTCCTCAGGTTCGTGACGAACGCCTCCACGCTCGCCCAGGTGACACCGCGGCCACCCAGCAGCGCGGTACTGCTGAATCCGGAGCCCACCGCGACCGTCACCCGGCCCGGCGCGAGCTGCGTGAGCGTGGCTGCACTGCTCGCCACGTCGGCCACGTGGCGGAAGCGGGGCACGACCACCGCGACGCCCAGTCCGATGCGGGTGGTGCGTTCGCTCGCCATGGCGAGCATCATCCACGGGTCGGCGTAGATGGCCGGCGAGTAGTGGCACCACGCGCTGACGTAGCCCAGCTCTTCGGCGATGCGTATGTGTTCAGGGGTGGCGATGCTGGTGGAGAAGGTGCATCCGAGTTCCATGGCCATGGCTATGCGCTCCGGTTCGCCGAGTGGTCCACGCTCCGCGCGCCGATGAGGACGGCCAGCAGCGTCGCGGGCCTGTCGCTCTTGTTGCGCCAGGCGTGCCGCGTACCGTGCTGGACGACCACGTCTCCGGCCGACAGGCGTACCTCCTCCTCGTCGAGAGCGAGCCAGAGTTCGCCGTCGAGTACGACGTCGTAGTCGACGGTGGGCGTGGTGTGCATGCCGGGGTTCTCCGGCTCGAACAGCTCGGCTATGCCCGGGCTGTTGCGCGCGGCCTCGGCACCGGCTGCCTCGGGCTGGTAGCCGGGGTCGGCGTACACCGCGTCGGGCGGGAAGGTGAGGATGATGAAGCTGGTGCCGCCCGGCTCCGGCAACAGGGTTGGTGTGGCGACCGTCGGGTCCGCGCTCGGGGCGTTCAGTTCCGGGACGGGCGGCGTGTACCAGACCAGGGTCTGCTCGAAGCCCGGCGTCTCGACAGCGACCGTCGCGCGGGGCGGTTCACCGTCCAGGACAACGCGGCTGGTTCCGTCGGAATTCGCTACAAGGACCCGGCGTACTTTCATGACCTACCTCCATTGGTGGGCCGTGGGCGAAGTGAGGAGAAGAGGATTTCACCGGTTCGGTATCGTCGGTTCGGCCCGGGAAAGCCGTCCCTCAGGTAACTCGTTGGATGGTGTATACCGAACGACTTGCTTGTCAACGGTATTTCGATTCTTTTTCGATCCATGATCGAACAGCTAGTGGCCGACGCGGCGCTGGCCTATCCAGTCGATCAGATCAATGCTGGATAGCTTCCGCCATCCAAATGGATGTTCTGGCCCGATATATAACCCGACAACGGGCTGCAGAGAAAGGCGCAGGTGGCACCGAACTCGCGCGGGTCGCCCAGTCGCCCAGCGGCGATGGAACGAACCTGGCGTGCGCGCGCTTCGTCGTAACTGATTCCGTCGCGTGCGGTGGCCACTTCGGCCATATAGCGCTGGCGTTCCGTGTCGAATCGCTCCGGCAAAAGGTTGTTGACGGTGACGTTGAACCGTGCCACGTCCAGGGACAGCCCTTTTGCAGCCGCGGTGAGGGCGGCGCGCGCCGCGGAGGAAACAGCCATCGTAGGGCGGGGAGTCGTGACCATCGCGGAGGTGATGTTGACGATCCTGCCGAAGCGGCGGTCACACATGCCGCCGACGACCAGATTGATCAGGTCGACGTGGGCCAGCAGGTTCGCGTCGAGCCCGCGTTGCCAGTCCATGCGCGACGACTTCCGGAAAGGCCCTGGGGGTGGACCACCGTTGTTCGTGACGAGGATGTCGGGCGCCGGGCATGCCGCAAGCAGCCGGTCGCGGGTGTCCGCGGAGCCGATGTCTCCTGGCACCGCGACCACTTCGGCCGTCCGGTCACCGACGGATCGCAACTCGGCGGCGGCACGATCGAGGGTCTCCGGGTCACGCCCGTTGATCACCACGTTCACGCCTTCGGCGTTGAGGGCTTTCGCGCAGGCGAAACCCAGGCCGCCGGACGACGCACCGACTATCGCCCAGCGCCCGTCCAGTTCAAGATCCACGCTCGCTCCTCAGCCGGGCGGCTGGGCGGCAGCCCACGATTCCAGGCATGACAGCCGGGTCCTTTCGATGTGTGCGTTCAGCAATTGCACGGCCTTGTCGGCGTCCCGTGCCACGACGGCCTCGGCGATCGCCGCGTGCTCGCCAGCGACGTCCCGCTGCCTGCCCCTGTGCAGTTTGGCCATCTGCCGGATGATCTCGGACTGGTCGTACAACTGCGTACGGAAGGTCAGGAGCCGGGGGGAGCCACATGCCGACGCACAGGCTTCGTGGAAGGCGCGGTGCGCACTCGTCCAGGCCTCGTTGGCTTCGGGATCCTCGTCGAGAGCGGCATTGGGGGAGGCGGACAGCTGGTGATGGGCGGCGACCACGCCTGCCTCCCACTCGATCCCGCCCTGTTCGATCGCCTTGCGCACAGCGATCGATTCGATTTCCTTGCGCACGAAGGCGACGTCGTTGATTTCAGCGTCGGTGAAGTCCGGCACGGAGAACCCCTTATTGGGCTCCAGGACGACCAACCCCTGCTCCGCGAGGCGGGTGAGTGCCTCGCGTACCACCGTGCCGCTCACTCCCAGTTCGGCAGCCAATTTGCTCAGCTTGAATCGGTGACCGGCAGGGAAGGAACCTCGGAGAAGATTTCGCCTGATCTCCAGGTAAAGCGCGTGGTGGCGAGTTTCTCCGGCATCGGTGCGGGCCACTAGTGATCTCCTGGAACTGTCGCGGATTCTCGTGGGGTGACGTAGAGACCCTCCAACTCCACCCCTGGCTGACCGCCGAGAATCGGCGTGCATTCCGTGGGAAACTCCTGGACGATCTCAACGCCCATGCTATCGACGGCATCGAGGAAGCGCGGCAGCTCGTCCATGGCGCCGGTGGGCAGGTCGTGAAGGACGAAGACGTGCCAGTCACTCTCGGGAAGGCGCCGCAGGGCGCGCTCCACCCAGCCCTCCGGCATCTTCGAGTCCCGGACGAACAGACTCCACAGAACCATGGTGTAACCGCCTGACGTCAGTACGTCGGCGGCCGCCCTGCTCAGCAGATGAGGGCCCACCGAACCATGACCCGTCGGCCGGAAGTACCGCGCTGGATGGCTGAGACCCCCGAGCGCGTCCTGCGCGTGGGTGATCTCCTCCACTTCCCGGCGCGGATCACCGAGAAGCCCGAGAGGCTCACCATGGGTCATGGTGTGGTTGCCCAGCCAATGACCCTCCGCGCCGGCCCGCTCCGCCAGCGCACGGCCGGGACCGGGAGCCAGTTTCTCGCCGATCACGAAGAACGTCGCCTTCAGCCCCCGCGCCCCGAGTGTGTCAAGTACGTGTTCCGTGACGCCGGGAGTCGGACCGTTGTCGAACGTCAAGGTCAGCTTAGGCATCGGCTGCCGCCTGGCGTGCCGGGTAGTGGCTGACGGAATGCCGCTCGGGACGCCAGTCGTTGTTCGTCCGGTGGTCGCCGGCCAGCCAGCGAGCCAGCTCGCTGCGCGCGTCCGACATCCTCTTCTCCCGGATCTCCCCGACGTTGGGCGGGTCGACGGCGATCTCCAGCTCAAGCCCGTCCGGTGATGTCACATACAGCGACTTCACGTAGCCGTGGTCCTGGATGAAGTGCGGGTAGCCCGCCGTCAGCAGACGCTCGTGAACGGCCTCCTGTGCAGCCGCGTCCGCGCGCAGAGCCACGTGGTTGTAGCGATTCGTGGGGCCCAGCAGGAACTCCTGGTCGTGCGGTACGGCCATCTGGAAGAAGGCCAGCGCGCCACCGTCGTCGAGCTCGTAGAACGTGTGACAGAACGTCATGCCCGGGGTGGTGACGGACTCTTCGCACCACGTGGCGGTCAGAGGAAGACCGATCAGATCCTCGATGAAGTGACGGTTCACTTCCTGATCCGCGACCGGTGTCGCCGAGTGATGCAGTCGACCAAGACCGGTGGCGCCGGTCCGGCGGGCGGGTGCAGGTGATCCATTCATCTGTCGCGGCTCCTGACTGTGAAGGTGTCGTACTGCCGCTCGCGCGATCTGTTCGGAGCCCCTCCGAGTGCAGGTCAGCGCGCCGGGTCGGTCGTGCACCTCTCTGTGTCCCCTTTGAAGGCTGCTCCAACGATTATCGGTTGTCAAGAAAAGATTCGATTCTGTGTCGATGATTCGATCGGTGCCCGTTACAGTGAGGCTTCGACGGGAGTCGCGGCGCTCAATGGCCGCGCGACACCATAGATGGGCGGCGACAGTGGAACTGCGCTGGCTGAGGTCCTGTGTGACCTTCACCGAGGAACCTGGCGTGGGGCGGGCCGTGGACCGGCACGGCCGATGCTCTCGCCCGCACCTGGTTCACTCATCCGGGTGGCTCTCTCCCTCACAGAGGCGCGGCTCACGCTGGTTCGGACCGCGCACGCCGAGGCCCTCGGCCGCCGGAACGGGCGTGGTGAGCCGGGCCGACTCCTTCCCGGACCGGGGCACTGGCCGCTGGCCGGATCGACCTGGGATCCCTGCGCTCGAGCCTCACCTATCCGCTCGTACTTCGGGCGATCCACCTCCTGCGCGCCGCCGCGGGGAAGGCTGCCGCGTGAAGATTCCCGAGCCGGCCCCGCCCGTCCGGGTTTGGGTGGCGGGGCGCTTTTCCGAGGGCATCGGGGCATGACCGACCCGGACGTCCAGGTTCCGCAGAAGTCGCGCCGGGCGCGGCACGGCCCGCTTGTGCGCGCTCGCGCGTCGACTGCGGTCGGCGACGGGCACGCAGAGCGGAGACCGGCATCGCACTGGGGTCGAGAGTGGGCACCACCTCACGGCGGACTGCGGAGAGCCCGTCACGTCGTACTGCGTCCTTCATGCCGCTTCGTCAGAAACTGGGAGAGCAACACATGGAATTCTCACTGGCAACCCTGCACGTCGAGGGGACACCCACGCCCGTCCTCTGCCTCGACGGTCGATACTGGGCTCTCGCCGACGTCGCTCCGGAAGTCCTGCGACCTGAGCCCTCGCGCGGCCTGATGAACGTGCTCGACCACTGGGAGCGGACGGAACCGCTCCTGGTCGACGTCGCCGACCGGCTTGCTGCTGGGACCGCAGCGCCGCGGCCGCTGCCGAGCCCCGCCGCGCTGGAAGACATCCTCACTCCGCTTCAGTACCCCCGCAAGGTGGTGCTGACGGGCGCCAATTACTACGAGCACATGCGGGGCGACGCCGGTCACTCCGACTGGGAGAAGGAGACCAAGGTCCCTCTGTTCTTCCTCAAGCCTCCCACCACCACTCTCGTGGGACCTGGCAGGACGGTGCGGTATCCGGAGCAAACCGAGAAATTGGACTACGAGATCGAACTGGCGGTTATCATCGGCAAGAGGGCCCGCCACCTGACGCCGGAGAACGCCATGGACTGCGTGGCGGCGTACACCGTGGCGATCGACCTCTCGGCGCGTGACTGGCAGCGCCATCCCCAGCACGTCGTGAAGTTCGACCTCTTCGGAGGCAAGGCCTTCGACGACAGCTGCCCGCTCGGTCCCGCCATCACACCGGCACGCTTCGTCGAAGAGGACAACCTCCGACTCCAGTTCTGGCTGAACGGAGAACTGAAGCAGGATGCAAGTACCCGGGACATGATCTGGTCCCTCCCTGAGCAACTCGTGAGGATCACCGAGCACCTGACTCTGGAACCCGGCGACGTCATCTGCACCGGCACGCCCGCTGGAGTCGGTCTCGCCACTGGCCAATGGATGAAGGCCGGAGACCTCCTGGAAGCCGAGATCACCGGGCTTGGTCGACTGACGGTCGAGATCGTCAAGGACCATGACTGAGTACCCACCGCCCAGTCCGCGGTGTCAGCCGGTCACCTCCGAGGTTGACGAGACGGAAGTCCGGTTCCCGGTCGGCGTGGTCGACTGCCGCACCGGAGACAGGCCAGGAGCTGTCCTGGCACGCTGAGTTGTCAGGACGCGCGCTTCACGGGATCGACTGGTCGCCCTACGCCATGCGGCGGCTGTCGCGGGCGATCTCACGCGGGCTGGCCTCGAACTGGGCGCCTTTGCACACAGTCACCTTCCCGGAGTCGGCCAGCAGGCGACACCGTGGGTGTGGCGCACAGGATGTAGCGAGGAAGCCGGCGATGGTCCGCTGGCACCCCGGAAATAGGGGCGGCGGCTCCTAGCCCGTCGCCCAGCTCGCCCCGCGGGGTATCGGCGCCGACGGTCTTGCCGCCCTGGCGCGATCGTGATGTCGGCCATCATCCATCTGGCCAGCCGGGCAGGGCAGCGTCGGAGCCGGGCTGCGATCGCAGCCCGCATCAGTGTGCGGCAGGACTCTCGACGGCGGACCGGATCGGCCCGCCGTCACTGCCCCACTTACAACTCGCGCGACGACGGCCTGAAATGGCTGCCCCTGTCGATGCACGAGTGCACGGAGGTCATGCTGAAGCCGGCCGACGAGGTCTGTCCGAAGGCCGACTTCTGGAAGCGCATTTTCGGCATCCCGATGGCCCGGTCTTGCTGTCCGGGGAGGTCGTTCACACCCCCGCTGCTCGCGCCTTTTCGTACACCTCGGCTGCCACGTCCTTGAGTTCCCGGGCGTCGCGCGGTGTGGCCTGCAGGTCGACGAGAATCTCGTGCAGGCCGAGCTTGGCGTAAGCCGCGAGATCCTCTACGATCTGGGCGACGTCGCCCTGGAAGGGCTGACGATCCGCACTGTCGTACGCGTTCGCTGTGTAGTTCGCGCTCACGCGCAGCACTGTCTGGATCGGCTCCGTGCGCCCGCGCTCCGCGGCGAGGTCCTGCAACTGCCGCCACTGTGCCCTGGTCTGCTCGACGCCCGTGGCCACCGGCAGCCAGCCGTCGGCGTTGTCGACGAGGCGGCGCTGTGCCTTTTTGGTGTTCGCGGCGAGCAGGATCGGGATCGGCCGTGCGGGCTTGGGACCCACCGCGGCGGACGCGATCTTCGTGATCCGCCCGTCGTAGGACACCGGGTCGGCGCCCCACACCGCACGGAACACCTCGATGACCTCGTCCAGCACCTGGCCGCGCTCTTCGAAGGGGCGGACTGCGGAGGCCGCATACTCGTCGAGGGACCACCCTGTGCCAAGGCCCGCGACGACCCGGCCGCCGCTTGCCGCGTCCAGCGTGGCGAGGGACTTGGCCAGCTGGAACGGCACGTGCAGGGGGGCCACCAGCACACTCGAGCCGAGACCGACCCGCTCCGTCGCGGCGGCGGCCAGGGTGAGAGTGACCAGAGGGTCGGCCACGTTGCGGTATGTGTCGGGCCAGGCCAGGCCCTCGATGCCGAACAGGCCCTGCGTGGCGGGCTCGGGGAACAGAGCCCGTTCGAAGACCCACAGGCTGTCATAGCCGATCTGTTCGGCGGCGCGCGCCACATCCGGTACGTCCTTGCCGATGTCGTACTGCCGCGTCTGAGGAAGACCGAGCCCGAGCCGAGTCGCCATGCCCTGTACTCCTTTGCAGGGAGGTTTTGTAGTTGAACGAACAACGATTGCTGGCAGTTTCGGGGGTGGCGGTGGAATCGGGCCATAAGTTTCCGTCCAGTGCACCGGCCATCCGTCCTGACGTAGTCACGGGGGCGCCGGCGAGGGCTGGTCAGTAAGCGTACGCCACTGTACGGTTTCTTGGGTGCGAGCGGCGCACCAGCAACAAGGTCGGGCTGCCCGGGCTCTGGCTGGCGATGCCCGCGGGGCCGTCGGAGCGTTGGGCCGGCACCTCGAACCATCAAGCGCCCGACGTTGTCCTTCGCTCTCCCAGGTTCAGATCCCGGACCGTCTGCCCTGAAGGAACTAGCAAGGAGTGGACACGCTTCTATGTCTTCCCCCCACGTCTCGACCGACCCCGTGTCTTCCGGCCCAGTCGATCTCGATCTCGATGCCCTGCGCGCGAAGTACCGCGCCGAGCGGGACCGTCGGATCCGTCCCGAAGGAAATGCTCAATACCACGGAGTGGGCGACGAGTTCGGGTACTACGCCGACGATCCCTACGCCGAGCCCGGGCTCACCCGCGACCCACTGAACGACCGGGTCGAGGCCCTGGTCGTGGGGGGCGGTTTCGGCGGTCTCCTCGCCGCCGCCCGACTGCGCCAGACGGGCGTGGAGTCGATCCGGGTGATCGAGAAGGGCGGGGACTTCGGCGGCACCTGGTACTGGAACCGCTACCCGGGCATCCACTGCGACATCGAGTCGTACGTCTACATGCCGTTACTGGAAGAAGTCGGCTACATCCCGAAGTGGCGCTACGCGCCGGGCGAGGAGATACGGCAGCACGCCCGCGCCATCGCTCGTCACTTCGAGCTCTATGAGGACGCCTGCTTCCAGACGCAGGCGACCGAACTGCGCTGGGACGAGAACGAGTCGGAGTGGCTCGTCAGCACGGACCGCGGAGACCGGATTCGGGCGCGTTATGTGGTGGCCGCGACGGGCACGCTCAGCCAGGCCAAACTGCCCGGCATTCCAGGGATCCAGACCTTCCGGGGCCATACCTTCCACACCAGCCGATGGGACTACGCGTACACCGGGGGCGATGCGAACGGCGGCATGACGGGGCTCGCGGACAAACGTGTGGCGGTCATCGGCACCGGCGCGACCGCCATCCAGATCGTCCCGCATCTCGCGGCCGACGCGCAGCATCTGTATGTGTTCCAGCGCACGCCGTCCTCCGTGGATGCCCGGGACAACCGACCCACCGACCCGGAGTGGGCGGCGCGCCTGGCACCCGGGTGGCAGCGCGACCGTATGGAGAACTTCCTCAAGGTCGTCACCGGCGTTCGGGTGGACGAGGACCTGGTGAACGACGGCTGGACCAGCAGCGCTCGGCTCCTGGAGAAGATGATCCCGACCAACGCCTACGCGGACGTGCCGGCCGAGGAACGCGAACGCGCCTACGAGTACGCCGACTTCCAGAAGATGAACGAGTTGCGCCACCGCGTGGACGCCCTCGTGGCGGATCCCGCGACAGCAGAGAAACTCAAGCCCTGGTACCGCTACATGTGCAAGCGGCCGACCTTCAGCGACACCTACCTCCAGACCTTCAACCGGGCCAACGTCACCTTGGTCGACACGGCCGACACCCACGGGGTGGAGCGGATCTCCGAGACCGCCGTCGTCGTCGGCGGGGCGGAATACGAGGTTGACTGCATCATCTTCGCGACCGGCTTCGAGGCCGGTGTCTCGGGGATCCTCGCCGGTCGACTTCCGGTGTACGGCCGGGATGGCGCTCAGCTACTGGAGAGCTGGCAGGAGGCCGGCCCGAAGACACTCCACGGGTTCTACAGCCACGGTTTCCCCAATCTCTTCCAACTCGCCCCACTCCAGAGCGCCAGTGCCCCCAACTTCGTCCACGTGCTCGACGAACAGGCCACCCATGTCGCCGAGGTCGTTGCCCAGGCCCGCAAGCGACGGACCCGATACGTCGAGCCGACTCCCGAGGCCGTGGAGGATTGGCTGGCCACCCTGCGGACGAACGAGCCCGACCTGCACTCGTTCCAGGCCGAGTGCACCCCCGGCTACTACAACAACGAGGGCATGCCCCGGAAGACGACCATGATGTACGGGGACGGGCCGGTCGCCTTCCATGCCCTGCTCAGGCGCTGGCGTTCGGACGGTGGCATCGACGATGTGCTCACCATGGCGGAGTGAGGTGGCGCGCGAGATGACGGGAGAAGCACCCGCCGCGTACCCGAGCCGGTTCGACGGGACGGGCAACCACCGCCCCACCAGCGCCCGTTGGCGAGCCACGCGGCTGACACCGTCCAACCGGCTCTGGGGCTCGAACGGCATAGCGTTCGGCCCCGATCGTCGGCTCTACGTCGCCGAGTTCCTGGCCGGACGGATCAGCGCCGTCGATCCGGCCACCGGCGAGGTGGACGTGATCGTGCCGATGGGCAGCCCGGTCCAGTCACCAGATGACCTCGCCTTCGGCGCGGACGGATCGATGTACATCGCCGACCTCGTTCCCGGCCGGGTATGGCGCCGCGGGCCCGACGGCTCCTACACGCTGGTCTCCGACGAGGTGCGGGCGCCCAACGGCATCACGTGCATCGGGGACCGGCTCTTCGTCAACGAGATGAAACCGGGCGGCCGCCTGCTCGAACTGTTCCCGGACGGAGGCGCGCCCGTGGTGCTCACCGAGGACCTGGCCCTGGGCAACGCCATGCAGCGCGGCCCCGACGGCCATCTGTACTACCCGCACATGATGACGGGACAGGTCTGGCGGATCTCTCCGGACGGCGGCGAGGCGGAGGTGGTCGCGGAGGCGGTGCACGAGCCGGTCGCCGTCCGCTTCGACCAAGGCGGTGTCCTGCACGTCCTGTCGCGAGGTGCCGAGGGCATCGTGACCCGGATCGACCTGCACGGCAGCGGATCCCGAGGTGTCGTCACCAGCGGAGTGGTAGGCCTCGACAACGCGGCGTTCGACGAGGACAACCGCATGTTCGTCTCCAGCTACGCCAGCGGCGGCATCACGGAACTGCACCCCGACGGCCGCACCCGCGAGGTCGTCCCGCGCGGCCTCGACGGCCCCTACGGTGTAACCGTGGACCTCGGCGGCGCGGTGTACGTGGCCGACCACTACCGCCTTGCCACACCGGCAGTCGCGGACGAGGGGGTTCCGGTTGCTCTCTCCCACGCAGGCGAGGAGTCAGGTGTCACCTCACTCAGGCTGATGCCGCCTTTCGCGCACGGCGTGGTGGCCGTCGGCAGTGTGGTGCATACCACCTCGCAGTACGGCGAAGTGCATACCTACGTCCCCAAGACGCGAACAACTCGTATACGGGCCTCCGGACTTGACGAGCCGCAGGGCATCACCGTGGGCCCGGACAACTCGATCGTGGTCGCCGAGGCCGGGGCAGGCCGGATTGTGGCCGTTGACGAGGACGACACCGTCACGGTCCTCGCAGAGGGCCTCGACCGCCCCATGGACGTGGCTTTCGACTCGGAGGGCCGGCTGTACGCCAGCGATGACCGGCGTGGAGCGGTGCTGCGTATCGAGGGTGGCCAGACGGTCACCGTCGTGGGCGGTCTCGGAGGGCCACAAGGACTCACGGTCCGGCGGGACGAGCTGTTCGTCGTGGAGACCACCCACCGGCGGCTTCGGGTGATCGACCTCACCACGGGGGAGACCCGGGTCGAAGCCGAGGATCTGCCCGTCGGGTCGCCCCCAGGTGTCGTCCCACGCGCCGAACCCGCCGCGCTGTTCACCCACGGCATGCCCGGCATGCCACGCCCCTTCGCCGGTCTCGCGACGGCCCCGGACGGCTCCCTCCTGCTCGCCGCCAACGGCGAAGGCACAGTGCTGCGCCTCGGACTGGCAGGTGACGGCGAGGGCAATGAGAGGGAGGAGAGGGGCGCTCAGCGACGGAATCCCGGTTGAGAACTGCTGTGGCCGGCTGGGGTCTCCCGGCCGGCCACAGCTGACTTGTCGATCAGCTGCGGGAGGTTGCTGAGGGACTGTCGGACTCCCTGATGCCAGTGGCTTCGACAGTTTTGGCGGCTTCCTCAGCTAGCCGCTCCATGCCACTGGTGGTCTGGAGCGGCTTCTCCTTGATGAACAGGACGGCGACGAAGGCGAGCAGTGCGAAGGGTGTGGCGACGAGGAAGAGGTCAGCGGTGGCGACCCCATAGGCGTCTTCGACAATCTCCCTCATCGGCGCCGGCAGGGTGCTCATATCGGGCAGACCGTGGCCTGTGGACTGGCCGGCGCCGGCCACGGTGCCCGCTTCCTGGGTGCTCTTGGCGATCTCGTCCGTGACACGGTTGGCGAGGATCGCGCCGAGCACACTGGTACCGACGGTGCCTCCCATGCTGCGGAAGAAGGACAGCACGGAGGTCGCGGCCCCCAACTCGCTGACGGGAACGTCGTTCTGTGCGGCCAGAACCAGATTCTGCATCAGAAGGCCGACACCGATGCCGAGGACGGCCATGTAGACGCTGAGCAGTCCGAAGCCGGTGTCGGAACTGATGGTGGAGAGCAGGGCGAGCCCGGCGGTCATGGTGACCGCGCCCACCACGAGGTACACCTTCCACCGCCCAGTCGCGCTGATGACCTGCCCGGCGATCGCGGAGGAGAGCAGCAGCCCAAGGATCATGGGCAGGCCCATCAGGCCGGCGGCCGTGGGGGACTTGCCCTGAGCCACCTGGAAGTACTGGGAGAGGAAGACCGTCCCCCCGAACAAGGCCACACCGACCAGCAGCCCGGCGGTCGTCGTGAGCGTCACGGTGCGGTTGCGGAAGACGTCCAGCGGGATGATCGGCTCGGCGGCGCGCGATTCGACAAAAACGGCCGCGGTGAGGAGGAGTACGCCTGTGACGGTCAGCGCGGCGGTCTGCCAGGAAGCCCAGTCGAACTGGTTTCCGGCCAGCGAGACCCAGATGAGCAGCGCACAGACGCCCGTGACGATCAGGAAGGCACCCAAGAAGTCGATCCTCACCTCACGGTGGGGAACGGCGGGCAGTTTCAGGGTGCGTTGCAGCAGCGCGATGGCCAGCAGGGCGAATGGGACCCCGATGAAGAAGCACCAGCGCCAGCCGAGCCAGGAGGTGTCCACGAGGACACCTCCGATCAGCGGACCGGCGACGGTGCCGACGGCGAAGACGGCTCCGAAGATGCCCGAGTACCTGCCCAATCTCCTGGGCGGGACGATGGCCGCCATCACGACCTGCGCCAGAGCGGTGAGCCCGCCCGCACCGATGCCCTGGGCCACCCGGCTGAAGATCAGCAACCCGACGTCGTGGGAGAACCCGGCCAGCAGCGACCCGATCACGAACATGCCCAGCGAGAGCTGGAGCAGCAGCTTCTGGTCGTAGAGGTCAGACAGCTTGCCCCACAAGGGCACGGTCGCCGTCATGGCCAGCAGTTCGGCCGTGACGACCCAGGTGTAGGAGGACTGGCCGGCGCCCAGGTCCATGATGATCCTGGGCAACGCGGTCCCCACCACGGTGCCGGCCAGGATGGAGACGAACATGCCGACCATCAACCCGGACATGGCGTGGAGTATCTGTCGGTCGGACATGAAGGACGATGACTCCTGGACAGGCGTCGATGATGCGGTCACTGCGGCCCTTTCGGGTGAAGTCGGCAGCCCGGGTGCGGTGCCCACGGCCGCATTGGCTCAGGAACGGTGATCGTCTCCATGTGCCGGTTTGCGGTCGTTCAGGGACGTCCAGCGTGCGCGCAGGGCGTGGGCGGCTGCCTTAGGCAGCCGTTCGCGGGTGAAGACGCCCTTCTTGTTGCCGCCGACCCGGTGGATGCCGTTCGCCGTCTGGAAGTCGGCGAAGTTCCAGACGTGTTCACCGATGAAGGCGTCGATGCGGTCGAAGGCGCGGTGGTTGGCCTCCAGGTAGGCGACCTGGTACTCCTCGGTCCACGGTGTGTCCCATACGGAGTGCAGGCCGGGCTGGGTGTCCGCACCGTACTCGCTCATCATGATCGGCTTGCCGAACTTCTCGGCCCAGCCGCGCAGATCGCCCTCCAGGTAGGCCTCGGCGGTGGCGAGGTCGCCCGTGGCGATGTACCAGCCGTAGTAGCGGTTGATGCACAGGACGTCGAACAGGTCGGCGATGCGGTCGTTCTCGTGGGTCGCGAACATCACGGCCGCATACGTGACCGGCCGGGTGGGGTCGAGTTTGCGGGTGAGCGCCACCAGCGGCTCGAAGTACTCGCGTGCGCCCTCTTCGTTGGAGGCGGGCTCGTTGGCGATGCACCACATCACGACGCTGGGGTGGTTCTTGTCGCGGCTGACCAACTCCCGGATGGCCTGGGCGTGTGCTGCCCGGGTGTCGTCGTTGAACGTGTCGTCGGAGAAGGTGGGCCTGGGCGGGGTGCCGAGGAGCCCGCTCTCGACGGCCAGATTGAGGCCGACGGCCGCGGTCTCGTCGATGACGACGATGCCGTGCCGGTCGGCGAACTCCATGACCTCCTCGGCGTACGGGTAGTGGGCGGTGCGGAAGGAGTTGGCGCCGATCCACTCCATGAGCTGGAAGTCGTGGACGAGGTAGGCGTCGTCGTGGCCCTTGCCGCGTACAGGACTGTCCTCGTGCTTGCCGAAGCCGGTGAAATAGAACGGTTCGCCGTTGATCAGGAACTGGGTCCCGCGGACCTCGACCGTCCGTACTCCGAACGGCTCGGTGTACGTGTCCACGACCTCGCCGTCGTCGCCGCGTGCCTCTACGACGAGGTCGTAGAGGCACGCGGCCCCCGGACGCCACAGCTTCACGTCTGTGATCCGCAGCGTGCCGTTCGCGCCCTCCCCGGCGGCGACCTCCATGCCGTCGGCGTCGAGCGCGCGCACCCGGACCGCGGCGGGGGAGTTCGTCTCGACCGAGTACTCGACCGTCCCGACCGTCTCGTCAGCACCGTCGATACCGGTGACGATGGTGATGTCGTCGATATGGACGGCCGGCTTGCAGTACAACCACACCGAACGTGCGAGGCCCGCGTAGTTGTAGAAGTCGTGCAGATACGTCTGCTTGCGCCGGCCGTCCTGCGTGACGGTGATCGAGCCGGGCGGGATCGTACGGTTGGTGAGCTCGTTGTTCACACCGACGGTGAGCCGGAACTCCTCCCCGGGGCGCACGTGTTCCGTGACGTCCGCTTCGAACGGTGTATATCCGCCCACGTGTTCAGCGACCAGCACGTCACCGACGTACACCTTTGCCCCGTGGGTGGCGGCGTCGAAGCGCAGCACGACGCGTTCACCCGCCCAGCCCCGCGGCACGCGAACCTGACGCTGGTACCAGACCCAGCCGACGTGGTCGCGGATCGCGCTGTCCGTGAACAGGTCGTTGTAGCTGGCCGGTACCGGTGCCTCCAACCTCGTGTCGAGCGGGCCGGTCCACGGTTCGCCATCGGTGGTCGTGGCGACGGCGAACCGCCAGAGTCCGTCGAGATTCACCAGCTCGCGGGTCGGGGTGGAACGGGGCTTGAGCATGGAAAGTACTCCTGCGCGGTGTTGTGGTGAGACCGGCTGCGGTGCGGCCGGCAGATGGACGCTCGGTCGGCGTCAGTCGGTCTCGCTCAGGGTCAGGCGCCACTCCCACGCGTACTCGCTGCCGGTGAGCCGGTGACGCGGGTGGGTGTCGGGACCCAGCACCGCCGTACCGAGTCCGCGATGGGCGATGTCGAGGTGGACGACGGTCCTCCCGCTCGGCGTGAGTTCCCACCAGTGCTCGGCCGCGTCCAGTTCGTTCACCGTGAACCGGCTGACGTTCATGTGCAGCGGCTTGGGGTGGGAGGTCCGGACGGTGCCGGCGGGACCTGTGAGCGTCAGCTCGGTGACCTCGCCGCGGGTGCCGTTCTCCTGGGGGAGGAGGTAGGGCACGGACAGGTCGTCGATGGCGCTGTTCCAGGAGCCGAGCAGGGCGGAAGCCCGCCGGTCGGGGTAGTTCTCCCACGGCCCGAGACCGATCCAGCCCGCCTGGTCGAAGCCGTCGACGAGCTCGAACTCCATACCGACGCGCAGTCCGTCGCGGGTACCCTCCGGGAGGGTGACGTGCTCGAATAGAACCCAGTCGCCGTCGGCGAGTGCCGTGATCGTCCGCCGGTGCACGACCTCGTCGCCGAAAGCGGCCTTGTAGCGCGTGGTGACCACTGTCCCCTCGGCCGTCTCCCCGATCTCGACGTCGATGGGCGTGAGGTCGAAGAAGCCGGATCGGACGAACCGATTGTCGAGCGAGAACGACTTGTCGTGGCACGTGAGAGCGCGCCACAGGCTGAGCTGTGGGGCGCTGCGCAGCAGCGGGTGCTGAAGGGTGCCGTCAACTCCCAGATCAGGGCGCCCTGTTGTGGTGCGCGGCAGCTGTGCCGGGTCCCGCGGGAAAGCGACCTGTTCCACTGCTGTCTCGGTACCGGCGGGGGCCCAGACGGAGGCTTCCCGAGTGCGCACGGTCAGAGTCAGCGCCAGTCCGTGGGCGAGCAGCTTCTGGACCGGGGCGGGGATGTCGATCGTGCCTTCTGCGCCCGCGGACACCTCCGGCGTCGGCACGGCCACGGTCCCGGCCGGGCCGGTCACGGTTTCGACGCGGAGTTCGAGTGCGTACGCACTGAGATCCGCGAAGGTCTGGCGGTTGCGGATCCGGAGCGTTCCCGCCCGGGCTTCGTCGGCTGCCGACACGATGCGGATCGGGCTGAAGAGGCCGCGGGCCTCGAACAGGGCTGGCTTCGGGGTGAGATCGGGGAACACGATGCCGTTGACGAGCATCGGGCCGTTGTGGGTCTCGTCTCCGAAGTCGCCGCCGTAGCGGTACTTCCCGTCACCGTCCCGGTCCAGGGAATGGTCCGTGAACTGCCAGATGAAGCCGCCCTGGAGGCCGGGCCGCGTCTCGAACAGCTCCCAGTAGTCGGAGAGTCCACCCGTGCCATTGCCCATGGAGAACGCGTACTCGCAGGTGATGAGCGGGCGGTCGGCGCGTGGGTCGGCCGAGTAGCCCTCCAGGCTGGCGAAGGACGGGTACATCGGGCAGAGGATGTCGCTGACCGCGTGCCCGGCGTGCCAGTCGGTGGAGATCGCGCCCTCGTAGTGCAGGGGCCTGGTCGGGTCCATGCGCCGGATCCAGGCGGCCGCCGCGTCGTGGGCGGAGCCGTAGCCGGTCTCGTTACCCAGGGACCAGGAGATCACCGACGGGTGGTTGCGGTCGCGCAGCACCATCCGGGAGATCCGTTCCACGATCTCGGCCAGGAAACGCGGGTCGTCGGCGATCGTCGAGGCGAAGGCGTGCCCCTCGACACCGGCCTCGTCGATGACGTACAGCCCGATCTCGTCGCAGAGGTCGAGGACGTACGGGTCGTTGGGGTAGTGGGCCGTGCGGATCGCGTTCACGTTGAACCGCTTGAGCAGGGACAGTTCCGCGAGCATGCGGTCCCGGGACAGGACGCGGCCGGTGCGCGGGTCGATGTCGTGGCGGGCGACGCCCTGGACGAGGATCCGTCGGCCGTTGACGAGGAGGTCGCGGCCCTCGATCCGGACGCGGCGGAAGCCGACCCGGATCCGTGTCTCGTCGGCGACCGCCCCGTCCGGTGACAGCAGCTGGACCACGACGTCCTCAAGGTGGGGGGTCTCCGCGGACCAGGGGGTGACGTCGAGGTCGCCGAGGGCGAAGGCCGCTTTGCCGGCGGGCGCCGCCGGCTCCGGGAGCCGGGTCATGGTGGCGGGGATCGCGCGGAACTCGGGCGGGATCGGCGCGCCGGCCGCGTTGATGCTGAGCAGGTCCATGAAGTCGTCGGGGAGCAGGGACTCGGGGCGCGTGGACCTGTCCAGCGAAGGCTTGGGGAGGGTGCGGGTGCCCAGTCGCGGGGACACCGGCAGTGTCACCGTCCGGTCGAGCACCTCGATCCGTACGGACCAGCCGGCGACGTCGTAGAGGTGGTCGAGGCCAGCCGTGGACACGGTGACCTGGAGGTCGCCGTGCTCGGTCTCGGGGTCGTAGTCGGCGACCGCCGTCACGTCGGCCAGCCGGATCTCCGGCACGGTGTAGAGGAAGACCGAGCGGCTCAGTCCGGACTGCCACCAGTGGTCCGGGTCCTCCAGATAGGTGGCGGCCGACCACTTGGCGACCCTGAGGTAGATCCGGTTCGTGCCGTTGACGAGAGCCTCGGTGATGTCGAACTCGGCTGCCAGGTGCGAATCCGAACTCGTCCCGACCGGCCGGTCGTTGACGAACACCCGTAGCAGACCCTCGGCGGCTCCGACGTGCAGGATCGTCCGTTGCCCCGGAACCGGTGACAACACGACCAGGCGCCGGTAGACACCGGTCGGGTTGTGTGCCGGGATCTGCGGCGGCACCTCCTCGAACGGCATGGGGACGTTCGTGTAGTGCGGCCTGTCCCCTTCCCCGAGCTCCTCCTGCATCGTCCACAGGCTCGGGACCTGGGTCTTCTTCCAGTCCATGCCGAGGGGTGCGGTGGGCGTGGGCAGCAGCTGGAAGTCCCACGTGCCGTCGAGGGTGATGTCGGGGGTGCGGTGCAGCGCGTGCATGGGCAGCCGCCCGACGGGGTGCAGGCCAGAGGCGTCGTAGGGGCCCATCGTGTTCTCCGTTTCCGTCATGCCGATCACGCGTCCAGGTTCCGGCCGCCGCTGCGGGCGACTCCGCCCAGCCAGCCCAGACTCGGCTTCGGGTGCCGCTCGAACGTCTTGCGGTCGACCGCGACAAGCCCGAACGTCGGCTCCCAGTGGCCCCACTCGTAGTTGTCGAGGGCGCTCCAGTGCAGATAGCCCCGTACGTCGACGCCGTCGTCCACCGCCGAGAACAGATGGCGCAGGGCCTCGCTGGTGTAGGCGATCCGCCGGGTGTCGTCGGCGGTGGCGATGCCGTTCTCGGTGACGAGGACCGGCACATGACCCGTGGTCTCCCAGGCGTGCCGGACGGCGATGCCGAGGGCATCGGGCCGGTACGCGTTCCCGGTCAGCGTGGTGTCGGGGCCCAGAGGGTGGGGGACCACGCCGTTCTCGTCGACGGCCTGGCTGGAGTACGACTGGACGCCGATGAAGTCGTCGCCGCGGGCCGCTTCGAGATACAGGTCCTCACGGACGTACCGCACCTCGCGCAGCTTCTCCTCGTTGCCGGGGGTCGGCGTGAGCGCCTGGCAGGCCACCGTCCAGCCGGACTTGGCGCCCGTGCGCCGCCCCAGGATCTCGCGGGCGGCCCGGTGGGCCTCGGCGAGCCGCTGTCCGATCTTGGGGTCGGGGTCCGGGAGGACGGGCCGGGCCGCGCCCTCGACGGTGGGGCTCATCCACTTCGCGGCGTCCTCCTCGGAGGGGCGTGCCTGGCTCATCGTCGCCATCAGGGCGAGTATGTTGGGCTCGTTGATGGTGCAGACCCATTCGACGCCGTCGAGGATGCGCGTGGCCGTCTCGACATACGCCGCGAAGCGGTCGATCGCACGATCGCTCAGCCAGCCGCCGTCCTCGCTGAACCAGCGAGGGTTGGTGAAGTGGTGCAGGGTGACGACCGGAGTGAGCCCGAGGTCGAGGGCGGTGTCGATCATCCGTCGGTAGTGGGCGAGTTCGGCACGGGAGACATGCCCCTCGGCCGGCTCGATGCGCGCCCACTCGATCCCGAAGCGGTAGGAGTTCAGGCCGGCGTCGGCGAGCAGCCGCATGTCCTCGGCGTAGCGGTGGTAGCTGTCGACAGCGTCGCCGCTGCGAGCCATGCCGGGCATGTTCGGCTCGTTCGCCCACCAGTCGCTGGTGACGTTGTTGCCTTCGATCTGGTGGGGGGCTGTCGCCGCGCCCCAGAGAAATCCAGGAATGAGTTGGGTCACCGTCGAGGTCCTTGCTCGAGAACGGCAGAAGAAGCCGCGGCCCGGAAGAAGGCGGGCGGCGGGAGTACTGCCACACTAACACGAATTTCGAATCGCGATACTATTTTCGCGGCCGTCGGCGGTGTGGCGGACAATAGGACCGCCACGCCAGCCAGGGATTCATCGTCGGGAGAGCACGCATGACGCCAACCAGCGGACGCGGACCGTACGCGAAGTCGGCGGAGGTGCGCCGCCGGATCCTCGAAACCTGCGTGGACGCCTTCGGCGCGACCGGCTTCTACGGCGCCACCATGAAGGACATCGCCGCACGCGCCGGCATCAGCCACACCGGACTGCTGCACCACTTCGCGCGCAAGGAGGACCTGCTCATCGCCGTGCTGGAACTGAGCGACGAACGCAGCAGTCGCTTCCTGGAGTCGGCCGACGCGATCGACCCGGTCAAGAACCCCGCCGACGCTCTGCGCGGCATGCTGGCCACGGTCGTCGACAACGAACTGCAGCCGGGAATCATGGAGTTGCACTGTGTGCTCTCCGGCGAGGCGACCTCGCCGGGACACCCCGCGCACGACCACTTCGCGGCGCGTTACCGCGGCATCCGCCGCTTCTACACCGACGCGTTCGCCGCGCTCGCCGCGCGCGGCGAACTCAACTCCCCGGTCGACCCGCCGACCCTCGCCGCCATGACGATCGCTCTCATCAACGGTCTCCAGACGCAGTGGCTCTTCGACCGGGACTCGGTGAAGATGGAGGCCGCGATCCGGGCGTTCATGACGTCCCTCGTCCCTCAACTCGCTCGCTGAACCGGCCATCGGGTCACCCCATGTCGCAGATGTAGTGGTGCTGGCCGGGCCCCGCCTCCGCAGACTCCCCGCTTGGCAGGGTGACGGTGGCGGAGGTGCCCGGCGGCACTGCGACCGTGAGGAGGAACCGGTCGGCGTCGATACGCCAGTGCGCCGCGATGCGTCCGTGGACCGAGTCGAACTGCGCCTCGGCCCAAGTGAGTCCACCACCCGGCCGGGGGTGGATGTCGAAGTTTCGGTAGCCGGGGGAGTTCTCACGCAGACGGATGCCCGCGACATGGCGGTGCAGGAAGGAGATGACCGCACCCTTGCTGTAGTGGTTCAGGGACCCGTGCGCGACGCCGTCGGCGTCGATCCCGTCCCACTCCTCCCAGACGGTGGTGGCCCCCCGTTCGAGCATGGCCATCCAGGACGGTGACGTGTCCTGGAACAGCAGGTCGTAGGCGATGTCGAGGTGCCCGGTCTCCGCCAGGACGGGCAACAGGGAGGGCGTGGCGAGGAAACCGGTACTCAGGTGGGTGTCGGCCTCATGGACCAGCGCGGCCAGGCGCTCGGCCGTGCGCGGCCGCAGTTCCTCGGGAACCAGGCCGAAGGCGAGCGCGCGCACATGGTTGGCCTGGGTGTCGAGAGTGAGACTGCCGTCCGGCCGGATGAACTCGGTGCGCCAGGCCAGGAGCACGCGGTCGGCGAAGCGGCCGTAGGACGCGGCGTCATGCAGTCTGCCGAGGACGGCGGCGATACGGGACAGCAGGCGTGCTGAGCGATGGAGGTACGCGGTGGCGACCGGCCCGTGGTCCTGGAGGTAGAACGGCGTCGCGCCGGGCTGTTCCGGCTCCAACCACTCGCCCCAGTGGAAACCGGAGTCCCACAGAAACTCCTCGTGCGCCGCTGGCTCGGGGCGAGCTGCCGCACGGTCGGCGTGGCGCCCGGTGCGCGCTTGCTCGGCGGCCCAGTCCACCCAGCGGGTCATCGAGTCGTACTGGTCGGCGAGGATCTGCACGTCGTCGTAGGCGAGGTAGGTCTCCCACGGCACGATCACCGCCGCGTCGCCCCAGCCCGCCGAGCCGTGCAGGAGGGCGCGGCGGTGCTCGGGGGTGCGGCGCCGGATGGCGTGGTCAGGGGCGATGTTCGCGGTCTTCCCGTCGGGCCACTGGTCGGCGGCCAGATCGCGCAGCCACTTGGTGGAGAATCCCGCGACGTCGTAGAGGAATGCCGCGGTAGGGGCGAAGAGCTGCCAGTCGCCGGTCCAGCCGTCGCGCTCCCGGGTCGGGCAGTCGGTGGGGATGTCGCAGGCGTTGCCGCGGAAGCTCCAGACGGCGGCCTCGTGCAGGCGATTGAGCCGTTCGTCGCTGCACCGGAACCAGCCGGTGCGGCGCAGGTCGGTGTGGACCACGACGGCCTCGATGTCGTCGGCTCCGATGTCGCCCGGATGGCCCTCGACCCGCACGAACTGGAAACCGTGGGTGGTGTGCCGGGGTTCGAAGACCTCGCCCGAGCGGCCGGAGGAGACGACACGGTCACGCTGTCCGGCTTTGAGCGCGATGCCGTGGTCGTGGTTTTCTGCGGGCAGGTCGAGATGGTCGGTGGTCACGTCACCGTCGGCGGCGAGGGCCTCTGCGTGGACGAGGGTGAGCTCGGTGCCGCGCGGCCCGAGGTCGGACAGCCGTACCCAGCCGTTGATGTTCTGGCCGAAGTCGACGACCTGCACTCCGAACCGCGGGCTGGTGATCGAGACGGGAGTCAGGGACTCGACTCGGCGTACCGGTGGTGCCGGGCTGGTGGTGAGCCGGTCGCGGAGCGCGTACAGCCCCCCGGTCGGGACCGTCACCTTCTCCCAGGCGGAGTCGTCGAAACCAGGCCGGCTCCACCGGGACAGGGCCCGGGTGAAATCGACATGTTGCCCCTCCATCGGGTCGGCGGCGGTGATCTCGGCGACGCTGGATCGCCACTGGGGGCCAGTACCGATCACCTGGGCGTACCCGTCGGCCGACCGTGTGTGCAGTTCGGCGAGCAGGGCGGTACGCGTGCCGAAGCCGTCAGGAATCCGCTGGGTGCCATTGCAGCCACGGAACCGTCCGTCGGACAGCACGGCACCGAGCACGTTGACTCCGGCCCGCAGCAGGCTGGTCACGTCGTACGTCTGCACCTGCAGGCGCGACAGATACGACGTGAAGCCTGGTGTGAGCTCCTGGTCACCGACGCGGACGCCGTTGACGAACATCTCGTAGTCGCCGTGTGCGGTCGCGTACAGCCGTGCCCGGGCCGGTAGTTCGGTCAGTTCGAAGGAGTGCCGCAGCAGATGCGCCGGGCGCCGACCGGCCGCGGGCACCTCGTTCTCGGCCGGTTCGATCCACGCGGCTCGCCAGTCCTGCGGACGGATGGCGGATTCCCAGGAACTCGGCTCGGACCAGTCGCTCTCGCCCAGGTCGGTCCAGACCTTGACCTGCCAGACGACCCTTTGCCCCGGGTCCACTTCGGGGCCCGGGTAGGGGACCAGCACGTTGCGGTCACTCTCCACACGCCCCGAGTCCCAGTCCTCGGTCTTGATGCGGTAGGCCACCTGTCGAGTGGCGTCGGCCGGCAACCACCACGACAACCGTGGCGCGATCGCCTCAATCCCGAAGGCCTCATCCAGGTGTTCCACGCGCAGATGGGTGGGTGGGCGCATCGGCGTCCCTCTCTCTGTCAGTCGGTTGCACCGGGCCTACCGGTCCGCACTGGACCCCCGGGTCCGCCTCCCCCGTCGACAGGCGAGGCGGACCCGGGGCCGGGGGACCGGGCGCGGTCAGGCGGCGTCGGCCCCGGCACGCTGCTCGCGCTCTGCCTCGGCCAGGTGGTGCCGTTCGGCGCGGCGCTGCTCCTGCCTGACCGGGTCCGCGACAGGGGCGGCGAGCAACAGCTTCTGGGTATAGGGGTGTTCGGGGGTGGCGGTGACGAACTCGGCGGAGCCGGTCTCGACGATGTCGCCCTTGTAGACCACGCTCACCCGGTGGCTGACGTGGCGTACGACCGTGAGGTCGTGCGAGACGAAGATGTAGGCCACGCCGGTGCGCCGCTGGATGTCGATGAACAGGTCGAGCACCCGTGATTGTGTCGACAGGTCGAGCGCGGAGACGGGCTCGTCACAGACGATCAGCTTCGGCTCGGGAGCAAGGGCACGGGCGATCGCGACACGCTGGCGCTGGCCGCCGCTGAACTCGCGGGGCAGCCGCTCAGCGGCGTCCTTCGGCAACCCCACCTGGTCCAGGAGGTCACGTACGCGACCGCGCGCGTCCTGTGCGGTCGTGCCCTGCACCACGAGCGGCTCGGTGAGGATGTCACCGACGGTGAGGGACGGGTTGAGCGAGGTGTAGGGGTCCTGGAACACGACCTGGATGTCGCGCGCGAAGGCGCGGCGCGCCTTGCCCGTGGCGTGAGTGATGTCCTCGCCGCCGAACAGGACGCGCCCGCCGGTCGGCTTCACCAGGCCGAGCACGGCGCGGCCGATGGTCGTCTTGCCGGATCCGGACTCGCCGACGATGCCCAGTGTTTCGCCTCGGTGCACCGTCAGGGACACGCCGTGGAGGATCTCCACGGGGCGGGCACGGAAACCCCGTCCGGGGTAGGCGACGCGCAAGTCGCTGACTTCGAGCAGGGGCGTCGTCATGATGCCTTCTTCCCGAGTGCCTCGGCCACGGCCTCCGGGGGATCCGTGCGCAGGCTGCTTCCGTCGAGGATGGAGCTGAGGAGCATCCGGGTGTACGGATGCTGAGCCGACCCGAAGATCTCCTGGGCTTCCCCCACCTCGACGACCTCGCCTCGCCGCATGACCGCGATCCGACTGCAGCTGTCCGCGACCACACCGAAGTTGTGGCTCACGAGGAGGACGGCCATGTTCAGCTGCTTCTGCAGGTCGCGCAGCAGGTCCAAGATCTCCGCCTGGACGGTCACGTCGAGCGCCGTCGTGGGCTCGTCGGCGATGAGCAGCTTCGGGCCGCTCGCGACGGCGCCCGCGATGAGCACGCGCTGCGCCATGCCGCCGGAGATCTGGTGCGGGTAGGAGTCGAAGGTCCGCCTGGGGTCAGGGATGCCCACTCGGGCCAGCAGGGCGAGCACGTGATCGCGGGCGGCTTGCCGGGACATGGGCTTCGACGCGCGCACCCCTTCCATCAGCTGGGCGCCCACGGTGAATGACGGGTCCAGGTTCGACATGGGCTCCTGCGGTACGTACGCCACGGACGAGCCGCGCAGCTTCTTGAGGTCTCCCTCGCCCAGGTCGAGGAGTTCACGTCCGTCGAGCCGGATCGAGCCGCGCGTGACGGCCGCCTCCGGCGGGAGTACGCCGAGGATCGCGAACGCGGTCTGGGTCTTGCCCGATCCGGATTCTCCGACTAGGCCGAGCGTCTCGCCCGCGTTCAAGTGCAGGGTGACTCCGCTGACGACCTCCTTCAGCTCGCCCGAGGGAGTCGGGTAGGCGATGGCGAGGTCTTCGACGGTCAGCAGGTGCGGAACGGCGGAGGATTCGGAGTGGGTGTCGGTGGCTTCGCGCCTGCGCTTGGGCACCGTGAGCTTGGCCGGCTTGGGCATCACCAGTTCCAGTGCGTCGCGCAGCGAGTTGCCCAGCAGCACGAACGAGGCGTTCATGAGGCCGAGCAGGAGGCTCGGCCAGACGAACTGCATCGGCTCGTCGTAGAGGTTGGCAAAACCCTCGGAGATCATCGCGCCGAAGCTGGGGACGGTGCTGGAGCCCAGGCCGAGAAAGGCCAGGCCCGACTGAAGGGTGATGGACGACCCCATCAGGAAGGCGGTCGCGATGATGATCGGCCCGCGGATCACCGACAGTACGTGGCGGCCGAGAATACGCAGATCCGTCAGGCCCGACACCCGTGCGGCGTCCACATAGAGCTCGTTCTTGACCCCGACGACCATGTTGCGCACAAGACGGAAGATGCCCGGCGCGGACAGGACGCCGAAGATCAGCATCGTCGCCCGGTAGTCGCCGTTCGTCACGGGCAGGAGCACGATCAGCAGCAGCAGCCCCGGGAACGTCATGATGAGGTTGAAAGCCCAGTCGGTGACGCCCCGCACCCGGCGGCCGAAGTACCCGCCGATCAGCCCGGCAGTGACGCCGATGACGAGAGCGACCCCTGTGCCGATCAGGCCGGCGACCAGGCCTGTGTTGATCGAATGCAGCAGCCGGGAGAAGATGTCGCGGCCGCTCTGGTCGGCCCCAAGCGGGTAATCCGCAGTGCCCGGAGCGGCGTTCACGGCGTCCAGTGAGGCCTGGTTGGGGCCGTGTGCGGCGAGGACCGGGGCCAGCAGCCCCAGCACCACGATGACCAGGAGCAGACCGACCGTGATGGCGCCCTGCGGGTCCTTGAGGAGCTTGCGAAGAGGGGACCTGCGCCGCGGGGCGACCGGCCCCGCGGTGGTCACGACGGAGTTCCCGCTCACTGGAGCCTCGCCTTCGGGTTGAGCCAGCCGAGTACGACATCGACGACGAGGTTGATGCCCACGACGAACAGGACGCCGAAGACAGAGAGGCCCATGATGACCGGGACGTCTCCCTGGAGGGCGGAGTTGAAGGAGTAGCTTCCGATGCCCGGCAGGGCGAACACGTTCTCGATGATGAGAGCGCCGCCGAGCATCGCGATGAACTCGAAGGACAGGACGGTGAGGGCGGGCCCGGCAGCGTTGCGCAGGGCGTGGCGCAACACGATGGACCGGGTGGAGATGCCGCGGGTGCGCAGGGTGCGGACGTAGTCCTTGCGCAGTTCGCCGATCATGGTGCCGCGGATCTGCGCGGAGAGATTCGCGATGCCCCCCACCGCGAGGCCGATCACCGGGATGGTGATCGAGGCCAGCCAGCGGCCGGGGCTCTCCCCGAGGGGCGTGTAACCGGTGGCCGGCAGCCAGTCCAGTTTCACGGCAAAGACGTAGACCAGCCCGATCACGATCAGCAGGTTCGGCACGAGGTAACCGAAGAGGGACGCACCCTGCGAGAGGCGGTCGACGGCGCCGCCACGCGACGCGGCGAGAACGCCGAGTACGACGCTGATGACGACGGAGATGGACAGGGCGACGACGACGAGGGACAGCGTGACGGTGAAGTGGTTCCAGACGGCTGTTCCGACGGATTCGCTGGTGCCGTACGAGGTCCCGAACTCACCCCGCACAGCATGCGACAGCCAGTCGAAGTACTGGACGATCACCGGACGGTCCATGCCCAACTCGGCCTTCTTGGCCTGGACGGATGCTGCCGAGGCGTTGCCGCCGAGCAGGGTGGTGACGATGTCGTTGAATGACGTGCTCAGCAGAAGGTACGTGATCATGGAGACCAGGAGGACGAGTACCAGACTCGTGGCGAGTCGGCGCAGAACATAGAGGATCATGGGTGGGAAGCTCCTTCGCGTCCACGCGGGCCGACGGACTAGCCGACCACGTCGAACGCGCGGATGGTGCTGTTGGTGTTGGAGCCGTCGCCGAGGTACTTGATGCCCTTCTTGACCGCCCAGTTGTTGCCCAGGTAGGCGATGGGCGCGTCCCACGCGTTCTTGACCAAGAGCTCGTTGACGGGCTTGTAGGCCGCGTCGGCACTCGCAGGGTCGAGCTGGCTCGCAGCTTGGGTCATCAGCTTCGTGAGCTGCGGGTCGGTGGTCTTGAAGGGGTTGAGCACAGCGATCGGGCCGAAGTTGTTGGCCATCTGGCGCGCGGGGGTGTTCAGCCCGTCGAAGAAGAGGAACATGGGGTACTTCTTGGACGCGATCGCGCCCAGGTTGTTCTGCGGGGGCACCGGCGTCCACTTCACCTTGATTCCGATGTCGCCGAGTTGCTGGCCGACGGTGGGCTCGAGCTGCTTGGTGAAGACGAAGCTCGGCACGGTGACGGAGAATCCGTTCGGATAGCCGGCCTCGGCCAGCAGCTTCTTCGCGGCCGCGGGATCGTAGGGGTAGGTCTGTTCGAGGGCGGAGTCGTGAGCCGCGCTCTTGGGGTTGACTATCTGGACCGTGGGCTGGCCGACCCCCATGAGCAGCTGCTTGACGATCTTCGTTCGGTCGAAGGCCATGTTGATCGCCTGGCGCACCCGGGCGTCTCCGAGGGGCTTGAGCACGCTCCCGGTCCGGTCGGCCAGGATCAGGTTCGCCACCGCCGTGGCCTTGACCAGCGTCATGCTGAAGCCGCCCGACTTGAGCTTGGCGGTGTACTGGGGGGCCGCGGGACCGGCGTCGATCTGCCCGGCCTGCAGGGCGTTGTAGGCCGCGGTGGGATCCACGATCACCTTGAACTTCAGCGTCTTGAAGGGGTACGCCTTCGCGTTCCAGTAGTCGTCACGCCGCTTGAGCACGTACGACGAGCCGTTCACGGTCGCTTTGTCGAGGGTGTAGGGACCCGAGCCGACCGGGTTCAGCTGGCTGCTCTTCTTGGCCATCGTGGCCGGATCCGCGATCACGCCTGCTGCCATCGAGAGGTTGGTCAGCAGCGCGCCGTCCTGTTGCCTGAGGTGGATCACGACGGTGTTCGTGTCGGGTGCCTCCACCGACTTGACGGAGGCCAACGGGACCTGCTGCGGACCGGGCGTGGACATGGTGCGTTCGAGCGTTGCCTTCACTGCGGCGGCGTTCACCGGTGCGCCGGAGCTGAACGTCATGCCCTTGCGCAGCTTGATCGTGAGGGCCAGACCGTCGTCCGAGTACTTCCAGCTTTCGGCAGCGTTGGGCTTCAGTTCGCCGTTGTTGTCGGTGTAGAGGAGCGTGTCGTAGAGGGCGCTCCATATGTAGGTCGCCTGTCCCTCGTTGAGCTGGGCCGGATCGAACGAGGCCGGAGCCGCTTGTACCGCGAGCGAAAGCGCCGTGGCGCTCGACGACGACGCGCCCTCTGCTCCGCCACCGCCGCACGCCGTCAAAGAGAGCAGTGCCGTCGCCGTGAGCGCCGCGGGCAGCGCTCGGGAGCGAGTGCGCGGGCGGATGGATCGAATGCGAGTCATATGGATTCCCCTTGTCCCGTGCAGCTCGGGGCCGGGCCGTGAAGCATGCGGCCGGCACCGCCCCGGAGCTCGTGCCCGACGGCTCGAACGAGCCACTTGGCAACGTCTACCAAGTGGTTGAATTTAGCTCGTGGAACGTAGGCGGGGGAGTGAGTGCCCGGGAAGGGGGCGCGCATGGTTCTTGACCAGAGCGTTATCTTCCGGTCCGGCGAGCGCCTCTTTCGCGCCTCCCTAGTAGGATTTGAACGTCAACCATCTGGATGATTTTGGCCTGAAGGGCTAAGGTGCCTGGCATTCCTGCCGGTAGTCGGCCTCGGAGGCCCTCGGCGTGACCAAGGCAAGGGAGACGTGACGTGGACCGGGCAAAGCGGCGGGGCCCGTACGCGAAGACGGCTGCCCGCCGCGCGGACATCATCCGCGCGGCTCGTGCCAGCTTCGCCGAGAACAGCTACGCCGGGGCCTCGTTGAGGGACATCGCCAAGCGGGCCGGCATCACCCACGCCAGCCTGCTGCACCACTTCGAGAGCAAGGACGAACTGCTGACGGCGGTTCTCGCCCAGCGCGACGACGAGGAGTGGGAAACCGGCTTCGCTGGAGGCGACGCCCATGACTCGCCCAAGGAGTATCTGGCCGAGACGCTGCTCGCCCACCAGAAGGCACCCGAGCTGATGCGATTGTGGGCCGAGCTCTCCGCCGCCGCCTCGCGTGCCGATCACCCAGCGCACGCGTACTTCGCGGGCCGCAGTGAACGCGTGCACACCTACACGGTCGAGGTCATGAAACAGCGCGAGGCACAGGGACGGCTGCCGGAGGGTCTCGATCCGGAGAGTGCGGCGGCCCTGCTCTTGGCTGTGCTCCACGGACTTCAGGCGCAGTGGCTGTTGAAGCGGGACCTCGACATCATCGTGCCGCTCAACCGCTTCCTGGATCTCGTTCTCCTGCCGGGCGATGAGCATGGGTCCGCGGGTGCTTCGTAGCGGACACTGTTCGGTGGATGAAGGAGATGTGGTGGGGTGCGACTGTTCAGCGCGGCCGCGCCTCGCTGGTGCGCGCTGCCTGCGCCTCCAGCTGGGTGGCGGTCACTGCCGTGGCGTCGTCACGCGGCCCCAGCCCGATCGGGTCCAGCACGGCCGTCCACGACGTGCGTCCCGTCTCCAGCGATGGGTGTGGCGGGTGCCGGTGTCGTGGGCGAGCGTTTCGGAGATGTCGGCCAGCAGCGGGCTGGGGGTGTACGGGGATGCCGTGACGGTCCAGGTGGGGTGGTCGATGCTGGGGCCGGACCAGATGGTCCAGGTGGTGAGGTTGCTGTTCGGCTGGTGGGCGGCGAATGCGTCGAACCGGATGTCGGCGTCCCGGGAGGGGTTCGTCCACCGGATCCAGCGTCCGTCGACGGTGTGCTCCCAGCCGGCGTCGGTGAGGGGTTGGGTGGCGGCGGTGACGGTCTTCTCGGTGACGGGGCTTCCGATGGCGGTGTCCCATGCGTCGCCTGCGGCGAGGTGGTGGAGCAGGGTCTGGAGCACGGGGGCGGGGGTGGTGCCGGTGGCGGTGAGGTGCCACATCCGGTCGGAGACGGGCGTCTCGTAGGCGGCCACGGTCCAGGCGGCCTCGCGGGGGTCTGCTCCGTGGACGCGCTCGATGCGCAGGGTCTGGCACTCGTGGATGGCGTGTGTGGTGTCGTCCGACCAGGTCCGCCATTTCTGCCATTCGCCGTGGGAGTCGATGAACGTCTCCAGGAGCGCATCGTGGTCGCCGGCGTCGGCCAGGTAGACGGGGACTGTCTCCGGGGTCGGGCGGGACGGTTGGGCCTTGGCCGTGGTGACGTCGAAGACGAAGCGCGCTGCGATGGCGGCGCGTTCGGTGTCGGTCAGGGGCGCGGGGCCGGGGCGCATCGTGGCTGCGTGGACCTTCTCGAAGGCGAGCAGTGCCTCTGCGGGTGAGTCGAAGGTGTCGGCGATCTGGCGCAGGTGGTTCTCGCCGTGGAGGTAGACGGACTTGCCGCTCCGGTGAAGGTATGTGCCGACCGCGACGGTGGTGTGGCCGTCGTGGGCGTGGGCGTGGATGAGGAGGTGGCCGTGGCGGATGTCGTCGTGGATCTGTTGCGCCTGGTTGGAGACCTCGCGGATCTCGCTGCGAGTGCACCAGGGCATCGGGTAGTTGGCCCAGGTCCATTCCTCGTTCATGGCCTCCTGGAGCCGAGGGGTGATCTCCACAGCGATGCCTACGGCGCGCAGGTGCTCGGCTGCGTCCTTGGCCCAGTGGGGCTCCTCGTGATCGATGCGGGCCAGGACCAGGACGTTGGTGGCGGCGACGCTCCACTCGGCAGCCTCCAGGGCCACGAGGGCGACGTGAGCCTGGCTGCCGGTCAGGACGGCCTGCACGGCGCTCGGGTGAGTGGGGTGGGTATCGAGGCGGACGTGGGCGTCGATGGCGGGAGTCATGTGAGGGGTCTCGTCTGTTCTGCCGGTGGCCGGGCCTTCGGGTCCGGCCACCGGCGTATGCGGGGGCTACCGGGCTGCTCGCACGCGGCGGGTTGTGTGCGGGGCCGTGGTGGTTGGTGGGCCGGCGCGGGTGGTGGGCGCCGGTCGCCGAGGTGGAGGCGGGCAGCAGGGGGGTGTGGTGGCGTGCTGCCAGCGGGTGCGGACGGCGCCGATGTCGGCGAGGGCGCGTCGGGCGCCGACGACGAGCTGGAAGGGGGTGTTCGCCGGGTCGCCGGCGTACGCCGTGATGCGCTGGGCGGTGTGCTCGGCGGCGGTCAGGAGGGAGCGCTGCAGGGCGCGCTCGCCCCAGTGCTCTACGGATCCCGCCGGTTCGGCCAGCATCCGGAGCACCTCACCAGGGTCGCTTCTGTCGTCGAGGAGACCGCGCTGCTGGGCTTCCCACAGGACGGTGACGGGGTCGATGGGCTCCTGGCGGCGGGCCAGGGCGTTCAGGCACTGCCACAGGCCGGCGTGCAGCGGCACGACGAGGTCGCCGGGGAGCAGCCACGGGACGGCGTCGATGCCGGCCGGGTAGGCGGTGGCGGTCGCGAGCAGCAACCGCTCCTCCTCGACGGCCTCCATGTAGTCGGGTGCTGCGGGTGGCGGCGGAGCCGCGGTGCGGGGCAGGACGCCTGCGCGTGGGGGGAAGCGGGCTGCGATGTCGTCCACGACCGTGGCGAGCGCGTCGGTCTCGGTGAGCACCGTCTGGACGGGGTGGGGGAGGGAGGTGTCGTGGACGGTGTGCACGAGGCGTTCCGCGGCTGTCTCAAGGCGGCGGCGGGCGTGTTCGGCCTCGACCATCCGGGCGTAGGCAGGTGCGTGGCGGGGCCAGGGGCAGACCTGGACGAGCGCGTGAAGGTCGGAGGCGGTCAGCCCGCGTACCTGCTGGCGTGCCGTGGTGAGCACGAGATCGAGCCACGTGGCGTTCTTCGCGTGCTCGTCCGGGTCGGGCGGCGGCAGGGCGCTGATAGTGGCGAACAGAGCCGTGTGCGCTGCGGTGGAGAACGAGTCGGCGGTGATGCTGGTCAGGTCACCGAGGCGGTGGGGATCGAGGAGGAGGGCTCCGAGGAGGGCCTGCTCGACGTGGAACACCGGCTGCGGGGGCGCGCTGGCGTAGAGGTCGTGGTCTTCGTCGGGTTCGGGAGTGTGGGGCATCAGGCGGCGAGAGTGAAGTCGTCGGGGTCGAGGCGGACGCCGAGGTGCGGGGCGAGGAGATGGCCGGCGAGCAGCGGCGGGACGGCGTTGCCGATCTGCGAGAACTGCTGGCTCTTGTTCCCGGCCCAGGGATAGTCGGCCGGGAAGGTCTGCAGGAGGCCGGCCTCTTGGGCAGTGATCCGGATCGGCTCGGGAACGGCAGGCACATCGGCTTCTGAGGCCGGCGGTGAGGCGGGTTCGGCGACCCAGGTGCACTCGTTGGCACGGTGCCCGAAGAACAGCGTCCCCGCCGGCTCGGACAGTGGACGGACGGTGGCGTTGGCCTGGCTGTTGCTGCGCAGGGACCATGACCAGCGGTGGGCCTCTGCGGTGAACATCGGCGCCTGGGTGTCGGCGGCACGGCTCTTCTGTGTGCTGTGCTTGGCCTCCCGGCTGGCGCCTTCACGACGGGACTGCAGGACCATCCTGTCCGGCCGGGGTGTCCAAGTGCCGCGCTCCCGGGCGTCGGACAGCGTCTTGCGGGAGCCCGAAGGGAACGGCTCAGGTCCGCCGCCGGGCCCGCCGCCGGCGCACACGGTGGGGACGGGCCGGTCGGTCGCCCCCCATCCCAGGGCCTGGGCCATGCTGACCCAGCGGGCGCGGCCCGGACCGAACAGCGATTCTGGCTCCGCGAGTTGGGCGTGTGTGGGGGTGGGCGGCTGTGCCGTGCGGACCCGGGAGGCCAGGAGGATGGCCCGCTTCCTGGTCTGCGGGACGCCGAAGTCGGCGGCGTTGAGGATCCCGTACCAGACCGAGAACCCCCACCCGCGCAGCACGGCCCCGTACTGCTTCCACAGCGGCAGGACGTCCGGGACCTCCTCCATCGCGACCCAGTCGGGCTCGCCCGCCGAGTTCAGCGCGTACAGGTAGCGCATCGGTTCGGCGGCGAGCAGGGAGCGCTCGTCACGGCACGTGGCAAGGAGGCGCTCGCGGCTGTCGCGTCCGGCGGCCAGGTCCTCGACCGCCGTGTGCACCAGCGGCTGGTCGAGCAGGCCCAGGCGCTTGCCGGCCATGCTCCACGCCTGACACGGTGGGGACGCAATCACACCGTGGGTGCGGCCGACGAACGGCCAGGTCGGATACCGTGCCACGTCTGTCCGGACCGTCAACTGCCCCGCCGCAGAACGGGTCTTGCACGCCCACGGATCCCATTCCAGCCCGACGTCGCGCGCGCCCAGGACGTGAAGGGCTCTGCTCCAGCCGCCCGGCCCCGCGAAGAGGTCGAGTATCACCTGGCCAGCCCGAAGCTGTCCTGCGTCAGTGCGTCGGCGTCGCCGCGGCAGGCCCAGGGCGAGCAGCCGTCCTCGACACCGCTCTCCAGGACGTCGGCCTCGTCCATGCTGATCTGCTGGGCGGCTCGCTCGGCCGCGGTGACGTGGTCGATCGGCGCCTGGCTCAGCGGGACGCGGGAGCGGTGGAGGAACGCCTCGCCGAGGAGTCGGCTGCCCGACGCGTTGGCACGGGCATTGCCCTGCCGGATTGCTGTGTCGAATTCGACGACGTCCGCCCACTCGGACGGAGAGGTGTCCCTGATATGCCGCCACTGGGCATTTCCGTGGAACGGACACCCCAGGCAGCTCGATTTCGGGGTATCGGATAGCCCGAGCGAGGTCAGGTAACGCAAGCAGTCGGCCCTGCTCCAGGACATGTCCAAAAGCGGGTGCCGGTTGCGCATGTACTTGACGTCAGCGTCCTTGGCCCGATGGAATTCATCGGTCGAGATTCCCACCCACTGTTCGACGAACACCCCCTTCGGGATGCGTGTGGGATAGGGGTAGCCGAGCAGTTCGCGGACCTTCTGCTTGATCGGCTTCACCTTGTATTCCCCGGTACACTGGCGTCGGGTCATTCCAGGCCGCCCGTCCTGATTGAGAATGTGGAGCGGCATGGAGGCGAACCGGTGATCCGGATCAAGGGCGTCTTGTCGGATATTCCCGGCCGACACGCGGAGTACGGATATTCCCGTCGGTGCGGCTATCTCCTTTTCTAGCCGGTCAAGGTGTGCATAGACAGCTTGGGGTTCCCATCCTGTGTCGGCGAAAATGGCGTAGTCGACTCGGGGGAGAATGCCCTCGGCTGACAGAGCGAGAAGCGTGCTGGATTGAACTCCGGCGCCAAGGGAGAGGGCGCGGAATCGGGGCTGATCTGAAATGGTCTGTCCTGGGAGTAGGGATACGAGGGCGCTCTCACCGACGGTCGCGGGTGATGCCGGCGGCGACGTAGTGGCATCCGGTCGCGCTCAGGTCGAGCTGGTGGGTGGCGTCGGCGAGGTGTTCGGTCATCTTCGGGATGGCCGCGGCGTGGCGAGCGGTGTGCGTGGAGGCGTCGTCCGCGGGATAGCCGGGGAATGGAGCACCGTCGTAGGGGTTGGCGAGCAGCGCGCTGACGAGGTCGTTGCCGGCCAGGGAGGAGGCGACTGCGACCGAGGCCAGGCACTCCAGGCTGGAGCGGCTCCCGGCGACGCTGGTGTAGGCGCTGGATTCGAGCGTGCCCAGGTGGACGAGGACGGTGGCTGTCAGGTCCTGGGCCTTGAGCAGGAGCGGGCTGATCTGGCGCAGTCGTCGGTGCCGGGGGTGTAGGAGAGGTCCCGTACGCGAGTGTGCAGGGCCTCGAAGTCGCGTGCCAGAGCGCGCAGTTGTTGTACCGGGTCTGCCAAGTTGAGCAGAGGCATGGAGTGGTGTGACTCCGGAGGATCGGTCAGCGGGTCCGGGCGGCTGACTCCGCGGGGGCGGGCGCGGATGTCGTTCCGGGGGGACTTGCGCTGTGTGGGCTGCTGATGGCGGCGGTCAGGGCGATGGTGCCGGCCGCGGTGAGACGTACTCGGTCTTGGAGCGGTCCACCCATGTAGGCGGAGGGCGCGGACTTCGGCACGCGTTCCGCGAGGCCGCTCGTCTCCAGCGACCGCAAGGTGCCGATGAGCACGCGCTCGCTGCGGTAGCGGACGTACTGCCGGCCCAGGGAACTGGTGGCCACGACGTTCCCGCAGCCGATCTCCCACAAGGCGGTGCGGTGCGTGGAGGTCAGCCGGTGGCGCGGAGCGTTGCCGGTACTCCCGCGTCGGTGCCGTATCACGTAGGCGAGGGTGTCGGCGCACCCCATGGCCGCCTCGGGTGCCAGGGCGGTCAGCGTGCGGGCCGTGTGGGGCCCGTGGTCCGCGGATGCGCTGTTTAGGAAGGCGAGCTGCTGGAGCCGGACCACTGCGTCCGACAGCTCGTGACTGTGGAAGAGACGTTCGTCGGCGACCGCTTTGATCGCGGCGCGGGTCGCGGCGGCGAGTTGCTCTGCGGAACCGGCGTGGGCGTCGAGCTCCGACGATGGACCGGCCCGCAGGAGCCGGTCGAGCATGTCGTTGTGCTGCACGTACTGGTCAGCGAGCAGCAGCAGCCGCTCGATGGGCGTCGGCGGGGCGGCTACGTCGAACAGGAGGCCCTCGGACGGTGTCGTCATACGCGGCGCCGGGTGGCGGGGACCGGTGACGTGGCGGGGGCCTGTTGCGGGCTGTGCCGGCGGGCGTCGGATATGAGCTGACGGTCCTCGGCGCGCTCCGAGAACGAGGCGAGGCGGCGGGAGAGATGTCGGGCCACGGCGCGATAGGTGGTGGCCGCGCGCTGCATCTCGTCACCTGCGCGGCGGAGTTGGTCACGGCTGGTCGCGGGGGTGGAGTCGGCGTCCTCGGACAGCAGGATCTCGGTGCGGTGGTGGATGGCGAGGTTGCACAGCGTGGCGGCCAAGGAGATTTGAGCGCAGGCACCGGCCAGGTGCGCCAGGTTGTCGGTGCCGCCCTTCATCGCGGGGTACTGGCTGACCGGCAGGTCGTGGAGCTGGCGTGTGCACTGCATCGCCAGCTCGTTCACCTGCAGGCTCAGGGGCGTGATCTCTCGGACGGGCTTGGCGATCTCGCCCTCCCGGATCCGCGTTGCCTGCGCGGACAACTCCTCCAGCACGGGGGCCACCTCACCAAGAAGGCGGGTATGTTCGGTCAAAACGACGGTGTGCAGGACAACTCCGGTGGCGGGGACAGGACGGGAAGATAGAGGGTGGTCGGCCCGTTGGGGTGCCGGAGCGCGCTCGGTCAAGGGGCTTCCCACAGCAGGCGGGTGACGCGGTCGTTTCCGTGGTCGGTTTGTGGGCGGGAGGGGGAGTGCCATCCGGCCCGGGGCGGGCGGCTGGCGATGATGCGCCACCCGGCACCGCGCAGTGAAGCGCCGCTCTCGCCGTCCTGCGTGTAGGTGACCAGGCGCCGGTACCCGAGGGCCTTCGCCGCGCGCCACGATGCCCCGTAGAGCAGCGAGTTGGAGTTGCGGGTGCCGTCGCTGGCGGTCCGGGTGACTTCCAGGGTGGCGCCGTCGTCGAGGTGGCGGGCCACGGGCCGGCCGACAATTGCGACGGCGCGCAGGGTGCCGGTCTCGTCGGCGGCGCCGACGGCGAAGATCTGTCCTGCGGGCGGCGGGTGGTGGCGGTCCAGGTCCGCACGAACTCCTTCGCCTGGGGCGTTGCTCACACGGCCGTCCCGAAGTCGGACTGCGTCGGCGTGTGCTTCGCGACGGCGCGGGCGGTGATCGCCTGCGACGCGCGGGCGGACGCCGCGGACAGCGCCTCCGCGCCCGGCTCCCGGTACCACGGGCGGAGATCGAGCATGGCCGCGCGCATCCCGGTGGCGAAACACAAGGCCGTGCCCTTGGGCAGGGCGCGGATCGCGTCGGCGGGCAGGATCCGCTCCTGCCGCATCGACACGGACGTGCTCTTGCCGGACTCCGAGTGCGAGGTGGACGTGGTCTCCACGTCGTGGTCGCCGATCAGGCGGGACAGCTTGTCGGCGAAGTCCGGGTCGTCGATCCCGGACCCGATCACCTTGACGGTCGAGGCGGACCACATGGCGTCCATGCCCGCGTCTCCCCACACCTTCTGGCCCTGGCGGTAGGACTGGAGGATGGTGATCGGGATGATCCCGCGGGAGCCGAGGTGGGAGTACAGGTCCGGAAGGTCGCTGATCTTGCACACGTTGGCGGCCTCGTCGAGGATTGCCAGCATCGGCGGATCCAGGCGTCCGCCGGCGCGTTCGGCCTGTGCGGTCGCGGCCCGCATCACCGAGTCCGCGCACGCGGCGATCAGCGCCGAGGCTCCGCCGCCGCCGTCCTTGCTGAGCAGGAACAGCGTGTCGGTGGACGTGACGAACTGCTCCGGCCGGAATTCCGGGACGTCCTTCTGCGGGGTCACCCACGCGGCGATCTCTGCGTTCAGGAGCGCGGAGGCGTACTGCCGGGCGGTCTCGTAGATGCCGTCCCTCGTCTCCGGGGGGCCTTCGACGGTGCCCTTGAGCTGCGCGGCGACGGCGGTGAACTTGTGGTCGCGCAGGATGTCGAGGGGCGTGCGGTCGGCGGGGAAGGCGAGCCACTGCATGATGTCGGTGATCGGGCGCTCGTCGAGCGCTGCGGCCAGCAGCAGTTGGGACAGGATGTTGCTGCCGGCCTTCGACCAGAAGTCGCCCTGCTGGGAGGCGTCCACGGAGGCGGCGAGGAAGTGTCCGGCGAGCCGGTTCGCCCCGTCCAGGGTTCTCGCGCTGGCGAGGGGGTTCCACCACATCGAGCGTTCGGCGTGCGCTATCTGCTGCGGGTCCATGGTCCACACCGTCCCCGCCCGGGCCCTTGCCTCGTAGGCGGTGGTGAAGGCGTCGCCGGCGGCCTTGTTCGACGTCAGCAGGACCGGGCCGGGTGCGCCGAGCATGGAGGGGATGGCGAGCGAGGTGGTCTTCCCGGACCGGGGCGCCATGATCGCGACGGCGACGTCCTCGAACCCCATCCGCACTTCGTGGCGGCTGCCTTGCAGGTTGCCGAGAAGGATGCCGGTGTCCTTCGCGTCGATGTGCTTGCTGTCCTTCAGGCTGGGGCGCAGGGAGCGGGCTTTGTCGGTGATCGCCTTGGCCATCAGCGGCTCGATGTCCCGGGCCTTGGCCATGCCGGTGATCTTCTTCCGGCCTCCGCTTCGGTTCTTGTGCTGCGCCCACAGGACGCCCGCCCCCGCCCCCAGGGCGAGGAACAGGAGAACGGGGACGATGCGGGCACCGATCAGCAGGGACGTCTCGCCTGCGGTGGGCCAGACCTGCTCGGGGTGGAGCAGGGCCTTGGTCGGCTGGTAGGGGGCCCAGCTGGTGCCGGTGAGGTAGGCGGTGATGTTCCCGGACAGCCAGGCTAGGTGGGCGAGAAGGACGACGACGGCGAGGACGCCGAGCAGGAGGCGCAGGACGAGGTCGTATCCGTCGGTGTTGCTGTTGGAGGAGGAAGGGGGCAAGGGCTACGTGCTTCCGGGCGGGGAGGTGGGGGTCAGCGGCTGCGGCCGTGCCTGGGCGGTGTTTGCCGCGGAGGGAACGGGACCGTCGGCGGGGTGGCGTGCCAGGCAGCGAGGGAGTGAACGCGGTCTTCCAGCGCCCCAGCGACGCGTACGGCGAGTACGCCGGTGGTCTTGCGGGTGACGATGTTCGGGCCGAGGGTTGACAGACCGCGCCCGCTGTGGGTGCGGGGCAGGGGCTTCGGGTCGGCGAGCGCGGCGGTGAACGCGGCGACGAGGCGTGGCGGGGTGTGGACGTCGAAGCGGGCCTCCCAGACCTTCCGGCGCGTGCCGAGGGTGACGGTGAAGAACCAGGCTCCCGGATCGGCCGGTGTTCCCGGACGCTCGACGTACGCCTTCTCGTCGGGGGACACGAGGCCGTCGCCGAAGTACCGTGACCAGCCGGCCTGCCGGAGTGCCCCGTACGGGTCGCACGGCGCATCGGCGGCCAGGGCCGGATCGGTGAGGGCGTCGGTGACGGCGGCGATCAGTTCGACCGGAGTGCGGGCGCCGAAGCTCGCGTACCAGGCGGGCCGGTCCGGCTCGGCGGCGTGATGCAGGGCCCACCACTGGTCGTCGGGGTCGGGCTCCAGGCGCAGGAGGGCCTTCTGGTCGGGGCTGGAGAGCAGGGCGCGCGGCATCAGGGGGTCGTCGCCGTGGCTCCATCCGCAGGCGCGGTGGAGGGGGACGGTGATCCAGGCGGGGTCGCTGCCGCCGGCGAGGTGACGCGGGGCGACGAAGTCGACCTCGACGGTCGCGGGAGTCGGTGACATGGTCACTTCCGGGCCAGGGTTCGCCGGACGGGTGCGAGGTCCGATGCGGGGACCAGAGGAGAAGGGGCCTTGCGGGCCGCGGTGTTGATCTCCCGGAGCGCTGTGCCGTGGGTGGCCCAGTCGTCGAGGTAGCTCCACGATTCGGCGTGGTGCTCGGCGAGGGCGTCGTCGAAGTCCGGTGTGCCGGGCTTGGCGGTGGCGGGGAGGGCGTCGCGGGTGAGCAGCCATTGCTGGTGCAGTTCGTCGAGCCGGTCGAACGCTGTGTGCAGGACGCCCAGCTGGTAGACCCAGCGGCTCTGGACCGTCTTCTCCGGTAGTTGGGCCAGCTGTGTCTCGGCGGTGGCCAGCAGGTGCCGGGCGCCGTAGCGGAGCATCTCGAACGCCGCGGCGGTGTCCGCGTCGCGCTGGCTCGCGCGCAGGCCGTAGGCGTGGTCGTCGTAGGGCCAGCCGTCGAGGTCGGTGTGCTCGTCGGAGTAGGCGTCCCAGGCGTCGAGGATCTTCTTGCTGTCCCGCACGTAGTGGTCGAGGTGGCGCAGCAAGTCGCGGTGTGCGTGGTGGTCGAAGAGGGGGATGGACAGGGTGTCCTTCCAGGTCAGCGGCGCGCCGGTGTCCGGGTGGCGTCTGGGGCAGGGGGCGTGGCGGGTTGGCTGTGCTGGCGCCGGGCGGCGCGCGCCCGGGCCCGGATCGCGTCGAGCCGGGCGGTGTGTGCCTCGACCACCTGCTTGGGGGTGAGCGGGCTGGGCTCCTGGACGACGCTGTAGTGGGCGGTGCGGTCGTGCATGCCGCGCTGCAGGGGGCTGGGGTCGGCGAGCGCGGTGACGAAGGCGTTGACCAGTGGCCGGGGTGTGCGGGCGGCGAACCGGGCCTCCCACAGGCGGGGACCGAAGCGTCCTCGGTCGGGATCCCGCACCTCAATGTGCCAGGACACCTCGGAGTCGTCGCGTTCTTCGGTACGCCGTTCAACGCGGCACGTTCCGTCCGGCGAACTGGCCGCGCCCTGAGCGTCGATGAGCCAGCCCGCGGCGTCGAGCACGTCCAAAGGGGTGGCGTCTGCCGGGGGCGTGGAGGCGACGAGGGCGTCGGTGAGGCCGCAGATGATCTCAGCGGGGGCGAGTTCGCCGAAGTAGGCATACCAGCCGTGTTCATTGTCCGTGCGTTCCGCCCACAGCCGCCACCAGGCGAACATGCCGGCTCCCGGATCGAAGCCGAGGCTGTAGCGGTGGTCGGGGCTGGTGAGCACCATCTCGGGGCTGAGCGGGTCGGAGGTGCGCTGCCATCCGGCGACGGCCAGCCCGGGGGTGATGTGCCGTGCGTCGCCGGGACCGGCGAGATGGCGGGGGCTGGTGTCGAAAGGGATCCGCCAGGCGTGCTTGTCGGCGAAGGCGGCGAGCTGTCGTTCGCTCAGCGGCACGGGCAGGACTCCCGCTCGCTCGTCGGCGAACTGCCGTACAGGTCGCGGAGATCGTCCAGCACGTAGTGGAGGGTGTGCTGGTCGGCCAGTTCCCACGCGGCCGTGCGCAGCTCGGTGATCAGAAGGTCGCCGTGCGCCGTGCGCGGTGTGTCCGGGTTCTCCTGTACGGCGCGGGCGAGGGCGCGCAGCGTGTCGGCGAACTGGGCGGGCAGTCCCGTGTACTCGTCGAGGAGAGGCTCGACGAGGGCGAGGGCTTGTGCGGGGTCGGGGTTCTCGCGCAGGTAGTCGGTGAGGTCCGCGAGCGTTTCGGGCAGAGTACGGATCGTGTCCGGGGTGAGTGCGGGCATCGGGCTCCTCGGGGCGGGACGGTCGCGGTCAGCGGCGGCTGTGTGCGCCGCCGGCCGGGGTGTAGGGGCGGGCGGTCGTGCTCGGCCTGGTGCTTTGGGCGCTGTTGCGGGCCCAGGTGGCGGCGCGGGCCGCCGTGATACGGGCCTGCTGCCAGGCACTGAGCTGGGAGGGCTTCACGGACACCGACCAGGTACGGATCTGCGCGCTCATCGGCACGCGTCCGCGCGGGCGCATCACGGGGTCAGGGCTGGCGAGTTCGCTGGAGAAGGCTTGCACCAGGTGCATCGGGGTGTTCGGCGTGAAGCTGGCCGTCCAGCTGTTGCCCTGTGTGTCCTGCGCGCCGGTCCACCACATCGTCACCCCGTCGGGGCCCTGCCGGTACTGCATCCACGCGGTGCCGTCGGGGCTCGTCGCCGTGTAGTCCTGGCCCTCGAACCGCGTGTGCCAGTCCTGCTCCAGCAGCGGGGCCCAGACGTTGGGGGCGTGGGCGGAGCGGGGGCGGGTGAGGGCGTCGGTCAGACCGGCGAGGATCTCTACCGGGGTCTGCCGGCCCAGGTGGGCGGACCACTCGCCGTTCGCCCTGCCCGCCCGGCCGTGGATCGTCCATCCGCCGGGAAGGCTGTAGGGGTCGTAGGCGACACGGACGGCGCGGTCCGGGCTCTCCGTGTACAGGGGGCCGCCTGTCTTGGACTTGTCGCGCCAGCCGGAGGCGCGCAGGAACTCCGAGACGTGCCGGACGTCGCCGCCACCGGCCAGGGCACGGGGCTGGACGAGGTAGTGCTGCTCGGCCTGCTCGCCGGGTCCCCAGCCGTGCCACTGCTTCTTCTTCACCGGTGGCGCCGTACGACGAGCGGTGCGGGCGCCGGGGGCTTCGCCGCCGTAGCGGCGGGCTGGGCGCCGACGCGCTGGAGGGTGTCTTTGTGTCCGTCCAGATCGAGGGTGATGTCGCCGAGTTCGTTCGAGGCACGGCCCAGGGCGAGCCACACCTGCGCGGGGAGCGCGCCGCGCTCTGCCTGGTCCTTGGCGAACACGCTGCCGGTGGCGACGAGATGGGTGACGCCGCCGAGGACTCCGTTGTGCGGGTCGAGCACGCGGGCGATGACCTGCGCGGCCTGGGGCGGGGGAAGCTGCGAGAGGTGGTCGGCGAGCTGGCCGAGCTGGCGGGCGATGGCGTCGGCCAGTCGCACCGGGTAGGGGATGGGGTGGGTCATGCTCCTCCGGGTCGGTGGACGGTCAGTGGCGGTGGCGTTGCCCGAGGCGCTGTGTCTCGGCGAGGACGGCCTCCGGACGGCCGTCGGCCAGCGGGGAGGTGCAGTTGGGGCCGGTCGGAATGCAGGAGCGCAGATAGCGGCGGAAGAGGGCCGTGGCGAGTCGGGTGTTGAGCCGGTTGCTGATCGGTGGGGGTGTGCGGGTTGCTACGGGCTTCTCCGGTTCGGGGTCGGTGAGATGGGCGGTCCCGCTGCGGCACCGGGACCGCCCAGGCGCCATACGGGGTGCGGCGGCCGACGCCGCAGGCAAGGGGGGACCCGATTGGCCGTCAGGGCCTTGATGTAGGTCTCGACGTCCTTGCCGCATCCGTCGGCCAGGTTGGCCGTGAGGTTCTCCGCGGTCAGCGGCGGCGCGATTCCGCAGGCCGGGCGCGGCCCGCCGGCGGTGGTGAGGCAGTGGCCGGCCGCTGTCCAGAGCGTGCGGCGTGGTTGCGGGCGTGGAGGATGGCGCGCGCGGCCTCGCTCATGGAGGCGGCGGTGCTTCCGAGCCGCGCGAGGGGATCGGTCTTCCCGAGGGGCGCGGCCTCCTGGAAGTCGTCTGCGGCGATCCAGACGCGGACGACGACTTCTCTGACGAGGGGCAGCAGCCCCTGGACGGGGGCTGCGACCTCGGTGAGGACCTCGGCCACCTCGCTGCCGGTGGTGGCGGTAGCGGCCCGCTCGGCGAGTCCCGCCAGGTAGCGCAGGGCGGCCTCGCGTTCACCGTCCGGGACGACCAGCATGTTCAGTGCGGGGTCGAGGTAGACGCTGTGCCCGGCGGCGAGCAGAGCGTGCGAGGTGGCGGTCGCCTTCAGCCGCTGCTGCTCGACGGGCAGGCCGTGCGGCAGCCGGTGATAGTCCCCACGCGGTCCGGGGGCGGAGAGGAAGCTCCCGGTTCGCTGGAGAATGTCCGCGGCCCGCTCGGTGCCACCGACGGCCACGACCAGGTCGGTGCGGGGGTCCCTGGTGATGGTGACGTACTCCAGCACCCAGAAGTCGGGCTCCGTCTGCTTCACCGAGACCGGGCGGTCGTCGTACGCGCGTTGGCGGGGACGGGCGACGCGGTAGCGGGCGCGGTCCGGCCCGCGGGATGCTGCAGAGCGATGCCGATGCCGAGCGCGTCCAGCCGCGGGCCGATCTCGCGCAGGGTCCGGGCCTGGGGCTGGGTGTCGTCACCGCGCAGACGGTAGATACCGCTCTGCGGATCATGGACGAAGCCGTGGGCTATCAGGACAGCGCTGGCGCGGTCGTCGGCGGGTGCGGTGGCGATGCTGCCGTCCGACTGCCAGGTCAGAACGACCCGGTCCGGCTGGGAGGGCCGGATGTGGCCCAGGGCGTTGTGGCGGGCCTGGGCGAGGGCGCGGTCGTAGCGGGCGAGCAGGTCGCCGGCGACCTGTTCGGCGCCCAGGAACGGGTCGTCGGCCAGGGCGATGCCGTTGGGCTCGCGGACGGCGCGGTACGCCTCGTTGGGCAGGGCGTGCGGGGCGACGGCGGCGACGAGGAACCCGTCGCGCTCGTCGTACCGGTCCACAATGACGAGCTGCGCGCCGTCGGGCCGGCTCAGGACGGCCGCTTGCTTCAGCGGATGCTCGGCGAGGGAGGCGGCGACCAGGTCCAGGTCCCATATGCGTTCGGCGAGTTCGGCGAGGTCGTCCTTGGCGTCCGGCTCCAGGTAGGAGCTCGTCCAGGTGTCGGGGAGTTCACCGGCAAGAACGTCGGCGTACGAGGCGAGGCGCTCGGAGGTGTCATGGTCGTGCATGGTGTCCTTGGGCAGTTGCAGGGGGTCAGCGGCGCAGGCGGGTGGCACTGACGGGCGGTGGCGCCGGGGCCGGCAGCGCACGCGGCGGTGGTAGGCAGGCGCACACCGCGGAGCGTTCGGTCTCGTGGTCGGGAACCTGTTCGAGACAGGACCGGCGGCCGGGGTGAGGGGCGTACCTGGTCGGCCAGCCGTGCGCGGGTGTGTGCGAGGTCGGAGCGGATGACGCGTACGTATTCGTCGGCGAGGTAGCGCAGGCGCCGGGCGGTGTAGGGGTCGGAGGGGTTGCCGAGGCCGTCGAGGAACTCCGCCAGGGCGCCGAGGGTGTCATCCAGCCCGGCGAGGACGCCGTCGTGAGGCGCGGTCAGTTCGGTGAGGATCCGGGCTGCTTCGTCGGTGTCGGTGGCTTCACGCAGACGCTCGGCGAGGCGGGAGACTGAGGAGCCGAGGGCGGGATAGCGCACGGGCCGGGCATCGGAGTCGAAGTGCGGGTCGCAGTCGACGTGGTATCCGGCTGCCCGCAGGCGTGCGACGGCGTTGGTGGCGAGGCGGGACTCGTCGTCCTTGGCGAGGACGGCGGGGGCCCAGTGGTACGTCTCGTGGAGGCGGACGACGGCGACGAAACCCGCGCGCTCAAGGATGCTGTGTGCCTCGGAGTCGCCGCCGCGGGCGAGGAGTTCGTCGGAGTGCGGGTCGCGGCGGATGTCCAGGAAGCGGTCAGTACGGGGCAAGGAGACGTTTCTCCCGGGGAGATCGTTGGGCGTTGGGCCCGACGGCGGTCACCGGCCGCTGCGGATATCGGCGATGTGCACGAGCTGGCCCAGGGCGGTGGTGGTGTACCAGCCGCAGTCGATCAGCTCGTCGCGGCCGGCGAACCGGGCCAGGAGCGTCTCCTCCATGGCCCGCAGGTGGATCAGGCAGTCCGGGCAGCGGCGCGCGAGGTGCACGAGGTAGCGGGGGTGGGCGGTGACGTAGGACTGGGCACCGCCGGTCGCATCCCGCAGCCGCCACCCGTCCTCGTCGGTCGGGGTGTGCCAGGACGGGGCGACCACGCGCATCGCGTCGCCCCATAGTTCCCCGCCGGCCACCCCCTTGAGGACGACGACGGTGTCACCGGCCTGGAAGTGGGCGTGGGTGACGTCCCGGTCGGGAGTGAGCGGGTCGGCCGTCGGCGCGAACGCCGAGGTGGGTGGGGGCTGGGACATGCAGTTCCTTCCACGTGAACGGTGGCGGGGTGGGAGGAACAATGGTCCGGAGGAACGCCGGTTTGGCTAACCGGCGGTCTGCGGCTATGTTGCCCGCCGTCAGCGGAACGGGTTCTCCGTCCCGCGGTCCGTCTCACCGGCTGCGTCGAGGAGTTCGAGCAGGTCAGGACCTTCGGCATCGCGCTGATCGATCCACCATCCGGCCCGGGTGACGGCGCGGGCCTTCTCCTCCAGCTCCGCCCAGTCCGCCTCGTCCCACGTGCCCTCGGCGACGAGCGCGGTGTACGCGGCCGTCATCAGTTGGTGGCGGGAGCGCTCGCCCCAGGCCAGGGTCTTTTCCGGGCCCTCCAGCTGCGGCATGCCGAACTGCTGCGCCCAGGTGACGGCCGCTTCCTGCTCCTCGGCCCGCTTCGTCGCGAGCCACTCCTGCTTGGACTCGGATCCGGTATCGCGCGCCGCCTTCCAGCAGTCGGTGCAGTCCTTCGACGCGAGCCAGCGGGCATAGCCCGCCCTCTGGTCGGCAGGACGATGGGACAGGTCGTGATCCACGCTGTGGGAGCAGGCGTGCTCCACGGTCCAGGTCGTACGTATTGCCACGTGGTTGTTCCTGCTTTCTGTCTTCTGTGTTGTCTCAGCGTGTCCTGCGGATGGCGTCTGTGGCCGCCGTGGCGATGGCGGCGGGGGCGCTGGAGGGCTGGGGCAGGTGCAGCAAGGTGGTCCCCGGCAAGTGGTGGGACTTCGCGGTGAGGGTGAGCTGGAGTACGGCGCAGCCGGCGGTCGTGAGCTGCTTGACGCGGGTGACGGCTTGAGCGGTTTCGTCGCTGCCGTACCGGGCGTCGGTGACGATCACGAGGAGGCGGCCGGCGCCGGGGCGTCTGAGTTCGAGGCCGTGGTCGAGTGCGTCGATGGCGTCGCCGAGGTTGTGGTGGCCGCCGTTGGCGTCGAACGTCGTCACGCGCTCTGGTGCTCGGTGGGTGGGTCGGGTCAATGCGGTCAGGTGCCTGTCGTAGGCGATGGTGGCGGTAAGGGAGTCGGGGTCGGTCAGGGCTGCTGCGCGTGCCACGATCCAGGCAGCGGACGCGACGGGCGCGCAGGCGGCACGCATGGAGCCGGAGACGTCGACGGCGATACCCACACGCAGCGGTGGGGTGGGGGAGTTCCGGCGGCGGGTGTGGGTGAACGGTTCCGCGGTGGGGACCGACCCGGCCGCGCGCTGAGCGTCGCGGGCGAGGGCCGCGCGCATGTTGAGGCGGCCGGGCGGGGTGGGGCTGGTGGTCCGCTCCTCGGTCCGCTCGCGGTAGGCGGCGGCACGCAGGGCGCGGCTCAGGCGCGCGGCGGCACTCTGCTCGGCGGCGGTGGGCCTGCGGGTGCCGGTGACCGGGTTGCCGTAGGGCGCCGGTGTGCCGTCGGGGGTGACGGTGGTGCCATGGGCGTTGAAGACCGACTTGGCGGTGGCGGCGGCTTTGCGTCGCTGGCCGGCCCGCTGGGCGCGGTCCTGAGCCTGCGCTTTGGACTGCGCGGCCATGGCGTTGGTCGCTGCGGCCTGTGCCGCGAGGTCGGCGGCGTCGGTGGCTGCCGTGCTGTCCATGACGACCCCTACGGCGCCGGACAGCAGATCGGTGAGGTTCTCCGGCATGGGCAGGGCGGGGGCCGCGGTGTCCAGAGCGTCGCACCATTTTTGAGCGTGCGCGAGGATGGTCGTGGCGTCGTGGTCGGCGCACTGGTGGGCTGCGGTCCAGATGCGGGTGAGTGTGGCCAGCAGGTTTGCGCCCAGCACCTTTTCGCATAGATCGGCGACGGCCCGGGTCTCGCCGGCGTCCAGGATGCCGACGTCACGGCGGCCGAGGACCAGGGCCGCCACGGCGGCGGCGTGCTCGATGCCCTGGAGGGTGGGGTGGGCGATGTCGGGCATGACCAGGGTTCGGGCACTGGTGCGCAGGTACGTGCGGTCCGTGGGCCGCGTGATCAGGTGTGCGCCTTCGACACGGCTCTCCTCCAGCAGGAGCGCGGCGTCGACGACACGGGGGTTCGCTCCGGCTGGCGCCGTCCAGAGGGAGTGGGCCGCGTGCGCGGCCTCGTGGACGAACACTCCCCAGGCGGCGGGATACTGCTCCTCGTCGCCCACGATCCGCGGATGGATCTCGTGGGGCTGGAGCGGGGCGAACAGGCCGGCGTCGAACTCGACCTCGCCCAGAGTGGGGAAGAACGCGGCCGGTGCGCCGCTGCGCGTGCCGGGGCGGCAGGTGACGAGGAGGTCCTGGCGGCCGGAGAGGGCGACCAGCCGATCGCCGAGTTCGGCTCCCACGCGCAGCCACGCGTCCGGGGAGGAACGGGGTTGCGTGGGCGGGGCGCCGTCGTCGTCCCATCGCGCGAGGTCGGCGTCGTCGTCCGGCGTGGTGGCGGGGGACTGGACGTGGTGGTGGGCGCTCATCGCGAGCGGCCCCGGTGCGCGGAGCCGGTGCTGCCCGGGGGCTGCCGGACGGCCGAGGCGGAAAGCTGCTTGCCGAGGGTGAGGGGAGCGACCTCCTTGACGCCGGCAGCCTTGATGACGGCAGCGGCGACGGCGTCGCGATCCTCCAGAGGGGCGATGCCGACCAGGTTCGCGAGCGCGGCTTTGGTGCCGAGGACGGCCTCGGTTTTCTGGTAGCTGAGCAGCTCTCGCAGTTGGGGGGCCCAGCCCAGCTCGCCGAGTTCGACTTGGCGGGAGAGGTGTCGGGCGACCCGGACCACCCGGGCATCGATCCTCAGCGCCAGGGCCAGGTCATAGTCCGTGCCGATCTGGATTTGCACGCTGAACCGGCTTGCGAGCGCCTCCGTCAAAACCGCCCCGTGGACGCCGGGATTGTGGCCCGCCACCACGTAGAAGCCCGGCTCGGCCTTGATGGTCTCGCCCTTGTGGGCTTTGACCTGGATCTGCTTGCGCCCGTCCATCGCGGGATACAGCGCCGCCAGGACCTTTGGTGAGATCAAGGTGGCATCGTCGATCAGCAGGGCGCGGCCCTCGGTCATCGCGGTGACCAGCGGACCGTACTGGAAGACGTAGGCTCCTGCGTCGTCCTGTGTGTACTCGCCGATCAAGTCGCCGACCGTGGTGTCGCCGTCACCGGCGACGGTGAGCAGGTCCGGGAACGCCGCCTCGACCAGACTCGTCTTGCCGGTGCCCGGAGGGCCGTAGAGCAGCACCGGTACGTCGGCGTCGCGCAAGCGATTCAACGCCTCGACGTCGGGCAGATCGGCCAGCTCCCGGGGGTGGTAGACCTGGCCCCCCGCGCGGCGGATCGGGCCGGTCTGCCTGGGCGTGGCTGCGGCGGGAATGGTCGTGCGGGCCGTGGCCGCTTGGGCGCGGGGAGAGTGGGTGCCCGGTGGGCTGATTACAGCGGTCTGTGCGGCTGCGGCGGTTTTCGCGTTCGCGCGGAACTCCGGTTGTCCGGTTCCGCCTTGGTCGGCCTCCCCGCGTCGCACCAGGGTGAGGGCGGCGTTGCGGACGGCGCCGTGGGAGTGGCCCAGCTGCCTGGCAATGTCCCCGATGGTGAGCGTATCCGCTGGCCGGTCGGCGAGCAGTCGGGCTACCTTGGCCCGTAGTTCGCCGCCCTTGGTGCGCGCTGGACCGGTAGGCGTTCCGGGTGTGGTCAAAACGAGGCCCCTTCAACAGGTACGGGTGCGGGCGGGGCTGGCGATGCGCTGGAGAGGCTGGCCCGCTCTCGGAGCGGATCACGGACTGTGCCGATATCGGCGACCGGGCCAACCGGGGCGTACCGTCGGCGCTCACCGGCCGACCGAGGGCTCGGTCCAGGTGCACGGGATGGCCGGCGACGAGCAGCTCGCTGGCTGCCGAGCAGGCCCGTGCGTCTGCTCCGTACCGGGTTCCGTCGCTCGGTAGGCGCAGCCTGGTGTCTCTTCGAAGCCGGCCTGGAGCAGGATCCGCCGGGCGGCGGCGTTGTATCCGGTGGTGGTGATCTCGCCGGTGATGGTGTGTCGGATCGTCATGAATGGCTCTGCTGGCGTTTCGGGCAAGGCGGATCTCCTATCGGTGGTGGCGGGAAAGCGGTGGGGTGTTGGGCGAAGACGAGGCGGGCCCGGAGCTTGGTGACCACCGTGATCAGGGGTGCGGCCAGGTCATGGTCTGCGCGGCACGAGGGTGGTTCAACGGCGTGTGGTGTTGCGCCGGGACGCGGTGCTGGATGGGGGCTTCGCGGCCCGGGCAGCGCGGGCGGGCGCAATCACTGGAGGCGGTTTATCGAAGGTCCAGTGGGCGGGGTGATCGCTGAAGCGAGTGAGGGGGTCGGTGTCCCAGGGGACGAGCGGTCCCCAGCCCGCCTGGATCCTGACGCTGATGACTTCGATGCTCCCCGGGCGCAGGATGTAGCCCCACTCGAAGTCCTGTTCAGCGGCTGACTGCGGGGTGATGGTTTCGCGGGCGGGCGGGGAGCCGTCCGGGGTGATCAGGAAGTTGTCGAGGGCCCTGCTGCGAAACTGCATACCGCCGGTCAGCTCGGTGACCAGCGCGGGGGGTGCCCCGTCGAGGAGATCGGTGCCCAGGGTGTCCCAGCCCAGGGTGACGCTGTCGATGAGGTGGTGCGCCATGGCGTCCACGTCACGGTTGAAGCGGTACTGGAACGCGGCGAGGAGCAGGGGCACCTTGTGACTCGGCTGGCCGATGTAGTGGACGCCGATGCCGCTGTAGCCGTCGCTGGTGCGGCGGGCAATGAAGGAACTGGTCGACAGGAGGTCTCCGGGATGACGAGGGTGAACTAGCGGCGGGCGGCGGGGCGCGAGGGGCTGGCCTGTGACGGGGCTGCGGCAGGAGCGCTTTGAGGCCGGCGTCCGCGCGGTGTCCGGATGGAGGGCGGGGTGTCGAGGGAGGACCAGGCAGCCGGGTGGTCGTTGAAGGCGGTGCGCGGGTCCACGGACCAGCTCACGAGCGGGCCGATGTCCTCGTGCAGGAGGCTGATCACCTCGACGCCCTCCTTGTGCAGGACGTACCCCCACTGCATGTCCTGCTCGCCGGCGGTCGTTTCGGTGACCGACATGCGGACCGGCGGGGAGCCGTCAGAGGTGACCAGGTGGTCGAGGGTTCGGCTGGGCCAGTGCTCGCCGCCGGTCAGCGCGTTCACGAGTGCGGGCGGAGCGTCGTCGAGGAGATCGGTGCCGAGTTCGTCCCAGCCGACGGCCACGTCGTCGATGAGGTGCCGGGTCATGGCCTCGACGTCCTTGCCGAACCGGTGTCGGTAGGCGGCGAGCAGGAGGGGGAGCTTCTGGCTCGGATCACCGTCGAGGTGGACATAGATGCCGTCGTAGCCGGATTCGGTGGGCCGGGCGATGAAACAGCGGGTGGACAGAGGTACTCCAAAACTGCCAGGACGCGCAGGACTTGGCGGAACAGGTCTAGGGCCGGCGGCGTGGAGACTGGGGGCCTGAGGCATCGGTGGCCCGCTGGTGTTGCTCGGCGACGCCCGGCGTCGGTGCGGGCTTGGGCGGGGGACCGGTGACGGATTGCAGCGCCCGTTTCAGACTGCGCAGCGCCGCCGCGTGCCCGAGCGTCAGGGCCAGTTGGCTTTCGGGCGTGGCGGCGGGGGCATGCCGGTAGGCGAGGCGGTGGGTATCGGCGAGTGCGGTGAGGGCCGTGCTCAGATGCGTGGCGGCCCGGTTGGTGTGTACGAGCGCGGTCGCCAACTGCGCCAGGTACTCGCGTCCCACGGTCGTGGCGGCGAGGGGGTTGTCGGCGGACTGGCGAAGATCCGCGAGGAGACCAGTCGCGAGGTTGTGCACGGCGACCAGTTCGTCGGTGGTGGGTGTGATGGCGGCCCGCGCGTTGTCGGCCTCGGGAGGCACGAGGGCGGCGGCGGTCTCGGTGATGCGTCGCTGCCAGGTGGTCAGGCGGGCGTGAACGAAGGCGTCGTTGCTCAGGCTCATCGGCGCTTTCCCTTGTAAGCGGCTGCTCCTGGCAGGGGCGGGTGCGTACGTGGTCCGTCGTTGGTGTGCAGGGTGATGTGGAAGTTGCGGTGCCGCAGGCGCTGCAGGCTGGTGATCAGGTGGCGCCGTACCTCCTGGGGGCTGAGGGCGTCGGGGAGGTGGCACTCGCCGGTCGCGGGGTCGAGGAGGAACCCGCCGTGTGCGAGGAGTTCGGTGTTGGCACCGAGGTAGCCGGAGCGGATCCGGGGGCGCTGCTGGTCGTCGAAGGCGACGTGGACCTGCAGGTAGCCCGGACTGCTGCGCCGGATCGCGATCGGGGCGGCGAGCCGGTAGGCGAGCAGCAGTCGGCGGTGCAGGGCGGCTGCGGCCCGGACCGGGTCGTCGGGAACGGCGATGCCGCGCGGGGCCCGGATGCCGCGGACATGCCAGTAGCTGGTGTTCGCGGGCAGCATCGGCAGCACCAGGTACTGCCTGGGGCGGTGGGGGCGGGGCAGGACGTAGAGCTGGAGGCCCCAGTGGTGGGTGAGCACGGTGCGCCGGGCGCCGGCTTCGTAGGCCGTGTACGGCATGGGGCCGCTGTCCCACATCCGTGCGCCCGCCGGGTCGGCGGCAATGAGCACGGTGTGGGGGGAGGGCCGCCAGCCGGGCAGCCGCTCGGCGAGAGCATGGGTGAACTCGGCGAGGTGCACGGGAGGTTCCTCGTGGGGGTGGTCGTCGGCGTGGCTGGTCACGAGGAGGCGGTCATGCCGTGGGCGTCGGTGCGGCGGCAGGTGTAGCCGAGCAGCGTCGACTTGCCCCGCGTGGTGGGGACGGCGGCGACGTCGGAGCAGGTGAACTCGTATGTGAAGTAAGGGCTGTTGGTGGTGCCGAGCCAGGCGCGGTCGTTCTTCTCCGGGATGATCTCGAAGCCGGAGAAGACGGTGTCGCGCTGGGTGTGGTTGTGGGCGAACATGACGAGGGCCTGGCCGTCGGCGGCCTTCAACGCGTAGCTGCCGGTGAACTCGGGGGCGGCGGCCGAGAACGTGGTGACGCCCTGGCTGCCGAACTTGTGCACCGTCTTGTCGTGCGCCTTGATCTGCCGGGCAGTCGCCTTCGAAGAGGTGAAGACCTTCCTTGCGCTCAGGTCGCCGCCCGTGGCGAAGTTGTCGCCGACGGCGGTACGCAAGGTGGTGACCGGCGTGGGGGCGTCCTTGCTGGAGGTGGCGTCCAGGGCGGTGGCGTAGCCGTCGGCGTCTAGGGAGATCTTCGGGAGCTTCTTCGGGTCGTCGAGGTCGACCGCGGCGACCATCTCCCACCGCTTCGTTGTGGCCTGCTGGGCGAGGACCATCACCCGGACGTGCTGCTTCTTTTTGCCGCTGCGGGTGACGGCGGCGAACCACCGCTGCTGGCCGGCGCGGACGCGGGGGATGTAGACGTCGGTGGCGGCGAGGTCGTAGGACCACGGCTTGTACGGCTCGCGGTCGGCCGGGGGCAGGCCCTCGTTTTCCTTGTAGTCGGCCACTGACAGCGCGTAGAGCGGCCCGTCCTCGACCGTGTCCAGGAGTGCCCGGTCGCGGTGTTTGTTCGCCTCGTTGTTGATCTTCGAGTAGTGGGCGATTTTACCGACCATCTTGTGTGCCTCCGGGTCGTTCGTCGGGATGGTTCTGGGTTGCGTTTCGTGTCCCTTTACCGATCTGGCCTGTTCTTTTTTCGACGTTGGTTGCGGACGGAGGAGGACGATTGCGGAGCGCGATGGTCGTGGGGGACCTGCGGGTACAGAAGCTGGCTCGTGCCGGGGGCGGTTGGTCGTACACGATCGTTTGGCCGGACGTCACGGTGGACGAGGAGGCGGACAGCTACCTGCGTACGCACGAGGGCAGTGGGTCGCAGAAGACGTACGCGTACTTCCTCGTCGATCACTTGCGGTGGCGGATCCGTGAGCGGCTGACGACCGGGTCGGTCACGCTGCTGGACCTTCTGCGCTACCAGGGGGCGGTGGGGGCGAAGGTGGCGATGCCCTACGGGCAGCCGTGGCGGGTGCCGCCGAAGCGTCCGTACGGCACGTCGGCACTGGAGATCTCGGCGTCCTGTCTGAAGGGCTTCTACCTGCATCAATGCGCGATGAGTGGTGTGAACCCGGAGTTGAAGGCCGCTCTGGAGGCCCGCCGTCTTCCCACTCGGGCCGACCGTGACCGGGCCCTTCTGGGGCATGTGAAGACGTCGATGCCGGTCAACCCGCTGGCGCCGAAGCGGGGAACACGGCGTCGCCACCCCAAGATGCTGCCGGACGGGGCCCGGGGCGGCCTCCTGGACGTCGTGAACACGGCCCGGGACGCGATGGTCGTGACCTGGCTGTCCGATACGAGTATGCGCATCGGCGGCCTGACCGGCCTGCATCTGGCCGATCTGCACCTGCGGGACAACGCGGACTGCGGCGAGTGCAAGAGCCCTCATGCCCATGTCTGTCACCGGTGGGGCAACCCGAACGGGGCTGCTGCGAAGATCAAGCCGGACTGGGAGACGGTCGACGGCGTGGTCACGAAGGGCGAGATTTACCGTGTCAGTCCGGCCATGGTCAGCAGCTACTACACGTACATGACGACGGAGTACGCCCAGTACGCCGCGGGCCACGGCATGCTGCTGATCCAGTTGGCCGGCCCGCGCCGGGGCGAGCCGTGGTCGGCGGACGCGGCACGCGGCATGCTGCGCAGAGCCGGACGCCGGGCCGAACTGCCGGGCCGGATCAGGCCGCAGGCGTTCCGCCATCAGTTCACGAACGACGTCATGGATGCGAGCAACAACGATCCGCAGGTGGCCAAGGCGGCCGGGAACTGGGCCTCGGCTCAGATGGTCGATGAGGTCTACGGGCATCCTGACCTGCACTCTCCGCAGTTCGTCGCCGTGCTGAACAAGGTCTGGGGTGAACAGGCGTGACGATGACCGCCGCCCGGTTGCTGACGCTGGTGGGGCCGGCGGCGCGGACGACGCGCACGACGCGGGACCGGCTGGAGGTGCTGAGCGCGCTGATCTCGGCGCCGGCGTTCGATGCGGTGCTGCGGCCGGACGTGATGCACATCCCGCGCGAGCATCCGTTCTACGGCTGGGGCTGCGGCGTCGAGGGCTGCGAGCGGACCCGGGATGCACGCCTCGATTTCTGCAAGGACCACGAGGACGAGTGGCGCGCCATGCGCCGGGCGGGCGGGAACATCGCGGACTTTCGTGCCATCGCCCGGCCGAAGCCGCCTCTGGCCTGGCTGTCGCCGCCGCCCTGCCTGGTCTGCCCGAACGTCCCGGCCCGCAGCCGGAATCAGCTGTGTTACTTCCACTCCCAGCAGTGGAACGCGCACCGCCGCTACGCCCGCAAGAAACACCAGCGGGAAGCTGTCTTCGACGACTGGCTGACCGAGGTGGCCCGGCCTTTCCCCGGTTTTGGGCGGTGCCGGGTCAGGTCGTGCCACTGCACCGCAGAGCACCCGCTGGGGCTGTGTCATCGTCACCGCGCCAGCTACATCGAGCAGAAGAATCCCGGTGGGGCCCGTCTGCCGCAGTACTGGAGCCGGAAGCTGGCCGAGACCGGTGAGCCGGTTCCGGTCAGTTACGACGACGAGGCCCGGTTCGTGAAGTGGTGTCAGGAGACCGACCCGCCGCACCGGGTCAACGGCACCCTGACACTTCTGGGCCTGCGGCCGTTGGCCAAGGCCGAGATCAAGTGGTGCATCGACCACCACACGCGGGGTGAGGAGGGCAGCGTCTGGTCCATCTCCTGGATCCAGCGGCTCATCGACGAATGCCGGCGACAGGACGTGAACTCGCTGGCTGACATCGACCTGGACGCCTGCAAGCGGCATACCCGGCACATGGCCAAGGTGATGCTGCACTATCTGCGGCTGGTCTACTTCACCCGCGAGGACACCAGGGAGGCCGGCTTCATCGAGACCGAGCACTTCGGGGTCCGCTATCCGCGCACCCGCAGTCACATCGACCTGACCCGGATCACCCAGCGGTGGCTGCGGGACATGTGCTGGGACCTGATGGCCGCCCGGCTCCTGGCGGGACAGGCGCGATCGCGCGGCCCGTTCGACTTCGACCGGCGCGGCTGCATCGAGTTGAGTGCCTACCTGGAGATCGAAGCCCCGCACGGCGGACACGACCCCACTTTGCTGACCGAAGCCCACATGGTCGACTTCGTGGCGGACCAACGGCACCGGGCACGCCACAGACTGCCGGCCCTCGGACAACGGGCCAACGGGAATTCGCTGGAGAACGGGCCCACCACTCCCGGCACGATGTCCACCGCCTTCGACGGCGCCCGCAGGATCCTGCGGGCCGGACTGGAATCGGGAGAGGCTGAACGCATCGGTCTGGACCGCCGGTTCATCATCGCCCTGCCTTACGGCCCCAAGACCAAACGGCGCCGCAAGCCCTTCTCCGACGACGTCGCCCGCGCACTCGCCAACGAGGCAAACCTCCAGCTGCTGGCGGCCCGCGATGTCGAGGACCGCGGACTGCGGGACATCTGGGAGGGCCTCGTCGCCACAGGCCGGCGCTGCACCGAGATCCTCGACGTCCGCCTGGAATGCGTCGGCCGACTCGGCAACGTCCCCATGTTCTGGCACGACCAGACCAAGGTCGGCAACTTCGACGAGGGCATCCGTATCCCCGAGCGGTTCTACCGCCGGGTCAAAGAGCGCCAGGCCAAGACCACCGCACGCTTCGTCCAGCGCAAGGGACGCCCGCCGACCGAGCAGGAGCGCCTTGAACTCGCCCTGTTCCCCCGCAAACACACCAACCGCGAACTCCTCAAGGGCACCGGCTACAACTGGTTCCTCGCCCTGTTCGGTGACTGGGTCCTCACTCTGGACATCGGCAAGGCCGTCCCGCATCAGGCCCGCCACACCCTGGCCACCAACCTGCTGAAGGCAGGCGCGAATCTCACCCACGTCAAGCGCTACCTCGGGCAGGTCTCCGAGGCGATGGCCGAGCACTACACCCACATCGCCAATACCGACCCCCGCCTCAACGACGCTTTGCAGACCGTCTGGGTCAGCGGCCCGGGATCGTTCGAGCCGGGCATCGTCCTCTCCGGCAGCCAGCCCATGACCAGGGAAGAAGCCGAGGCGATGCTGATCGACCTCACCCGCAGATCCACCCCTGCCGAGGGCGGCTTCTGCACCTTCCAGCCGGTCGTCGACGGCGACGCCTGCCCCTTCAACCTCAACTGCCACAGCTGTGCCGAGTTCGTCATGACCGGGGCCGACCTCGTCTACTGGCATCGCAAGCGCGAGCAGTGGCGCATGCTCGCCGAGCGTGCCCCGGACGATGCCACCAGGGACTATCTGCATCAGGTCTTCGACCCCACTGCCCGCGCGATCGAGGGCCTGGAGCGAGCGCTTGCCGCCGTCGGCTTGCTCGAAGAAGCCCTCCAGCTCGATCTCCGCCGGCCCCAGGACTACTTCGGCCGGGTCTGGTCCACCGCTTTCCGAGCCGAAGAACTCGTCCGGCAGGCCGAAGCCGACGGCCTCGAAGCCGACGACGAGTACGCCATCGATGCACAGGACTGAGGTGACATCGTGACCGCCATCCCCCAGACCGCAGCCGCCACGGCTGCCCGCCGCCGCCAGACGCAGGACAAGCTCCAGCAGGTCGAGAGGGCGATCGGCCAGCTCCGTCGCGAACGCGGACGGCTCACGGTCCGCGCGATCGCCGACCGGGCAGGTGTGTCCGCCACGTTCCTCTACGAGAACACCGGCGCACGCGCGCTGGTCCACAACGCTGTCGTCGAGAGCAAGAGCCGCCACGACCTCCGGGCGCAGACGGAACACGACCGGATCGAGGCCACCTGGCGAGAACGGGCACTCAACGCAGAGGAAGGACTGACCCAGGCCCAGAAGGAAATCCACACACAGCGGCAACGGATCGGCGAGCTCATGGGGCAGCTTCGAGACGCGGAGCAGATGGTCCCAGGCGAGTCCGTCCAGCAGCTCCTCACCGAGAACACGACACTCAAGCGCCGGCTCCACCTGGTCACGCAGGAACACCGGTCGCTCCAGGAACGACTGCACGGCGCCCGCTCCAACCTCCGCTTCGCGGACAAACGCATCGCCGACCTCGAAGCCGAACTCCTCGAACTGCAGGCGGCCTCCCGTGACTGAACCAGGGCGTGACCCGATCAATCTCGACCGAGAGGAGGCTGAGTCCCTCGTCAAGCTCCTGAGAGCGTTCGAGAAGTTCCTCGACGACTGCGAGGAGAGCATCGCCGACGCCGTCGCCGACCACTTCGGGCTCAGCCCGGCCGCCGAAGCGTTCAGCGCGGCACTGTCCATCCACGCGGACGCACTCGAAGCCGCCCTCTGCACAACGGACTTCACTCCGTCACGAACGCCTACGTGACGCATCATCACAGGTCAGCGACCCAGCGCACCTTCGGTGCGCGCCGGGGGCGTGGTAAATGTCGTGGCGTGCGCCGAGGTGCTTCTTGTCTGCCCTGCCGTGTGC
>NZ_JBIVXP010000006.1:0-37531 GCF_044769305.1 Streptomyces sp. NPDC090499
CGTGATGACAACCGTGGCGGTGGCGGCGGTTACGTCCGGCGTGATGACAGCCGTGGTTCGCGTCCGGGGTTCCAGCGTGATGACCGTGGCGGCGACCGGGGTGGCTACGGGCGTCGTGACGACCGCGATCGTGGTCCCCGTCGCGATGACACCCGCGGTGGCGGCGGCTACGGCCGGCGTGACGACAGCCGCGGCGGAGGTTACCGCGGCCGTGACGACCGGCGTGACGCCCCGCGTGGCGGCGGCCGCTTCCGTGACGAGCGGGACCGCGACCGGGACCGGGACCGTGACCGGGAGCCGATCAAGCGGCTGCCCATCCCGGAGGACGTCACCGGCGAGGAGATCGACAAGGACGTACGGCAGGAACTGCAGAGCCTGCCCAAGACGCTCGCGGAGGACGTCGCCAAGAACCTGGTGATGGTCGCCCGGCTCATCGACGACGACCCCGAGGGCGCCTACGGCTACTCCAGGGTGGCCCTGCGGCTGGCCTCCCGTGTCGCCGCCGTACGCGAGGCCGCCGGGTTCGCCGCGTACGCGAACCAGAAGTACGCCGAGGCGCTCGCCGAGTTCCGGGCCGCCCGGCGCATGACCGGCAACGTCGACCTGTGGCCGGTGATGGCCGACTGCGAGCGTGGGCTCGGGCGGCCGGAGAAGGCGCTGGACATGGCCGGCGCCCCCGAGGTGCACAAGCTCGACAAGGCCGGCCAGGTCGAGATGCGGCTCGTCGCCGCCGGTGCCCGGCGTGACATGGGGCAGCTGGACGCGGCCATCGTGACGCTGCAGAGCCCCGAGCTGGCCTCCAGCTCCGTACAGCCGTGGACCGCGCGGCTGCGGTACGCCTACGCCGACGCCCTGCTTGCCGTCGGGCGCGCCGACGAGGCGCGGGAGTGGTTCGCCAAGGCCGTCGAGGCCGACCGGGACGGCAGCACGGACGCCTCCGACCGGCTGGCCGAGCTGGACGGGGTCGAGTTCGTCGACGCCCTGGACGAGGAGGAGTCCGAGGAGGCCCCGGAGGAGACCGAGGCCTCGGCCGAGCGTGATGTCGAAGCCGAGCCTGTCGTCGAAGCCGAGCGTGATGTCGAAGCAGCGTCTGACGTCGAGGCGGAGTCCGACCCCGAGCAGGACTGAGTTCGCGCGCCGAGTGATCGAGTGACGGAGAGTGGGCAGGCCCCGACCGGGGCCTGCCCACTCTCCGTCAGACGTCGAGCGCCCGCAGTACCAGCCCCGAGGCCGGCTTCGGGCCGAAGGACGTCGACTTGCGGGGCATCGTCACGCCCTGGCGGGCCAGGTCGCGGACGACCTCCTCGCGCACCGGGTGCATGAGGACGGCCGTACCGCCGTCGCGTTCGGCCTTGGCGACCGTCGCCGCCGTGTCGTGGATGTACGCGATGTGCGCGGGCGAGTCCTCCGGGATGCGCCAGACGTGGTCGAGGAGCGTGGCGTGCAGGACGGTCGCGTCCAGGGTGCGCCAGGCGGCCGGGCGGTCGTCCGGGACCGTACGGGCCAGGAGGTCCGGGTCCGGGTGGTCGATGAGATGGAACGCGCCGTCGCCTGCCAGCAGGAACGCGTTGCCGGCGCAGGCCGCGTCCGCCAGCGCCTCCTGGGCCGCGGGCAGGGGGACGTCGAGGCGTCGTACCCGGAACAGGCCCTTGACGTGCTCCAGCGCCTCCGCGACCGGCAGGCCGTGCAGCAGGCGGTGGATGGCGCGGACCCGGAGCGGGTAGCGGGCGGTGTCGACGAGGAGGACCAGGCCGTAGTCCCAGGGGCTGGGCGAGGGGTGCTCCGCGCGTAGACGCAAGTAGGTTGCCCAGCGGTGGTGGCCGTCGGCGATCAGGGCCTGGCGGTGGGCCAGGTCGGACTGGACGAGGGCCAGCTCGGCGGGGTCGGTGATCGACCAGAGGCGGTGGTGGAAGCCGTCCTCCGTGGTGGTGGCGAGGAGCGGGGTGCGGTCGGCCACCGTGTCGACGACCTCGGCGGCCGCTCCGTTGCCCCGGTAGGTGAGCAGGAGGGGTTCGAGGTTGGCCGAGGTGGCGCGCATCAGGGCCGCGCGGTCGGCGACGACCGGGGGCATGACCTCCTCGTGCGGCAGCACCACGCCCTCGGACGGTTCCGAGACCCGCAGGGCGCCGATGACACCGCGCTGGAGCAGGCCGTTTCCGTCGTGCTGTTCGTAGACGTACAGGCCCGGTTCGGGATCCGTGGCGAGGATGCCCTCGGCCTGCCAGCGGTGGAGGGTGTCGGCCGCCTGTTCGGTACCGGCGCTGGGGGTACCGGCCTGGGGGAGGATGAGGCGGACGATGTTGTGCGGGTCGGCGGACTGGAGATGGTGCACGCCGTCGGGGCGTACGACGACGTCGTACGGCGGGGAGGTGACGGCGGCCAAACTGCCGACCCGGTCCGGGTCGTAGCGAAGGCCTCGGAACGGGTTGAGTTCCAGGCCTCGGCGCTCCGTTGCTTCCGAGTGACCTGCAGTGTTCATCCCGGCATCGTACGTGTGTCAGTGGCGTGCGAGATGATCGACGGTGAAAGGCGGGCGGACGAAGAGTGACGAGGAGTGACGAGGAGCGATGGGGATGAGCCAGGGCGTCAGGACTGGTCCCGAGGGCAGCGGACAGGCTCTGAGCACGGCGTACGACACGGCGCTGCTCGATCTGGACGGGGTGGTGTACGCGGGCGGGAACGCCATCGCGCACGCCGTGGAGTCGCTGGAGGTCGCCCGTGCGGGCGGCATGCGTCTGGCGTACGTCACCAACAACGCGTTGCGGACGCCGGACGCGGTGGCGGAGCACCTCACCCAGCTGGGCATTCCGACGGGGGCCGGCGAGGTCATCACCTCGGCGCAGGCGGTCGCGCGGCTGATCAGTGAGCAGGTGCCGGCCGGCGCGCGGGTGCTGGTGATCGGCGGGGAGGGGCTGCGGGTCGCGCTGCGGGAGCGGGGTCTTGAGCCGGTGGAGTCCGCCGACGACGATCCGGCGGCCGTGGTCCAGGGGTACGGCGGCCTCGACCTGCCCTGGGGGCGGTTCGCCGAGGCGTCGTACGCGGTCGCGCGCGGGGTGCCGTGGTTCGCGTCCAACACCGATCTGACGATCCCGAGCGGGCGCGGGATCGCGCCGGGCAACGGCGCGGCGGTGGCGGTGGTCCGGATCGCGACGGGTGCCGAGCCGCAGGTGGCGGGCAAGCCGCTGCCGCCGATGCACCGGGAGACGATCCTGCGGACGGGCGCGGAGCGGCCGCTGGTGGTCGGGGACCGGCTGGACACCGACATCGAGGGTGCGTTCAACGGCGGGGTGGACTCGCTGCTCGTGCTGACCGGCGTCACCGACGGGCGGCAACTGCTTGCCGCGCCGCCGCAGCACCGGCCGACCTATGTCGACGCCGATCTGCGCGGGCTGCTCACCGGGCAGCCGGAGGTCACGGCGGACGGCGACGGCTTCCGCTGCGGCGGCTGGACGGCGACGGCGGGGGACGGCCGGCTGGAGCTGGAGGGTGACGGTGGGGCGCTCGACGGGCTGCGGGCGCTGTGCGCGGCGGCCTGGACGGCGGCCGGGGAGGGCTCCTGCGAGCTGGACGGCGGCAAGTCGCTGGCGCGGCTGGGGCTCTGAGCCTGCGTAGGTGGTGACGGGGACCTGTCCGTGCAGACACCGGGCCGTAGAGGGACACGGCCTCGAAGCGGAATGAGAGGGTAGGCTAACCTAACCTCGTGTTGGTCGACAGTCCCCCCGAACAGCGCGCGGAGACCGCTCCCGCGCCCCCGAGCCGTCGGGCGATGCGGGCCCTCGGGCTCCTCGTCTCCGTCGTGATCCTGCTGCTCGTCGCCCTGGCGAGCATCGCGATCGGGGCGAAACAGCTGCCGTTGGACCAGGTCTGGCACGGCCTGTTCCACGACACCGGGACCTACGGCGACGTCGTCGTCGGCACGCGGCTGTCGCGGACCGTCCTCGGCCTGCTGGCCGGTGCCGCCCTCGGTCTGTCCGGGGCGGTGCTCCAGGCGCTCACCCGCAACCCGCTCGCGGACCCCGGACTGCTCGGCATCAACGCGGGCGCGTCCGCCGCGGTGGTCACCGCCATCACCTACTTCGGCGTCACCACCCTCAGCGGTTATGTGTGGTTCGCCTTCCTCGGGGCGGCCGTGGTGGGCGCACTGGTCTGGTTCCTGGGCGGCAGCCGGGGCGCCACCCCGGTCCGGCTGGCGCTCGCCGGTACGGCGATCAGCGCCGCGCTCTACGGCTACCTCCAGGCCGTGATGATCACGGACGACGCGGCGCTCAACAAGCTGCGCTTCTGGACGGTGGGTTCGCTTGCCTCGGCCTCCAACTCGACGATCCTGCAGGTGCTGCCGTTCCTCGCGGCCGGCACCCTGCTCGCCCTGGGCCTGGCCCGGCCGCTGAACGCGGTGGCGATGGGCGACGACACCGCCCGCGCCCTCGGCGCCGACCTGGGCCGCACCCGGGCCCTCGCCATGCTCGCCGCCACCGTGCTGTGCGGCGCGGCCACCGCGGCCTGCGGCCCGATCGCCTTCGTCGGCCTGATGGTCCCGCACGTCGTGCGCTCCTTCACGGGGCCCGACCTGCGTTGGATCCTGCCGTACGCGACGGTCCTGTCGCCCGTGCTGCTGCTCGGCGCCGATGTCATCGGCCGGGTCGTGGCCCGCCCCTCGGAACTCCAGGTCGGCATCGTCACCGCGATCATCGGCGGGCCGGTCTTCATTCTTCTCGTACGACGGCGGAGGACGGCCCAGCTGTGAGGAACACGCGTACGCTGCGCACCCCCGGCGGGCTCTCCGTGCGGGCGGACCTGCGCGCGCTGGCCGTCGTGGCCGCGCTGCTGCTGGCCGCGACCGCCGCGAGCGTCGTGCTGATCGGCACCGGCGACTTCCCGATCTCCTTCGGCGACGTGCTGAAGACGCTGGCCGGGAACGGCACCGCCGGGCAGGACTTCATCGTCAACGAGCTGCGGCTGCCCCGGGTCCTGGTCGGTCTGCTGGTCGGTGCCTCGCTGGGGCTCGGCGGCGCGCTGTTCCAGGCGATCTCCCGCAACCCGCTGGGCAGCCCGGACGTCCTGGGCCTCTCCCAGGGCGCCACCTCCGGGGCGCTCGTGGTCATCGTGCTGCTGTCCGGGACCGCCACCCAGGTCACGGTCGGCGCGCTGCTCGGCGGTCTGGTGACCGGCCTGGCCATCTACCTCCTGGCCTGGAAGCAGGGCGTGCACGGCTACCGGCTGGTCCTGGTCGGCATCGGCGTCTCCGCGATCGTCACCGCGGTCAACGGCTACCTGCTCACCAAGGCCGACCTGGTCGACGCGACCCGCGCCGTCGTCTGGATGACGGGGTCCCTCGACGGCCGGGACTGGAGCCAGGTCTGGCCGCTGCTCGCGCTGTGCGCGGTCCTCGTCCCGCTGGTCCTCGCCAACGCGCGGGGCCTGCGGACGATGGAGATGGGCGACGACGTGTCGAACGCCCTCGGGGTACGGGTCGAGCGGGTGCGGATGCTGCTGATGGTGGCCGCCGTCCTGCTGACCGCGGCCGCCACCGCCGCCGCGGGCCCCGTCAGCTTCGTGGCCCTCACCGCCCCGCAGCTCGCCCGCCGCCTCACCCGCTCGCCCGGCCCCAACCTGCTGCCCTCCCTCTGCATGGGCGCCACCCTGCTGGTCACCGCCGACTGGGCCTCCCAGCGCGCCTTCGGCGCCGACCAGCTGCCCGTGGGCGTGGTCACCGGCGTCCTCGGCGGTGTCTATCTGCTGTGGCTGCTCGTCACCGAGCGGAAGGCGGGCCGGATATGAGCGCGATCCCTGCCGGCGAGACGAACAACCCTAGGAGCACCGTGAACCGCCTGTCCGCCGAGAACGTGACGCTCGCCTACGACCAGCGCGTCATCGCCGAGCAGCTGTCGGTGGAGATCCCCGACAACTCCTTCACGGTGATCGTCGGCCCCAACGCCTGCGGCAAGTCGACGCTGCTGCGCGCGCTGTCCCGGATGCTCAGGCCCAGTCAGGGCCGGGTGCTGCTCGACGGGCAGGTCATCCAGTCGATGCCCGCGAAGAAGGTCGCCCGCACGCTCGGGCTGCTCCCGCAGTCGTCCATCGCGCCCGACGGGATCACCGTCGGCGACCTGGTCGGCCGCGGCCGCTACCCGCACCAGGGCATCCTGCGCCAGTGGTCCGCCGAGGACGAACGGGTCGTCCAGGAGGCGATGGCGCAGACCGGCATCGCCGAGCTCGCCGACCGGTACGTCGACGAACTCTCCGGCGGCCAGCGGCAGCGCGTCTGGATCGCCATGGCGCTCGCCCAGCAGACCCCGCTGCTGCTCCTCGACGAGCCGACGACCTATCTGGACATCCAGCACCAGATCGACGTCCTCGACCTGTGCGCCGAACTCCACGAGGAGCAGGGGCGGACGCTGGTCGCCGTGCTGCACGACCTCAACCACGCGGCCCGGTACGCCACCCACCTCATCGCGCTCAAGGGCGGCCGGGTCGTCGCCGAGGGCGCTCCGAACGACATCGTCACCGCCGAGCTGGTGGAGGAGGTGTTCGGGCTGCGCTGTCAGATCATCGACGACCCGGAGACGGGGACCCCGCTGGTGGTGCCGGCGGCCCGGAAGGCGCGCGTCACAGCAACTTCCTGAGCCGGAACAGGTCCAGCAGGTTCGCCTCCAGCTTCACCCGGCCCGAACCCCAGGCGCCGGCGAAGTTCAGCTCGCCGTCGACCAGGGCCAGCAGGTCGTCGCCGGCCATGGCGAGTCCGATCTGTGCCTTCTCCCGCGGCGGGCCGGGGTAGGTCTCCTCGACCTCGATCCGGCCGCCGGTGAGCCGGCCGGCGAAGGTGACGTCCAGGTCGGTGATGTGGCAGCTGACCGTGCGGTCCATGGTGGCGGCCGCGCGGACGTCGCCCTCGGCGCCGCCCATGCTGTGGGAGAGCTTGTCGAGTGCGGCGCGGCACTCCTCGATCGTGGCCATCGCGACCGACGGTACCCCAGCGCTTCGATGTAGCGTCGGGGCATGACCGACTCTGCGCCCGAAGGCCTGGTGGCGGCCCCGGAGACGGAGGCCGGGGAAGCGGCCGCCGTCGAACCCGGGTACGACGCCGCCGCGCCCGCCCCGCTGAACGTCCCCCGCACCCCCACCGGCGACGCCGAGGTCGACGCGCAGCTCGACCGGCTGGCCGACGCCGACCACCTCGCCACGGACGGGCACCTGGAGGTGTACGAGGATGTACACGGGGGGCTGCGCGACGCGCTGACCGCGCTCGACACCCGCCCCGGACCCCCGGGCCCGCCGGCCCCGGCCCCGCCGCACGGCAACCGGCCGCCCGTGCCGTCGTACCACCAGAGCAGGAGCTGAACCCACCGTGGCAGGAGTCGCACGTCGCCGTCTGGACGCGGAGCTGGTCCGCCGGAAGCTGGCGCGCTCGCGCGAGCACGCCAGCCAGCTGATCGCCGCCGGGCGGGTCACCGTCGGCAAGGCCGTCGCGACCAAGCCGGCCACCCAGGTGGAGACCGCCGCCGCCATCGTCGTCCAGTCCGACGGCAGCGATCCCGAGTACGTCTCGCGGGGCGGCCACAAGCTCGCCGGCGCGCTGGCGGCGTTCGTCCCGCAGGGGCTTGCGGTCGAGGGACGGCGGGCGCTGGACGCCGGGGCGTCGACCGGGGGCTTCACCGATGTGCTGCTGCGCGCGGGGGCCGCGCACGTCGTCGCCGTCGACGTCGGATACGGCCAACTCGCGTGGTCTCTGCAGAGCGATGAACGCGTCACCGTCAAGGACCGTACGAACGTACGCGAGTTGACGCTTGAAGCGATCGATGGGGAGCCTGTGGATCTTGTCGTGGGTGATCTGTCCTTCATCCCGCTCGGGCTGGTGCTGCCGGCTCTGGCGCGGTGCGTGAAGCCGGACGCCGACCTGGTGATGATGGTCAAGCCGCAGTTCGAGGTGGGCAAGGAGAGGCTGGGCAGCGGGGGAGTCGTACGGAGTCCGCAGCTGCGGGCGGAGGCCGTGCGGGGGGTTGCCGAGAAGGCGTGGGAGCTGGGGCTCGGGGTGAACGGTGTCACCGCCAGTCCGCTGCCCGGACCGTCCGGCAACGTCGAGTACTTTCTGTGGCTGCGGGCCGGCGCACCCGAGTTGGATCCGGCCGACGTTGACCGTGCAGTGGCGGAGGGGCCGCGTTGACACAGAACCGAGCTCGTACTGTTTTCCTGCTGGCCCACACCGGGCGGCCCGCTGCCATCCGCAGCGCCGAACTCGTGGTGAAGGGGCTGCTGGCGGCCGGTGTCGGCGTACGGGTCCTGGATTTCGAGGCCGCGGACCTGCCGCTGCCCGACGAGGTCGAACTCGTCGAGGAGGCCTCGCCGCACAGTCTCGACGGCTGCGAGCTGCTGATCGTCCTCGGCGGTGACGGGACGCTGCTGCGCGGCGCCGAGTTCGCGCGTGCCTCCGGGGTGCCGATGCTCGGCGTCAACCTCGGCAGCGTCGGCTTCCTCGCGGAGGCCGAGCGGGACGACCTCGACAAGGTCGTCGACCGGGTGGTGAGCCGGGCGTACGAGGTCGAGGAGCGGATGACCGTCGACGTCGTCGTGCACCGCAACGGGGACATCGTGCACACCGACTGGGCGCTGAACGAGGCGGCCGTGCAGAAGGCGGGCGCCGAGAAGCTGCTCGAAGTGGTGCTGGAGATCGACGGGCGGCCGGTGACCGGGTTCGGCTGCGACGGCATCGTGCTGTCGACGCCGACCGGGTCCACGGCGTACGCGTTCTCCGCCGGCGGGCCGGTGGTGTGGCCGGAGGTGGAGGCGCTGCTGATGGTGCCGATCTCCGCGCACGCGCTGTTCGCGAAGCCGTTGGTGACGTCGCCGGACTCGGTGCTCGCGGTGGAGGTGCTGCCGCACATCCAGCCGGGGGTGCTGTGGTGCGACGGGCGGCGGACCGTCGAGCTGCCGCCCGGGGCCCGGGTCGAGGTGCGGCGGGGGGCGGTGCCGGTGCGGCTGGCGCGGTTGCACCACGCGTCGTTCACGGACCGGCTGGTCGCGAAGTTCGCGTTGCCGGTGTCCGGGTGGCGGGGGGCGCCGCACTAGCGAGCCGTGGGGGCGGCCGGGGAGCTTCGGCGGCTGCGGGTGATTCGTGGCTTGTCGCGCAGTTCCCCGCGCCCCTTCAGGCAGGGACACCCGCCCGAGTGACAAGGGCACCTCGCACTTCTCGGCCCGGACCTCGTAAGGTCTTCCCCGTGCTGGAAGAAATGCGGATACGGTCACTCGGGGTCATCGACGACGCCGTCGTCGAGTTGTCGCCGGGGTTCACCGCCGTCACCGGTGAGACCGGTGCGGGCAAGACCATGGTGGTCACCAGCCTGGGGCTGCTGCTCGGCGGACGGGCCGATCCCGCGCTCGTGCGGATCGGGTCCGAGAAGGCGGTCGTCGAGGGGCGGGTCACCGTGCCCGAGGGCGCCTCGGCGGCCCTGCGGGCCGAGGAAGCCGGCGCCGAGCTGGACGACGGGGCGCTGCTGATCAGCCGTACCGTTTCCGCCGAGGGGCGCTCGCGGGCGCACCTGGGCGGGCGGAGCGTGCCCGTGGGGCTGCTCGCCGACCTCGCCGACGACCTGGTGGCCGTACACGGGCAGACCGACCAGCAGGGGCTGCTGAAACTGTCCCGGCAGCGGCAGGCCCTCGACCGGTACGCGGGCGACGGGGTCGCCGTCCCGCTGGCCAAGTACGGCGAGGCCTACCGGCGGCTGCGGGCCGTGGCGGTAGAGCTGGAGGAGATCGTCACGCGCGCGCGTGAGCGGGCCCAGGAGGCCGACATGCTCCGCTACGGGCTGGACGAGATCGCCGGTGTGGAGCCGCGGGCCGGCGAGGACGTCGAGCTCGCCGAAGAGGCCGAGCGGCTCGGGCACGCCGAGGCGCTGTCGTCCGCCGCGACCGCCGCGCACTCCGCGCTCGCGGGCAACCCCGAGGACCCCGAGGGCATCGACGCCGCCACCCTCGTCGCGGGCGCCCACCGGGCCCTGGAGGCCGTACGGTCGCACGACCCGGCGCTCGCCGCGCTCGCCGACCGGATCGGCGAGGTCGGCATCCTGCTGGGCGATGTGGCGGGCGAGCTGGCCGGGTACGCCGACGACCTGGACGCCGACCCGCTGCGGCTCGCGGCCGTGGAGGAGCGGCGTGCCGCGCTCACCGCGCTCACCCGCAAGTACGGCGAGAGCGTCGACGCGGTGCTGGCGTGGGCCGAGCAGGGCGCCGTGCGGCTCACCGAACTCGACGGCGACGACGAGCGGATCGACGAGCTGACCGCCGAGCGGGACGCCCTGCGGACGGAACTGGGCGGTCTCGCCCAGGCCTTGACGGACGCGCGCACCGAGGCCGCCGAACGCTTCGCGGCCGCCGTCACCGCCGAGCTGGGCTCCCTGGCGATGCCGCACGCGCGCGTGTCCTTCGCCATCCGGCAGACCGAGGACCCGGAGGGCGTGGAGGTCGGTGGCCGGCCGGTGGCCTACGGCCCGTCGGGCGCCGACGAGGTCGAGCTGCTCCTCGCCCCGCACCCGGGCGCCCCGCCCCGCCCGATCGCCAAGGGTGCGTCCGGCGGTGAGCTGTCGCGCGTGATGCTCGCCGTGGAGGTCGTCTTCGCGGGCACCGACCCGGTCCCGACGTACCTCTTCGACGAGGTCGACGCCGGTGTGGGCGGCAAGGCGGCGGTGGAGATCGGCCGACGGCTGGCCAAGCTCGCCAAGTCCGCGCAGGTGGTCGTCGTCACCCACCTGCCCCAGGTCGCCGCCTTCGCCGACCGCCAGTTGCTGGTCGAGAAGACCAACGACGGCTCGGTCACCCGGTCCGGCGTGAAGGTCCTGGAGGGCGAGGAGCGGGTACGCGAGCTGTCCCGCATGCTGGCCGGCCAGGAGGACTCGGAGACGGCACGCGCGCACGCCGAGGAACTGCTGGCGACGGCACGGGCGGACCGCTGACGCATCGCTGACCGAGGGGGGCGGGCGGCGGAGCGTCACCCGCCCCTCCGGCGTTCGCCCGCCCCTCCGGCGTTCGCCCGCCGCTCCCTCAGCAGGCCGAAGCCGTCGGCCGCTTCCTCCGCGGCAGCGTTTTCGTCACCCTCCCGGGTGACACGGTTCGGCGCATTGCCCCGGCCCGCCTCGGTATGTGCCTTCTCGGAATACCCGGAACACCCATGGGTGCTGGCATCCTTGGGAGGGACGCGGTGTCCGGGGGAGGCGCGCGGCGATGCCCTCGGCCCCGATACCTTCTGTACGTTCCCTCGAGACCGCCCCACGCCGAACCAGGAGCCCCGGCCGCGTGAGCCCCGTGAGCAGCAACGCACCGCACGGTCAGTCGCCGCTGCGCACCGTGCAGGTGCTGGGCGGCGGCAACGCCGGCAGCAGTGTGCACGTGCGTTCGCTGGCCGCCGGGCTCGTCGCGCGGGGCGTGCGGGTCACGGTGTGCGCCCCCACTGAGGCCGATCACGCCTACGGCTTCTCGGACGTCGGCGCCGACCACGTGCACGTGCCGCGCAGCAGCGACCCGGGATCGGTGGCGGCGCTCCGCGCGGCCTGCACGGACGCCGACCTGGTGCACGCCCACGGCCTGCACGCCTCCTTCCGCGCGGCGCTGGCGCTGAGCGGCCGCAGCACCCCGCTCGTCGTCACCTGGCACAACCGGGCGCATGCCGAGGGCGCGCGGGCGCATCTGCTGCGGATGCTGGAGCGGCGGGTGGTGCGGGCGGCCGCCGTGGTGCTCGGGACCACCTCCGACCTGGTGGACCGGGCCCGCCGTACCGGCGCCCGGGACGCCCGGCTCGCCGCCGTGGCGCTGCCCGGCCTGCGGCGGCCCGCGGACCAGGACGAGGCGGAGCTGCTGCGGCCCAAGGTCCGTGCCGAACTCGGCGCCATGGGGCGGCCGTTGCTCATCGCCGTCGGCTCCCTGGACCGGCACCGCGGCTACGACCACCTGCTGGACGCGGCGCGTGCCTGGTGCCGGCTCGACCCCGTACCGCTCCTCGTCATCGCCGGCGAGGGGCCGCTGCGCCCCGCGTTGCTGCGGCGGATCGAGGACGAGGAACTGCCCGTGCGGCTGCTCGGGCGCCGCGACGACGTCTCCGAGCTGCTCGCCGCCGCCGATCTGGCGCTGCTGCCCAGCAGTTGGGAGTCCCGTTCCGTGCTCGCCCAGGAGGCCCTGCACGCGCGCGTGCCGCTCGTCGCGACCGCCGTCGGCGGTGTCCCCGACCTGGTGGGAGACGCTGCCGAACTGGTCGCGTACGGCGACGCACGGGCCCTCGCCGCAGCCGTCGTACGCCTCCTCGACGACCCGGAGCGCTGTGCGGAGCTGCGCGAGCGGGGTGCCCGGCAGGCGGCGAGCTGGCCCACGGAGGACGAGACCGTGGCCCAAGTACTCAGCGTCTACGACGAGTTGACGCAGCCCCGGCCGTTGCCTTGAGGCCGTGCGGCCGTGCGGCGGCCGTGCGGCCCTAGGGGACGTGCCGGCGGGCCCGCAGTGCCAGGCTCAACGCCATGACCACCTGCGGGTCGTCGAGGTCCGTGCCCAGCAACTCCCCGATGCGGGCGAGGCGGTTGTAGAGGGTCTGCCGGTTGAGGTGGAGTTCGCGGGCCGTCTCCGCCTTGCGGCCCGCGTGCGCCAGGTAGGTCTCCAGGGTCGGCAGCAGCGGCGGCCTGGAGCGCTGGTCGTGGTCGCGCAGCGGGCCGATCGCGCGGTCGACGAACGCCGCCAGGTCGGGGTGGTCGCGCAGCCGCCACAGCAGGAGGTCGATGTCGAGGCGGCGGGCGTCGAACCAGGGCCGGTCGGCGAGGCCCTCGGCGGCCGTCGCCGTCTCGGCCGCGTGCCGCAGGCCCGCCGACACCGCCGCCCAGCCGCCGGCCGCGCCGACCACCACGACCGGCGGAGCGGCTCCGGGGCGCTGCATCCCGGCGCGTTCCACTCCCGCCCGGAGCGCCACCGCGACCCGGTCCGCGACCGTCGCCCGCTCCGCCTCCGAGCGCAGCCCCAGGAGCAACGGGACGCGGCCCTCGACCGGCCGTACGCCGAGCAGGACGGGCACGCCCACGGAGGCCAGTTCCTCACCCACCGCGCGGGCCAGCACCGCCCAGCCGCCGCCCGGGGACAGGGAGTCGCCGACCCGCATCACCACCGGCAGCAGCGGGCTGCCGCCGGGCTTGAAGCCGAGGACCCGGGCCTGTGCCGGGGCGTCCTCGGCGCTGATGCGGCCCTCGGCGAGGTCGGTCAGGAAGTCGCCGCGCCCGCGCGCCGCCAGCTCCTCCTCCTGGCGGGCCTGCATCAGGACGACGGCCAGAATGCCGGCGGCGCGTTCGGCGGCGATGCGGTGCACGGGCGCGAGCGGCCCGCGGACGGGGAGCAGCACCAGCCGGGCCCGGACCGAGCCCGTGCCCGGCCCCCCGCCGGGCACGTCCACCAGGACCACCCCGGTCGGCGGCGGCGCGTCCTTGTGCTGGCCGCGCAGCCCCTCCCACACCTGGAGCGGGTCGGCCCCCTCGGGTCCGGAACCGGCGGCGTACAGGAGCCGGCCGTCGGCGGTCTCCAGGAAGACCGGGTTGCCGCCGAAGTCGGCCAGGATGGCCAGCACCTGGGGGACCCCGCCGCCGCCCAGCAGGGCCTCGGTGCAGCGGCGGTGCACCTCCTCGGCGCGCTGGAGGAGCGTGTAGTGGTGGTTGACGATCTCGGTGTGGATCTCCTCCGTCACCGTCACGAACGGCACCTCGCGGTGCAGCACGACCAGCGGCAGCCCGGTCGCCCTCGCGGTGTCGACGAGGGTGGCGGGCAGCCGGGAGAAGCGGGCGCCCAGCTCCACCACCAGGGCGGCGATGCCCCGCTCGGCGAGCGTGCGCACGAACGCCCGCTGCTCGGCGGGGCGGGTGCCCAGGCCGTAGCCGGTGGTCAGCAGCAGTTCGCCGCCCTTCAGCAGCGAGGCGATGTTCGGCACCTCGCCCGCGTGCACCCAGCGCACGGTGCGGTTCAGCCGGTCGGCGCCGGCCAGGATCTCCGGCAGCCCGCTGCGCAGCGCGGGCAGCTCCAGTGCCCGCTGCACGGTGATCCCGGCGCCCTGGGTGTCGGGTCCGCTGCCCCTGCCGCTGTCCATGGAGCGGACGCTACCTGGGAGAACGCCTCCACGGCACCTTCCGCCGGAACGGACACCGCCCCGGCGGACGGCGTTCGCCCGCCCCGCCCGGCGGCTACCCCCCGTACGCCCCCGAAGCCGTGAGGCGCAGCGCCGTGTCGATCAACGGCACGTGGCTGAACGCCTGCGGGAAGTTCCCCACCTGCCGCTTCAGCCGCGGGTCCCACTCCTCCGCCAGCAGACCGAGGTCGTTGCGGAGCGCGAGCAGCTTCTCGAACAGCTTGCGGGCCTCGTCGACCCGGCCGATCATCGCGAGGTCGTCGGCCATCCAGAACGAGCAGGCCAGGAAGGCCCCCTCGTCGCCGGGCAGGCCGTCCACACCCTCCTCGCCGCCCGAGGTCGGGTAGCGCAGGATGAAGCCGTCCGAGGTGGACAGCTCCCGCTGGATCGCCTCGATGGTGCCGATGACCCGCTTGTCGTCCGGCGGCAGGAAGCCCATCTGGGGGATGAGCAGCAGCGACGCGTCCAGCTCCTGGGAGCCGTAGGACTGCGTGAAGGTGTTGCGCTCCTTGTCGTAGCCCCGCTCGCAGACGTCCCGGTGGATGTCGTCGCGCAGTTCCTTCCAGCGCTCCAGCGGGCCGTCCGCGTCCCCGGACTCGATCAGCTTGATGGTGCGGTCGACGGCGACCCAGGCCATCACCTTGGAGTGCACGAAGTGCCGGCGCGGCCCGCGCACCTCCCAGATGCCCTCGTCCGGCTCGTCCCAGTGGTCCTCCAGGTAGCGGATGAGCTTGAGCTGGAGGAGGGAGGCGTAGTCGTTGCGGGCGAGGCCGGTCATGTGGGCCAGGTGCAGGGCCTCGGTGACCTCGCCGTAGACGTCGAGCTGGAGCTGGTGGGCGGCGCCGTTGCCGACCCGGACCGGCGCCGAGCGCTCGTAGCCGGGCAGCCAGTCCAGCTCGGCCTCGCCCAGCTCCCGCTCGCCCGCGATGCCGTACATGATCTGCAGGTTCTCGGGGTCGCCGGCGACCGCGCGCAGCAGCCACTCGCGCCAGGCGCGGGCCTCCTCGCGGTAGCCGGTGCGCAGCAGCGAGGACAGCGTGATGGCCGCGTCGCGGAGCCAGGTGTAGCGGTAGTCCCAGTTGCGGACGCCGCCGATGTCCTCCGGGAGGGAGGTGGTCGGCGCGGCGACGATGCCGCCCGTGGGGGCGTAGGTGAGGGCCTTGAGGGTGATCAGCGAGCGGATCACGGCCTCGCGGTACGGGCCGTGGTACGTGCAGTGCTCGACCCACTCCCGCCAGAAGTCCTCGGTCGCCTGCAGCGACTGCTCCGGCTCCGGCAGCGCGGGCGGCTGCTTGTGCGAGGGCTCCCAGGAGATCGTGAACGCGATCCGGTCGCCCGGGGCCACCGTGAAGTCCGCGTAGGTGGTCAGCGCCTTGCCGTAGGTCTCCGCCGATGTGTCGAACCACACCGAGTCGGGGCCCGCGACGGCGACCGTACGGCCGTCGTGCTTGTGCACCCAGGGGACGACCCGGCCGTAGGAGAACCGCATGCGCAGCACCGAGCGCATCGGCACCCGGCCGGTGACGCCCTCGACGATGCGGATCAGCTGGGGCGCGCCGTCACGCGGGGGCATGAAGTCGGTGACCCGGACCGTGCCGCGCGGGGTGTCCCACTCCGACTCCAGGATCAGCGAGTCGCCCCGGTAGGTGCGGCGCGCCGCGGTCGGCGGCTGGGAGTCGGCCGCGTGCGCCGGGCCGAGCCGCCAGAAGCCGTGTTCCTCGGTGCCGAGCAGACCGGCGAAGATGGCATGCGAGTCGAAGCGGGGCAGGCACAGCCAGTCGACTGTGCCGTCCCGGCAGACCAGGGCAGCGGTCTGCATGTCTCCGATGAGTGCGTAGTCTTCGATGCGCCCGGCCACGTGCAACTCCAGTCGAACGGCCACGTCACCCCCCAGGCAAAGAGGGGGCTGTCGCTAGTGCGGTCAAGGGGGGTTGTTGTTGTGCGTCGTTGAGCGGTGAAGCAAAGCAGCCCGCCGTGCCCTGAGGCAAAACGACAGTCATAGCTCAACGAACTGCCGAGCTCTCGTTGTTCCGGGAGTACGGGCGGGGGTGTGCCGTGTTCTCCGGCCGGGCTCGGCAGCGAGTGTCCGAGCAGGATACGACGCACGTAGATGATCTGCGTGCCGCTCCGGGCAACCTGTGTGGGCCGAACGGGTGAGTCCTGGGTGAAAAGCCGGTAAGGGAGGCCCCGTGTCCGTGCCGACGTGTGTACGGAGCGTGGCCGGAAGCCATCTCTCCGCGGCGCTGATACCCTGGTAGCCCGTGGACCGGTGGGCGTGAATCCCCCGAACCGCAGCGACGGCACCACCCCCGGAATCGCCCGGACGGCAGCCGTACCGCACGACAGACCGCGACCACGGGAGCCCCCTCTTGGCCATGCCGCCGCCCGTTTTTCGAAACAGCACAGCCACGACGACCAAGCACATCTTCGTCACCGGGGGTGTCGCCTCCTCGCTCGGCAAGGGCCTGACGGCCTCCAGCCTGGGCATGCTGCTCAAGGCCCGGGGCCTGCGCGTCGTGATGCAGAAGCTCGACCCGTACCTGAACGTCGACCCGGGCACGATGAACCCCTTCCAGCACGGTGAGGTGTTCGTCACCAACGACGGTGCCGAGACCGACCTGGACATCGGCCACTACGAGCGTTTCCTTGACCGCGACCTGGACGGCTCCGCCAACGTCACCACGGGTCAGGTCTACTCGACGGTGATCGCCAAGGAGCGGCGCGGCGAGTACCTGGGCGACACGGTCCAGGTCATCCCGCACATCACCAACGAGATCAAGCACCGCATCCGCCGCATGGCCACCGACGAGGTCGACGTGGTCATCACCGAGGTCGGCGGCACGGTCGGCGACATCGAGTCGCTGCCGTTCCTGGAGACGGTCCGCCAGGTCCGCCACGAGGTCGGCCGGGACAACGTCTTCGTGGTGCACATCTCGCTCCTGCCGTACATCGGCCCGTCCGGCGAGCTGAAGACCAAGCCCACCCAGCACTCCGTGGCCGCCCTGCGCAACATCGGCATCCAGCCCGACGCGATCGTGCTGCGCTGCGACCGCGAGGTGCCCACCGCCATCAAGCGCAAGATCTCGCTGATGTGCGACGTCGACGAGGCCGCGGTCGTCGCCTGCCCGGACGCCCGCTCGATCTACGACATCCCGAAGACCGTTCACGGCGAGGGCCTGGACGCCTACGTCGTCCGCAAGCTGGACCTGCCGTTCCGTGACGTGGACTGGCGGACCTGGGACGACCTGCTCGACCGCGTCCACAACCCCGACCACGAGATCACCCTCGCGCTGGTCGGCAAGTACATCGACCTGCCCGACGCCTACCTCTCGGTCACCGAGGCGCTGCGCGCCGGCGGCTTCGCCAACAAGGCCCGCGTGAAGATCAAGTGGGTGACGTCGGACGACTGCAAGACCCAGGCGGGCGCCGCCGCGCAGCTCGCCGACGTCGACGGCATCTGCATCCCCGGCGGCTTCGGCGACCGCGGGGTGCTCGGCAAGGTCGGCGCCATCCGCTACGCCCGCGAGAACCGGATCCCGCTGCTCGGCCTCTGCCTGGGCCTGCAGTGCATCGTGATCGAGGCCGCCCGCAACCTGGCCGGCATCCCGGACGCCAACTCCACCGAGTTCGACTCCGCCACCGGCCACCCGGTCATCTCCACCATGGCCGAGCAGCTCGACATCGTGGCCGGCGAGGGCGACATGGGCGGCACCATGCGCCTCGGCATGTACCCGGCCAAGCTGGCCGAGGGCTCCATCGTGCGCGAGGTCTACGACGGCAAGGAGTACGTCGAGGAGCGGCACCGCCACCGCTACGAGGTCAACAACGCCTACCGCGGGGAGCTGGAGAAGAAGGCCGGCCTGCAGTTCTCCGGCACCTCCCCGGACGGCAAGCTCGTCGAGTACGTCGAGTACCCGCGCGACGTCCACCCCTACCTGGTCGCCACCCAGGCCCACCCGGAGCTGCGCTCGCGCCCGACGCGCCCGCACCCGCTGTTCGCGGGCCTGGTGAAGGCCGCGGTCGCCCGTCAGCAGGGCGCCGTCGAGCAGGAGAATTCGAAGTAACACACCGGTTGTACGGTGGCCGGGGTGCATACCTTCAACGGTGCGCACCCCGGTTTTCTCTTCTGCACGTGGAAGGCGGCACGGCATGACGATCAAGGACACCCCCGAGGAGTGGGAGATCCGGGCGACGGAGACCCCCTTCGTGGGCAACAAGACCTCGGTCCGCACGGACGAGGTGGTCATGCCCGACGGCTCGGTGGTCCGCCGCGACTACCAGGTCCACCCCGGCTCGGTCGCGATCCTCGCCCTCGACGAGGAGGACCGGGTCCTGCTCATCCGCCAGTACCGGCACCCGGTCCGGCAGAAGCTCTGGGAGATCCCGGCCGGCCTGCTCGACATCCCCGGCGAGAACCCGCTGCACGCCGCCCAGCGCGAGCTGTACGAGGAGGCACACGTCAAGGCCGAGGACTGGCGGGTGCTGACCGACCTGTACACCACCCCCGGCGGCTGCGACGAGGCGGTGCGGATCTTCCTCGCCCGGAACCTGTCCGAGGCCGAGGGGGAGCGCTTCGAGACCGAGCACGAGGAGATCGACCTGGAGTACGCGCGCGTGCCGGTCGACGAACTGGTCCGCCTGGTGCTCGCCGGCGACCTGCACAACAACTGCCTGGTGACGGGCGTCCTCTCCCTGGTCGCCGCCCGCACCGGTGACGGCCTCGACGCGCTGCGCCCGGCGGACGCGCCGTGGCCCGCACGCCCCTTCGAGTCCTGAACCCACCCTCCGGGTGCACCGGTGTGACCATCGCCTGATCCGATCGGGCGATGCGCCCGCCACGCTCTGCCGGGAACGTCCGCGCACGTGAACTAGGCTCGACGCGATTGAGCCGAAACGCCCGAACCGGAGCCCCGGCGGGCCTGCGTGTGCGGTGGGACGGGAGTGTGGCCCGTGACGGATCAGGCGGTGGACACAGGCGGCGTGCGGCGGTCGGCGCCCGCGGCCACGGACGACCGGTTCCTGGGCCGTACAAGGGAGTTGAAGGAACTGCGCGCGGACATCGAGCGCGCGGGCCTGGACACCATCGCCGGCCGCAAGGCCCCCCGCGCCCGGGTCCTGCTGATCGCCGGCAGACCCGGCTCCGGCCGCACCGCCCTCGCCGGGGAACTCGTCCGGCAGGTCGCCGCCGGCTACCCCGACGGGGTGCTGCGCGCCCGTCTCACCGAGCCCGACGGCACCCCGGTCCCCGTCGAGCGCACCGCCCGCGACCTCCTTACCGCCCTGCGGCTGCCCACCCCGCCCGGCGCCGCCGCGGACGACCTCACGCACGCCCTGCGCACCGCCCTCGGCAAGCGCCGGATGCTGCTGCTCCTCGACGACGCGCCCGGCGCCGAAGAGGTCGACGTCCTGCTCCCCGACAGCCCGGACTGCCTGGCCGTCGCCGTCTCCGGCGGCCCGCTCACCGGGATCTCGGACGTCCGCCCCTGCACCCTGGGCGGTCTCGACACCAAGTCGGCCGTGGAACTGCTCAGCCGGTACACCGGCGCGGTCCGCATCACCGTCGACCCCCGGTCCGCCGAATCGCTGGTCGAGGTCTGCCAGGCGCAGCCCGCCGCGCTCGTCCTGGCGGGCGGCTGGCTCGCCGCCCGCCCCCAGGCGGCCGTCTCCGACCTCGCCAAGCGGCTGCACGCGGAGCCGGACGACGGCACGGCGCTGGCCCGCGTCTTCCGGTTCGTGCACGACCAGCTGCCGGACCGGTCCGCGCGGATACTGCGCCTGCTGTGCCTGGCCCCGGCCGGCCTGGCCGACCCGCACACCGCCTCCGCCCTGGCCGGCTGCTCGGTCGACACCGCCCGCACCACCCTGGACGAGCTGGTCCGGCACGGCCTGCTGCACCCCGTGGGCTCCTCGCTGCCCCAGTACGAGGTCCCCGGCTGCCTGCACCCGCTCCTCCTGGTGCTGGCCGAGAGCCAGGAGCGGGCCGGTGAGCTCCAGCTGGCCCGCGCCCGGATGCTGGAGCGCACGGTTCGCCTGCTGCAGTCCTGCCGGGCGATCACCGAGACCGACAACCCGCAGGCCCGCGAGAAGCTCCAGGCACTGCCCCGTGAGCTGCGCTTCCCCACCCCCCGGGCGGCCGCCGACTGGCTGCGCGTGCGGCGCCCGGCACTGCTGGCCGCCGCCCGCGCGGCGGTCGCCGACGGCGAGCTCGACACGCTGGCCCGCCGCCTGATGGCGCAGCTGGTCAAGGCCATGGTGGCGCACCTCGGCACCCAGGCCGCGGCCCCCGACCTGTACGGCATCCACGGGCTCGTCCTCGACGTCGCCCGGCGCCGGGACCTGCCCCGCGAGCAGGCCGCCGCGCTGCTGAACCTCGGCGACCTGGACGCGCAGACCGGGCGGACGGCGGACGCACTGGCGCGATATCGGTCTGCTTTGGACGCCGGACGCAGAGCAAATGACCCGTACGCGACCGGTCGCGCAATGGAATCCGTAGGTGGCACCTATCTGGAGCTCGGGGACTACGACCGGGCCGCCGACTGGTTCGGCCGCGCCCTCGCCGAGCGCCTGGCCCGCGGCGAGCGTGCCGAGGCGGCCCGGCTCTACGGCCGTATCGCCGGCGCGCACACCTACGCGGGCCGCTACGGCGAGGCGCTCCGGGCGTGGCGGGCGGCCGTTTCCGGCCACCGCAAGAACGGTGACGTGCCCGCGCAGGCAAGGGCGTTGAGCGAGCTGGCCCGGGTCCAGGAGTACGCGGGACGGCCCGAGGAGTCGCTGCGCACCTGCCAGGAGGCGGTGGAGTGGGCGCGCCGCGCCGAGGACGCCCGGCTCCAGGCCGCGCTCCAGCTGCGACTCGCCGACACGCTGGAACGCCTCGGCGACTCCACCGCCGCGAGCCTGCACCGCTCGGCCGCCGAGCGCATGCTGGGGGAGGAGCCGCCGGACCTCTTCGGGGTCTCGGACCCCGACTCCGACCCGGAACACGGCGCTAACGCCTGCGAAATCCGTAGTGCTTCCGGCGAAGATTGATGCAATGAAAGGCTAGACAGTCGGAACGCCTTCATTAAACTGGCTCTGCCGCCGGTTCTTCCGCGGTGTCTCCTGGTATGCCGCCGCGTGCCGGGTATGCGCAGCTATGCCCCCACATCCTCTGAGCCAAGGACCGTGATCGACGTGAAGGTCGGCATCCCCCGCGAGGTCAAGAACAACGAGTTCCGGGTGGCCATCACCCCGGCCGGCGTGCACGAGCTGGTGCGCCACGGCCACCAGGTCGTCATCGAGCGCGGCGCGGGCCTCGGCTCGTCCATCCCGGACGACGAGTACACCGCCGCCGGCGCCACGATCCTGGACACCGCCGACGAGGTGTGGGCCACCGCCGACCTGCTGCTGAAGGTCAAGGAGCCGATCGCGGAGGAGTACCACCGCCTCCGCAAGGACCAGACCCTCTTCACCTACCTGCACCTGGCCGCCTCCAAGGAGTGCACGGACGCCCTCCTGGAGTCCGGCACCACGGCGATCGCCTACGAGACCGTCGAGCTGCCCAGCCGCGCGCTCCCGCTGCTCGCGCCCATGTCCGAGGTCGCGGGCCGGCTCGCCCCGCAGGTGGGCGCCTACCACCTGATGCGCGCCGCGGGCGGCCGTGGCGTCCTGCCCGGCGGCGTCCCGGGCGTGCTGCCCGCGAAGGCCGTCGTCATCGGCGGCGGCGTCTCCGGCTGGAACGCCGTGCAGATCGCCATCGGCATGGGCTTCGACGTGACCCTGCTCGACCGCGACATCAACAAGCTGCGCGAGGCCGACCGGATCTTCGGCACCAAGGTCAAGGCCGTCATGTCCAACGCCTTCGAGCTGGAGAAGGCCTGCCTGGAGGCCGACCTCGTGGTCGGCGCCGTGCTCATCCCCGGCGCCAAGGCCCCGAAGCTCGTCACCAACGAGCTGGTCTCCCGCATGAAGCCGGGAAGTGTCCTTGTCGACATCGCGATCGACCAGGGCGGCTGCTTCGAGGACTCCCGGCCCACCACGCACGCCGAGCCGACCTTCAAGGTCCACGAGTCGGTCTTCTACTGCGTCGCCAACATGCCCGGCGCGGTGCCCAACACCTCCACCTACGCGCTCACCAACGCCACGCTCCCGTACATCGTCTCGCTCGCGGACAACGGCTGGGCCGAGGCGCTGCGCCGCGACGCCGCGCTCGCCAAGGGCCTCAACACCCATGACGGCAAGGTCGTCTACAAGGAGGTCGCCGAGGCGCACGGCCTGGAGCACGTGGACCTCGACACGCTCATCGGCTGACCTGGGCCGGATCGGCAAGTCACCTTTTCGTAAAGGCGATACGTCAACAAGCCGCGTCAATCGCGCACATCCGGCCGGACCTTGCCCGACAAGGTCCGGCCGGATGTGTGTATGGTCACTTTGCGACTTGCGGTCAACTCGCCTCGAACGTAACCCTTCGACCGATTCGCACACCGGTGAAACCTGCTGTGCGACGGCCGTACGCCCTTGACAGCGGGATGTTTCATTGCCGACACATCCTGCCGGGTCCGGCGGATTGTGTTGCTGCGAACACCCGACACGCCATAGAGTCGCCGACTGTCGGCATGATGCCACGCTGACCTGTCTAGAAGTTTCCTGGTCACCAAGGAGGTAAGACGACTTGTGAATGAGTCGACATTTTCTCCCGGGGGTGGTCAACCAGGAATGCCGGTACGGGACCAGGGTCCCGCGGGGTTCGAGGCTGTCGGCTCCGTCGCGGTGCGTACCTTCGCAGCAGCCCGGAGTCCGCTGACCACGCGGACTGCACACCAGAGCATGGATGGCCATCACGTGAACGCCATGGCCGGCGACGGAAGTGGCGCGCCCCACAGCCAGTTCGCCGACTACGACGAACTGCCCGACGGGCACTTCTACGACCCCGACGCCGAGTACGAGCCCGATCCGGAGTACGCGGCTACGCTCGCGCCCGACGCGGCCCGCCAGCGCCGCGAGCGCGTCGGCCCGACCGGGCGCCCGCTGCCGTACTTCCCGATCCCGGGCCCGGTGACCAGTCACGGCCCCGCGACGATCATCGCGATGTGCAACCAGAAGGGCGGCGTCGGCAAGACCACGTCGACCATCAACCTGGGTGCCGCGCTCGCGGAGTACGGCCGCCGGGTGCTGCTCGTGGACTTCGACCCGCAGGGCGCGCTGTCGGTGGGTCTCGGCGTCAACCCGATGGAGCTCGACCTCACCGTCTACAACCTGCTCATGGAGCGGGGCATGGCGGCCGACGAGGTCCTCCTGAAGACCGCGGTCCCCAACATGGACCTGCTGCCCTCGAACATCGACCTGTCGGCCGCCGAGGTCCAGCTGGTCTCCGAGGTGGCCCGTGAGTCGACGCTGCAGCGCGCCCTGAAGCCGCTGCTGCCCGACTACGACTACATCGTGATCGACTGTCAGCCCTCGCTCGGCCTGCTCACGGTCAACGCGCTGACGGCCGCTCACAAGGTGATCGTGCCGCTCGAGTGCGAGTTCTTCGCCCTGCGCGGTGTCGCCCTGCTGACCGAGACGATCGAGAAGGTCCAGGAGCGGCTCAACCCGGATCTGGAGCTCGACGGCATCCTCGCCACGATGTACGACTCGCGCACGGTCCACAGCCGTGAGGTGCTGGCCCGGGTGGTCGAGGCGTTCGACGACCACGTCTACCACACGGTCATCGGCCGCACGGTCCGCTTCCCGGAGACCACGGTCGCCGGCGAGCCGATCACCACGTACGCCTCCAACTCCGTCGGTGCCGCCGCCTATCGCCAGCTCGCCAGGGAGGTGCTCGCCCGGTGTCACGCCGAGTGAGTCTGCCCGGAGCCGACGAACTGTTCCGTACGACCGGGGGGATGGCGTTGCAGCCGTCCACTCCCAGGCGCCCGGTCAACGGCGAGGCCCGGGTGCCGGCTCCCGCGGGGGAGAGCGACGAGACGGCGGCCGCGGCCGCCGAGGACGCACCCCAGTCGGTGCCCGTGCAGGGCGGCGACGGGGAGGGCGCGGAGCACGTGGCGGCGGAGGCCGAGTCGGCCGACGCCGGGGAGTCCCGCAACCACGCGGCGACGGCCACGGTGGCGGCCTCCGGGCCGCGCCGGCCGGGGCCGCAGGAAGGTTCTGGCGCCGACGCCCAGCCGCGCAAGCGCGGGGGCAGGGCGCCCGCCCGGCGGCCCAGCGGGCGGGAGCGGCACGACGAGAAGATCACCGTGTACGTCTCCGCGGAGGAGCTGATGGACCTGGAGCACGCCCGTCTCGTGCTCCGGGGCGAGCACGGACTGGCCGTGGACCGGGGCCGGATCGTCCGCGAGGCGGTCGCCGTGGTCCTGGCCGACCTGGAGTCCCGCGGGGACGCGAGCATCCTCGTACGACGGCTGCGCGGGCGGTAGGGGTAGCCTGCGGGGGCTATGACCTCGAACGACGATCCCGCATCCGGCCCCGGTGCCGGGCGCAGGCGTGCGCTGGGGAGAGGCCCGGGGGTTTCGCCTGCGGTGCCGGAAGCGGTGCCGGTGGCCGACGAGGAGCCGTCGCCGGTCGATGTCGTGGCTCCGGCCGAGCCCGGTGGGCACAACGGCGGCGCGTCTGCGGAGGAACCCGGCGTTGCCGAAGCCCCCGACGGCGTCTTCAAGGTCCGGCTCGCCAACTTCGAGGGCCCCTTCGATCTCCTCCTCCAGCTGATCTCCAAGCACAAGCTGGACGTCACCGAGGTCGCGCTCTCCAAGGTGACCGATGAGTTCATGGCGCACATCCGGGCCATGGGGCCGGACTGGGACCTGGACCAGACGACCGAGTTCCTCGTCGTCGCCGCCACGCTGCTCGACCTGAAGGCCGCCCGGCTGCTGCCGGCCGCCGAGGTCGAGGACGAGGCCGACCTGGCACTGCTGGAGGCGCGGGACCTGCTGTTCGCGCGGCTGCTGCAGTACCGGGCGTACAAACAGATCGCCGACATCTTCAACCGGCGCCTGGACGACGAGGCCCGCCGCTGGCCCCGTACCGTCGGCCTGGAACCGCATCTCGCCGAGCTGCTGCCCGAGGTCGTCATCAGCATCGGGCCTGAGGGGTTCGCCAAGCTCGCGGTCAAGGCGATGCAGCCCAGGCCCAAGCCGCAGGTGTACGTCGACCACATCCACGCCCCGCTGGTCAGCGTGCAGGAGCAGGCGGGGATCGTGGTGGCGCGGCTGCGGGAGCTGGGGGAGGCGAGCTTCCGGGTGCTCGTCGAGGACACCGACAACACGCTCACCGTCGTGGCCCGTTTCCTGGCGCTCCTGGAGCTGTACCGGGAGAAGGCCGTCGCCCTCGACCAGGAGACCGCCCTCGGCGATCTGATCGTGCGGTGGACCGGCGGGGACGCGGGGAGCCTGCCGACGGTGACCGACGAGTTCGACCGGCCGCCCGAGCCGCCCAAGGAGGAGAAGGAGAAGGCGTGAGTGAGGAGACCGCGGAGCTGCCGGCGGGGCTGCGGCCCGTCGCCGAACTCGACCTCAAGCCGGCCCTGGAGGCCGTTCTCATGGTCGTGGACGAGCCGGCCACCGTCGAGCACCTGTCCAAGCTCCTGGAGCGGCCGAAGCAGACGGTCACGAAGGCGCTGCGGGCGCTGGCCGACGAGTACACCGCGCAGGGGCGCGGCTTCGAGCTGCGGTTCGTCGCGGGCGGCTGGCGCTTCTACACCCGCGCCGAGTTCGCGCCCGCCGTCGAGCGGCTGGTCCTGGAGGGCCAGACCGCCCGGCTGACCCAGGCCGCGCTGGAGACCCTCGCGGTCGTCGCGTACCGCCAGCCGGTGAGCCGCAGCCGGGTCTCGGTCGTCCGCGGGGTCAACTGCGACGGTGTGATGCGCACCCTGCTGCAGCGCGGTCTGGTCGAGGAGGCGGGCGCGGAACCCGAAACAGGTGCGATCCTGTACAGGACGACGAACTACTTCCTGGAGCGGATGGGCCTGCGCGGCCTGGACGAGCTCCCGGAGCTCGCGCCCTTCCTCCCGGAGGCGGAGGCGATCGAGGCCGAGACCCAGGAGGGCGTACCGTCGTTCGACCCGGACGCACCCGATGCGCCGGGTACAGACGACGCAGACGACTAGACGGAAATTTGATGCGAAGCAGCAGCGGCAGGAACAGCAGCGGAAACAACGGCGGGAGCCGTGGTGGCAACAGCGGCGGCCGCGGCGGGAGCAGCGGTGGGCGCGGTAACTACCGCGGCGCCGGGAACGCCCGCGACGACAAGCAGGGCACCGGCCGGCCCAAGAAGCCGCGCCCGGAGGAGCGGCGTTACGACGTGGGCCCCGGCGCCACCCAGGACGGCCCGAAGTCGGGCCGCGGCGCCTCGGCGCGCGGCGGCGCCAAGGGCGGGCCCAGGCAGGGCCAGGACACGGGACGCGGGCGGTGGGCGCCCGCCACCTCGCGCGAGTACGACGCCCGCGCCGAGGAGCGCAACCGCGAGCGGTACGCGGGCAAGAAGGACGTGAAGCTCCCCAAGACCTTCCCGGGCGCCGAGCAGGAGGGCGAGCGGCTGCAGAAGGTCCTCGCCCGCGCCGGCTACGGCTCCCGGCGCGCCTGCGAGGAGCTGATCGAGCAGGCCAGGGTCGAGGTCAACGGCGAGATCGTCCTGGAGCAGGGCAAGCGCGTCGACCCGGAGAACGACGAGGTCCGCGTCGACGGGCTGACCGTGGCCACGCAGTCGTACCAGTTCTTCTCGCTGAACAAGCCGGCCGGTGTCGTCTCCACCATGGAGGACCCGGACGGGCGGCAGTGCCTCGGCGACTACGTCACCAACCGGGAGACCCGGCTCTTCCACGTGGGGCGCCTGGACACCGAGACCGAGGGCGTCATCCTGCTCACCAACCACGGCGAGCTGGCGCACCGGCTGACGCACCCCAAGTACGGCGTGAAGAAGACCTACCTCGCGCACATCGTCGGCCCGATCCCGCGCGACCTGGGCAAGAAGCTCAAGGACGGCATCCAGCTGGAGGACGGCTACGCGCGCGCCGACCACTTCCGGGTCGTCGAGCAGACCGGCAAGAACTACCTGGTCGAGGTCACCCTGCACGAGGGCCGCAAGCACATCGTGCGGCGCATGCTGGCGGAGGCCGGCTTCCCGGTCGACAAGCTGGTCCGGGTGTCCTTCGGTCCGATCACCCTCGGCGACCAGAAGTCGGGCTGGCTGCGCCGCCTGTCCAACACCGAGGTCGGGATGCTCATGAAGGAAGTCGACCTCTAGATCTCTTCTGGGCCCGCAAAACCCCGTAAAGGGGCCTGCGCGGCGCTCTGGCGGCCGGTTCCGGGTGCTCCGGGACCGGCCGCAGTCATGTCCGTGCGCGGGGCTCCGGCGGCCACTGAGGGCGCCTGCGGTGGGCAGGGAGCACTCCCGGGGGCTTGCCCGGCGGCCCGCGGGCTCTTTATAGTCGTATCGACCATTAGTAGCGTCGATCATCGAGGGGGGTGGACGGGCGCATGCAGGGCTACGACAAGTACGCCTTCGAACCCTTCGCCGTCACCGTCGACCTCGCCGTCCTCACCCTCCGCGCCGGCGTCCTGCACGTGCTGCTCGTCGAGCGCGGGCAGGAGCCGTACGCCGGACAGTGGGCGCTGCCCGGCGGCTTCCTGCTGCCGCGGGAGTCGGCCGAGACGGCGGCCCGGCGGGAACTCGCCGAGGAGACCGGACTGTCGGACGTGTCCGGACTGCACCTGGAGCAGCTGCGGACCTACAGCGGGCCGGACCGCGACCCGAGGATGCGGGTCGTCTCCGTCGCCTTCACCGCGCTGCTGCCCGACGCCCCCGAGCCGCACGGCGGCGGCGACGCGGCCCAGGCGCGCTGGCTGCCGTACGACCCGGGCCGGCCGCTCGCCTTCGACCACGAGCGGATCCTGGCCGACGCCCACGAACGGGTCGGCGCGAAGCTGGAGTACAGCTGTCTCGCCACCGCCTTCTGCCCGCCCGAGTTCACGCTCGGCGAGCTGCAGCACGTCTACGAGACCGTGTGGGGCGTCGCGCTCGACCGCCCCAACTTCCGCCGCAAGGTGCTCACCACCCCCGGCTTCGTCGAACCCGTCCCCGGCGCCGCCCGGCTGACCGGCGGCCGCGGCAAACCGGCCGCCCTCTACCGCGCGGGCACCGCCACCGCGCTGCACCCGCCCCTGCTCCGCCCGCCCCGGGAAGGACGCCCCGCATGACCGCGAACACCGGCGACAAACGCGCCGCCACCGGCTCCCTGATCGGCCTCGCCCTCGGGGACGCGCTCGGCTTCCCCACCGAGTTCAACGACGTGCCGTCCATCCTCGCCAAGTTCGGGCCGTGGCGGGAGATGGAGCTGCCGCGGCGGGCCTTCGTCTCCGACGACACCCAGATGACCCTCGCCGTGGGACACGCGATGCGCACCGCCATGGACCGGGGAGTGCTCGCACCGAAGCGGCTGGAGCGGCCGCTGCGCGAGGAGTTCGTGAACTGGTACCAGTCGCCCGAGAACAACCGGGCGCCCGGCCGGACCTGCCTGCGGGCCTGCAACCTCCTGAAGGACGAAGGACGCGCCTGGCAGGACGCCAGCCAGATCGACTCCAAGGGCTGCGGTGCCAACATGCGGGTCGCGCCCCTCGGGCTCGCGCCGGGGCTGAGCGACGAACAGCGCGCCGGGGCCGCCCAGTTGCAGGCCGGGCTCACCCACGGCCACCCCACCGCCCTGGCCGCCTCCGACCTCACCGCGCGTGCCGTGCACCTGCTCGCGCAGGGGACCGAACCCGACGCGCTGGTCGACCGGCTGCGGTCCTACGCCCGCGAGAACCGCACCCGCTACCACCACACCTGGCTCGGCGACCTGTGGACCCGCGCACACGACGCGACGCCCGAGAACTTCATCGCGCGCGGCTGGGACGAGTGCCTGCAGATCCTCGACCGGCTCCAGGAGGCCGTGCGGACCGCCTCGCCGGAGGCCGACCCGTGCCTGGCCACCGGCGCCGGCTGGATAGCCGAGGAGGCCCTCGCGACCGGTCTGCTCTGCTTCCTGCTCTTCCCCGGCGAGCCGTTGCTCGCGCTGCGCCGGGCCGCCTGTTCCTCCGGCGACTCGGACTCGATCGCCTGCCTGACCGGCGCCTTCGCCGGGGCCCGGCTGGGCGCGGACGCCTGGCCGACGGAGTGGGCCGACCGGATCGAGTACGGGGGCGACCTGCTGACCCTGGGCGCGCTCTGGGACGCTTGAGCGCATGATCGACGACCTTGATCCGGACCTCGACCTGGCGTCCGTCGTCGCGGAACAGCCCGACCGCCTGCTGTTCGCGACCGTCTCCGGCGCGCACCTGTACGGCTTCCCGTCCCGGGACTCCGACCTGGACCTGCGGGGCGTCCACCTGCTGCCCGCCGCTGACCTGGTCGGGCTGCGCGAGCCGGAGGAGACCCGCTCGAAGACCTGGGTGCGCTACGGCGTCGAGATGGACCTGGTCACCCACGACCTGCGCAAGTTCGCCCGGCTGATGCTGCGCCGCAACGGCTATGTGCTGGAACAGCTCCTGTCGCCGCTCGTCGTGCACACCGGCGACACGCACCGCGAGCTGGCCGCGCTCGCCCCGGGCGTGCTCACCGGCCACCACGCCCACCACTACCGGGGCTTCGCCGTCACCCAGTGGCGGCTGTTCGAGAAGACCGGCGAACTCAAGCCGCTGCTCTACACCTTCCGGGTGCTGCTCACCGGCATCCACCTGATGCGCAGCGGCGAGGTGCAGGCCCATCTGCCCACGCTCCTCGGCGAGGTCCCCGAGGCCCCCGCCCACCTGCCCGAGCTGATCGCCGCCAAGGCCGAGCAGGAGCACGGCAGGGCCGCGGTCGGACACGCGCGCGTGGAGGCCGACGTGCAGCGGCTGCACGTCCTGCTCGACGAGGCGCAGAGCGGCTCAGCGCTGCCCGACGCGCCCGGTGTGCACGACGCCCTGCACGACCTGGTGGTCCGCGTGCGTCTGGAGGGCTGAGTCCCGGCGCGCCCGGAAGACGAAGTCGGCCACGCGCGCGTGGTCCGGCTCCGCCGGGAGCGGGCTGCCCTGCAGGGCCCGCTCGGTCTCCGCGGCGAGCCGGGCCATCCGGGACTCCACCTCCGCCCAGGAGACCTCGCCCCGCTTCACCGCCAGGAACTCCGCGCGCCGGTCGCCGACGTCGATCGTCAGCTCGCCGGTGCGCAGCAGGTCGCGGGCGCTCGTCAGCAGCCGTAGCAGGTGCATCGCGTGCTTCCAGCGCGGGGCGCCGTGCGTCCGGACGTCGGCGTCGAGCTTGCGGCGCTGGCCGAGGGCGTAGCGGGTGAAGGTGTCGTGGGCGCGCCGGGAGAGGAAGGCGCCGCGCAGCGCGAGCAGTTCGCGGCCCGTGTCGTCGACGTGCTCGACCAGGGGCGAGTGCAGGCACTCCAGGATGTTCGGGTTCGCCCGCAGCGCCAGTTCGCAGAACCGCTCGAGCTCCCAGGAGAACTGCTCCTCGCCCGGCCCCTCGACATGCGTGGGCGGCTTCTCGAAGCCCCAGAACAGGGGGGTGGGGGCGAGGAACACACCCCGGCGGTCGGTGTCGCTGTCCTCGGTGGCCAGGCCGAAGGCCCGCGACCCCATGACACAGGCGTAGATCGTGTGGTCGCGTACCAGGTCCTCGGGCTGCATGCCCGGGAGCGTACGTGGCCGGGTCAGCCCATGGTGATCGAATTTCCGCTCACCGTGATCGACTCGGCCGGCAGCGGCCGCGTCGCCGGGCCGTGGGCGACCGAGCCGTCGGCGATGTGGAACTTGCTGCCGTGGCAGGGGCAGTCGATGGTGCCGTCCGCCACCTTGGCCACGGTGCAGCCCATGTGCGTGCAGATCGCCGAGAAGGCCTTGAACTCGCCCTTCGCCGGCTGGGTCACCACGATCTTCTGGTCCTTGAAGATCGTGCCGCCGCCCTCGGGGATGTCACTCGTCTGCGCCAGCGCCTTCCCGGCGGCCGCGCTCGCCGAACCGGAGGCGGACGATCCGGCGGTGGGCGACGCGGGGGAGGCAGGTGTCTCCGACGCGGCGGACGTCTCTGACGCGGTGGGGGTCCCGGACGAGCTGGACGAGCTGCTGCCGTTGTTGTTGCCACAGCCCACGCAGGTCGCGGCGAGCGCCGCGGTACCCGTCGTGAGCATGGTGCGCCGAGTGGAGCCGTCGGTCATGTCTTCACTCCGAACGTGCGGAAGAACCAGAATGCGGACGTCAGCCAGACGAGCGTGAGCACGGCGAACACCAGCCCACCGACGATCGGCAGCAGCCAGCCAGGGAGTCGCTCCCAGCGGAGCAGCAGCATCTTGGCACTGAAAACACCGAAGAAGAAGCAACCCAGGATGGAGTGCCACAAAACGCGCGTTTCGTACGTCTGATAGCCCAACGCGTACAGGCAGTGCACGGCCACGGGGACGGCGACCAGGAAGGCGATCCGTCCCGACCAGCGGTGCAGGCCCGAGGCCCAGCGCGGCCCCGGCAGCCTGCCGTACAGCATCAGTGCGGAGACCAGCTGGACGAGCGCGAAGAAGAGCGCGATCGAGGCCAGCCACGACTTCCCCGCGAACGTGCTGCTGAAGGCGTCGAGGCCGAAGACGCGCCCGGTCGGGTGGTGGAGCCTGCCGTACACGCCGAGGGCGACCGCGACCGCGCCGGCCACCAGGACGGGGGCGAGATAGCGGGCCGGGTGCGGGCCACGGTGGTTCGGCTCCTGCGGCGGCCAGCTCTGGGTGGCGGCGTTCGGGTCGACGGTCATGGTCGGCTCCCTCGGGTCACGGCCGGATGTCAGGGGAGGACCGGGCGGGCCGTCAGCGGCTGTCCGTCCACCGTCACGGCGCCGGTCTCCGGGTCGATGCGGGGTGCGGACGAAGGCGTGCCCTCGCGGTCGACGATGCCGACCTGGCGGCCGTCGGCGAGCACGATCCAGCCGCCTTCGACCTTCGCCCCCCGCACGGTCGCCGTGGCCCGGTACAGGCCCGACCCCTTGACGGCCTTCCGGGCGGTGAAGGCGTAGTGGCCGCCGTCCAGGTCGACGGCCCCGCGGATGCGGCTGCCGTCCTGCAGCGTGCCGTTCAGCGCGGCGCCGTGGCCGCCGGTCAGCCTCATGCTGCCGTCGGGCAGCACCCGGCCCTTGAGCCAGGACTCCTTGCTGCGCCCGTCGCAGAAGTACGCGATCGCCCTCCCGTCACGGACCGAGACGGCGACGGAGGACGAGTCGTCGTCGGTGCGGCCGGCGTAGGAGGCGTCGGCGATCTTCGACGGCGACGGCGACGGCGACGGCGGCGCCGGGGCCGCCGGGGACGCCGACGGGGCCGGGGCCGGCGCCGGGGACGCCGTGCTGCTCGTCGGCGTCGGACCCGGTGGCTTCTCCTGGGACGACGACGCGGAGTTCCGGGTCCCCGCCGTCGCGTCGAGCGTCAGCGTGAGCAGGCCGAGCAGCAGACCCGCGAGCAGGGTCAGCAGCGGACCGGGGCGTTTCATGGCGGACCTCCCCGAGGCGGGTCTGCCTGCCATCAGAGCGGACCGGCGGGCCCGGCGTAAAGAGGCGCACGGGGGTGTTTCACCCCAAGTAGCGGAATTGGGTCATACGCGTGACATTGGGGCCATGGCAGGCAATGATCTCGAAAACATACTCGGCAGCCTCCTCGGCGACGACGCCGCGGGCGCCGGAAGGCTGACCACGCTGATCGGCGCGATGAGCCACGGCCAGGGCGGCGGCTCACTCGGCGGGCTCCTGGAGACCCTCGCGAAGTCCGCTCCGGCCGCCCCGAAGGACTAGGGAACGTCTCAGCGGGCGGGCACGGCGCACGGGCCCGGTCGCGGGCTGGCTAGGCTGGACGGAGCAAGAGGGCGACGTCAGAACAGGAGCAGCGCCGTGGCGGTACGAGCGGTCCGGGGGGCCGTCCAGCTGGAGCGGGACGAGGCCGGCCACATGGACGAGCAGGTCGGAGTGCTGCTCACGGCCATCCTGGAGCGGAACGGCCTGACCGCCGACGACCTGATCAGCATCTGGTTCACGGCCACCCCCGACCTGCACAGCGACTTCCCGGCGGCCGCCGCGCGCAAGATCGGCATCGTCGACGTGCCGCTGATCTGTGCCCAGGAGCTGGACATCGCGGGCGCCATGCCCCGCGTCGTGCGGATCCTGGCGCACATCGAGTCCGACCGGCCCCGTGCCGGCATCAACCACGTCTACCTCGGCGCCGCGGCCGCCCTGCGCAAGGACATCGCCCAGTGAGAACCGCGCTCGTCATCGGTACCGGTCTCATCGGTACGTCCGCCGCGCTCGCCCTCGCGCAGCGGGGCGTCGTCGTCCACCTCGCCGACCACGACCCCGAGCAGGCCCGCACCGCGGCCGCGCTCGGCGCCGGCACCGACGAGGCGCCCGACGGCCCGGTCGACCTGGCGATCGTCGCCGCCCCGCCCGCCCACGTCGCCCCCGTCCTCGCGGACGCGATGACCAGGGGCCTGGCCCGCGGCTACGCCGACGTGGCCAGCGTCAAGGGCGGTCCGCGCCGGGAGCTGGAGGCGAAGGGCCTGGACCTGTCGTCGTACATCGGGACGCACCCCATGTCCGGCCGGGAGAAGTCCGGACCGCTGGCCGCCACCGCCGACCTCTTCGAGGGCCGGCCCTGGGTGCTCACCCCGACCCGGGACACCGACACCGAGGTGCTGAACCTCGCCCTGGAACTGGTCTCGCTCTGCCGGGCCCTGCCGGTCGTCATGGACGCCGACGCCCACGACCGTGCCGTCGCCCTGGTCTCCCACATGCCCCACCTGGTCTCCAGCATGGTCGCCGCCCGCCTGGAGCACGCCGACGAGTCGGCCGTACGGCTGTGCGGGCAGGGCATCCGGGACGTCACCCGGATCGCCGCCTCCGACCCCGCGATGTGGATCGACATCCTCTCCGCGAACCCCGGCCCGGTCGCCGACCTGCTCGCCGACGTCTCCGCCGACCTCGACGAGACGGTCGGCGCCCTGCGCGCCCTGCAGTCCGCGGACGCGGAGAAGCGGCGCGCGGGCGGCGTGGGCATCGAGGACGTGCTGCGCCGCGGCAACGCCGGCCAGGTGCGGGTACCCGGCAAGCACGGCTCGGCGCCGCGGGTGTACGAGGTCGTGGCGGTGCTCATCGACGACCAGCCCGGCCAGCTGGCCCGGATCTTCGCGGACGCCGGGGTGGCCGGGGTCAACATCGAGGACGTGCGCATCGAGCACGCGACCGGTCAGCAGGCCGGTCACGTCCAGCTCTGGGTGGAGCCGAAGGCGGTGCCGGTGCTCACCTCGGCACTGCGGGACCGGGGCTGGGCGCTGCGCCGGTAGCGCTGGGAACGGCGGTCCCGGGGGCCGGTAACCTTGTGCGGGGCGCACCGCCGCCCGCACATCACCCACCACCCTGCACCCGGAAGGTGTCCACCCGTGGAAAACGGCGCCGTAAAGCCCGTGATTGTCGCGATCGACGGCCCCTCGGGCACCGGCAAGTCGAGCACGTCCAAGGCCGTGGCCGAGCAGCTCGGCCTGAGCTACCTGGACACCGGCGCCCAGTACCGGGCGATCACCTGGTGGATGGTGAGCAACGGCATCGACCTGACCGACCCGACCGCGATCGCCGCGGTGGCCGGCAAGCCGGACATCGTCTCGGGCACCGACCCGGTCAAGCCGACGATCACCGTCGACGGCGTGGACGTCTCCGGCCCGATCCGCACCGAGGAGGTCACCTCCAAGGTCAGCGCGGTCAGCGCGGTCCCGGAGGTACGGACCAGGATCAGCGAGCTGCAGCGGACGCTGGCCCGCGGCGCCGCGGACGGCATCGTCGTCGAGGGCCGCGACATCGGCACGACCGTGCTGCCGGACGCCGACCTCAAGGTCTTCCTCACCGCCTCCCCGGAGGCCCGCGCGGCCCGCCGCAGCGGCGAGCTGCAGGGCGCCGACGTCAACGCCACCCGCGAGGCCCTGGTCAAGCGCGACGCCGCCGACTCCACCCGCAAGGCCTCGCCCCTCGCCAAGGCTGGCGACGCGGTCGAGGTGGACACCACCGAGCTGACGCTGGCCCAGGTCATCGAGTGCGTCGTCACCCTCGTCGAGGAGAAGCGGGCCGGGAAGTGAGCCTTCCGTCGCAGCGCGGCGCCGAGACCGGGCGCCGCATCGGGGTCGGCCTGATGTACGGGCTGTGGAAGCCGCGCGTGCTCGGCGCCTGGAAGGTGCCCGCGCAGGGCCCGGCGATCCTCGCCGTGAACCACTCCCACAACATCGACGGCCCGATGGTCATGGGCGTGGCGCCCCGGCCGACGCACTTCCTCATCAAGAAGGAGGCGTTCGTCGGCCCGCTCGACCCGTTCCTGACCCGGATCGGGCAGCTGAAGGTGGACCGCCAGTCCACCGACCGCACGGCGGTCACCCGGGCGCTCGGCGTCCTGGAGGCCGGGGGAGTGCTCGGCATATTCCCCGAGGGCAGCCGCGGCGACGGCGACTTCGCCGCACTCCGCGCGGGCCTCGCCTACTTCGCGGTGCGCTCCGGGGCGCCGATCGTCCCGGTGGCCGTACTGGGAAGTTCCGAGCGGCAGGGACGGCTGGTCAAGGGGCTGCCCCCGCTGCGCTCCCGCGTCGACGTCGTCTTCGGCGACCCCTTCGAGGCGGGCGACGGCACCGGCCGCCGCACCCGCAAGGTCCTGGACGAGGCCACCGAGCGCATCCAGAAGCAGCTCGCCTCCCACCTGGAAAACGCCAGGCGTCTCACCGGACGCTAAGCGACACTTAGTAGTGGATCAGCCCTTTTTCGCGGCTGATCCACCGATCACCACGATGAACGACGAGGTACGGACTTCATGAACGACCACATCCAGCCCGGCGACTCGGCTGAGCACGAGTACGACCACGGGGCGCTCGGTGACACCGAGTACGCGGAGTTCATGGAGCTCGCCGCCGAAGAGGGCTTCGACATCGAGGACGTCGAGGGCGCCATCGAGGCGGCCGGGCACGGCCCGCTGCCCGTCCTCGCCGTCGTGGGCCGCCCCAACGTCGGCAAGTCGACCCTGGTCAACCGCATCATCGGCCGCCGCGAGGCGGTCGTCGAGGACAAGCCCGGGGTCACCCGGGACCGCGTCACCTACGAGGCCGAGTGGGCGGGCCGCCGCTTCAAGGTCGTCGACACCGGCGGCTGGGAGCAGGACGTCCTCGGTATCGACGCCTCCGTGGCCGCCCAGGCCGAGTACGCGATCGAGGCGGCCGACGCGGTCGTCTTCGTCGTGGACGCCAAGGTCGGCGCGACCGACACCGACGAGGCGGTCGTACGGCTGCTGCGCAAGGCCGGCAAGCCCGTTGTGCTGGCCGCCAACAAGGTCGACGGCCCGAGCGGTGAGGCCGACGCGGCCTACCTCTGGTCCCTCGGCCTCGGCGAGCCGCACCCGGTGTCCGCCCTGCACGGCCGCGGCACCGGCGACATGCTGGACGCCGTCCTGGAGGCGCTGCCCGAGGCGCCCGAGCAGACCTTCGGCGGCCCCGGCGTCGGCGGTCCCCGCCGGATCGCCCTCATCGGCCGCCCGAACGTCGGCAAGTCCTCCCTCCTGAACAAGGTGGCGGGCGAGGAGCGCGTCGTCGTCAACGAGATCGCCGGCACCACCCGCGACCCGGTCGACGAGCTGATCGAACTCGGCGGCATCACCTGGAAGTTCGTCGACACCGCCGGCATCCGCAAGCGGGTCCACCTCCAGCAGGGCGCCGACTACTACGCCTCGCTGCGCACCGCCGCCGCCGTCGAGAAGGCCGAGCTCGCGGTCATCCTGCTCGACGCCTCCGAGAACATCTCGGTGCAGGACCAGCGGATCGTCACCATGGCCGTCGAGGCGGGCCGCGCGGTCGTCCTCGCCTTCAACAAGTGGGACACCCTCGACGAGGAGCGCCGCTACTACCTGGAGCGCGAGATCGAGACCGAGCTCGGCCAGGTCGCCTGGGCACCCCGGGTCAACGTCTCGGCCCGCACCGGCCGGCACATGGAGAAGCTGGTCCCCGCGATCGAGACCGCCCTCGCCGGCTGGGAGACCCGCGTCCCCACCGGCCGCCTGAACGCCTTCCTCGGCGAGCTGGTCTCGGCCCACCCGCACCCGGTCCGGGGCGGCAAGCAGCCGCGCATCCTGTTCGGCACCCAGGCCGGCACCAAGCCGCCGCGGTTCGTCCTCTTCGCCTCCGGCTTCATCGAGGCGGGCTACCGCCGCTTCATCGAACGCCGGCTGCGCGAGGAGTTCGGCTTCGAGGGCACGCCGATCCATATCTCCGTACGGGTGCGCGAGAAGCGCGGTACGAAGAAGAAGTAGGGACGCATAGGGAGAGGGGGGGGGCCCCCCCCCCCCGGGCCCCCCCCCCCCCCCCCCCCAAAAACAACCCCCCCCCCCCCCCCCCCCCCCCCCCCCCCCCCCCCCCCCCCCCCAAAAAAAAC
>NZ_JBIVXP010000006.1:37541-118617 GCF_044769305.1 Streptomyces sp. NPDC090499
CGCGTGGGTACTGGGGGGGGGGGGGGGGGGGGGGGGGGGGGGGGGGTTGTTTTTGGGGGGGGGTGGGGGGGGGGGGGGCCCCCCCGGGGGGGGGCCCCCCCCCCTCTCCCTATGCGTCACATCCCCCGGCGCGGAGCCGGCGGAAGCGCCACCGGCACGGGCGCCATCCCGTTCTCCTGGGCCCGCCCGAGCGTCCCGATCCGCTGCCACTGCGGCGGCTGCGGCTGCCCGCCGCCGCTCCGGGCGCTGTAGGCCCCCGCGCTGTAGGAGCTGTACGAGCTCCCTCCGTACACCCCCAGACCGTGGGTGCCGGTACTGAACGGAGCGCTCCCGAAGGCGACGAACCCCAGGGACTCCTCCCCGCTGCGATCACCCGGCAGCGTGCGGAAGGCCTTGACCCACTCCGCGTAGAGCGAGTCGTAGATCGGCGTGGCCGAGTGCCCGCCGGGGGCCTCCTGAGCCACCCGGGCAGCGGGAACGGCGGAGAAGGACGGCCGGTGGGGAGGAAGGTCGTATGCGTGCACGTATGTCCAAACGACCGGTTCGTCAAAGAGATGCGGCCGTCAGGCGCCCCTTTGGGGGCGCGGGGAACTGCGCGACCAGCCACGGCATACCCGCAGCTGCCCACGCACCGTGGCTCCCGCCCCGTCGGGCGCCCCTCAGACCCCCGCAAGCGGCAGCGCCGCCGCCACCAGCTTCCCGTTGGCCGCCGCCTTGTCGATCGCGTCGCGCAGCAGATCCTCCCGGGGCTGCCGTCCGATCGATCCCACCGGCGCCGCGAACATCAGCACCTGCTGGTGTTTGTTGGCGGCCGCCCGCCACCCGTCGGTCACCTGCAGCGGCTGATGCGCCTGCCACCACGCCACCGGCTGCCCGCCCGCCGGACCGGGCTGCAGCACCGCGTGCAGCTGACCCACCGCCAGCAGCACCGACCACCCGTGCAGCACCGGCGGCACCGCGGTCAGCTCCGGCACCGGCATGAAGCCCTGCTCGATGAGGAGCGGCAGGAAGTCGTCGCCCACCCCGTCGGTGCCGGGCCGCACGATCGGCGAGGTCGGCTCCACGACCAGCGCGGGGTGCAACTCCCCGGCGATCAGCACGAGTCCGCTGGTCACCCCGAGTACCGCCTGCTCGGGCACCGACTTCTGCGCCCCGCCGCCGGGCGCGCCGTCGCCGCTGATGGAGCGGACCGCGCCCTGCAGCTGCTCCTCGGTGACCTGGACGACCTGCGAGGGCAGGCAGGTGGCGTGGGCGAAGGCGAGGACGGCGGTCTCGTCGCCGATGAACAGGACGGTGCTGGTGCGCTCCTGCGCGGAGTCGCCCGGGGTGCGGCAGGAGGTGCAGTCGTAACTGCCGGGCGCGTTGTCTCCGGCGAGCAGCCGGTCGGCTTCTTCGTCGCCGATCTCGGCGCGTACCTCGTCGCTGACGTCGAGCATGCGCGGCACGGTGGCTCCCTCGGGATGCGGTACGTGAAGGCCCGGGTGGCTCCCGGTCCGTGAGCCCCCGGGGTCGCGGGCTCATGAAGAAGACAACGGGCGATCTGTGGTGGGGGTCACGCCTTGGGGGGATCGGGATCGAACCATCCACTGCGCAGGGTCACCCGTCGTGCGGAATCCGGCACTCCCCGTCAACTCTTCGCAAGCCAAAGGAGTTTGACGCGGTGAAGTGAATCACAGATCCGTCGAACCCATGGTCGACAAATCACGAAATCCTGGAATGTAGTGGGTGGCTGGAAATCGCCGCTACCCACGGTAACACCGAACTGGCCTGGCCCGACAGGGAGTTGGTTGATTTCGGGCGTTCCCGATCTCTAGATTCCTCCGCCGTGTGCAGCGAGCACCGCTCGGGTACGTCCGCCGGCCGGCATCAGGCAGAGCACCACCGCAGTACCGGCCGCGGCGGACGGGGCGAGCGCGAGGAACCGCGTCCATTGCGCGGGGACCGCGTCCCGCCAGGGGGAGCCCGGGTATGTGGAGAGGGAAATACATGTCCGAGTGTGCCGATACCACCCGTGAGACCGCCGTGAGCAAGAACGGCTCCCGCAAGGGCCGTACGACGGCCGCCCTGGCCGGAGCGGCGCTGCTCGCCCCGCTGGGCCTGCTGGCAGCCACCGGCAACGCCGCGGCGGCGGACAACGGAGTGTGGGACCGCATCGCCCAGTGCGAGAGCGGCGGCAACTGGCACATCAACACTGGCAACGGCTACTACGGCGGACTCCAGTTCTCCGCCTCCACCTGGCGCGCGTACGGCGGCTCCGCCTACGCGGCGACGGCCGACCAGGCCTCCAGGGAAGCGCAGATCGCCGTCGCCACCAAGGTCCAGCACGCCCAGGGCTGGGGCGCGTGGCCGGTCTGCTCGGGCCGGGCCGGGGCGAGCGGCTCGGCGCCCGAGAGCGCCTCGGTGACCACGAAGAGCAGCACGGAGTCGGCGACGAAGTCGTCGAAGTCCTCGAAGTCGTCGACCACGACGACCACCCGGAAGTCGGCCCCCGCGGCGAAGGCGCCGCAGCGCTCGACGGCCGGCACCGGCCGCACCTCGGCCAAGGGCGACTACACCGTCCGTGAGGGCGACACCCTGAGCCGGATCGCCGAGCGGCACGGCACCACCTGGCAGCGCCTCTACGCCGCCAACAGGGCCGTCATCGGCGACGACCCGGACCTGATCATGCCCGGGCAGCGCCTCGCGCTCTGACGCGAACCCCCGCCCCGCGCCACCGTGCCCCGCCCGGCCCGACCGGGCGGGGCACGGTGCGTTGCGTGGGGGCATGGACATGCTCCGAATGGGGTGCGTAGCCGTATGTGAGGGCGATTCATGTGCGGACGGCACGCTCCGAGTTCACGTTGCCGCAACCCCGGGCCTACCCGCGCGGTACGGGGGTTCTGTGCCGAACCGGTGAATCTCTTATGCGGTGTCAGCTTCGACGCGGGCCCTCGGAATCGAAATGGAATGCAGGCGCCGGAGTGTCCCGGATCCCCGCTCCGGGTTCTTTCCGGCGGCTTTTCGGAAGACCCTACCGGCATCGGGGAATTGCACTCGAATGCGCCAGGAAGACGCATGGAACCGCTCATACGTGTGACGGAGTTCGACCGAAACGCGTGTCGTGGTTCTGTGACAGAAGTGTGACCGGGGGCGGACCCGGGACTTCGGCTTCCGTCGCCGCCGGAAGCGGCCTAGCGTGGGCCGCATGGCACCGGACACCGCTCCGCCGACGGAGCCCCAGGACAGCCCGCAAGGGTACGTAGGCCGCGACGCGGGCGACGCGGAACGGCTCGCCCGGCAGCGCGGATGGACCACCGTGCGCTCGCTGCCGCCGGGCGCGATCATCACCATGGAGTACCGGATGGGGCGGCTCAACTTCGAGGTACGGGACGGCGTCGTGGCGCGCGCCTGGAAGGGCTGACCGTACGACGGCGAAGGCCCCGGTTCCCGCAGGGGGAACCGGGGCCTTCGCGGTGCCGGGGCCGGCTGTGCGTACCTGACCCCCGCTGTCGCCTCCGTACGGCCGCCGGTCAGCCGCCCGTCAGCGGGCGGGCCGCCTGGGCGGGGGTGCCGCGCGGCGGCCGCTCGGGGTGCTGTGGGCGGCGGCTGCCCGCCGGGGTCACCGGGGTGCGCTCCGAGCGGGCCGTGTGCGGGCCGGGCGCCAGGTGGATCGGGGCCCTGGGCGGGCGGGCCAGGGAGACCGGTTCGCGCTCCGGCGCCGCCTGCTCGACGGGCGCCGGGCGCGGCTTGAGCACCACGGGGACCGGGACCGGCGCGGGCACGATGCTGCCGCGGCGGGCGCGCCAGCGGTCGCGCAGGTCGAAGAGCCAGGTCTCGGCGCTGGCGATGAACGGCTCGCACCAGGGCAGTGCCAGCAGGATCAGCAGCCCCGCCGCCCAGCCCAGCAACACGTCGCTCAGCCAGTGCGTACCGAGGTAGACGGTGGACATGCCGACGCCGAGGGAGGTGACAGCCGAGGCGGCGGAGAGCCAGCGGCGGGCTCTCGGGGTGGAGGCCAGGTATGCCAGAATTCCCCAGGTCACCACCGCGTTGGCGGTGTGTCCGCTGGGGAATATATCGCCGCCCAGGCCCATCTCGTTCGAGCCGATGACGGTCGCGTAGTGCGGTCCGAGGCGCCCCATGCCGAGCTTGGCGGCGCCGACCGTGATGTTGAGCAGCAGCAGCGAGGCGCCGAGCGTGAGCAGCGGGCGCAGGGTGTGCTGCCGCCACGAGCGCCAGCCCAGCCAGGCCGCGACCATCACGGCGGTCGGACCGCGCTGGCCGAGGACCACGTAGTAGTCGACGAACCAGTGGATTCCCGACCACTGCTGGTAGGGCCGGAAGAACATGACCTGCCAGTCGAGCCGGACCAGCCAGGACGTGATCACGACGGCCCACACGATCGCCAGGTAGAAGGCGAGGGTCGCGGTGAACAACACGACCCGGTGCCGGCTCATCTTCGGCACATCAATGTGGGCCGGCCGTTCCGGCTCACGGTCCAGCCTGGCGAACACCCGGTCCAGACGGGTGAGGTTTCGTTCGGTACGCACCCAATCGACGTTACAGCGAGTGAGCTCTGTTCCCGGACGAAACAGCGGCTTTGTGATGACGATGTGATGTGGGAAACCTCTCAGGAGGTCTCCGAATTCTAAGGATTCCGTAATCCTCGGCGGGTCTGCCCTTCAATTCCTTTGATCATGTCGGGTCGCCGTTTTATGGCACTTATGAATTCGTTAACCAGAGCATGGGGTGGAATTCTCCGGCTGCTCACCCGGCGCACCGAAACGATCATGGAGGTCCGGAGCCGTTCAGCCAGAACGCGCCATAGACCGCCGAGGCCACCGCCACACCCGCCGTGACCAGCGCCGATCTGCCGACGCGCAGCCGGGCGAGGGCGCGGGCGAGCGGCAGCAGCACCGGGAAGGCCGGCATCAGCAGCCGCGGCTTGGAGCCGAAGTAGCTCGACGCGCACAGCGCGAGCGCGAGGACGACACCCGTGTAGACCAGCAGGGGGAGCGGCTGCCGCTGGCGGACGCCGGTCACGTAGAGCCACAGCAGCAGGCCGACGCCCAGGATCAAACCCGCTCCGGCCAGTGCAGACGGAAATGACGTGAACTTGTCGGCCACGAAGCGCGCGAACGCATAGCCGCCGTCGAAGCCGTTGCGCCAGCCCGCCTGGACGTCCAGGTAGCCGAACGGGCCCCGGCCGGTGCGGTGGCCGACCCACAGGACGTAGGCGGCGGCGCCGACGGGGGCGAGGAGCATGCCGAGCGCGCGGCGCCACGCGGGGGTGTCGGTGGGGGTGACGTAGGGGGCGTGTGTTGCTTTCGGTGCGCCGGTTGCTTGTGGGGTGCGCCGGGCTCGGGCGGCGCTGGACGTCTCGGGGGCGCGTTCGGTGACGTGCGCGCCGTCCGGCTGGCCCGTACCACCGTCCCGCGCGCCCCTGCCGCGATCCCGCACGAACGAGACCACCCCCGCCGCCCACACCGCCGCCACCACGGCGAGCCCCACCGGCCGGGTCAGTCCCGCCAGCGCGGCCAGCATCCCGGCGGTCACCCAGCGGCCGGTCAGCACGGCGTACAGCGACCACGCGGCCAGCGCTGTGAACAGCGACTCGCTGTACGCCATCGACTGCACGATCCCGACCGGCAGCACGGCCCACACCAGCACCGCGCAGATCCCCACCCGGCGGCCGTACACGACGTCCGTGACGGCGAAGATCCCCCAGGCCGCGGCGAGCGAGGCGAGCAGGCTCACCGTGAAGCCGGCGTCGGCGTACGACAGGGGGGAGAGCGCGTGCAGCAGGCGCTCCAGCCAGGGCAGCAGCGGGAAGAAGGCCAGGTCGGAGTGGACGTCGCCGTTCGGCAGCCGCACCTGGTAGCCGTAGCCCGGTCCGGCGACCCGCGTGTACCACAGCGAGTCCCAGCGTGCCGTCAACAAGGTGTACGCGCTCTTGCCGCGGGCCGCGCTCCACCCGGCCAGCACGGCCAGGCCCAGGGCGCGTACGGCCGCGTAGCCGAGCAGGGCCGGTGCCGCCCGGCGCAGGGCGGGGGCGCGCGGTGCCGCCACGGGCGTTTCAAGATCGGTCACGGGCTCGATTATCGACGGGCCGCGGAACCGCGGGGTTCGCGCGGGCGTGGTGCGGAGCGGGGGCAGTGGCGTACGCCACATGAGTTCTCCGGAGCGTGTGAGAGGTCCGCCACGTGCCCCCGCTGCGGACTCGCGTACGCTGACATGTCACTCGCGTTCGTCCGCGCGGGCCGGAGACTTCCGCTCCTCTCCGGCCGTACGACGGGGAGTCCCCGCCCCGCCGGTCCGCCGCACGCGAGTGACCATCTGGGAGGTACGTACATGTCCGGGACGACCACGGCCGCCGTACGACCGCGCCGTCGTGCGGTGTCCAGGGCCGGTGCCGGTGCCAACCGCTGGGTCGTCCTCGTCGTCCTCTGCGTCAGCCTGCTGCTGGTCGCCCTCGACGCGACCGTGCTGCACGTCGCGATGCCCGCCGTCACCGAGGACCTCAGGCCCGGCGCCATCGAACTGCTCTGGATCGTCGACATCTACCCGCTGGTCTGCGCCTCGCTGCTGATCCTGTTCGGCACGCTCGGCGACCGGGTGGGCCGGCGGCGCGTCCTGCTCCTCGGCTACACCCTGTTCGGCATCGCCTCCGCGGCGGCCGCCCTCGCGCCGAGTGCGGCGGCGCTGATCGGGGCCAGGGCACTGCTCGGGGTCGGCGGCGCGATGATCATGCCGGCGACCCTCTCCATCCTCCGGCAGGTCTTCCCCGACCGGCGCGAACGGGCCCTCGCGATCGGCATCTGGAGCGCGGTGGCGGCGGTCGGTGCGGCCGTCGGCCCCCTCCTCGGCGGCTTCCTCCTAGAACACTTCTGGTGGGGCTCCGTCTTCCTGGTCAACATCCCGCTGATGCTGGTCAGCCTGCCGGTGGGGCGTCTCTTCCTCCCCGAGTCCCGCGGCGACCGCGATGGCCCCTGGGACGTGCTCGGCGCGCTGATGGCGGCGGGCGGCCTGTTCGGGGTGGTGTTCGCGGTGAAGCGCCTCGGCGGCGGCGAGCCGGCGGGCAGTGCGCTGACGGTGGCGCCGCTCGTGCTCGGCACGCTGCTGCTGGTGTTGTTCGTGCGACGGCAACGGCGGCGGGCGTTCCCGCTGGTGGACCTGAAGATGTTCGCGCGGCCGGCGTTCTCCACGGCGGTGGGCTGCATCGTGCTGGCGATGCTGGCGCTGGTGGGACTCGAGCTGATCGCCGCGCAGTATCTGCAACTGGTGCTGGGCCTCTCGCCGTTGCAGACGGGGCTGCGGCTGCTGCCGCTGACGCTCGCCGCGATGGCGGCGGGGCTGGCCGGGGCGCGGCTGCTGCGGCGGTTCGGGCCGCGCCGGATGGTGTGCTTCGGCTTCTGCCTGACCGCGGCGGCGGTGCTCACGCTGACGGCGATGGGCGGGAGCGACAACGCGGGTCTGCTGCTTTTCGGCTTCCTGCTGCTCGGCTTCGGTCTGGAGACCACGCTCTTCGGTGCGTACGAGTCGATGCTGAGCGAGGCCCCGGCGGCGCAGGCCGGCGGGGCGGCGGCGATCGGCGAGACGTCGTACCAACTGGGCGCCGGGATCGGGATCGCGCTCCTCGGCAGCGTGATGAACGCGGCGTACGCGCCGGGGCTGGCCGCGGTGCCGGGGGTGCCCGCGTCGGCGTCCGCGTCCGCGGGACGGTCACTGGGCGAGGCGTACCAGGTGGCCGGGCGGCTGGGCGGGTCGGCGGGGTCGGCGTTGCGGCGGGCGGCGCGGGATTCCTATGTGCACGGGCTGCATGTGACGCTGCTGGTGAGCGCGGGGCTGCTGTTGCTCGGAGCGGTGATGGCGCTGCGGCTGCCGCGCGCGATGCAGTGCGAGGACGCCGGGGCGTCGGTGGACCTCCCTGCCCCCAGGGAAGCGGAACGCTCCCGCGTCTCCGCGTAGCCCCCCTCGTCGCGCGCACCGCCCGCGCGGGTGGTGCGTGGGCGGGTGAGCGGGGAGACTGTGCCTAAGCTGGTGTAACTAGCGGTGCTAGTTTTGGGAGGGTTCTGATGTCCGCGTCCGTGAAGTTGCCTCCGTTCGATGCCGGTGACCCGCTCGGGATCGACGATCTTCTGGAGCCGGAGGATCTCGCCGTACGGGAGACCGTGCGGCGCTGGGCGGCGGATCGGGTGCTGCCGTTCGTCGCCGAGTGGTACGAGAGCGGGGAGCTGCCCGGCATCAGGGAGCTCGCCAAGGAGCTCGGGTCGATCGGGGCCCTGGGGATGTCGCTCAGCGGGTACGGGTGCGCCGGGGCGTCCGCCGTGCAGTACGGGCTCGCCTGCCTGGAGCTGGAGGCCGCCGACTCGGGCATCAGGTCGCTCGTCTCCGTGCAGGGGTCGCTCGCCATGTACGCCATTCACCGGTTCGGGAGCGAGGAGCAGAAGCAGCGCTGGCTGCCGGGCATGGCCGCCGGTGACGTCATCGGGTGCTTCGGGCTCACCGAACCGGACCACGGGTCCGACCCCGCCGCCATGCGGACGTACGCCCGGCGCGACGCCGGCGGCGACTGGGTGCTGAGCGGGCGGAAGATGTGGATCACCAACGGGTCGGTCGCGGGCGTCGCCGTCGTGTGGGCGCAGACGGAGAACGGGATCCGGGGGTTCGCCGTGCCCACGGACACGCCCGGGTTCTCGGCGCCGGAGATCAAGCACAAGTGGTCGCTGCGGGCCAGTGTCACCAGTGAGCTGGTGCTCGACGACGTGCGGCTGCCCGCCGACGCCGTGCTGCCGGAGGTCACCGGACTGAAGGGGCCGCTCAGCTGCCTCTCGCACGCCCGGTACGGGATCGTGTGGGGCGCCATGGGCGCGGCACGCACCTGCTTCGAGACCGCCGTCGACTACGCGAAGTCACGCGAGCAGTTCGGTCGGCCCATCGGCGGCTTCCAGCTCACCCAGGCCAAACTCGCCGACATGGCGGTCGAACTGCACAAGGGGATCCTGCTCGCCCATCATCTGGGGCGGCGGATGGATGCCGGTCGCCTCCGTCCCGAGCAGGTCAGCTTCGGCAAGCTCAACAACGTACGCGAGGCCATCGAGATCTGCCGTACCTCGCGGACGATCCTCGGGGCGAACGGGATCTCGCTGGAGTACCCCGTGATGCGGCACGCGACCAACCTCGAATCGGTGCTCACCTACGAGGGCACCGTCGAGATGCACCAGCTGGTGCTGGGCAAGGCGCTCACCGGGCTCGACGCCTTCCGGTGAGCACCGCGGCGGGGGCAGGGCCGGTGACGGCCCTGCCTCAGCTCTGGTTGAAGAAGCCGTCCTCGCGGCGCCTGGCCGGCTCACCGCTGACGATCTCGGTGTTCGCGGGGGTCAGCAGGAAGACCCGGTTGGCGACCCGCTCGATCGTGCCGCGCAGGCCGAAGGTCAGCCCGGCCGCGAAGTCGACGACACGCTTGGCGTCGCCCGGCTCCATGGCCGTGAGGTTCACGATGACCGGCACGCCCTCGCGGAACAGCTCGCCGATCGCGCGGGCGTCCCGGAAGCTGTCCGGGGTGACCGTGCCGATCCGGCGGCCCTTCTCCTCGGCGGTGTCCGTGGCCACCTTGACCCGGGGGTCGGTGACCCAGGCATCCCCGGGCTGCTCGGTCCCTTCGGAGTAGTCGTCGTCGTAGTAGCGCTCGTCATCGTTGTCGTCGACGAGGCCCAGCCAGGCACTCGCCTTGCGTACCGATCCCATGGACGCCTCCTCTCACAGCGGTCTTTCTTGCTTCCGCATCCCTATGGTCGTCCATGATGCGGATGTCGCGCCAAGTGGATAGACGCCGCACGGGGGGTTTGTGACGGTACTGGTGCAGAGCCAAAACGTCGAGAGCCCAGGTACCCCAAGGGCGGTAGCTCACACGCCTGCTGACTGAGAGTGAAATATGATTGTTCCCGGCGTACGGGTGATGGACGGTGCGTCCGGGTGAACGGGCGGAGGCGGTCCGGAGTCTCCTCGCCGCGCCTCGCGGGCCTCTTCGACCTGCCCCCGGGACGGTCTGACGCACACTCAGGGCACCTCGCCCCGAGCTCGGGTGCGGCGGCGGACGGCGTCAACCGGGATGAGCGTCCGTCACCGTATACGGAAGTGCGACGCCGGGACCGCCGCCTCGGGATTCACCTTGATCCTGTTTCCGTGACGTAAAACAAAAACATGATCGGGTGACCGCTGCCCGAGAGGTTCGTTGGCCGGAGCGCAGAACCATTTCTCCCCCGGTTCCGCACATCCATCAACTCGCCTCATGATTAAGGCACTTCCGTGCAAGCAGCCACCATTCGCACCAGGCTCCTGAGGATCCTGGTCCTGGCCCTCGCCGTCCTGCTGACGCTGCTGGGCGTCGCGGCCGCCGAGCAGGTCTCCGCCTACCGCAACGCCTCGGCCACCGCCGACAACGCCCGGCTGGAGATCACGCTGCAGGGCCTGATCCACGAACTCCAGAAGGAACGCGGTCTCACCACCGGATACGTCGGCGGCGTGAAGGAGTTCGCGGGCAAGCTGCCCGCGCAGCGCAAGGCCACCGACGCCGCCCGCGGCCGGCTCGACCAGGCGCTCCGCGGCCGTGACGACAGCGCCGCCGGCTCGGTGCGCGAGTCCCTGGGACGGCTCGACGGCCTCGCCGGCATCCGCAAGCACGCGGACGGCCACACCGGCGTGGTGAAGGACACCTTCGACTACTTCACCACCACCATCACCGTCCTCGACCGGCTCGACCTCGGCCTGAGCGACGTCCACGACGCCAACCTGCGCGACGCCTACCAGGCGCTGCAGATCCTCGGCAACGCCAAGGAGTTCACCGGCGAGGAGCGCGCCATCGTGCTCGGCTCGGTGCGCGCCGGGCGGTTCCAGGGCGACGACTACAGCCGGTTCATGGAGATCCGGGCCGGCCGCCTCGCCGCCCTCGACGCCTTCCCGCGCTCGGCCACCGACGCCCAGCAGCGCCGCCTGGACGCGGCCCTGACCACCCCGGACGCCGAACGCGCGCTGGCGTACGAGGACACCGCCGTCAAGGGCGGCGGGAAGCTGAAGTGGAACGACATCCCGCCCATGCAGTGGTGGGACGCGATGACCGCCACCATCAACGGGCTGCGGGACGTCCAGGTCTCACTCGGCACCGACGTCGAGAACCGGGCCTCGGCCCTGGAGGGCACCGCCCAGCGCGACCTGCTGCTCTTCCTGCTGCTCGCCCTCGGCACCGTCGCCGCGCTCGGCGCGCTCGCCCTGGACTGCGTACGATCCGTCTCCGCACCGCTCGCCGAACTCGCCCAGCAGGCCCGCGAGGTCGCCGGTGAGCGGCTGCCGAAGGCCGTCGCCGCCGTCCAGGACGGCTCCAGCGGCGAGTACCCCGGGCCGCCCGCCCCGCTCGCCGTCCCCGGCCGGGCCGGCGCCGAGGTCAAGGAGGTCGCCGAAGCCTTCGACCGGGTGCAGCGGGCCGCCTACGACCTGGCCACCGAACAGGCCGTGCTGCGCCGCAACGCCACCGACTCGCTGGTCAGCCTCGGCCGCCGCAACCAGAACCTGGTGCGCCGCCAGATCAGCTTCATCAACAGGCTGGAGCACGAGGACGCCGACCCCGCGACCCTCGCCAACCTCTTCGAACTGGACCACCTCGCCACCCGCATGCGCCGCAACGCCGAGAGCCTGCTCGTCCTCGCCGGGGAGTCCAGCCCCCGCCCCTGGTCCACCCCGCTGTCCATCACGGACGTCCTGCGCGCCTCCCTCGCCGAGGTCGAGGAGTACCGCCGGGTCACCCTGCGCCGGGTGGAGCCGGCCCACCTCAACGGCGCGGTCGTCGCCGAGATCGCCCACCTGCTCGCCGAGCTGATCGAGAACGCGCTGAGCTTCTCCCCGCCGGACTCGGACGTCGAGATCGAGGGCCGCCGCACCAGCGCCGGCTACCTGGTCGCCATCGTCGACCACGGCCTCGGCATGGACGCCCAGGCGATCGCCGAGGCCAACGTACGGCTGTCCGGCACCGCCAGCTTCATGGCCGAACCCACCCGGTTCCTCGGCCACTTCGTGGTCGGCGCGCTCGCCCGCAAGTGCGGCATCGAGGTGCGGCTGGGGGAGGCTCCGGCCGCCGGGGTGGTGGCCCGGGTGCTCGTCCCCGACAGCCTGCTCACCGAGGCCGCGGCCGCCCCGAAGCAGCAGGCGGCCGCCGCCGTACCGGCCCCGCGCAAGGAGCCCGACGAGGCGCAGCTCGTCTCCGTCGCCGCCGAGGCCCGGCCCGAACAGCCGCAGAAGAAGGCGGCCTCGGCCGCCCGGACCCGCAACGGGCTCGTGAAGCGGCCGCAGCGCAGCGCGATCTCGGAGGCCGTCAGCGAGACGGACCGGCCCAGCCGCCCGGCGCCCGCCGAGCGCACCCCCGACCGCAGCCCCGAAGAGGTCTCCGGAATGCTCGCCACCCTGCGCAGCGCACACATGCGGGGCGGCATCAGCGTCGAGAAGGAGAAGCAGAGGGAGAAGCAGAAAGAGAAAGATCAGGGGCAGGCGCAGGCGCAGGCGGCCGAGGCGCGCGGCGAGGAGGACGGCGAATGACCACCGTCGACACCCCCAACGACTCCCGGACCTTCAACTGGCTGCTCGTGAACTTCGTCAAGTCCACGGACGGGGTACGGGACGCGGTCGCCGTCTCCTCCGACGGGCTGCTGATCGCCGTCTCGGACGGGCTCGGGCGCACCGAGGCCGACCATCTCGCGGCGATCGTGTCGGGACTCTCGTCGCTCGCGCGCAGCGCCTCGAAGCGGTACAGCTTCGACGGGGTCAAGCTCATCATGATCGAGATGGGGCGCGGCTTCCTGCTGGTCTCCGCGATCCGGGACGGCAGCTGTCTCGGCGTCCTCGCCGACTCCAGCGGCGAGCTGGGCCTCGTCGGCTACGAGATGGCGGTGCTCGCGGAGCGGGCCGGTGACCTGCTGACCCCGACGCTCATCGCCGACCTGCGGCAGGCGTTGCCACGATGAGTGCGCGGGAGCCTGCCGAACCCGTCGAGGACACGGCCTTCGTACGGCCGTTCATCATCACCGGCGGACGGGCCGAGCCGCTCCAGAGCGACCTGCGGCTGGAGACGCTGGTCGTGTCCGTGGGCGCGGCGGACGAGTCGCTCACGTTCGAACGCCGGCACATCGTGGCGGTGTGCGCGCAGCCGACGACGGTCGCCGAGGTGGCGCACCGGGTCGGCGTCCCCCTCGGAGTCGCCAAGGTGCTGATCTCCGATCTCGTCGTCGCCGGGCAGCTCGCCTGCCGGCAACCCGCGGAGCTGCCGCTCCAGCTGCTGGAAAGGATCAGGGACCATGTCCGGGCGCTCTGAGAAGGTCGTGCCGCTCGCCGTGAAGATCGTGGTGAGCGGGGACTGGGGGTCGGCAAGACGACGTTCATCGGGGCGATCTCGGAGATCGAGCCGCTGGACACGGAGGCGGCGATCACCCAGGTGTCGGTCGGCGTCGACTCGCTCGCCGGGGTCGAGTCCAAGACCACGACCACCGTGGCGCTCGACTTCGGCCGGATCACGCTGGATCCGGCCGTCGCCCTGTACCTGTTCGGGACGCCCGGGCAGGACCGGTTCTCGTTCCTGTGGGACGACCTGGTGGAGGGGGCGCTGGGCACGGTGGTCCTGGCGGACACCCGCCGGATCGAGGACTGCTTCCCCGCCGTCGACTACTTCGAGGCCCATGGGGCGCCTTTCGTCCTCGCCGTGAACCGCTTCGACGGTGCCGAGCGGTTCGATCTGGAAGAGGTGCGCGAGGCGTTGGGGCTGGGGGCCGACGTGCCGGTGCTGGAGTGCGACGCGCGGGAGCGGGGGTCGGTGCGGGACGTGCTGGGGGCGTTGATGGACCGGGTGATCGGGCAGCGGGTCGGGCCCCCGAAGAGGAGGGTGGCGGTGATGTCGCGGTAGGGGGCGGGGCGCGGGGGTGTGTGGCGGCCGCGGAATTCGCCGTGGCTGATCGCGCCCACGCGGCGGAGCCGCAGATCTACACAGCCCCGCGCCCCTTTGGGGCGCGTGAATCCGGCGTCTGTTCCTGCGTGCAGGGTGCGAGGGGAGGGGGGGTGCGTGTGAAGGCGCAAGGAGAACGCGAAGAGCCCCCGCGGTCCGCGGGGCGCACAGGGGGTCAGCTCAACAGGAACAGGACCACACTCGACCGAAGTCGATGTGGGAGCGCTTGACCAGCCACTGCTGCGGATGCATGGGCCAAGTGGAACAGGTCTCCGGTTCTCCGTCAACCGACCTGAGACGCGCCGCTCACACTCTGGACACCCTTGACAACGAGGGGAAACGGCACCGTAGAGTCGACGGACGGCCCTGCTGAGGGGCTCGGCCGTAAGAGCGCCGTACGCCGGCGTTCCGTGTGAAGGCACCCGCACCCCGTGTGCGCGTCCACCGTGTTCGAATGATCCGCCACGGAGCCTTCCCATGTCTTCCGAGACCCTTGCCAGAACCGCCGTCTCTTCCGTCCCCGGCATACCCGGGCCCGAGGCCGTCCGATGAGGCCCCAGCTGGTGATCGTGGGAGCCGGACCGCGGGGGACCGGACTCCTGGAGCGGATCGCCGCCAACGCGCCGGAGCTGTACGCCGGTTCGGGTCTCGACATCCATCTGGTCGACCCGCATCCGCCGGGTGCCGGGCGGATCTGGCGGGCTGCCCAGTCGCCGCTGCTGTGGATGAACTCGCACGCCGAGGACGTCACCATGTTCACGGACGAGTCGGTGCGGATGGCCGGGCCGGTGCGGGAGGGCCCCACCCTGCACGAGTGGGCGGGCCTGGACGGCCGTACCTTCGCCGACCGGCAGATCCAGGGCCGCTATCTGCGCCACGTCCACGACCGCGCCGTCGCCGACCTCCCGGACGGCATCACCGTCCACCACCACCCGCGCCGGGCCCTGCGGGTCAGCGGGCCGCGCGAGGGCCGCCAGCAGGTGTGGCTGGAGGGCCGGCCGCGTCCGCTCCTCGCCGACCTCGTCGTCCTCGCCCTCGGCCACCTGGACGCCGAACTCGACCCGGAGCAGGCCGCGCTGGCCGCGTACGCCGACGCGCACGGCCTGGTCCACCTGCCGCCCGACTTCACCGCCGACAGCGACCTGTCCGCGCTGCGGCCCGGCGAACCGGTGCTGGTGCGGGGGTTCGGGCTCGCCTTCGTCGACCTGATGGTGCTGCTCACGGAGGGGCGGGGCGGCCGCTACGACGGCGACACCTACGTGCCGTCCGGGCAGGAGCCGGTGCTGTACGTCGGGTCGCGGCGCGGTGTGCCGTACCACGCGAAGATCGGGTACGACTGGACCGGCGAACGCCCGCCGCTGCCCCGCTTCCTCGGCCCCGCCGAGATCGACGCACTGCTCGCGCGGCCCGGGGGCTTCGACTTCCGGCGGGACGTGTGGCCGTTGGTGGAGAAGGAGCTGGGCTTCGCGCACTACCACCGGCTGTTCACCGTCCACCCCGAGCGGACGGCCGTCGCCTGGCGGGACTTCGAGGAGAAGTACGCCGCCGCCGAGGGCGAGGCGGAGGTGCGGGCGCTGGTGGCGGCCGCCGTACCCGACCCGGCCGACCGGCTCGACCTCGCGGCGCTGGACCATCCGCTGGACGGGGTGCGGTACGGGTCGCACGAGGAGTTCCAGGAGGGACTGCGCGGGTACGTCGAGGCGGACCTGGACCGCCGGCACGATCCCGCGTACAGCGCCGACCTGGCGGTGTTCCTCGGACTGCTCTCCGTCTACGGGCAGCTGGTCCGCCTCGGCGACATCGGGTCCTGGTGGCACGGCTTCTTCAGCTACCTCGCCTCCGGGCCGCCCGGCCCCCGGCTGCGGCAGCTGCTCGCACTGTCCCGGGCCGGGGTGCTGCGGTTCGTCGGCGCCGGGATGACGGTGACGGCCGAGGACGGGGTGTTCCGGGCCTCCGCCGACACGGTTCCCGGGTTCGCCGTGGAGGCACGGGCCCTGGTCGAGGCGCGGCTGCCCGAACCCACCGTGGGACGGGCCCGGGACGCGTTGCTGCGCGGGCTGCCCGCGGACGAGGCCGCCGAGACGGCCGACGGGCTGCTCAGGGTGGACCCCGCCGACGGGCGGATCCTCGACGGGGGCGGGCGGCCGCATCCCCGCCGGTTCGCGCTCGGGCCGTTCACGAACGGCCGTACGCCCGGCGCGTTCACCCGGCCGCGCACCGGAGGGCCCGCGTTCCGGCAGAACGACGCCACGGCCCGCGCCGCCCTCGCCTTCCTGGCCGACCTGGCCGGAGTCGGGTCATGAGCGCGCGTCACGGTCGGCGTCCGGCTGTCTCACAGGCTGTCTTACCGGGAGGTTCGTGGTGATGACCGGCTCGTACGGCCGGGGGCTGCTGCATCTGGCCGCCGCCGTCGACCAGGTCGGCGTGTTCGACGCGGAGCGCTGCGTCGAACTCGTGCGGCTGGCCGAGAGCGGCGGACTGGACTTCGTGACGCTCGACGACCGGTTCGGGTGGCCGGAGACCGACGCGGTCGGCGTGCTGGCGCAGGTGGCCCCGGCCACCCGGCGGATCGGGCTGGTTCCGGTGACGGCCGGCCCCGAGGCCGCCGTCGCCCACCTCGACCGGGTGAGCCGGGGCCGGGCCGGCCGGTGGAGCGAGACCCCGGGGCCCGCGCCGGAGCAGCCGGTCCGGGTGGCCGACGCCACCGAGCCCGCCGCCCGGCAGGCCGCCGCCCGGTACGCCGACGTCGCCCTGGTGCGGGCCGCGAGCCCCGCGCAGGCCGCCGCCGCTCGGGAGGAACTGCGTCAGCGCGCGAAGGAGTTCGGGCGGGACCCGGAGTCCCTGCGGGTGCTGGTGAGCCTCCTGGTGGATCTGGGTGACGGGGAGCGCGCGGCCGAGCGGGGGCACGGTGGCGGCGGCCCCCGGCAGACCGTGCAGGGGCCGCTGTACCGGGGTGGTCCGGTGGATCTGGCGGAGCTGGTCGCCGGCTGGCACGGCGAGGGCGCCACCGACGGCTTCCACCTGGTCCCCGCCGAGCCGCGCCGCGACCTGGAGCGCCTGGTCAACGGCACCGTGGCGCTCCTTCAGCACCGCGGTCTGTTCCGCACCTTCTACCCGGGCAGCACCCTGCGCGAGCACCTCGGCCTCGCCCGGCCCGCCGGGCAACTCGCGGCGCCGTGAAATACCTTGCGCAGAGGAGAGACATGACAGGCGCGACGACGAGGGCGACGGAAGGACTGATCGTATGAACGCGGACGCGGCCGGGGACTGGAAGCGCTGGCACGAACACCGTGAGGAGACGGTGTCGGCGCCGTACGGGCCGCTCGCGCTGGTCGGCAGTCACTGGATCGAGGACCATCCGGACGGCCGGCTCCCCGCGGTCCCCGGAATCTGGGCGGCCGCCGGGGACGGCGTCGTGCTCACCGCGACGGCGGCCGACGGCCTGGCCCTGGACGGCGAGCCCTTCGCCGGCGAGGTCCGGCTCGCCGCCGACCCCGAACCCTCGGCCCGGGTCACGCTCGGCGAGCGCCGGCTGGTCGTCCTGGTCCGCGAGGGCATATGGGGCGTACGGGAGTACGACCCGGCCGCCGGGTCCCGCCGCGCCTTCCGGGGCATCGACGCCACCCCGTACGACCCGCGCTGGTCGGTGCCGGGACGCTTCACGCCGTACGCCGGGGACCCGCGCACCGTCCGCGTCGGCACCGCGGACGGAGTGGAGCGCGGGCTCGTGCTCGCCGGGGAACTCGGCTTCACCCTGGCGGGGCGGGAGCGGACGCTCCAGGTCGCCGAGCAGCCCGACGGCCGGCTGTGGGCGGTGTTCGCGGACACCTCCGGCGGAGCCGGCAGCTTCCGGTTCAGGTTCCTCTATTCGGCCGCCCCGGCCGCCGACGGCTCCACCCTCGTCGACTTCAACCGGGCGCAGCTGCCGCAGTGTGCCTTCGCGGACCACTTCATCTGCCCGTTCCCGCCGCCGGGCAACACGCTGGACCTCGCCGTCGAGGCGGGGGAGCGGAAGCTCGCCTGAGGCATCCGACGGATATTCGACGGATATTCGACGGATCCGGGCAGGGCGTCAACTCGCCCGGACCGCGACGAGATCACACAAAGTCGGCATCGTTCGAACACGGTCGCACGGCCGAAAGGCACCCTTGCGGGTACCGGTCGTTCGCCCGAATACTCCCCCACAGCGCTTGTCAGGGGCATTGCGTGTCCGAGAACCGGGCGCCACCCACTGGCTGCGCCTCACGGGCCCCGACCCCACGCGGGCCCCCGACTTCCCCTGGGAGGGAACGAAAAGTGAGGATCAAGCGCACGACCCCCCGCAGCGGTATCGCGAGACGGACCCGGCTGATCGCCGTGGGCACCGGTTTCCTGGCCGCGGCGGCGCTCGCCGTCCCCACCGCGAGCGCGAGTGACGTTCACGCCTTCAGCGCCACCGAGCTGAAGGCCGCGAACAGCTCCGTCCTGAAGGCGAACGTCCCCGGCACCGCCTGGGCCGTCGACAGCAAGACCGGCCGTGTCGTCGTCACCGTCGACTCCACGGTCTCCAACGCCGAGATCGCCAAGATCAAGCGGCAGGCGGGCGTCAACTCCGGCGCGCTCACCATCAAGCACACCCCCGGCACCTTCAAGAAGCTGATCACCGGCGGCGACGCCATCTACGGCGGCGCCTACCGCTGCTCGCTCGGCTTCAACGTGCACAGCGGGAGCACGTACTACTTCCTGACCGCCGGGCACTGCGGTGAGGTGGCCTCGACCTGGTACAGCAACTCCGGCCACACCACGGTCCTGGGCACGAACGTCGGCTACAGCTTCCCGACGAACGACTTCGCGCTGGTCCGCTACACCAACACCTCGATCGCGCACCCGAGCGCGGTCGGCAGCCAGACCATCTCCAGCGCGGCCACGCCCAGCGTCGGGACGACGGTGTACCGCCGCGGTTCGACCACCGGCACCCACAGCGGCCGGGTCACCGCGCTCAACGCCACCGTCAACTACGGCAGCGGTGACATCGTCTACGGCATGATCCAGACCACGGTCTGCGCCGAGGGCGGCGACAGCGGCGGCCCGCTCTACGGCGGTTCCGTCGCCTACGGTCTGACCTCCGGCGGCAGCGGCGACTGCACCTCCGGCGGTACGACCTTCTTCCAGCCGGTCACCGAGGCGCTGAGCTACTACGGCGTGAGCGTCGGCTGACGATCCTCCCGGATCGGTTCTCCCGGTGGGCCCCCGTACGCAACCGGCGTGCGGGGGCTCCCTTTTGACGGGGTGCCGGAGTTACCGTCGAAGGACCATTGGAGTCACCCCCTGGGGGCCGGCATGGTCGAGGCGTTGGTGGCGGCCGGAGCCGCTCTCGTGTCCGTCGGAGCGGTCTACGCGCTGGCCGCGGCACGGGTCGTCAGACAGTACGAACGGGGTGTGGTGTTCCGCCTCGGCCGGCTGCGACCGCAGGTGCGCGAGCCCGGGTTCACCATGATCGTCCCGTTCGTGGACCGGCTCCAGAAGGTCAACATGCAGATCGTCACGATGCCGGTGCCCGCACAGGAGGGCATCACCCGGGACAACGTGACCGTACGCGTGGACGCCGTCGTCTACTTCAAGGTGACCGCGCCCGCCGAGGCGGTCGTCCGGGTCGAGGACTACAAGTTCGCGGTCTCGCAGATGGCGCAGACCTCGCTGCGGTCCATCATCGGCAAGAGCGAGCTGGACGACCTGCTGTCCAACCGGGAGAAGCTCAACCAGGGCCTGGAGCTGATGATCGACAGCCCGGCCGTCGAGTGGGGCGTCACCATCGACCGCGTCGACATCAAGGACGTCTCGCTGCCCGAGACCATGAAGCGGTCCATGGCCCGGCAGGCCGAGGCCGACCGGGAGCGCCGGGCCCGCGTCATCAACGCCGACGCCGAACTGCAGGCCTCCAAGAAGCTCGCGGAGGCGGCGAAGGAGATGTCGGAGCAGCCCGCCGCGCTCCAGCTGCGGCTGCTGCAGACGGTGGTGGCGGTCGCCGCCGAGAAGAACTCGACGCTGGTGCTGCCGTTCCCGGTGGAGCTGCTCAGGTTCCTGGAGCGGGCGCAGCAGCAACTGCCCCCGGCGGCCGGGGCCGGTGGCGCCGACGGGGCGGCGGGAGCCGGTGGTGCCGACGGGGCGGCGGGGGCGAGTTCCGGCCAGGGGTAGCCGGGAGGCGGCCGGGGCGGACGCCACTGTCGGCGTTCGACTGCTCGCCCGACGTGTTTGCAGAGCGAATTCTCCTGCGGTGCTCGGCGACTGTGAAGGGTCCGCACACGGGGGGCGCACAACATCCGCGCACGCGAGACCTGAAGTCGACCTTGTGTGCTCCCTGTGGGTCTCGGAATAGTAGGCGGCCGTCAACCAGCCTTCCGGTCCTCGGGGTCCCCACCACCTTGCGGGCCGACCCCCCACAGGAGGACATGAGTTGAAGCACCGACGCATACCCGGGCGCCGGGCGGCGCTCGCCGGCGCGGGTGTCGCCGCGCTCGTCGCCGCCGGAGTGACCTTCCAGAGTGCGAACGCGAGCGAGCCGGCCAAGGCCGCCGCACCGCAGATCCTGTCCGCTCCGGCGGCCGGAAAGCTCGCCTCGACGCTCGCCGCCGACCTCGGCACCGACGCGGCGGGCACCTACTACGACGCCGGGTCGAAGAACCTCGTCGTCAACGTGCTCGACGACGCCGCCGCGAAGGCCGTCGAGGCGGCCGGGGCCAAGGCGAGACTCGTCGCCAACTCCCTCGCCGAACTCGACGGCGCCCGCACCACCCTGAAGCAGGACGCGACCATCCCCGGCACCTCGTGGGCGACCGACCCGGTCGGCAACAAGGTGGTCGTCACCGCCGACAGGACGGTCACCGGGGCCGACCTCGCCAAGCTCACCAAGGTCGTCGACGGACTCGGCCGGAAGGTCGAACTCCGGCACTCGAAGGGGGAGTTCAAGCCCTTCATCGCCGGCGGCGACGCGATCAGCGGGTCGGGCGGGCGCTGCTCGCTCGGCTTCAACGTGGTCAAGGACGGCCAGCCGTACTTCCTGACCGCAGGGCACTGCACCCAGGCCATCTCCACCTGGTCGGACTCCTCGGGCGACGTGATCGGCCAGAACGCCCAGTCCAGCTTCCCGGGCAACGACTTCGGGCTGGTCAAGTACACCTCCGACGTGGACCACCCGAGCGAGGTCGACCTCTACAACGGCTCCGCCCAGCAGATCACCGGAGCGGCCGAGGCCACCGTCGGCATGAAGGTGGCCCGCAGCGGCTCCACCACCCAGGTCCACGACGGCACGGTCACCGGCCTCAACGCCACCGTGAACTACTCCGAGGGCACGGTGAGCGGACTCATCCAGACCGACGTGTGCGCCGAGCCCGGCGACAGCGGCGGTTCCCTCTTCTCGGGCAGCAGCGCGATCGGCCTGACCTCCGGCGGCAGCGGCGACTGCACCTCCGGCGGCGAGACGTTCTTCCAGCCGGTGACGGAGGCACTGTCGGCGACCGGGGCCCGGATCGGCTGACCGCCACCGGTATCCGGATCGGCTGACCGCCCTCGTACCGGGGGTGGGCCGACGGCCGGCAGAAGGGGGCGGACGGTCGTCATCTGAGGTGGGCGTGGAGAGCCATCAGCAGCTGTGCCGATGCCCGGGGGTCGGTCACGGAGAGCCCGGTGAGCTCCTCGATCCGGCGCAGGCGGTAGCGGACCGTGTTGCGGTGGCAGAAGAGCGAACGGGCGGCCGCCGCGGTCGACCCGCCCGCCGCGAACCACCTGTCCAGCGTGGTCAGCAGGGTGTCGCGCTCGATCTCCGGAAGGGTCAGCACGCCGTGCAGGAGGTCCTCGGTCACCTCGATCGCGGTGTCGGGCGCGCTGGCGACCAGCGTGGCCAACGGGTCTTCTCCGTACCGGGCGACTCCGGTCTCGGCGGAGGCAACCGTGCCGAGGGCGATCAGGGTCGGGCGGCGGGCGGCGGGCGGCGGGCGGCGGGCGGCGGGCGGCGGGCGGCGGGCGGCGGGCGGCGGGGGGGCGTCGACGACGTCCCGGAAACAGCGGCTGACCCCGATGCGCCGCCCTGACGTGTGACGCAGGATCCCCTGGAGACGGGCGGCGCGTTGCCCCACCCCCAGCTCCGCCAGGCAGACGGACACCGGCTGGTCCAGCCGCCACACCAGCCGGGCCGTCCGCGGGTGGCCGACGACGGTCCCGGGGGACAGCGGCGACCGGCCGTGTTCGACGACGGCGATCCGGAAGCGGCCGTGGCGCGGGGAGCCCCAGGTGCTGGGCCGCCGTCGCCTGCCGGCCCACGTCGGGCAGGCCCAGCAGGATGTCGAGGAGTTCGTTGCGCTCCTCTGTGAGCCGCGGACCCGGGCGGCCAGAGAGGCGAAGTACCCGGTGCGCAGTTCGTCGGACAGGACGCTGAGCGTGGACCAGAAGCGGGTCGCCTCCGCCGGCAGCGCGCCGGTGCCCGCGGCGTCCTCGGCAGGGATCCGGCCGGTGAGTTCCTCCCAGACGTACTGGACGCCGATGCGGACCGCGTTGAGCAGGGCGGTCAGAGGACTCCCTGGGTGTCACGCGCCCTCGGCCGTGCCCGTGCCGTGCTCTGCCGCCGCGGCCGTGCCGGTCAGCAGCAGCGCCACCAGTCGCTCCAGCCGGGGTGCGAACTCCAGGGGGGAGTGCGCGAAGGCGGGGTCCTGTGCGTAGATGCGCGCGAGGGTCTCCGGCGGGTTCGCGGTCTGCCACAGCGCCGCGGCCACCGCCGTCACGCCGGCGATCACGTCGATCGCCTGGCTCCGGGACACCGACGGCATGGCCGATGTCAGCGTGTGCGCGATGCGGTCGACGGCGGCCAGGGCCGAGACCTTGAAGGCGCGGACCTCCTGTTCGGACACGCCGCGCTCCAGGTTGAGCTGCGCGTGGGCGAGCAGGTCGCAGAAGAGCGGCCGGTTTCCGAGCGTGCCGGCGAGCACGGCGGCGACCTCCTGGGGGTCCGTCGGCTCCGGCAGGGCCTCCTCGACGGCGGTCGCCCAGTCCTGCCAGGCGTCCGCGGTCAGCAGGAGGAAGACCGCCTCGCGCGACTCGAAGTAGCGCAGTACCGCCGACTTGTGCACGCCGGCTTCGCCGGCCAGGCCGGTGAGGGTGACCGCCCGCACGCCGTCGCGCCGCCCGAGGGCGGCGGCGGCGTCCAGAATGTCCTGCCTGCGCTGCTCTTTCTGCTCCGGTCTGCGTGCGCGCTGGAACGAAGTGGTCATGCCCAGAGATTATCGCAACACCGTTGCATTGTTAGTGCAACCATGTTGCGTTGTTAGTGCACCTGTGTTTCACTAAATCGGGCAACCACTACCGCTCCCGAAGCAAGGGAAGATCATGAGCGAGCACATCCACCCGGCAGGCCGTTACGAGTACACGAAGCTGCTGATCGGAGGGGACTGGGCCGAACCGGCCTCCGATCGGGTCTTCGAGATCCGCTCCCCGCACGACGGCCGCGTCGCCGGACATACCCCGGAAGCCGTGCAGGAGGACGTGGACCGGGCCGTGGCCGCGGCGCGCCGGGCGTTCGACGAGGGGCCCTGGCCCCGCATGACCCCGGGCGAGCGGGCCGAGGTGATCGCTCGCTTCGCGCGCCTCCACCGGGCGGAGGCCCAGGAGCTGGCCGCGCTGACCACCGCGGAGAACGGCTCTGCCATCTGGTTCACGACCATGCTGCAGAACCTTGTCAACGACCGGACCGACGACTTCCTGCGCCTGGCCGCCGACCACCCCTGGGAGGAGGAGCTCGTCGACGCCTCCGGCCTGCGGACGCTGGTGCGCCGGGAGCCGGTCGGGGTCGTGGCCGCGGTCATCCCCTGGAACGCCCCGCAGCAGTCGGCGCAGGTCAAGCTGATGCCCGCGCTGCTGGCCGGCAATGCCGTCATCCTCAAGCCGTCTCCCGAGACCGCCCTCGACGGAGTCCGGTTCGGTGAACTCCTCGTCGAGGCCGGGCTGCCCGAAGGGGTGATCAGCGTGCTCCCCGCCGACCGTGAGGTCAGCGAGTACCTGGTCGGCCATCCCGGCGTCGACAAGGTCGCCTTCACCGGTTCCACCGTCGCGGGCCGCAAGATCGCTTCCTTGGCCACGGGGCAGCTGAAGCGGGTCAGCCTGGAGCTCGGCGGCAAGTCCGCGGCGATCGTCCTGGAGGACGCGGACCTGGACCGGGTGGTCGAGGGGATCCGGTACGGCAGCTTCTCGAACAACGGCGAGGCCTGCGTGGCCCTCACCCGGGTCCTCGCGCCGCACAGCCGGTACGAGGAGGTCGTGACCGCGCTCGGCAAGCTGGCCGAGAGCCTGAAGGTCGGCGACCCCTCGGACCCGCAGACCTTCATCGGGCCGATGGTCCGCGAGGGGCAGCGTGACCGGGTGCAGACCTACATCCAGGCCGGTATCGACGAGGGCGCCCGCGTCGTGGCCGGCGGTCCGGGCGCGCCGGAGGGACTGGAGGCCGGGTACTACGTGCGGCCCACGGTCTTCGCCGACGTCGACAACTCGATGCGCATCGCGCAGGAGGAGATCTTCGGGCCCGTGATCGTGGTGATCCCGTTCGAGGACGAGGCGGACGCCGTCCGGATCGCCAACGACTCTCCCTACGGCCTGAGCGGCGCGGTCTTCACCGCCGACCCCGAGCGCGGCATCGACGTCGCCCGTGCGGTGCGTACCGGTGTGTTCTCCGTGAACGGCGCGTCGCGCCACTGGGACGCACCGTTCGGCGGCTTCAAGAACAGCGGCTTCGGCCGTGAGTTCGGGCGGTACGGGCTCGACGAGTACACCGAGCTCAAGGCGATCGGCACCGGACTCACGGTGTGAGCGGCCGGTGAGCCCCGCGCATCCGAAAAGGCTGTTCGGGCGAGATCGGCCCGCCGACGGCATGGCGGCGTGACCCGGCCGAACGCGGCCGGCCGGACCCGGCCCTACGCCGCGCCGATGGGCAAGGTGCTGTTGACCGACACCAACCTCGACATCGCGACCTACGTCCTGGAGATGCTCGCCGTCCGGGGCGTTCTGGACGAGGAGGACCGGCGCGGTCGACGGCGGGCGCCGAGGCCGGACGCTCCGCCGGTGACGATCGCGGCGGTGTTGTCGGTGCGCATCAGTTCTCCAGGTTCCGCACCCTGAGGGTGCCGCGGTCGTGCTTCTTCAGCGCTCGGCTGATGATCAGGCGCTGGATCTGGTTGGTGCCTTCGAAGATCTGCATGACCTTGGCCTCGCGCATGTAGCGCTCCACCGGGAAGTCACGGGTGTAGCCGTACCCGCCCAGCACCTGCACCGCGTCGGTGGTGACCCGCATGGCGTTGTCGGTGGCCACCAGCTTGGCGACGGACGCCTCGCTGCCGAACGGCAGACCCTGGTCCTTGAGCCGGGCCGCCGCGTGGGTGGTGGCGCGTGCGGACTGCACCGCCGCGGCCATGTCCGCGAGGACGAAGGCCAGGCCCTGGTGGTCGATGATGGCCCGGCCGAACGTCTCGCGTTCCTGCGCGTAGTTCACGGCGTGGTCCAGTGCGCCCTGCGCCAGGCCGACCGCCACCGACGCGATACCGAGCCGTCCGCAGTCCAGCGAGGCCAGCGCGATCGCGAGCCCCTGGCCCTCTGCGCCGAGCCGGCGACGGGCCGGGATGCGCACGTCCTCCAGGCGCACGGTGGCGGTGGCCGAACCGGTCAGGCCCATCTTCCGCTCGGGAGGATCGGCGGTCACGCCGGGGGTGTCGGCCGGGACGAGGAAGCACGAGATGCCGTGCGCGCCGTCGTCGGACGTGCGCGCCATGACCGTGTAGAAGTCCGCGTGCCCGGCGTGCGTGGTCCAGGCCTTGGCACCGTTGAGCACGTAGTGGTCGCCGTCGCGCACCGCCCGGGTGCGCATCGCCCCGGGGTCGGAGCCGGCGTGTGCCTCGGACAGGCAGTAGGCGCCGAGCAGGTCGCCGCCGAGCAGTCGGGGGAGCCATTCCTGCTTCTGCTCCGGGGTGCCGAAGGCGGCGAGGCCGTAGCAGGACAGCACGTGGACCGAGACACCGACCGCGACGCTGGACCACACGGCCGCGATCTCTTCGAGGACCTGGAGGTAGATCTCGTACGGCTGGCCACCGCCGCCGTGTTCCTCCGGGTAGGGCAGGCTCAGCAGGCCGGCGCGGCCGAGGGTGCGGAAGACCTCGCGGGGGAACCGTTCCTCGGCCTCCGCCTCGCCGACGCGCGGCGCCAGTTCCTTCTCGGCCAGTTCGCGGGTGAGTCCGATCAGGTCGGCGGCTTCTTCGGTGGGGAGGGTTCGGGTAGCGGGCATGGCGGTCCCCCGGGGCGCGGCTGGGAATTATTGATACGGAAAGCGGTACTACCGTATCGCCTGGGGTACGGTAATGCCATGCTTCCCAGGGCCGGATCCGCCGGTCCCCTCGCGGGACCGCGCGTTCTCGAGCTCGCCGGGCTCGGGCCCGCCCCGCACGCGGCCATGGTGCTGGCCGATCTCGGAGCTGACGTGGTGCGTGTCGAACGGCTCGCGCGCCGCGCCCTCCGACTCGGCCCGCCGGGCGCGACCGACGTCGTGCTGCGGGCCGCTGGTCGGTCTTCGCGGATCTCGGGCGACCCTAGGGGCGGGCACTCGTACTGGCCCTGGCCGCCCGCGCCGACGTCCTCATCGAGGGGCTGCGTCCGGACGTCGCGGAACGGCTCGGTGTCGGCCCCGACGACTGCGCGCTGCCCCGCGCCGACGTCCTCATCGAGGGGCTGCGTCCGGACGTCGCGGAACGGCTCGGTGTCGGCCCCGACGACTGCGCGCTGAACCCCGGCCCCCTCTACGCCCGGATCACCAAGTGGGGTCAGGACGGACCGCTCGCCCAGACTCCCGGGCACGACCTCAACCACATCGGTCTCACCGGCGTACTGCACGCGATCGACCGCGACGGCGGCACGCCGTCCCCACCGCTCAACTTGGTCGGAGACTTCGGGGGCGGGTCCATGCTCCTGGTCGTCGGCGTGCTCGCCGCCCTCTGGGAGCGGTCACGTTCCGGGACCGGACAGGTCGTCGACGCCGCGATGGTCGACGGGGTCGCCCTGCCGGCCCGGATGACGCTCGCGCTGCGCGGCACGGGCGCCGCACTCCCAGCCGTCTCCCGTCGGCCCCGGCGGTGCCTGGCGCGGACACCGAGGAGGTGCTGTGCGACTGGGGCATGCAGTCGTGACCGGCCCCGGTCAGGGCGAGACCGCGTGGACGATGAGCGAGGCCAGCTCCGCGTACGCCTCGGAGTCGGTCAGTCCGGTACGGGTGGAGACCTCGCCCCGCTGGATCTCCAGCATGGTGGCGGCCACGACCTCGCCCACGAACGCGGCGTGGACGTCGCGGAAGGCTCCGGCGGCGACGCCCTCCGTGATCAGCTGCCTGAGCCGGCCCGCGGCGATGCGCGTGTTGGCCTCGTACACCTCGCGGGCGGGCTCGAAAGCGGCCATGTCGTCGAGGAACTGCCGGGACAGCGGCTTGAGCTCCTCGGCGACCGCGTTCAGATAGACCACCACCCGGTCCGAGGGCTCCGAGACGATCGCCACCTGCTTCTCGACGGACGAGGTGGCCTCGCGGAAGTAGTGCTTGACCGCCTCCCGTACCAATTCCTGCCTGCTGTCGGCCAGTTGGTACAGCGTCGTCTTCGAGCAGCGCAGCCGCTCGGTCAGCTCGTCCAGGGTGAAGGAGGCGAAGCCCTCGGCCGTCAGCAGTGCGACCAGCCGTTCCAGCAGATCGGTCTGGCGCGCGGTGCGACGGGAGGAAGGCATGGAGCCAGCGTAGTGGCTTCCCCTCGCGGGGGGTGTGACCATCGTCGGCGCAGCTGAGCAGGCCAGTGCCTCATAGGTAGCGCAGATGGATTTCGACGCCCGAGGCCGACCGGGGTACCTCGGCCGTGGCTGGGTGACTCCGTCAGCGGGCCCGCACCGGGGGCCGTCACCAGGTGGCACCTGATCACTGACGGAACCAGGGTGGCCGCCGCCCCCGGCCCGGCTCAATGTGCACAGGACGCACGCTCCGGTCCGCGCCTTGTGCAGGAGGCTCACCGCTCACGAAGCCCCGGGGCGCCGGCCGGGTCGGCGCCGGTGGGGAGAGAGCGGTTGCCGGAGCGTCTGGGTCATGCGACGTGGGGCCGTGCTCCGGCCGGGCGTATCACTGCGGGACCGAACCGATCCCGGGCGCGATCGGCGGCGGCCTCGATACGGCGGGCCTTCTCGTCGGCGGGATCGAACAGCATCTGCCGGGAAGCGAGTTCGGCGGGGACCAGGTCCTCCGCCCGCAGGGAGAGGCTGCGGACGCGGGCGCGCTGGAGGGCGAGCCGGTCGTGGAGCTCGTAGGCGAGCGCTGTCAGGGAGCGGGTGTGGGCGGTGGCTTCGTGCAGCTTGCGAGTACGGGACGTCGTCGAGCGGTCCGCGTAGCGGACGGTGAGGGTGAGAGCGCCGGCCACCTGGGCCTCGGCGCGCAATCGCAGGCCGAGGCGGTCGGTGAGGTCCAGCAGGGCGGCGCGCTGCCGCTCTCGGGCCAACTCGTCGTGGGTGAAGCTGTGTTCGATGCTCATCGAGCGGGGCGGGGCGGAGGGGACCACCGGTGTCGGATCGAGGCCGCGGGCCGCGTCGTGAAGGCGGCGTCCCGCGGTGGCGCCCAGGATGCGCTGCAGTGTGCCGAGCGGCGCGGCGGCGATCCTGCCGACGCTGTCCAGGCCGTACGAGGACAGGGTGCGGGCGGTCGCGGGTCCCACGCCCTGCAGGGCGGCGGCGGGCTTGTGTGCGAGAAAGGCGGTGACCGTGCCGATGTCGTCCGGCAGGGTGCGTACCGCCGAGCGCGGACCGTCGGCCGCGACCATGCGCGCGAGCAGCGGATTGGCGGCGACACCGACGGTCGAGCGGAGGCCGTACAGGCCTCCGGTGCGGGCCCGGATGCGCTCGGCCAGTGCTGTGGCGTCCGTGCCGAAGTACCGCAGGCTGCCGGAGACGTCGGCCAGCGCCGCATCCGGTGGCAGCGCCTGCACCACGGGGGTGTACTCGGCCAGCAGGGCGAGAAGGCGACTGTAGAGCTGCTCGTCCCGCAGGTCGTGGAAGTGGATGTACAAGATGCTCATCCTGCGCTCCCCGGGCTCTGGTGCCACAGCTTGCGGCCCTGCTTGACGGACTCGCCGGGCGGCTGCAGATCCGCCCACGGATGCAGCGCATAACCGGTCTCCAGCCGGATGCTGCGGCTGTCGGTGGCTCTGCCCGGTGGCGGGGTGGTTCCGGTGAGCCGTTCCGTCACCGCCGGCAGACCGCTCGCGCGGCGCAACTCGGCCAGTTCGGCAAGGTCCCAGGCGGCGGAGCCGGTCACCGACAGCGCCTTGCCGTTGCCCCCGCCGCGGCGCTGCACCACCCCCCGCACGAGCAGCAGCCAGGAGTGGAAGACGGTGTGCGCGCAGGCGTCGTGGCTGTCTTCGAAGAACGCGCAGTCCACCAGCCCCGACGTGTCGTCGAGCGTGGTGAAGATGACGCGCTTGCCCGAACGGACCGGCGGGGTCTGAACGGCTCCCTTCGCGCCGGCGACGAGTACCACCTGTCCGTGGGGCAGATCCTTCAGCCGCGTCGCGGAAACCGCGCCGAGCTCCTCCAGCAGTTCCCGGTGATCGCTCATGAGATGCCGGGAGGTGTCCATCCCGAGCACTCCGAGCTCGGCCCCGAGCCGTTCGGCGTCGTCCAGGTCGGGCAGGTGGGCAGGGGCGACCGCACTCGGGGCCGCGTCGGTCTCGCCCAGCGCGAGCTGCCCCTGCGGAGAGCGGCGCCGGCTGCCGTACAGCTCGGCGACGTGCAGCAGCAGGTCGCGGCGATTGCGGCCGAAGGTGTCCAACGCGCCGACCTGGGCGAGGCGTTCGGCCACCGGCCGGGACGGCCGGGCCCGGGAGACGAAGTCCTGGAGCGAGGCGTACGGGCGCCCTGCGACGATCCGTTCCGCCTCGTCCTCGCTCATTCCGCGCACGTCGCACAGGGCGAGCCGAAGCCCGTGAACGCCCCGACCGTCCCATTCATCAGACACCAGTTCGATTTTGTAGGCGGCGTTCGATGCATTCACGTCCAACGGCAGGATCGGCACTCCCCAGCGTCGCGCGTCCGCCAGCAGCAGCCGCTTCGGGTACATCCCGGGGTCGTGCGTGAGCAGCCCGGCGTAGAAGGCGGCCGGGTGATGCGCCTTCAGCCAGGCCGACTGGTACGAGGGGACGGCGAAGGCGACCGCGTGCGCCTTGCAGAAGCCGTACGCTCCGAACGCCTCGACGATCTCCCAGGTCCGCTCGACGACCTCCTCCTCGTATCCCCGCCCGCGAGCCTCCTGCGCGAACCACGCCCGTACGCGCCCGACCTGGTCGGGGTTCGACAGCGCCCGCCGCGTGTAGTCGCCGAAGGCCAGAGTGCAGCCGGTCATGACCGACAGGATCTGGATGATCTGTTCGTGGAAGACCACGACGCCGTATGTCTCCCGCAGCGCGGGCTCCAGGTGGGGGTGCGGACAGCGTGGTGCCTGGCGTCCGTGCCTGGCTTCTATGAACGGATCGACCATGTTGGCCGCAACAGGTCCCGGCCGGAACAGCGAGATGTCGACGACGAGGTCGTGGAAGGTCTCGGGCTGCAACCGGGCGATGAGGTCGCGCTGGCCGGGCGACTCGGTCTGGAAGCAGCCCAGGGTCTGCGAGGACTTGATCAGCTGGAACGTCTTCGGGTCGTCCGGTGGTACCTGCGCGGCGTCGTCCAGGTCGATACGGTGCCCGGTGGTCCGCTCGACCTCGGCGACGGCATGCGCCATGGCGGACTGCATCCGCACTCCGAGTACATCGAGCTTGAGCAGCCCGAGGTCCTCCACGTCCTCCTTGTCGAACTGGGACATCGGGAAGCCCTCGCCGCTGGTCGGCACGACAGGTGTGCGGCGCAGCAGGGTCGCGTCGGAGAGCAGGACGCCGCACGGGTGCATGGCGATGCCACGGGGAAGCGCGTCCAGGGCCTCGACCAGGTCCCACATGTGCGGGCCGTACGCCTCCGGGTCGATGCCGCGCAGTTCCGGCAACTCCTGCAGAGCGGCACGGGCGTCCCGGGCCCGGATGTGAGGAAACGATTTTGCAAGCCGGTCCACCTCGGCAGGATCCAGGCCGAGGGCGAGTCCGACATCCCGTACGGCATGCCGCACCCGGTAGGTCTCCGGCATGGACACGGCGGCCACCCGCTCCGGTCCGAAGCGGTCGATGATCGCCCGGTAGACCTCCAGGCGGCGGGCGGACTCCACGTCGATGTCGATGTCCGGCAGTTCCGTACGCCGGTCGGACAGGAAGCGCTCCATGAGCAGACCGTGTTCGACGGGGTCGGCGGTGGCGATCCCGAGGAGATGGTTGACCAGGGAACCCGCGCCGGAGCCGCGGGCGGCGACCCGGATGCCGAGTCCGCGGGTGTCGGCGACGACCTGGGCGACGGTGAGGAAGTACGAGGCGTATCCCAGTTTCTCGATCAGGCGCAGCTCGTCCTCGAGCCGCTCCCAGCGACGGCGGTCACGGTCGTAGCGGTGCAGCAGCATGGCGGCGGTGCACTTCGAACGCAGCACCCGCTCGGGGGTGCGCCGCTGTGCGCCGACGAGTGCCGGCTCGGGGAAGTGCACACGGCCGAGCCCCAGGTCGTCCTCGGGGTCGACGCGACAGGCGGCGGCGGTCTCCTCGGTGACCTCCAGCAGCCGGCGGGCGGTGTTCGCACGGTATCCGGCGGCCTCGGCCACCTGTTCGGCCATACGCGCCATGTCCGCGGCGGGCTTGAGCCACCTCTCACCGCAGTCGTGCGTGCCGCGCGGATCGATGGGCACCAGACGGCGTGCGGAGTCCAGGACGTCCGCCACCTGCCCCTGGCCGGGGTCGGCGTAGCGGACCGCGTTGCTCAGGACCGGGGTGAGCCGCTGGTCGACGGCGAAACCGAGGGCACGGGCCGCGAGCCGCAGCGAGCCGGGGCCGGTACCGCTGAGGCCGTGACAGACGACCTCGATGCGCAGCGCCGCGTCCCCGTACCGCTCCCGCCAGGGTGCGAGCAGTCGGGCGGCGCGGTCCGGCCGCCCGGCCGCCAGGGCACGACCGACATCCGAGCCGGGGCCGAGCAGTACCGTGACATGCTCCCCGCCGGCGGCTCCCCAGGGCAGCAGAGGACGCCTGCCTCCTTCCGTATCGGCATGCGCGGCACTCACCAGTCGGCAGAGGTCGGCCCAGCCGGGAGCTCCGTCGCGCGCCAGGAAGACCACGCGTTGCGCGGACTCGTCCACGAACGCGCCGCCACGAGCCGGTGTACGCCGCCGCTCCGTACGGCCCGTCGCTTCGAAAGGCGCCGCCACGGCGAGATTCACCCCGAACAAGGGCCGGATGCCGGTTCGACCTGCGGCCTTGGCGAAGCGGACGGCACCGCTGAGGGTGTCCCGGTCGGTCAGGGCGACCGCGTCCATCCCACGCTCGGCGGCCCGCTCGGCGAGCTGCTCGGGATGCGAGGCGCCGTACCGCAGGGAGAACCCGGAGACGGCGTGCAGATGCGTAAATCCGCGCACCTGGACCACCTCGCCACTGACTGCCCCCTGCCTCCGCATCGCCACTCCGGTCTCTCCGGGGCGGCGACACCACAATAGACCTCATCGAACATTCATGCGATTCGAGAGAGGGTGTCGCCTCGCTCGGACGGCTGGGCGGGCGGTTGCACCTCGGTGTGGCCGGCCCGGTTCCCGTACGGCTGTGACGGGCGGACGTGTGGCGGAGAGCGGCGGGCTGCCCGGACGGGCGGCACCGTGACGGCGTGGCCTTCCGCCTCGGCGAGGGGGTTGCTGCTCGGGCGACGGCCGACCGCGGCGCGGGGTCTTCGGGTCCGGCTCCTGTGCCCGGCGGTCGGGAGGGCGGGGCGGCCTGCCCTCGGCGGCCTGTGCACAGGGGGCGCGGGTCGGCGTGTCCTGCTCTGCCGTGTACGGGTTCTGCGCGACTGCGGGGCGGTGAGGCCGTCGGTTCCGGTGGGTCAGTTGGCCCACGGCGGCACGATCCTGCTGCCGTCGGCCAGTTCGGCCTCCAGGCCGACGGAGGTGGTGACCCAGGTGAGCGCGGTGTGGCCGGTCGGGTTCTCGACGGTGAGGGTGGCGCCGGGGTTGACGATGACGGTGTCGCCGGCCCGGACGCGGTCGGTGTGGCCGTCGAGCGTGATCAGGAGCTCGCCGACGAGCAGGTGGAGGATCTCCTCCCGGTTGACGGTGTGGGCGGGCGCCCTGGTCCCGGCCGGTATCTCCCCCCGCCAGGCGCACAGTTCCTTGCTGCCGCTGCGGGGAGTGGCGTACGAGACGAAGCGGGCGCCGTGGATCTCGTGGGTGGTGGCCTCGGCGGAGCGGACGACGGGCATGGGTGCCTCCCGGAGAAGTGGTCAAGTTGCTTGACTATATGGTCAAGCAACTTGACCGATACGTCAAGGGTGTTTCAATGCCTCCGTGCAGAACTCCGAGGCCATGGCCCTGTCCGCAGCCCTGCTCGCCGCAGCCGGTGAGCTGACCCGGCGTATCAATGACGGGGTCGTCGCCCGCGGCTTCGAGGGGATGAGGCCTGCCCACGGCTTCGCCTTCGCGCGGCTGGCCCCGGGTGGGGCCACCGTCACCGAACTCGCCGTGCACCTCGGGGTGACCAAGCAGGCGGCGAGTCAACTTGTCGATGAGATCGTGCGCAGGGGGTATGCCGAGCGCCGGCCGCACCCCGGGGACGCGCGGGCGCGGCTGGTCGTGCTGACCGAGCGGGGGTGGGCGTGCACGCGGGCCGCGGAGGAGGCGGCCGCGGAGGTCGTGCGGGACTGGGGCGAGGTGCTGGGGGAGAGGGAAGTGCGCGTGTTGCGGGAGTGTTTGGCCCGTATCGCGCCCTATGGTCCCCTCAGGCCCAGCTGGTGACATCCCGTCAGGCGAGTGGCGTGCGACCGGTTACTCGGAAGTTTTACCGACGCGTAACTTCACGCTTGCACTACTCGTCCGTAACTTGATGAGTGAACAGCATCCTTCGTGATCCGGATCACAGGGCGTAAGGCCGTCGTACCTCCCTTGAGCCGCAAGGAGATCACCCGATGCTGCCCTGGAAACGAGTGCTCAGACCCCTCACCGCGCTGCTCCTCGCCGCCGCCGTCGCCACCGTTCCCGCCGCCACCGCCCACGCCTCCAGTGCCCCCACCACCGGCTGGAACGACTACTCCTGCCGTCCCTCCGCCGCCCACCCCCGCCCGGTGATCCTGGTCCACGGCACCCTCGGCAACTCCGTCGACAACTGGCTCTCCCTCGCCCCGTACCTGGAGGACCGCGGCTACTGCGTCTTCTCCCTCGACTACGGCCAGCTGTCCGGCGTCCCCGTCTTCTACGGCCTCGGCCCCATCGACAAGTCGGCAGAGCAGCTCTCCGCCTTCGTAGACAAAGTGCTCGCCGCGACCGGCGCCGCCAAGGCCGACCTCGTCGGCCACTCCCAGGGCGGCATGATGCCCCGCTACTACCTGAGGTTCCTCGGCGGCGCCGCCAAGGTGAACGCCCTCGTCGGCCTTGCCCCCGACAACCACGGCGCCACCCTCAGCGGCCTCACCAACCTGCTGCCGTACTTCCCCGGCGCCTCGGACCTGATCAAGGCCACCACCCCCGGCCTCGCCGACCAGATCCCCGGCTCCGCCTTCCTCACCAAGCTCAACGCGGGCGGCGACACCGTCCCCGGTGTGCACTACACGGTCATCTCCACCAAGTACGACGAGGTGGCCACGCCCTGGCAGAGCCAGTTCCTGAGCGGCTCCGACGTCCACAACGTCCTGCTCCAGGACCTCTGTTCGCTCGACCTCTCCGAGCACGTGGCGATCGGGCTCTTCGACCGGATCGCCTTCCACGAGGTGGCCAACGCGCTCGACCCGGCCCACGCCACCGCCACCAGCTGTGCGTCGGCGTTCAGCTGAGCCGCTGCCCAACTGAACGCCGCCGGGGCCTGTCCGGCCTGAGCCGCCGGTCAGGCCCCGGAACCATGAGGGGGTCAGCGCCGGGGCGCCCGCCGCCGTACCGACAGGAAGAGCGCGCTGGAGCCCAGGGCCGGGGCGGCCGCCCCGCCGATAGCCATGCCGGGCGAGGCGGCGACGGCGGCCTGACGGCGTGTTGCGAGCATGCGGAGACTCCTCGGAACGGTCCTCGGGCGGGCTCGGTCCCGCCGGGCGGATCCCGTGGGGGGCGATCAGAAAGCTAGCCCCAAGGAACCGTGGAATCGCCTGCTGGGAGCGGGCGACGGAGATCCTTATGGTCGCCTTAAGGGAGTGTTCGGACTGCGCTGAGGTAGCTAGCGTTCACGCCATGACGAACGACGAGATCCGGCCCGCCCGGCCCGCCGACGTACCGGCCGTGAAGGCCGTGACCGACATGGCGTACCGCCACTACATCGCACGGATCGGTGTGGTGCCGCAGCCCATGGAGGCGGACCACATGGCGAATGTGGCCGCGGGCCGGGTGTTCGTGGTCGGGGAGCCGGTGACCGGGCTCGTCGTCATCGAGGCCCACGACGACCACCTGTTCCTCGACAGCATCGCCGTCCACCCCGACGCGCGCGGCACGGGGGTGGGGCGGCGGCTGCTGGAGTTCGTGGAGGCACGCGCGCGTGCGCTCGGCCTGCCCGAGATCAGGCTCTGTACGAATGCGTTGATGTGGGAGAACCGGAGGATCTACCCGAAGTACGGGTACGAGGTCGTCGAGCGGCGGATGGACGGGCCCTACGACCGCGTCCACTACCGCAAGCGGCTGGACTGAAGGGGCGCGGCGGGGCACACGGTCAGCCGTCCGGCCACCAGGTGCGTGCGATGTCCTTCCGCACCTCCGGGCGTCCGGCGGGGCGCTCGTCGGCCTCCTCGCGGATCCGGCGGCTGTCCGTCCTCTTCAGGGGCTTCTGCACAGTAGTGCGGCGCATGGCTGCCTCCTTCAGCGCCTACCGAGTTCCGTGATGTCACGGAGATAGACGCTTTTGGTGAGAGTTCCTCATCGTTGCCGGTCTGTCAGTGGTCGCTGTCACACGGGTCGAGTGTCAGTGGTGGGTGTCACGCTGGGGGCATGAGGAATGAAAGTGATCGGACGGTTGCGGTGGGTGTCGACTGGGATGCCGAGGCGGCCCGGTTCGACGAGGAGCCGGATCACGGCCTCCGCACGCCCGAGGTCCGCACGGCCTGGGCGGCACGGCTGCGGGCCTGGCTGCCCGAACGCCCCGCCGACCTCCTCGACCTCGGCTGCGGCACCGGCAGCCTGGCCCTCCTCGCCGCCGAGCAGGGCCACCGCGTCACCGGGATCGACGGCTCCCCGGCGATGGTGGAGCGGGCCCGCGCCAAGCTGGCCGGCCGTGACGCGGTGTTCCTGCTCGGCGACGCGGCGGCACCGCCGGTGGGCGAGCTGCTCTTCGACGTCGTTCTCGTACGGCATGTGCTGTGGGCGCTGCCCGACCCCGCGCGCGTACTGCGGCACTGGCGGGGTCTGCTGCGGCCCGGGGGACGGTTCGTGCTGGTGGAGGGGGTGTGGGGGACCGTGACCCCGGTCGGCATACCCGCCGGCCGGCTCACCGCCCTCCTCGCACCGCTCGCCGCGGACGTGCGCGTGGAGCCGCTGTCCGCGGTGGCGGCACTGTGGGGCAGAGAGGTGGACGACGAGCGGTACGCGGTGGTGGCGACGGTGTGAGGGAGCTTCACGGCAGCAGGGACAGCAGGGCGGCGAAATCCGGCTTCCGGGCCAGGGCCTCCAGCGTGTCGAGCGCGGCCACGGCCGCCGCCGCGGCCTCCGGGTCCCGCTCCGCAAGACCGCTCCCGGCGAACTCGTCCTCGTCCAGGCGGCGTACGTCCGTGCCGTCGGCGGAGCGCCACAGGTCCAGGTCGAGGTCCTCGACGACCAGCCGGCCGCCGCCGAGCGTCGCGGGACGGGTGACGTCGCAGTACCAGCCCTTCAGCGTGCCGTCGGCCGCGCGGACCTCCTTCACCGCGTACCAGCGGTCCCGCCAGTAGAACTCGGTGAAGACGTCGCCCTGTTCGAAGCGGACGAAGCCGAAGTCGCGGGGCGTGTCACCGGCCCAGGGGGCGCGTACGGCGATCCGGACGCCGTCGTCGTGCAGCAGCCCGGCGGGGTAACGGATCTTCGTGCGGCCCGCCTTGACCAGCACGACGTCCACCGTGCCGGCCGGCTCAGCCGAGTTCGCGGACATACCTGACCTCCGTCGCGCAGATGCCGTACCCGAACCACTTGTTGATCGCGAGCATCGGGCCGTTGCCGCTGTCGTTGCCCGTGAACGCCTGGGTGAAGCCGGCGGCACGGGCGCGGTGCAGTGAGTCGTTCTTTGCGAGCTTGGCCAGCCCCCGGCCGCGGAAGGCGCGGGCGGTGCCGGTCATGACGGTGCCGTACCGGGTGCCGCCGTCGGTGCGGGCCGCGCTGAAGGCGGCGGGGCGGCCGTCGACCAGGACCACCGAGGTCAGCTCGCGGCTGAACAGCGGGTGCCGCCAGGTGCCGTCCAGCCAGGCCCGGTAGTCGGCGAACTCCGTGTCGATGTCGCTCGGTTCGTCCCGCGTCGTCTCCGCGTCGAGGGCGAAGAGCGGGCGCGGGTCGTCGGCGAAGTCGGCGCCGGTGCGCAGCTCCACGCCGGGCGGGGGAGTCCGCAGCGGGGGGAGCGCGCCGTGCGCGAGGTCGAGCTGGAGGAAGTGGGCGGAGCGGCTCGCGGTGTAGCCGCGGCGCTCGGCGAAGGCGCGGTTGGACGGGGCGTCCAGGACCCAGGCGTAGGAGGTGCTCGCGCCGACGGCCGACAGGTGCGCCTCCGCCGTACGGGCCAGCAGGGTGCCGGCGCCCCGGCCGGTGCGCTCCGGATGCACGTAGACGTTGGCGAAGCCCTGGCCCGGCTCCGTGCTCTCGTGGGCGAGGCCGACCTGGGCGGTGCCGACGACCTCGCCGTCCTCCTCCGCGACCAGCTGGCGGAAGTGGGCGTCGGGGTGGGTGTGCGTGAGGTCGTGGACCAGCGACTCCGGGGTGAACAGCATGAAGGGGAGGGCGAGCCGCCGGACCCGGGCGAAGCCCTCGGCGTCGGACCGGACGTCGGGGCGCAGGTCACGCACGATCACTGTCATGGGGCGCACGCTATGCGGGACGTGTGCGGGATGCCTCTCATTTTCCGGCGGTTGCGGGAGAATCGGGCCGTGACCTTGAAGATCCACATTGATGACAGCGCGCCGCCGTACGAACAGGTACGGGCGCAGATCTCCGAGCAGGCGCGGGGCGGGGTGCTGCCGGTGGGGTACCGGCTGCCGACGGTCAGGGGGCTGGCCGAGTCGCTGGGCCTGGCGGTGAACACGGTGGCCAAGGCGTACCGGGCCCTGGAGACCGACGGGGTGATCGAGACGCGGGGGCGCAACGGCACGTTCGTCGCCGCGGCGGGCTCGGCCGCGGAGCGCGAGGCGTCGCTGGCCGCCCAGGCCTACGCAGAGCGGGCGCGGCGGCTGGGACTGGCCGAGGAGGAGGCGCTGACCGCGGTGCGGGACGCGGTGCGGGCGGCGTACGGGGAGGGCTGAGGCCGAGGGCGGCTGGGCACCGCCGGATTCCGCCGTCGTGGCTGATCGCCGTTGCGACGGGAGGAAAGAGCCGACGGTGTCCGGCTACGTCGGTGGTGTCTGGGGGTGTTCGGGCAGGTCGGTGGTGTCTGGGGGTGTTCGGGCAGGTCGGTGGTGTCCGGCGGTGTTCGGCCACGTCGGCGGTGTCCGGGGGTGTCCAGCCACGTCGGCGGTGTCCGGCCACGTCGGCGGTGTCCGGGCGGTGTCCGGCGGTGGCGGACCTGCTCGGCTCGCGGCCCGAGGCGTGGCGTCAGCCGCTCGTGCTCGGCTCCGGCGTCCTCGTCACCGTCAGTCCCGCCCGCCGCGCCGTCCTTCCGAACGCCACCGCGTCCCGCACCGCCGCCCCGCCCGGGTCGTTGTTGAAGTACGCGTAGACGTCGGCCTTCTCGGAGTACGCCGTGGCGATGCGGTCGACCCATGTCTCCAGGGAGCGGCGGCCGTAGCGGGGCCAGGGGGTGGCCCGGCCCTCGTGGAAGCGGACGTAGGCCCAGTCGGCGGTGCGCCAGAGCGGGGTCATCGGGTGGGCCTGGACGTCGGCCCAGCACAGGGCCGCGCCCCGGGACTCCAGGACCTCGCGGGTCCCCCGCGTCCACCAGGAGTCGTGGCGGGGTTCCACCGCCACCCTCGTACCGCGCGGGAAGCACGACAGACAGGCGTCCAGCAGCGGCGGGTCCGCCTTGAGCGTCGGCGGGAGCTGGAGGAGGACCGGGCCCAGCCGGTCGCCGAGGCCCGCCGCGTGGGTCATCAGACGGTCGACCGGCTCCTCCGGCTCCCTGAGGCGCTTGATGTGCGTGAGATAGCGGCTCGCCTTCACCGCGACCACGAAGTCCGGCGGGACCCGGTCCCGCCAGGACGCGAAGTTCTCGCGGGTCGGGAGCCGGTAGAACGCGTTGTTCAGCTCGACCGTCGTGAAGTGCGTCGCGTACTCCTCCAGCCAGGCGCGCACGGGCACGTCGGCCGGGTACAGGACGTTCCGCCAGTCCTTGTACTGCCAGCCCGAGGTTCCGACGAACAGGGCCACACCCTCATCAAAGCACTACAGGTACAGCCCCGCGTCCGCGCCCTCCCGCGCCCCCGGCACCGACGTCGGCGCCGTGCCCCGGCGCAGCGCGTACAACTCCGCCAGGGTCGCCCCGTCCCGGCCCACCCCCTCCTCCGCACCGAGCCAGTTCACCGCCTCGCGGTGGGTCAGCGCGCCCACCTCGATCCGGGCCAGGCAGCGGCCGGGGCGGACCACGGCGGGGTGCAGCCGCTCCAGGTCCTCGTTGGTGGTGACGCCGACCAGGACGTTGCGGCCCTGGCCGAGCAGGCCGTCCGTGAGGTTGAGCAGGCGGGACAGCGCCTGTCCGGCCGTGTGCTTGGCCTCGCCGCGGATCAGTTCGTCGCAGTCCTCAAGGAGCAGCAGCCGCCAGCGGCCCTTGCCGGCGCCGTCCTCCTCGCCGATCGCGATGTCCATCAGGTAGCCGACGTCGGAGAAGAGCCGCTCCGGGTCGAGGACGCAGTCCACCTGGCACCAGTCCCGCCAGGACCGGGCGAGGGTGCGCAGCGCGGAGGTCTTGCCGGTGCCCGGCGGGCCGTGCAGCAGCAGGAGACGGCCCGCGATGTCCTCGGGCGTCGTCTTCATCAGGCGGTCCATCGCGTCCGCGACCGGCGCCGTGTAGTTGGCGCGGACCTCGTCCCAGGTGCCCGCCGAGATCTGCCGGGTGGTGCGGTGCGGGCCGCGGCGCGGGGAGACGTACCAGAACCCCATCGTCACGTTCTCCGGCTGCGGTTCCGGCTCGTCGGCCGCGCCGTCCGTCGCCTCGTTGAGGACCTGGGCGGCCAGTTCGGCGGTGGTGGCGGTGACGGTGACGTCGGCGCCCCGGTTCCAGCGGGAGACGAGCAGGGTCCAGCCCTCGCCCTCCGCGAGCGTCGCGCTGCGGTCGTCGTCGCGCGCCACCCGCAGCACCCGTGCCTCCTTCGGCAGCAGGGTCGCCCCGGACCGCACCCGGTCGATGTTGGCCGCGTGCGAGTACGGCTGCTCGCCCGTCGCGAAGCGGCCGAGGAACAGCGCGTCGACGACGTCGGACGGGGAGTCGGAGTCGTCGACGTTGAGCCGGATCGGCAGCGTCTCGTGCGGCTTGGCAGACATGCCGCCATGATCCGTCACCGGGGCCGGTGGCGCACCCGTTTTCCGAAGTGGGAGGGGAGTGTCGGGTGCGCACCGAGCTTCCGGAGTATCCCGCAGAGGTCGCGCACACGGCCCTCGAACGCCCGCGCCCCGCTGCCCGGCGGTCGATCCCCGATACCCGCCCCCGGGGCGGTTTCCGCCGTTAGAGTTGTCCTTGATGGGACGTCATGGGTGGAATTCGGGGGCTCGGCGGTGGCGGCTCACCGCCCTGCTCGGGGTGGGTGTGGCCGCGCTCGCCCTGATCGTGACACTGGTCAGCACACTTCCCGGGGGCGGCGCCGACACCGCGGGCACGACCCGCGACGGCGACAAGGTGCACGGCACCCCCGCCACCCCGCCGGACACCGCCGGGCCGTCGGTGGGCTGGGGCTTCACGCACACCCAGTACAGCGCCGACGAAGGCAGCACGACCGCCACCCAGCGGGTCGAGGACCGGCTGTCCCAGGACGCCGGGATGCCGCAGGACCAGGCCGTCATGGGCTGGGGCGCCGACAACCCCGAGCCGGTGAAGGGGCGTTACGACTTCGGCGCACTGGACCGGCGCGTCGACTTCATGCGCAGATCGGGCGCCACCCCGGTGATCACCCTGTGCTGCTCCCCGGACTGGATGAAGGGCGGCGAGGCCGGGGTGGACCACACCGACTGGAACCAGGCCGCCCTGGAGACCGCGCCCACCCCCGACCACTACCAGGACTACGCCGACCTCGCCGCGACCGTCGCCAGACGCTATCCGGACGTACGGCACTTCATCGTCTGGAACGAGTTCAAGGGCTTCTGGAACAACGCGAAGGGCCGCTGGGACTACGAGGGCTACACCGAGCTCTACAACCTCGTCTACAAGGCGCTGAAGGCCGTCGACAACGACATCATGGTCGGCGGGCCGTACCTCGTCATGGACAGCTTCGACCCGCGCCAGACCGAGAACGCCTCCACCACCCTCAAGGGCGACTGGGGGGTCATGGACCAGCGGGTCGTCGACGCCTTCGACTACTGGAACACCCACAAGGCCGGCGCCGACTTCGTGGTCGTCGACGGGTCCAGCTACACCAACGACGACGACCTGCTGCCGGACGAGTTCGCCGCCACCGAGAAGCTCACCTACGTCAGCGAGTGGGTGCGCAGGCAGACGCACGGGCTGCCGCTGTGGTGGGCCGAGTACTACGTCGAGCCCGCCGACGGCCAGGACCGACGCGACGGCTGGACCGAGGACCACCGGGTCGCCGTCCAGGCCACCGGCATGATCGCCCTGGTCAGGGGCGGCGCCGACTCCGGCTTCTACTGGAACCCGGAGGACGAGAAGGGCGGCGGCTGCGCCGGCTGCCTGTGGTCCACGACCGACAGCGGGGACGGCGGCCAGGCGCTGCCCATGTACGACCTGGTGTCGCGGTTCGGGAAGGCTTTCCCGCCGGGGACGAAGTACGAGACGGTCTCCGTCGCCAAGGACGACGTGCCCAACGTCCGCGTCCTCGCCAGTGACAGGACGGTCCTGGTGGTCAACACCCTCGGCCGGTCGATCAGTGCGCAGGTGGACGGGAAGCGGTTCGGGATGAAGGCCTACGAGGTGAAGTGGCTCACCAGGTGAACCGGGTGAGCCACTTCGGCCGGCCTTCCTCCCTGAACTCGAGCGTCAGGAACCGCTCCTACTTGAGTGTCAGGAACCGCTGCGCCAACGAGGCCAGCAGCACCGCCAGCAGCGGCAGCGAGAACCAGAAGCCGCCCTGCAGCAACCGCAGCTGACGCACCCCGGGCCGGACCGCGACCCGGACCACCTCGCGTGCCGTCAGCAGCAGGATCAGCGCGACGGCGGCGAGACCGCCGATCACCGACCACGGCGTCCAGGTGACCCGCGGCCCGATCGGCCCCGGATCGGGCTTCGCCACCGCGCCCGCGGGCTGCGTGCGCAGCGCGTACATGGTGACGTCGTCGTTGACCAGGACCTTCGTCAGGTCCTGCCGGTCGTCCAGGTTCCGGATCAGCCGGCTCTCCCAGGTCGCCGAGTAGCCGGCGTCCAGCCGGAGATAGACGACCTGACTGCTGTTGACCATCAGGTACGAGTGCGGGCCCGCGTCCTTCAGCGCCTTGACCAGGCTCGACACCAGCACCGGGTCGGTCGGGGCGAGCGTCGGCAGGTAGTCGACCCGCTCCATGTCCTTCGCGCCCCAGGGGATCGCCGGGGTCACGTCGTTGACGGTGTCGTTGCTCAGCCACAGCAGCCGTACCGTCGGCCTGTCGTGGGCGTAGACGTAGTCCATGGCGGCGACCTCGCCGGGCCTGACCCGCTCGAAGGACTCGTTGCCCCAACGGGCCACCAGGAAACCGCCCATGAGCAGCAGCCCGGCCATGAGCGCGGCCACCGGCGCCAGGCTGATCCGGTCCTTCTCGCGCTCCTTCGCGGTGGCCCCGGTGCGCGGGAACAGGGCGAGCCCGGCCAGCAGGGCCGCGCCCGGCACGGCGAACATGAAGACGCGCAGCGCCATCTCGCCGCCGTACGACTGCATGCCGAAGCCCAGGAACGGGACGAAGGTCAGGACCAGCAGGGAACGCTCGCGGTACTTGTGGAAGCGGCGGCGCCACCAGCCCCAGACGGCGAACGCCATCAGGCTCCCGGCCAGCAGGACCCGGACGTACAGCACCAGCTTGTGGGTCGAACTTCCGCCCTGGATACGGCCGGAGACCGAGGTGGAGACATTGCTGCCGACCCCGCCGACCCCGCCGAACAGCTCGTTGAAGTGCCCCGACCAGTACGGCTCGGCCATGAAACCCAGCCAGACGGCCGCGACCACCCCGAACAGCAGGGGCAGGCCCCGCAGTTCGGACCTGCCGATCAGCACCAGGGCCGCCAGCACGCCCAGCATCACGAACGGGGTGAGCTGGTGTGCCGGTACCGTCGCCGCGTACAGGCCGACCAGCACCATGAGCAGCACGGCCTGCTGGCGGCGGTTGGTCGGCTCGACCTCCGCCTCGCCCGGCCGGAACCTCGCCCAGACGACGTGCGGGGCGCGGAACCAGACGAGCAGGATCGCCACGAACATCAGATAGAGCAGGTACGTGAAGCCCTGCGGGGAGAAGTAGTCCTGACCGACCCAGCCGCACAGCACGAAGAACCAGATGCCGGTCCACTTCGCCCGCCAGCTCGCCCGCAGCGACCGCACGAGCAGGAACATCGGGGCCAGGTACGCGAGCTGGATGAACGTCGGCCACCAGCGGATGACCTCGGTGAAGTCCGTGACCCCGCACGCCCGGCCGATGAACGCGGCCGCCGCGAAGAAGCCCGGCCAGCTCCAGCGGGCGTCCAGGTCCGGTACCGCGGAGCCGGTGCGGTCGATGTAGTCGATGAAACCGAGGTGCTGCCAGGCGGTCGGGAAACGCGGCTCCGTCTCGATCACGGCGGGCAGCGCATGCAGCGACACGACCGTCGCCAGCAGCGTGACCAGGAGCAGCGCCTTGTGCTCCCGGCGCAGCCACAGCAGCGCGGCGAACACCGTGACCAGCAGCGCCGCCCCGACCAGCGTCGGCAGCGGCAGCACCGAGATCAGCCCGAGCCCGCCCATCCGGTCCAGGTCGGCGTCGTCGAGCCGGGCCGCCGGCACCCAGTAGAGCAGCAGGGCGGCGACCAGCAGACAGCCGAGGACGACGCCCGAGCGGGTGGGCGTCAGCCGCTCCCGCAGCGAGCGCACGGACGCGGGCGCAGACCCGGACTCCTCCGGAGCCTCGGCCGGTACGACCGGCACGTCCGGCTCCTCCGGTACGGCAGCCTTCCCGAACGGCGCGTCGACCTCCGCCTCCCTGAGCAGCGAGACCTCGGCGGGCCCCAGCGAGGACTCCGCGTGCGGCTCCCTCTCCTCCACCGGCAGCCCCAGGTTCCGCGGCGGCCGCAGCGCCCGTGTCGGCCGGTCGTCCGGTCGGACAACGGGCGTACCCGTGGGCGGAGTTCCCGGCCCCGGCCGGACGTCCGGGCGCCGCTCCACATGGTCGAAGTCCACATGGATGCCGAGGGCGAGGGTGTCGGTGTCCAGCGCCCACGCCGGGCCCCGCCTGCGCGGTGCGGCGGCCGGGACCTCACGGGCCCCCAGGTCGGCGAGGTCCCCGTCCGGTGCGGTGTCCTCGGGGATCTCCGCCGGGGCGGCCCGGAGCGTCCGCCACAGCCGGGGCGCCGCGATCGTCACGATCACCGCGAGGCTGGAGATCTCGGCCACGCCCGCACCGGTCAGCCCCATCCGGGGCAGCAGGAGCAGGGTCAGCCCCAGCACCAGCAGGCACAGCAGGCCCTGCAGCCAGGCGAGACCGGCGGTACGGCTCTGCGCGCGCAGCACCGCGAAGTACGTCTCCATCACGACCCGGAGCAGCGCGCCGACCGCGAACCAGCGCAGCAGCGGGGTCGCCGCGTCCGCGTAGCCGGGCCCGAACACGCCGAGGATCCAGGGCGCCCCGAAGAACAGCAGCGCGCAGATGGGGATCATGATCCGGGCCATCCGCTTCAGCGCGGCCCGGGTGTTGCCGGCGAGGCGCGCCGGGTCGTGCGAGCCCTCCACGGTCAGCGACGCGCCCATGTTGATGGCGAGCAGGTTGGTGGTGCCGCCGATGGTGGTGGTGATGTAGAAGTACGCGTTGTCCTCGGAGCTGACCTGCGAGGCGATGATGACCGGCACCAGGTAGACCACGGCGAGGGAGAACAGCGAGCCGGTGTAGTCGCCGGCCAGGAACCTGCCGATCTCCTGCAGCGTGGGCGGTTTCGCATGGTCCGCGGTCGCCTCGACGTGCCGGGGCACCAGGCGCCGGAACACCAGCCAGCCCAGCGGTACGAACGAGGTGGCGATCGCGGCGACCCAAGAGACGAAGACACCGGCCACCGGGATCGCCGCCGCGAAGGCGACGAGCAGCGCCAGTTTGACGGCCGAGAACACGGTGTTGCCCACCGGCACCCAGGGCGCGTTGCGCAGCCCGGTCAGCACCCCGTCCTGGAGCGTGAGCAGGTTCCAGGCGATCACCGCCACGACGAACCCGAGTCCGGGCAGCGGCCCGTGCAGGAAGCGGTACGACGGCCCCCAGACGCCCAGCGTCAGCAGGAAGACGCCGGCCGCCAGGGCCACGATCAGCGAACTGCCCGCGTAGGTGCGGAAGATGAGCCGGCCGGTCCGGCGTCCGGCGACCGGGATGAAGCGGGCCAGGGCGCCGGTCAGGGTCACCGCGGTGAGCCCCGCGAGGAGTTTCATGGCGGCGATGGCGGCGGAGCCCTGGCCGACAGCCGACTCGGAGTAGTAGCGGGCCGCGGCCAGCCAGAAGCCGAGGCCCAGGACGGCCGAGATGCCGGTGTTCAGCATCAGCGCGTAGGCGTTCCGGAACAGCGGACTGCCCCCGGACGAGCCGCCCCGTCCGGGCAGGCGAAGGCGGCGCCCCGACTGCTCGGGCGCCGCTGTGTCAGGTGTGTTGGCCTCTGTCGTGGTGGTCGTGTCAGACACGGGAACGGGTGGCCTTCCGGCGGACCTGGCGTGCTCTGCGGAGAACGGCGTACCCCTTGGTGAGGGCACGGTCCCCGGCGAAGTTGCGGGCGATCGAACGGCCTTCGAGCAGCCGTACGAACTCCGCGGCGTCCGTACTGCGGCGCACGGTGACGCGCTGCAGCGCGAACGGACCCTGGCGGCGGCGGGCGAGACCGTTGCCGACGGCGAGCGCCTGGGTGTACCCGGCCGCCCGTACGGCCTGCCGGACCCGGCGGCTGGAGTAGCCGTACGGGTAGGCGAACGAGGCCGGTGCCGCGCCGAGTTCGTCCGTGACGATCTCCCGGCTGCGCACCAGTTCGGTGCGCAGCCGGTCGTCGTCCAGCTGGTCGAGCTGCGGGTGGGTGTGACTGTGCCCGCCGATCTCGCAGCCGGCGCCCGCGAGTTCGCGTACCTGGTCCCAGTCGAGCATGGCGTCGAGGCCGCCTCCGGTGTCGTACGCGCCCCTGATCCAGCCCGTCGAGACGAACAGCGTGGACATGAAGCCGTGCTTGGCGAGCACGGGCAGGGCGTGCCGGTGCACGCCCTCGTAGCCGTCGTCGAAGGTGATGAGGACGGGCCGGTCGGGCAGCGGTGCGCCGGAGCGCCAGCCCGCCGCCAGATCCGCCGTGTCGACGGGCGTCAGGCCCAGGTCGCCGACGAGCGCCATCTGCTCGGCGAACGCCTCCGGTGCCACCGACAGCGCGCGGGTGGCGTCGTTGGGCGCGGTCGCGACCGAGTGGTACATGAGGATGGGAACCGCGGCCTCAGCCATGGGGGCCCTCCTCGATCCGGGCGACGGCGAAGGTCGCGCCGCCCCGCCGGGCCCGCACGCTCCCCACCAGGTAGCCGCCGGCCGCCGTCAGCACGCCGGCGACGATCGCGCCCGCCCGGCCCGCGCCGCCCGGCCGGGCCAGCAGTGCGTCCCGCAGGCCACGAGCGACCCCCGCGGGCAGCACCCGTGTGGTGTACCGGCGTTCGGACTCCAGGCCCTTGCCGGCGCCCACACTGCGGGCGACCAGGGCCTTGGAGAGGCCCTCGGCGTAGGCGCGGGTGCGGAAGTACCCGAAGTGCTCCCGGACTTCGGGCACCCGGTGATGGATGACCGCGCGGTCGTCGATGAGCAGCACGGCGTCCGGGCGGGCCCGGGTGAGCCGGATGCACAGCTCGGTCTCCTCGCAGCCCAGCGGGCGCTTGTCGCCGTCGCGGCCGATGCCGGTGGCGAAGCCGCCCGCCGCGTCGAAGGCGGTGCGTCTGAAAGAAGCGTTTCCGCCGAGGACGTTCCGGACCCTCACGCGGCCCGCCGGCAGCCCCCGGTAGGTGCAGCCGACGACCCAGTCGAACTCCTCCGGGAACCAGTCGGGACGGCGGCCCGACGCCCAGATCGGCAGGGTCCGGCCGCCGACCGCCATCACCTCCGGGTCGGCGTACCCCTCGGCGAAGCGGCGCAGCCAGTCCCGCTCGGCCACGGCGTCGTCGTCGAGGAAGGCGATGACCTCGCCGTAGGAGGCGGCGATGCCCGTGTTGCGGCCGGCGGACAGGCCGCGGGGGCCCGCGTTGCCGAGCACCCGCACGTCAGCAGCCTCTTTGTACTCCTTCGTGAGCCGCTCCAGGAGCGCCGGGTTGTGGTCGACGACCAGCAGGGTCTCCAGCGCCGGATACGACTGCGCGCGCACCGAGGAGACCGCCGCGAGGATGTCCTCCCAGCGGTCCTCGGTGTACACGCAGATCACGACGGAGATGTCGGGATCGGTCAAGACGACTCTCCCTGGCCCGTGGTGAGCATCGGGGAGTGCCGCACCTGCCGGCGCAGGTCACGCCGGTTGGAGCGCTCCTTCAGGATCACCTTGAGCACCCGCAGCCCGTCGCGTACGGCCCGCAGGTTGCTGGTGCCGTGGATGCGGAGGTACTCGTAGCTCGGGATCTCCTGCACCTTCAGGCCGGCCTTGACCACCCGGATGTTGATCAGGGTCTCGATCTCGAAGCCGGTGCAGTCGAGGTCGATCTTGTCGAGGCAGTGCCGCCAGAACGCGTTGTACCCGTAGCAGAGGTCGGTGTAGCGGGCGCCGAACTTGCGGTTGACGACCGTGCACAGCGCCCAGTTGCCGAGCTTGCGGATGAAGGTCATGTCGTCCGTGCCGCCGCCGTTGGCGAAACGCGAGCCCTTGGCGAAGTCGGCGCCCGAGACCAGGGCGGAGACGTACGACACGATCTCGTGGCCGTCGGCCGAGCCGTCCGCGTCCACCATGACGATGATGTCGCCGGTGCACGCCTCGAACCCGGTGATGAGGGCATCTCCCTTGCCCTTGCCACTCTGTTCGACGACTTTCACGTCGGGCCACAACTCCCGCGCCACTTCCACGGTGTTGTCGGTGGAATTACCGTCCACCAGGACCACTTCGTGTATCCAGGCGGGAAGCGTCTTGAAGACGTAGGGGAGATTCTCCGCCTCATTCATGGCGGGAATCACCACACTCACCGGCGGTGTGATCGCCAGGTGGGAGGAGATCGGCCGGTATTCGGTGGCCATGAACGGATCTTGGCCCGAAGTCGGCTGACGCAGAACAGAACTCACGAGTCTTGTCCCTCTCGTCCGGTGGACCGCCCGCCCCTTGGGCGGCCCGCTTTGGTGTCCGGTTCGAAAGGGGGGTTCTTCTCACCCCTGACACGGAAAAAGGATCTCCGTATCTTCAGATGAGCTGGTAAAGCTGCCCGGTCTGCCGACGAACGGCAGCCGGTCGCGCGGCACGACTCGGAAACGACAGTGGTCACACGAGAAACGAAAGTGGTCATTGCGGTCACCGAGCACGGCACCCCCCTACCGCGCCCCGCTCCGGAACGTCGCGGTCCTTGAGCCCTCCCCTAGAGCCGCTTGATGACGATCCGATGCGGGTGAGATGTATGACGGTATTGACGATTGGGCCAGTATGGCAAGTCCGGGAACTGGTCCTCACGTTTTTATTGGTTTGGCCGTTACGAAACTTTGGCCGACCTTGTTCTTCAGGGTTCTTCAGCTCGAACGGATTTTCCCGGTTCGCCGGGACATCCGTTTGAGAATGCGTTCCACCGGTCGCAGGAGTACCAGCAGAACGCTGATCGCGGCCACGGCGACGATTCCGCCGCGCCACGACCAGTGGTGAGTGGCGAGCATGCCCTGGGCGACCAGCATGTCCAGGGCGACGGCACCCGCCAGTGCGGTGAGTACGCGGGCCGGTGGATCGAGTCCGCGCAGTGCCGCACCGATCGCCGCGGCCGGCGCGGCGAGCAGGAAGAACAGCGCCAAGGGCCCGCGCAACGACGAGCCCCAGTCGGTGAACGCCAGTAGCGCACCCGTCCCGGCGACGGCCGTCGCGGCCCCCGTGAGCAGGGGTCCCAGGTCCCTCCCCGGTCCTGGCCGTGCCCGTTCGTCCGCTGTTGATGATGTCTTGAGACCTATGGTCTGCATGACCGACTTTGCCCCCCAAGGCGTCGGATGCCGGGCTTCAATGTCGCGCAGCCGAACGCGAGGCGTCAAGCGGGTCTCCGGACATGACCGTTCCCCGGAGACACCTGATGTCTCCGGGGAACAAGTCGCTCGATTTCGGCATGTTCCGATGATCGGTTCCGACACGGGCTGCTGGTGGGTGCGTGGGGTACGGTCCCGTCATGGAGTTGTCATGGCCAGGCAATCAAACATGCCGGGAACGCACAGGATCGCTCCGGTTGGGGCTGGTTGAGGTCCTGAATAGATTTGGCATGGACACTTCCCGTCAACACGCGTAGTTGCTACGACAGTTATGGCAGAGATCCTGCTAAAGGGAGGTTCCATGAGACGTTCCCGAATTACGGCATACGTGACTTCACTCCTCCTCGCCACCGGCCTCGCCCTCACCGGGGCGGCCGCGACGCAGGCGCAGGCCGCGACCGGGGGCTACGTGGCGCTCGGCGACTCGTACGCGTCCGGTGTCGGCGCCGGCAGCTACATCAGCTCGAGCGGCAGCTGCGACCGCAGCACCAACGCCTACCCCTACCTGTGGAACGCCGCCCACAGCCCGTCCTCGTTCTCGTTCCTCGCCTGTTCGGGCGCGACCACCGACGACGTGCTCTCCGGCCAGCTCGGCACGCTCAGCTCCTCCACCGCCTTGGTCTCCGTCACCATCGGCGGCAACGACGCGGGCTTCGCCGACGTCATGACGACGTGTGTGCTCAGCTCCGACAGCACCTGCCTGTCCCGCATCAGCACCGCCGAGGCGTACGTCGACTCCACCCTCCCCGGCAAGCTCGACAACGTGTACGACGCGATCAGCGCCAAGGCCCCCAACGCCAAGGTCGTCGTCCTCGGCTACCCCCGCTTCTACCTGCTGGGTACGACCTGCCTCGGCCTCTCCTCGGCCAAGCGCACCGCCATCAACAACGCCGCCGACTACATCGACACCGCGATCGCCAAGCGCGCCGCCGACCACGGCTTCACCTTCGGCGACGTCCGCAGCGCGTTCTCCAGCCACGAGATCTGCTCCAGCAACTCCTGGCTGCACAGCGTCAACTGGCTGGACATCACCGAGTCGTACCACCCCACCGCGTCCGGCCAGTCCGGCGGCTACCTGCCGGTACTGACCAGCAACGCGTCCTGAGTCTCAGCCCTGAGTCCCGAGTCCCGAGTCCCGAGTTCTGAGTCCCGAGTTCTGAGTCCTGAGTTCTGAGTCCTGAGTTCTAATACGAATCAGAGGGCGAAGGCGAAGCGGAGGCCCCGTCGGTCGGGGTCTCCGTCGTTTTGGTGCAGGTGACCGAGAACGGCACCGAGTTGGACGTGGTCTCCACCGGGCTGCGCACCTCGACGGCGATCGCGTCACTCAGCGTCCCGCTGTCGGACCAGGTCGTCACGGTCACCTGCGTCTGCCGCGTCCTCCCGCCGCCGTCCGGGAACGACAGCGTCTTCCAGCCCTGGTCGTCGAGCTTCCCGTTCTTCAGCACCCACCGGTACTGCACGTTTTCGGGCACGCTCCCCACCGTGAACGTCGCCGTGAACGTGGGCGCCTGCGCCGTCGACGGCGGACAGGCCCCCGCATAGTCCGTGCGGGCCCCGGCCACAGTGACCTTCACACTCTGCTCCGGCGCGCTGCTGCTCGCCGACGCCGAAGGGGACTTCGACGCGGCGCTGCTGCTCCGGCTCGGCGCCGGGGAGCTGAGGTTGCTCGCCGACTGACTCGCCCCGGCGTTGTTGCCGTCGTCGTCGCCGTTGCCGCCGGTGAGGAGGGCGTACGTCAGTCCGCCGAGCGCGAGGACGACCAGCACCAGGCCGATGACCAGCACGGTACCGGCCCTGCGGTCGCCGTCGCGGTCGGCGGCGGGCGGCCGGGTGTCCGCCGGGGTGGGCATCGGGGGCGTGGGAGAGAAGGTGCTCTGCCGGGCGACGAGGGTCGGGGCCTCGTAGGGCGCCGGGACCGGGACGGTGGTGGCCGTGTGCGGCGTGCCCCCCGCCGCGACCAGCCGCAGGTCCCGCTCGGCCGCCTCGGCGGAGATCCGCGCGGCCGGGTCCTTGCGGAGCAGCCCCTCGATGACGGGGGTGAGCGGCCCGGTACGGCGGCGGCAACTCCTCGTCGACCACGGCCCGCAGGGTGCTCAGCGGGGTGTCCTGCCGGAACGGCGAGGCACCCTCGACCGCCGCGTACAGCAGGACGCCCAGCGACCACAGGTCGGACTCGGGGCCGAACGCCCGCCCGAGCGCCCGCTCCGGGGCGAGGAACTCCGGTGAGCCGATCACCTCGCCGGTCATGGTCAGCGCCGAGCTGCCCTCCACGGTGGCGATCCCGAAGTCGGTGAGCACCACCCGGCCGTCGTTCGACAGCAGCACGTTGCCTGGCTTGACGTCCCGGTGCAGCACCCCCGCGGCGTGCGCGGCCCGCAGCGCGGACAGCACCTCGGCGCCGACGCCGGCCGCCCGCTGCGGGGACATCGGCCCCTCCGCCTCCAGCACGTCGGCGAGTGACACGCCCGGGATCAGCTCCATGACGATCCAGGGCCGTCCGCCCTCCATCGCCACGTCGTACACCGTCACCACGTTGCGGTTCGCGACCCGGGCCGCGGCCCAGGCCTCGCGCTCCAGCCGGGCGTACATCCGCTCGACGTCCGAGCCGGGCAGCCCGGCGGGCGCCCGTACCTCCTTGACGGCGACGTCACGGCCCAGCACCTCGTCACGGGCCCGCCACACGGTGCCCATGCCGCCCTCGCCCAGCGGGGACAGCAGTCGGTAGCGGCCCGCGATCACTCGCTCACGACCCGGCTCTTCGGTCACGGGTGCCCCCCACGGCAGCTCGCGCGAACTCATCACAAACGTAACTCACAGCAGTGCGGATGCGGCCCCCTTGAGCACCAGTCCGGCGCCCAGGGCCACGACCACGAGTGCCGAGACGAGCGGAATGGTCCTGCGGACCAGGGCCGCCGTCGGGTGGGTGGTCCAGCGAGGGCGTTTGTCCATCATCCGAGTCATTCCCGTACCCAGCCTGACGACCGCGAACCCGGCGGCGGTCAGCGTCAGCGCGAGACCGATGCCGTAGGCGACCACGAGAAGCAGTCCGAACCAGGCCTGGCCGAGGGCGGCGGCGCCGACCAGCACGACCACGGCGGAGGGGCTGGGGACGAGGCCGCCGGCGAAGCCGAGGAGGATGGTGCCGCGGAGGGTGGGGGCCGTGGGGTGGGTGTGGGTGAACCCGCCGTGACTGTGCGGCTCGTTGGTGTGGCCGTGATCGGGGGCTGTGCCCCCGGACCCCCCTTCGGCCTGAACGGCCTCGTCCTCAGTCGCCGGACGGGCTGAAGTGTGTGGCTGAGCGCCGTGGTCGTGGTCATGAGCGTGGTCGTGGTCATGAGAGTGGCCATGGGGGTGGTCGTGCCCGTGGTCGTGCGTGTGGGCACGGGCGTGCGCGTGGGTTCCGACCAGGGCCAGTTCCCGCTTCTCGGCCGCCTCGTGGTCGTGCTCGTGGCCGTGATCGTGATGGTGGTGGTTGTGGGCGTGTGCCTGCTCGTGGGCCCTGTTCCGCCAGGCCCTGCGGGTCAGGTTCGTGCCGGCCGCCAGGACCATGAGGCCGCTCGCGATGCCCAGCCAGGCGATCACCGACGGGGTGGCCGCCGAGCCCGCCGTCACCAGGACGCCCAGGGCGACCACGCCCAGGGTGTGGGTGACCGTGACCGACGCGGCCAGCGGGAGGACGTCGCGGAGCCGGGCGCGGCCGCCGCGGGCCGCTGCGGTCGCCGCCATCAGGGTCTTGCCGTGGCCCGGTGCGAGGGCGTGCATCGCGCCGAGCGCGATCGAGATGAAGAGCGCGAGCACCGCGAAGCCGACGGTGAGGTGGTTGCGGGCGACCAGGTCGGTCAGGGCCTGGGTCCAGCGGTCGATGCCCCGGGGGAGGATCTCCGCGCCCGGGGTGTCCTGCCGCTCCTGGCCGAGGGCCGGGCCGCCGGGCCGCACGTGGACGGCGGCGGTGGTGATGTCCGCCGGCGAGGAGAGCAGGTCCTTGGGGTAGCTGGTGAGTTCGTGGGAGACGGACGTCTTCGGCACGTCCGACTTCGTCAGCGTCATCCGGTCGCCGCGCGCCGTGATCTCCCGCCAGCCGGGCCCGGTGTCGGCGCCCGCGCTGTGGAAGGCGAGGGTGGCGGTGGTGCCCTTGGGCAGGGGCGCGGTGAAGCGGCACTCCACGCGCAGGGTGTTCAGGCCCGCCTGGCCGGGGCGGAGTTCGGCGTGGCTGGTCCGTACCGTCAGTGCGGTGGTACGGCCGTCGACGGTGAGCCTGCTGCCGTCGGCCGCGGTCGTGCAGCGCTGCTCGGCCCACCTGGCCGTGCCGAGCCGCTTCAGGTCGGGCTTGGCCTGGGTCGCCGGGATCTCGGCGAGGTCCTCGACGTGGTCGACGCGGAGCTGCCCGGGGGCGGCGACGAGGCCGTCGTACTTGTTGACGGTGAAGTTGCCGAGCGGGTGCGCGCTCGCGCCCGTGGCGGACAGCAGCGTCGCGGCGCAGGCCACGGTGAAGACGGCGGCGATCCGGCGCAGGTTCACTTCGAGTCCTCCAGCGCCTTGCGGGCCGCACGGGCGCCCAGCGGGGAGAAGGCCGGGTTGAGCTTGAGGGCCTTGGTGAGCGCGGCCCGGCCGGCCGCCTTCTCGCCGTCGGCCAGCTCGATCATGCCGAGGTGGTAGGTGAACGAGGCGTTGTGGTAGCCGGTGGCGGTGGCCTGCCGGGCGTACGGCAGCGCCTGCTTCTTCTCGCCGTTGACGTACAGGGCCCAGGCCAGCGCGTCCGCCGTGTGCACGGTGTGGCGGCGGGCCCACTCGGCGCGGGCGGCCTTCAGCGCCTCGGCCTTGTTGCCGTGGTCGGCGGCGGCGAGGGCGGTGTCCAGGTCGGCGTTGACGCCGTTGGCGCGGGCGAGCGCGATCCAGGCCTCGACGAGCGCGTACTGGTCCTCGGCCTTCGCCTTGTCGCCCTCGGCGTTGCGGTCCTCGTACAACTCGCCCAGTTCGACGAGCTGCTGGGGAAGCGGATAGCGGGAGACGACCAGTTCCATGCCCTTGATCGCGTCGGCCCGGTCGCCGAGCGCCGCCTGGACACGCGCCCGGCCCTCCAGCGCCGGAATGTAGGTGTCGTCGGAGGCCAGGGCGCGGGCGTAGTAGTCCTGCGCGGTCTCGTAGTCGCCCTGGTTCCAGGCGAGCAGACCGAGCTGGGCGGCCACGTAGGAGATGTCGCCCTTCGAGGTGGCCGTGGACAGGGCCTGCTCCAGCACCTGCCGGGCGCCCTGCACGTCACCGCGCAGCTCCCGGACGTACGCGAACCGGGTGAACACCGGTACGCCCGGCTTGCGTTGGTCGGCGAGGTCGGCCGCCTTGCGCGCCTCGTCGTAGCGGCCCAGTTCGACCAGGGCGTCGATGCGGGAGGACAGGGCGTTCGCGCTGTACGGGTTCTGCTTCAGGGCCTGGTCCGCGTAGCCGAGCGCCGGGGCGAACTGGTGCCGGGCGGCGGCCAGCGCGGCCTCGCCGGCGAGCGCCTGGTCGTTGTCCGGGGTGATCCGGAGCGCACGCTTGAGGGACTTCTCGGCCTGCGGGTAGCGGGACGGGTCGCCCTTGGTGCGGGCCTGCTCGACGTAGGCGAGGCCCAGGGTGGCCCAGCTGTCGGAGTCCTTCGGCTGGGTGCGCAGATGCGCCTGGAGGGAGGCGATGGTCGTGTCGAGATCCCCGCTCGCGAGCATCCCCGGGTCCACCGCGCTCGACGTGGCGACCGGCGCCGTACCGCCGTCACCGGTGGACCCGAAGGCGATGGCCCCGCCGGTCAGCGCGATGGCCATCAGCACGGCGGAGCCCGCGAGCTGGGCCCGGCGCCAGTTCCGCCCCGCGGCGGCGAACCGGCGCAGGGCGGTGACGCGCTCGTCGTCCTTCGTCTCGGCGGGCTGCTTGTCGTTCGTACCCGGGGCCATGCCCTCTCCTAGTAACTGTTCGCGCGGGGCGGCGCGGCCCGCGCCGTGGGGGATTGAGTGGGTGCGGGCCGCGCCAGTAGATGGGGGCGCCTCAAGCGCCCTGTAGGGGTGCTGGGGGCACCCCCGGCCGAAGGCTGGGGGAGGAACTGCGCGACCGGCCACCGCCGATCCGCAGTCACCCGACCGCCCTTGCCGGAACGGCGACTAGTACGGTCGCCGCATCCGCCGCCGCCACCAGCCGAAGCCGGTGCCGATCAGCAGCACGCCCGCCGCGCCCGCGGCCGCCGACCCCGCGATCAGCGTCATGTTGTTGTCACTGGAACCGGTCAGCGCGTCGCCCAGCGCACTCTTCGTGCTGCTGCCGGCCGCCGCCTTGGCGATCTTGCCGCGCGAACCGGCCGTCGGCTCGGCCACGTACGGGAAGTACTTCTCGAAGCTCTTGTCGTTCTTGTCGACGGCGTCGCCCAGGTCGTTCTTGGAACCGACCAACTCGCCCTCCACGACCTGGAGTGCCTCGTCGATCACGTCGTCGGTGAGCCGGCGCCCGTTCGGGAAGCCCTGGTTGTCACCGTCCAGCACACCGAGCCGCTTGGGCTTGGCGGTGGGCTTGATGGACGTGTTCAGGCGGAGCATCTCCGACGGCGTCGCCTGCGGCTGCAGCGTGTTGAGGCCCTTGACGCCCGTGAGGAACACGCTGACGAGGTCGTTGCGGGGCTCGGACGGCGCCTTGATGTTGTAGATCGCCTGGATCAGCTTCGGCAGTTCCGGGTTGGTGACGTTCTTCAGGAACTGCGCGTCGTCCTTGGGCTCGGACGCGTTGAACTTGTCCTTGTCCTTCTGCGGGTTGACGACCTCGTTGACCAGCGGGTTGCCGAGGCGCGAGACCTGCGAGTAGTAGCCCTGCGCGTTCTTGCGCTGGGTCGTCGCGTAGATGCCGACGGTCGGGCGCGAAGCCGACTGCCGGATCAGGGAGTTCGGCACCTGAAGGGCGATCGTGTTGACGTTGTAGCCCTTGAGGGTGTCGTTGCCGACCTCGCTCAGGTTGCCGCCGTACAGCAGGTCGAAGACGCGCAGGTCGGCGAAGAACGGGTCGTCCGCCTGGCCGGCGAAGGTCGCGCCGCCGCCCACCGTCTTGTAGATGGCCTGGGAGCGCAGCTTCGCGTAGTCCGGCATCGACGCCTTGCCGACGTCCGACGGAGCCGCCGGGATGTCGCTGGCGAGCCTCGTCGTGTGCTGCTGCTTGCCGTTCTTCAGCTTGATCAGGTCGAGGTTGTACGACTGCGTGACGTTCAGGTCGGGGTCGGTCAGGTTGTCGACCACACCCGTGTTGTAGAGGAACGTCTTCTTGTTCTTGATCTGGGTGCGGAAGGTGTAGCGGAAGATCAGGTCGTCCTTCGCGTCACCGTTGTTGTCGACGTGGATGTCGTACTGGGCGTCGTCGGCGAACTGGTAGAAGTTCGGGCCGCCGGCCGGTTCCTCGAAGGGGATGTAGTCCGACACGATCGTGGTGGTGTCGGGCTTGTCCGGGCTGACGAACGCGTACAGGTCGGTGTTGTCGTACTGCGGAGTGCCCGAGATGAGCGGGGCCTCCCGGTGGGAGGAGGCGGAGGCCGCCCCCGGTTCCAGCGCGGCGACGCTGGCGGCTGTGATCCCGCCGGTTGCCAGTGCCCCACAGATGAGCGTGACGAGGCCCTTGCGCCCCGCGCCGCCCCTGGAGTTTAGAGGTGTCATGCCGTCCGTCCCTCGGTCCCAACTTGCTTGACGGACGGGTATACGGAGCCGGAGGGCCGTTTGGATTGGTCGGAAGAAAAAAATCTTTTCTTCCTGCTCGACCCGCGTTTTTGCCTCCCGCATACGTACTTCTGCCGGAGGTGTGTCAGTTGCGAATGCCTGGTGTGGGAGGACGGGCCGGGTGCGGCCACAGGAGGGGGGACGGGGTGGAGGCGGACGAACTGCTGGTGCTCGTCGCCGCTGGCGACCAGAAGGCGTTCGAGGACCTCTACGGACTGGTGTCCGGGCCGGTGTTCGGTCTCGTGCGCCGGGTGGTCCGCGACCCCGCCCAGTCGGAGGAGGTGTCCCAGGAGGTGCTCCTCGAACTCTGGCGCTCCGCCGCCAGGTTCGACCCCGGCCGGGGCAGCGCCCTGTCCTGGATCCTGACCCTCGCCCACCGCCGCGCCGTCGACCGGGTGCGCAGCGCCCGTGCGGCCGGTGAACGCGAACAGCGCGAGGCGCTGCGGGCCGGCGAACCCGCCTTCGACCAGGTCGCCGAGACGGTGGAGGCAGGCCTGGAGCGCGAGTGGGTGCGCCGCTGCCTGGACCGCCTCACCGCCCTGCAGCGTCAGTCTGTCACCCTCGCCTACTACGACGGTTACACCTACCGTGAGGTCGCCGAGCGGCTCAAGCTGCCGCTGGGCACGGTCAAGACACGGATGCGCGACGGACTCACCCGGCTGCGCGACTGCCTGGGAGGTGTGGCGTGAGCCTGGTCGGCCGCCTGCTGCACCGCGAGGACCTGCACTCGCTGGCCGCGCCCTACGCCCTGGACGCCCTGGAGCCCGGCGAGCGGCGCCGCTTCGAGAAGCACCTGAAGGACTGCGACCGGTGTGCCGACGAGGTCCGGGAGCTGACCGAGGACGCGGTACGGCTCGCCTTCTCGGCCGCGGCCCCGCCGCCGCTGGCGATGCGTGGCCGGGTGCTGGCCGCCGTCCGCGCCACCCCGCAGGAGCCGGCCCCCGGCCGGGAACGCGTGCCCAACCTGCCGCCGCACGTCTGGGGCGCACAGCCCCCGCCGCCGCGCCGCCGTCCGCGCCCCCTGTTCGTGCCGTTCGCCACCGCCACCGCGGCCGCCGCGCTGGTCGTCGCCTCGCTGTTCGCGGTGCAGGCCGACCGGACGCAGAACCGGCTCGATGCCGAGCGGGCCCAGTCGCGTGAGATCGCCCACGTTCTGGCCGCGACCGACGCCCGCGCGACCACCTACAAGGACGCGCAGGGCCGAAGTATCGGAGCGGTGGCCTCCGTATCGGAGGGGCAGGCCGTCGTCACGCTCAGCGGATACGGCAGCCCGTCCAACGGCCGCGTGCACCAGCTCTGGCTCATGCGCCCCCGTGTGCAACCGCGCTCCCTCGGGCTCTTCGAGGGCGACACGCCCCTGGTCGCCACGGGTCTGAGCAGATCGGCGACGTCACTCGCCGTGACCGTCGAGCCTGCCGGGGGCTCAGCGCAGCCCACCAGCCAGCCAGTTGTCCAACTCGCCCTGAAATCGGTTGGATTCGGAGAGTAGTCAAAGTCTGGTTCAAGAGGGGTCGTCAACACCCTTGCGGGGAAGGTGAATCCTGTGACCGCGATACACGAGTGCCCCTTCGGGGCGATAGGGTTACCCTGCCCGGGCCGGGTGGACTCGTACGGGTGGGGAGTGACATGGATCAGATAACACGCAGCAGGGCGAGGGTTCCTGCGATCACCTGCGGGAGCGGTGCGACCAGTTCGCGCCTCGACCGCCATCTGTCGGTGCTGGCGGGTCCCGCCATACCGCAGCAGCAGGCGGTCGAGGCGACGTCGCTGATGCGTGAGCTGACCTCGCGTGAACCCGCGCAGCGCAGCGACCGGGGTGCGCGGGTCAGTCGCGTCTCCCTCTTCGCGCCACTGCGGCGGCTGCGCCGTTCGCTGTTCGGCGGTAACAAGCACTGACCGTCTGACCGTCAGGCCCGCGCCCAGGCCGCCACGCCGTCCCGGCGCAGCGCTGCGATCTCCGCGTCCGTCATCCCCACGGCACGCAGCAGCGCCCCGGTGTGCTGGCCGAGCGCGGGCACATCCCCCATCCGCGCCTCGTCCCCGCCCGGCAGCGTGATGGGCGGCAGCAACGCCCGCAGCGGCCCGACCGGCGATCCCACTTCCCGCCACCGGTCCCGGGCCGCCAACTGCGGGTGCCCGGCCAGCTCGGACAGGTCCCGCAGCCGCGCGCACGCGATACCCGCGGCCTCCAGCCGTGCCAGCGCTTCGTCGCAGCCGAGCGCCGCCAGTGCCGTCCCGACCAGGTCATCGATCCGCGCCCGGTTCGCCACCCGCGCCGCGTTCGTCGCGAACGCCGGATCCGCACCCAACTCCGGGCGCTCGATCACCTGTTCTGCCAGCCGCCGCCACTCCCGGTCGTTCTGCACCGACAGCAGCACCCGCCCGCCGTCCGCAGTCGGGTAGGCGTCGTACGGCGCGATCACGGCGTGCGCCAGACCGGTGCGCTCGGGCGGTGTCCCGCCGTGGATGGTGTGGTGCAGCGGATGCCCCAGCCACTCGGCCAGCGCCTCCAGCATCGACACCTCCACCGGCCCGCCCCGCCCGGTGGTCCCGCGCCGCACCAGCGCCGCGAGGACGCCCGAGAAGGCGTACATGCCCGCCGCGATGTCCGCGGCCGGGATCCCCGCCTTCACGGGCTGCTCAGGCGTCCCGGTGACCGACACCAGGCCCGCCTCGCACTGCACGAGCATGTCGTACGCGCGTTTGCCGGCGTACGGCCCCGACGCCCCGTACCCGGAGACGTCCACGGCGACCAGTCGGGGGTGCGCGGCGCACAGCGTGGCCGCGTCGAGCCCGAGCCGGGACGCGGCACCGTGGGCCAGGTTCTGCACGAAGACGTCCGCGTCCGCGACGAGCCGCCTGACGACGTCCAGGCCGCGCGGGTCCTTCAGATCCAGTGCGATGGACTCCTTGCCCCGGTTGCACCACACGAAGTGCGAGGCGAGACCGCGGGCGGCGGTGTCGTAGCCGCGGGCGAAGTCCCCGCCGTCGGTGCGTTCGACCTTGATGACGCGCGCGCCGAGGTCCGCGAGCTGACGGGTGGCGAAGGGGGCGGCGACGGCCTGCTCGACGGCGACGACGGTGATGCCCTCCAGGGGCAGCGGGAGACGGTCCATGCACTGGATCATGTCCCGTGACCGGCGGGTTTGTCAGCAGCGCCCGTACCGGCGGACCGGCGAGGAGCTCGGTCACCCGGTCGTCCCGCGCGCTTCCTCCCCCAGCCTTCGGCCGGGGGTTCCCCAGCGCCCCTGAGTAACTCACAGCAGCGTCAGTTGACCCGCCGGGCCTTCTTCGGTGTGTTCCAGGATGGATGCCGGCTTGCGGGACGTCTGCGGGGGCGGGAGTACGCCCGCCGCAGTCAGGTCGGCCGCCGTGATCCGCGTCTTGATCTCCAGGGCGGTCTGCTGAGCGCGGACCTCCGCCAGCAGGGCCAGGACCGTGATCAGCTCCAGCAGCTCCGACGTCCATGACTGGGACCAGGCCGGCGGGGCGATCGCCGCCAGGGTTCCCGTCTCCGCCGTCTCCGCCGTGCGTGCCGCGAACCAGGCCTCCAGGACCCGTACCTCGCCCGTCCTGAAGTCCCACGCCTCCGGCGGGACCGGGGAGATACGGCCCTCGTCGAGGTGGAGGGTCTCCTCGTCCGGGTCGTAGAGGATCGTCAGGGGTCGGGCGGGGAGCGGGGCGCGGACGTAGGGGCGGCGGCCGCCGGGGAGTTTGGGGCGGTCGCCGTCGCGGCGCAGCAGCCACAGGGCCCGGTGGCCGAGTTCCACGCCCTGCGCCCAGAGGCCGGGGTCGTCGGTGAGCGGGACCGTGCGGTCCGGGCGGATCACGGTCAGGGCCCAGGCAAGGACGTCCGGCGGGGTGACTCTCCGGTCCAGCCGGTCGGCCAGGTACGCCGGCAGTCCCGGCGCCAGGTTCGGTTCCGCGCCGTCCGGGCGGCGGTACAGCGGGCGGATGCGGCCCGCGCGCAGGGTGGGGAGGTGGGAGGTCACCAGCAGGGGCATGCCCTCCGGCGACTCGATGGCGAAGACCTGCCGGCCGTCCGCCACCCGCCACAACTCGGGGCGGGCCGTGTCGATCAGCCGGTGGTCCGGGATCAGCCACTGTTCGTCGAACGGGGCGGCCAGGACACGGACCGGGGCCGGGCACGGGCCCGACGCGTCGGCGAGCGGTCCGGTGCCGCTGGGCTGGCCGGGGAGCTGGGCGACCGCGGAGTGGACCGTCCGGGCGCGCGTCGGCTCGAACAGGGTCTCGCGGTCGGGGCCCTCGGCCTTCAGCAGGGCGTCCCAGCGGGTCTTCAGGGTCGCCGGGTCGGGGGCCGTCGGCCACCCCCGGCCGAGCCGTAGTGGTGCGACGGACCACGGCATGAGGTCCGCCAGCAGCGGAGCGTCGTCGTGCGTCACGCCCGGCATCGTACGACGACTTCAGGTGGCGTCGAGGGTGACCGTGAAGGAGAAACGGTCGCCGCGGTAGTGGATGACCGCCAGGTCCAGGACCCGGCCGGCGGTGTCGTAGGTGACGCCCGTGTAGTGCAGGATCGGGCTGAGGAGCGGGACCTGGAGCAGCCGGGCGGTCTCCGGGTCGGCCAGCCGGGCCGCCACCGTGTCCGTGATCCGGCTGATGTCGGCGCCGACGACGTCCCGGAGCACCTTGGTCATCGGCTGCCGGGCCAGGTCCTCCGGGTCGATGCGCTCGGCCAGTTCGGGGCGGACGTGGTTGCGGGCGTGGTTGGTGGGCTCGCCGGTCTGCTCGTCGCTGCGGAGCCGGTGATAGGCCGCCACCTCGGCGAGATCCGGGAAGTACTCGCTGAGTTCGCCGGTGACGGGCACCGTGCCGTGCTCCAGCAGCTCCGCCGTCATCCCCGACTGCTGGGCCACGATCGCGTCCACCGAGCCGAGCAGCCGTACCGGGGTGCCGCGCCGGGCGTCCGGCTCGATGAAGGTGCCGCGGCGGCGGTGCCGGCTGATCAGGCCCTCGTCCTCCAGCTCCTTCAGCGCCTGCCGCATGGTCAGCACGCTCACGCCGTAGTGCTCCGCCAGCTGTTCCTCGGTGGGCAGCCGGAGCGGGTCCCGGGGCGAGCGGCCGAGTATCGAGGCGCGCAGCGACTGCGACACCTGGTACCAGAGCGGCAGCTTGCGGTTGAGGACGATCGAGTCCGGGGCGAAGGAGGTCACGGGCCATCCGTACCGGTGGGGGATCTTCAGTGCAAGGGGCGGAAGTGCCGTTCCAGGCCCCGCCACACGTCGTCGTAGCCCTGCTGGAGGTGTCCGGCGGTCGCTGCCTGCGAGGTGAGCGTCACCGGCCAGCGGGTCTCGAACATGAACGCCAGGCCGTCGTCCACCTTCTGGGGCTTCAGCTCCGCCGCGCTCGCCCGGTCGAACGTCTCCCGGTCCGGACCGTGCGCCGACATCATGTTGTGCAGCGACCCGCCGCCCGGCACGAACCCTTCCGCCTTCGCGTCGTAGGCGCCCTCGACCAGCCCCATGTACTCGCTCATCACGTTCCGGTGGAAGTACGGCGGCCGGAAGGTGTTCTCGCCCACCAGCCAGCGCGGTGCGAAGACCACGAAGTCGACACCGGCCAGGCCGGGGGTGTCGGACGGGGACGTCAGCACCGTGAAGATCGACGGGTCGGGGTGGTCGTAGGAGACGCTGCCGATCACATTGAAACGGCGGAGGTCGTAGATGTAGGGCACATGTGTGCCGTGCCAGGCGACCACGTCCAGTGGGGAGTGGTCATATGTGGCGGTCCACAGGTTGCCGCAGAACTTGTTGACCACCTCCACCGGGCCCTCGACGTCCTCGTAGGCGGCGACGGGGGCCAGGAAATCCCGGGCGTTGGCGAGGCCGTTGGCGCCGATCGGGCCGAGGTCGGGGAGACGGAACGGCGAGCCGTAGTTCTCGCACACATAACCCCGGGCCGCGGCGTCCAGCAGCTCCACACGGAAGCGGACCCCACGGGGGATCAGCGCCACATGTCCCGGCTCCACATGGAGCAGGCCGAACTCCGTGTGCAGCAGCAGTCCGCCGTGCTCCGGGACGATCAGCAGCTCGCCGTCCGCGTCGGAGAAGACCCGCGCCATGGAGGCGTCGGCGTGGTACAGGTGCACGGCCATGCCGGTGCGCTGGGTCGCGTCGCCGTTGCCGCCCAGGGTCCACAGGCCGGCCAGGAAGTCCGTGCCGGGCGCGGGCTCCGGCAGGGGGTTCCAGCGCAGCCGGTTCGGGTCCGGGGCGAGGTCCGTGAAGGGAGCGGTGCGCAGCCCGCCGTTGCCGGCGGCCCGGGTGAACGCCGGGTGGGCGGCCGAGGGGCGGATCCGGTACAGCCAGGAGCGGCGGTTGTGGGCCCGCGGCTCGGTGAAGGCCGTACCGCTGAGCTGCTCCGCGTACAGGCCGAGCGGGGCACGCTGCGGGGAGTTGCGGCCCTCGGGCAGGGCGCCCGGCACCGCCTCCGAGGAGTGCTCGTTGCCGTACCCGGAGAGGTACGCCAGCCCCTCGGCGGACTTCCGCGCCGCACCGCGGTCCCGCTCGAACGTGCTCGCGCGGGAGGTGCCCCCATCGCTCATGATCGCTCCCTGAACCTGCGTGCCATCGATTCCTATGTATCACCGTAGGATTGCGGGGAGGCGGGTGCAAGAGGGCCGGGATCATCCCGGCGGGGGATGGCGAGAACCCGACCTCAGGGGGATCCGGTCCGCGGCGTGCTGTTCTACGCTCCCGGGCATGTCGTGGACGCGTGGACTGCCGGGTGCGCTCGCGGTCTGCGTGCTGCTGCTGGTCGCTGCGGCGGGGTGCGGGACCGGAAAGGCCCACGGGCAGCGCGGGGCGGAGTCCCCCTCACCGGTGGGCAAGATCCTCGACGACACGGACGAGAGCGGTCGCCACTACCGCGAGCTGGACAAGAAGCAGGCGCCCGAGGTGGGCACGGTGGTCACCCCGGACGCGTCCGGCGGCTGGGACGTACGGCTCGACCTGCACCGCTTCCGGTTCTCCCGGGCGGGCGCCGCGGCGAAGGCGGTCGCCGGCCGCGGGCTCGCCTACCTCTTCGTGGACGGCGGCCTGGTGACCCGGCTGCGCACCCCCTCGTACCACCTGCCCGCCGGTTTCGTCCCGCACGGCACCCACCACGTCACCGCCCGGCTCTACGCGGACGACGGCACGGTCTGGGCCGTGCACGGCAAGCCGGTGGAGAGCACCGCGGACGTCACGGCGTCGGGCGCGGAGACGGCGTCACCGTCGGCGTCGGGGGCCGCGCCCGCCACCCCCTCGGCCACCGGCACCGGCACCGGCACCGGCACCGCCACCGGCACCGCCACCGGCAGCGGCAGCGGCACCGACAGTGGCAGCGGCCTCGGCGCGAGCAGCCCGGACGCCGGATGAGTGCATGGGCCATCCGTCCGCGTACTGGGGGGCGAGGTTCACCCGATCCCGGCGGAAAGGCATCATGAAGCCCGTGCCCCCAGCGACACCGCTTCGCAAAGCGCCCGTGCAGCGCCGCAGCGCCGAACGGCTGACCCGGATCCTCGACGCCTGTGCCGACCTCCTCGACGAGGTCGGCTACGACGAACTGAGCACCCGGGCCGTCGCGGTGCGCGCCGGAGTGCCCATCGGCTCGGTCTACCGCTTCTTCGGCAACAAGCGGCAGATGGCCGACGCCCTCGCCCAGCGCAACCTGGAGCATTACTCCGAGCGCGTCACCGAGCGGCTGAAGGACGCCCCGAAGGGGGACTGGCGGGCGGCGATGGACGCGGTGCTCGACGAGTACCTGGCCATGAAGCGCACCGCCCCCGGCTTCTCCCTCGTCGACTTCGGCAACCAGATCCCGGTCGGCGTCCGCGACGCGGAGCCGAACCACCGGGTGGCCGACCGGCTGACCGACCTGCTGGCGGCGTACATCGGCCGCGCCCCCGACGAGCCGCTGCGCCGCACCTTCCTGGTGGCGGTGGAGACGGCCGACGCCCTGGTCCACCTGTCCTTCCGGATGGCCCCGGAGGGCGACGAGAAGATCATCACGGAGACGCGGGAGCTGCTGCGGGCCTATCTGGCGCGCGTTCTGGACTGACGGCCCCGGGAAAACGCCCCGAACGGAGCGTCCCTTCAGGGGCGCTGGGGGTCCCCCGGCCGAAGGCTGGGGGAGGAACTGCGCGACCAGCCACGAAGGCCCCGCGCCCGAACGACGCCCCGCGCCCGAACGGCGCCCCGCGCCCGAACGGCGCCCCGCGCCCGAACGGCGCCCCGCGCCCGAACGGCGCCCCGCGCCCGAACGGCGCCCCGCGCCCGAACGGCGACCCGCGCCCGAACGGCGCCCCGCGCCCGAACGGCGACCCGCGCCCGAACGGCGACCCGCGCCCGAACGGCGACCCGCGCCCGAACGGCGACCCGCGCCCGAACGGCGACCCGCGCCCGAACGACGCCCCGCGGTAGCCGGGCCCATCCGACCGCACCCGAATCACCGGCAGGACTCCCCTCCCCACATACCGCCCGGTATGCTCACCGCGCAAGGCGCCGCCGCCCCCCTGGGAGGAATCATGCCCCGCACCGCCCTCCGTATCTGCCCCCTGTGCGAGGCCACCTGCGGCCTGACCCTCACCATCGAGGGCACCCGCGTCACCGGAGCCCGCGGTGACCGCGAGGACGTCTTCAGCAACGGGTTCATCTGCCCGAAGGGTGCCTCCTTCGGCGCCGTCGACGCCGACCCCGACCGGCTGCGCACCCCCCTCGTCCGCAGGGACGGCGAACTGCGCGAGGCCACCTGGACGGAGGCCTTCGACGCGGTCGCCGCCGGGGTGCGGGGCGTCGTCGAGCGCCACGGCCCGGACTCCGTCGGCATCGTCCTCGGCAACCCCAACGTCCACACTGTGGCCGGCGGCCTCTACCCGCAGGTCCTCGTCGGCGCCCTCGGCACCCGCAGCGTCTTCACCGCGTCCACGGTCGACCAGATGCCCAAGCACGTCTCCAGCGGACTGCTCTTCGGCGACGCCAACGCGATACCGGTGCCCGACCTCGACCACACCGACCACCTGCTCCTCATCGGCGCCAACCCCCTGGAGTCCAACGGCAGTCTGTGCACCGCCCCCGACTTCCCCGGCAAGCTCAAGGCGCTCAAGGCCCGCGGCGGCACCCTCACCGTCATCGACCCGCGCCGCACCCGCACCGCCAGGCTCGCCGACCGGCACATCGCCATCCGGCCCGGCACCGACGCCCTGTTGCTCGCCGCGATGGCCCAAGTCCTCTTCGAGGAGGGCCTGGTGGACCTCGGCCACCTCGCCCCGCACACCGAAGGGCTCGACGGACTCCGCGCCGGGATCGGCGACTTCACCCCGGACGCGGTCGCCCACGCCACCGACGTCGACGCCGGCACGATCCGCGTCCTCGCCCGCGAACTCGCCGCCGCCCCCACCGCCGCCGTATACGGCCGGATCGGCAGCTGCACCGTCCCGCACGGCACCCTCGCCAGCTGGCTCGTCGACGTCCTGAACGTCCTCACCGGCAACCTGGACCGGCCCGGCGGCGCGCTCTTCCCGCAGGCCGCCACCGACCGGACCCCGCGCCCGGCCGGACCCGGCCGCGGCTTCGCGCTCGGGCGCTGGCACTCCCGGGTCAGTCAACACCCCGAGGCGAAGGGCGAGTTGCCGCTCTCCGCGCTCGCCGAGGAGATCGACACCGCGACGGCCGAGGGCGAGCCGATCAGGGCGCTGATCGCCATCGCCACCAACCCCGTCCTCTCCGCCCCGGACGGCGACCGCCTCGACAAGGCCCTGGGCTCCCTCGACTTCATGGTCAGCGTCGACCCCTACCTCAACGAGACCGCCCGCCACGCCGACGTCGTACTGCCCCCGCCGCCGCCCTCGCAGAGCCCGCACCACGACTTCGCCTTCAACACCCTCGCCGTACGCAACCAGGTCCGCTACTCGCGCCCCGCGGTCCCGCTGGAGCCCGGCAGGATGGCCGAGACCGAGATCCTGGCCCGGCTGATCCTGGCAGCCGGCGGCATGCACGGCGCCGAACCGTCCGCGGTGGACGACATGGTCATCGGCCAGACCCTCGGCAAGGCGGTCAGGGAACCCCACTCGCCCGTGCACGGCCGGGACCCGCAGGAACTCGCCGGGCTGCTCACCGGGGACACCGGCCCCGAACGCCGGCTCGACCTCATGCTCCGCCTCGGCCCCTACGGCGACGGCTTCGGCGTCCGGCCCGACGGCCTCACCCTGGAGCAGCTGCTCGCCCACCCGCACGGCATCGACCTCGGGCCCCTCACCTCCCGCCTCCCGCAGCCGCTGAAGACCAGGAGCGGCAGGATCGAGCTGCTGCCCCGGCCGATCGCCGACGATCTGCCCCGGCTGCGCGCGGCCCTCGACACCAGCCCCGCGGCCCTCGTCCTCGTCGGCCGCCGCCACCTGCGCTCCAACAACAGCTGGATGCACAACGTGCCCGCCCTCACCGGCGGCTCCAACCGCTGCACCCTGCACATCCACCCCGAGGACGCCGCACGGCTCGGCGTGCGCGACGGCGCCGACGTCCGCGTCAAGGGCGCCGGCGGCGAGGTGGTCACCTCCGCCGAGGTCACCGACGGCGTCCGCCCCGGAGTCGTCAGCCTCCCGCACGGCTGGGGCCACGACCGCCCCGGCACCCGCCTCAGCCACGCCGCCACCGCCCCCGGCGTCAACGTCAACCAGCTCCTCGACGGCAGCCTGCTCGACCCGCTGTCCGGCAACGCCGTCCTCAACGGCATCCCCATCGAAGTGACCGCCGAAGTGACCGCCGAAGTGACCGCCTAGGTGATCGCAACCCCGTGACCAGGACTTTCGCGCTTATTGCTCGCGCGTCAACGTCTTGTTAACGACGTTTGACGCGACCTAACGTCGTCCGCACCGCCGGCCCTGGTGGGAGTTCAAGGGCGAACGTTAGGTGATCCACTCATGCTGACCATCCTCGGCTTCGCCATGATCGCGACCTTCCTGGTCCTGATCATGCTGAAGAAGATGTCGCCGATCGCGGCGCTCGTGCTGATCCCCGCGCTGTTCTGCGCGGCCGTCGGCAAGGGCGCCCACCTCGGTGACTACGTCATCGACGGCGTCACCAGCCTCGCGCCCACCGCGGCGATGCTCATGTTCGCCATCGTCTACTTCGGGGTGATGATCGACGTCGGCCTCTTCGACCCCGTCGTCAGGGGAATCCTGCGGTTCTGCAAGGCCGACCCGCTGCGGATCGTCGTCGGCACGGCCGTACTCGCCGCGATCGTCTCGCTCGACGGCGACGGCTCCACCACCTTCATGATCACGGTCTCGGCGATGTACCCGCTGTACAAGCGCCTGAAGATGAGCCTGGTCGTGATGACCGGTGTCGCGGCGATGGCCAACGGCGTGATGAACACCCTGCCCTGGGGCGGCCCCACCGCCCGCGCCGCCACCGCGCTCAAGCTCGACGCGAGCGACGTCTTCGTACCGATGATCCCCGCGCTCGCCACGGGCCTGCTGTTCGTCTTCGCCCTCGCCTACGTCCTCGGCCGCCGCGAGCGCAACCGGCTCGGCGCGCTGACCCTGGACGAGGTGCTGGTCGAGGAGCCGGAGACGGTTCTCGTGGGCGCGGGCAAGGCCAGGGTCCCGTCCCGCACCGGCGGTGCGGGCTCCGGCACCGGGGGCGCGGACCTCCCCGACGAGCCCGAGGACGACGCTCTCCAGGGCCTCGACCCGTACCGCGAGACGCTGCGGCCCGGACTCTACTGGTTCAACGCGCTGCTCACGGTCGCCCTGCTCACCGCCATGATCATGGAGTGGCTGCCGATCCCGGTGCTGTTCCTGCTCGGCGCGGCCCTGGCCCTGACCGTCAACTACCCCCGGATGCCCGCCCAGCGGGCCCGGATCGCCGCGCACGCCGAGAACGTCCTCAACGTCTCCGGCATGGTCTTCGCCGCCGCCGTCTTCACCGGTGTCCTCCAGGGCACCGGCATGGTCGACCACATGGCCGACTGGCTCGTCGGCAACATCCCCGACGGCCTGGGCCCGCACATGGCCCTCGTCACCGGCGTGCTGAGCATCCCGCTCACGTACTTCATGTCGAACGACGGCTTCTACTTCGGCATCCTCCCGGTGCTCGCCGAGGCCGGCCAGGCGCACGGCGTCCCCGCGGTGGAGATCGCCCGCGCCTCGATCGTCGGCCAGCCGCTGCACATGTCCAGCCCGCTGGTGCCCGCCGTCTACGTCCTGGTCGGCATGGCCAAGGTCGAGTTCGGCGACCACACGCGGTTCGTCGTGAAGTGGGCTGCGCTGACGTCGGCGGTGGTGCTCGGGGCGGGGGTCCTGTTCGGGACCGTGTGACATGGCACACGCGGTGCTATGTCACACAGCACTGCAGGGGAGTATGTGACATACCACTGGGAGGTTTCACCATGGCGCCCGGCAGGAACCGCCGCTGGCTGCTCCGTCTCGTCATCGCCTTCGGCTTCGCGCAGGGCGCCGTGTCCATGGCCCGCCCCGCCGTCTCCTACCGGGCGCTCGCCCTCGGCGCCGACGAACGGGCCGTCGGTGTCCTCGCGGGGGTCTACGCCCTGCTCCCGCTCTTCGCCGCCGTACCGCTGGGCCGCCGTACCGACCACGGCCGTTGCGCGCCCCTGCTGCCCGTCGGCGTCGTCCTGATATCCGGCGGCTGCGCGCTCAGCGGCATGGCCGGCTCCCTCTGGGCGATGGCCCTGTGGAGCGGGGTGATGGGCCTCGGCCACCTGTGCTTCGTGATCGGCGCGCAGTCGCTGGTGGCCCGTCAGTCGGCGGCGCACGAACAGGACCGGAACTTCGGCCACTTCACCATCGGTGCGTCGCTGGGCCAGCTGGTCGGGCCGATCGCGGCGGGTGCGGTCATCGGCGGGCCGGACATGGCGGGCACGAGCGCGTCCGCGCTGGTGGCGGCGGGCGCGGGGGCGGCGGTCGCGTTCACGTCGCTGTGGCGCATCGAGGACCGTACGGCGGTCAAGTCCCGTGCGGCGCAGCGGGACCGGGTGCCGGTGGGCCGCATCCTGGGCGCCCGGGGGGTTCCCGCCGGCATGCTGATCAGCCTCTCGGTGCTGTCCGCGACCGACATCCTGACCGCCTACCTTCCCGTGGTCGGCGAGCACCGCGACATCTCCCCGGCCGTGATCGGTGTGCTGCTCAGTGTGCGGGCGGGGGCGACGATCGCCTGCCGGCTCGTCCTCACGCCGCTGCTGCGGCTGCTCGGGCGGCCGCTGCTGCTGACGGTGACCTGTTTCCTGGCGGCGGTGCTGTGCGCGGGGATCGCGGTCCCGGTGCCGGTGTGGGCGCTGGCCCTGATGCTCGCCGTACTCGGTTTCTGCCTGGGGGTCGGGCAGCCGCTGTCGATGACGACGGTCGTGCAGGCCGCACCCGAGGGCGCCCGCTCCACGGCGCTCGCTCTGCGGCTGACCGGCAACCGGCTGGGCCAGGTGGCCGCGCCGGCCGGGGCGGGGCTGCTGGCGGGGGTGGCCGGGGTGGCCGCGCCGTTCGTGATGCTGGGCGCGCTGCTGCTGGTGTCGGCGGGGGTGGCGGTGCGCTCGCCGGGGGCTGCGGGAGGGGGCCAGGGCGCCGGTCGGGTGCCGTCGGCGCGGCGCAAGGGACCGGCGTTGCGCCGCACGAGCGATATCTGACGGCGCGTCGGACGTGGGTCCCGCGGGTCGTGGCGTGCATGAGTGACAGTCCAGACGAAAGGCCGATTTGTATGAAAATCATCTAACTCGGAGGAGCTTGCATGGTCACGCTCACACATCCGCGCACCGCCGGTTCCCGTGCGGGCGCCACCGTCATCCTCACCGCCCTCGCCGCGGCGGGAGCATCCTGGGTGGCGGCGCCGAACGCGGCGGCCGTGGGGGAGAACGGCGACATCAGGCTCCACCGTGTGGGCGTGCCCTTCGGCGTCTCGAAGGACGACCCGCTGGTCTGCAAGTTCTACCTCGACGCCGTCAACTTCGACATCCTTCGCGCGATCGACTACACCATCACGCCGCAGCCCCCGCTGCCCACCGCCGCCAGCGTCACCGGCACCATCCAGCTCGCCGGGGGCGCCGGTCACACCGACCCGCTGGGGCTGGCCGACGGGCAGTACCGGCTCACGTGGATCGTGAACGGCGCGAGCAAGGAGAAGATCTTCCGGGTCAACTGCCACGACGGCAGGCAGGACGGTCCGCAGGACCAGAACGGCCAGAACGGCCAGAACGGTCCGAACGGCCCGAACGACCAGAACGGTCCGAACGGCGGCCCGAACGGCCCGAACGACCAGGGCGGCCAGGACGGTCCGAACGGGCAGATCCAGGACAACCAGCGGAGCGACTCGTCCTGGGGACAGGGCGGTGACCACGACGGCCCGCAGGGCGGTGTGCACGCGGGCGGCGGCGGCATCGCCGACACGACGGCCGCGTTCTCGCCCGTGGCCGCCGCCACGGCCGTCACCCTGGTCGCGGCCAGCGGCGTGGTGTACGTCAGGCTGATCCGCCGTCGGCCCCATGGCGCCGCGTAGGCGCAGACGCAGGCCCTGGTACCGGACCCGCGCCTACCGCCTCGCCAGGACGGCCCTGCTGGCGATCCTCCTGGTGACAGTGGTCCGGTGGTGGGGGCACGACGGGTCGGCCGCGCCGGACGGGTCGGACGCCCTGGCGGCGGCCGGTCCGGGCGCGGCCGGGCCCCCGCCCCGCCCGCTGCCCCGGTCCCGGCCGACGTCGATGCGCATCCCGTTCCTGGGCGTCGACGCGCCGGTCGTCGGGGTCCGGCTCGACCGGGGCCGGCAGCTGGAGACACCGCCGGTCGACGACCCGAAGCTGATCGGCTGGTTCCAGGGCGGCGCCACGCCGGGCGAGTCCGGCCTCGCGATCGCCGTCGGCCACCGCGACACCAGGACGGGACCCGCCGTCTTCGCGGCGCTCGCCCAGGTCAAGCCCGGCAAGCGGATCGAGGCCGGGCGCGCGGACGGCCGTACCGCCGTGTACACCGTGGACCGGGTGAAGGTCTACGACAAGACCGGCTTCCCCGACGAGGAGGTGTACGGCCCGACCCGGCGCCCCGAACTCCGCGTGATCACCTGCGGTGGCCTCTTCAGCCGGCGGACCGGCTACACCAGCAACGTGGTGGTCTTCGCCCACCTGACCGCGACCAAGTGACCGGGCGGGGCGCCGCGGTTCGACCTGGACGAGTGAACTCCGGCCGGAAGCGCGGACCTGGGAGGGGCGGTCCCTCTAGGAAGGGGGCATGCACACTCATTACCTCCGCAACCGGTCGGCCCTCGCGGTGGCCGGGATCCTGCTCGCCGGCGCTCCGGCCGCGTACACGGCGCTGGCCGCCGGCCACCCCTCCGCCGTACCGGCGCATGGCAAGCCGTACATCGAGACCCGGCTGCTCTTCGGCACCGCCCGCCCGGACGGCGGACCGGCCGTCACCGACCGGCAGTTCACGGCCTTCGTCGACAAGGAGGTCACCCCGGACTTCCCCGACGGGCTCACCGTGCAGAGCGGGCGCGGGCAGTGGCGGGACGTGCGCGGGACGATCGAGAAGGAGCGGTCGTACGTGCTGGTCCTGCTGTATCCGGAGACGGTGGCGAAGAGCAGCGACCGGAAGATCGAGGAGATCCGGCGGGCCTACGAGAAGGCCTTCGCGCAGGAGAGCGTGGGCAGGGTGGACGAGCACGCACAGGTCGACTTCTGATGGTTCCGAAGTGGGTCCCGGGGCACGTCTGGCGCACTAAAACTATCGTCGCTAGTTTGTGACTCGGACGACGCAGCCCCGCCGGGAGGAAGCAGCATGAAGGCACATGACGGCCTGTACATCGACGGCGCCTGGCGCGCCGCCGAGAGCCGGGACGTGATCGAGGTCGTGAACCCGGTCGACGAGCAGGTCGTCGGCCGGGTCCCGGCGGGCGGTGCGCTGGACGTCGACACCGCCGTGCGCGCCGCCCGTGCCGCCCTCCCGGTCTGGGCCGCCACCCCGCCCGCCGAGCGGGCGGCCCGGCTCGGCGCGCTGCGCGACGCCCTCGCGGCCCGGAAGGACGAGATCGCCGAGACGGTCACCGCCGAACTGGGCGCACCGCTGCAGTTCTCCCAGGCGGTCCACGTGGGCATGCCGATCGCCGTCGCGGGTTCGTACGCCGAACTGGCGGCCACCCACCCCTTCGAGGAGAAGGTCGGCAACTCGACCGTCTACCAGGAGCCGGTCGGCGTGGTCGGTGCGATCACGCCCTGGAACTACCCGCTGCACCAGATCGTCGCCAAGGTCGCCCCGGCGCTCGCCGCGGGCTGCTCGGTCGTGCTGAAGCCCGCCGAGAACACCCCGCTCACCGCCCAGCTGTTCGCCGAGGCGGTGCACGAAGCCGGCTTCCCGGCAGGCGTGTTCAACCTGGTCACCGGCCTCGGTCCGGTCGCCGGGCAGGCCCTCGCCGAGCACCCGGGCGTCGACCTGGTCTCCTTCACCGGCTCCACGGCGGTCGGCAGGCAGATCGGCGCGGTGGCCGGGGCCGCCGTCAAGAAGGTCGCCCTCGAACTGGGCGGAAAGTCCGCGAACGTCATCCTCCCGAGCGCCGACCTCGCCAGGGCCGTCAACGTCGGCGTGGCCAACGTGATGTCCAACTCCGGCCAGACGTGCAGCGCCTGGACCCGGATGCTGGTGCACACCGACCGGTACGAGGAGGCGGTGGAGCTGGCGGCCGCGGCGGCCGCCAAGTACGGCGACCGGATCGGCCCGGTCGTCAGCGCCGGGCAGCAGGCCCGGGTGCGGGGCTACATCGAGAAGGGTGTCGCGGAGGGCGCCCGGCTGGTCGCCGGCGGTCCCGAATCCCCGCACGAGCGGGGCTACTTCGTCAGCCCGACCGTCTTCGCCGACGTCACCCCCGAGATGACGGTCGCGCAGGAGGAGATCTTCGGCCCGGTCCTGTCGATCCTGCGCTACACCGACGAGGACGACGCCCTGCGCATCGCCAACGGCACGGTCTACGGGCTCGCCGGCGCCGTCTGGGCCGGGGACGAGGCGGCGGCGGTGGCCTTCGCCCGGCGGATGGACACCGGTCAGGTCGACATCAACGGCGGGCGCTTCAACCCCCTTGCCCCGTTCGGCGGTTACAAGCAGTCGGGCGTCGGCCGCGAGCTGGGCGCGCACGGTCTCGCCGAGTACCTCCAGACCAAGTCCCTGCAGTTCTGAGGAGGTTCCTGCGATGACTTTCACGGTCCGAGCCGCCGTACTGCCCGCCGTGGGCGCCCCGCTGTCGGTCACCGGGATCGAACTCCCGGACCCCGGCCCGGGACAGGTCCGGGTCCGGCTCGCCGCCGCCGGCGTCTGCCACTCCGACCTCTCCCTCTCCGACGGCACCATGCGGGTACCGGTCCCGGCGGTCCTCGGCCACGAGGGCGCGGGCACGGTGGTGGCCGTCGGCGAGGGCGTCACCCGTCTGGCACCCGGCGACCCGGTCGTCCTCAACTGGGCGCCCTCCTGCGGCAGCTGTCCGGCCTGCGCGCTCGGCGAGGTCTGGCTCTGCGCCAACGCACTGAACGGCTCCGCCGACGTCCACGCCCGTACGGCGGACGGCACCGACCTGCACCCCGGCCTGAACGTGGCGGCCTTCGCCGAGGAGACCGTGGTCGCCGAGGCCTGCGTCCTCCCGCTCCCCGCCGGCGTCCCGCTCACCGACGCGGCCCTCCTCGGCTGCGCGGTCCTCACCGGCTACGGGGCCGTCCACCACTCGGCACGCGTCCGAGAGGGCGAGACGGTGGCGGTCTTCGGCGTCGGCGGGGTGGGCCTCGCCACCGTCCAGGCGGCCCGGATCGCGGGCGCCTCCCGGATCGTCGCGGTGGACGTCTCGCAGGAGAAGGAGGGGCTGGCACGGGCGGCGGGCGCCACGGACTACGTGGTCGCCTCCGACACCACGCCCCGCGCGATCCGCGCTCTCACCGGCAAGCAGGGCGTCGACGTCGCCGTGGAGTGCGCCGGCCGCGCGGTCAGCATCCGCGCGGCCTGGGAGTCCACCCGCCGGGGCGGCCGTACGACGGTGGTCGGCATCGGCGCCAAGACCGAACAGGTCACCTTCAACGCCCTGGAGCTCTTCCACTGGGGCCGCACCCTCTCCGGCTGCGTCTACGGCAACTCGGACCCGGCCCGCGACCTGCCGCTGCTCGCCGAACACGTCCGGGCGGGCCGCCTGGACCTGTCCGCGCTGGTGACGGAGCGGATCGCACTGGAGGACATCCCGGTCGCCTTCGAGAACATGCTGGCGGGCAAGGGCGGCCGGGCACTGGTGGTGTTCTGAGCCGTCGTGCTCCGGGCGGTGCCGTCACGCAGGCTTCCGGGTCTCCTCGGGCCGGGGCTCCTGCGCGGCGGCCACCACCCGGGAGGCCCGCGCCCGCGACCGGGACACCGCGACACCGGCCAGGCACAGCACCCCGCCCGCGAGCGTCAGCACACCGGGCACCTCCCCGAGCGCCAGCCACGACATCAGAACGACCAGTGCGGGCACCGCGTACGTGGTCGCGCCCATCCGGCTGGCCGTCGTACGGGCGAGCGCGTACGCCCACGTGGTGAAGGCCAGGGCGAGCGGGAACACGCCCAGGTACAGCATGTTGAGGGTCGCGGAGAGCGGGGCACCGGCCACCTCGCCGACGAGCTGCCCGGAGAACGGCAGGCACAGGACGGCGCCGATCAGGCACCCGAACGTCGTCACCTGGAGCGCGCTCGCATGTCCGAGCGCCGGCTTCTGCGCGACCACGCCGCCGGCGTACGCGACGGCCGCCAGCAGGCACAGCACCACGCCGAGCACCGAGGAACCGCCCTCGCCCGACATCGACAGGCCGACGGTCACCGCGCCCGCGAACGACACGGCCATTCCCGCGAGCAGCCGCGGCGGCATCGGGTCGCCGAGCAGCCGGGCGCCGAGCAGGGCGATCAGGATCGGGCCGATGTTCACGACGAGGGCGGCGGTGCCGGCGTCCACCTGCTGCTCGCCCCAGTTCAGCACGACGCTGTAGAAGCCGAACCAGAGCAGCCCGGAGATCGCGATCCCGCGCCAGGCGGACCGGGGCGGCAGCCCTTCGCGCCGTACGACGCACAGGAGCCCGAGCACGAGCGACCCGGAGAGCAGCCGGCCCAGGGCGAGCGCGCCGGGGGAGTAGGAGCCGCCCGCACTGCGGATCGACACGAAGGCCGACGCCCAGAGCACGACGGTGACGGCGGCTGCGGCGACGGGGAGGAGGCGGTGGTCGGGCTTCGTCATGTGGTCGAGGGTAAGGAGAGGAGGTGGACCGGGGCTGGCGGATTTCGGACGGGTGGGTGGAGGAGGCACCAGGCCGGCCGGCCGAACCGCGCCCTACGCCGTTCCCTTCACCTGTGCGAACTGTTCGCTCAACCCGTCCAGCAACGCCCGCAACCCCGTCTCGAACGCCCGCTCGTCGATCTTCTCCTGGCGTTCCGAGAGGAGATGCGCCTGCCCCAGATGCGGATAGTCGGCCGGATCGTACGCGCTCGCGTCGTCCACGAACCCCCCGGCGAACGACCCCAGCGCCGACCCCATGATGAAGTACCGCATCAGCGCGCCGATCGACGTCGCCTGCGCCGCCGGCCACCCCGCGCCCACCATCGCGCCGTAGACCACGTCGGCGAGCCGCAGCCCGGCCGGGCGGCGGCCGGGGCCCCGGGCCAGCACCGGGACGATGTTCGGGTGGTCGCGGAGCGCCGCCCGGTACGACACCGCCCAGTCGTGCAGCGCGGTCCGCCAGTCCCGCCCGGCCCCCTGCCCGAGGTCCTCGAACATCGACAGGTCGACCTGTGCGCTGACCGAGTCCGCGACCGCCTCCAGGATCTCGTCCTTGGTGCGGAAGTGGTTGTAGAGCGAGGGTCCGCTCACCCCCAGCTCGGCCGCGAGCCGGCGGGTGGAGACGGCCGCCAGACCCTCCGCGTCCACGAGTTCCCGGGCCGCCCGGACGATCCGGTCGGTGCTGAGGAGGGGCTTGCGCGGTCGGGCCATGGCGCACATAGTAGGGCCGAGGAAAGAAACTAGCAGTGCTAATTTAAAGGGTGGTCGCATGGTGAACCTGGGACTCGGCGAGGAGCAGACCGCCGTACGGCAGCTCGCCCGGGACTTCGTCGACCGCGAGATCGCCCCGAACGTGATCGCCTGGGACCGCGCCGAGGAGGTCGACCGGGGGATCGTGAAGAAGCTCGGCGAGGTCGGCTTCCTGGGCCTGACCGTCGACGAGGAGTACGGCGGCTCGGGCGGCGACCATCTCGCGTACTGCCTGGTGACGGAGGAGCTGGGCCGCGGGGACTCCTCGGTCCGCGGGATCGTCTCCGTATCCCTCGGGCTGGTCGCCAAGACCGTCGCCGCCTGGGGTGACGAGGAGCAGAAGCGGCGCTGGCTGCCGGGGCTCACCTCCGGCTCGTACGTCGGCTGCTTCGGCCTCACCGAACCCGGCACCGGCTCCGACGCGGGCAACCTCACCACCCGCGCCGTTCGCGACGGCGACGACTACGTCGTCAACGGCACCAAGATGTTCATCACCAACGGCACCTGGGCCGACGTCGTCCTCCTCTTCGCCCGCTCCACCGACGCCCCCGGCCACAAGGGCGTCTCCGCCTTCCTGGTGCCGGCCGACGCCCCCGGCCTCACCCGGCGCCCCCTGCACGGCAAGCTCGGCCTGCGCGGCCAGGCCACCGCCGAGCTCGTCCTGGAGGACGTCCGGGTCCCCGCCGCCGCGATGCTCGGCCCCGAGGGCAAGGGCTTCTCGGTCGCCATGTCGGCGCTCGCCAAGGGGCGGATGTCGGTCGCCGCCGGCTGCGTCGGGATAGCGCAGGCCGCGCTGGACGCGGCCGTCCGGTACGCGGGGGAGCGCGAGCAGTTCGGCACGCCCATCGCCGGGCACCAGCTCGTCCAGGAACTCATCAGCGACATCGCCGTCGACGTGGACGCGGCCCGCCTGCTGACCTGGCGGGTCGCCGATCTGATCGACCGCGGGCTGCCGTTCGCCACCGAGTCCTCCAAGGCCAAGCTCTTCGCCTCCGAGGCCGCCGTGCGCGCCGCCAACAACGCCCTCCAGGTCTTCGGCGGCTACGGCTACATCGACGAGTACCCGGCGGGCAAACTCCTGCGCGACGCCCGCGTGATGACCCTCTACGAGGGCACCAGCCAGATCCAGAAGCTGCTCATCGGGCGGGCGCTGACGGGCGTCTCGGCGTTCTGAGTACGCCCCTGAGTATCCGGACGGATGTGGCGCGGGCCACCTCCGGCGATGCTCTGACCATGAGTGACACACCGGTCAGACACCAGAACACGGCCGCCTTCTACGGCCAGGCCGTCGCCTCCTTCGCCCTCGCCGTCACGGCCACCGCCATCGGCATCTTCCGGCTGCACGCGGACGCCTGGGTGCGCGGCTTCCTCGGCATCGCCGTGCTCTACCTCGTCACCTCCGCCTTCACGCTCGCGAAGGTCGTCCGCGACCGCCAGGAGGCCGGGCAGATCGTCAGCCGCGTCGACCAGGCCAGGCTGGAGAAGCTGCTCGCCGAACACGACCCCTTCGAGAAGCTCTGAGGGAAGCTCCGGGCCCGCCGCGGCCCGGGTAAAGCTCTGAGCGGGCACACTAAGCGCTCGCTCAGCCGGGGCGGTATGGTGGAGCTCCGGTACCGAGAGGGGCGAGCGAGCGATGAGTACGGCAGAGGAGACGACCGGCGGCGAGGTCGAGCCGTGGGAAGAGGTCACCCCTGACGCAGCCCGGCGCCTGCTGGTCGCCGCCGTGGAGGCCTTCGCCGAGCGCGGCTACCACGCCACCACCACCCGCGACATCGCGGGCCGGGCCGGCATGAGCCCCGCCGCGCTCTACATCCACTACAAGACCAAGGAAGAGCTGCTCCACCGGATCAGCCGCATCGGTCACGACAGGGTCCTGGAGATCCTCCAGGCGGCCGCCCGGCGCGAGGGCACGGCCACCGAGCGGCTCGCCGACGCCGTCAGCTCCTTCGTCCGCTGGCACGCCGGGCGGCGCACCACCGCCCGGGTCGTGCAGTACGAACTCGACGCCCTCGGCCCCGGCTCCCGCGCCGAGATCCTCGACCTGCGCCGCCAGGTGGACGCCGAGGTGCGCGGGATCATCCAGGAGGGTGTCGCGACCGGCGAGTTCGACGTGATCGACGTGCACGGCACCACCCTCGCGGTGCTGTCGCTCTGCGTCGACGTCGCCCGCTGGTTCAACGTGGACGGTCCCCGGACCCCCGAGGAGGTCGGCGCGCTCTACGCCGACCTCGTGCTGCGGATGGTCGGGGCCAGGTAGCGGCCCGACGTCCTCAGAGGTAGTACCGGGACACCGACTCCGCGACGCAGACCGGCTTGTCGCCGCCCTCGCGCTCCACGCTGAAGGCGACCGTCACCTGCACGCCGCCCGTGACGTCCTCGACCCCGGTGATCTTCGCGGTGGCGCGCACCCGGGAGCCGACCGGGACTGGGGCGGGGAAGCGGACCTTGTTGGTGCCGTAGTTCACGCCCATCTTCACGCCCTCGACCGCGATCAGCTGGGGGCCGAAGAGCGGGAGCAGCGACAGGGTCAGATAGCCGTGCGCGATCGTCGTGCCGAACGGTCCTGCGGCCGCCTTCTCCGGGTCGACGTGGATCCACTGGTGGTCGCCGGTCGCGTCCGCGAACAGGTCGATCCGCTTCTGGTCGACCTCCAGCCAGTCGGTCCAGCCCAGTTGCTCGCCCACGGCCGCCTTCAGCTCGTCGGGGGAGGTGAAGATCCTCGGTTCTGCCATGTCGCCGGCCCTCTCGCACTCACGGATCACGCGTGCATTGTCTAAGCAACTGCTTAGCATGGTCGGGTATGCGTCCCCTGTCAACGGACCGCGGCCCGTACCCGGTGGGTAGGCTCTGCGGGGTGCCGCAGATTCCCGAGAAGATCCACGAGCTGACCGTGGGCCAGTTGTCCGCACGCAGCGGCGCCGCCGTCTCCGCGCTGCACTTCTACGAGTCCAAGGGGCTCATCAGCAGTCGGCGGACCTCCGGCAACCAGCGCCGCTACACCCGCGACACCCTGCGCCGGGTGGCCTTCGTCCGGGCGGCACAGCGCGTCGGCATCCCCCTCGGCACGATCCGCGAGGCCCTCTCGGAACTCCCCGAGGAACGCACGCCGACCCGCGCGGACTGGGCCCGCCTCTCGGCGGCCTGGCGTGCGGAACTGGACGAGCGCATCAGGCAGCTCAACCGCCTGCGGGATCACCTGACCGACTGCATCGGCTGCGGCTGCCTGTCGCTGGACACGTGCGTGCTGTCCAACCCGGACGACGCGTTCGGCGAACGGCGGGCGGGCTCGCGGCTGCTGCCGGAGCGGGTGGAGCGGGTGGAGCGGGTGGAGCGGGTGGAGCGGGTGGAGCGGACGGAGCGGACGGAGCGCGGGCGGTAGGGGCGACGCTCCGGCTCACCGGCCGTACTGGACCCGGTGGAGCGGACGGAGCGGGCGGAGCGCGGGCGGTAGGGGCGACGCTCCGGCTCACCGGCCGTACTGGAGCCGGTGGAGCGGACGGAGCGGGTGGAGCGGGTGGAGCGCGGGCGGTAGGGGCGGCGCTCCGGCTCACCGGCCGTACTGGAGCCGGTGGAGCGGACGGAGCGGGTGGAGCGGGTGGAGCGCGGGCGGTAGGGGCGGCGCTCCGGCTCACCG